>NZ_JBYEZM010000004.1:0-639489 GCF_057624675.1 Klebsiella sp. PK01
TGAAGGAACGTTAAAGACGATGACGTTGATAGGTCGGGTGTGTAAGCGTAGCGATACGTTGAGCTAACCGATACTAATGAACCGTGAGGCTTAACCTTACAACGCCGAAGGTGTTTTGGCGATTTGAGATGATTTTCAGCTCTGATTCAGAGTCCGAAGGATTTTACGCTGAGACAAGGCGGCAAGCGAAGCGATGGAAGGAGCATACTGAAGTATGTGACTGACATTCGCGAGAGCAGCCAACGCAGTATGAGCGTAAAAGACACAGGACGAGCACAAAGAATTTGCCTGGCGGCACTAGCGCGGTGGTCCCACCTGACCCCATGCCGAACTCAGAAGTGAAACGCCGTAGCGCCGATGGTAGTGTGGGGTCTCCCCATGTGAGAGTAGGGAACTGCCAGGCATCAAATTTGCAGTAAAACCGGGGCATTAAACCGGTAGATGTAGAAAAAATTCGGTGGAGCGGTAGTTCAGTCGGTTAGAATACCTGCCTGTCACGCAGGGGGTCGCGGGTTCGAGTCCCGTCCGTTCCGCCACTTATTAAAAGCCCTGAGCATTTGCTCAGGGCTTTTTTGTTTCTTCATCTCCAATTATTGCTAAATCAGCAAAAATCCTCTGCATTTATCGATCTTTTTCCCAACCCAACCTTCAACCATAATGGCCTCAGTTAAGCGAAACGAATAATTAACGAGGAACATCTATCATGGCAATCCCTGCATTTGGTCTTGGCACTTTCCGTCTGCAAGACGACGTAGTCATCAACTCTGTAAAAATGGCGCTGGAGCTGGGCTATCGTACTATCGATACCGCACAGATCTATGAAAACGAAGCCGCTGTTGGTCAGGCTATCGCGGAAAGCGGCGTGCCGCGTGATGAACTGTTCATCACCACCAAAATCTGGATCGAAAACCTGAGCAAAGACAAGCTGATCGCCAGCCTTAAAGAAAGTCTGCAGAAGCTGCGCACCGATTATGTTGATCTGACGCTGATTCACTGGCCGTCGCCGAACGATGCGGTTGCTGTCGAAGAGTTTATGGCTGCGCTGATGGAAGCGAAGAAACTGGGTCTGACCCGTCAGATCGGTATCTCTAACTTCACCATTCCGCTGATGGAGCGTGCGATCGCCGCCGTTGGCGCTGAAAATATCGCGACTAATCAGGTTGAACTGTCTCCGTACCTGCAGAACCGTAAAGTGGTAGATTGGGCGCGTGAACACGGTATCCACATCACCTCTTATATGACGCTGGCCTACGGTAAGGCGCTGAAAGATGAAGTGATTGCCCGTATCGCGGCGAAACATAATGCGACCCCGGCACAGGTTATCCTGGCGTGGGCGATGGGCGAAGGTTATGCGGTTATTCCATCTTCCACCAAGCGTGAAAATCTGGCGAGCAACCTGAAAGCGCTGGATCTGAAGCTGGATGATGAAGATCGTAAAGCGATTGCCGCACTGGATTGCAATGACCGTCTGGTAAGTCCGGAAGGTCTGGCGCCGAAGTGGGATTAATCCACCGATTCCGGCAGGCGGTTGATGCCGCTGCCGGACGATAGTTATTTTACAGCTCCTTCGGGAGCTGTTTGACGTGCTCACTAAGAAAGTCAATAAATGCCCGAATGCGCGTGCTGACGGCTCTGTCGCTGTAATACACCGCACTGAAAGGCATCTCCACCGGCAAGCGCTTGTCGGCAAGTAGCTCCACAAACTCCCCGCTGGCAATCTCTTTATCCACCATATAATCCGATAGGCAGGCAATACCATTGCCGCTAAGACAGAGCTGTTTTAGCGTTTCGCCACTGTTAGAGGTAAGTTCACAACCGACTTCCAGTAATTGGCCATCGCTGGCGGCGATAGGCCAGGTATTTAACGAGACGGGTTCGGTGAACCCCAGACAGAGGTGATCCGCAAGATCTTCCACATTCACCGGCGTGCCGTAGCGGGCGATATAATCAGGTGAGGCGATGATCTTGCGATAACTATTGAATAGCGGGCGGGCGCGCAGGCTGGAATCGGTTAGGGTACCTGCGCGGATCGCGACGTCGACTTTACGCTCTATAAGATTAATGAAGGTTTCCGAGGAAACCAGCGAGAGCGTCATTTCCGGATAACGTTCACGAAACGGTTTTACCAGCGGCATTAAAAAATGCAGCATCACCGGCGTAGCGGCATCCACGCGGAGCAAGCCGCGAGGGGTGGTACGGGTCTCTAAAAGCTCATTTTCAGCAGCCGCCATCTCCTGCAACACCACCTGCATGCGGCGGAAATAACGCTCGCCTTCTTCTGTCAGGCTCAGCTGGCGCGTGGTCCGGTTTAATAAACTAACGCCTAGCTTTGATTCTAGTTTTTTGACTGCCCGGCTGACGGCAGAGTTTGCCTGCCCGAGCTGCTCGGCCGCCCGGCTAAAACTGCCGCTTTCCACTACGGCGACGAAGATAGCGATCTCTTCTGACGTGGCTCTCATTGTTGCACCTATAGCAAAATTCTATTGAGATTTTGATGGTTTTTGTTATTTAAACATCCCTGCATACTACGTGTCATCTTAATCCTGATGCTACGGAGTAAATTATGCCACTGGCGCTACTTGCATTAACCATCGGTGCCTTTGCTATTGGCACTACCGAATTTGTGATCGTCGGTCTGGTACCGACCATTGCCGAACAACTGGCTATCTCGCTGCCGTCTGCGGGCCTGCTGGTTTCCATCTATGCACTGGGTGTGGCCGTTGGCGCGCCGGTACTGACCGCGCTGACCGGCCGTATGCCGCGTAAGCAACTCCTGCTGGCGCTAATGGTGTTGTTTACCGCCGGCAACCTGTTGGCGTGGCAGGCACCGGGTTATGGCACTTTAATTGTGGCCCGCCTGCTGACCGGCCTGGCGCACGGCGTGTTTTTCTCAATCGGCTCGACGATCGCCACTAGCCTGGTGCCAAAAGAGAAAGCCGCCTCGGCCATTGCTATCATGTTCGGCGGCCTGACGGTCGCGCTGGTAACCGGGGTGCCTTTCGGGACTTTCATCGGTCAGCATTTTGGCTGGCGGGAAACGTTCCTCGCGGTATCGATTCTTGGCGTCATTGCGCTTATCAGCAGCTTGATTCTGGTGCCAAATAATATTCCGGGCCGCGCCGGCGCCAGCCTTCGCGATCAGCTGAAAGTCTTGACCCATCCACGCCTGTTGATGATCTACGCGATTACCGCGCTGGGCTATGGCGGCGTGTTTACCGCATTTACTTTCCTTGCGCCGATGATGCAGGAGTTGGCTGGTTTTAGCCCGTCGGCGGTCAGTTGGATCCTGCTGGGTTACGGTATCTCCGTCGCTATCGGTAACGTATGGGGCGGTAAACTGGCTGATAAACATGGCGCTGTCGCCGCGTTGAAATTCATCTTTGCCGCATTAGTCGTGCTGCTGCTGATCTTCCAGCTCACCGCCAGCCTGCACTACGCTGCTTTGGCAACGGTGCTGGTGATGGGGATTTTCGCCTTCGGCAACGTTCCGGGTCTGCAGGTCTATGTGGTGCAAAAGGCAGAACAGTACACGCCGGGCGCCGTTGATGTCGCCTCTGGGTTGAATATCGCCGCCTTCAATATCGGTATTGCCCTTGGGTCGGTCATTGGTGGACAGGCGGTTGAATGGTATGGTCTGGCCCAGACGCCGTGGATCGGCGCGGTAATTGTGTTGGTCGCATTGCTGCTGGTCGTACTGAGCGGTCGTTTAGATAAATCTCCACGCCGTTCGGCAGCCGTTTCTCTCGAAGGATAAGGCTTTCTCGCAAATTGCATTGAAAGTGTATGGGAAAATCCCTATAACAGAAGAACCAGCCGCAGTCGGGCTGGTTTCCTGTTATCGAGGTTCAATGCCCAAATTGCGAAAGAATACCTATGCCATGCGCTATGTCGCCGGACAACCTGCGGAGAGAATCTTGCCTCCGGGGGCGTTTGCGGGCGTCAGTCCGGTTTATCCCGCCGGCGCGCCGTTAAGCAGCGATGAGAAAATTCGCGTGCTGGTGTGGAATATTTTTAAGCAGCAGCGTGCTGAATGGCAGTCGGTACTCAAAAATTTCGGCAAAGACGCGCATCTGGTCCTGTTGCAAGAGGCGCAAACTACCCCGGAACTGGTCAGGTTCGCGACTTCAAACTATCTGGCCGCCGATCAGGTGCCGGCCCTGGTATTGCCGCAGCATCCTTCCGGCGTGATGACGCTGGCCTCCGCTCACCCCATCTATTGCTGTCCGTTGCGCGAGCGCGAACCTATTTTACGTTTGCCTAAATCGGCGTTAGTGACCGTTTATCCGCTGCCCGATGCGCGGCTGTTGATGGTGGTGAATATTCACGCGGTTAATTTTAGTCTCGGCGTCGATGTTTACAGTAAACAGCTGCTGCCAATTGGCGATCAGATTGCCCATCACAGCGGGCCGGTAATCATGGCTGGTGATTTCAACGCCTGGAGCCGCCCGCGGATGAACGCGCTGTACCGCTTTGCGCGTGAGATGTCGTTACGCGAAGTTCGTTTCTCTGACGATCAGCGCCGCCGCGCGTTTGGTCGCCCGCTCGATTTTGTGTTCTACCGTGGATTAAGCGTGCACGATGCTTCCGTGCTGGTGACCCGCGCCTCCGATCACAACCCGCTACTAGTCGAATTCAGTCCCGGCAAGCCTGATTAATTAAGGTATGTCAGGCCTGCCATCGGGCAGGTCTGCGTTCAGCACGATGCTGCCCTTTATTACTCAAACCACCGAAGGACAACACAATGACAACACGCTCTCATCATGACAACGTCGAAAAGCAGTTTGGCTCACAGGCAAGCGCCTATCTGACCAGCGCTGTGCACGCCTCCGGGCGCGATCTGCAGCGTCTGGCGGAACGGCTGGCGGATTTCCCGCAGGCAACGTTGCTGGATATGGGATGCGGGGCAGGGCACGCCAGCTTTACCGCTGCCGGCCAGGTAGCGCAAGTTACCGCGTATGATTTATCGAGCCAGATGCTGGAGGTTGTCGCTCAGGCGGCAAAAGACAAAGGCTTTACCAACATTGTGACTCAGCAGGGGTATGCTGAAAAGCTGCCGTTTGCCGACGCCAGTTTTGATGTGGTGATTAGCCGCTACTCCGCTCACCATTGGCATGATGTCGGCCAGGCGCTGCGCGAGGTGAGACGCGTGCTGAAGCCGGGCGGGGTGATGATCATCATGGACGTGATGTCTCCGGGGCATCCGGTACGTGATGTCTGGCTGCAAACCGTAGAAGCCCTGCGCGACACTTCGCACGTGCGTAATTACTCCAGCGGCGAGTGGCTGGCGCTGGCCAACGACGCAGGTCTGGCGATTAATCATTTATTGACCGACCGTCTGCCGCTGGAGTTTAGCTCCTGGGTCGCGCGGATGCGCACGCCCGAGGCGCTGGCGGAGGCGATTCGCTTATATCAGCAGAGCGCATCGGCGGAGGTTAAAGCCTACTTCGAATTACAGCAGGACGGATCGTTTACCAGCGATACCATCATGTTTGAAGCGCATAAAGCAGTGTAACGCTGGCAATAAAAAAGGCACCGGGGAATCGGTGCCTTTCTCATTATCCTGAAATCAGGATTCAGGTCTGTCGTTGTTCTTCACAAACAACGTCAGCTGATCCCCTGGCTTCAGGTTATCGGTATCGCTGTTCCAGCGCATAACGTCGCGGATATTGACGCCGTGGCGTTTTGCAATGCTCGACAGCGAGTCGCCCTTACGAACACGATAGGTGATGCTATCGCTGTTGTTCGCCAGACGTTGCGCGCTGCTGCCTGCGCCGACAACCAGATTTTGCCCGACTTTAAGCCCAGAACCGCGCAGGTTGTTCCACTGCTGTAGATCCCTGGTGGTGACGCCGAGACGCGAAGCAATCCCGGAAATCGTATCGCCAGAACGTACCTTATAACTACGGCTGGTCAGCGGCGTATTGTCAGCAAGCAGCGTCGGCTGTACGGCGGCAATGTCGCCAGAGGCCAGAGATTCACGCAGTTGAGCTGCGTGCTTCTGAGGCACCATGACGTACTTTGGCCCGCTAGCGCCAAGCGTTGACCCCTTTACCCCAGCGTTGAAGGTTTTCAGCTTGCTAACCGGCATTCCTGCCATGTCCGCGAGTTGAGAAATATCAACCGGACTATCGAGGCGAACGCGCGCCAGCGCCCGGCTTTCATCAGCCGTTGGCAGCTTCACGCCGTAACGCTTGCTGTTTTTGAGAATATCGCTCAAAGCCAGCATTTTTGGTACGTAGACCTTGGTTTCATGCGGCAGCGAGAGCGACCAGAAATCGGTGGGTTTACCACGCGAACGGTTCGCCTTCACGGCCTTCATCACCCGGCCTTCGCCGCTGTTATAGGCTGCGACGGTCAGTAACCAGTCGCCGTCGAACATTTTGTTCAGACGTTGCATCATGTCCAGCGCCGCGGTAGTAGACGCGACGACATCACGACGCGCATCGTAACTGCGGGTCTGTTTTAAACCATAATTGCGCCCTGTGCTCGGAATGATCTGCCAAATGCCTGCGGCATTGGCGCCAGACGTCGCGTGTGGGTCAAAAGCGCTCTCCACTATGGGTAGTAATACCAGTTCCATTGGCATGTTACGTTTCTTAACTTGCCCGGCTATCCAGTACATATACGGTTCAGCCCGTAAAGTTACATCGTGGAGATAGCTCTTATTACGTAAGTACTTCTGTTTCTGTTCGCGAATCCGGGGGTTTTCCGGAATTCCCATCTTTAGCTCGTCGCTTATGGAAGTCCACAGATCCTGGTCTTGCGCGTAGAGGGTTCCATCATCTAACCATCGCGCCTGACTTGTGAACTTGCCTGCTTCCCCTTGACCAGCTGCAGAAAGGCTCTGTGCTCGCTGTTCTACGGTGCCGTCGTGCTTCGACGCCTGGCACCCTACCAGCAGGACAGAGGCGAGTAATATCGCTCGTGCCTTCATGTGTGTGTCAATAGTTGCTTAAAAGACGAGCAAGGATAACGGTGAAGGCCGAGGATGACAAGCGTTAAATCTCAGAAGTCATCTTTCTTTGACCTTAACCATGCAAATCTCTGCGCAGAGTGTTGCAAATTTGTTTCTTTGGCTATTTCTTTAATTAAATCATTGTCATCCGTACGTAAAAATAAATTTATACGGCGTTCATTTTTCAGAGTAACGGGTAGTGTCTTTTGGTTTTTTGCGCGTAACTCATTAACTTTATGGTAGTAATCCTTTATATCCATATCATCTGGCAGGATACTCAATGCAAACTTCATGTTTGCTAAAGTGTACTCATGTGCGCAACAAATTAGTGTGTCAGCGGGAAGGGCGTTTATTTTCATAAATGATTGATACATTTGGTCTGCTGTACCTTCGAACAGTCTGCCACAGCCTCCGGAAAACATTGTATCGCCACAAAATAGATAAGGTTCGCTGTAGAAACAGATATGTCCTAATGTGTGACCGGGAGTGGAGAAAATAGAAAATTCGCGGCCCAAAACAGTAATGCTATCGCCATCAGATACAATATCCGTGCTTCCCTTATCCTGGGTTTCTGCCGGCCCGTAAACCACAAGTTGCGGGAACTTTTGCCGCAGTTCTTTCACACCGCCAACATGATCGTGGTGGTGGTGGGTTAACAAAATCGCTTCTGGCTGCCAGTTGTTTTCTTCAATGGCCGCGAGTACCGGCGCGGCTTCGCCCGGGTCGACTATCACACAACGATGGCTATCGTCGCTAAGAACCCAGATGTAGTTGTCCTGAAATGCAGGAATACTGATAAGATTCATAAATTACCTCTCAAAGCGTTGCGGAAGGTTGCGATGAAGCCGGCAAGGATACCTCATACAATTACAGCTCCAGAGCATTGGTCCAGTATGCCGTGGGGTGAATACTATCGCGAGTCGCTGGAACGGCATATGAAACCGTGGCTGGCTAAATTATATGGCTTTCATCTACTTAAGATTGGCAATCTGAGCGCGGAAATCAATACCGAAGCCTGCGCGATCTCCCATCAGGTGAACGTTTCGCTGGGGGGAAGTCCTATCCAGGTCAAAGCCGACCCGCTGTATCTTCCTTTCGCCGCCAAATCTGTGGATGCCTGTTTACTGGCGCATACTTTGCCATGGTGCAGCGATCCGCACCGGCTGTTGCGGGAAGCTGACCGCGTGCTGATTGACGATGGCTGGATGATTTTGACCGCCTTTAATCCGATGAGCCTCGTCGGATTGCGCAAGGTGACGCCGATTCTGCGAAAAACTATCCCCTATAACAGCCGCATGTTTACCATGACGCGACAGCTTGACTGGCTGGCGCTGCTCAATTTTGAAGTGCTGCACTACGGTCGCTATCAGGTGCTGCCCTGGTCGAAGCTGGGGGGAAAAATGTTAAGTACACATCTGCCGGCTTTGGGGTGTTTGCAGATGATCGTCGCGCGGAAAAGAACCATTCCGCTGACGCTAAATCCGATGAAGTCCGGGAAGGCGAAGACGCAGCTGCGTCCGGCCGTTGGCGCCACCAGGCAGTGGCGCGACGGGGGAAATTAGCTTTCCGGCTGGTAGCCGACGTCGTCCAGCGTGGGGTTAGACGCCGCAGCGCGCGCGAGTTCGTCACAGCGTTCGTTTTCCGGGTGCCCGGCATGGCCTTTGACCCATTCCCACTTAATTTGATGCTGGCCGAGAGCGGCATCAAGACGTTTCCACAGATCGACATTTTTAACCGGCTTTTTGTCCGCGGTTTTCCAGCCGCGTTTTTTCCAGTTATGGATCCACTGGGTTATCCCCTGGCGGACGTACTGGCTATCGGTGCTTAGCACCACTTCGCAATGCTCTTTAAGCGCTTCGAGAGCGACGATGGCAGCCATCAGTTCCATGCGGTTGTTAGTCGTCAGGCGGTAGCCCGCGCTGTAGGTTTTTTCATGCTGGCGATAGCGCATAATAGCGCCGTAGCCGCCAGGACCTGGATTTCCCAGACAAGAACCATCGGTGAAAATTTCTACCTGTTTGAGCATCTCTGGTAGACTTCCTGTAATTGAAATCGATATGTAAACGACAAGTCTGACATAAATGACCGCTATGAGCACTGCAATTACACGACAGATTGTTCTCGATACCGAAACCACCGGTATGAACCAGATCGGCGCCCATTATGAAGGGCATAAGATCATCGAGATCGGCGCCGTAGAGGTGATCAACCGTCGCCTCACCGGTAATAACTTCCATGTTTACCTGAAGCCCGATCGGCTGGTGGACCCTGAGGCCTTCGGCGTTCACGGTATTGCCGATGAGTTCCTCATGGATAAGCCGACATTTGCCGACGTTGCCGATGAGTTCATGGAGTATATCCGCGGCGCGGAGCTGGTCATCCATAACGCATCGTTCGATATCGGCTTTATGGATTATGAATTCAAAAAGCTGAACCGCGGCATTGAGAAAACGGAAACCTTTTGTAAGGTCACCGATAGCCTGGCGCTGGCGCGCAAGATGTTCCCCGGCAAGCGTAACAGCCTCGATGCGCTCTGTTCACGTTATGAAATAGACAACAGCAAGCGTACGCTGCACGGGGCGTTGCTCGATGCCCAGATTCTGGCTGACGTCTATCTGATGATGACCGGCGGGCAGACCAGCATGGCGTTTTCGATGGAAGGGGAAGGCCAACAGCAGGCCGGCGATATTGGAATACAGCGCGTTGTCCGCGCCGCCAGTAAATTACGCGTGGTTTATGCTTCTGACAGCGAGCTGGCGGACCATGAATCGCGTCTCGATCTGGTGCAGAAGAAGGGCGGAAGCTGCCTGTGGCGCGCCTGATTGCCGCCAATATGCGCTAAAAATAGGCGGGTGGGCTAATTTTGCAGCAAACGATTCAAAAGTGAAGAAAAAGCGTTGACGACGATGTAGGGAAACCGTAATATTCGCCTCGTTCCCAACGGAACAACAACGCGGAGCGGTAGTTCAGTCGGTTAGAATACCTGCCTGTCACGCAGGGGGTCGCGGGTTCGAGTCCCGTCCGTTCCGCCACTATTCGAGGCCATGCTATTCATTAGCATGGCCTTTTTGCTTTCTAACGCTTTCTAATATGGCCTCCAGCAGAGCATTCAGTGTATCGACCCGCTTTAGCTGTTTAAGATAGGCCGCCTCATCTGAAAGCCGTTAATCACAACGTTCCCATTTTCATAGCACTTGCTTTACCTGATTTATGGAAGTGACCAGGTTGATATTTACCGGTCGCTTCAGAAGTGACGACCTGTCGATATATTCATTCTGTTCATGCCCCTTCATTTCGGCTCTCTCCCGAATATATTCCGTTTTCAATAACCCGTTTTTATTTTTATTAAGAATAGTTCTGAGAAAAGACTGCAATATTCTGAAAATAGTACAAGTTTGCGCTCTTGCTGTTTTATTCATCCGCCATTGGGTGTAATGTGACCAGAAATGTAAGTTAATGTCACAAAATACAATCATAACGTAAATAACAAAGGCATACAGGAACAGGGATGAAGGTTTTATATCTGGCAGGGATATTGCTGGTTCTGAGTCAGCCAGTTTTCGCAGCCCCGTTATCGCCAGCAGACCGCAACAGCATCGAACAGCAGCAGCAGCAATTGCTTCTTCAGAACCAACAGCAGCGTGAATCGCTGGAGCGCACAGCGCCGCTGGCTCGCCCCTCTACGGCTGAACCGCCTGTGCCAGCATCCGGGCCATGTTTCACCATCAATCGCATTGTGTTGGAAGGGACCACCCTTATTGATGATCGCAGGCAGCGAAAACTCCTTGCGCCCTGGGTGAACCAATGCCTGAATATGGCCCGTATTAATCAGCTTACTAATACAGTTTCGGACTGGTATATCAGCCGCGGATATATAACCAGCCGTGCTTTTCTGACGGAACAGAATTTACGTTCTGGTGAGCTGCATCTGGCTATTCTGGAAGGTCGGCTGGAGAAAATACACATGGATGGCGCGCCCGAGCGTGAGCTGAAAATGACCTTTCCAGGGCTGGAAGGGCGTATTCTTAATCTGCGTGATATTGAACAGGGTATGGAGCAAATTAACCGCACCCGTACCACGCCGGTGCAGATTGAAATATTACCGGGCGATAAGCAGGGATGGTCGATTGTTCATTTGACCGCCACGCCAGAATTTCCTCTTTCCGGCTCAGCCAGTTTTGATAATAGCGGCCAGAAGAATACGGGCGTCGGGCAAATTAACGCAGGGCTGAGCGGTAACAACCTGTTAGGTCTGGCCGATAACTGGTTTGTTTACGGTGGACGCAGCAGCGCGTTTTCGAATACAAAAGATGCACAAAATTTTGCTGCGGGCGTCAGCGTGCCCTACGGCTACAGCCTGCTGGACTATAGCTACAGCTGGAACAACTATCTCAGCACCATCGATAACAACGGCTACCGCTGGCGTTCGACCGGCGATACCGAAACACACCGGGTGAATCTGTCACACGTGCTGTTCCGCAACGGTAATATCAAGACGGGTATCTCCCTGGGCCTGAGCCATCGCATCAATCATAATTATCTGGACGATGTCCTGTTGCAAAGCAGCAGTCGCAAACTGACCAGCCTGCTGTTTGGCCTGAACCATACTCAGAAAATATTTGGTGGCGTAGCCACGTTTAACCCTACCTTCAGCCGCGGTATGCCATGGCTGGATGCCGACAGCGACGGCAGTAAAAATGGTGATTTACCGAAAGCGCAGTTCCGTAAATGGAGCCTGAACGCCAGCTTCCAGCGCCCGCTAGCTGAAAACTTGTGGTGGCTGGCGAGCGCCTACGGGCAGTGGTCACCGGACCGCCTCTACGGTAGCGAACGCATGACCATCGGCGGCGAAAGCTCGGTGCGCGGGTTTAAAGAACAAAGTATCTCCGGCGATAACGGCGCGTACTGGCGAAATGAGCTCAACTACACCCTGTTCATACTGCCGGTGATAGGCCAGGTCAGCGCGCTGGCTGCTGTTGATGGCGGCTGGCTGCATTCCGACAAGCTGGATCGCTATTCAGCTGGCACTCTGTGGGGCACGGCTGTTGGGCTCAATACCGCCAATGGCCACGTTTCCACCGCGTTTACCGTCGGACTGCCCCTTGTTTACCCGGACTGGCTTGGCCCGGATCACGTCAATATTTACTATCGCGTTGCCGTCGCGTTTTAAGGGATTATCGTCATGAAACAGCCTCCCGTCCGCTTTGCCTACCGCGTGCTCAGCTATGTATTAAGCGTCCTGCTCGCTGGACAACCTTTGCTACCTGCGATTTCCGCCACGCTGACGCCAACGGCCAATACCTCCACGGATAAAGCGGCGAATGGCGTGCCGGTCGTGAATATTGCCACACCGAACGGGGCCGGAATTTCGCACAACCGGTTTAAGGATTACAACGTCGGCAAAGAGGGACTGATCCTCAATAACGCCACGGGTAAGCTCAATCAGACGCAGCTTGGCGGGTTGATTAACGGTAACGCCAACCTGCAAGCGGGCAAAGAAGCAAAGGGCATCATCAACGAAGTGACCGGCGGCAACCGCTCACATCTGCAGGGGTATACGGAAGTCGCGGGCAAAGCGGCGAATGTCATGGTCGCTAACCCGTATGGCATCACCTGTAATGGCTGCGGGTTTATCAATACCCCCCAGGCAACGCTGACCACGGGAAAACCTGTTTTTGACGCCAGCGGCAATTTACAGGCGCTGGACGTGAAAAAAGGCAGCATTACCATTGAGGGGCAGGGGCTTGATGCCAGCGGCAGCGATGCGTTGTCGATCATTTCACGCGCAACCGAAGTGAATGCCGCCATTCACGCTAAGGATTTAAACGTGGTGGCCGGGGCCAACCGCGTTGGTACAGACGGCAGCGTACAGGCGCAGCAGGGAGAAGGTAAAGCGCCATCGGTGGCGGTCGATACCGGCGCACTCGGCGGTATGTACGCCAATCGCATCCGGATGGTGTCGAGTGAGAAAGGTGTCGGGGTTAACCTCGGCAATCTTAACGCGCGCCAGGGCGATATCACCCTGGATGCCAGCGGCAGTCTCAGCGTACACCAAAGCCTCACCGGCGGTGCGCTGTCCGCTAAAGGTGAAAACCTGACCCTGACGGGCGATCACAAAGCCAGCGGCAATATATCGCTGAGCAGCCAGGGCGACATTGCCCTGAGCAACGGTTCACTCAATAGCGACGGCGACCTGGTACTGAATGCCAATGGCGCGATTTCAAACGCTAATGAAAAGCTGACTGCCGGACGCGATACGACGCTTACCGCGAAAAATATTAGCCTGGATACCTCCAGCCAGATTAACGCCGCCCGCCATATCGAGGCTAAAGCCAGCGATACGCTGAAAACGCAAGGGCAGATGATAGCCGGGCAAAACCTGACGGTAAGCAGCAACACCCTGACGGTAGGGGGCAAGCTGCTGGCGCGTAACAGCGCTCAGCTGAATGCCAGCGCGCTGAATAATAGCGGTTCCGTTCAGGGCGCTTCCCTAAGCGTGGGCAGCTCTACGCTCAGCAATGCCGGTTCGCTGCTGAGCGGTAGCGACCTGACCGTCAATACTCACGATTTTACCCAAAGCGGCAGTATCGGCGCGAAGGGAAAAGCGGACATCACCGCCAGCGGGAAGCTTATCAACACGGGCTCGCTGGTGAGCGATGCGGTGCTGGCATTGAAGGCGCAGGATGTGACGCAGAACGGCGTGCTGTCCGGTGCCCAGGGGCTGACGATCGCTACGCAGAATCTGACCTCCGGCAAAAATTCGCTGATCCATAGCGATGCCGCCATGACGCTGAATACCGCCACGGCGACGTTGGACGGTGAAACCAGCGCCGGAAGCGATCTTCTGCTGCAGGGCGACAGGCTTGCTACCGCGGCGGGCGGGCAACTTCAAAGCGGTAATAATCTCAGCCTCAGCGCGCGGGAAATGGTGCTTTCGGGCACGCAGGCGGCACAAAAAACCATGACGGTGAATGCCCGCGAAAAGCTCAACCACAGCGGCAAAAGCAGCGCGGCCGAAATCAACCTGAATGCGCCTGCGCTGACCAATAGCGGCGTACTCGTTGCTTCCAGCATGAACACGCAGTCGCAAACCCTGACCAACAGCGGGCTGATCCAGGGCGCCAGCGCACTGCTGATTAACACGCAAGCGCTGGACAACCAGCTGAACGGCACGCTGTACAGCGCGGCAAACCTGGCGCTGTCTGTGCCGGATATTCGCAACAGCGGGCTTATTAGCAGTGACAGCGGTCTGATAATGACGGCGGACGTGCTAAGTCATTCAGGCAAAATCATCGCTGACACGCTGGACATTCAGGCGACCACGCTGAGCAGTGACGGCCTGCTTCAGGGCCGTCACGCACTGACCCTTTCCGGCGACAGCCTTTCGCAGGGGGCAAACGGACGCTGGCTGACGGCGGGTCATTTATCCCTTGATGCCAACACGCTGGTCACCGGCGGGATAACCCAGGGCAGGGATGTCTCGGTTGATGCAGACCGCTGGACCCACAGCGGATCGGCGTTGGCAACGGGCGAACTTGAAGGCACGCTCACCGCTTCCTTGAACAATAACGGCGACCTGATGAGTCAGGGGCGTTTCGCCCTGACTGCGCCGGCGCTGACGAACCATGGTCGCCTGCTTGCATCCGGCGACATGGCGCTTAGCGGTAACCAGATCAGCAGCAATGGTACGCTTCAGGGGAAAACCCTGAGCCTGACCCAGGACGATATCAGTAACCAGGGGACCATTATCGGGCTGAACGCGCTGTCGCTGAACAGCGCTGGCGCATTCGCTAATACTGGCGATTTACTGAGTCAAGGGGAGCTGACTCTCTCCGCCGGCGATATCACCAACGGCGGACGAATACAGGGGCAGAACATCCTTCTTGATGGCGCCCGGCTGACTAACCACGGGGCCATCCAGAGCGCGATCGATTTAGCTCTGACCCTGAGCGATGACATCACTGCCGTTACCGGCAGTAAAATCACCGCCCTGGGCGATGCTCGCCTGACCGGTAAGGCGTTGAGCAACCAAGGGCTTATCAGTGCGAAAACGCTGGAGGTGGAAGGGGATTCGCTCAGCAACGACGGTGAAATCAGCGGTGTTAACGGCCTGAGCGTCACGCTGCATAGCGGCCTGCAGCAGCAGGGCAAACTGCTGACTGGCGGTAAGCTGGCGCTGAAAGCCGGTAACATCAGCAACAGCGGGCAGCTTCAGGGGGCTGATATCCAACTCAGCGCCAGTACACTGATCAACAGCGGTCGCATTCAGGGCGATAGCGCTCTGACGCTCACTCTGCTGAACGCACTCACCAACCAGACGAACGGCGTTATCCTCAGCCAGGATGCGCTCAGCATCACTGCGCCATCGCTCATGAATGACGGCACGATTCAGGGCAACGGTAAAACCACGCTCAGCGCGGCAACGCAGGCCCGCAACGACGGCAAAATTCTCTCCGGCGGTGGCCTGGTATTCACCACGCCGGACTACAGCGGCAGCGGCTGGCTACAGGCCACGAACCTGGTGCTGAACGTGGCGAAGTTTGCCAGCAGCGGTACCGTGCTGGCGGCGAACCAGGCGACGCTCACAGGTGACAGTTTGACCAACAGCGGTACCTTCCAGGCCGCACAGCTGAACGTAAACGCGCAATTCGTCAACAACGGCGGCACGCTGCTGGGTAATCAGGGGCTGAGCATCAACGCCAGCACCATCAATAATGAGAATGGCAAATTATTCAGCGGCGGTGACCTGCTGGCCGAAACGGTCTCCCTCAGCGGCGCGGGCCAGATTGTGGCGCTCGGTAACCTGGCGCTGAAGCTGGTCAACAGCTGGACGTCACAGGGGGTTGTGGCCTCGAACAAACAGCTTTCTGTCAGTACCCGGGGGGATATCACCAACAATGCCACCCTGCAGGGTGACGGCATTACCCTGGACGCGGCGGGTAAGCTGACGAATAACGGCCAGCTTACGGCAGGCGGTGGTACCGCTTCGCTTTCCGGCAGCCAGATTGCCATGAACGCCAGCGGCACTCTGCAGGCGGGCGGGGACGTCAGCCTGGCCAGCCGGGGCAGTATCATCCTCGACGGTTTTACCGGCACGGCGGGCAATCTGCTCCTGAACGCGACAGGTGCGATCGTCAACACCGCCCTGCTGTATGCGGGTAATAATCTCGCCCTTTACGCCAACAGCATCCAGAACCTGCATGGCGATATGCTGGCAGGCAATAACCTGGTGATGCAGAAAGACGCCAGCGGCGCGGCGAATGCCGAAGTGATTAATAGCTCCGGTAATATTGAGACTATTAACGGTGATATCACCATCAAGACCGGGCATTTGCTGAATACGCGGGATGGGCTAACGACAAAAACAACGCATATCGATGGTGGACAGAGTATTCCGGGGATGGGGAATTCGATGATTAACGTCGATATCAGCCAGCTTGCCGACGGTACTTATGGAATGACCAGCCGGGTGGCAGAAAGACAGGTGGGGCCATGTAACGGCCATGGAGCCTGTAACTATGTCCACTGGAATCAGTTTTACTATGCAATGTATGCCGGTTCGGCAGAGCAAAAGTTCATCAGTAGTCAGACGCGAACTGACGTTACCAGCAACGGCGGAGCATCCAGAATTGGCTCCGGCAAAAATCTCACGATCGATGCAGGCTCACTGGAGAATTTTGCCAGTAATATTTTGGCGAATAGTAATGTCAGTCTGACCGGGGGCACCCTTAATAATCAGAGTTGGCAGTCAGGTACAGTTACTGACTGGTTCGTCTATCAGTACGATTCACGCCGATATGGATACGCAGTCGAGCCGGGGGGGCGTTATCCGACGGACGGAAATAAGTATCATGATGTTATGCCTGAAAGCACGTCCATTGCGTTTACGCTTAAAGGACATGATTCAAGTACAGAGCTCGGCGAAATTTACCGCGCGGTTATTCAGGCGGGCGGCAACGTCTCAGCCAACTTCAACAGTGACATCAGCAATACCAATACGATGTCTAATGCCGACAAGATCAGCAACACCATCGTTGCCCCAAACCTGAATACGCCTTCAGCGCAAAGCATCGGTAGCGACGCGAGCCAGCAGGCGCTTGTGGAGGCTGCAACCCCGGCTATCACCGCTCCAGACTGGAAAGACAGTACCGCCAGCCAAACTATCGGCGAAGGTACCGTACTCGCCCCCGGCGGCATGGATAGCAACTACCCACTGCCTTCCGGTAATAATGGCTACTTTGTGCCGTCGACCGATCCGGACAGCCCGTATCTCATCACCGTTAACCCAAAACTCGACGGTCTGGGTCAGCTCGATCCGTCGTTGTTTGGCGACCTGTACAACCTGCTCGGCATGAACCCGGGCACGGCCCCACGTGAGACGGGTAGCCAGTATACCGATGTCAGTCAGTTCCTCGGTTCTTCGTACATGCTTGGCCGCCTCAACCTGAATCCGGACAAGGATTACCGCTTCCTTGGCGACGCGGCGTTTGATACCCGCTATGCGTCAAACTATGTACTGAACCAGACCGGGCAGCGCTACATCAATGGGCTGGGGTCAGACCTCGACCAGATGCGTTACCTGATGGACAACGCCGCCAGCGCGCAACGCGCGCTCGGTCTGACGTTTGGCGTGGCGTTGACCGCCGACCAGGTGGCGGCGCTCGACCACAGTATTCTCTGGTATGAAAGCGCCACGATTAACGGACAGACGGTGATGGTGCCAAAAGTCTATCTGTCGCCAAAAGATGTGACGGTGCAGAGCGGTAGCGTGATTAGCGGCAATAACGTGCAGTTAGCGGGCGGTAACGTTACCAACAGCGGCAGTGCTCTGCTGGCGCAGAATGGCCTTACCATCGACAGCAGCAACAGCATTAACAACCTCAACGCGGGTCTCATCCGGGCTGGCGGCGGGCTGGACCTGAGCGCGCTGGCCGATATTAACAATATCGGCTCCGTCATCAGCGGTAAGACGGTGCAGCTGGAAAGCACCGATGGCAGCATCAACAACATCACCCGTACGCAGCTGTGGAGCGTGGGCGGTGACAGCCGTCGCGAAAGTGTCCACATAAGTGGCACCGATGTCGGACAAACCGCCTCCATCAGCGCCAGCGATGGTCTTTATATGGCAGCGGCGAACGACATCAATATCACCGGCGCGAAAGTAAACGCGGGCGGCGACCTCGCCATGGATGCCGGCAATAGCATCAATATCGCCGCTAACCAGATAACCGACAGCAGCAGCCGATCAGGTGTTTGGGGCCAGAAAAACACCAGTACATCCTCCACCTCAAATCAGGGCAGCAGCATTACGGCGGGCGGTAACGCGGTAATGCAGGCGGGCAACGATCTGAACGTGACGGCGAGCGCTATCAATGCGGGTAAAACCGCGCAGCTGGTGGCGGAAAATGATCTGAACCTGAACGCGGCGGACAGCGGGCAGACCAGCCGCACGGGCGGCAGTGAAAGTCATCAGGGCAGCGCCGACAGAACAACGATTTCAGCGGGCGACAACGTAACGCTGGTTGTCGGACGGGACGTGACCAGCCAGGCGGCAGGCCTCGCGGCGGAAGGGAATGTCGGGATCCAGGCCGGGCGCGACGTTAATCTGCTGGCGGAAGAGTCTGTGACCGGTAGCAGCTCACACTCGAAAAAGAAAACCGTTATCGATGAATCCGTGCGCCAGCAGGGGACCGAAATCGCCAGCTCCGGCAACACCACCATCGTCGCCGGACGCGACGTCAACGCCGAAGCGGCGCAGGTGACCGCCAGCGGGGATATCGGCGTGGCGGCAGGCCGCGATGTGAACCTGACCACGGCGACGGAAAGTGATTACCACTACAGGGAAGAGACAAAGACCAAAAAAGGGTTCCTTAGCAAGAAAACGACTCACACCATCGAGGAAGACAGTGCGACCCGTGAAGCAGGTACCTTGCTTTCCGGCGACAGCGTCACCGTGCAGGCGGGCAACAACCTGCTGGTGAAAGGCTCCTCCGTAGTGGGCGATAACAGCGTGGCGCTCGATGCAGGTAATAACGTCGATATCGTGGCCGCGACCAACACGGATACCTCCTGGCGCTTTAAGGAAGAGAAAAAATCCGGCCTGATGGGCACCGGGGGTATCGGGATCAGTATCGGCAGTAGCAAGACTACCCACGATTTACGCGAGGCGGGCACCACGCAAAGCCAGAGCTTCAGCACCGTCGGATCTACGGGCGGTAACGTGGTTATCGCTGCCGGAAACCAGGCGCACATCGGCGGCGCAGACCTGATTGCCGGGAAGGACATGAGTCTCAGCGGCAGTAGCGTCATCATCGACCCGGGCCACGACAAACGTACCCGCGATGAAACTTTCGAGCAGAAGAAAAGTGGGCTGACGCTGGCGCTTTCGGGCACTGTCGGCAGCGCGATTAATAATGCGGTTACGGCGGCACAGGATACCAAAGAGGAAAGTGACGGACGGCTCAAAGCGCTTCAGGCCACTAAAACTGTGCTCTCCGGTGTGCAGGCCGGACAGGCGGCTGAGGCGGCTGACCTGACGGCCGACCCGAACGCGATGGGCGTCAGCCTCTCGCTGACCACGCAGAAATCCAAATCGCAGCAGCACGCTGAGAGCGATACGATAACGGGCAGCACGCTGAATGCAGGCAACAATCTCTCCATTACCGCGAATGGAAAAGGTAAGGGCCCGAACAGCGGCGATATCGTTATTGCCGGAAGCCAGGTGAAAGCGGGCGGCGACACGCTGCTGGACGCCAGGCATGACGTCATTCTCAGTGGGGCTGCTAACACTCAACAGTCCAGCGGCAAGAACAGCAGCAGCGGAGGCGGTGTCGGCGTAAGTATTGGTGCAGGCAAAGGCGCCGGTATCAGCGTGTTTGCCAATGTCAACGCAGCCAATGGCAAAGATAAAGGTAACGGTACCGACTGGACTGAAACCACTATCGACAGCGGCAAGACCGTCACCATTAAGAGCGAGAATGACACCGTGCTCAATGGGGCACAGGTTAGCGGCAATAAAATTGTCGCCAATGTGGGGCACGACCTGCTGATGAGCAGCCAGCAGGACAGCAACAAATACGACAGCAAGCAGAGCAGCGTGGCGGCGGGCGGCAGCTTCACCTTCGGCAGCATGACGGGCTCCGGCTATATCTCTGCCTCCCAGGACAAGATGAAGAGCCGCTTTGACTCTGTTGCCGAACAAACCGGGATGTTCGCCGGTGATGGCGGCTTTGATATCACCGCGGGCAACCATACCCAACTGGATGGCGCAGTGATTGCCTCCACGGCCACGGCGGACAAAAACAGCCTCGATACCGGTACGCTGGGCTTCAGCGACCTGCACAACGAAGCGGACTTCAAAACCCAGCACTCAGGCATCAGCATCAGCGGCGCGGGCAGCTTCGGCGACCAGTTCAAGGGCAATATGCCGGGTGGGATGATTGCGGCGGCGGGCAACAGTGGGCATGCCGAAGGCACGACTCAGGCCGCTGTGGCTGACGGCACCATCATCATTCGCGACAAGGATAATCAGAAGCAGGATGTGGCGAACCTGAGCCGCGACACCAAACATGCCAACGACAGCATCAGCCCGATCTTCGACAAGGAGAAGGAGCAGAACCGTCTGAAGGAAATCGGGATGATCAGCGATATCGGCGGTCAGGTGGCGGATATCGCGCGGACGCAGGGTGAGCTGAGTGCGCTGAAGGCTGCGCAGGATAAATACGGGCCTGTTCCTGCGGATGCGACGGAAGAACAGCGGCAGGCATATCTGGCAAAACTGCGTGATACGCCGGAATACAAAAAGGAACAGGAAAAGTATGGCACCGGCAGCGACATTCAGCGCGGCATCCAGGCAGCAACTGCAGCGCTTCAGGGGCTCGCGGGCGGTAATTTAGCGGGTGCACTGGCGGGGGCTTCGGCTCCGGAACTGGCGCATCTGCTGAAATCGACAGAAGATAACCCTGCTGTCAATGCCATAGCACACGCGATCCTTGGTGGCGCGGTTGCTGCGCTTCAGGGAAATAGTGCGGCAGCGGGCGCGATTGGTGCAGGGGGCGGAGAGCTGGCGGCACGTGCTATTGCCAATATGCTCTACCCTAATGTAGATAAACTTTCTGAAGAACAGAAGCAGACAGTCAGTGCGCTGGCAAGCATATCTGCGGGTATGGCTGGAGGGATCGCTACAGGGAATACAGTTGGGGCCGCGACGGGTGCCGGTGCCGGGAAGAATGCGGTTGAGAATAACTATCTGAGCCGTGATGAGGCCGCCGAGAAGGCTTCGCTGGAATACAAGCTGAAAAATGGCTTGCTATCCGGCGATGATAAAACTAAAGCTGAAGCGCGGCTTGGCCAGCTTGATGAAACAGATAAAGCGCGTGATGCAGCGATAGCGGCGGCATGTCCGCCGGGAAGCAAGAGCAGTGGTGCCTGTGGCGCACTAGTTGGCCCGGCGCAAAAAGCGCTGGCCGAGTATGGCGAAAACGTTACTTACTCGTTGTTGTATAAAGACCTGTATCCGCAGGATACGAAGAACCTGGAAACGGTGCTTCAGGGACTGGATGCCGGCAGTATCACCCGCGATCAGGCTATCACCGAGATAGCGAAAGCGTCAGGGGTAAGCTGGGAAACAGCGGCAGAACGTTATGATACGGCGCTACAAACACAGGCTATTGTCGGAGCGATTGCAGGGTTCAAAGGGATTGGTTCAGTAAGTAAAACTGTTGTCGTTGAAGTAGCCTCTGGTGAAAAAGTCAGTATGGCAACGAAAGGGAAAGTTACTGAAGTGACTTATCCCGATGGACTCAGCTTTAAAATTGAACAGCCTGAACATCTGTCTCAACTTGCAGGCTACTCACAGAAAAAAGGGATCACAGGTGCACATAATGCGGACGCTTTTTATTCAACTGTAAGTGAAAAAGGAGTAAAAATCGTAGGTGAATCTCAAACTGGTGTGAAGGGAATAACAGAAATTCAGTATCAGATACCTGCGTATGATCGTGCTGGTAACGTGATTGGTTATAAAGAAAAACCACTCACTAAAACTATCTATGATCCCAAAGTATTTTCGGAGCAGAAAATTCTTGATTTAGGTCAGCAGGCGGCTGCTAATGGGTACAAAGCAGCTCTGGCCTCAGGGGCAAGAGAATACACGGCAAATGCTGGCGGAGTGAATTTTAGAGTCTATCTTGACCCTAAAACAGGAACAATAGAGAATTTCTTCCCGGTGACAGTAAAATGAATGAATATATTTTTACACATATAGACTATGACAACGATCCAGAATGGGCTATTAAGGATTTTTTTAACTCAATAAATCTTTATGGAAAATTTATATTTGGAATTCAATATGTTGTAAATAAAATTGGTTTTGTAATCGACGAAACTTATTGCACTTTTCCTGATTGGGAAGATCCAGATCCTGAATGTCATTTTAAAGGGATAATATTTGGTGTCTGGGGAGGAGAAATTATTGTTCCTGAGCCAATAGGATTTAAATATGTTCGTCTGGCCTGTGAAAAATATCTTCAGTTACACCCTGAAGATACTGAAAAAGTAAACGAGTTACTGGCTAAAATCCCATCCTGAGTAAAGATCCCGGCCCCAGCGCCGGGATCGTTTTATTAGCCATCAGCCTTACCCAAAATGCCCGTTCCCGCGCTTGATCAGCGGCACATCTCCGGTGTCGTTCAGCGCCCCGGAGATGCCTTGAACCACTGGGTTAATTTGGGTCGGTTGACGCTGGCAACGCTTAAGCCCTCGGCGCAGCCGTACAGCTCGCGAGTGTTCTGGGTGGTGATAACGATGCAGTCGGGCATAACCTCACCCCCACCTCACCCCCACCTCACCCCTACTGCACTGGCTGCGCGCGGCTCGCAGCCGCAGTGCTCCTTGCTCGTTCCCGTGCTCGCCATCTCCGCCCCGTGCGGCCCCGCCGAGGGCCTCCCTGCTTAAACCTTTGCATGCGAACCCGGTCCAGTAAGGAAACAGGTAATGGCAGAAGCTGACGCCGCTGCTATGATGCGGGAGTTACAGGTACAGACACCACGGCGGGGCGGTAGCGTGTCGTGGGGCAAAAACGCGTACCCTAATGTAGATAAACTTTCTGAAGAACAGAAGCAGACAGTCAGTGCGCTGGCGAGCATATCTGCGGGTATGGCTGGAGGGATCGCTACAGGGAATACAGCTGGAGCAGCGACGGGTGCCGGTGCCGGGAAGAATGCGGTGGAGAATAACTTTTTGAGTGATAAGGACATCACGACTTTCACCGAAAAGTATGCGAATGCGAAAACGGATGCTGAGAGAGAGCAGCTTCT
This sequence comes from Klebsiella sp. PK01, assembly GCF_057624675.1. Lineage (NCBI taxonomy): Bacteria > Pseudomonadati > Pseudomonadota > Gammaproteobacteria > Enterobacterales > Enterobacteriaceae > Klebsiella > Klebsiella sp. PK01. The sequence goes on from NZ_JBYEZM010000004.1 coordinate 23,269, forward strand.
GTCTGACCTGAAAAAACTGGATGCAGATAAGCAAAAACAAGCCCTTGCTACAGCTATTCCGGTTAACGAGCAGAAAGCAGAGCTGGAAAAACTGAAAGTACTGCAAGCTTCACCTGACTGTAATGCTCAATGCCAGCAACTGGTTGCTTATTCAATCTCTGAACTGGAGCCAGTAGCGAATAATACAGAACTGCATAAAAACAACCTGAGCAAAGCGGTTCTTGCGTCGGTGATTGTGGCGTTTACACTAGATAAACCATCATCAGGAAACGGAAAGGCTTCTCAGGGAACAGCAGCTACGGGTAAGTCTGGTACGTCAGCTATTGATAGTATTGTTAAGGGAGGTGAACAGGCGGGGAAAAATCTTGCTAAAAGCGAAACTGCACTTCTTAATGATGCCAGCAAGCAATTAGATAAATATGTAAATTCTTTTGCGGGTAGCAAGTACAAACCAGCGACAGCAATTGGTGCCGTTGATCCTCTGACAGGAAAAATAGTGACGACATCTAATGGCGCTGTACCTACCGTAGTTGCTCCAGAGTTGCAGGCCTATGCTGATAAGTTAGGCGGGTTGGGAGTAAAAACTGTGTGTGGAAAAACATTAGGCCGTTGTGCGGAGTTTAGAGCAGCAAATGAGCTTTTATTGTCAAATCCAAGTTTAAAACTTAAAGATATTCAGTTCACTCCTGCGATTCGACCAAGAACCGGAGAAGTGGTTCCTCGTTGTGAAAACTGTAAAAACATCTTTGGTGCTGAATAATGATGTATATGGATGATGATTTTTTAGAAAATGATTTGGACTGGTTTTTATCCGGTCAGGATGGCTTTTTAGCTCACTTTGCAACTGGTGGGAAAGGCCCAGTTCCAGATAAAATTAAAGAATCTATTGATAATTATGAATTAATTTATGATTACTTCTATTCTCTGGAGCCTTTATCTGACGTCGAGGTTATTGAATACAATCTTCCTGATTTTTCAGATGAGGAACAGCGCTCTCGCTATTTGAAGTCATTCATAGAAATGTCACGTAAAGGATTATTTAGTTATGACTATAGGAATGGCGAGTATAAGTTAATATCAAAACCTCTATACCCGTTGAGATATAGTGTATTACCAGATGATATAAAAGGAGTTATTTATATCTCACCTGAAAATATCTCATGAGTGGAATAAGCTGGCTATATAACATGACGATCCCGGCCCCAGCGCCGGGATCGTGTTATCAGCGGCTATGCTCCCGAAAAATGTCCCTTGCCACGCTTGATCACCGGCAGATCGCCGGTGTCGTTAAGCGCGCCGGGGAAGGTCTTCAGCCACTGAAGCATCTTTGCCCGGTTGACGCCCGCGACGCTTAAGCCTTCGGCGCAGCCGTACAGCTCGCGGGTGTTCTGGGCGGTAATGATGATGCAGTCCGGCGTCACCCGGGTCCGGAGCGGCATCCCGTCAGTAAATCCCGCCTGCGGTATCCACTCGCCGCGCAAAAATATCGCGTTATGCACGGCCCGGCTGTCCTGGGAATCCAGGAAAAACCGTCTTTCCTCAAAGCTGGTCAGCAGACAAGGTTGTCCATGTTGTGGGCGACATAGCTACTTCACCCGATACTCAATGGTTTGCCCAGACAGGAACTGGCGGAGCGTATACAAACGCAGGAAGACCGGCAAGATGGGTTGCTTGGGAAGAACGAGGTGGTGTTAGAGTTCGTGTGGTATACGAGCCAGCTAGTGGTAAAATAGTAACGGCGTTCCCGGATAGTAATCCGACTCCTCCAACTTTAAAACCTATTTAGAAATAGTGTGGGTGTAATGGATATTAATGACAAAATTAGATCATTAGGTGAAGGATTAAAGGATCGGCTGGAACCTTCGTTAGTTGACTTTGCTCTTGATTATATTGGGTTCTCAGAGAATGTATTAGCGTTCGAAACGCTATGTGATCACATCGCTGATCATGATGTTGTGATCAGTAAAGATGAGTACACACAGGTGCTTAAAATAGCGAATGATCTTGGTCTGGAAATAGATAGTAGGTATACATATATAAATCCAGAAAAATAATAACCTTAAATCTATAAATAATCCCGGCCACCACGCCGGGATCTTTTTACCCGTCAGCCCCTGACTGGCTCGATCACCAGTCGTCCCTGTTCCATGCTGACCATCACCGGCGTATCGGTGCTGAATCCCGCTTCTGCCAGCTAGTTGCCGTTCAGGCGCCGGCTGGGGCTAAGGAAGAGAAAAAATCCGGTCTGATGGGCACCGGCGGTATCGGGATCAGTATCGGCAGTAGCAAAGCTACCCACGATTTACGCGAGGCGGGCACCACGCAGAGCCAGAGCTTCAGCACCATCGGATCTACGGGCGGTAACGTGGTTATCGCTGCCGGAAACCAGGCGCACATCGGCGGCGCAGACCTGATTGCCTCCACGGCCACGGCGGACAAAAACAGCCTCGATACCGGTACGCTGGGCTTCAGCGACCTGCACAACGAAGCGGACTTCAAAACCCAGCACTCAGGCATCAGTATCAGCGGCGCGGGCAGCTTCGGTGACCAGTTCAAGGGCAATATGCCGGGCGGGATGATTGCGGCGGCGGGCAACAGTGGGCATGCCGAAGGCACGACTCAGGCCGCTGTGGCTGACGGCACCATCATCATTCGCGACAAGGATAATCAGAAGCAGGATGTGGCGAACCTGAGCCGCGACACCGAACATGCCAACGACAGCATCAGCCCGATCTTCGACAAGGAGAAGGAGCAGAACCGTCTGAAGGAAATCGGGATGATCAGCGATATCGGCGGTCAGGTGGCGGATATCGCGCGGACGCAGGGGGAGCTGAGTGCGCTGAAGGCTGCGCAGGATAAATACGGGCCTGTTCCTGCGGATGCGACGGAAGAACAGCGGCAGGCATATCTGGCAAAACTGCGTGATACGCCGGAATACAAAAAGGAACAGGAAAAGTATGGCACCGGCAGCGACATTCAGCGCGGCATCCAGGCAGCAACTGCAGCGCTTCAGGGGCTCGCGGGCGGTAATTTAGCGGGTGCACTGGCGGGGGCTTCGGCTCCGGAACTGGCAAACTTCATAGGGCACAATGCTGGAATTAATGATAACGATGCAGCGAAAGCCATTGCTCATGCCATTCTCGGCGGCGTGACTGCGGCTCTTCAGGGGAATAATACCGCAGCAGGTGCCGTCGGTGCTGTGAGCGGTGAACTTATCGCAGGTGCAATCGCGAAGGTTTTATATCCGGATGTGAAAGACCTGTCGAAGCTGACCGAGGACCAGAAGCAGACGCTAAGTACGCTGGCAAGTATCTCAGCAGGCATGGCGGGTGGTATTGCAGGTGGGAATACTGCGGGTGTGGCTACCGGAGCGGCTGCCGGGAAGAATGCTGTTGAGAATAATCTTCTGGGTGGTAACGAAGATACCCAGACGAAGTTCGTGCAGGAACATAGTAAGAATATAGCGTCCTGTAGAACGGATCCGGGTTCAGCATCCTGCCAGAAAGGTCTGGCGATGAATGATGCGCTGATGGTGGCGCTTCCGGCGGGTCTTGGCGGTGGAGTACTGGCAGCAGCAACGCCGGAAATAGCGGCGGCAGCGAGAGCAGTAATAGCGGCCTGCACAAGTAATGCCGTCCTGTGCCTGAATAATGCCGGGATAATGGCCTCGGAAGCGATAGTGCCGGGCGGTGTGGGGGCAGGCGGTGCGATAGGTATCGGCAAGACAGTTGCTGAAGTGACAACGGCGAAGGCAATAGCCAGTACGATTAAGGATAATGTTGCAGCCAGTCAGGCGGCCAGAGCATCATCGAATTTTGGGCAATACAGCAAAGCTGAAGGGACAGTTCAGGAAAGCTTGGGTATTTGGCCGCCTAATCGTGGAGCTTATGGTCCAATAGAGAATGTAACGTTGCCAACAGGAACAATGATTGATCGATATGGATATCCTGGAGGTAGTTTTGTATCTCCATTAGGAGTTCCTTTTGAACAAAGAGCTCTTCCATCTTCATATGAAACTACAAAGCCATATTTTCAATATGAGATTCTGAAGCCTATAGATGATGTCTCTCAGGGGAAAATCTTGCCTTGGTTTGGGCAGAAAGGGCAAGGTACGCAGTATGAGTTACCAAAACCTGTTCAATGGTATTTGGATAACGACTATATGAAAAAGGCAGATAAATGACTAAAAAAGAACTTGAAAACCAATTGGATATTCTTGGTGTCCATCCTAATAGTTACTCATTGGGAACGTTGAAAAATAGCGATTGTTTATGTGTTATTCACGAAGATACACAATGGAATGTTTATTACGTTGAAAGGGATCAGCCATCACTTATTTCTTCGTTTCTATTGGAAGAAAAAGCCTACGATTTTGTGTTAGAGCAATTTAAAAAGTGGCTTTCATAAGCGTATAGTAAAAATTTCGTCCGTAGTTGGGCAGAATTTTTACTTTTATCAGCCATTTAGTCGCAGGACGGATCACCAGTTGCCCGTGTTCAACAGGCACACTAACCAACGAATCGGTGCAAAATCCGGCTTCTGCCAGCCACTTATCGTTCAGGCGTAGTCGTTGTCTGAGGCCGCGGGAATAGTAGGTAATCTTGTAAGACAGGCTCTTTAACAGTTTTGGAGAAAAGTGGCTTACGGGGAGCAAAACCGCGTATCGGGGCGTTGCGTCCGGTTCAACGGAATGCACCGGAAAAATGTGTTGTAACCTGCTGAGAGTACAGGGGAAATGCAGTTGCGGCGGCAGACTTCGCAACGGACAAAGTTGTTGTTGAGAATAACTCGCTGAGCAAGGATAAGATCTTTGACATAAACCCGATGCTGAAAGTCGGGATTGAAGGTGCAGATGGCGATCCACTGAAAGTCGGTGGTGGGATTGTAAGCACATCTGTTTAACTTCCACGCGCTTTTTTAGGTTTCCGATTTTTCAGCTATTAGCCGGTACCCTTCTATCCAGGTGCAGTTCAGGCATAGGATAGCGCTGCAGGACAGCGACCACTACGACAGTACGCAGAACAGCGTCAGCAGTGGTCTGACTTGCAGCTAACTTGCTGATATCTTTTTTACTCATGATATTACTTTCAGAAAATCCCGGTCATCGTGCCAGCATTTTACTTTATACACCCGTCAGTTACTGCTCTATCGCTGTGGCCTGTTGTTCCGCTTGATAATACCTCCTCAACACACTGCATAAATACCCGCATTGCCGGGCTGACCACTTTACCGGCGTGATGGGCGCATATCGCGTTAATAGTGAGTGGAATATCGCTGAACGGGAGTTCAACCAGCGTACCGCGCTTAAGCTCTTCCTCAACGGTGAAACGTGGCAGATAGCTGACGCCAAGATTGCTCGCCACGCACTGCTTAATACTTTCGATACTCCAGAGCTCAATGGTATTTTCCAGGGTAATAGCGCGCTGGCGCAGCGTGCTTTCAAAAATTTGCCGAAATACGCACTGTGACTCATTGATAACAAAGCTCAGCGGAATATGTTGCCCGCAGTGGGTAAAATCGACCGCCGGATGCTGCGGCGAGGCGACCAGCGTCAGCGACTGCTGGCCAAAGCTTTTCATGGTTAACGCGTCATCGTTGCCAACCCGATAAAACACGCCCAAATCGGCGCTATCGTTGAGTAGTGCGTCGCGGATGACATAACAGTTGAGCGACTGCAGCGATAAGCGTACCTGCGGGGCCCGTTGTTTAAAGCGCTGTAGCACCTGCGGCATTTTATAGGCCAGCAGGGTTTCCCCACAGGCAACGCGCAGCTCGCCAGCCGGTTCTCCATCTTCACGAGCCGCCTCACGAATAGTTTCCATCACCCTCGCCAGTTCATGGACGTGCGGCAGCACCTTTTTACCGGATTCGGTCAGGCACATGCGGCGGCCAATTTTTTCAAACAGCTGAACGGCAAGCTCTTGCTCAAGCTGTTGAATATGAAAGGTCACCGTGGATTGCGTACAGCATAGCTTTTGCGCCGCGCGTAAAAACGAGCCTTCTTCCACTACCGTTTTGAGAGTAATAAAACGCCGCAGATCCATATCGCCACCAACTATCGAAAACATCGAATTCAGAATCAAAAAACATTCATTTTTTTAAATGAATGGCATCGGGTACTGTCTGCCAAAACGAAGGAGAAGACAAGTGACCCCAGCTTTGATTAGTGCTTTTTTGACTTATACCCTGATAACCGCGCTGACTCCCGGCCCTAATAATATTCTTGCCCTCAGCAGCGTCACCTCCCATGGCTTACGCCGCAGCCTGCGGGTGCTGGCGGGGATGAGCGTCGGTTTTATTATCACCATGCTGATTTGCGCGGCGTTAACCTTTTCGCTGGTGGAACTCGACTCGCGATTTACCCGGATATTGGGATGGATTGGCGCGGCGTATATCCTGTGGCTGGCCTGGCAGATAGCCAAAAGCAAACCGGGGGCAGGCGCGCTGAGTACAGAGCCGGTGGGGTTCTGGGCGAGCCTGGGGCTGCAGTTCGTCAACGTAAAAATTATTCTGTATGGCATCACCGCGCTCTCTACCTTTGTCCTGCCCGTTACCCGCGAGCCGGTTTGGCTCATCAGCGTGAGTCTGCTGCTGGCGGCGATTGGCGCGCTGGGAAACCTGTGCTGGGCGCTGGCGGGGCATCTGTTTCAGCGCCTGTTTTTGCTGTACGGGCGCCAACTGAACTGGGGGCTGGCAGCGTTATTGGTCTACTGCGCTTTGCGGATCGTGGTGGAATAAAAAGGGAGCGCAGCGGCTCCCGAAAAGTGTTTAGCCGATCGTGAAAGGATCGGCATCCTGCCAGGCCGGAAATTTCTCGCGATACTCCTGCAGCGCGGCCAACGACAGATCGGCATCGAGCCGCGTCGCCTGATGCGGTTCGGCGGTAGCAATAATCTCTCCCTGCGGGCTGATGATACGGCTATCGCCCCGATAGTGATGGCCGTTTCCATCAGTGCCGACGCGGTTGCAGCCGGCGACGTAGGCCTGGTTTTCAATTGCTCTGGCGACCAGCAGCGATTGCCAGTGCAGCGAACGCGGGGCAGGCCAGTTAGCAACATACAGCGCCAGGTCGTAATCGTTGTGGTTACGCGACCATACCGGGAAGCGCAGGTCATAGCACACCAGTGGCAGAATCCGCCAGCCGCGCCATTCAAAGACCACTCGTTCAGTACCTGCCTCATAATGGTGGTGCTCATCCGCCATGCGGAACAGGTGACGCTTATCGTAAAAGTGCGTTTTACCGCCGGGCTCTACCAGCAGAAAACGGTTCACCGGGCCGCGTTCGGTCTGCAAGGCCGCGCTACCGGCAATCAGCGCGTTGGTCTGCTCCGCTTTCGCCAGCATCCACTCAACGACCTCTCCCTGCGGCATCGATTGTTTCGCCGCTTCCATGGCAAATCCGGTAGTAAACATCTCAGGCAGCACAATAATGTCGCGCCCGCTCACTTCTTCCAGTTGACGATCGAAATGGCGCAGGTTGGCGGGACCATCCATCCACACCAGCGGTTGCTGCAACAGCGTAATTTTCAAGCCAGGCACAGTGGTGAACTCCATTATGAAGAGGGCATTAAGCTAATTTTAATACCATATCAGCAGCCGGAGGCGGCATGGAATATTTTGTTAAAAAAATGCTATCTACGGCGAGTAACGGCAAAAGAAAAGGCGGGGAAATTCCCCGCCTTTGTCGTGATGTGCAGTATTGCTTTTATTATGCCGCTTCAATCTTGCGGATTTTTTCCGGCAGCTTTACCGGTTTGGTCGCCAGTTCATCCGCCGCGAAATCATCAACGTTAATACTGCGCAGACGGCTGGTTTCCGCACGGGTCAGGATTGCGGCTTCTTCCTGATTAATTAACCCTTTCGCCAGCGCATTAGTGGCCAGCTCATCCAGGCGGGTGAACGGCAGATTTTTACCCAGCTCTTTGCAGATGCGCTGGTGGATTGGATCCGCCGCCATCACATCCAGCAGCGCCTCTTCCAGCAGGCCAACCGGGTTATGTTCGCTTGGCGTCAGGTACTGACCGCGACCGATACGAGAGCGGGTCGCGCTCGGAACCTGCAGGATTTTCGCCACTTTATGATCCAGCTTATCGGACGGCGCATTGTAGTGACGGCCGGTCGGGAAGATGGCGAGACGCAGCGCGCCGGCGACAAAGCGGTTCGGGAAGTTCTTCAGCAGGTCATCGATAGCCTGCTCCGCCTGATACAGCGCATCCTGCACGCCCCAATGGACCAGCGGCAGATCCGCTTCATTACGGCCTTCATCGTCATAACGTTTCAGCACCGCCGATGCCAGGTAAAGCTGGCTCAGCACGTCGCCGAGACGCGCGGAGATACGTTCGCGACGCTTCAGGCTGCCGCCCAGTACCGCCATTGATACATCCGACAGCAGGGCCAGGTTGGCGCTCAGGCGGTTCATGTGCTGATAGTAGCGGCGCGTGGTGTCACGGGTCGGCGCGCTGCTGGTGCGGCCGCGAGTCAGGCCCAGCCAGAAGCTGCGTACTTTGTTGCTACCAACGTGGCCGATATGTTTAAACAGCAGCTTGTCGAAGGCGTTAACGTCATTGTTCTGCGCGGCGGCCATTTCATCCAGGACATACGGATGGCAGCGAATCGCCCCCTGACCAAAGATCATCATGCTGCGGGTGAGGATATTCGCCCCTTCAACGGTAATGGCGATCGGCGCACCCTGATAAGCGCGGGCAAGGAAGTTGCCTTCGCCCAGCATGATGCCTTTACCGCCGGTAATATCCATAGCGTCAATGATTGAACGCTGGCCGCGGTGGGTACAATGATATTTAACGATTGCCGACAGCACCGCCGGCTTCTCACCAAGCATAATACCGTAGGTAATCAGCGAAGCGGCGGCGTCCATTACGTAGGCGTTGCCTGCGATACGCGCCAGCGGCTCTTCGATACCTTCCATTTTACCAATCGAGATTTTGAACTGACGGCGAATGTGGGCGTAGGCGCCGGTCGCCATAGCGACGGATTTCAGGCCGCCGGTGGCGTTGGACGGCAGAGTAATACCGCGACCCACGGACAGGCACTCAACCAGCATGCGCCAGCCCTGGCCGGCCATGCTTGGGCCGCCGATGATGTAATCGATCGGTACGAAAATATCTTTACCGCGAGTGGGGCCGTTCTGGAACGGTACGTTCAGCGGGAAGTGACGACGGCCAATTTCCACGCCCGGCGTTGAGGTGGGGATCAGCGCGCAGGTGATACCGAGCTCTTCCTCGCCGCCCAGCAGACGGTCCGGGTCAGAGAGTTTGAAAGCCAGGCCCAGCACGGTGGCGATTGGCGCGAGGGTGATATAGCGCTTGTTCCAGGTCAGGCGCATCCCCAGCACCTGCTGACCCTGCCAGTCGCCCATACAGACTACGCCGGTATCCGGGATCGCGCCGGCGTCGGAGCCCGCTTCCGGGCTGGTCAACGCGAAGCATGGGATCTCCTGACCACGCGCCAGGCGCGGCAGGTAGTGATTTTTCTGCTCTTCAGTACCGTAATGTTGCAGCAGTTCGCCCGGCCCTAACGAGTTAGGCACGCCGACGGTGATCGCCAGGATCCCGGAAACGCCGGACAGCTTTTGCAGCACGCGAGACTGGGCATAGGCGGAAAACTCCAGCCCGCCGTACTCTTTCTTAATGATCATCGCGAAGAAGCGATGCTCTTTCAGGTACGCCCACAGCTCCGGCGGCAGATCCGCCATCTCATGGGTAATTTCGAAGTCGTTCGCCATGCGGCAGGCTTCTTCTACCGGGCCGTCGATGAAAGCCTGCTCTTCGGCGGTGAGGCGCGGCTGCGGATAGTTATGCAGCTTGTGCCAGTCCGGATTGCCGCGGAACAGATCGCCTTCCCACCAGGTGGTACCGGCATCAATGGCTTCTTTCTCCGTACGCGACATCGGCGGCATGACTTTACGGAAAGCGCGGAACGCCGGGGCGGAGAAAAGCGATTTACGCATCGGCGCAAAGTTGAACGGCAGCAGGATAATCGCCAGCGGCAGCAGCAGCCAGATATTCCATAGCCCCGCCACGCTGAGCGCCGCGGTCCAGGCGAGCAAAATCACGCTGCTGAGAAGCAGGCTGACTCGGTGATAGAAGAGCACGCCGAGTAACACTACGGTTGCAACAATACTCAAAATCATCATAGAGAAATGCTCCCTTATCTTGTAGGAGGTCTGACCACTTGTGATGTATTGGTTGTAGTGGATGTAATTTGTTTTAGCAATGTGTTTACAAAATAATTACAACCTTGCTCACATTGTTGGCTGGAAAAGCGGCACGTAAAATCAAAAGGACGGGGGATAACGTCGCCTGCTGCTTCTCGCTTCGGCGGCTATCCGGTACACTGCCAGGGTTATTCCAACCAATACTGAAGGATTATCCTCATGTACCAGGATCTTATTCGTAACGAACTGAACGAAGCCGCGGAAACGCTGGCCAACTTTCTGCAGGACGAGGCCAACATTCATGCTATCCAGCGCGCGGCGGTACTGCTGGCGGATAGCTTCAAAGCTGGCGGTAAAGTGCTTTCCTGCGGCAACGGCGGTTCTCATTGCGATGCGATGCATTTTGCGGAAGAGCTGACCGGGCGTTATCGCGAGAACCGCCCTGGTTATCCGGCGATCGCTATCTCTGACGTCAGCCATCTGTCCTGCGTGAGTAATGATTTTGGCTATGAGTATGTCTTCTCACGTTACGTTGAATCGGTTGGCCGCGCAGGCGATGTTCTGCTGGGGATCTCCACCTCCGGCAACTCCGGCAACGTGATCAAAGCGATTGAAGCCGCTCGCGCGCAGGGAATGAAAGTGATCACCCTGACCGGTAAAGACGGCGGCAAAATGGCGGGTTCCGCCGATGTGGAAATCCGCGTACCGCATTTCGGTTACGCCGATCGCATTCAGGAGATTCACATTAAGGTGATTCATATTCTGATTATGTTGATCGAAAAAGAGATGGTTAAAGCTTAAAAGGCTATTTTGTTAGCCATTTTGAACCCGGCCAGTGCTCAGACAAAACTCACCGAGTTTTGAACGCCCTTCAGGGCGGCCCGAAGGGGGAGCGTAGCGAATCATCCTCACGTACATGAAGTACGCTCCGGTTTTTGCGCGCTGGCCGTGTCCAAACTGACTGCACCAATAACGCCTTTTATGTTTCAGTAAGTTGTATGAGGTGATCTATGTGCGAATTGCTCGGGATGAGCGCCAATGTGCCGACCGATATCTGTTTTAGCTTCTCCGGGCTGGTTCAGCGCGGGGGCGGCACCGGGCCGCATAAAGACGGCTGGGGCATTACCTTTTACGAAGGGAAAGGGTGTCGCACATTTAAAGATCCGCAGCCGAGCTTTCAGTCGCCGATAGCCAAACTGGTACAGGATTATCCCATCAAATCCTGTTCCGTCATTGCCCATATCCGTCAGGCCAACCGCGGCGAGGTGGCGCTGGAGAACACCCATCCGTTCACCCGCGAACTGTGGGGCCGTCACTGGACCTACGCCCATAACGGCCAGCTCAAAGGCTATAAATCGCTGAAGACCGGAAATTTCCGCCCGGTGGGCGAGACCGACAGCGAAACGGCTTTCTGCTGGCTGCTGCACCGTTTAACCGAGCGCTATCCGCGCACGCCTGGCAATATGGTCGGCGTGTTTAAGTACATCGCGACGCTGGCGGGCGAAATGCGCGAGAAGGGCGTGTTTAATATGCTGTTATCGGACGGGCGCTATGTAATGGCGTACTGTTCAACCAACCTGTACTGGATCACCCGTCGGGCGCCGTTTGGCGTGGCGAAGCTGCTGGATCAGGATGTGGAAATTGATTTTCAACGTGAGACCACACCAAATGATGTGGTCTCCGTTATCGCCACTCAGCCGCTGACCGGCAATGAGGCCTGGAATAAAATCATGCCAGGCGAGTGGGCGTTATTTTGCCTCGGGGAGCGTATAGTTTGAGGCCAGCTGCGGCTGGATAACCTCGTGGCTGAGCGGCTTGCTGACGATATAGCGGCCATCCATCACCGAAACCACCGGCGGTTTGTGGGTCTGCTGGAAGTAGTCATAGCCTGGCTTCAGCTGCTTCCAGAAATCCGCATAGTACGAGAACTTATGTCGCGCCATGTTGGCATCGGTCATCCGGAACGGATAGATGCTGACCTGCACGCTTGGCTGGCCAAATACCAGCGCGCCGGTGACAAACTGGAAGATCTCGTCAATGCCGGTATCGGTCATCGCGTAGCAGCCGACGGAAACGCAGGCGCCGTGGATCATCAGGTATTTACCTTCATAGCCGTGCGCGCGATCGTAGGCATTCGGGAAGCCGATATTGATCGCTTTATAAAAGCGGCTGTCTGGTTTTAGCTGACTGCGCGAGACGTTATAAAATCCTTCCGGACTTTTGAAATCGCCCTGGCGTTGCTTCGGCCCGAGGCCGCCGGAGTAGTTACAGATCCGGTAGCTATCGAGAAGCTGGTAGGTTTCGCCCATTTTGACGTAGAGATCGAGCATCCGCTCTTCTTTGAAGATCTCAATATAAACGGGGGAGCCCATTAACTGCTGTTTATATTCTTTGCTAACCGGCGTTGTCGGGCTGTTACTGCTGAGTAACCCAGCAAATGACACGCACGGCAACAGAAGCATCGCAATAAAGAATGCGATTTTGCGCATACTGCTTGTTCCTTGATAAAACAAAAAACCACATGCCAGGACGGCAAGAGATACCCGAAATCAGAGTTTTCTGGATTTAGAGCGCTCACATTAGCATCACGGCAGTTTTTCGCAAGCACGGTGTGGCTGCGTTTACAATTTAATGTTCCTTTATAGCGAATATTGCCGCAAAGCGCAGTGAGAACTTTGCGCAATAGCTCGCATTTTAGAAGCACTTATTGGCGCTTTTCCTACTTCTGACACTCACAAAATGTTACACTCCCGCCGTTTATGACCAGGGTAAGAAAGGATGCTTCTCTCCCGTCTTGTGCCCCCGTGGCACCGCTATCCCTTTCTTATTCTGATATTCCATCAATAATGCTGGCCTCGGCTTGAGCCGGGGTTTAGGTTACGGATACCTGCTAACGATATGATTAAAATCACGAAAGGGCTGGATTTGCCCATAGCTGGCATGCCATTACAGCAGATCTCGTCCCGGCCTGCGGTAAAACGCGTCGCGCTGCTCGGCGAGGAGTACGTCGGCATGCGCCCCTCGATGGCGGTGAGCGAAGGCGATCGGGTGCAAAAAGGCCAGGTGCTGTTCGAAGATAAAAAGAACGCCGGGGTGCGTTTTACCGCGCCAGCCAGCGGGGTGGTCAGCGCCATTCATCGCGGCGAGCGCCGGGTGCTGCAATCGGTGGTGATTGATGTCGACGGCAGCAATGAGGCGGTGTCGTTTCCCCGCTATGCATTAGACGATCTTAACGATTTGCCACGGGAAGCGGTGCGGCAACAGTTGCTGGACTCCGGGCAGTGGACGGCGTTTCGTACCCGTCCTTTCAGTAAAATTCCCGCGCCGGGCAGCGATCCGGCGGCTATCTTCGTCACCGCTATCGATACCAACCCGCTGGCGGCTGAACCGCAGCCGATTATCCTGGCCCAGCGTGAAGCCTTTGACGCCGGTCTGACGGTGCTGACGCGCCTGACGGACGGTAAAGTCCACGTCTGTCAGGCCAGCGGCGGCAAGCTGGGCGGCCATCCCGCCGGGCAGGTGACATTCAACCAGTTTAGCGGCCCGCATCCGGCAGGGCTTGCCGGTACGCACATTCACTTCCTTGAGCCGGTCAGCCTGACCAAACAGGTCTGGCATCTCAACTATCAGGAGGTCATCGCCATTGGCAAACTGTTCCTCGACGGCGAGCTGTACAGCGAACGCGTCATTGCCCTTGGCGGCCCGCAGGTAAAACAGCCGCGATTGCTGCAAACCTGTCTCGGCGCCAGCCTCGATGAACTGCTGGCGGGCGAGCTGGTAGATGATGAAAACCGGGTAATTTCCGGTTCTGTCTTGAGCGGCACCCACGCCTGCGGCCCTCACGCCTTCCTCGGGCGCTACCATTTGCAGGTCAGCGTGGTACGAGAAGGCCGTGAAAAAGAGCTGTTTGGCTGGGTGATGCCGGGCAAAGAGAAGTTCTCGATTACCCGCACCACCCTTGGTCATTTCTTTAAGCGCAAGCGCTTTAATTTTTCCACTGATACTAACGGCGGCGAGCGGGCGATGGTGCCGATCGGCAACTATGAGCGGGTAATGCCGCTGGATATTCTGCCCACCATATTGCTGCGCGATCTGCTTGCCGGCGATAGCGATAGCGCCCAGGCGCTGGGCTGTCTGGAGCTGGATGAAGAAGATCTGGCGCTCTGCACCTACGTTTGTCCGGGCAAATATGAATACGGCCCGGCGCTGCGCAGCGTGTTAACCCAGATTGAGCAGGAAGGATAAGAGATGGGCTTAAAGCACCTGATTGAGAAACTTGAGCCGCATTTCACCCACGGCGGCAAGTTAGCAAAATATTACCCGCTGTATGAAGCGGCGGCGACGATCTTCTACACCCCGGGTTTAGTCACCCGCGGCGCCGCGCACGTACGTGACGCCATTGACCTCAAGCGGATGATGATCCTCGTCTGGTTTGCGGTGTTCCCGGCGATGTTCTGGGGCATGTACAACGTCGGCTTGCAGACAATTCCGGCGCTGCACAAGCTATACGGCGCCGAACAGCTGCAGCAGGTCATTGCCAACAACTGGCACTATAGCGTTGCCCAGTGGTTAGGGGTGACCTTCAGCGCCGATGCCGGGTGGCTTAGCATGATGACGCTGGGGGCGGTGTTTTTCCTGCCTATCTACCTCACCGTATTCATCGTCGGCGGTTTTTGGGAAGTACTGTTCGCGATTGTGCGCAAACATGAGATCAACGAAGGCTTTTTCGTTACCTCGATTCTCTTCGCGCTGATTGTGCCGCCAACGATGCCGCTATGGCAGGCGGCGCTGGGGATCTCCTTTGGCGTGGTGATTGCCAAAGAGATTTTCGGCGGCACCGGGCGCAACTTCCTCAACCCGGCGCTGGCGGGGCGCGCGTTCCTGTTCTTCGCCTACCCGGCGCAGATTTCCGGCGACCTGGTATGGACGGCGGCAGATGGTTTCTCCGGCGCGACGCCGCTCTCCCAGTGGGCCAGCGGCGGCGGTGAAGCGCTGGTTAACGTCGCCACCGGCATCCCGGTGAGCTGGATGGACGCCTTCCTCGGCAACATTCCTGGCTCGATTGGCGAAGTGTCGACGCTGATGATCCTCATCGGCGGCGCGTTCATTATCTTTGCCCGTATCGCTTCCTGGCGCATCGTCGCCGGGGTGATGGTCGGTATGATCGCCACCGCTACGCTGTTTAATTTCATCGGTTCTGATACCAACCCAATGTTCTCGATGCCGTGGTACTGGCATCTGGTGCTCGGCGGGTTCGCCTTTGGCATGATGTTTATGGCGACTGACCCGGTCTCGGCTTCCTTTACCGATAAAGGTAAATGGAGCTACGGCCTGCTGATTGGCGTGATGTGCGTGCTGATTCGCGTCGTCAACCCGGCCTATCCGGAAGGGATGATGCTGGCGATTCTGTTCGCCAACCTGTTTGCGCCGCTGTTCGATTACCTGGTGGTGCAGGCCAATATCAAGCGGAGGAAGTCGCGTGGCTGAGAAGAAAAGTAACGATAGCATCGGCAAAACGCTGCTGGTGGTGCTGGTGCTTTGTCTGGTGTGCTCCATTGTGGTCGCCGGTTCCGCCGTGGGCCTCAAGTCGCGTCAGCAGGAACAACGCGCGCTGGATAAACAGCGCAATATCCTGGCGGTCGCCGGCCTGATGCAGCAGGGGATGGATGCTGACGCGGTGGCGGAAACCTTCGCCGCGCGCATTACCCCTCGGCTGGTCAATCTGGCGACCGGCGAACTGCTGGATAAAGATCCGGGTAAATTTAATCAGGCCCAGGCGCTGAAAGATCCGCAGCAGAGCATCGCGCTCGACGCCAGCCAGGATCCGGCCGGGATTAAACGCCGCAGCAACCTGGCGGAGATTTACCTGGTGCGCGACGCGCAGCAGCAGATTCAGGAAGTTGTGCTGCCTATCTATGGCAACGGTCTGTGGTCCATGATGTACGCCTTCGTGGCGCTGGACGTTGATGGGCGTACGGTGAAAGGCATTACTTACTACGACCAGGGCGAAACGCCGGGGCTGGGCGGTGAGGTGGAAAATCCGAACTGGCGTCAGCAGTTTGTCGGTAAACAGGTGCTGGATGACAACGGTATGCCGTCGCTGAAGGTGGTAAAAGGCGGCGCGCGCGCAGGCGATCTCCACGCGGTAGACGGTTTATCCGGCGCCACGCTGACGTCAAACGGCGTGCAGCATAGCTTTGATTTCTGGATGGGCGAACTGGGCTTTGGTCCGTTCCTGAAAAAGGTTCGTGAGGGAGAGCTGAATAATGGCTGAACAGAGCGATATGAAAGAGGTGAAGCGCGTGCTGGTGGGGCCGCTTATCGCCAATAACCCCATCGCCCTGCAGGTGCTCGGCGTCTGCTCCGCGCTGGCGGTGACTACCAAACTGGAAACCGCCTTCGTGATGACCATTGCGGTGACGCTGGTGACGGCGTTTTCCAGCATGTTTATCTCTATGATTCGCCACCATATTCCCAATAGCGTACGTATCATCGTGCAGATGGCGATCATCGCCTCGTTGGTAATCGTGGTGGATCAGCTGCTGCGGGCTTTCGCCTATGAGACCTCTAAGCAGCTGTCGGTGTTCGTCGGGCTTATTATCACGAACTGTATCGTGATGGGGCGTGCCGAAGCTTATGCCATGAAATCGCCGCCGCTGGCCAGCTTTATGGATGGTATCGGTAACGGTCTCGGTTACGGCGCGATCCTGATTATCGTCGGCTTCCTGCGCGAGCTTATCGGCAGCGGCAAGCTGTTCGGTATCACCGTACTGGAAACGGTGCAGAACGGCGGCTGGTATCAGCCGAACGGCCTGTTCCTGCTGGCGCCGAGCGCGTTCTTCATTATCGGTTTGCTGATTTGGGCCCTGCGTAGCTGGAAGCCTGAACAGCAGGAAAAGGAGTAACCGATTATGGCTCATTACATTAGCCTGTTTGTCCGCGCGGTGTTCGTTGAGAACATGGCGCTGGCCTTCTTCCTCGGGATGTGTACCTTCCTCGCGGTGTCGAAAAAGGTCTCCACCGCGTTTGGCCTCGGCGTTGCGGTCACGGTGGTGCTGGGTCTTGCCGTACCGATCAACAACCTGGTCTATAACCTGGTGCTGCGCGACGGCGCATTGATGGAAGGCGTAGACCTCAGCTTCCTTAACTTCATCACCTTTATCGGGGTAATTGCGGCGCTGGTGCAAATACTTGAGATGATCCTCGATAAGTACTTCCCGGCACTCTATAACGCGTTAGGGATCTTCCTGCCGCTTATCGCCGTTAACTGCGCCATTTTCGGCGGCGTGTCGTTTATGGTGCAGCGCGATTACAACTTCCCGGAATCGATTGTTTACGGCTTTGGTTCCGGCATCGGCTGGATGCTGGCGATTGTCGCGATGGCGGGGATCCGCGAAAAAATGAAGTACGCCAACGTGCCCGCCGGTCTGCGCGGGTTAGGGATCACCTTTATCACCACCGGACTGATGGCGCTCGGCTTTATGTCATTCTCCGGTGTGCAGCTATAAGGGCGGAAAAGTATGGAAATTATTCTTGGCGTGGTGATGTTCACGCTGATCGTGCTGGTCCTGTCGGGGCTCATCCTGGTGGCGCGCTCGAAGCTGGTGAACGCGGGCGACGTGGTTATTGAAATCAATAACGAAGCGGATAAACAGATCCGCACGCCGGCGGGCGACAAACTGCTGAACACGCTCTCCAGCAACGGTATCTTCGTCTCTTCCGCCTGCGGCGGCGGCGGCTCCTGCGGCCAGTGCCGGGTGACCATCAAAGAAGGCGGCGGCGATATTTTGCCGACCGAGCTTTCGCATATCACCAAACGCGAAGCCAAAGAAGGGTGCCGCCTGGCCTGCCAGGTGGCGGTGAAGCAGAATATGAAAATTGAGCTGCCGGAAGAGATTTTCGGCGTGAAAAAATGGGAGTGCGAGGTTATCTCTAATGATAACAAAGCGACCTTCATTAAAGAGCTCAAATTACGGGTGCCGGATGGTGAAGCGGTGCCGTTCCGCGCCGGCGGTTATATTCAGATCGAATGCCCGTCGCATAAAGTGGCCTATGCCGACTTTGATATTCCCGATGAATATCGCTCAGACTGGGACAAGTTCAACCTGTTCCGCTATGTCTCTGAGGTGAAAGAGCCGACCCTGCGCGCCTACTCGATGGCTAACTATCCGGAAGAGGAGGGCATCATTATGCTCAACGTGCGTATCGCCACGCCGCCGCCGAAGGTTCCGGATGCGCCGCCGGGGATAATGTCGTCCTATATCTGGTCGCTGAAGCCTGGCGATAAGGTGACGATTTCCGGGCCGTTTGGCGAGTTCTTTGCCAAAGAGACCGACGCCGAGATGGTGTTTATCGGCGGCGGCGCGGGCATGGCGCCGATGCGTTCGCACATCTTTGACCAGCTTAAGCGCCTGCACAGCACGCGTAAAATCAGCTTCTGGTACGGCGCGCGTTCGCTGCGTGAAATGTTCTATGACGATGAGTTTGAACAGCTGGCGCGTGAAAACCCCAATTTTACCTTCCACGTCGCGCTCTCCGATCCGCTGCCGGAAGATAACTGGACCGGGCATACGGGCTTTATCCATAATGTTCTGTATGAAAACTATCTGCGCGACCATCCGGCGCCGGAAGATTGCGAGTTCTATATGTGCGGGCCGCCGGTGATGAACGCCGCGGTGATTAAAATGCTCAAAGACCTGGGCGTCGAAGATGAGAACATCATGCTCGACGACTTTGGAGGCTGATGATGTGGACGGTATTTGTCGCGACCTTTGTGATTTTTGCGCTGGTGATCCTCGGCATGTCCCTGGGCTACCTGGTGAAGCGTAAGAGTATTCAAGGCAGCTGCGGCGGGATCTCCTCGCTGGGGCTGGAGAAAGTCTGCGACTGTCCGGAACCGTGCGACGCGCGTAAGAAACGTCTCGCCCGCGAGGCGCAGCGCCAGCAGCAGCGCATTCTCTAATGCGCCGACGGCGCTACGCTTGCGTTTTCAGGCCGCTTTCGCGGCCTTTTTTATCTTACTGCCAGTTTTTCGCCTGCGCCGGAGAGTCCACCATCACGCCGTCGGCGCCCAGCTCTTTCGCCGTACGATAATCTTCCGCGCTATTGATACCGAAGAAAATGATGTGGGCCGGACCCTGCGAGCGGAAGCAATCCATCGCCTCTTTATCCCAGGTGAGCGTCGCCGGAGAAACGCCTTCACCAAGGGTAAACTTCTCGACTACCTCCACCTTGCGCTTCAGTTCCAGCCCGTACCACTTATCGCCATCGCGCTGGCTGTCTTTCTGACACTGGTGGCTGAGCGAAACGTTTGCAAGCCTGGTTCGGGTTTCGCTGCGGCTAACAAAGCGTGGGATTGGTTGCGGCAGAGCGGCGATATAGCGGTCTTCGGTGGAATAAACGCGCACCCGCTCGAGGCTATGGGTGTTTTTTAACACCTCCAGCAGGCGTTCGCCCATCACCACCGGATCGGCATCCGGTGATTTTATATCGATGTAGAAGAAGGTCTGCGGCCACTGCTGCAGCACGCTTTGTAAGGTCGGGATCGTGGCCTGCTTGCCGCGCCACGGATGGCTGTCATCGCCCCATTTCCAGCCAGCATCGACTTTCGCCAGCTCGGCGGCGGTTAAGCTTGAGACCTTGCCCCCGGCGTTGGTCAGGGCGGAGAGATCGCTTGAGCGATAGAGCACCGGTACGCCGTCGCGGCTTAGCTGTACCGTGACCCAGATGGCCTGCGCGTGGTTTTCCAGCGCCAGTTTGATGGCCGGTAGGGTATTTTCCGGCGCATCGCCGGTACCGCCGCGGTGGGCAATCAACTGCGGGTTGGCAAAAGCGCTGCCGGTCGCCAGCAGGCAGAGTACCGTGAGTATTTTCTTCATGATTGTATCTTCCTGATTCATTATTTAAATGTATGAAAATAAAGGTGATTTGTTTCACTTTTATGTTGTAACAGCTTTTTTGGCGGTTGAATTAAAAAAAGATAAAATTTGCGCGTAGTTTTGCTATGCTGTATGGGTATACAGTGTTGGGCAAGGCGATGCGTAAAATTATCCATGTCGATATGGACTGCTTCTTCGCAGCGGTGGAAATGCGTGACAACCCGGCGTTGCGCGATATCCCCATTGCCATTGGCGGCAGTCGGGTACAGCGTGGCGTGATTAGTACCGCGAACTATCCTGCGCGTAAGTTTGGCGTGCGCAGCGCGATGCCGACGGCGACGGCGCTTAAACTGTGTCCGCACCTCACGCTGCTGCCGGGGCGCTTTGATGCCTACAAAGAAGCCTCGAACCACATCCGCGAAATTTTCTCCCGCTATACCTCGTTAATCGAGCCGCTGTCGCTGGATGAAGCCTACCTTGACGTGAGCGACAGCGTACACTGCCACGGCTCTGCCACGCTGATGGCCCAGGAGATCCGCCAGACCATCGAGCGTGAACTGAATCTCACCGCTTCGGCGGGCGTGGCGCCGGTAAAATTCCTCGCTAAAATTGCCTCAGATATGAACAAGCCGAATGGCCAGTTCGTCATTGCCCCGCACCAGGTGGCGGAATTTGTGCGGTCTCTGCCGCTGGCGAAAATCCCCGGCGTCGGGAAGGTGTCGGCGGCGAAGCTGGAAAATATGGGGCTGCGTACCTGTGGCGACGTGCAGAACAGCGATCTGGCGATGCTGCTTAAACGCTTTGGTAAGTTTGGCCGTATCCTGTGGGAGCGCAGCCACGGCATTGACGAGCGCGAAATCCATAACGATCGTCAGCGCAAATCGGTCGGCGTCGAGCGCACTCTGGCGGAAGATATTCACGAGTGGTCGGACTGCGAAGCGATTATCGAAAATCTCTATCCCGAGCTGGAACGTCGTCTGGCGAAGGTAAAACCGGATCTACTGATCGCGCGTCAGGGCATTAAACTGAAGTTTAACGATTTTCAGCTCACTACTCAGGAGCACGTCTGGCCGCGGTTAAACAAAGAGGATTTAATCGCGACCGCGCGCAACGCCTGGCTCGAACGTCGGGGCAGCCGCGGCGTGCGGCTAGTGGGGTTACACGTGACGCTGCTCGACCCACAGCTCGAACGACAACTGGTGCTTGGACTATAACGATGTTAACGATCAGGGCGTATTCAGAAGATGATTTTCCGGCGCTGTGCGCCATTTTTTTGCGCGCGGTGAGAGAGACCGCCAGCCGGGATTATTCTCCCGCGCAAATTGCCGCCTGGGCGCAGGTTGATGAATCCCGCTGGCGGCAGAAACTTGCCGATTCGCAAGTGCTGGTGGCGGTTATTGATAATCAGCCGGTTGGATTTATCACCGCCGTTAATGATTATATCGACCTTTTATTCGTCTCGCCGGATTATGCCCGTCGTGGAATCGGTCATGCGCTCATCGGCGCGGTCTGCGCCAGCCATCCGGGAAAGGTACTGTCGGTCGATGCGAGCATAACGGCACGATCCAGTTTTCTTCGTCAGGGATTTCGTGTCGTCGCTGAGCAGCGAGTGGAATCGCGTGGAGAGTGGTTCACCAACTATCGAATGGAAAAACGCGGTTCGGGGAAGGCTGAATAGATACTGTTATCGGTTTGCGGCTGTTTTAGCTTGAGAAAAGCTTTTATCTCATAACGCTGAGAGTCTGTTGTGGTCCAGTCGCCGGCAGGGATTTTCCCGGAGGCGGCGCATTGCGCCTTGTCCGGGCTACCAAACTGCACATTACTGTAGCCCCGGTAAGCGGTAGCGCCACCGGGGATTTTGAGGCTGCGTGGTGAACAAATTAACGGTAGGCCGGATAAGGCGTTAGCCACCACCAGACAATACAGGTCATAACCGGGGCCCGGAGGAACAACCGGCGGCATCACGCCGCCGGTGCATGGCTTACTTCGCCGGAATCGCTTTCAGCAGTTCGGTCAGCAGCGTCCAGTACTGGCCGACGCTCTCGATATGAACCTGCTCATCCGGGGAGTGCGGGCCGGTAATGGTTGGGCCGATGGAGACCATGTCCATGTCCGGATACGGTTTTTTGAACAGACCGCATTCCAGACCAGCGTGGATAATCTGGATGTTCGGCGTCTTGTTGAACAGACGCTGATAGGTCTCGCGCACCAGGTGCATAACCGGAGAGTTGGCATCCGGCTGCCAGCCTGGGTAAGCGCCTTTGGCTTCGGTTTTCGCCCCGGCCAGTTTGCCCAGTGAATCCAGCATGCTGACGACATAGTCTTTACCGCTGTCGATCAGCGAGCGAATCAGGCAGTGGATCTGTACGTTGTCGTCGGTCATGGTGACGACGCCGACGTTCAGCGAGGTTTCAACCACGCCTTTGGCGACGTCGGAGTTGCGGATCACGCCGTTCGGCGTCGCGTTCAGCAGGCGCACGAAACCGTCGCGGGAAGCCTGAGTCAGCGCCGCTTTATCGTTCGCGACCGCTTCCAGCAGGACGACCAGATTCTTCTCTTTGGCCGCCAGTTCGTTTTTCAGGATATCCTGGTAAGTATTCACCAGCGCTTTCAGCGCATCCGCTTTGTCCGCGGCGACGGCGACGGTCGCGAAGGCTTCACGCGGGATAGCGTTACGCAGCGTACCGCCGTTGAAATCGACCAGACGCAGATCCAGTTCATCGGCATGGCCCGCCAGGAAGCGCGCCAGCAGCTTGTTAGCGTTGCCCAGGCCGACGTGGATTTCACCGCCGGAGTGGCCGCCTTTTAAGCCTTTCAGGGTCAGTTTAAAGCTCTGGAAACCGGCAGGAATCGCTTCGCGAGTCAGCGCCAGGTTAGAGGTGAAATCGATACCGCCGGCGCAACCCATGTAGATTTCGCCTTCTTCTTCCGAATCGGTATTGATCAGGATATCCGCCTGCAGCCAGTTGGCCTGCAGACCGAACGCGCCATCCATGCCGGCTTCTTCGGTCATGGTCAGCAGCACTTCCAGCGGGCCGTGGGCAACGCTATCGTCGGCCAGCACCGCCAGCGCGGAGGCCATACCGATGCCGTTATCCGCGCCCAGGGTGGTGCCGCGCGCTTTGACCCACTCGCCGTCGATGTACGGCTGGATCGGGTCTTTGGTGAAATCGTGGACGGTATCGTTATTTTTCTGCGGCACCATATCGAGGTGCGCCTGCAGAACCACCGGCTTGCGGTTTTCCATACCGGCGGTCGCGCCTTTACGAATCAGAATGTTGCCAACCTGGTCGCGTTCCGCGTGTAAGCCTTTTTCTTTTGCCCAACCCATGATGTGCTCGGCGAGCTGTTCTTCGTGATAGGACGGGTGCGGGATGGAGCAAATTTTGGCAAAAATATCCCAAAGCGGTTGCGGGGATAATTGAGACAATTCAGACACGATGAGTCTCCTTACAGTCACCTGCAAAAGTCGTTTACAGGTCGAGGGTTAGCAATAAGATTCACTACAAGCTCGGGCTTGCGCGATGTGGTTGAGAATACCACTTTCCGCGCGCTCTGCTAGTGTAAAGCACGCAAAAAGCGTTGCCGGAGGCGCTTAATACTGGTTTTTAGTGCGTCAGGTCTCTATAATCTCGCGCAACCATTTTCCCCCTCGAACAATATTTAAGCCGTTATACACAGGCTGGGACAATTCACATGAGCGAAAAATACGTCGTCACCTGGGACATGTTGCAGATTCACGCCCGCAAACTGGCAAGCCGTCTGCTGCCGGTTGAACAATGGAAAGGCATCATTGCCGTTAGCCGTGGCGGTCTGGTACCGGGAGCTTTACTGGCGCGTGAACTGGGTATTCGTCATGTTGATACCGTATGTATCTCTAGCTACGATCACGACAACCAGCGCGAGCTGAAAGTACTGAAGCGCGCTGAAGGCGATGGCGAAGGTTTCATCGTTATTGATGACCTGGTCGATACCGGCGGCACCGCCGTCGCTATTCGCGAAATGTATCCTAAAGCGCACTTTGTCACCATTTTCGCCAAGCCGGCTGGCCGTCCGCTGGTTGATGATTATGTGGTTGATATCCCGCAGGATACCTGGATTGAACAGCCGTGGGATATGGGCGTCGTCTTCGTCCCGCCAATCGCTGGCCGTTAATTCCCGCCAATAGTGAATAATTACCACGCCCGGTTATGCCGGGCGTGGTTTTTTTTACCCTGACGCAGGTTACAATAGCGAAAGCAGCAACATGATGGAGGCGGCACATGTCACAGGCTAACCTTAGCGAAACGTTGTTTAAACCCCGATTCAAATACCCGGAAACCTCAACGCTGGTCCGTCGGTTTTCCTCCGGCCAGCATCAGGGCATGCAGACCGCGCTGAGCGGTAATCACGTCGATCACTGGTATCGCTTAATCAATCGCCTGATGTGGATCTGGCGCGGCGTCTCGCCGCAGGAGATATGGGATGTCCAGGCGCGCATCGTGATGAGCGATGCCGAGCGCTCCGACCCGGAGCTCTACGATACGGTGATCGGCTATCGCGGCGGCAACTGGGTGTATGAGTGGACTAAACAAGCGATGATGTGGCAGCAAAAGGCGACCCAGGAAACCGATCCTCTGGTGAGCGGTCGCCACTGGCTGCACGCCTCCAACCTCTATAGCATCGCCGCCTACCCGCATATCAAGGGCGATGGATTAGCCGATCAGGCGCAGACGCTGGCCAATCGCGCCTATGAAGAGGCGGCGCAACGCCTGCCGGGCGAGCTGCGTGAACTGGAGTTCGCTATCCCCGGCGGCGCCCCGGTGACGGGCTTCCTGCATATGCCGAAAGGCGAAGGCCCGTTCCCGACGGTGCTGATGTGCGGCGGTCTGGATTCGCTGCAAACCGATTATTACAGCCTGTATGAGAAGTATTTTGCCCCGCTGGGTATCGCCATGCTGACGCTGGACATGCCGTCCATCGGTTTCTCAACCAAGTGGACGCTGAGCCAGGACACCAGCATGCTGCATCAGTACGTGCTGCAGCATCTGCAGAATGTCCCCTGGGTTGACCATACCCGGGTGGCGGCATTTGGTTTCCGCTTCGGCGCCAATATTGCGGTTCGTCTGGGGTATCTGGAATCGCAGAGACTGAAGGCGGTGGCCTGTCTGGGGCCGGTGGTGCATAACCTGCTGGTGGATCCGCAGCTGATGGCGCGGGTGCCGGAGATGTTCCTCGACGTGCTGGCATCGCGTCTTGGTATGCACGATGCTTCCGACGAAGCGCTGCGTGTCGAACTTAACCGTTATTCATTAAAAACTCAGGGCTTGCTGGGCCGCCGTTGCCCTACGCCGATGCTCTCCGGCTACTGGAAAGACGATCCCTTTAGCCCCGAAGAGGAGTCGCGGTTAATCACCTCGTCTTCGTCGGACGGGAAGCTGCTTGAGGTACCGTTTAAGCCGGTTTACCGTAATTTCGATCACGCATTGCGTCAGATCGCCCGCTGGATCAATCATAGATTTAGTTAATATATTGCTAAATTTTATTGGTTTGGTAAAACAGTTGCATCACTAAAGGAGATCGCAATGACGTTACCGAGTGGACACCTGAAAAGTAAGCTGATTAAAAAATTCACGGCGCTAGGCCCCTATATCCGTGAAGGGCAGTGTGAAGAGAACCGCTTTTTTTTCGACTGCCTGGCAGTTTGCGTCAACGTTAAACCAGCGCCGGAGAAGCGGGAATTCTGGGGCTGGTGGATGGAAATGGAAGCACAGGAATCTCGTTTCACTTATAGCTACCAGTTCGGCCTGTTTGATAAAGAGGGCAACTGGCAAGCGGTCGCCATCGACGATCCTGAAGTTCGCGAAAGACTCGAAAAAACGCTGCGTGAATTCCACGAGCGCGCCGCGGCGCTGCTGACGACATTCAATCTAAAACTCGAACCGGCTGACGATTTCAGCGAACCGGTTCGCCTGCGCGCGTAAGCTCTGCTTTTGGCATCCGCTTCCTGCTGTGGGAAGCGGATGACCGCCAACGATCATTCTGGTCATCAGGTCACGGCGCTTCAGCCGTTATTCCTGCGCTTCGCGATGAGTTGACAACACCCGGAACGGCTGGCCGACCACTACCTGACCGGCGGCCAGATCTTTCGTCACCACGGTCCCCGCGCCAATTTTAACATTATCACCCAACGTCACCGGGCCGATAACCACCACGTGGGCGCCGAACTCGACGTTATTGCCAATTACCGGGCTTGCCCCTTCGCGGCCTTCGCTATCCGTCAGGCTGCCGATGGTGGCCCCCTGACGCAGAATACAGTTTTCACCAATGACGGTGCCGCGGTTGAGAACAATGCAGTGCGGATGATATAGCTTCAACCCGTAGCCGATCCGCGTCTGCCAGGGGAGTTCGACGCAAAACAGACACTCGTTAATCAGTTTATTGAGAATAACGAATGGAATGCCGAGCAGCTTGTAAAACGGGTTGCGGCTGCGATACAGCGTCGCGAGGCGATAGAGCAGAATCGCGATTTTCGCCTTCATACTGCCGGTATGTTTGATCTCTCGGCGGACCTGACTGATGGCATTAGGCATGAATTCTCCGTTTACTTAAGGGAAAAGGTGGTCAGTTGATACCAGCCGTCGGCGGTTTTGCCCTGGTTGGCCAGCAGCAGCCGCGGCTTGCCCTGGGCATCGGTGATGGTGGTCTGCAGCGCGTAATCGCCGGCGGGCAGCGAGGCGGGTAGCGTCAGAGTGACAGTGCTTTGCATTTCCCCCGGCAGCCAGCGGCGCACGTCATCCTGGGTTTTTACCTGGGTAACCGTGGCGCCGGCAGCGTTGACCACCCGCCATTGTACCGGGTAGAACAGGTAGGCCGGGGCGACGCCATCATTACGCCAGGTAACACTGACCGCTAACGGCTTACCAGCCTTAACCGGCGTTTCGAAGGCGAGTTTGTTGACCCGGAAACGGTAGCCGATTCGCAGTAAGGCTTTATCGACAATATCGCGGTATTCCGGCGGAATTGGTCGCGATTTCAGATTCAGGCTGCTGGCGTGTTGCTGCAGCGCCCAGTCGAAGGTGGCCTGCACCTCTTCACGCGTGTAGTGCTGTACGCTCTGCCATTCGCTCATATAGCCGCAGATCTCAAGGCTGACGGGCGCCCGTTTCCAGCTATCGACAAACCCCGGCGCCGCGGCCTGAGCGGCGGCCAGACGCTGTGGATAATCATCGCGCATATGGCTCCACTCGCTGGAGAAGTTATGCCAGTCGCCCCAGCAGTCCGCCCGCCAGCCCGCGCCGCGGCGGCTGGCCCAGGCCAGCGAATCGCCGCCGCTAATCAGCATGACTTTCGGCGTTTTCGGGAAGCTATCGAAATGCATATCAACATAGCGATTGAGCTGCTCCGGCGTGTACTTCTCCATTAACGGTGGAATCTCGCTAAAGTTGGAGTTGTGCCATTCGCCCCAGGAGCCGACCATGCCGATATCGATAAAGGCCAGTTCCGGATTGCCGTCATAGCGCTGACCGAGGGCATTCAGCAGTTTCTGCGCATAGGCGATAAAAGTTGGATCGCTGAGATCCGGCACGAAGGTTTTGCCGTCGGCGACCCACTGTCCTTTGATCCCTTTGGCGATCAGCCAGTCGGGAATTTTCGATCCCGTTTGCGGATCGTCAAGCGCCATCACCCTCAGGCCGACGTTCATGGCTGGCTGATGGTTGGCGGCGACGCTAAAGGCGTTATCGATCGGGGCGAAATTGTAGACCCCTTCCTGTGGTTCCAGCTCGCTCCAGTAGAAGCGATCGTACTCAAAACCAGTATCGGGATACTCGGCGCGGGTTGGTTTTTCACCATAGCCATCATGAAAGCTGGCGACGCCGATGCCCGGATTGGTGAGCAGGCCGTCGAAAGGAGGCGGGGTGATGACCGTGGTTTGCGCGCCAACGGACGCTGACGCCAGCGTGCTGGCCAGCAGCAGGGCGCGAAACAGAGGAGCTCTACGCAAAGATGATATCGCCATACTCAATTCACTTTGTCATGTGGTCATGAAGATTAACAAACCACGTCCAGATACCGACGTGGAAATTTTTAAATACATCAATGCCTAATGCTGATTTCAGCATATAGAGCGCCAGCAGGATCGACAGCAGGGCGAATACCACGCCAAGCGTAATCAGCAGAGTCGCGAAGATGCGTCCGAATAGGGTGCTTTCACGCGAAACTTTGCGTAGATCGCGACCAAAAAGAAACACCACAAAATAGCGGCGATGCAGGAACGGAAAGCTGTGGCGAAAATCGATGCGATGGCGTGACGCCAGGTTGGCGCGCACCAGCGCCTGCTCGATTCCCCGTTTCTGCTCCGCGGTTAATGAGGTTTCCACCTCCTGGTCAAGCGCGGCATAAAAGCGCTCGACCACCAGTTCAGCTGTAGATTTCGGCACGAGTAACCTGCTTACGTTAAGCGCTGATAGACTTGCGCAGTTTGCGCGGCAATTTCCGGCCAGCGGTACTTCGGCATAAACTCACCGTAATCCGCTTTTTCTCCTGCGACCCACTGCTGCAGTTTCTGCGTCAGGGCCGGAACGTTGCCGACGGGAAAGTAGTCCGCTGGCGGCAGACCAATTTCAAGGTTGGCCGGAATGTCGCTGACCACCACCGGCAGCGACCACGACATGGCTTCCAGCAGCGCGATTGGTAATCCTTCATGATAAGAGGGCAGCACGAATAGCCCGGCCTGCGAGAACAGCGTATGCAGCGGCGCGCCGCTGATAAAGCCGGTGAGGATGACGTTTGGCGTGGCGGCCGCCTGTTGCTTCAGGCGCTCGCTATATTCATCGGCGTGGTCGGCATCGCCAATGAGCACCAGCGGTACCGAACACCCGGCGGCGGCATAGGCGGCAACGAGATCGTGCAGTCCTTTCTCTTCGACAAAACGGGCCACGGCAACGATATACTGGCCCGGTTTTAAACCGTATTTATCGAGGATCGCCGCCTGCCGATCCGCGGGCGGCAGTTCGACCTGGCGTACGCCGTTGTAGATAACGTGGGCGTTATATCGTCCATGCTTGTGCTTAATCAGATTATTGATGACCTCGGAAATGACGATCACTTCATTGGCGTATTTCACCGCCCATTTTTCGCCAAGGCGCAGCATCTCTTTGGCCATCCGGCCCCATTTCTGCCGATCGTAATCCGGGCCATGATGGGTAAAGACGACGCGTTTTCCCAGCAGACGCAGCAACGGCACCACCAGGCCGGGGCCAACGGCGTGAACGTGAACCACGTTGGAGCCGTCGAATAAGGTACTGAACGCCGCCAGCGTCGAGTGAATAATAGCCTCGAATTTACGGCTTTTCGGCGCCCACAGGCTCTTGAGTTTAACGCCCTGATATTCGCTGCGGCGGTAGTTCACATACGGCGAGCGGGCGATCACGCAGACTTCCGCACTGCCCTGGCGATAGATTTCCGGGTATAAATTCTGGCAGTGCGTTTCGACGCCGCCCTGCACATCGGGGATCCCGCGAGTGCCTAGAACCGTGACGTTGATGGTCATTTTTTCTCCCCGACAAGTTGCTGATAAAGCGCCTGCAGCACCTGCATGTGGCGGGCGAGATCGTATTTTTCTTCCAGCCGCCGGCGGGCGTTAATTCCCATATTGCGGGCCAGCTCAGGGTCTGCAGCCAGTTTGTCCATCAGTTGCGCCAGCGCGTCGCTATTGCCGGGTTCAACCAGATAGCCGTCGACGCCGTCACGGATCTGTTCCGGGATACCGCCAATATTGCCGCCGATCACCGGGCGGCCAAAAGCCATGGCTTCGAGCACCGACATGGAGCAGTTTTCATAATATTCAGAGGGGACGACTACCGCGCGGGCCCCGCGAATAAGGTTATTCAGCTCCTCGCCGTGTTTCATATAGCCAAGGAACTGCGGGCCGCTGAAACGCGCGCGCAGGTCTGCGCCCAATGGGCCGTCGCCGACAATCTTAAGCGGCATCGCCTCCCGCATTTTTTGCTGCGCCTGCGCCAGCGTCGGTACGCCTTTTTCCCGGCTCAGGCGGCCTATATAGAGAAAATAGTCGCCTGCGGTGTCGCCGGGCACGGTGCTGTCGGCATCGATACCGTTGACGATCACTTCAATGCGGGCGTCGGGCAGCTTACGCAGCAGGGTCTGGCGCATAAACTCGCTCGGGGCGATGATACAGTCGAGCATGGCGTAATTCCTGGCGAACTTCTGCCAGTAGGCTTCCAGCGATAGCAGCAGGCTTTTAAAAGTATCGCCCTGCTGGCAGCGGTGACGAAAGGCGTTGATCACCGACCCGGTGAGACACTCTTCGCAGACATGACCATCTCGAAGCATGGTGTAGGAAGGACAGACGATTTTGTAATCGTGGGCGGTGAGTACCGTTTTGCAGCCAAAGCGTTTCGCCACGCCGATAACGGCAGGCGTAAGCTGATGATAGATATTATGAAAATGAACAATATCCGGCCGCTCGCGCAACAAAAGCGTGTTGAGCTTCGCGCAGGCCTCGGCATTATAAATAAAGTCCACCCCGGCTTTGATTTTGCTCATCAGGCCGTGACTGTCGTGATAATCGACGTTATGGACGAAAAATTCCTCCCACGGCGACGGTTTATTTTCCGCGTGCTGCATGCTGAAGTCGACCACCTGGTAGCCGGCTTGCAGCATCGCGTCGCGCTCCTGAAAATAAACGGTTTCCGCGCCGCCTTTGATAAAGAAGAATTTGTTAACGAAGAGAATTTTCATTTTCAGTATCAATATGCTGTGGATTCGAGACGGTCACCGCCGGGCGTTTCATCGGATCGCGCACGGAATTAATCACCCCGCGCAGCAGCCCCGCTGAAAATAGCGATAAGTTAATGGCGCTCTGCACGCCATCGCGCAGCGATTTATTTTTGATGGCCTTCAGAGCGATAAACGCCAGCAGCGGCAGCAGGGCAATGGCGATAACCTTGCCATTGAAGGTCAGCAGGCAGATCAGTAAGACCAGAAGATAGAGGGTGAAGATCAGCTCATTACGTACAATCCGCAGCGCCGCCGGGAAATGGGCTTTACCCCAGCAGTTTCGGAGCAACTCGCCCGGCGCCCACAGGAAACCGTTTTTCCAACGGTAGGCCAGCATTTTAAAGGTCGGCATGGTGTAAGAGGCGTGGCTAAAGTAGGGCGCCGCCAGGCGATGCAGCTTGTAACCTGCGGCCTGTAAACGAATGCCCAGCTCCGCTTCTTCGTAGCCGTGCAGGTTGAGGTTGGTCAAATAGCCGATTTTCTCGATCGCTTCACGACGATACAGGCCGCCGCCGCCCAGATGATCGGTGTCGCCCTGCGGATAGATCAGATGCAGGCGCTGCTTGCGCGATTTGAACTCGTAGTTCGAGGCATCATCCATCTCGACGCTGCCGGCGACTCCGGCGTACTCCGGATGCGTCTCCAGGAATTCGACCGCGGTATCGAGAAAACCCGGCTCCAGCTCCATATCGCCATCCAGCAGCAGCAGATAATCGCCTTCGCTATAGAGCCAGCCCAGCTGGTGGCCGATACCGCAGCAGCGGTCGGCGGCGTTATCCAGGCACACCACCATCGCGCCTTTAGCGATAGCCAGTTCGCGGGTGTTATCCGTTGATAAGCTGTCGGCGACGATGATTTGATGCGGGTACGGTTGCAGCTGTTTGCGCACGCTATCGATGGTTTTTTCGATGCCCTGCGCTTCATTCAGAGTCTTGATGCTGACGGTAATTGATGGCGTTTTATTCATAGTGGGTACCGGAGTTAAGACGGACAGCGCGGTGGATGACAATCAGCGCCCCGAGGGCTAACCATAATAAAAACTGTAGCATGGGAATGATCATCAGGATCTGGCTGTACGGCAGGCTGAGCAGACAGCCGATGACAAAAACGTAGAACGCCGGCGCCGAGCTAAGGAGTTGCAGATCCTCAAGCTTGAGATCGTGGCGCGAAAAGGTCTCTTTCGGCCGCATGGCGACCAGGATGGAGGCGATGGTGCCAATGAACAGAATGATGCCGATAATCCCCACTTCCCACAGCAGCATGCTTAAAGCGGTGGAGTCGAGGATCAGGTGATACCAGGCGCCGATATAGCCCGGCGAGACGGTACTGCCGCTGTTGGTGGCGTTAAGGCCGTAACCAAACAGCATGCCGCCCGGGCCGAACAGTTCGTTATGCTGCAGCCAGAAGAAGAGGGTGGTAAAACGCCCCAGTTCGCCGCTTGGCATAATGTAGTTAGTATCAAAAATATAGCCCAGCGAATCGATAAATACCGATAGCGCGCTTTTGGTCGGGTCGCCGCCGAAGGCCGAGGAATAGTTGGAGGCCAGTACGGTAATGGCGACAAAAATTAATAGCGCCATGCCGGCGGCGATGATCAGCAGCGATCGCAGGCTAACTTTACTCACGCCGCTCACGTAGCCTGGCAGGATCCACAGCAGGGCCAGCAGGAACGGCGACAGCAGAATGACGAATTTTACTTCCCCCACCACGCAGAGGAAGAAACCCAGCGCGATGTGGATCACCAGCGATTTAAATGAGCAGATGCCGTGCTTAAACTCCGATACTTTCATGAGCATGATCAGCAGACAGAACATCCCCATCGCCGCGGTGTTGCCGCCGCCCATCGGGTCGCCGCCGAAAGTGCCGACCACCGAGTCCCATTTCTCATCTTCGCCGCGAAACGCCACCCGTTTAGGCACCACGAAAATCACCTGATAGATAGCGACCGGGATCTGCACATAGTAGATCCAGTAGAAAAGCCGCGTCAGACGGTACAGTTGTGATTCACTAAACATCCCCAGCAGCATGCAAAACATCAGCAGCGACAGCGCCAGCTCGTTTTTAAAGCCGACGATGGCGGTGACGACCCCTGACTGCAGTACCGTTGAAACCAGCCCGAGTACGATAAAGGTCAGATACAGCGCCAGTATTAGCTTTTCCCGCCCGGTGAGCGCCAGCGGTTGCGGGCGGCTCTGCATCAGGAGCAGCACCGCCATCACCAGCACCAGAAAGAAAGGCAGCCACAGCACGGCCGCGATACCGGTGAAATACTGGACCGTACCGCAGAACACCAGCGTCATCAGGGCATAGGCTTCGAGATAGCGGCCGGTGTTTAGCTGCATATTTTCTGCTCCTGCAGCGAAAGCGTTTTCGCCCGCTGATTCATTTTGAGCAAAATGAATAAGTAACGCGCGAAGGTCAGGAACGAGAAGGCCAGCAGGGCGATTTCATAACTGACGCCAAAGTACGGTAAGGCGATGAAGGCGATGACGATAATCAGCAACTGCTCAATCTGAATACGCAGGAAGTAGCGTCGGGAGCCGAAGATCAGTTCGATCACCGTCAGCGGGCTGACCGCCAGCGCGGCGAACAGATAAGGCAGCATGTAGCGCGAGGTGGGGATCGAATTCAGCCACTCCTCGCTAAAGCCCAGGCGCATCACCAGCGGATAGAAAATCCAGATACCAAGGATGCACACCGCGGCGGCGCCCAGTAGCAGCAGGCGAACCTTTTTATATTCCGGATAGTTAAAGGTGTGGTTGCGAAAATCCATCGACCATTTAGAAAAGATGGAGTTGCGCACGGCGTTACCGATAATCATCACCGGCGACAGGCAGAAACGGCTGACCACCGAAAAGTAGCCGGCGACCAGCGGCGAGAACCAGATGTTAATCAGCATCGTCGGCAGGTTATTACTGGCCATCGCCAGCACCTCGGCGCTGCCGACGCGGCTAATATGCTGCCAGTGCTCGCGTAAAAAACGCAGATTCGTGGCAATCGAAAAGTGGCGCAGCGTTAAGCTTTTGAAGTTAAACAGGCGAATCAGGCAGGCGATCAATAGCAGCAGGATCCCGACCATCCACGCCAGATAAAACAGCGTTGGGTTGGGCATTACCAGCAGCGCAATGGCTACTACCAGCGACACCGCAATGCGCTGGAAAGTCAGGAAAGGATAGTTGCCGCCGCGCAGGGAAAGGTTTTCCGCCACCAGCACCAGCGCATAGCCAAAAGTCAGCAAATAGAGAAACGCAATGTTAAGTTCGAAGATAAGCCCGGTAATGACCGCCCAGGGGAGGGCCATCACCAGGCTCTGCAGCAGGCAGAACACCACGTTTTGCCCAAGCTCGTGATCCTCCTGACGGGGGATTAGCAACTGCGAGGCAAAGGTACAAACCTGCGCGCCGATCAGCACATTGCTGTAGATCATCGCGTAATGGCCGACCTCGGCCATACCGTAGCGATGAGAGATAAGCCAGACCGAAAAGGCGCCGATCAGCTGCGAAAGCACCGATGAACTGGCGATGGATGAAATACTCTTAATCAGATTCATAGGCGCTATTTCGGAGCAATGAGTTCGCGCATCTGGCGCTCAAGCAGGCGTTTACCTTCCTGCGTTTCCAGATGTTCTTCGCGCACCTGGTTGAGCACGTTTGCCACCCGGCTATTGCCCGCGCTCTGCAGACGTTGTTCCGCTTTGCGGATCCGCGGAGCCAGCTCGCCGGCCTTCACCACCAGCAGAGTCATATCGCTTTGTGCCGCCAGCAGCAGACTATCCTGCGCCTGATTGAGCGCCGGAGCGTCGATGATTAGCGTATCGTAAGTCTGATGCAACGTTGCCAGCAGCGCCGGCAGGCGTTCAGAGGTGAGCAACAGCAGCGAAGAGTCGCTGAGTTTGCCGCGGGGCATAAAGTCCAGCCGATCATCCAGTTTGACGACGGACTGCTCCGGCAAGCACTCGCCGTTCAACAGTTGGCTGAAGCCCTGTTTATGTTGCGGAAATTTCGCCGATAATCCCTGAGTGGCCAGGTAGTCGAGGTCAATCAGCAGCGTTTTACGCGATTTGCTGGCTGAGCAGGCCAGCAGTTCGGCAATAAACGAACTGCCGGAACGGGATTGCACCGAAGTCACCAGGATGGTGGCGGGTTTATCGCGCTGATTGAGCAACGCCAGCCGTAGGCTGTGGATCATATCGGCGTAGAGCACGTTATGGAAAATCTGCTGCGCGTTTTCCGGATGCGCCAGGAGCGGAAATTCGCCACTGGCATCGAGGGCGGTTTTCGCTTTGAGCTCGCTGAGGCTATTCACCGTTTTATCCAGCGCGGTACTGACGATCAGGTACATGATATACAGCGCCAGCGCCATCAGGGTAATCATCACGATCAACAGGCCGCGCTGGGGTTTAGACGGGCGGTCCGGCGGCACGGCGGTGTCGTAAATGACTTCATCCGCTACCGAGAAGGTCTCCGATAATTTCTGCTCGTTAGCGCGCTGGTACAGCGACTTATAAAGCTCTTCGGTTTTATTCAGCGCGGTGGTCATGGTGTTGTACTGGTCGCGCTTGGCGCCGAGCGCCTGGAAATCAGCCTTCTGATCGTTGAGCATTTTTTGGTAGTGCTGCTCATCGTCGAGGGCAATTTGATACTGCTGGCGCAGGCCGTTAAACAGCTCGCCCAGCACCTGGCCAAGCTGGGCATTGACCGCCTGCAGCTGCGCCTGAGCCTGCAGATATTTCGGATGCTGCGGGCCGTAGTGTTTGGCCGCTTCGGAAAGATTGCGCCGCGTCTGGATGAGCGCAATGCGTAAATCCTGCACCTGCGGATGGCCAGAGATTTCCGGCAGCGAGATAATCTGTTCTACCGGTTTACCCTGCTGACGACGGACCTTGTCCCATACCGTCTGCGCTTTCAGACGACGCTGGGTGGCGTCGGCCAGATGGTTAATCACAATCCCCAGCCGCTCGGTCTCATAACCATCCATGCTGCGGAAGGTTAGTAATCCGTTCTGCTTGAGGAAGTTATCGATGTCCGCCTTCTGCTGATCCATTTTGGTTTTCAGGTCGTCCATCATTTTTTCGTTCCAGCCCTGCGCCTGAAGCAAGGTATTTTGCTTCTGCTGCAGGCTGTAATCGATGAAGGCCTGGGCGACGCCGTTGGCGATATCGGCGGCTTTCTGCGGTGATTTCGCTTCCATCGATACGGCAACCAGCTGGGTGGTGCGCACGCCGGAAATGGTCAGGCTTTTTTGCAGCGCCTGAATGGCATTATTGATGCGCGCGGCTTCATCCAGATTATCGCCGCCGTTAAATTCGCTATCCTGCTCCAGCTTTAATTTACGCACCGCGGCATCGAGCACTACTCGTGACCCCATTAACGCGTACTTGGTCTCGTAGTAATCGCTGCGCGTGGAATCGTAGTTTTCCAGCCGCGGCAGAGGAGAGACGTCCTGCGACTGCGCTTTGAACAGCACGGTAGCGGTCGCCGTGTAGCTGGAAGACATAAAGCGCGTCAGAATAAATGACGCCACGGCGGCGACAATCACTACCGCCAGGCACCAGATAAGCTTGTGCTTAATTTTGTTGAAATAAGGCGTGAAGTCGATAAAGCCTTCTTTCTTTTTCGCGTTTTCGACCAGTGAAATTGCCATATCAGAAGAAACTCATGCCAATAATGATGGTATCTCCTGCCTGCACGGAGGAGTCGGCGGCGACATTTTCCAGCAGCCTTCCGCCGCGGGCCTGTCGAATTTGAATATCATGACGGTCGGCACGGTCGGTAAAACCGCCGGCCAGGGCGATGGCTTTTTCCGCCGTTAAACCCGGCTCCCAGGCATATCCATCCGGTTTTTTCACTTCGCCGAGCAGATAAACTTTGCGGTATTCGGCGATGCTCACCGTGACCATCGGCGCCTGTAGGTAGTTACCGCGCAGTTTATCGGCGATTTCATTACTCACCTGTTCTGGCGTTTTGCCTTTTAACAGCAGCGATCCGATATAGGGGTAATCAATGCTGCCGCTATTATCGATTTTTACCCGCATCGTCAGATCCTGCTCCCCGGAGACCGCAATATTCACTTCATCGCCCTGGTCCAAAAGGTAGACGGCGTCCGGCGGCGTTTTAATGGTCTGCGGCGGCGTCGAACAGCCCGCCAGCAGTAGCGCCAGCAGTGGAAGCATCGCCAGGGTCCTGTTTAAAAAGGTCATAGTTGTACCTGCGTCATAAAAATAATGGCCGAATCGTCGTAGCCCAGGGTGCGGTCAACCGCATGCGAGTAGTCCGGGCCAATATAAAAAGTGTCCGTATCTTTATTTGAGTGCATGGTGTTCCATTGCAGTTTCAGCTTAAAGTTAACCGATGGTCGGAAATCATAGTTAAAGGTCAGCGACAGCAGATTGGACTTATCTTTGCGCTTATTACTCTGATGCTTATAGTCTTCGGTGATATATGAATAATCGACCAGAGTTGAGAAACGATCCACCAGCCAGTGATGCTCATAGCCGACGCCGAAATTCGACACCAGGATATAGCCGCCGGAGTCGGTGGGGTCTTTGATGCGCTGGGAGCTGTGTAGGTTAACTTTCATTTGCTCCAGCGGTTTCCAGTCGGCGTTGATATCCCAGTTCAGGCCGTTAAAACCCTGCGAGTCCGGGTTATGGATAAAGTCTTTGTAGAGCCAGGCGACGTTACCGTTAATCTCCGTTTTACCCGACAGGCGATTCTTCATGCCGACTAGCAGATAATACTCATTGCTGTCTTTTAACGGGTTCAGCTCGTAGCGGCGCTGGTTGGTGATAAAGCTATAGCGATAGCGCAGCGTTTTGGCTTTCTGGTCGAACAGTTCGGCTACCAGGCTGTTTTCATGCCACTCCTGATCGTGCATGTAATAGTTAAAGTCATCGCTGGCGTCTTTGATGCTGTCGAGGTTGCGAAAGCGCAATTGTTTATGCAGTAGCGCGACTTCAACTTTACCGCGGCCTTCCGGCGCGCCGTAGCTGTAACGCAGCTCGCTGTTAAAGAAGCGGGTGCCGATCGGCTTGTTGATGCCAAACTCTTTAAACTGCTCGGGCAAAAAGCCTTCGGTGGTGTCGCGGCCGCGCTCTTCATGGCCCAGCGTCTCATCGAGGTCCAGCGACAGCCCGTGCATGCTGCCAAATCGCCATTTGCCGTTAAACATAAAAAAATGGTTGTTGCGATTATCCGCGCTATCGTTGCCATAGTTGCGGTAATCGCCGGAATACATCAACAGGTAGCGGTCTTCATAACGTTCGCCGATGGCTTTGACGATAGGTTTAATATTCTGGTAGCTGGAACCGATTTTATTTTGGTCGTAGCGCTGCCAGGTCACGTTGTCATCGTAACCGATGTCATAACCCAACTGGCTCTCGAAATCGATGCCGGCAACCCCGGTATGCGGTTTTGCCTGCAGGTCGGCGTGTGCGTAAGGCACAGACAGCAAACCGGCCAGAACGGCGAACCTAGAACGCATTTTTGCCAACAAAGCCCCGGAAGAAAGTCAAAAAGACGATTTTGAGATCGAGGAACAGCGACCACGACTGGATGTAGGCCAGATCGTACTGAATTCGCTTCTCCATTTTGTCCAGCGTGTCGGTCTCGCCGCGGAAGCCGTTAATCTGCGCAAGCCCCGTGATCCCTGGTTTAACCTTATGGCGAATCATGTAGTTCTCCACCAGCACGCGATACTGCTCGTTATGCGCCACCGCGTGCGGGCGCGGGCCGACGATCGACATCCGCCCCTGAAGCACGTTGAAAAACTGCGGCAGTTCATCCAGTGAGGTTTTACGCAAAAAAGCGCCGAATTTGGTGATGCGCGGATCGTTTCGGGTCGCCTGAGTGACCACGGCGCTATTTTCCATGACCCGCATGGTCCTGAATTTCCACACTTCTATTTGCTTGCCGTTGAGGCCATAACGATTCTGTTTAAATAAAATTGGCCCCGGCGAGGTGAGCTTGATACCAATCGCCACGAACAGCATCGCCGGCAGGCTAATTAAGCTAAAGAAAGAGCCGAGAATGATATCTTCGATACGCTTGATGATCGCTCCTTCGCCATCAAAAGGCGAAGTGAAGATACTGATAGTCTGCAGATTGCCGAACATGCGCAGCTGGGAAATATGCGAGCTGTAAGAGAATAGATCCGGTACCAGGAATACATCGACTGTCGTATCAGAGAATTCATTTAGAAACTGCTTAATACGCTGCTGTGCAACCATGGGGAGCGCGATATAAATTTCATCAACGCCGCCTGTCTTCGCTAGGGCCAGCAGATCGCGCGAGTTACCTTTTCTTTCAATACTCATCAACCGGCTATCGCGATGGTTGTTGCGGTCTTCAAAATAGCTGATGATGATACCGCGCTGTGAGTACTCTTTTTGTAAAGCCTGCTCGATGGCCAGGCCCGCGGGCGTAATACCAAGAATCGCCACCCGTAACACCGAGTTAAACAGATAATGGGCAGTGATTGCCCGCACCACGAAGACAATCAGAAATATAAATATTGAGCATTTCGCCAGACTGATGGCCAGCGGGATAAAATTAACCACTGGTTGCGTGTTAATTAACCACTCGGCAACGACGAAAAATAAAAATGAAACAATACTGCTTAGGCATACGCTTAATATGAGCGCGGCTGATTTTGCGAAATAGTGGCCTTTAAATTGCCCGGAGTACAATTGAAAATACTCATTAATTCTTATGAATACTAATGAATAGATAATTCCAACGAGCGCGGAAGCGGTAGAGGGTTCGGTGTAAAAATACTTTAAATAGATGAAAATCAAAATGTTGACGGTAAGGAAGTCCAGTAGTTTTATCAACTTGCTATAACGGGAATGATAAATTTTTATATTGTTATCTGCCATTTTTTGCTCGTTTAAAATGAGTTATTTAAACATCGTTATGCTATTGTTTTTAACTAACTGGAAAGCCTGATAATCATTCACATTTGCAATAAATGGTTATCAATCATCATTGTAGACTATGAGTTGAGTAGTGTCGACAAATCTCAGTTTAAAAATAAAACTGCTTTTTAATGTTCTTTATGAGACTTATTTAAGTGGCAGAGAAAAGTATTACTACCGAAGTATTATGTGTTGTTGAGCGTAAAAGCAGAGAGAAATGCAGGGTGTAGGGTTAATTGCAAGTGAAACAATCGGCGGCTGGAGAGTGAGAATTCTTAGCCCCCGGCCAACTCAAGATGTTGAGTCGCCGGGGCTCTGAAGAGTGACCGATTTTACTTGTACAGTTCCGCGCTCATCGTCACCTTATTCCCCATATGGGCACTGGTGATTTTATAATCAGTCGCATTTAGCTCTTTCGCTTTTTTGGCAATCACCGCTTCAGCGGAGTCAAGCGTATTACCGGTCGCAGTGACGCTATGCGCGGAAGCAGTAAAGGCAAAAAGTGAAAGTGCGGCTGCGGAAAAAAGAGTCGATACGGTTTTCATGTTCATAATCCTGGTAAGTTGTTTCGTTAACGTTGCCCGTTGCAACGTGATGGCGTAAAGGATAGGCCCCGCCCGTTGTCTGAAAAAGACGGCAACGGGCAATAGACTTTTCTTCTTTTGTTCATAAAAGGAATGGCCTGGCCATTCCTGGCAACAATCAGGCGCTAAAGTTATTTTTCAACGCCTGCAGGCCGTCGCGATAAATACCGCTGAACAGCGCTTCGGCATCCGCGTCGCTGACGTTAACCGGCGTGAAGCTGCCGGACCACTCAACGCGGGTGATATTGCTATCGGCAGTTGCCACGACCGCGATCGTGGAGAGGTAATCCACTACCGGGAACGGCGCCTGGATTATCGAGTAGCTATAGCTGCGCTGGCGGTTATCAAACGCCTCCAGACGTTCAATGACCGTGCCGCCATCGGAAGTGGTCAGCGTACGCACGCGTCCTCCTTCGCTCACTACGCTTTTCGGGATGAACGGCAGCCAGTCGGGCAGCGAGTCAAAGCCGCCCATCAGTTGCCAGACCTGGTCGACAGAAGCCGGGATTTCGATAGATACAGTGGTATTAGCCATTTTATTTCTCTCTTTATTGCAGATGATTAGAATTACATTGCCAGGGTGTCGACGACGCCGCCATCGACGCGCAGCGCAGCGCCGGTGGTGGCCGACGAGAGCGGCGAGGCGAGATACACCGCCAGGTTCGCCACTTCGTCGACGTCCGCCGCCCGCTGGATAATCGAGCTTGGACGCGCGATCTTCACAAATTCATCAGCCTGTTCACGCGGGCTGCGGCCAGACTGCGCGGCGGCCTCCGCCAGCATCTCCTGCAAACCTTCGGTGAAGGTGGGGCCGGGCAGAATGGCGTTAACGGTGACGCCGGTACCGGCCAGACGTTTCGCCAGCCCGTGGGAGACCGCAAGGTTGGCGCTTTTGGTCACGCCGTAGTTGATCATGTCGGCAGGAATCGCGACGCCGGATTCCGAGGAGACGAAAATAATGCGTCCCCAGCCGTTGTCGATCATCCCCCGGGCGTAGTGGCGCGACAGCCGCACGCCGGAAAGCACGTTGACGTTATAAAAGTGCATCCACTCGCTATCCGGTACGCTAAAGAAATCTTTATCGTTAAAGATGCCGAGGTTGTTAACCACCACATCAGCATGCGGCTCGGCGGCGAGCAGCGCGCTGACGCCCTCCTCGGTGCTGAGGTCGGCGACCACCCCGCGCAGCTGCGCATCCGGGAGTTCGGCATTAATCGCCGCCATGGCGGTATCAACACCGCGCCGTTGACGGCCGACGATGACCACGGTCGCGCCCGCCTGAGCAAGGCCTTTAGCGATGCCAAGCCCGATGCCGGAAGTGGAGCCGCTCACCACGGCGACTTTATGAGTTAGATCCAGTTTCATGGTGTCTCTCTTGTTTTAAGAGGGGCCCTGTGGCCCCGCTAAAATTAACGAATCGGCAGCGGCGCGTTATCCGCCACCAGATTCTGGCTGCGCATCTCTTCCCAGAAAGCGGCTGGGATGGTTGCTTTCAGCGCGGCCAGATCTTCCGCCATACGGCCCGGACGGCTGGAGCCTGGGATCACGGCGGCCACCGCCGGGTGAGCCAGGGCAAACTGCAGCGCCGCGGCTTTCACATCCACCTGATGACGAGCGGCAACGGCCTTGATCTGCGCCACCTGCTGGTGGATCGCCGCAGAGGCTTTCTGGTATTCGAAGTGTTCACCGCCGGCGAG
Organism: Klebsiella sp. PK01; assembly: GCF_057624675.1. Taxonomy (NCBI): domain Bacteria; kingdom Pseudomonadati; phylum Pseudomonadota; class Gammaproteobacteria; order Enterobacterales; family Enterobacteriaceae; genus Klebsiella; species Klebsiella sp. PK01. The sequence continues at coordinate 65,298 of NZ_JBYEZM010000004.1, forward strand.
AACGCCCGAGCTGTAAGGACCGCCGACAACGATATCGACATTCTGTTCCAGCGCTTCCGGCATCAGGCGCTGCAGGGCGCGTTTGTGGTCCAGCAGCGAGTAGCGGCCAGCCAGCAGGAACGCATCCGGCTTCGGCTCGTCGAGCGCTAAGGTCAGTTCGCAAGGTTCGACGCGGTTCACGCCCAGACCCCATGCTTTAATGACGCCTTCTTCACGCAGGCGGGTCAGCGCGCGGAAGGCGCCGGTACGGGCGATGTTGAACTGCTCCAGCCAGCTGTCGCCGTAGAAATCCTGCGCTGGATCGTGGATCCATACGATGTCGAGATGGTCGGTTTTCAGCCGTTTTAAACTGTCTTCAATAGAACGCAGGGTGGCGTCTGCCGAGTAATCGTTGAGGATTTTGTTTTTCAGGCCGTATTCGAAAAGACCGCCTTTCTCACCGAAATCACGCGCGGCCGGGTCTTCCATTTCATCAAGCATGATGCGGCCGACTTTGCTGCTCAGAACGAACTGATCGCGAGGGTACTGTGAGAGCGCTTCGCCCATCCGGATTTCAGAAAGACCGGACCCGTACAGCGGCGCGGTATCGAAGTAACGAACGCCCAGATCCCAGGCGGCGGCGACGGTGGCGTGCGCCTCGTCTTCCGGGATGTTGCGGAACATGTTGCCCAGCGGCGCGCCGCCTAAACCGATGTTGCCTGGCAGAATATGTTTGATGCTCATCTAAGATGTCCTCGATATAGGGTTCCCGTTTTGGGAAGGGTTCTTTGCGAGCGACTTGTGCTGTCGCCCTGTGACGGAGATCACAATACCTTGCGGTGTTATGACTTGATAGGACATAATTCGTCTGACTTAAGTCCTTTGAGGTCTCATATGATTGATTTACGCCAGTTGAAATACTTTGTGGTGGTGGCGGAAGAGGAGCACGTTGGCCGTGCCGCCGAACGCTTACATATTTCGCAGTCGCCGCTCAGCCGCCAGATAGCCCAGCTGGAGGAGCGCCTTGGGCTGATGCTATTTGAACGTAACCAGCAGCGTATTCGCCTGACGGCGGACGGGCAGACGTTTCTGGCGGAAACGCGCTCGTTGCTGACCCACGCCAACCGTCTCGAATCGTTAGGTAAACGACTGGGGCGCGGCGAAGATGGCGGGTTGTGTATCGGTTATATCGAAAACGCCATGCACTCGGGCGTGCTTTCTACCGCGCTGCGCACCCTGCGAACGTCGCGCCCGGACGTGCATATCGCGCTGTATAGCCAGCCGCCCGCTACGCAGATTGAGGGCCTGCGCCAGCGCAGCCTGGATTTCTCGCTGGTGGACATGCCGCCTTCGGCGGGCGAACAGGATCTGGAGTACACCCAGGTGCTTGATGACCGGATGCTGCTGGCATTACCGCAGAATCACCCGCTGGCCGCTGCGGAAAACTTGCAGCCGGCGCAGCTGGCCGATCAGCAGTGGATCGCGGTTATCCATAACGACGATGCCCATTCACGCGATGAGTTCGTCGCCGCCTGCGTACGTGCGGGCTTTAATCCGGATATTCGTCTGGAAGCCGGAGAGCCATTAACGGCTCTGGGGCTGGTGGCGGCGGGGCTGGGCGTGGCGCTGATCCAGCACAGCCTGCGGCATAACGCCCCTGAGGGGGTCGTGCTGCGGGAAATTCCGTGGATGAGCTATTCGACCCAGCTGTGGGCGGTATGGCACAAAGCTAACCAGCGCCCGCTGGTGATGCACTTTCGCGAGGTGTTACGCGGCGAGAATAATTAGGAATATTCCTGGAGTCGGGCGCGGCGGGAAGAAAATCCGCCGCGATCCCTGTTTGAACGGTCAATTCATGTTACCGTTAAATAATTGACCCTAAAATTATAAGACCTTCATGAAATTTGTATTATCTATCAGTTTATTAAGCTTCTTCCTTTCTCCGGCTTTCGCCGGCACAGCGGTAAAATTGTCCTGCTCTTTACGTAAAAACGTGACTATCTCGCGTTTCCATTACCAGCTATCAACCATGAAGTGGGACGACCATTTCCAGGTGGCTTCCGGCATGCGTCAGGCGCACACTAAAAATAATATTCCCTATCGGGTGACCAGCTTTCGTAACGGCGACGATCTGGTCTTTTTCCCGGACAGTCAGGAGTACTTTTTCTTCTATTCGGGAATGGCGACGCCGGACCGCTGCGTGGTGGAGGAGCATTATGAGTATCCGGTCAAGCAGCTGCCGTATTATAAAAAGCCCGCCGCCTGAATCAGGATTGCTGCGCCTGCAGTTTGCCGGCCATCGCCTGCTGGATAATCGGGATGGGAGTCAGTAAGTGCTCGCGCATGAGCGCGCTGGCTTGCTCGGCGTCGCGCGCCAGAATGGCTTCCAGCAGCGTCTGGTGCTGGACATGTTTATCTTCCAGCATTTCTACCGACAGCACGGTGGTGCGCAGCCAGATGAAGCGGTAGCGCGCCGCCAGATCGAACAGCCGTTCGCGCATCTGCAGTAAATACTGCGAACCACAGCCAGCGACGATGGCGGTATGAAACGCCTGATGGCGCTGATCCCATTCATCGAGTAAGCGCTCACTTGCTTCGCTGGATTCCAGCTTATTAAGCAGATGGGCGCGAGCCAGCAGTTCGGCTTCCCACTCATCGCCGCCGCGCTCAATGGCGAGGCGCACCAGCATGGCTTCCATGTTGGCGCGGGCATCGAAGATATCGAGGAGTTCCGCCTCGGACATCGAGGCGACACGATAGCCTTTTTGGTTGACCACCGTCACCAGCCGCTCGGCCACCAGCTGCGAGAGCGCTTCCCGCAGCGGGCCGACGCCAAGCTCATAGCGCGACGTCAGCAGGCTCATACGCAGTTTTTCATCAGGCTGATAAACGCCGCGGATGATGTCGTTTTTCAACCAGCGGTATCCATCAATGGCCGTCGCTTGGGGAATGGCGGTCATAGTCTTGCTCCTGAATACATTTCCCGGCTTGCGCCGGGAACAGGGTTAACGCGTATTTTGTAGCGGCAGTTTTTGCCACAATAGCAGCTTTTTCCAGCGTGACATAATCGGCACCGTGCAGATGATAGCGATCGCCAGCACGCCGGTGGAAATCACCTCCAGCTGCTGCGCCGGGCGGAACAGCATCACCACCAGTACGAAGGTGATAAAGGCGATAACCAGCCAGGTGAGCCACGGATAGAGCCACATCTTAAGGCGAATTTCTCCGCCTTTCGCCAGCAGGATTTTGCGCATCCGCAACTGAGATACGGCGATAACCAGATAGACCAGCAGGGCGATGGCGCCGGAGCTATCGATGAGGAATTTAAAGACCTTCGCCGGGGCATAGTAGTTCACCACCACGGTTAAGAAGGCCGCGCCGGTGGAGAGCAGCACCGCCACATACGGCGTTTTACTGCGGTTGGTTTTGCCCATTATGGCTGGCGCATCGCCGCGGCGGCTCAGGGAATAGAGCATTCGCGAAGCGGTATACAGCGCCGAGTTCAGGCAGCTGGTCACCGACAGCAGGATCACGCCGTCCATAATCAGTTTGGCGTAGGGGATATGCAGTAACTCCAGTACCGAACGGTATGAACCGACGTTCTTCAGCCCCGGCATGTTCCACGGGATCAGCGAGACGACCACGAAAATGGAGCACAGGTAGAAGATAGAGATACGCCAGATTACGGAATTCGTGGCGCGAACAATATGTTTATCCGGGGTATCCGATTCGGCGGCGGCAATGGTGACAATCTCGGCGCCCATAAATGAGAACATGGTAATGAGCATTGCGCTGAGCACCGCGCCGAAGCCGTTAGGCATAAAGCCGCCGTGATCCCACAGGCGCGAAATCCCGCTCACTTCGGCATACGGATAGAAGCCGGTGATGGCCACCGCGCCCAGTACGATAAAGGCCAGAATGGCGATAACTTTACAGATAGCCAGCCAGAACTCGAATTCACCGTAGTTCTTGACGCTCAGCAGATTACTGCCGGTGAGGGCGAGGGTGATGACCAGCGAGAATAGCCATACCGGTACGCCGGGGATCCATGAGTTGAGAATAATGGCCGCGATATTGGCTTCCAGGGGGATAACCAGTACCCAGAACCACCAGTACAGCCAGCCGATGGTATAACCCGCCCAGCGGCCGATCGCTTTGTCGGCGTAGGTCGAAAAGGAGCCCGTATCCGGGGTGGCGACGGCCATTTCGGCCAGCATACGCATAATCATCACCACCAATAACCCGGCGAACAGGTAGGAGAGCAGCACCGCCGGGCCCGCTTCGGCAATGGCGACGCTGGAACCGACAAACAAACTTGCGCCGATCACGCCGGCAATAGATAACATGGTGACGTGGCGTGATTTCAGCCCGCCCCCTAAATCATGTGATTGCGACAGTTGCCCCATCATTAACCCCTTTTATTGTTTTTTGGCGCCGTTTGCCGGATGGCGGTTGCGCCCCATCCGGCCGACAGGCAACCGGACGGGACGCGCGAGCGTCGCCATCCGGTGCAGGAGTGTTAGCGTTGTTTAGCTTCGTTAAAACAGTCGGCGATAATCTGCAGCCCCTGCGCGATCTGCGCATCTTCGATAGTCAGCGGCACCAGAATACGCAGCACGTTGTAGTACGGCCCGCAGGAGAGCAGGATCAGGCCTTTATCCCGCGCGCGGGCGACGATATCCGCCGTCAGTTTGGCGTTGGGTTTGCGGTGATCGCCCTCTTCAAAGAGTTCAATGGCGATCATCGCTCCCAGACCGCGGACGTCGCCGATTTCAGGATGCGTTTCGGCGATATTGAGCAGGCCCTTACGCAGCTTGTCGCCGAGCTGGTTGGCTTTTTCCAACAGGTTTTCCTGTTCGAAAACCTTGAGTACCGCCAGCGCGGCGGCGCAGGCAATCGGGTTACCGGCATAGGTGCCGCCCAATCCGCCCGGCGCAATGGCGTCCATGACTTCCGCCCGTCCGGTGACGCCCGCCAGCGGGAAACCGCCGGCGATGGATTTGGCAAAAGTGGTGATATCCGGCGCCACGCCCATCTGCTCCATCGCGAACAGCGTGCCGGTACGGCCCGCGCCGCTCTGGACTTCATCGGCGATCAGCATGATACCGTGCTCGTCACACAGCGCGCGCAGGCGCTGCATAAAGGCCGGGGAGGCGGCGTAGAAACCGCCTTCGCCCTGGACAGGTTCAATGACGATAGCGGCGATATCTTCCGGCGCGGCGTCATTTTTGAAGATGCGATGGATGCTGGCGATCGCGTCATCATCGCTGATGCCGTGCAGCGCGCACGGGTAGAGCGCGCGATAAACGTGGCCCGGCATTAACCCCATGCCCGCGGAGTAAGGGTTCACTTTCCCGGTTAACGACAGGGTGTAATGGGTACGGCCATGATAGGCGCCGGTAAAGGCGATAGTGCCGCTACGTCCGGTCGCCGCGCGGGCGATTTTGACCGCGTTTTCCACCGCTTCCGAACCGGTGGTCACCAGCAGGGTTTTCTTGGCGAAATCGCCGGGCACTTTCTGGTTCATCATTTCGCACAGCTGCAGGTAGGGCTCGTAGGCCAGCACCTGGAAGCAGGTATGGGTCAGCTTCTTCAGCTGGCCTTCCACCGCGGCGATCACCTCAGGGTGCAGGTGGCCGGTGTTCAGCACCGCGATACCGCCGGCGAAATCAAGATATTCACGGCCTTCAACGTCCCATACCCGGCAGTTCTCCGCACGGTCGGCAAAGATAGGGTGAATTTGTCCGACGCCGCGCGGCACCGCGTCGCTACGGCGCTGCATTAACGCTTTATTGCTGGTCATGTCCTGCTCTCCTGTTAAAGGCCGATACACATATATTTGATTTCTAAATAATCTTCGATGCCGTACTTCGAACCTTCGCGGCCCAGACCGGAGGCTTTAATACCGCCGAACGGCGCGACTTCGTTGGAGATAATGCCGGTATTGATGCCAACGATGCCGTACTCCAGCGCTTCGCCGACGCGGAAGACGCGGCTCAGGTCGCGGGCATAGAAATAGGCGGCGAGGCCGAATTCGGTATCGTTGGCCTGGGCAATCACATCGGCTTCATCTTTAAAGCGGAACAGCGGCGCCAGCGGGCCGAAGGTCTCTTCTTTCGCCACTTTGGCGCTGCTCGGGACGTTGACCAGGATGGTGGGCTGGAAGAAGTTGCCGCCCAGCGCGTGCGGTTTACCGCCGGTGACGATGCGCGCGCCTTTCGCAAGGGCGTCGGCAATATGTTCTTCGACTTTAGCTACCGCTTTATCATCGATCAGCGGGCCGGTGGTGACCCCGTCCTGCAGGCCGTCGCCGATGCGCAGCTTTTCCACCGCCTGCTGCAGTTTCTCGGCGAAACGGTCATAGACGCCGTCCTGTACATACAGACGGTTGGCGCAGACGCAGGTCTGCCCGGCGTTGCGGAACTTCGACGCCAGCGCCCCTTCGACGGCTTTATCGAGGTCGGCATCGTCAAAGACGATAAACGGCGCGTTGCCGCCGAGTTCTAACGACACTTTTTTGATGTCTTTCGCACACTGTTCCATCAGCTGGCGGCCAATTTCGGTCGAGCCGGTGAAGGAGAGCTTGCGTACCAGCGGGTTGCTGGTCAGTTCGTTGCCGACGGCCCCGGCGGAACCGGTGACCACGTTAAATACCCCGGCGGGAATACCGGCGCGATTCGCCAGTTCGGCCAGCGCCAGCGCGGAAAACGGCGTCTGGCTCGCCGGTTTCAGGACCATAGTGCAGCCGGCGGCCAGCGCCGGGCCCGCTTTACGGGTGATCATCGCCGCCGGGAAGTTCCACGGGGTGATGGCGGCGGTAACGCCGATGGGCTGCTTAATGACGATCAGGCGCTTGTCGGCCTGATGACCGGGAATGGTATCGCCGTAAATACGCTTACCTTCTTCGGCAAACCATTCGATAAAGGAGGCGGCGTAGCTGATTTCGCCTTTGGCTTCCGCCAGCGGTTTCCCCTGTTCGAGGGTCATCAGGCGGGCAAGATCGTCCTGGTTCTCCATCATGAGATCGAACCAGCGGCGCAGAAGGGTGGCGCGCTCTTTGGCGGTCAGGGCACGCCAGGCTGGCAGGGCGCGGTTGGCGGCTTCAATAGCTTCGCGGGTTTCGTCGGCGCCCATTTTCGGCACGCTACCCAGTTGCTGGCCGTTGGCGGGGTTGGTCACCGCAATCACGTCGCCGTTTTGCGCATCGCGCCACTGGCCATCAATTAGCGCCTGCTGGCGAAACAGAGTTGCATCTTTAAGTTGCATAATCGCTTCCTGTCTAAAGGGGTTAACGAGTAAAAGCGGCGTGTAGTGTCTCCACGCTACGTGCCGCACGCAGCGTGCGTCCGGGATTGCTCTGGCTTGCCAGCAGGGTTTGCACCTTGCTGACGATGTGCGCGCCGATCGGGATAGCCGATGTGGCCGCCGGCGACGGCGCGTTACAGGTGTGGATGGAACGCGCGGTAGTGACAAAAAGGAAATCGTCGATCAGCTTGCCCTGCGGCGATACCGCCTGTGCCCGCACGCCGGCAGGCCACGGGCGTAAATCGCTCAATGTCAGGCTGGGGCAGTATTTCTGCACCAGCCGCAGATAGCCGCTTCTGCACAACGAATTCTTCATTTCGCCAAGCCCGGAACGCAGGTTGTTTTGTAATACCCGGCGAATGCCGGGCGAGGTCAGGATCTCGAGGGTATCGGTCAGCGAGATATCGCGCTTACGGTAGCCTTCGCGCTTCAGCGCCAGCACCGCGTTAGGGCCGACGGTGACGCTACCGTCGATCATGCGGGTCAGGTGGACGCCGAGGAACGGCATCGCCGGATCGGGGATCGGATAGATCAGATGATTAACGATCTGGTTGTGCTGCGGCGCCAGTTGGAAATATTCGCCGCGGAACGGGCAGATGATAAAGCCGGGATCGACGCCGATCATTTTCACCAGCCGATCGGCCATCAGTCCGGAGCAGGTAATCAGCGTCGATGCCTCATATTCGCCGCCCTGACGGGTGTGGACGACCACACCGCTGGCGTGTTCTTTCAGGGCGCTGACTTCGGCGTCGTAGACGATCGTTCCGCCTTTAGATTCGAAGATCTTCGCCATTGCCGCCGCCACGTCGCGATAGCTGACAATGCCGCTCGAAGGAACGAAGATCCCGCCCAGTCCGCTGATGTTCGGCTCGCGTTCGCGCAGCTCGCCGGCGCTAAGCCACTCGCGCTGCAGGCCGTTAGCGGCGGTGCGATCCCACAGCGCGCGCATCCGCTCCATTTCCAGCGGCGAGGTGGCAACCAGCATCTTGCCGCAGACGTCGTAGCGAATCGCATTCTGCTCGCAAAAGGCTTTGGTGGCGCGGTTGCCGGCGAGGCAAAACTGCGCCTTGAGGCTGCCGGGAGTATAGTAAACGCCGGCGTGGATCACCCCGCTGTTGTGGCCAGTTTGATGGCAGGCCGGACCGGACTCTTTTTCCAGTAGGGCAATGCGGGCGTCCGGGTAAATCTCAATTAACTGCATGGCGGTCGACATGCCGATAATGCCGCCGCCGATAATCACGAAATCATACATCCGCTCAATTCCTTCGCCTGAGAACCCTTATTGATGAGTCTGGTAATGATTCGTGGAATACGCAAAGTAGCCGCGCTGGCGCATCAGTTCGCGACGCAGATCGGGGTGCGGCGTAAAGCGGTCGCGACCGTGCAGCCAGAAGAGATTGTTTATCAACAGGAATTTCCCCACCGGCACCGGCACGGAAAGAATGTTTTTACTGGTTTCCAGCGCATCGGAGAGGCGGCTCAGCCAGGTGCCTTCTTCGAAATCTTTCGGCTGCACAAACTGGTCGATATAGCGCATTACCGGGCGGCCCTGCTGGTCGACATCGAAAACCGGATGATAGACATCTTTGCTGACGTTTTTGCTCGGCGGCGCGGCCCAGCGCATCGGACGGCGGGCGAGCGGGTCGCGGAAGAATTCGTCGAGATGTTCCCAGTCATCGAGATGCAGCAGCAGTGAATTGCCGCCCTGCATATTTTGCTCATCGATCTTCATCATCAGCACGTAGTCGGTAATTTCTTCGACATAGGTACCGTCATTGTGCAGCTCCATCACGCGGTGCGGCTGACGCAGATAGCTGTCTGAGTTATCGACGTTTTTCACTACGAAGCGGGCGTAATACTGGCCGCTCATGGCATCAAAGTTGGAACGTCCGATCAAATGCGCCACGGCGGTAGCCAGCTTGACCATCTCATCGGCCTGGGCGACGTTGTCAATGCCGATACCGTTGATCAGCAGCGCGCCCTCCGCGCGATTGAGCAGCGTGTTGATCAGCAGCGGCTGCAACTGGTTGCCGCACAGATCGTCGAGGATCTTACCGACCTGAAAGCGCAAGAAAGATTTGTATTCCAGCGCCTGTACCGGCCACTGTGCGACTTGTAGAAGAAATTGCGCGGTCGTTTCGGCGGTGAACGTTAGCTCCAGCAGACGCGGCGATTGCGCGGACGGAGCGAAGGAAAAACCGGTGTAGCTGTGGGCCATATCATCAGCATGGGGTTTTACGGCGGTCAGTGCATTCATCAGAATCATTCCTCGGGTAGAGTCAGAGAGTCGGGGTGATGCTCATTTCGTAGCCATAAATTAAAAATATCTACATTTTTGAAAAATGCGTATGAAATAACCATATTGTTTAATTTTTGTGATCGCTAGCAACAATAAGTTAACAATATGAAAAGCGAGGACAGGCGAGGTGGAAAAAGAAAAACGCCAGAAAATGAATAAGTTGAAGAGAGGACGGACAGCCCGGATAGCGGGGGAGTGGATATCCGGGGAAAAGAGGGGTTATTTTTCGACGCTGGCCACTAAGGCTTCAATGGTTTGTTCCCGCCAGAGGAGTCCCTGCAGGGCAAACCACGGCATGTTTTCCAGCCACTGAAGATGGGCTTCGGTTTCAATACCTTCGACGATCACCTGATACTGGTTCGCCTGAAAATAGTGCAGCAGCGAGTCCATCAACTGCTGGCCGTTTTTCTTTTCCAGCAGGCTCCATAACAGGTTCTTGTCGGTCTTGATAAAACGAAAGGGTTGCGCCGTCAGGGCGGCGAACCCGGCGTAACCGGCGCCAAAATCATCCAGCCAGAAGGAGTATTTGTCCGTCAGGGCGTCGATGGTCGGGGTGCGTTTCACCAGCGTGTTGGAAAATTCATTAACCTCAAAATGCAGGCAGCCGATGGTTTTCACACACTCGGCGATAAAATCATCATGCAGCATATGCAGCGTCGACTCGTCGACGTTGAGGGTAACCATGACTTCGTTGTGGCGGAACCACTGCTGATGCTGCCTGACCAGCTCAATCTGTTCGAGCAGGATGCGGGCGCGCAGTGATTCCGATGCCTCACTGAAAAACCGTTCTATTTCTTGCGGACTAGCAGGCTCGTGATGAGCAAACCGGGTCAAACATTCTACCGCGATCATTTTGCCTTCGCGGTTGAACATCGGCTGAAATACATAGCGTAACCCGGTCGGTTCGGTGTTGGTCAGCGGCATTTTGCTTCACTATTTAAAGGTAACGTCGATATTGGCCGTCGCATTAAAGGTGCCGATTTTTGGCTTAACGCTTAGCCATTTCAGGCTGGCCAGGAAGTTGCTTTCTACCACGCTGCCGTTAATCATGCCCAACTGCGTCGGGGTATTCATGGAAAGCCAGGTCGTCGGCGCATCGGCACGCGAGAGCAGGATGCCAAAACCGCTATCGTTGGATGGCAGAATGGTATTGGTGTCCTGGGTCGGCTGCTGGGTGCTGAAGCTGGCCATTAAGGTCTGCCCCTGGCAATCCTGGCCGGCGCCGGTCAGGTCGGCGCGGACGCTGAACGGAACCTGTTTCTCAATGGCGCCGACGACCGCGTTGCGCGCCGGGATGCTGCCGAAGTTTACCGTTGAACCATTGTTCGCCGAGACGGTGATTTTCGGGTTGCAGGCGATAAAGCGGATGTTGCCAAGCCCGGTGACCCACGCGCGGAAGTTACTATTCGGGCGGCTGTTGAGGCCGCCGACGCCGTCAACCTGGAAGATAGCGTAGCGGTTGGTGTCGTTAATCACGCCGTTTGACGGCGGCGGATTGCCGGTGGCTTTAATATAAACCGAGTAGGTCACCGTGACGGTCTGCGGGGTTGCCGGAGACTGGCATGCACCGCCGGGACGGTTGCGGCGGCAGAGCGTACCTGGCCCGATATCCGTTTTCTGACCTTTTACCGGTTTAATATCGGTGCTGAGATAGGTGACGCCGACTTCCAGCGAGTTGTGGATATTCTGCATCCGGGTTTCCGGATCCCAGTACAGATATGCATCTTCACCATTGGGCATGTGATCTGTATCGGTACAGGTAAAGGTAGAGGTAAACGTCGGCGAACGCCACAGCAGGGTACCCGGCTTCAAATTAGCGGTCGAAACGTTAATCTGATCGGTGAGCGCGATGGTCTGCGATACTTCGGTACCGTTCTTCTTACAGCTCAGCGCGAAGCTGCTGGTGGAGAACAGCGCGCTCGAGAGTACCAGCAGCGTCAGCCCGGTGCGGGATAAGAGGTTAAACTTCGACATAACTAATTGTCCTTTCATGTTATTTACAGGTCAGGGAGACGACCTGATAACCACCGGGTTGATCGGCTTGAATAGCAGGTAGTTCTGGCACCGTCAGGCTGCAGGAGGCGTCGGCATCGTCGCCCCATTTCATCTGCAGACGGTCGCCGCTCTGAACGCCGGAAACGTAGGCTTCGCCGCGGGTACCGACCACGCCGACATGTTCGCCGTTCTGGCCGAAGATGTTGGCGCCAATCACCGGCACGCTGCCGTCCGCCAGTTTGGCGTGGATAAGCAGGCTCTGGCCGAGATGCGTTTCAAAGGTCACGCGGCCGATGGCGCGCTCGGTCGGCACGATATCTTTCGCCGCCAGCGGGATTTCCAGGCCGTTGCCGATATCCGAAGTACGCAGCGCGACGCGGTTGTGACGATACGGCATCGCAGAAGTGAGCACCGCGTAGCCGAAGCGGTCAATCGCTACCCCAGGCTGGTTTTCCAGACGCACGCCCTGCGCCCCTTTCGCTTTCACCACCACGAAGGTGTTCTGCAGCGGCTGCGACAGGGTGACGCCGCCGGAGTGCGCGACCACGCCGCCGGAGACGTTCAGCGAAGTCTGCTGATAGTTGTTGTTGTAGCTGTAGCCCAGATCGACGTTACCCATGCTGCCCAGATAACCCAGGTTGACCAGGCTGGTATCGCCGCCGTGCTGGGTGTGGCCGCTCTGCACGAAGTAATTCATGCGGTTGTCATCAAGCAACGTACCGCTCATCCCGGCGCTGTAGCCGCTACCGCTCTGCTTGCTGTTAGAGGCGTTAAAGTTAACCGTGCTTTCGTGGTCCGGGCCAAAGATGTTGATTGGTACCGAGACGTTCAGGTTAACGCTGTTGTCGCTATAGCCGTAGTTACTGCGGCTGTTCTGGTAAAACACGCCGACGCTGACGCGATTCCAGGTGGTGTTGAAACCGGTCTGGATGGTGCGGTCGTAAGCGGAAGTGTTCCAGTAGTTCTGGCGAATAAAGGTCGCGTACAACGAAGCGCCGGCGATGTGCTGGTTGACCGTCATTTCGACGCGCTGGCGTTTGTTGTTGTATTGCTGCGAGTCGTAGTAACGACGGCGCTGGTTTTGCGTCGCCCAATCCGGCGCGCCGGTTTTATCGTCGCTCTGATCGTAATACTGGGTGTGGTAGAAACCGTTCTGCCAGTTGTTACGTTCAGCTACCGCATCGGAGAAGTCATAGAAGCCCGAGGTCGAATAACGGTAGCCGGCGATCTGCACATCGGTACCGAGGGTATTGAGCGATTTGGAATAGAGGAAGCGCACGCTGGCGCCGCGCTTGTTCTCGCCGGAAGCCAGATCGGTATCAGACCATGAAGCGTCAACGGAAGCCGCCCCGTATTCGCCCATGTTTTTACCCAGCCCGACCACGCCGGAGCGATAGTGCTCGGCCATGATAATCCCGCCATATGGCGTATAGTCGGAGCCGGCGCCATGCGCGACGGTGCCCTGGATAAATTGCGGCTGATAATTATTGGTGCCGTCGTGGTATTTACCCGCGGTCACCTGATACTCCCAGATCCCGTCGCGCAGCATATTCGGCACGGAGGAGTAAGGGAGAGTGAAGCTATGGCGTGAGCCATCCGCCTCGATAACCGTTACGGCTAAGTCGCCGCTGAGGGTGCTTGGCGAAATATCGGTCAGCGCGAACGGCCCCGGCGGCACCACGGTGCTGTATACGGTGTAGCCGTTCTGGCGCACTTCGACGCGGGCGTTGGTGTTGGCGACGCCACGTACGACCGGCGCGTAGCCGCGGCGGCTGTCCGGCAGCATTTCCGGGACGCTGGAAATCTGCGCGCCGCGGAACTGGAAGCTGTCGAAAACGTTATTATTGGTGTTGCTCTGGCCAATTTGAATACGGCTGCGCCAGGAGGCGATGTCGGTTTCCGCCCAGGTGGAAATCGGATTCCATTGCTCTTTTTGCCCGGTCTGTTTTGACAGGGAAGAGGTATTGCGAAAACGCCACGCGCCGACGTTTAGGCCGTTATTGAGGCTCAGGAAGTAGTAGTCGCTGTCCTGTTTGCCGCTACCGCTGGCAAAACGGGAATGACTGCCGCTGAAGGCATAGTTAACGAAACCGGCGTTGATACCGTCGTCATAGACCAGCGGCGAAATCTCGCCCTGCGGTCGCGCTTCGAGATCGGTTTGCGGTACGGAGATATTCAGCTCCTGCAGCGCGGCGTTCCAGCTCACGCTACTGCCCGGAATATTTTTTACCAGATCGTAACAGGCGCTGCTACCGGCAGTGTCCGGCACCAGAACGCCGTATGAACGATAGCTGTCGGCATCTAAACAGAAATAGCCCGGGGTGTTAGGCGAATCTTTTTTAAATTCTATTTCCCGGTGATCGACGCGATTTTTATTCAGGTAAATATCGAAGGCATATTTACCTGGTAAAATATCGTCGCCGGTAGAGAGGTTTTGCACCAGCGAGGCGTTATTCGCCCCGCGGATGAAAGAGGTATTGAATTGCTCTTCGGCATTGACAAATGGTGTCGCCAGTAATGACATTGTCGAGGCGTAAACAGCAAAGCGAACATGCTGCGCCAGACATCCAGGGATCGTCCTTATTTTGTTATGGCTAGCCATTGTATTGCTCTCTTACTGAATGCGGATATCTTTAATTTCCGTATGTCCGCCAAAATCATTGATAAAAGTGAATGACATCTGATCCGCTGCCGCCGCGCCGGCTGGCAATTTGATGTTCAGAGAGTCCATGGGATTAACCATGTCAGCATTCACTTTCCAGGTCTTCGCGCCGCTCTTTAGCGTCAGTACGCCGAAAGTCACGTGCAGCGGACCTTTGTTAGTCACGACCAGCTCATTACCTTGCTTGCGCCAGGTCAGGGCCTGCGCTTCCTTTTGCAAGGTGGTTTTCAGCGTGGTAGGGCGATAGAACAACTTCACGCGGGTGCGGATCGCAATTTGCAGCACGTTTTCTTGTTTCGCCGAAGGCGGAATTTCCTGCACGTTGATCCAGTACACGGATTCGCGGTCGGTTGGTAGTCCGCTGCCGGAATAAACAAAGCGCAAAATAGCGTCTTTATTTCCCGCCAGTTTTAAAATTGGCGGAATAGCCTGCATCGGTAAATTGGTTGGCGTTGCGGTGGCGTCACCGGTATCAAGCCAGGTCTGAACCATCCATGTTTCATCGGTATCATTGTGAATGGATAACGCCGCAGATTTTTCCCCGCCGTTATAAATAACCCGAGTCTGATCGACCTGAATACCCGCAAAAGTATCCAGCGAGACAAATAACAATAAAGCGGTTAATAACTTTTTCATTTCACGTTCCAAATAATGTTACCAGCCATCCATGGCCAAAACGTCTACCCTAAAACGGGATTATCCGTATTATTTGTATTCGATGGTGAAGGTGGCGTTTGCGTTAGCAGAACCAGCAGTCACATCCTTCAGGAAGGATTTGTAGCGAGCTTTCAGGTTGAATACCGCGGTGCCGCTGTTGTCGTCAGACGCTGCAACGTTAACCCACGGGGAGTTGTCGTCTGCGCTCTGGTTGATTGGGACGATTTTTTCGTCGTTGGTCAGGATTTCGATACCTACGCCGCCAGCGTTATCAACGGACAGCAGGTTCGGGTTACCGGCAACGGTCGCACCGTCGAAGCGCAGGGAGTAATCACCGGCTTCACATTTTTCCAGGTTGATGGTGAACGCTTTAGAAGCGGTAACATCGCCAACAGCGTTGAACGCGGTAGTCGGGTATTTACCGATGAAAACGTCTTTGTTCTGGTCGGAAGAAGTCACAGTACAGGTTGACTGGATGATTTCACCGGTAAAGTTGACCTTGCCGTTAACTGCGTAAGCACTGGTGGCGGACGCGGACAGGATCAGTGCTACAACAGGCAGTAATTTCTTATTCATTTTAACTCCATGTACTTAAGGGGATAACCATTGTGGTAATCAAACACGGCAAGCGAATACCGTGCAGATGGGTATCCAGATAACCTATGTTGGCGTGTTGATCGCGATGAAATATACAGCAACAGTTTTCGCGGTTTGATTGCTTCGGTGACTTAATTACAGGAAATTAATAGACATAAACGATGCACTTGATCGGACTTATCTGATAACGGCAACGATAATAATTTTATAGCCAGCGGGGCGCTGGGGAGGATGCTATGGGGAAAGGTAATTAATTAAGGTGTTGTTTTTAAACTGTTTTATTGTTTTTGTTTCTCAGGGGGGTAAACGTTTCTGCGCAAGCCAGGGCAAATTAAAAACGCTGATTTATCCAGCGCTATGCATAATGTGTAAGCGTTATTTCCAAATATTTCCTGTTTCCTTCGGGAGCGCCTTCTGATGGCGGATTACTCCGCCGAATTAACCCCTTTTAAGGCCTCCGCCAGCCAGCGGGAAAAATGCAGCATCGCGGGCGTTTCCGTGCGTGATTGCAAACGTGTCAGCCAGTAGTTGCCGAGATCGATATGAATCTTAAACGGCTGCACAATGCGTTTTTCTTCCAGCAGATGGCTGAACATTTTTACCGGGGCGATAGCTACGCCTAAGCCTGCCTGCGCCGCCTCCAGCATGGTCACTGATGAGTCGAAGACAATAACCCGATGGGTTGGCGAAGGCGGAAGTTCTCCCGCTGCCTGCATCCACGCCGACCATTCGTCGCGGCGATAAGAGCGGAGCAGCGTGAACTGCAAAATATCCTTCGGTGTATTTAGCCGGGCAGCTAACGACGGAGCGCACAGCGCGGAGAGCGGGGCGGCGCACAGATACTGCGCGGCGGTATCGTGCCAGGCGCCGCCGCCGAAGCGAATCACATAATCCAACCCCTCGGCGGCGGGATCGACGCGATTATTATGGGTGGAGATCTGCAAATCGATATGCGGACACTCGCGCCAGAAGGCTGGCAGCAACGGGAACAGCAGGCCCGTAGCGAAAGTGCCGACTACGCCGATCTTGAGCTTCTCCTGCGCCTGGTGACCGGTAAAGCGGTCGAGCATCCCGGCTATCCTTTCAAACGACTCATTGAGTACCGGTAACAGGCCTTCGCCTTCGGTGGTGAGCTTGAGGCCGCGCGACACGCGAACGAACAGCTGGCAGTTAAGGTGTTCCTCCAGCGTCTTCACGTGCTGGCTGATGGCGGAGTGGGTGACGTTGAGCTCAATCGCCGCGCGGGTAAAACTGAGATGCCGGGCGGCCGCTTCAAACGCCCGCAGTGAATTGAGAGGAAGATAGCTGCGTGTCATAACATTATCCGTTAGAAAAACTAAAGCCTGCTGCTAAATTTAACAGTTTGTCAGCGCTGTGCAAAACACCGACACTGAGCGCGTCTGAAGGGCCCGGACGAGAGTGGATATTGAGCGAGAACCGATAATGGAAAAATACTTCATGATGAAAAAATCCCTTACAGGCGTACTGCTGCTGGGCGCCTCATTTTCGACGTTTGCCGCGCCGCAAACGGCGGAGCAGCTGCGCGAACTGGTCAATCAGACCATCACCCCGTTAATGAAAGAACAGGCGATACCGGGGATGGCGGTGGCGGTGATCTATCACGGCAAACCCTACTATTTCACCTGGGGCCAGGCCGATGTCGCCGGGCAGCGTCCGGTGACGCGACAGACGTTGTTTGAGCTGGGCTCTGTTAGTAAGACTTTCACCGGCGTGCTTGGCGGCGATGCGGTGGCGCGCGGTGAAATTAAGCTCAGCGATCCGGCGCAGAAGTACTGGCCGCAACTCACCGGCCAGCAGTGGCAGGGGATTTCGCTGTTGCATCTCGCCACCTATACCGCAGGCGGTCTGCCGCTGCAGGTTCCGGACGAGGTGACGGATGAAGCGGCATTACTGCGTTACTATCAGAACTGGCAACCGCAGTGGGCGCCAGGGAGTAAGCGGCAGTACGCCAATACCAGCATTGGCCTGTTCGGCGCGCTGGCGGTGAAACCTTCCGGCATGAGCTTTGAACAGGCGATGAGCCAGCGGGTATTGCAGCCGTTAAAACTGAGCCACACCTGGATTAACGTACCGTCCGCCCAGAGCAAGGATTACGCCTGGGGTTATCGCGACGGTAACGCGGTACACGTTTCGCCGGGGCAGCTGGACGCTGAGGCTTACGGCGTGAAGTCGAGCATTGAGGATATGGCGCACTGGGTGCTGGCGAATATGAACCGCGAGACGGTACAGGATAAAAACCTGCGGCAGGGGATCCAGCTGGCACAGTCGCGCTACTGGCGTGCCGGGGGGATGTATCAGGGACTCGGCTGGGAGATGCTGAACTGGCCGGTGTCGGCCGAGGTAGTAATTAACGGCAGCGATAATAAGGTAGCGCTCGCCGCGATGCCGGTAACGGCGGTCAATCCACCCGCGCCGCCGGTGAAAGCCTCGTGGGTACATAAAACCGGCTCCACCGGCGGATTCGGCAGCTATGTGGCCTTTATCCCGCAACAGGATCTCGGCATCGTGATGTTGGCGAATAAAAGCTACCCCAACCCGGAGCGGGTGAAGGCGGCGTATCATATTCTTGAGGCGCTGCAGTAAGAACGGTTGCGCTGCGCTTAGCGGGGCCAAGGTTGGCGCTAACTGAGAAAAACCCCGGTCGCGCTTACGCTTACCGGGGCTACAAGTTGGCACTAACCGGTAGCCCGGATAAGGCGTAGCGCGCCGCTATCCGGGGGAGGGGCTCTTTATTTTCAAACAACTAACGATACAGCCATCTCCCAGCCTGTGCTGACGCAATGAGCATCGCGAGTGTTAACGGCTCCGGTGTGCGCGGAGAAATGCGTTTGGATTTCGGTAATAGGAAATTAGGGAGGAAACCCTGTTCGGGAGGCCAATAATTAAATAAATCAAATGCATCTTGCTTTACATTAAACTGACGGAAATACGATTGCATGATGTCATCGCCACTTTCTCTGGCCCAGGGATAATCGCCCATATTGAGTGATAAATCCGCATTCACCTGCTGCTTTTTGCCGGTAAGTGTCGGCTTGTTCCATTGCGTTTCATACCATGCCAGAACGGCTGCTGCGATATTGTCTTGATCTACCATAATTTATCGTCACCTCTGGCAATGGCGTTGTATCTAGTGGTTGCTTTTATTGATACATAAATTACATCCCCTGTCAGGTAAATAATCCCGAGGATGGGTATCCAGCGTCCAACGAATGCTCCCAGATTGGTGACATAGCTCCATCTAAGATTACGGATGGATTGGTTGGTTAACGTCGGGAGCCTGACTTTTAAGTCATTGTGTAAAACCTTCCGTAACTCATGGCTCAAAATGCTCGTCCCTTTAGTCGCTCCGCCTGGTTTTGTCCGGGTATTTTTTATAGGTTGACCAAGCATGATTAACGCAATGGTCATGATGTCATCTACTCCAAAATGAATGGCTGCAGTATCGAGAAAAACCCAAAAAAGAAGTTCATGGGACGAGAGGTTTGACTTGCCATTGTAATAATATGTTCCATTAATTTGTTCTGTTGTGTCCATTTTTATATCCCAGTAATGCTATTTTTACGCAATGTAGCTGCCTGGTTTATTGGAAACAATAACTGTTGATATAAACGTTTTCTGAAAGATAGCTCTTATTAAATGTTCTGTTAAATCATTTAATCAATTAATAAAAATTTCTTTTCTCATCTATTTTTATTTGTTCAGCTAATATTCCCTGGTGAAGTTAGCACATGATGATTTAAAGCGAACTGCTACTTGCGAATAGACGCAATCTGCTGAAAACTATCAGCGAGATGGTGAACCACAGGGAACGGCAATGGCTGGACGTATTGACTATCAGATTGAAAAATTTCAGTTCATCGAGCGCAACGAATCCCCACGTATTACCCGCCAGTGGGCGGAAGTTATTGCTGAATGTCAGCAGGAAAAGGCGAACAGTGAAACGCGTTTGCGTACTGCATTGCTGAATGTCGACTACGCCACCAGCTTCGAACTGCCGTTTCGTTTATTGCTTATTCGCGCCCCGCAGCTGGTGGATCGCTTACGCCATGCGCTGGCGCTGAATCAAAAGAACGTGGTGATTAATGGTAAGAAGCGCGGCTGCGTTTACAGCCTGAAAGCCGATCTCAGCGCCGTTCCGGATGAGTTTCGTTATCGCTTTGTGAGCCGGATTATTCGCAGCGGGCCGGATGCGGTTTCCGCCGCGCCCTATCAGCAGCTGGCAAAAGAGATAAAGGCGCCGCGCGAGCGGTTACGTTTGGCGCTGGAAAGTGGCCTGCAGGTCAATGCGCTGGATGGGCTGTTCTGGTTTGGTATCCAGCGTATCGCCGCGGATATTTCGGCGCTGCGTTCTGCGGGAATGGCGATTACGACTGCGGAAGTGGAGGTGGCGGATAGCCTGACCAGAACGACGCGAATGATAGCGGCGTATCAGGTGGGGACCTGCTCCCGTTGATTAATACACACCGATGTTAGTAATGTCTTCATAAGCTCCATGAGGATATCCCCATGAAAAAACTAATAAAGGCTCTTGCCTTTATGCCAAAACCTTTAACACGGACGATCAGTCATAGAGCCAGCGCCCGGCTTTAGCACTTTCAATAAACATTTGTACCGTCAATGGTTCTGGTTTGTGGTGGTCTGTTTTGAGGTATTCAGGAAGAATGGCGTTTGGAAGAAACCAAATACCAGTATTGGGAAAATAGCGACGAAAGTTAAAACTTTGGATATCTACATTCAATGATTCAGAGTAGTCATTTAGAAATGAGTCCATATCCTCTGGAAGTACTACATGATCACCATCACTCAGTGATGTATCATTGTCCATCTTCCAAAAGTGCTTTTCGATCAGTCCGTGAACAGTAGCATCAATATCCATGCCTATTTCCCCGTAATTAATCGATAACGGTGAACAACATTAGTAGTAATGACACCAATATCATAAACAGTGACCACAACACCAATCCACGGTACCCAACGTCCAATGTAGCCGCCAATACTGGTAGTGTATGCCCAATCCTTGCGGAGTATCGACTTAATGGTAAGTGTCTTTTTACGTGTTTCAAAAGAGCCTGTGAACACCTTACGGAAAACAAGAGATAGAGGACTTGTGCCTTTGGTTGCACGGCGGTAATCAATCTTACCTCGTACAGGGACTAAAGGCAGACTAAGAATCATTGAGCCCCACGCAAAGTAATCCAGCAAATCACCAAACTGTTTATAACTCTCATCCATGAGTAACCAAAATAACAGTTCGCTTTCGCTTAAATTTGACTTCCCATCAAAATAATATCCGTTTACCTGTTCTGTAGTATCCATCCTACCCCCCCATAAACATTAGCCATTCGATGATATTAGAAACAGTTAATAGATGCTCGCGTGATTAATCCTAAATCATGGCTGGTTTTGGACAATACCAGCCATCAAGCCCCGTTAGATAAACTTCCTTGCATCAGAGACAAGTTTTAATACAGCCTCTTCAACCTTCTTCAGTTCTAACCATGCTTTGCAACGTCATCTTGTAAGCACACCTGTTTTAGTTCCACGCACTTTTTGAGAGTTCCGTTTTTTTGACCTTGGCCCAAATTCAGTGCAGTGCTAAATCAGAGATCTTCGTCTTTTTGCAGACTCCGGATAAATTCAGCCGGAGTCATGTCATTTAGTGATAAATGCGTCCTCTCATGATTATATTCCCTGCGCCACTTGTCGAGTTTGTCCTGCGCATCTTCCAGTGACAGGAACCAGTGAATGTTCAGACATTCGTCCCGCAGGCTGCCGTTAAATGACTCAATAAACGGGTTATCGGTCGGTTTCCCGGGACGGGAGAAGTCCATCGTGACACCGTGCTCATACGCCCATTTATCCAGACTTTTCGAGATGAACTCGCTGCCGTTATCCGTCTGGATACGCACCGGCAGGCGTTTATCCAGCACCCGTAATGCTTCCACTATGCTGACCACATCCTCGCCTTTCAGCGATTTTCCGGCATGGATCGCCAGACACTCCCGACTAAAATTATCCACTACGGTCAGCGCCCGAAAACGCCGCCCGTTAAACAGACTATCCGACACGAAATCCATACTCCAGCACTGATCGATATGCGTCAGGGCCGGGCGCTGCTGGCGGCGTGCGGCACTGACATGCCTGCGGGGGCGCTTTCTGCGCAAATTCAGGCCTTCCAGACAATAAATCCGGTGTGTTTTCTTGTGGTCAATCTGCCAGCCTTCCCGCCGCAACTGGATATGAATACGCGGGCAACCGTACCGTATCCGGGTTTCCGCTATTTCCCGGATACGCAGGGTTATCGCCCGATCGTCACGCCGGCTCTGCCAGTGGTAGACAGTTCTGCTCTGCATCAGCAACCCGCATCCCCGGCGGACACTGATATGATAGGCCTCCAGCAGAAAATGCACCGCCTGGCGCTTCTGAGCCGGCCTCAGAACTTTTGTTTCAGTACCTCCTGCAGCATCTCCTTGTCCAGACTCAGGTCTGCCATCAGTTTCTTCAGCCGCTGATTTTCATCCTCCAGTTGCCGCAGACGGCGCAGTTCCGTTACGCCCAGACCGGCGAATTTCTTCTTCCAGTTGTAAAACGTGGCCTCAGAAATGCCCATCTTTCTGCAGACTTCCCTGACGCGGGTGCCGGTTTCGGCCTGTTTCAGCGCAAACGCGATCTGTTCTTCGGTATAACCGGTCTTTTTCATGGCGATGTGCCTCTCTGTGAGATGGAAGAAAGACCGGATACTTCAGTTTAGACTGGTACTGTTTTCAGGGAGGAGATCAATGCAGCTAAGGAAAAAATCAACCCAATTTTATTTAAAATGAAGTTAACAACCCCTGATGTCAACTCAATCATTTCTTAATCTCCTTTTAATCCATGTAAAGAATTCTTAATTTTATTACGGATAAATAAGTTAGCATTTACTGGGGGCGGTGCGCCCCTTATTCGTACAACCATCTTCCGGCTTTAGCTGATTCGATCAGCATACCAACATTGAAATCTGGTACAGGAACAGGCTCTGTTTTCTTAAATGGATTCCATGAAACAGGCTGATCGGGATAGTAAGTTTCTATTTTAAATTTTCCCCGTTCAACCTTGAACGCATCGAAAAACTTATCCATTAACTCACCAGCTTCAAGCTCATCAAGACTCAAATCAGTATCAAGATCCGTTTCAGGTGTTAGCTCTACTTTCTTGAACTTGAATAGGTACGTGCCAGCGTAAGGCCGTACAAGCTCATAAACGCGCTGCTCAACATTGTTTACCATAACTTATCGTTACCCCGCGCTATAGCGTTGTAGTCTCGGATAGTGCGATAGGTGATTTGAGAGATATCAGAAGCTAAGATAACCCACCCCACGACAGGAATAGCCCTGCCCGTAAATGTTCCAATGTTAGCTACCGCCCTGATTCTGATTGTAGAAGGTGGATAACCACCAATAACGGAAGGTAGTTTGATACCGAAAGGGAACTGCGCTTTTTTGAACACTTTTCGCGAGGCTTTAGACGCATAGGATGTTCCCTTTTCAGCACCGTTTGGTTTTGCCCTTGTAGGGAGAGTATTACGCCCAGATACAATGGCAACTACAGCACCGAAATCAACAAGACCTAAACCAAGTTGATCAACAACATTTTCACAGAAGACCATGAAAAATAGCTCGGAGGCGGTGAGGTTTGAACGCCCCGCATAGAAGTATGTTCCGTTAAGTTCCTCGACTGTATCCACGTCCCAATCCTTATGACTCTGAATGTATTGCAATCATAACGGCTGCTTTTCATACAGTCACCTCTAAAACATGTTGTTAGCCGCTCGTGCCAGCTTGATTTCCTCTAGCTCTTCCTGCTCCTTAGCAAGTCAGGCTTTCCCCTCTGGTGCTGCCCGGAATTTACGAGCGTGAATCTTACGGTTGTTGCGCTTCGTAGCTGCTTTTTGGTTAGCTTTTGACATGATATCTCCTCCGCTGAATCTGCCAGCGCGCAACGTACAGCAGAGAGACAGTACAACGAAAGTTACAATGGTGCAGATAATAGATGACCATTACGTGCCGTGTTGGGCACATAAGAAAAGGCGGCGCGTAGCGCTTCCGCAGGTTGAATCCCTTCGCAGGGAGGATAAAGCCTTAGCATGTTCTCTTATCAGGTGATCGTTATACTCCGGTGATCGAAACCGTGGCAGAGCCGGATTCTTTCCTGATCCGGTTAGTCTTCCCAACATTACGCCTGTTTATTCTCTGCAACGTCATCTCGACGTGTTGCATCATTGAGCGCCGCACGAAGCGTGGAACTTTGCTAAGGGTTTTGGTATGAGGATTAGAGTCGCTGGGCGTCTTCCGGCTTCAAATAGATAACTGTACAGGGTTGAGCACGGTAACTACCTGCCCATAGGTTGTACGATACCAAAGCCAGTACAACACAGGCGTTTGGGTGTGATTTTAGAAGATACGATCTCTTGGGGATTTTAACCTAAGCTATTGATTTTCTTAGATGGTGCCGATAATAGGAGTCGAACCTACGACCTTCGCATTACGAATGCGCTGCTCTACCAACTGAGCTATATCGGCCCTGAAAGGACGCGTTCACCTGCGTGAAGCACGGGGTAGAAGGTTAAAACTAAGTGGGTGATGCGTCAATGCCCTTTCGAATCAAACGGCTACTTTTGCATCACCCGCTTAGCGTTAAGCACGAATGGTATCGTCGCCGAAGCCAATCCACTTATAGGTGGTCAGCGCTTCAAGACCCATCGGCCCGCGGGCGTGCAGCTTCTGGGTGCTGACCGCCACTTCCGCGCCGAGGCCGAACTGGCCGCCGTCGGTGAAGCGGGTAGAAGCGTTAACGTATACCGCCGACGAATCCACTTCATTAATAAAGCGATTCGCATGGCGCAGGGTACGCGTCAGAATAGCATCGGAATGCTGGGTGCCGTGCTCACGAATATGGGCAATCGCCTCATCGAGATCGGCAACAACTTTCACGTTCAGATCCAGCGATAAATACTCATCGTCGTACTGCTCCGCTTTCACCGGCTCCACCTTCGCCGGACCGTGCTGCAGAAGGGGCAGGGCGGCCGGATCGGCATGCAGCGTCACGCCGCTCTCCGCCATCTGTTTGCTCAGCGCAGGCAGGAAGGTATCGGCGATATTACGGTGTACCAGCAGCGTCTCGGCGGTATTGCAGGTGCTCGGACGTTGGGTCTTGGCGTTAACGATGATCTTCAGCGCCGGTGCGATCTCTGCCGAATCGTCGACGAAAATATGACACACGCCGATACCGCCGGTGATTACCGGGATGGTGGATTGCTCGCGGCACAGCTTATGCAGGCCTGCGCCGCCGCGCGGGATCAGCATATCGATGTATTTATCCATCTTCAGCATTTCGCCGACCAGCGCGCGATCCGGGCTCTCGATTGCCTGCACCGCGGCAGCCGGCAGGCCGCACTCCTGCAGCGCCTGTTGAATCACTTTCACCGTCGCGGCGTTGGTACGCCAGGTCTCTTTACCGCCGCGCAGAATAGCCGCGTTGCCGGTCTTCAGGCACAGAGAGGCGACATCGACGGTCACGTTCGGCCGCGCTTCATAAATCACGCCGATCACTCCCAGCGGCACGCGACGACGTTCGATACGCAGGCCGCTATCCAGCAGACCGCCGTCAATCACCTGGCCGACCGGATCCGCCAGGCTACACACCTGACGCACGTCATCGGCGATGCCGCGCAGGCGCGCCGGCGTCAGCGCCAGGCGATCGAGCATGGCGTCGCTCAGGCCGTTGGCGCGGGCGTCGCTGAGGTCTTCGGCGTTGGCGCGCAGGATCTCTTCGGTCTGCGCTTCCAGATAATCAGCAATCTTGTTGAGAACCTGATTTTTCTCGCGGCTGGAAAGCAGCGCGAGTTGGTAAGAGGCCGCTTTGGCCGCAATGCCCATTTGTTCCAGCATTTTCAGCTCCTTAACGGGTAATCATATCGTCGCGATGGACGGCCACCGGGCCGTATTCATAGCCGAGGATGGCATCGATTTGCTGCGAGTGCTGCCCGGCGATCAGGCGCAGGGCGTCGCTGTTATAGCGACTTACGCCGTGAGCGATATCGCGGCCTTCGCTACTGCGGATTCGGATAACTTCGCCGCGGGAGAAATTCCCGCTGACGGTTTTGATGCCTTTTGGCAGCAATGAGCTTCCTCTTTCCAGAATAGCCTGAGTCGCCCCGGCATCGACGGTGATTTCACCGGCCGGCGGCGCGCCGAAGATCCAGCGTTTGCGGTTCTCCAGCGGTGATTCCTGAGCGTGGAAACAGGTGCCCACCGGCAGGCCTTCCATCGCGTGGCCGATAACGTCCGGGCGGTTGCCGGCGGCGATAATGGTATCGATGCCCGCGCGACAGGCGACGTCCGCAGCCTGCAGTTTGGTGCCCATGCCGCCGGTGCCGAGGCCGGAAACGCTATCGCCTGCGATGGCGCGCAGCGCGTCATCGATGCCGTAGACATCTTTAATAAGCTCAGCCTGCGGATTGCTGCGCGGGTCGGCGGTAAAGAGTCCCGGCTGATCGGTTAACAGCAGCAGTTTATCGGCGCCGGCGAGAATGGCCGCCAGGGCGGAAAGATTATCGTTGTCGCCGACTTTGATTTCAGCGGTGGCGACGGCGTCATTCTCATTAATGACCGGCACAATATTGTTATCCAGCAGCGCGCGCAGGGTATCGCGGGCGTTGAGGAACCGCTCGCGATCTTCCATATCGGCACGGGTCAGCAGCATCTGGCCGACATGAATGCCGTAAATAGAGAAAAGCTGCTCCCACAGTTGGATAAGACGGCTTTGGCCGACTGCCGCCAACAGCTGTTTTGAGGCAATGGTGGCGGGCAGTTCAGGGTAGCCGAGGTGTTCACGTCCGGCGGCGATGGCCCCGGAAGTTACAATCACAATGCGGTGCCCCATGGCATGCAGTTGCGCGCACTGGCGCACTAACTCAACGATATGGGCGCGGTTCAGGCGTCGGGATCCGCCCGTTAAAACACTGGTGCCCAGTTTTACCACCAGCGTCTGGCTATCACTCATGATTTTCTGCCGTTCAAAAGGAATATCGAGATCGAGCTGATGTTGTAACAGGAGTCAGGCCGCTTGCCAACTGCTGGCGTATTGGTCAAGCCATTTTATTGCGCGGATCGGGCATTCTGCGCAGGCAAGGTGACATATTTATGACGGAAATATTTAAACATTCTTTTTTATAAAAAGTTCCATTTCGTCATAAATATTTAACACTACAGCGTTAAAAAACCTCCAGTTTTTGACGGGGCTTTCGCCCGGAATTGATTAGCGCGTGTAGATAAATCACCAGGACCACATAATGAAAAAGCGTTCACTGGCATTAATGATGATGGGTTTTGTTGCTTCTTCGGCTTCACAGGCAGCGGAAGTATACAATAAAGACGGCAATAAACTGGACGTGTACGGCAAAGTGAAAGCCATGCACTACTTCAGCGATTATGACAGCAAGGATGGCGACCAGACCTACGTTCGCTTCGGTATCAAAGGCGAAACGCAGATCAACGATCAACTGACCGGTTATGGCCGTTGGGAATCCGAATTCTCCGGCAATAAAACCGAAAGCGATTCTTCGCAGAAAACCCGTCTGGCGTTTGCCGGCGTGAAGTTAAAAGAGTTTGGATCATTTGACTATGGTCGTAACCTCGGCGCGCTGTACGACGTTGAAGCCTGGACCGATATGTTCCCGGAGTTCGGCGGCGACTCTTCCGCACAGACCGATAACTTCATGACCAAACGCGCCAGCGGCCTGGCGACCTACCGCAACACCGATTTCTTCGGCCTGGTCGATGGTCTGAATATGACCCTGCAATACCAGGGCAAAAACGAAGGCCGTGAAGCGAAAAAACAGAATGGCGACGGCTTCGGCACCTCTTTAAGCTATGATTTCGGCGGCAGTGATTTCGCCGTCAGTGCGGCTTATACAAGTTCTGACCGTACCAACGATCAGAACCTGCTGGCGCGCGGCCAGGGCTCCAAAGCGGAAGCCTGGGCTACCGGCCTGAAGTACGACGCCAACAATATCTACCTGGCGATAATGTACTCTGAGACCCGTAAAATGACCCCGATCAGCGGTGGTTTTGCTAATAAAGCGCAGAACTTTGAAGCGGTCGCCCAGTATCAGTTCGACTTCGGTCTGCGTCCGTCTCTGGGCTATGTACTGTCGAAAGGCAAAGATATTGAAGGTGTCGGCAGCGAAGATCTGGTCAATTATATTGACGTCGGCCTGACCTACTACTTCAACAAAAACATGAACGCCTTTGTGGATTACAAAATTAACCAGCTGAAGAGCGATAATAAGCTCGGTATTAACGATGACGACATCGTCGCGCTGGGGATGACCTATCAGTTCTGATAAAACTGAGCGCAAGAAAAATAAAAACCGCGGCCCTGAGCGCCGCGGTTTTTATTTGTCAGGATTAGCGGTTTTTCGCCAGATGCAGATTGTCGTTATTCATGGTGATCTGCGCGTTATATTCCTTCGGCAAGCGCCGCGCCTGATAAAATACGCGGTTCCAGTACGGATTATCCAGCGACGAACGCATGACGCCCTGGCTTGCGGAGGCGTGCAGGAAGTTATGGTCGGTATCGTAGAAACCGACGTGCATGCCGCCGTGAATGCGGAAGAAGACTAAATCGCCAGGCCGCAGCTGCTGCTTGCTAACGCGCACGCCCATATGCAGAAGATCGCCGGTGGTCACGCGGTCCATTGGCAGATTAAAGCGGTCCTTCAGCGTACGCCAGACAAAGCCGGAACAGTCGACGCCGCTCTGGTCGGTGCCGCCCCATTCGTAAGGGGTGCCGTCCCAGGTGTGCATCTGATCGTGCAGGGCGGCCAGCACCGGTATCAGATCGTCGGAGCCGCTGTCGATTGGCTCGTAATGATGCTGCGCCACCGCCTTGGGCGGTTTTTTTGGGGAAGATGAACATCCTGCCAAAATCAATAAAGGAACAAGTAATAAAGCGTGGGTGAGTTTGGGCTTCATGTCGTTATTTTCATGTTAGGGATCGACCGTCGCCATTTATAGCGTATTCAGGGAAACGTCAGAATGATGAAACGCAAAATTTACGAAAACTTACGTACTGCAGGCATAAATTCGCCGGTACCGTAATAAGCACATTTTTCAGATAGTAAACGCGGTGATTTTATTTATTAATAAATGTTTACTATCTAAATCAAAATATAACAGGCCAGAATCAGGATGTTCTTATTTATCTGGCGTGAGAGACAGGCGTGCCTCCTTTAAGATGGCGGATAAAAGAGGCTGGCGCATAGCCCATCGCTTTGCGGAACATGGCGGTAAATGCCGCCGGATGCTCATAGCCAAGGCTTAACGCCACGTCGGTAATGCTTCGTCCTTCTCGCAGGGCGGTGAGAGCGTACATCAGGCAGGCTTTATGACGCCAGTCGCGAAACGCCATCCCGGTCTCCTGCAAAAAGCGGCGGTTGAAGGTGCGCAGGCTTTTATTCATCTTTTGGGCCCACAGCTCCGGCGTACTGTGAATCTCCGGCTGGCGGAGAAACGCGCTGCATAGTTCAGCCAGCCGCGGATGTTGCGGTAGCGGCGTAAACATCGGCAGCGGCGGGGCGGCCTGCAGTTCAAACAGTAATAGGGCGATAAGCGCCGCATCATGTCCGCTCTCTTCATATAACAGCGGCAGCTGGCAGGCGGCCAATAGCAGTTGATGTAGCAGCGGCGAAACCTGCAATACTTCGCAGCGTACCCCGGCGCGCGGCGCGTCCTGCGGTTCGATATACAGGCTATGGGTGCTCACGCCCGGCATCCAGACGCGATGCGGTTTGTTAGCGGGTATCCATACGCCGCTGAACGGTGGCACCAGCCACTGGCCGTCATCGGTTTCGACTTTCATCAAGCCATTCACGGCATAGAGAAACTGCGCTCGTCGATGATGATGGCGCGGTAAAAGGGTGTCAGGCGGATAATCGCTCCCCAGACCCAATACCCGGCGCGGCAGATGATCGACTTCGTTAATCGCGATATTGCGCATGCGTACTCTCCTGGCTGAAAATCGTAATATATTGGCCTTTAATCGTAAGTCAGCCATTTCGCTATTCTATATCGTTACCTCCCTGAATGGAGGAACGGTAGATGATATTTGGGCTTTTTGTTTGCGGACTGTTGTCCGGGGTAACTACCTGGCTGTTTGGCTTCGGCGGCGGCTTTGTTACCGTGCCGCTGCTTTACCTGTTGCTGAGCCATCAGGGCGCAGTAGGCGGTCAGGCGATGCAAATAGCGGTAGCGACGTCGGCGCTGGTGATGCTGTGCACGTCGCTGTTGGCAAGCGGCCGCCACCTGCGCGCCGGAACGGTTCACTGGCGCTCCCTGCTGCCGATACTTGGCGGCATCGCCATCGGCGGTATTGCCGGCGCGGCGCTGGCGCTGAGGGTCAACGGCGAGTGGATCCGCTGGCTGTTCATTTTGTACCTGGCGGTGACCATCGTGGATTGCTACGTTCGCCCCGGCTTTATGGCGCCGTCGGCGGCTTGCGCACCGTCGAGCGCGGGGCGCGAGACTATTCTTGGCGGCGGAATTGGCCTGATTGCCGCCTTCCTTGGCGTCGGCGGCAGCGTGATGACCGTGCCGCTGATGCGCCGGCGTGGCGCGACGATGGCGCAGGCCGCGGCGATGGCCAACCTGCTGACCCTGCCGCTGGCGGCGACCGCCAGCCTGACGTGGCTGCTGATGGCGCCGATGGCGGCGCTGCCCTCCGGTTTCATCGGTAATATCTGGTGGCTGGCGGCCGGGCTGCTGGTGGCCGGGAGCTGGTTGGGATTGCGGTGCGCATCGCGCTGGTTGGCAAAACTCCCCGATCGCTGGCACGTGCGGATCTACCCGCTACTATTGCTACTGGTGCTGCTGGCGATGGGCTTTGGCGGGGTGGGCTGAAAGCGCTGGCGGATCATGCTCCTGTCATCTTCTTTATACATGCTCTCGCAGGCTTATATTACTGATTATGGAAAATGACTAATGTCTAATGCTGTGACGATTTTCGATCTGGATAACACCCTGATTAAAGGGGACAGTAGTACGCTGTGGAGCCAGTTTATGGTGCGCGAAGGCTGGGTGAGCGACCCGGAATATCTGGCGCGCGAAGCGCTGCTGATGGCGGATTACGACCGCGGGGAAATGAATATCGCCGATTATGTCGCGCTGATTCAGGCGCCGCTGATTGGCATCCCCCAGGCGCAGGTGGATACGCTGGTGGCGCGATTCGTGCGCGAAAAGGTGTTGCCGCGGGTCTACCCGCAGGCATGGGACGTTATTCGGACCCTACAGGCGCGAGGGGAGAAAATGTTGGTGATCTCCGCCTCGGTAACGCTGCTGGTGCAGGCGATAGCCGCCGAGCTGGGGATTGAACAGGCGTTGGGTATTGATGTTGAAATGGCGGATGGCGGCTACAGCGGTGTGATTGCCGGTACCCCGAGTTATCAGCAGGGTAAAGTGACGCGCCTGGCGCAGTGGCGCGAGGCGCATCCTGACTATACTGGCGAAGTCACTTTTTATACCGATTCGATAAACGACCTGCCCCTGTGCCTGCATGCGGATCGCGTGCGGTTGGTCAACCCGTGTCCGCAGCTGCTGGCAGCCAACGCCAGGCACGGCTGGCCGGTGCTGGCGTGGCGGATCGAATAACGAGACGTTTTCCCTGATTGGTAGCCCCGGTAAGCGTAGCGCCACCGGGGAGAGGGGGTTATTGCTGGCTTTGATACAACGGCACTACGCTGCCGCCGATATAACGGCGGCGTAGCCAGGCGGAGAGGGTATCCATCACCATGACCACCGCCACCAGCAACAAAGTAATAAACATCACCACGTCCCAGTTCCACAAACGCATATTTTCCGCGTAGATAAGGCCAATCCCGCCCGCGCCGACAAAACCTAACACCGCGGCGGAACGGGTATTGGATTCAATCTGATATAAACTCAGCGCCAGGAAAGTCGGGAACGACTGGGTGAAAATGCCGAAGCGGTGTTTCTGCAGACCATTAGCGCCGACGGCGGTGAGGCCGCGGCCAGGCGAACGGTCTACCGCCTCGTGGCCTTCGGCATACAGGCGGCCCAGCAGGCCGGTATCCTGCATAATAATCGCCAGTACCCCGGCCAGCGGCCCAAGCCCTACGGCGCGCACAAAAATGAGACCCCAGATAGCCATATCGATACCGCGCAGCATGTCGAACAAGCGGCGCATCAACATGGCGATAATGCCGGGAATCACGCCGCGCATAATATTGCGCGCGGCCAGGAATGACAGTAACAGCGCGATGACCGTCGCGGTAATCGTCCCGGCGAAGACGATGGCAAGCGTAATGGCGATTTGCGTGAAGTAATAGGCAAACGGCCAGTTCCAGAAGTCGTGCCAGACGAACATCCGCAGCAGATAGCGCCCCATCTGCTGTAAACCGGTCGCCAGTTGTTCGCTGCTGATACCGAACTGCATAAAGAACCAGGTGTAATAAAGTACGCTCGCCAGCGCCAGCAGACCGACATAGCGCAGGTATCGCCCTTGGGTCTTATACAGCGCCTGATGCTGGCGGCGGCTGGCGGCGATATCCGGTTGATGTTGCCATTGACTCATTTTTTCCCCTCCAGAACCCACTGGCGCAGGCGGCCGGAAAGCATATCCAGCAGCGACACCACAATAATGATCAGCAGCAGCGTCATGCTGACCTGATCGTAACGATCGAGCTTAATGTTGGTCATCAGCTCCTGGCCGATCCCGCCGGCGCCCACCAGACCAAGAATGGTGGATGAGCGGAAATTAATCTCAAGGCGCATGAAGCCGTAGGAGAGAAAAATCGGTTTCACCTGCGGCCACAGGGCAAAGCGCACCTTCTGCAGCGCCGATGCTCCGCAGGCCGCCAGCCCGCGCACCGGTTTATCCTGCGCGCTTTCCACCGCTTCATAGAACAGTTTGGTCAGGCTGCCAACCGTATGCAGCATCAGCGCCAGAAAACCGGGGATCGCCCCGATACCGAACGCCATGACGAAAATGACCGCCCAGGCAAGCTCTGGCATGGTGCGTAAAAAGGCTACCAGCACGCGAACGGCGAAGCGTAGCGGCGCGGGTGACCAGGCATTATTGGCGGCGAGGAAAGCCAGTATGGTCGCTACCGCGACCGCCACCAGCGTGGAAGCCAGCGCCAGCTGCAGCGTCTCCCAAATCAGCGGTAGCTGAATCGGCAGGCGATAGCCCCAGTACGCCAGCGAGCCTTTGGTATGTGAATCGGCTAACAGAACGCCCGGATGCAGCGTCGGCAGCGTCTCGAACATATAGTCGAGAAAGTTTGGCAGAGAACGCCAGATGGTGAACAGATTAAACTCGGCGGCGTGCCCGGCGGCAAAGTAGAGCGCCAGCAGCACCAGCGACCAGCCGAAGGTATCGCGCTTTTGCCGCGTCCTGACCTGCTGGTAGTAACGTTCGAATTCGGTATAGGTATTATTCATGCGGCGAAAAGGTCTTTAACGTAGCGTCGCCGTCCGCATTGACTTGCGGGCGGCGGCATCGGTGCGGGATTAACGCGCGCTAACCAGCTCGCGTTTCATATCAATGATCTGCTGGAAATCGGCCACGCTGCCCGGGCCGATGTGCTGGGTTCCGCCCATCGCTTTCACAAAACAGGCGTGATCGTCGGTATCCAGTTTTTTAAGCGCGGTGACGACTTTGGCTTTGAAGTCCGCCGGCAGCGCATTGCTCACGAGGATCGGGCCGTTCGGGATCAGCGGCGATTGCCAGATAATCCGGATTTGCTTCATCAGATCCGGATGATCCATGCGAATCAGGCGATTGAAAGCGCCCACGCTGTAGCCGCTGTTGTAGTCGCCGACCATTGAGGTCCAGGTGACCGCGCCGGCAAACTGGCCGTTCAGTACGCCGAGAATGTCCTGCTCGTGGCCGCCGGAGAAGGTGACGCTGGAGAAGAAGTTATTGTATTTATTGTCCGCGTCGCCGCCGAATTTCTGTTTAAAGGCGTGGTTCGGAATTAAATAACCGGATGTGGAATCCGGGTCGGCGAAGCCAAAAGCTTTGCCTTTTAAATCGTCC
Source organism: Klebsiella sp. PK01 (assembly GCF_057624675.1). Classification (NCBI taxonomy): domain Bacteria; kingdom Pseudomonadati; phylum Pseudomonadota; class Gammaproteobacteria; order Enterobacterales; family Enterobacteriaceae; genus Klebsiella; species Klebsiella sp. PK01. The sequence continues at coordinate 98,906 of NZ_JBYEZM010000004.1, forward strand.
AGCGTTTTATACGGGCTGTCAGCTTTGACGATGACCACCGAGTGGTAGCCGCGGGACTGATCTTTATCATCAACGGCGATACCGACAATATCGACGGCTTTCGGGTTATTGATATAGACCGAGGCATAAGAAGAAGGCGACATACTTAATACGACATCGACTTTACCGCCCAGCAGTCCCTGAATGACGCCGGAATAATCGGATGAGTTACGTAATTTGGTATCGACCTTCAGCTCTTTATCAAGAAACTGTTTAACGCATTGGTTATCGCCAATTTGCTGCGTGGCATTTTGACCGCCGAGGATCCCCAGATTTAATTCCTTTGGCTGTTCAGCGGCGCTCGCTTGCCACGTCAGTAACAGAGCTGCGATTGCTGCGGATAAACGAACTGCGCCATTAATATGTTTGTTCATTATTTTGCCCGTGTGTTTTTAACTAAAGGAAATTAATGCAACTGGCTAATTTCATCGCCATACAGCTGATGCAGAACATCCTGAGTCAGCCGTGCGGGATGATCGTCGAAAATGATGCGGCCTTTGGCGACGCCAATCACCCGCGTGCAGTACTCTTTGACCAGTTCGACCGAATGCAGGTTGACCATCACGCTAATCCCCTGGCCGCTGATTTCCCGCAGTACGTTCATAATTCGCTGGGTGTTTTTGGGATCGAGCGAGGCGACGGGTTCATCCGCCAGCAGGATCCCGGGGTTTTGCATCAGCGCACGGCAAATCGCTACGCGCTGCATCTGGCCGCCGGAGAGGTTTTCCGCCCGCTGTAGGGCGTGCGGCAACATATTCATCCACTCGAGAAGAGAGATGGCGCGTGCCCGGTCGGCGTCGGGGAAAACCTTAAACAGCGACTTCAGGGTTGAGGTCTGACTCAGGCGACCGAGCAGTACGTTAGTCAGCACATCAAGACGCGGTACGAGGCAGAAATCCTGGAAAATCATCCCGCACTCGCTGCGCCAGGCATTGAGCGCGCGTCCTTTCAGGCGTGAAACATCATGCGGCATACCGACTTCCGGAAAGCTGAGAATTTCACCGCCGGTGGCGCTGTGAGTGCCGTTCAGGACATGCAGCAGGGTGGATTTCCCGGCTCCCGAGCGGCCAATCACTCCCACCAGCTCGCCGGCATGGAGGTCAAAGCTGATGTTATCGAGAACGGTTTGCTGCGCATTATAAGATTTACTCAGGTTGCGCACGCTTAAGACTTTCCGCTGCCGGGTTGGGGCGATGGGCGTAATTAGCGAAAATTCGGTTTCCGCCACCGCGGCAAGAGAGCTGTTCATAAGAGTGTCCTGGTTCGTCATAAACTGGTCACTATTAATCGCGTTTTGTGTGAACTTTCGATGACGGTAAGGCGAAAAAATAATGAAAGCGTGATGAAACGCTTATCTGCAAGGTAAAAGAAACATGCCAGCGGCAAACATAGCGTGATGGGCTACACTAATGAAAATGAGAGCAAATAAGAAAGAAATATGAGAACTAATCTCATTCTCTTAGATATCATTCTTTCATGGGATTAATAGTCCTCTGCAAGCGGTTTTTTTGTTTATGTTTAGGCATTTTGTGCGGTGCTTAAAACCATTCATGCAGCTTATGATTGAGTTGATCGTCTTATAATTTGCTATTTTATGGTATTATATTCTTACTTTTGTGTGTTATTAAGATTTTTCGCAAAGTCATTTATCTTATCTATTAAGAATATTCCTAATGAAATAGGGTTATGATCCTGGACGATATAATAACCGATTAGGATTGTAGGAATTTTCGATCAATAACCACATGAAATTAAATGTTTTTTGTTTTTGAGCAAAAAATAGGATTTCTGGGAAAAGCAAAAAATTGACATAAATGAGAATTAGCTTCACATCCTGCTTGTTGACACTTAATCAGAAAAAACCTAAATTTGAATCCAACAAAAAATATAAATCGATAAATAATTTCGGCATTATTAATGATTAAATAATGGCGCTGGTATTTTATTATAAATAATTTCAACAGGGGTTAATTGCAGGTTTAGACTCTGCAGGCCTGGCTATCGGCGATGGGGTGAAAGGTAGTATTTCCAGGATGAAGAGGATAAACAGTATATGGACGATCAATGCTCCCTTGATAAGTGTATTTGGCCAGCACATGATACTTATTTTTTAAAAGGCTTATCGGAACTCATTTTAGACATTGAAGAGCTTATTTATTTGTCATTGGATAAAATATGTAAGGACTTTTTGTTTATCAATCTGAGTACTAATGCATTAAATTACTTTATTCGCTATGACAACGACTGGTTAGCTAAGGCCAAGGGCAAACAAATCATTTTGATTGCCGCGAGAAAGTCAGAAGCGTTAGCCAATTATTGGTATTACAACGGTGATATTCGCGGCGTGGTGTATGTCGACCTCGCGCGCGATATAAGAAAAGAACTGGCCTATGTAATTAATGGACGGTTTCTGCGCAAAGATATTAAGAAAGAAAAAATCACTGACCGGGAAATGACGGTGATCAGAATGACGGCCCAGGGAATGCATCCGAAATCTATCGCCAGAATTGAAAATTGCAGTGTGAAAACTATTTACACCCATCGGCGAAATGCTGAGGCCAAGCTGTATTCGAAAATTTATAAATTAGTTATGTAACGTTTATTTAGTGGTACACCGGGACGACTTGTCCTTAATTAAACTCAGGATGAAAAAGCTATGAAAAAAAAGGTTATTGCTATTGCTCTGGTAACGGCGTTTGCTGGAATGGGTGTTGCACAAGCTGCTGATGTCACTGCTCAGGCTGTGGCGACCTGGTCTGCAACCGCGAAAAAAGACACAACCAGCAAACTGGTTGTTACCCCGCTTGGCAGCCTGGCTTTCCAGTATGCCGAAGGGATTAAAGGCTTTAACTCACAAAAAGGTCTGTTTGATGTTGCGGTTGAAGGCGATACCACGGCGACTGCCTTCAAACTGACTTCACGTCTTATCACTAACACGCTGACCCAGCTGGATACCTCCGGCTCAACGCTGAGCGTGGGCGTGGATTATAACGGCGTCGCGGTAGAGAAGACTGCTGACACCATTATGATCGACACGGCTAACGGCGTGCTGGGCGGCAACCTCAGCGCGCTGTCTAATGGCTACAACACTGCAGGCCGCACCACCGCGCAGGACGGCTTTAACTTCTCCATCATCAGCGGCACTACCGACGGCACCAACGCAGTAAACGATTACAGCACGCTGCCGGAAGGGATCTGGAGCGGCGACGTGAGCGTGCAGTTCGACGCGACCTGGACCAGCTGATTTTCTCGTAGCACCGGGCAGGGGGAATACCCCTGCCTCTTCATGGACTGAACGCTTATGAAAAAACACCTTCTGGCTATTGGCCTGCTGCTGGGATTGGCGAATCCCGCGCTGGCGCTGGATGTCGGCGATATCTCTTCCTTTATGAACAGCGGCAGCAGCACGCTGAGTAAAGAGATTAAAAATACCACCGACAGCGGCCGCTTAATCAACATTCATCTGGAACGGCTCTCTTCACCGCTGGATGGCGGCAAGGTGATCCCGATGGATAAACAGGATGAAGTCCTGTTGACCCCCGCCAGCTTGTTATTGCCCGCAAAGGCCAGTGAAGTGGTGCGCTTTTTCTACAAAGGCCCGGCGGATGATAAAGAGCGCTACTACCGCATTGTCTGGTTCGATCAGGCCTTAAGCGATGCCCAGCGCAATGGCTCCCAGCGCAGCGCGGTGGCCACCGCTTCAGCCCGCATCGGCACCATTCTGGTGGTGGCGCCGCGTCAGGCTAATTTTCGCTACCAGTTTGCCGGCGACACGCTGACCAATACCGGTAACGCCACCCTGCGCATCATCGCCTACGGCCCGTGTCTGAAAATCGCTGATGGCAAAGAGTGCAAAGAAAATTACTACCTGATGCCGGGGAAATCGCGTCGCTTCACGCGCGTCAATATTGCTGACAAAAAAGGACGGGTCGCGCTCTGGCAGGGCGAGCAGTTTGTTCCCGTGAAATAGACATGTGTGCTGATGGATTAAGACTATGCCTTTACGACGGATCACCCCTGGACTGAACGCGCTGCTTGCCTCCGGCATGGTTCTTTTGCTGGCGCCTTATAGCGACAGCATGGCCGCCGAGCGTGTGCAGCAAATCGGCGGCGTGATTATCCCGCAGGCTTTCAGCCAGGCTTTGCAGGACGGCATGAGCATTCCTCTGTTTATTCATCTTGAAGGCAGCCGCGATAATCAGAACGATCAGCGTATCGGCGCCGCGTATATCTGGCTTGATGGCGATGTGCTGCGGGTTCGGCAAATCACCCTCGAAGAGGGCGATGACAACGCTCGCGTCAGCGACGAGACACGTCAACAGCTCAGTCGTTTATCCAATGAGGCTTTCAACGACGCGCTGAAGATCCCCTTAACCGATGCCGCGCAGCTGCAACTTAGTCTGCGCCAGCTGCTGCTGCAACTGGTGGTGAAACGTGAGGCGCTGGGAACCGTGCTGCGGTCGCGCAGCGAGGATATTGGCCAGTCGAGCGTTAAAACTTTCAGTAATAACCTCACCTATAACCTCGGGGTCTACAACAACCAGATGCGTAGCGGCGGCAGCAATACCTCCAGCTATCTGTCACTCAATAGCGTTAGCGCGCTGCGCGAGCATCACGTGGTGCTCGACGGCTCGCTGTACGGTATCGGCACCAGCCACCAGGACAATGAACTGTATAAAGCGATGTACGAGCGCGACTTCGCCGGGCACCGTTTTGCCGGCGGGATGCTGGATACCTGGAACTTACAATCGCTGGGGCCGATGACCGCGATTTCGGCCGGTAAAATCTACGGCGCGTCGTGGGGAAACCAGGCCAGCTCTACGGTATTTGACAACAGCCAGTCGGCGACGCCGGTGGTGGCATTCTTACCGGCGGCAGGCGAGGTCCACCTGATGCGCGACGGGCGCCTGTTAAGCGTGCAGAACTTCGTCATGGGGAATCATGAAGTTGATACCCGAGGCCTGCCGTACGGTATTTACGACGTTGACGTCGAAGTTATCGTCAACGGAAGAGTGGTCAGCAAACGCACCCAACGCGTCAACAAGCTGTTTACTCGCGGACGCGGCGCGGGCGCGCCGCTGGCCTGGCAAATTTGGGGCGGCAGTTTCCATATGGACCGCTGGTCGGAAAGCGGTAAAAAGACGCAGCCGGCGAAAGAGAGCTGGCTGGCGGGGGCGTCGGCTTCCGGATCGTTGAGTACGCTCAGTTGGGCGGCCACCGGCTACGGCTACGATAGCAACGCCGTCGGCGAAACGCGCATTACGCTGCCGCTAACCGAGGCGGTGAATATCAACCTGCAAAACATGCTGGCCAGCGACAGTTCCTGGAGCAGTATCGGCAGCGTTAGCGCCACCTTGCCCGGCGGCTTTAGCTCGCTGTGGATTAACCAGGAAAAGACCGTTATCGGCGATAAGCTGCGCCGCAGCGATGCCGATAACCGGGCGATCGGCGGCACGCTGAACCTGAACGCCCTGTGGTCAAAACTAGGCACTTTCAGCATCAGCTACAACGATGACCGCCGCTACAACAGCCATTACTACACGGCGGATTATTACCAAACGATTTATAGCGGCTCTTTTGGCTCGCTAGGCCTGCGCGCGGGCTTACAGCGCTATAACAACGGCGATAGCAACGCCAACACCGGGAAATATATCGCCCTCGATTTATCACTGCCGCTGGGCAACTGGTTCAGCGCCGGCATGACCCATCAGAACGGCTATACCATGGCCAACATTTCGGCGCGTAAGCAGTTTGATGAAGGGGCGATTCGAACCGTCGGCGCCAATATTTCGCGGGCGATTTCCGGCGATACCGGCGACGACAAAACCTTAAGCGGCGGCGCTTATACGCAGTTCGAAACGCGCTACACCAACGGCACGCTGAACGTCAACAGCGGCGCCGACGGCTACGTGAACACCAACCTGACCGCCAGCGGCAGCGTCGGCTGGCAGGGGAAAAACATCGCCGCCAGCGGGAGAACCGATGGCAACGCCGGAGTGATCTTCAATACCGGGCTGGAAGACGACGGCAAGCTCAGCGCTAAGGTTAACGGGCGCATCGTGCAGCTCAGCGGTAAACGCAACTACCTGCCGCTGTCGCCGTACAGCCGCTATGAAGTCGAACTGCAGAACAGTAAAAACTCGATCGACAGCTACGACATTGTCAGCGGCCGTAAGAGCCACCTGACGCTTTATCCCGGTAACGTGGCGGTGATCGAGCCGGAAGTGAAGCAGATGGTCACCGTCTCCGGGCGCATCCGCGCCGAAGACGGCACGCTGCTGGCGAACGCGCGCATTAATAACCATATCGGGCGCACCCGTACCGATGAGAACGGTGAATTTGTCATGGATGTCGATAAAAAATATCCCACCATCGATTTTAGCTACGGCGGAAATAAAACCTGTGAAGTGGCGCTGGAGCTCAGCCAGGCGCGCGGCGCGGTGTGGGTAGGGGACGTGGTATGCAGCGGTCTCTCTTCATGGGCGGCGGTGCAGCAGACAGGAGAAGGTAATGAAAGCTAAGTGGCTACTCGCTTTGGCGACGCTGACGATTGCGCCGCTGGCGATGAACGCTAAGGCGGCGGTGACAAAATATTCTGAAGCCGCTGCTCCGGCGCGCGAATTTGTCTTTGTCGAGAACAACTCTGATGACAACTTCTTTGTCACCCCTGGCGGCGCGCTGGATCCCCGCCTGACCGGCTCAAACCGCTGGACCGGGTTAAAATCAACCGGTTCTGGCGATACCGCGTACCGTCAGGTCAGTCTGGGTTATATCGATGATGGTCACAACCATGGGATCTCCGCTAATTACCGGTTTGATATGTGGCTGGATAATGCGCCGGTCTCTCACCCTTTACTGGGTTTACGGTGTATTAACTGGTACTCGGGATGCGATCTGGCAACCAGCCTGATTTTACCCCAGTCAACCGATGCTAATGGATTTTACGGCGTCTCAACGGGGAGCGGGACGAAATGGCGTCACGGGATGATGTCCGATGCCTTTTATCAATACCTGCAGCAGATGCCGATCGGCGGTAGTTTTACGATGACGATTAATTCCTGCCAGACATCGGTCGCTTACGATGCGAGCAAAGGAGAGCGTTGTAAAGATCAGGCGTCAGGTACCTGGTATATCCGCGACGTAACCCATACCAAAGCGGGGCACTTACGCCTGATAAACACCCACTCACTGGCTGAAGTGTTTATCAACAGCGACGGCGTGCCCACGCTGGGCGAAGGCAATGCCGATTGCCGTACGCAAACAATTGGTTCTCGCTCTGGTTTAAGCTGCAAAATGGTTAACTATGCTCTGCAGACTAACGGGTTGAGCAACAGTTCGATTCACATCTTCCCGGCAATCAGCAACTCTGCGTTAGCTTCGGCGGTAGGCAGCTATGATATGCAGTTCAGTCTGAATGGTAATTCGTGGAAACCGGTAAGCGGTATTTCCCAGTATTACACTTTCAACGAGATGAAAAGTTCTGATTCTATCTACGTCTTTTTCTCGAGTAACTTTTTCAAGCAGATGGTGGCCCTGGGGATTAGCGACATCAATACCAAGGACTTGTTTAACTTCCGTTTCTATAACACCACTTCGCCGGAATCCGGCTGGTATGAATTCTCGACATCCAATAGCCTGATTATCAAACCTCGTGATTTCAGCATCAGCATTATCTCCGATGAGTACACCTCGGCGCCCACGCGTGAGGGGTATGTTGGCAGCGGCGAACCGGCGCTGGATTTCGGCTACATCGTTACCACCAGTGGAAAAACCGCCGCCGATGAGGTGTTGATTAAAGTGAGCGGACCGGCGCAGGCGATTGGCGGACGTTCGTATTGCCTGTTCAGCTCGGCGGACGGCACCGCGAAGGTACCATTCCCGGCATCGCTTTCCTTCATTACCCAAAGCGGATCAACGAAAAGCTATGACGCCGGCTGCGACGATAGCTGGCACGACATGACCGATGCGCTGTGGCTGACTACGCCGTGGAATGATATTTCCGGCGATGTGGGGCAAATGGATAAAACAACGGTGCGCTTCTCGATCGCCATGGACGATCCTATCTCGTTGCGTACGATCACCGACAACGGCTGGTTTGGCGAGGTCAGCGCTTCAGGAGAGATTCATGTCCAGGCGACGTGGCGTAACATTAATTAAGCTGACGCTGGCGAGCCTGTGGCTGCTGGCCGCGCCGCTGGCGCAGGCGATTTCCGTCGGTAATCTGACCTTTTCGCTGGCCTCTGACGCTGAGTTTGCGGCGAAGAGGGTTATCAACAACAATAAAAGCGCGCGGCTGTATCGGGTGTCGGTGGTGGGGATCGACCGGCCCGGCGGCCATGAGGTTCGTGCCCGCCCGGCGGACGGCGAACTGCTGTTCGCCCCGCGCCAGCTGACGCTGCAGGCGGGCGAAAGTGAATATTTTAAGTTCTATTACCATGGGCCGAAGGATAACCGCGAACGCTACTATCGGGTCTCGTTTCGTGAAATTCCCACCCGCAACCTGGTGATGCGCGCCCCGGCGGGCGGGCAGATCAGCATGGAGCCGGTGGTGGTGATGGATACCATTCTGGTGGTGCGTCCGCGGCAGGTTCAGTTTAAATGGGCGTTCGATAAAGCGGCGGGAAGCGTCAGTAATACCGGCAATACCTGGTTTAAGCTGCTGATAAAACCGGGATGCGACACCACGGAAGAGGAGGGTGACGCCTGGTATCTGCGCCCCGGCGATGTCGTTCGCCAGCCGTCGCTGCGTAAGCCCGGCAACCACTACATTATCTATAACGAGAAATTTATTAAAATCAGCAATGATTGCCCGGTGAAATAGCCGGGCAATCGCCTGAATTATTCCTCGTTCAGCAACTGACTCACCAGCGCGATATGGGTCTTAATGCCGACCGCCAGCGCATCTTCGTCGATGCGAAAATGCGGGTTGTGCACGTTCCACGTCGCCCCTTTTTGCGCATTGCCGCAGCCGATAAACAGGAAGGTTCCGGGGATTTTCTCCTGATAGGAGGAGAAATCCTCGCTGCCGAATAGCGCCTTATCCTGCAGCTGTAGCGTGCCTGCCGGGAAGTGGCGGGCTATGGCTTCACGGGCGATATGATTGGTGGCGTCGTGGTTGTTTCCCACCGCATAGCCCTGCTGCCATTTGATTTCGTAGCTGGCGCCGTGGGCGGCGGTGATGCCGTCGATAATCCGCGCCATCAGCGGCGGTACCGCCTCGCGCACCTGCTGGCTATGGGTACGCAGCGTCCCGGCCAGGCGCGCGCTGTCGGGGATCACGTTATAGCTATCGCCGGCCTGAAAAGTGGCGATAGTCAGCACCGGCGCGTTGGACGGGTCGATATGGCGGGCGACGATCTGCTGCAGCGCGCCGACCACTTCCGCGCCGATGGTCACCGGATCGATACAGTGCTGCGGCATCGAGCCGTGGCCGCCTTTGCCGCGAATGGTGATATCAAAGTTATCGCTGGAAGCGACGTACACTCCCTCTTTCAGGGTAATCACGCCAACCGGGCTGGTGGGGAAAACATGCAGGCCGAAAATATGTTCAACGTCGTCAACCACACCCAATTTAACCAGCTCACGCGCGCCGCCCGGCGGCACCTCTTCCGCTGGCTGGAAGATGAATTTAATGCTGCCGTGCAGCTGTTCGCGAAGCTGGCACAAGACTTTCGCCGCCCCCATCAGCATCGCGGTATGCGCGTCGTGACCGCAGGCGTGCATTACGCCGGGCTTCGTTGAGCAGAATGCTTCACCACTCTCTTCCTGTAGCGGTAGGGCATCGATATCGGCCCGCAGCGCCCACATTGGCCCAGGATGCGCGCCGCGCAGTACGGCAATCACGCTATTTTCCAGCGGGCGGCTTATCTCGAGATCGGCAAACGGCGCCAGCTCGCGGGCGATGTAATCGGCGGTCGGCTTCTCGTTAAACGACAGATCCGGATGGGCGTGGATATGGCGACGCCAGCGCAGCGCTTCCTCGGCCGCGGCGGAAATGAATTGTTCAGTGGCGTGTTGCATCAGTGACTCCTTCAATCAATAACGGGCTGACTGACGACGGTTTTACGTTTCATGAGCGGCAGCACCGCCAGCGCGGAGCAAACCATCGCCAGTGAAAGAAACAGGAAAGCGCTGGCGTAACCGTGGGTTTTCTCCACCAGATAGCCAATGACGATCGGCGAGACAAAGCCGCCGAGGGTACCACCGGTATTAATCAGACCGATGGCCGAGCCCATCATATTTTCCGGCAGGCGCTTCATCGGCAGGGTAAAGGCGGTGACGAAGGTCGACATCAGGAAAATTTCGCCGATAAACAGCAGCAGGCTGGCGATAAGCGGCGTCCGGGCGTGGAAGATGGCGAAGATCGCCACGGCGCTGATTAGCGCGCTGATGGCAATCACCAGCGGTTCGCGATTAAGAAAATATTTGCCCACCAGCCAGCCGGTACCGAGCGATGAGATCCAGATCCCCAGCCCCCCCGCGGCCACCACGTAGCCGGATGCAGAAAGCGACATTCCCATACTCTGAACAAAAAACTTCGGCAGCCAGGCCATCAGGCCATAGCTGGGAATATTGACGCAAAAGATAGCCAGAAAGAGCAGGATAACCGTGGGGTTACGCCACAGGGCGGCGCCAGCGGCGCTCTGTTTCGCGACCACCGCCGTCGGCTGTCGGCGCGGCACGCGCAGGGCGATCAGTAGGGCGATAGCGCAGGCAACGATCCCCAGTACGGTGAACGACAGATGCCAGCCGAGCAGCGCCAGCGCGTTAACAGCGATAATCGGCCCAATGGTCATCGCCAGTCCCGCTGACGACAGCAATATTGATTGGGCGAAGGTACGTTGTTCAAGAGTGAAGTTGCTTACCACCGCTTTGGCGCAGGAGCAGGGATAGCCGGAGTGGCCGACGCCCGACAGAAAGCGGAACAGCAGCAGCAGGCCGAAGCTCGCTCCCAGCAGGCCGAAGCACAGCGCGAAGATCCCCAGCGCCGCCAGCGACAGCACCAGCATGGTTTTGTAGCCAATGCGATCGTTAAGCCAGCCCGCCGGAACCTGAAACAGCGAATAGGCGAGAAAAAAGATGCCGGTAATGTAGCCCAACTGCTCGGCGTTAAGCCCGAACTCCTTTTCGATAGGCAGCAGCGCGAAGCCGGTGACGGTTTTGTCGATATAAACGACCACGTAGCCGATAAACAGTAAGAAGATCATCTGAGACTGACTTTTCATTTTTTTCCGCCCGGTGTCTCATGGTTGCATGTGTTGTCGTGGGGAATCCCCCCACTGCATCCTCAGGCTTTACCCGCGCGGCGGGAAGATATAATTTTTCTATAGGTGATGCTTTTTTCTGATAGGGGTGAGCGGTGAAATATCTTCCCAAATTGAACCAACTGCAGGCGCTACGGCAGGTGGCGCGTAGCGGCAGCATCCGCTCAGCGGCGCGTGAACTGGGGCAATCGCAGCCGGCACTGAGCCGGACATTACGTGAGCTGGAGCAAATCCTCGGCACGCAACTTTTTCTACGCAGCAAAGAAGGCGTCGCCCTGACCGAAGCGGGAATCGCTTTCTTACAGCGCGCGGAGTGGGTGCTGGAGGAGCTGCGGCGCGCGGCGGACGAGGTGGAACAGATAAACCATGTCACCCACGGTCGGCTGACGGTCGGCTTTTCGTCGCTGATTGCCCTGACGGTGTTTCCGCAGGTGGCCGAAGGATTTAAGCAGGTGCTGCCGCAGGTACAGATGACGGTGAAAGAGGGGCAGCTTTCGTCGCTGCTGCCGGGCGTCCGCAGCGGAGAGATTGACCTGGCTATCGGATCGGTCGACCCGATGCATCCGCCGGAAGGGGTGATGCTGGAACCGCTGTTTACCGCGCCGTTCTGCGTTATCGCGCGCAAGGGGCATCCGCTGGCGCACGAAAGCGATCTGCTGGCGCTGCGTAAAGCCCGCTGGCTGCTGCCGGAGTCACCGATGGGCTACTATCAGCAGCTACAAAACGAGCTGATTCATTTTTATCGCCAGGTGTCGATTACCCCGCTACGCACCGACTCGGTGATAGTCGGCTTGCAGATGGTACTGGAATCCGATTATCTGACCATCGTCGCGCGCGCCATGAGCCAGCCGCTGCAGCTTGGCGATAAGCTGGTCACGCTGCCGGTATCCACGCTCCCGGCGGCGCAGTATTGCGCGGTATGGTCGCAAAAATCGGCGCTCACCGCCAATGCCCGGCTGTTTCTCAATCGGCTGCGAAGCGCCTGTCAGCGCTACGCCTGGTAAAACGGCGGCTCGCCAGCTGGCTGAGGGCGCAGCACAGTAAATAGTAAACCGCGCCGGTAAAGACGAATATCGCCAGCGGGTAGATTTGCACCCGGTTATTGACCTGCCCGGCGACGGTGGTGAGTTCAGGCACGTTGACGATAAACGCCAGCGAGGTGTCTTTCAGCAGGCCGATAAAAATGCCCACCAGCGACGGCTGGACGTTGCGCAGCGCCTGCGGCAGCAGGATTAAGCGTAGCGTCTGGCCGGGGGCGAATCCCTGCGTCAGCGCCGCTTCATGCTGGCCGCCGGGCAGGGCGCGCAGCCCCGCCAGCACCGAGTGCATCACCGAGGCGGCGGTGAACCACGCCAGCGCCAGCGTGACCGTCACCGCGCCCGGCAGATCGCCGCCGGTCAGCATCGGCAGCAGATACCACAGCCAGAAAATAACGAAGATCAGCGGGATACCGCGAATAATTTCCGCCCACAGGAACAGCAGACGACGGACCGCTCCGCCATAGCGCCAGGCGGCGCAGGCCAGCAGAATACCACCCGGTAGCGCCAGCGCGGTCGCGCCGATGGCCATCAACAAGGTGAGCGCCACGCCGCCGGGCTGGCCTTCCGCCAGTCGTCCCCACAGCAGATAATCAAGGTTGTCGGCGATCACCGCGAGGTTAGCGTTCATGTTGTGCGCTCCGTGGCTGACGATATCCCGGACCGAAGCGCGTCAGCGCCAGTCCCATAACAATACCCAGCGCCAGATACAGCACTGTGCCGATAGCAAAGGCCTCCAGCGCGTGGGCGTTATAGCTCTCGATTTGCCGTACCTGGTAGGTGAGCTCGGCAAAACCAATACCGCTGGCCAGCGAAGAGAGTTTCATCAGGTTCAGGTACTGGCCGACAATCGGCTGCCAGGCGTTGGCCAGCCCCTGCGGCAGCAGAATAAAACGTAATTCACCCCACGGGCTAAATCCCTGCGACAGCGCCGCTTCGCGCTGGCCGTGGTTGACGGCGCGCAGTCCGGCGGCAATCTCTTCCACCAGAAATGCCGAGGTAAATACGCCGAGCCCCCACATTGAGCAGAGAAATTCCGGCGTCAGCCACCAGACGTCGCCCGGTAGAATCGACCAGCTATGGGAGTCGTTGATAAAATCGCGCGCCGCCAGCGGCAGCAGGTTCCAGGCGGCGAAGTACCAGAACAGCAGTTGAACCAGCAGCGGTGTATTGCGAAACAGCGATACCCACGCCGCCACCAGCCAGCGGCCGGGGCGTCCGCCGCCGAGACGCAGGGCCAGCAGCAGCACCGCCAGCGCGGTGGCCAGCAGTATCCCGGCGAAGCTGACCCAGACGGTGGTCAGGAAACCGGAGATTATCCACTGTAGCGGCTGCCCGCTGAGCACGCCATGCCAGTCGAGAATCGCCATCACTCAATGCTCTCCTGATGCAGCGGGTCGAGCACCTTCTGCAGAAAACGGCGAGTACGCGCATGCTGCGGGCGGGCGAAAAATTCCGCCGGCGGCGCGGTTTCGAGGATTTCGCCACCGTCGATAAACACCACCCGATCGGCGATTTCGCGGGCAAACTGCATCTCGTGAGTGACCACCACCATGGTGATACCGCTGTGGGCCAGGGCTTTCATCACCTGCAGCACTTCGCCGATCATCTCCGGATCCAGCGCCGAGGTCGGTTCATCGAACAGGATGATTTGCGGCGAGGAGGCAAGGGCGCGGGCGATGGCGACGCGTTGCTGCTGGCCGCCGGAGAGCTGAGCGGGCATCTGCCGCGCTTTATCCGTGAGACCGACCTGGGTGAGTAATTCCAGCGCCCGCTTTTGGGCGGCATCGTGTTGCCAGCCGTGCACGCGCTCCAGCGCGAGGGTAATATTCTCCTGCGCCGTCAGGTGAGCGTAGAGATTGAACTGTTGAAAAACGAAGCCGATCCGGCTGCGCAATTGGCGCAGCGCGCTGCCGGTCAGGCGGCGGGTCGGTTTGCCATCGATGAGGATCTCGCCGCCGCTTAACGATTCAAGCTGGTTGATCAGGCGGATCAGCGTTGATTTACCCGATCCTGATGGCCCGAGGATCGCCACCACTTCGCCGGGATTGACCGTTAAATTAACGCCGTTAAGTACCTGATGATCGCCGTAGCGTTTAACCACGTCGCGAAAGGTAATACTGGCCTGCTGCAGATGCGAGAAATCCACGGCCGAAGCCGCGGATCGTGAAAATAAGGCGGAAAACATCTGGGTTATTTCGCTTCTATGGTAAAGGCGCGCGGTTGCGGAGAGGCGGTGCCAGGGCCAAACCAGGTGTCGTAGATTTTCGCCGCCTGGCCGGATTTTTCCAGCTTAACCAGCTCGTCGTTTACCGCTTTCAGCAGCGCCGGCTCGCCTTTTTTCACGCCGACGCCAATCTCTTCTTTGCTCAGCAAATCCGGCAGAATTTTAAAGTTGGCTTTATCCGGCGCGCCCGCCAGCAGCCCGGCGAGAATGGTGCTGTCCTGGGTAATCGCCTGCACGTTGCCGTTTCGCAGGGCGGTCAGCGCCAATGGAATATCGTCATAGGAGAGCACCCGCGACTGCGGGAAACGCTGGTGCAGCGCCTGTTCGCCGGTGGTGCCTTTTACCGCGCCGATGCGCGCTTTACTGTAGTCATCCAGTTTATCCGGCGACTTAGCCGGAACCAGGAACTGCTGGCCGGTTACAAAGTAGGGCGTTGAGAAATCAATTACCTGCGCGCGCTCCGGGGTAATGGTGATATCGGCGACGATCAGGTCGGCCTTACCGGACTGCAGCAGCGGAATACGGTTAGCCGGGTTAGTGGCCACCAGCTCAAGCTTGACGCCAAGAGATTTCGCCAGCGCCTGCGCGAAATCGACGTCGTAACCCACCAGTTGATGGGTTTTGGCATCCACGGAACCAAACGGCGGGTTAGCGTCGAAGGTGGCGACCTTCACCACCCCGGCGGCTTTGATATCGGCTAACTGGTCGGCCTGAACCTGGGCGGTCAGCAGCAGCGCGCCCAGCGCAAAAGCGATTTTGGTATAAGTTTTATGCATCATCATTCCCCTGAATCCCTGTTTTGTTTTGTGTTTATCACGCTCCCACAAAAGCGCCTCGTCCGGCAAAGAAGAAAAAATTCTTATCTATAACCAAAATCTCTTAATAAAAATGGGGATATTGCTGTTAACCAAATCGCTTTTACAGGAAGGGGTTAGTCACCGAAGCGCAGCGGCGAATATGCATCTTCCAGGATTACAAATTCGGAATTGATATTTCCCGCCCGTCGGCGATTGTGGTTGAAATAACAACAACGCAAACCCGACCGATGGAGGAGAAATGAAAGTAGCGCTGTGGCAACGGATTACCGGCTGGCTGGCTTTTTTATCTAACGGAGAAGCCGGGCAGCAAGATGGTCAACGGATGATGGAGGCGATCTTGCCGGTCGCCAGCCTGTATGGCGTGGATCTCGGCAACGTGGAAACCCGGTGGTTTCGCCATGACAAAACATACTGAGCGGCGCTGGACGCGCGAAGCCTACTGGAACGAGGTGTGCTCTGTGTAGCAGAAGGCTGCTTGCGGTTGCGGTAAAAAGGAGAGGCTCCGCAGCCCAAGCAGCTTTAAACCCTGGCTCCTACTCCTGTTCTCCCTGTTTTTTTCCCTTCTCCGTTTTGCAATTTCCCCGCCGTCACGGTATAAATGACCTTCATTTGGATGTTTAGACGTCCATACATAAAGAAGGCAATATGCAAACAACATCACAACAACAAGGTGGGCAACTTAAGCGCACCATGAAAACGCGCCACCTGATTATGCTCTCGCTGGGCGGCGTCATTGGCACAGGGTTATTCTTCAATACCGGCTATATTATCTCGACCACCGGCGCGGCGGGCACGCTGCTGGCGTATCTGATCGGCGCGCTGGTGGTCTGGCTGGTGATGCAGTGTCTTGGCGAACTGTCGGTGGCGATGCCGGAAACCGGTGCCTTTCACGTGTATGCCGCGCGTTATCTCGGCCCGGCGACCGGCTATACCGTGGCGTGGCTCTACTGGCTGACCTGGACCGTGGCGCTCGGCTCGAGCTTTACCGCCGCCGGGTTCTGTATGCAGTACTGGTTCCCGCAGGTGCCGGTGTGGGTCTGGTGCGTGATTTTCTGCGCGGTGATTTTCGCCCTGAATGTTATCTCTACTCGCTTCTTTGCCGAAGGCGAATTTTGGTTCTCGCTGGTCAAAGTGATCACCATCATTGCTTTTATTATTCTCGGCGGCGCGGCCATCTTCGGCTTTATTCCGCTGACCGACGGTTCACCGGCGCCGGGGCTGCATAACATCACCGCCGAAGGCTGGTTCCCCCATGGCGGCTTGCCGATCCTGATGACCATGGTGGCGGTGAACTTCGCTTTCTCGGGCACCGAACTTATCGGTATTGCCGCCGGTGAGACGCAAAACCCGCATCAGGTGATACCGGTCGCGATCCGCACCACTATTGCCCGGCTGATTATTTTCTTTATCGGTACCGTTTTCGTGCTCGCCGCGCTAATCCCGATGCAGCAGGCGGGGGTGGAAAAAAGCCCGTTCGTACTGGTGTTTGAAAAGGTCGGTATTCCTTACGCGGCGGATATTTTTAACTTCGTGATCCTGACCGCGATTTTGTCGGCGGCCAACTCGGGCCTGTATGCCTCCGGACGGATGCTGTGGTCGCTATCAAATGAGAAGACGTTGCCAGCCTGCTTTGCCAAAGTGAATAAACGCGGCGTGCCGCTAACCGCGCTGACGGTAAGCATGCTGGGCGGCGTGCTGGCGCTGTTTTCCAGCGTAGTCGCGCCGGATACGGTGTTTGTTGCGCTGTCGGCGATTTCCGGTTTTGCGGTGGTCGCGGTATGGCTGAGCATCTGCGCGTCGCATTTTGTTTTCCGCCGCCGCCATCTGCAACAGGGCAAAGCGTTAAGCGAGTTGCACTATCGCGCGCCGTGGTATCCGCTGGTGCCGGCGCTGGGTTTTGTACTTTGCCTGGTGGCCTGCGTGGGGCTGGCCTTTGACCCAAGCCAGCGTATTGCGCTGTGGTGCGGGATCCCGTTCGTCGCGCTATGTTATGGTGCTTACTATCTGACTCGTACACGGAAATTAACTCAGGAGCCGCAACATGTCGCAGAATAATCCGCTAACCGCCATCCTTGAAACGCAACCGTTCGTGCTGCTGGATGGCGCGATGGCGACGGAACTGGAAGCGCGCGGCTGCAATCTGGCCGATAGTTTATGGTCGGCGAAGGTACTGCTGGAGAACCCGCAGCTGATCCGCGATGTGCATCTCGACTATTTCCGCGCTGGCGCACAGGTGGCGATCACCGCCAGCTATCAGGCAACACCGGCAGGCTTTGCCGCCCGCGGACTGGATGAGGCGCAGTCGAAGGCGTTGATAGGTAAAAGCGTCGAGCTGGCGCGTAAAGCCCGCGAGGCGTATCTGGCGGAAAACCCGCAGGCGGGAACGCTGCTGGTGGCCGGGTCGGTCGGGCCGTATGGCGCGTATCTGGCGGATGGCTCTGAGTATCGCGGCGATTATCAGCGCAGCGCGGAGGCGTTTCAGGCATTCCACCGTCCGCGCGTCGAAGCGCTGCTGGATGCCGGGGCGGATCTGCTGGCCTGTGAAACATTGCCGTCGTTTGCCGAAATCACGGCGCTGGTGGCGCTGCTGCGTGACTACCCGCGCGCCCGCGCCTGGTTCTCGTTGACCCTGCGCGACGCTGAACATCTCAGCGACGGTACGCCGCTGCGCGAGGTTGTTGCGGTATTGGCCGATAATCCGCAGGTGCTGGCGCTGGGGATTAACTGTATCGCGCTGGAAAATACCACCGCCGCGCTGCAGCATCTGCACAGCCTGACGTCGCTGCCGCTGGTGGTCTATCCTAACTCCGGCGAGCACTATGATGCGCTGACCAAGACCTGGCATCATCACGGCGAAGCCTGCGCGACGCTCGCGGCCTATTTGCCGCAGTGGCTGGCGGCTGGCGCCAGGCTGATTGGCGGCTGCTGTCGCACCACGCCGCAGGATATCGCCGCGCTGGCGGCGGGCCGCTAACACCTGTATTTCTTTCCCCCGGATGGCGGCGCTCCGCGCCTGATCCGGGCTACAACGACAACATCCGCAACTTTTGGTAGCCCGGCTCAGCGCAGCGCGAGCCGGGGGAACCCATTTCTTTAATCCCTGTTTTTAACTATCTAATCCCGCTTTTCTTCTAAAAACGATTCGCTATTAGGCAGAATTTTTAATTACTTCATCTCCACGCTGATGCCGGAAATACTGCACCCATAACAACTAAGGGGAAGCAGACATTATGGCATTCACATCGCGAATTACTCTTCTGGCGGCGCTGGCTTTCGCTGCCTTCCAGGCGCAGGCGGTTAACGTCACCGTCGCCTATCAAACCTCCGCTGAACCGGCGAAAGTCGCCCAGGCGGACAACACCTTCGCCAAAGCCAGCGGCGCCACCGTTGACTGGCGTAAATTCGACAGCGGCTCCAGCATCGTACGCGCGCTGGCCTCAGGTGATGTACAAATCGGCAACCTCGGTTCCAGCCCGCTGGCGGTGGCCGCCACTCAGCAGGTACCGATTGAAGTGTTCCTGCTGGCCTCAAAGCTCGGTAATTCCGAAGCGCTGGTGGTGAAGAAAGATATCACTAAGCCGGAAGATCTGATTGGCAAACGCATTGCGGTACCGTTTATTTCGACCACCCACTACAGCCTGCTTTCCGCGCTGAAACATTGGGGAATCAAACCGGGCCAGGTGCAGATTATCAACCTGCAGCCGCCGGCGATTATCGCTGCCTGGCAGCGCGGCGATATCGATGGCGCTTACGTGTGGGCGCCAGCCGTTAACGAACTGGAAAAAGAGGGCAAGGTGCTGACCGACTCCGCGCAGGTGGGGCAATGGGGCGCGCCGACGCTGGATGTCTGGGTTGTGCGTAAAGACTTTGCCGAGCAGCATCCGGAAATCGTGAAAGCTTTCGCTAAAAGCGCCATCGACGCGCAGCAGCCCTATATCGCCAACCCGGAGGCGTGGCTGAAGCAGCCGGAAAATCTCAGCAAGCTGTCGCGACTGAGCGGCGTGCCGGAGGCGGATGTGCCGGTGTTAGTCAAAGGCAATACCTATCTTACCGCCGCCCAGCAGGCGCAGGAGCTTAACGGCCCGGTGAACCAGGCGATTATCGATACCGCGAAATTCCTCAAAGAGCAGGGCAAAGTGCCGGCGGCCGGAACCGATTATAGCCAGTTCGTTACCGACCGTTTCGTGAAATAAAAGGAGGCTCCGATGCTGCAAATCTCGCATCTCTCCGCTGATTATGGCGGTAAACCGGCGCTGGCGGATATCAACCTGACGTTGGACAGCGGCGAACTGCTGGTGGTGCTGGGCCCTTCCGGCTGCGGCAAAACCACGCTGCTGAACCTGATTGCCGGATTCGTGCCTTACCAGCACGGCAGCATCACTCTCGAAGGCCGTCGCATCGACGGGCCGGGCGCCGATCGCGGCGTGGTGTTTCAAAATGAAGGCCTGTTGCCGTGGCGCAACGTGCTGGATAACGTCGCGCTGGGATTACAGCTGGCGGGGGTTGAAAAGACCCAACGCCGGGAAATCGCCGCGCAGATGTTAAAAAAAGTCGGCCTGCAGGGGGCGGAAAAACGCTTTATCTGGCAGCTTTCCGGCGGCCAGCGTCAGCGTGTCGGTATTGCGCGCGCGCTGGCGGCGGATCCGCAGCTTTTGCTGCTGGATGAGCCCTTCGGCGCGCTCGACGCCTTTACTCGCGAGCAGATGCAAACTCTGCTGCTGCGACTGTGGCATGAAACCGGCAAGCAGGTGCTGTTGATTACCCACGATATAGAAGAAGCGGTATTTATGGCCAGCGAGCTGGTGCTGCTGTCGCCGGGGCCGGGGCGGGTGCAGGAACGCCTGCCGCTGGAGTTTGGCCGCCGTTTTGTCGCCGGTGAATCCTGCCGCAGCATTAAATCGGATCCGCAATTTATCGCCCAGCGCGAATATGTGCTTAGCCGGGTGTTCGAACAACGGGAGGCTTTCTCATGAGCGTGGTCCTCAATGATAAACCGCGCCAGCGCGCGCTGAAGTGGCGCTGGCCGCTCTCACGGCAGTTGACCCTTAGCGTAGCGACGCTGGCGGTGTTGCTGGCTATCTGGTGGGCGGTGACCGCGCTGCAGTTGATTAGCCCGCTGTTTTTACCCTCGCCGTGGCAGGTATTGCAGAAGCTACTGACCATTGCCGGGCCGCAAGGCTTTATGGACGCGACCCTGTGGCAGCATCTGGCGGCGAGCCTGACGCGTATCGCCATCGCGCTGGTACTGGCGGCGATCGTTGGCGTGCCGGTGGGGATCGCCATGGGATTGAGCCCAACGGTACGCGGGATCCTCGACCCGCTGATCGAACTGTATCGTCCGGTACCGCCGCTGGCGTGGCTGCCGCTGGTGATCA
This sequence comes from Klebsiella sp. PK01, assembly GCF_057624675.1. NCBI lineage: Bacteria > Pseudomonadati > Pseudomonadota > Gammaproteobacteria > Enterobacterales > Enterobacteriaceae > Klebsiella > Klebsiella sp. PK01. The sequence continues at coordinate 119,666 of NZ_JBYEZM010000004.1, forward strand.
TCTGGTTCGGCATTGGCGAAACGCCGAAAATCTTACTGATCTATCTGGCTATTTTCGCCCCGGTAGTGATGTCGACGCTGGCGGGGGTTAAAAGCGCGCAGCAGGTCCGTATTCGCGCCGCGCAGTCTTTAGGGGCCAGTCGCGCTCAGGTGCTGTGGCTGGTGATCCTGCCGGGCGCGCTGCCGGAAATTCTTACCGGCCTGCGCATTGGCCTTGGCGTCGGTTGGTCGACGCTGGTGGCGGCGGAGCTGATTGCCGCCACTCGCGGCTTAGGTTTTATGGTGCAATCCGCCGGTGAATTCCTGGCGACCGATGTGGTGTTAGCCGGGATCGCGGTGATTGCGATAATCGCATTTGTTCTGGAACTGGGACTGCGCGCGTTGCAGCGCCGCCTGACGCCCTGGCATGGAGAAGTACAATGAGTGAACGTCTTAGCATTACCCCGTTGGGGCCGTATATTGGCGCGCAGGTGGCCGGAGCCGATTTGACCCGTCCGTTAAGCGACAATCAGTTCGAGCAGCTATATCACGCGGTACTGCGTCATCAGGTGGTGTTCCTGCGCGAGCAAAATATCACCCCGCAACAGCAGCGCGATCTGGCGTTACGGTTCGGCGATTTGCATATTCATCCGGTCTATCCGCATGCGCCGGGCGTGGATGAAATTATCGTACTGGATACCCATAACGATAATCCGCCGGACAACGATAACTGGCATACCGACGTGACCTTTATCGACACGCCGCCGGCGGGGGCGATTCTGGCGGCGAAGGAGTTACCTTCTACCGGCGGCGATACCCTATGGACCAGCGGTATTGCCGCGTGGGAAGCGCTCTCCGAACCGTTCCGCCAGCTGTTGAGCGGTTTACGCGCGGAGCACGATTTCCGCAAATCGTTCCAGGAGTATAAGTACAACAAGACGGAAGTGGAGCATCAGCGCTGGCGCGAGGCGGTGGCGAAGAACCCGCCGCTGTTGCACCCGGTGGTACGTACCCATCCGGTAACCGGTAAGCAGGCGCTGTTCGTCAATGAAGGATTTACCACCCGCATTGTGGATGTCAGCGAGAAAGAGAGCGAGGCGCTGCTGAATTTCCTGTTTGCTCACGTCACTAAACCGGAATTCCAGGTGCGCTGGCGCTGGCAGCCGAACGACGTGGCGATTTGGGATAACCGGGTGACGCAGCATTACGCTAACGCCGACTATCTGCCGCAGCGGCGCATCATGCACCGCGCGACAATTCTTGGCGATAAGCCGTTCTACCGGGCGGGATAAACGGCTAGAGATGCGCGCCGATGTAGCGCTGGTAGCGGTTGGCTTTGAGGTAGGTTAAATCCACCAGTACTAGCCCATCGACGCAGTGATTAAAGTCCGGGTCGCTGCCGAAATCGATAAACTGCACGCCGCCCGGCTCGCACACTTCCGAGTACTGTTTATACAGCGGCGGAATGGCGCAGCCGAGATTACCGAGCAGCGACTTCAGCCGCGTCAGGTCTTCGGTGTAATCCTCGCCGCCAAACTGCGCCAGCACGTCGGGTAGCGAAGCTGGGTAGGGGCGGCGCGATTTGGCCAGCGGATGCGTCGCCGGAAACCATAAGCGGTAGAAGGCGACCAGCAAATCGCGGGCATCGGGCGGCAAGCCGCCGGAAATCGAGACCGGGCCAAAAAGATAGCGATAGTGCGGGTTTCGCGCCAGCCAGGCGCCGATGCCTGACCAGAGATAATCCAGCCCGCGGCGCCCCCAATAGCGCGGCTGAATAAAGCTGCGCCCCAGTTCAATCCCGTGCTGCAGAATATCGTCCATCCGCGCGTCGTAGTGGAACAGGCTGTAGCTGTAGATGCCCTCCACTCCCCGTTTCTCAAGTTGCATGGCGGTAGGCATAAAACGATAGGCGCCGACGATCTCCAGATCCTCTTCATCCCATAAAATCAGGTGCAGGTAGTCATCATCGTAGCTATCAATATCGCGGCGTTTGCCGCTGCCTTCTCCGACCGCCCGGAAGGCTATCTCCCGCAGACGGCCCAGTTCGCGCAGCAGCGGCGCCTCTTCCTGGCCGTTGCGCTGCCACAGATAAATCAGTTTACCGTCGGCGGTTTTGCCCAGACATTCGGTTTTTGCCAGCTCGCGTTTGAGCAGCGCGCGGTCTTCCGGGCGGGCGATCGCGCTTTCGCTTTTAAACAGGCCGGGGTGTCCTTTACCGAGGCGCTCGACGTGGCGGTAGCACCGGTCCGCCAGTTCGCGGGTGGAAAGCTGCGGCTGATGCCACGATGACCACGCGATTTGCTGGCCAATGCGTAAGGGCAAGCTGCTATCGCGGCGGCGAAACATCTGCTGCATTAACAGCAGCAGCGGCAGATTCTCGGAGAGCAGGGCGCTGGCGTAGAACAGCGGGCTGTTGTGGGCGCGGATCCAGGCCGGCAGCAGCGGCGCGCGGTATTTCGCCGCCAGCTTGATGAAGCCGGGATGCCATTTTTTATCACGGATGCCGCGGCGGGTCAGGCGCGAGACTTCCCCCGCAGGGAAGAAGATCAGCACGCCGCCCTGCTGAAGCTGCTGGTCCATCTGCTGCAGCGCCGCTTTGGCGGTACGGCCGTTGATATTATCGACCGGAATAAACAGCGAGCTTAGCGGTTCAAGATGGGTCAGCATGCGGTTAGTGACGACTTTGACATCGCGCCGCACGCGGGAGACCGCATAAAGCAGGGCGAGCCCATCGAGCGTCCCGGTCGGATGGTTGGCGATAATCACCAGCGGGCCATGTTCGGGGATTTGTTCAAGGTCATGCGCCGGGATAGCGCAGCGGATATTGAGATGTTCTAGGACCTGTTCGACCGTATCCAGTCCTTTCAGGTGACGATGGCGGGCGGCAAATTGCTGGAACTCTTCTTCATGCAGAAGCTTTTTCAACACCTTTTTCTGCCAGGGGGCGGGCCTCGCCTGAGGCCACAGGTCATCGAGAACGTTGTCGAGACTAAACATAGTGACTCCTCCTCTGTCCTGCCCAGACAGTAGAAGGCGCAGATGTCGTTCAGATTACAATTCGGTGAAGATTCGGTCTCAGCAGGCGAGGTTTCCCGGATAGCGTCAGCGCCACCGGGAGAATTCCCGGATAGCGGCTTACGCCTTATCCGGGCTACGGTTTGGCATTTGGTTGGTAGCCCCGGTAAGCGTCAGCGCCACCGGGGAGGATCCCCGGATAGCGGTTTACGCCTTATCCGGGCTACGGTTTGGCATTTGGTTGGTAGCCCCGGTAAGCGTCAGCGCCACCGGGGAGGGGCTATCGGCGTTCGCCGCAGCTAAGATCCAAGCTTTCGCCAGCCCAGTTTGCAGGATATAGCCCGCGTTGGACATCTCGATGAAAGGTTGAAAATGGCCAATCTATAACCTGCGTAACCCAGCCATGTTTTAATGGATTGATATGTATGTAATCAACATGGCGGCGATAATCTTCTTCATCACGTATGGCATGCTCCCAGAAGCGAGGTTGCCAGATATGTTGTCGTTTTAATGTTCTACTAAAGCAGCCTTTGATATCGCGCCAGCGGGAAGAAAAATCGTCATCATTGTTGGGAAGTGTCCAGATACAGTGGAGATGTTCAGGCAATACCACCCAAGCATTAATGATAAAAGGGCGACGTTGTTTTACAACGGAAACGGAGTAGCGAAATAATGCAATTCTTTCAGTCAGAAGCATGCTTCTACGGTCCTTCAAATTAACGGTAAAGAACCAGGTTCCCCCCTTGATGTAATAGCGTCGATAAGCAACCACAGCTTCTCCTGGTAGCCAGCGTTTATAATGTGATTTAAGTCGTTAAAGGAGAAGAGAAGGTTCGCCAAGGAGCCGTCACGGAAGATGGAAAGCAGCACGCAAAATCTGATTCCCGGATAGCGGCTCACGCCTCATCCGGGCTACAAGGTAGCCCCGGTAAGCGTCAGCGCTACCGGGAAGAGGGCAGGTTTAACGCAGGATTTTTTTCTCGGCCAGATCGAGGGCGAAATAGCTGAAGATCAGGTCCGCGCCCGCGCGTTTAATTGCGCCAAGGCTTTCCAGCACCACTTTCTCTTCGTCGATAGCGCCAGCCTGCGCGGCAAATTTGATCATCGCGTACTCGCCGCTGACCTGATAAGCGCCGAGCGGCAGGTTGCTGCGCTCGCGGATATCACGCAGGATATCCAGATAGGCGCCGGCCGGTTTCACCATCAGGCAGTCCGCGCCCTGGGCTTCATCGAGCAATGACTCACGAATTGCCTCGCGACGGTTCATCGGGCTCATCTGGTAAGTTTTACGATCGCCCTTCAGCGCGGTACCGGCGGCTTCGCGGAACGGGCCGTAGAACGATGACGCGAATTTGGTTGAGTAAGACATAATCGCGGTATTGGTAAAGCCTGCGGCATCCAGCGAACGGCGGATCGCCTGTACCTGTCCATCCATCGCGGCGGATGGCGCGATGAAATCAGCGCCGGCGGCCGCGGCGACTACCGCCTGCTTACCGAGGTTTTCCAGAGTCGCATCGTTATCGACGCCGTGCTCGCACAACACGCCGCAGTGGCCGTGCGAGGTGTATTCGCAGAAGCAGGTATCGGACATGACGATCATTTCCGGCACCGCCTGTTTGGCGATACGGGTCATGCGCGCCACCAGACCGTTTTCATTCCAGGTGTCGCTACCGGTCGCGTCGGTATGGTGGGAAATACCAAAGGTCATCACTGAACGAATCCCGGCGTTGGCGATGCGCTCAATTTCGCGCGCCAGATGTTTTTCCGGAATACGCATGACGCCAGGCATCGCTTCGATGGCTTTGTAATCGTCAATTTCTTCTTCAACAAAGATCGGCAACACCAGGTCGTTCAAACTCAGTGTTGTCTCTTCAAACATGGCGCGCAGCGAGGCGGATTGACGCAGGCGGCGTGGGCGAGTGATTAAATCTGTCATGGTTTGCCTGATTTTGTGAAATGAAAGAAGGTAGTGTACCGCAAACGACAGCGGGATGTTTCGCCAAAACGATCCTTAACAATCAGTGGCAAAACATCCCGCAACGATTACTGGCTGGCGGTTTCCATATTCGGCTGCACGCCGCTTAAGGCGCTGACGAGGTCGTTGACGCCGTCGCTCATGGCGCTGAAACGGGTCAACGCGGAACGGGTCACCACCACGAAGACCCCGACGTTAGCCTGCGGGTTCATCGCCATATAGGTAATAAATCCGCCGCCGCCGCCGGTTTTCTGGATAATGCCCGGATGGCCGTTTTTCGGCTTCATGTACACCCAGCCAAGACCCAGCGCATCGGCTTTACCCGGAACATCCATGCCGATCACTCGGGTGAGCTGGGTACGTTGATAAATCAGCGTCTGCATGCGATCGGCCTGCTGGCCGCGAGTATAGAAATCCGAAGAGAGGAACTGCTGCATCCAGCGCATCATATCGCCCGGGGTCGAATACACGCCGCCGCTGCCGATGGCCGCGAGGGTGTTATTACACGGGCTGGCGCCTTTCTCCGCCACCATCAAGCGCTGACACTGATCCGGCGATGGGGTGAAGGTGGTGTCCTTCATGCCGAGCGGGCGGGTGATTTGTTCTTCAAACAGCTGCGGGTAGGGCTTACCGGCGGCGGTCGATAGCGCATCGGCCAGCAGGTCGAAGGCCAGGTTGGAATAGGCCGCCTGCGAACCCGGCGTGGTTTTAAGCGTAGCCGTCGACAGCCAATTCCAGCGCTGCTGGCGAGTCGGCCAGACGAATACCGGGCGATGCGCCGCGCCGCCGGGCTGCTCGCGCGGCAGGGCGCTGGTGTGGGTCGCGAGATTGACCAGCGTAATCGGTACGCCCTGGTAGGTTGGCACCCGCGCGCCAGGCGGCGCGTATTTACTCAGCGGATCGTCAAGCTTAACCACCCCCTGATCGAGCAGTTTCACCAGCATTTCACTGGTCATCAGCTTACTCAGAGAGGCGATGCGGATAACGGAATCCAATTGTGGATGCTGATTATTACCCGGACGGGTTTCGCCGAAGCTGCGGAATACGCGCTGGTTGCCGTCGATAACCACCATCGCCATGCCGGTGGCGCCGCTGCCGTAATAAATATGTTCGGCGAAGCGGTCGACCACATCAGAAGTAAATACCGGATCAACGCTCGGCTGAACCGCCTGGGCTGAGGTCCACGACGCCGCGCACAGCGCAGCAAAAATGAGCAAACTACGTTTCAACGGAGGCATCCATCGTTTATTAGGGGAATATACACCGTATTTATACTACGAAGTCGCGGCGAGCAAAGTGGGAATAACGACAATATTTCACAGAAAAGCGTAACGGTGCGTAAAAATGACTTTTTTCCGCTTTCAGATATCTGCTTTTCCGCCTGACGCGTATGATTAAGCTCTTATTCATCTTATAAAAGAGAGTGGTGATGGCATCTCAACGGGTTCTGATGGTAGTGGATATGCAAAACGGCGTATTCGAGACGCCGCGTGTCGATCGCGAACGCTGCGTAGCGCAAATCAATCGCCTGATTCACGCCGCCGATAGCGTTATTTTCATTCAGCACGCTGAAGCAGGCGGGCTGGAAGAAGGAAGCGAAGGATTCGCGCTGCTGCCTGAACTGGTGCAACCCGCCGGGGCGCGCTACGTCACCAAAACGGCCTGTGATGCGTTTTATAAAACCGATCTTGAACAGGTGCTGCGCGAGAACGGAACTCACGCTTTTGTTATCTGCGGCTGCGCGACCGATTATTGCGTCGATACCACCATCAAAAACGGCGCCAGCCGCGGCTACGCCATCACCATTGCCGAAGATGCCCATACCACCGCCAATCGCGCCGCCGCCGAGGCTAAAACGCTGATCGCTCACTATAACGAGGTGTGGCGGACTTTCACCCTTCCCGATAATCCTTTACGCGTGAAACCCGTAGAAACAATTCTTGCCGAATGGCAGACGAACTAAGTCGCTGATATCCGGTCTCATCATGGGTCCGCTTTACTTCGCCGCCGCGCGTTGCGGCGGGCGTACGTGTGGTACACAGCAAAAACAGAACGATAAGAAGTTAGCAGGAGAGTACGATGTTTAAAGCTTTTTTCCCCAAACCGGGGCCGTTTTTTATTTCTGCCTTTATCTGGTCGCTGCTGGCGGTGATCTTTTGGCAGGCGGGCGGCGGCGACTGGCTGCTGCGGATAACCGGCGCATCGCAGGATGTCGCCATCAGCGCGGCGCGGTTCTGGTCGCTCAACTATTTGGTGTTTTACGCGTATTACCTGTTCTGCGTCGGCGCCTTCGCGCTGTTCTGGTTTATCTATAGCCCGCATCGCTGGCAATACTGGTCTATTCTCGGCACCTCGTTGATTATTTTTGTCACCTGGTTTTTGGTGGAAGTTGGGGTGGCGATCAACGCCTGGTATGCGCCGTTCTATGACTTGATTCAGAGCGCGCTGGCCACGCCGCACAAGGTCAGCATCAATCAGTTCTACCACGAGATTGGCATTTTTCTTGGCATCGCGCTGATTGCGGTGGTGATTGGCGTGCTGAATAACTTCTTCGTAAGCCACTATGTGTTCCGCTGGCGTACCGCGATGAACGAACACTATATGGAACACTGGCAGCATCTGCGCCATATCGAAGGTGCCGCTCAGCGTGTGCAGGAAGACACCATGCGCTTCGCCGCGACGCTTGAAGATATGGGCGTAAGCTTTATTAATGCGGTAATGACGCTGATTGCCTTCCTGCCGGTGCTGGTTTCGCTGTCGGCGCATGTGCCGGACCTGCCGATCGTTGGCCATTTACCGTATGGGCTGGTGATTGCCGCTATCGTGTGGTCGCTGATGGGAACCGGGCTGCTGGCGGTGGTCGGGATCAAGCTGCCGGGCCTGCAATTTAAAAACCAGCGGGTAGAAGCCGCCTATCGTAAAGAGCTGGTGTATGGCGAGGATGACGCCAACCGCGCCACGCCGCCGACCGTGCGCGAGCTGTTCAGCGCGGTGCGCCGCAACTACTTCCGCCTCTATTTCCACTATATGTATTTCAATATTGCCCGTATTCTTTACCTGCAGGTGGATAACGTTTTCGGCTTGTTCCTGCTGTTTCCGTCGATTGTCGCCGGTACGATTACGCTCGGCCTGATGACCCAGATCACCAACGTGTTCGGTCAGGTTCGCGGCTCGTTCCAGTATCTGATTAGTTCGTGGACCACGCTGGTGGAACTGATGTCCATCTATAAACGTCTGCGCAGCTTTGAGCGCGAACTGGATAACAAAGGGCTGCAGGAAGTCTCTTCAACCGTTAATTAATTAATGAATGCAAGGAAGGTTTATGGCGCAGGTTTCTCGCGGTGTTTCACTCTCTTTTACGCTGCTGGCCGGGTTGGTGCTGAGCGCCTGTACCAGCCAGCAGGCGCCTAAGTTGAAAGAAGGCGAGAAGCCGGTGGATGTCGCCGCCGTGGTGCGGCAAAAAATGCCTGCCAGCGTCAAAGACCGCGAGGCCTGGGCGCAGGCGATTGCCAAAACCTTTGACAGCCAGAAGCTGGCGCCGACGGAAGAAAACGTCTGTTCGGTGCTGGCGGTCGCCCAGCAGGAATCAAACTATCAGGCCGATCCGGCGGTACCGGGCCTGAATAAAATCGCCTGGCAGGAAATTGACCGTCGGGCGGAAAAAATGCATATCCCGGTATTTCTGGTGCATACCGCGCTGAAAATCACCTCGCCGAACGGTAAAAGTTACAGCGAGCGCCTCGATAACGTCAAAACGGAAAAACAGCTAAGCGCGATTTTTGATGACTTCATCGGCATGGTGCCGATGGGCCAGAAGCTGTTCGGCTCTCTCAACCCGGTGCATACCGGCGGACCAATGCAGGTAAGCATCGCCTTTGCCCAGCAGCACACCGATGGCTATCCGTGGAAAATGGACGGCACCGTGCGCCAGGAAGTCTTCAGCCTGCGCGGCGGGTTGTGGTTCGGCACCTATCATCTGCTCAACTACCCGGCTAACTATAGCGTGCCGCTGTACCGCTTTGCTGATTTCAATGCCGGTTGGTATGCCAGCCGTAACGCCGCCTTCCAGAATGCGGTGGTTAAAGCCACCGGCGTTAAGCTGGCGCTGGATGGCGATCTTATTCGTTATGACAGCGATGAACCCGGAACGACTGAGCTGGCGGTGCGCCGTTTAGCCGGGCAGTTGGGGATGAGCGATGGCGATATCCATCGCCAACTGAAAAAGGGCGATAGCCTGGCGTTTGAAGAGAGTGATTTGTATAAGAAAATATTCAAAATCGCCGAGAAAAAGGCCGGGAAAACGCTTCCGCGCGAGATGTTGCCGGGGATCCAGCTGGAAAGCCCGAAAATCACCCGCAATCTTACTACCGCGTGGTTTGCTAAGCGGGTCGACGATCGCCGCGCCAGCTGTATGGCGCGTCGTTAACGGTTATGGTACCAGCGCAGGATAAGCCCCAGCGCGCCGACCAGCAGGCTACCAAACAGGAACGGAATTAAACCGAACAGGGTACCGACGCCGAGCCCAATCTCAATGCGCGGGCGGTTGGTATCCTGAATCTGAATGAGATGTTCGAATACGCCTGGCGCGTGTACCAGCATGCTCAACATTTGCGCGCCGGCCCAGATGCACAGCAGAACAAAAAGCGCGTAGGCAATGTTACCGCTGGTGATCGATACCTTCTTTTTGTTGCTCCCCATCAGCGTTTTTGAAAACGTAAATTCAGCCATATAAACCTCCGCAACATCTGTTCCGCTGGTTTTTCCTCCAGCTCTATAGACAGGAATTCTGGCAGCGCCGGGCGTTTCCCTGTATCAGATTGCTGGTAATTTCTGCCAGGAATAATCCTGTTTTGACAAAACTGCCGGCGAGCCCGCATTGCACAAAAGGGAGAGCGGCTTCGCATTGTGCGAACAATCTTGTTGGCGCGGCGGGCGGCTATGCGATGATGTTTTTTTTCCGCAGGAGTCGTTATGAAGCTGACCGACAAAATCCGCCGTGACTGGCACTACTACGCGTTTGCGCTGGGGTTAATTTTTATTCTCAATGGCGTGGTGGGGCTGTTGGGGTTTGACGCGCAGGGCTGGCAATCTTATGCCGTCGGTTTGGTGACGTGGGTAGTGAGCTTCTGGCTGGCGGGATTTGTTATTCGCCGCCGTCCGGCAGAAGAGGCGTAATATCCCCGGCAAGACATGGTAGTTATTATTATCGGTTTGCGATCGTTTCGCCCTGGAAAAACGGTTGTTCTGTGGTGTTTCCAGGCACATTGCGCTCCCGATAATTCTTCTGCGTTATGTCTCTCATGGCGCAGGGAGCGCACAGAGGGCGGCCAGTCGCCGCCGCCATCCGGCGCGAAAGTGGCTTTTTACCCGCGGTTATTGCCCGGCGGCGCTACGCTTGCGCGGGCCTACAGATCACATGCCGGCGTAGATACTGTTATCGGTTTGCGACTTTTTAAGGGTTTTTCCCGGACGCGGCGCGTTGCGCCTTCTCCGGGCTACCAAATCGCAAAGCGCTGTAGCAGCGCCACCGGGGGGGGAGAGCACCAGTAGTGTCAGCCAGCGTGGTGAAGAAATTAACAGCAGGCCGCACGGACCGTAGGTCGGATAAGGCGTTAGCCGCCATCCGACAAAATAACGGCACCGCGGTAGCCCGGGTAAGGCGGTACGCCGCTACCCGGGAAAAATGCTTAGTTCATTGAGGTTTTCAGCGCGCGGTCGGCTGCGTGGCGCTCCAGCGCCAACTCGATCAGGCGGCTTATCAGGCTGGTGTAATCCAGGCCGCTGGCCTGCCACAGCTTCGGATACATACTGATGTTGGTGAAGCCCGGCAGCGTGTTGATTTCGTTGATCACCACCTCGTTATCTTCCGTCAGGAAGACGTCAACGCGGGCCATTCCGCTGCAGCCGAGCGTTTGATAAGCGCGGACGGCGATATCGCGGATTTTGTCGTTGATCTCCGGGGCGATGGCTGCCGGAACCACCACCTGCGCGCCTTTATCATCGATGTACTTGGTATCGTAGGCATAGAATTCGCTATTGAGTACGATCTCCCCGCAGGTGCTGGCCTGGGGATAATCATTGCCCAGCACCGCGCACTCGATTTCACGGCCCTTAATCCCTTGTTCAACCACCACTTTATGGTCGAACTCAAAGGCTAACGCGACGGCCTGCCGATACTCTTCTTCGCTCTTCACTTTGCTGACGCCGACGGAAGAACCCTGGTTCGCGGGCTTCACGAACAGCGGTAGTCCCAGCTTCGCTTTGACATCGGCAAAGCTGAACTGCTGGCGGTTGGCGCGAGTCAGGGTGATGAACGGCGCAATCGACAGACCGGCATCGCGTAGCAGGCGTTTAGTGACGTCTTTATCCATGCAGGCGGCGGAGCCCAGCACATCGGAGCCGACGAACGGCAAATTCGCCATCCGCAGCATCCCCTGCAGCGAACCATCTTCGCCAAGGGTGCCGTGAACAATCGGGAAGATGACGTCGATGGCCGCCAGCGGCTGGCCGCTATCGGCGTTGATCAACTGATGGGCATCGCGACCAGGAATTTGCGCCAGCGTCACGTCGGACGGGCGCAGCGCGATATGAGCGGGATCCTGCGGGTTCAGCAGATAGTTGCTGGCATCGTTGATATGCCAAAGCCCCTGTTTATCGATTCCCAGCAGCACAACATCAAAGCGTGTCTTATCAATTGCTTCGACGATATTTTTGGCTGACTGCAGCGACACTTCATGTTCTGCCGACTTACCGCCAAAAACGATCCCAACCCTCATTTTAGCCATTTCAACTTCCATCCTGATTACATCAAAACACATAACATAGCATGTGTTTTAGCGAGATGGCTGCCTGAATCTTTACCCTTTACAGCAGAGGGTTAAATGCTGCGCATTCGCCACTATCCGACGATGTGCCTCAGCACATCCCACTGACGACAATGCGGTTATCTTCGATTATGTTTGTCTACTCCGCGGTCAGGGCGATAAAACACCAAACTCGCGGCATGCGCATCTCTGGTGCTACGTGCGGAGACGGAAATTGCTAAGCTAGGTAATAATTAACGAAACACTAATGAATACGCGTAGTTATGGAATCCTGGAAGGTTAATCTCATTTCTGTCTGGTTCGGCTGTTTTTTCACCGGACTCGCCATCAGTCAAATTCTGCCCTTCTTACCGCTGTATGTCTCTCAGTTGGGCGTTACCTCACACGAAGCGCTGTCGATGTGGTCGGGCTTGACCTTTAGCGTCACCTTCCTGGTGTCGGCGATTGTCTCGCCGATGTGGGGGAGCCTGGCAGACCGCAAAGGGCGCAAACTCATGCTGCTGCGCGCCTCCCTTGGTATGGCGATTGCGATTTTGCTGCAGGCTTTTGCGAACAACGTCTGGCAGCTATTTATTTTGCGTGCGGTAATGGGGCTGACCTCCGGTTATATTCCCAACGCCATGGCGCTGGTGGCCTCGCAGGTGCCGCGTGAACGCAGCGGTTGGGCGCTCAGTACGCTGTCGACGGCGCAGATAAGCGGCGTGATCGGCGGCCCGCTGCTCGGCGGTTTTCTTGCTGACCACGTCGGCCTGCGGGCGGTGTTTTTCATTACCGCGATTTTACTGACGGTCAGTTTCCTCGTGACGTTGTTTCTGATTAAAGAGGGCGCCCGGCCGCAAGTGAGCAAAGCTGAACGCCTGAGCGGCAAAGCGGTCTTTGCTTCATTGACCCATCCGGGGCTGGTGATTAGCCTGTTTTTCACCACCCTGGTTATCCAGTTGTGTAACGGCTCTATCGGGCCGATTCTGGCATTATTTATCAAGTCGATGGCGCCGGACAGCAACAATATCGCGTTTCTGGCGGGGATGATTGCCGCCGTACCGGGGATTTCGGCATTGATTTCCGCGCCTCGCCTGGGAAAACTCGGCGATCGCATCGGGACGTCGCGCATTTTGCTGGCGACGTTATGCTGCGCGGTGGTGATGTTCTTTGCGATGTCGTTCGTGACCTCGCCGCTCCAGCTCGGGGTATTGCGCTTCCTGCTGGGCTTTGCCGACGGCGCGATGTTACCGGCGGTTCAGACGCTGCTCTTGAAATACTGCAGCGATAACGTCACCGGGCGTATTTTCGGTTATAACCAGTCATTTATGTATCTGGGTAATGTCGCCGGGCCGCTCATTGGCGCTTCGGTCTCGGCAATGGCGGGGTTCCGCTGGGTGTTTATTGCCACTGCGTTGATTGTCCTGATTAATATCTGGCAACTGGCGATTATGTTACGCCGTAGCCGCCGCGCGGCCGTTTAAATAAAAATATTGGGCGCTCATAAGGGCGCCTTATATTAATCAGCTGATATAGCTATTAACCATTACCTTTAGTTATCCTTAAATAGTGCGACACATATTCCATTTTATTATTTACTATTAAATTTGGTTATAGAATTATCTTTTTGCTATTAATGATAGGGGCTTTCCCTTTGTTGCCTGGCGGTAATAAAAACGTTTCGCTGAATATTATTGCAGGAATAACCCTATTATTTCAAAATAATTCTGGTATCGATATGCCAATGTATGACATAACTAGGCCATTATGGATGTTGCTTAAGGATAATGCGTAATGAAAAATCTCATTGCTGAGCTGTTGGTCAATCTGGCGCAAAAAGAAGAAGAGGCGAAAGAGCTGACGGTACAGGTTGAGGCGCTGGAAATTGTCGTCACCGCGCTGCTGCGCCATATGGCTGAGGATGCGCAGCAACGTTTGATTCAGGATATCGAAACCGCCATGGAGCAGGTAAAGCCCGGACCGCTGGTGGACGACCGTGACACCCACCTTCTGCAGCAATATATAAAAAAGCTGCTCCGGCATCCTCGTAACTAATCATGTGACCAGTAAGGATGCTGTCATTTTTCTGTCACACCACTTTTATAAAGTCTCCCTCGTTTTGTTTTTTAAGTATTTTTTACATGGAGACGACAAAGTGAAATTATCTGCCCTCTTTATTGCCCTGTTACCGCTGCTGGCTCCCCCGGTTATTCATGCACAAACAACTTCTTCGCCGGTGCTGGAAAATCGCGCGGCCCAGGGCGATATCACGACCCCAGGCGGCGCGCGCCGTTTAACGGGCGATCAGACCGAAGCGCTGCGCGCTTCTTTAATCAATAAGCCGGCGAAAAATATTATTTTGCTCATTGGCGATGGCATGGGCGATTCAGAAATTACCGCCGCTCGAAATTATGCCGAAGGCGCCGGCGGTTTCTTTAAAGGTATTGATGCCCTGCCGCTGACGGGCCAGTACACTCATTATTCTCTGGATAAAAAAACCGGCAAACCGGATTACGTGACGGATTCCGCCGCTTCGGCAACCGCGTGGACCACCGGCGTGAAAAGCTATAACGGCGCGCTGGGCGTTGATATCCACGAAAAAGATCATCAGACCATCCTTGAGCTGGCGAAAGCCGCGGGTCTTGCCACCGGCAATGTCTCGACGGCTGAGCTGCAGGATGCGACGCCGGCGGCGCAGGTGGCCCATGTGACCTCGCGTAAATGCTATGGTCCCAGCGTGACCAGCGAAAAATGCGCCAGCAACGCGCTGGAAAAAGGCGGCAAGGGCTCTATCACCGAACAACTGCTGAATGCCCGTCCGGATGTCTCTTTAGGCGGCGGGGCGAAGACCTTTGCTGAAACGGCGACCGCAGGGGAGTGGCAGGGGAAAACCCTGCATGAGCAGGCGGTCGCTCGCGGCTATCAGATTGTGACCGACGCCGCTTCTCTCGCCGCTATCAGCGAAGCAAATCAGGGTAAACCGTTGCTCGGTCTGTTCTCCGACGGCAATATGCCGGTGCGGTGGGAAGGCCCGAAAGCCTCTTATCACGGCAATATCGACAAACCGCCGGTAACCTGTACCCCAAACCCGAAACGCGATGCTTCCGTACCGACGCTGGCGCAGATGACCGAAAAAGCGATTGATCTCCTGAGCCGCAACGAGAAAGGTTTCTTCCTGCAGGTTGAGGGGGCGTCTATCGATAAACAGGACCACGCGGCAAACCCTTGCGGCCAGATTGGCGAAACCGTCGACCTCGATGAAGCGGTACAGAAAGCGCTGGAATTTGCCAAAAAAGAGGGTAATACCCTGGTGATCGTCACCGCCGATCACGCCCACTCCAGCCAGATTATCCCGGCCGACACGAAAGCGCCGGGCCTGACCCAGGCGCTGACGACCAAAGATGGGGCGGTAATGGTGATGAGCTATGGCAACTCTGAAGAAGAGTCGATGGAACACACCGGCACCCAACTGCGTATTGCCGCCTACGGCCCGCATGCGGGCAACGTCGTGGGTCTTACCGACCAGACCGATCTGTTTTACACCATGAAAGACGCGCTGGGTCTGAAATAACCCGCGGCCGGTAACGAATTTACGTTACCGGCTGGTTTTTTTGCTGATAGCGACCAGACTTACAGAGATCCACTAACAGAGGGATGGTGTGATGAAAATAACATTTCTGGTAACCCTACTTTTTGGTTTGGTCTTTGTTGCCGCGGTAAGTGCCGCAGATAAAACGTTAACGCCTCAGCAGCAGAAAATGAGCGTATGTAATACCGAAGCGGCGTCAAAGTCGCTGAAGGGGGATGAACGTAAAGCCTTTATGAGCAATTGCCTGAAGAAAGATGCGCCAGCGGCCGGCAAGACGCTGACGCCTCAACAGCAGAAGATGAGCGCTTGTAGCAAAGAAGCGTCGTCGAAATCGCTGAAGGGTGACGATCGTAATAAGTTTATGAGTACCTGCCTGAAGAAATAAGATGACGGGTGGGGCGGTGGCGCCTCACCCGTAGTCTCTTTGAGGATTATCAGGAACGGCTCAGTTGCTCTGATTTTTCCATACACTTCGCCATTGCTTCGATAACGGCTGAACGGAAACCTTTTTCTTCCAGTACGCGAACCGCTTCAATGGTGGTGCCGCCCGGCGAGCAGACCATATCTTTCAGCGCGCCCGGATGTTCGCCGCTTTCCAGTACCATCTTCGCTGACCCCATGACCGCCTGCGCGGCGAATTTGTAGGCCTGCGCGCGCGGCATACCGCCGAGAACGGCGGCATCGGCCATGGCTTCGATAAACATAAAGACGTAAGCCGGCGCGGAACCGCTGACGCCAACCACCGGGTGAATCATCGGTTCGGCGATGGTTTCCGCCAGGCCGAAGCAGCGGAAAATGGTTAATACCTCGGCGATCTCTTCCGCGCTGACCAGCGCGTTTGGCGTCACGGAGGTCATCCCGGCGTTCACCAGCGACGGCGTGTTCGGCATGGCGCGAATAATTTTGCGATCGTGGCCCAGCGCGCGCGCCAGCTGATCCAGCGTGACGCCTGCGGCTATCGAGACCACCAGCGAATCTTTGTTCAGACTGGAAGCGATATCGCTTAATACCTTGGTCATGATCCCCGGCTTCACCGCGCCGAAGACGATATCGGCGACCTGAGCGACTTCCTGCGCGCTTTCCGCCGCATTAATACCGTACTGGTCATGCAGGGCGGCAACTTTGTCCGGCGATGGGGTATAGACCCAGATTTGCGCCGGTTGCACTTGTCCGCTGGCGATCAGGCCGCCGAGAATGGCTTTACCCATGTTACCGCAGCCGATAAAGCCAATTTTCTTATCCATTACCTTTCCCCTCTGCATTTTTCGTTACGATCCCACTAGCTTATCATCCTGGCGCTTTTCTGGGGGAGAAAAGCAGGCGACAATGTCGCAACCTTTGCCGACGACAGGAGCCGAAATGGCGATTTGGGTAGATGCGGACGCGTGTCCGAATGTCATTAAAGAAATTTTGTTCCGCGCCGCCGAACGCACGCAGACGCCGCTGACGCTGGTCGCCAACCAGTCGCTGCGGGTTCCACCGTCGCGCTACGTCCGCGCGCTAAGGGTGGCGCAGGGTTTTGATGTTGCCGATAACGAGATTGTCCGTCTCTGTGAACCGGGCGATTTGGTGATCACCGCTGACATCCCGCTGGCGGCGGAAGTGCTGGCGAAAGGAGGGGCGGCGCTGAATCCGCGCGGCGAGCGCTACAGTGAGGCGACCATTCGCGAGCGCCTGACGATGCGTGATTTTATGGAGACGATGCGGGCCAGCGGCGTACAGACCGGCGGCCCGGATAGTTTATCGCAGCGCGATCGGCAGTTATTCGCCGCCGAGCTGGAGAAGTGGCTGCTTGCGGTTAAACGTCAGCAGGATTAAACCCAGCTGTCGTCATCGCTACCGAAATCATCGTCATTGCCGAAGCCGGCGTCGAAATCGGAGTCAAGGGTGTTGTTGTCCGCCAGGAAAGGATCGTCCTGCTGGCGGAACGGATCCTCGGGGGCGTTATTATCCAGCGCCGGGCTGACGTCTTGTTGCTGCTGCGGCTGCTGTTCATCGATGATGTTCACAATCTCCTGCGGGTGTGAACCACTAAACATATTGGTCAGCATATTGCCCAACACTACGCCGCCTGCCACCCCGGCCGCGGTTTGTAGCGCGCCCGCCATAAAGCCGCCGCCGCTGCGGCCTGCCGCCTGCGGGGCATAGTTTTGCTGCGGCGCATACTGCGGTTGCGCGTTATTGGCCTGCGGGCGGCCATATTGCTCGGCCCCAGGAATCGGATCGGAGCCGCGGGACTGGCCGCCGCCGAACAGGCCCGACAGGAACCCGCCGCTGCTCGGTTTTGCCGCCTGCAGCTGGCTAACCTGAGCCTCCAGCGCCTGAATGCGGTCGTTAAGTTGTTTGATAGCCGCTTCCTGAATCAGGATAGTTTGCGCCATATAGTACGGGGCCGCCGGCTGCTGGGTTACGTGCTGGGCAATCCGCTCCTCGGCGCTGGCGTCGCGCGATGCGCTGTGCGTCTCGGCCTCTTTTAAACGGGAAAACAGGCCATCAATAAGGCGTTGTTCTTCAGATTGCATGATACATTCCTCTGTCACACGGGTCATTTACCGTCAGAGTGCGACGGTCGGGCGGTGTTGTAAATATGTTGCAGCGTAAAGCTGTGCAGAAATGTGTTACCGTTTACGGCAAAGAATGGATAAAAAATAATCCTTCGCCTTTAAGTAAAGCTGGCATAACACTAAATGCAATGATAAGTTTACATGCGGAATCCATTCAAACTCTGTGGTAAATAGGGTTCCCTAAAAAATGTAACGATTATTTTACGGTTATCGTGGCAGGCATTTGCAGGTATCATGGCGTACTTTTCGCCTTTATTTCTCCGCGACACGCGGAACCAGGGGGTCTTCGGTAATGACACAACCAATTTTTCTCATCGGGCCGCGAGGCTGCGGTAAAACGACGATCGGCCATGCCCTGGCGCGCGCGCTGCATTTCCAGTTTTCCGATACCGATCATCGTTTGCAGGCGCATGAGAAACGCACGGTAGCGGAAATCGTGCAGAAAGAGGGCTGGGAACGCTTTCGTGAACTGGAGACGCTGTCGCTGAAGGCCGTTACGCTGCCGGATACGGTTATTGCGACCGGCGGAGGAATTATTCTCGCTGAACGCAATCGTCTGTTTATGCGTGAAAACGGCATCGTGATTTATCTGCAGGCTTCTGTTAACGCCTTAATTGAGCGTCTGGAAGCATACCCGCAGGCGGAACAGCGTCCAACGCTGACCGGTAAGCCCGTCCGCGAGGAAGTCGGCGAAGTGTTGGCGCAGCGGGAAGCCCTGTACCGCGAAACCGCCCATCATACCGTAGACGCCACCGCGACGCCGGACGCGGTGGTTGAACAGATTATGACCATGCTGTGCGATGTGACGGTAAGTTAGGATTTTACCTGGGTCAGGGGGGAAAGCGGAGCCTATACTTAATTGTTCTGACAGCCGAAAAAGGAAGAACAATGCCAAACAGACCCCCTTATCCGAGACAAGCACGCGTTGTCGCCGTCGAAAAAGGCGCCGCGGGTCAGACGGTCACCTGGTATCAGCTGCGTGCGGATTACCCTACACCCGATTCGCTGATCAGCGAACATCCCTCCGAGCAGGAAGCGTTAGACGCTAAACGGCGCTACGAAGATCCCGAAAAAACATAATCCCCCGGCCCGGTTTGTGCCATGAAGATGGCAATACCGGGCCCAGCTCACATTTTTAATTCATCAATGGTACTAATGAATACCTAACACACGGATTTTTCAGGAGCGACTCTGAAGCTTCTGGAATCTTTACATTCCGCAGCGCCGCTGAGCTGCTACGCTTCTCGACGGTTGATTTTTACTCACCAGGGGGGCGGATGTCGTGTGTGAAAAGCCTGTATTGAAGCAGTGGTAGTGAAAAGGTACATGATATGAGTGCAACGATGGCAATTTTGACCATTGGCGTGGCGCCGGTGGCGGAAGTTTTGCCGCTGTTAACCGAACATATCAGGGAAGAGCAGATCACCCATATTAGCCTGTTAGGTAAAATGACGCGTGAAGACGTTATGGAAGATTATGCCGTGGAATCCGGTGACCAGGGGCTGCTGACCTTACTCAATGACAACCAACTGGTGGAAGTCTCCCGCCAAAAGGTGGAGCGCGATCTGCGCTGCGTTATCGAGATGCTGGATCGGCAGGAATATGATGTCATTCTTCTTCTCAGTTCCGAACAGTTGAGCGGCCTTGCGACGCACAACGCTATCCTTCTTGAGCCTGAACGGATTATTCCGCCGCTGGTGGCATCGATCGTCGATGGCCATCAGGTGGGTGTGATTGTACCCGTTGAAGAAGTCCTGCCCCTGCAGCGGCAAAAGTGGCTCACTTTAGAAAATACGCCTTACTATGCGCTGGCGAACCCGATGGGCGGCAGCGACAGCGATCTGCTGGATGCAGGAAGAGGTTTAGTCGAACAGGGGGCGGATGTACTGGTGCTCGACTGTCTTGGCTATCATCAGCATCACCGCGACGTATTACAAAAGGCGCTGGATGTCCCGGTATTATTGTCAAATGTGCTGGTTTCGCGACTGGCGGCAGAACTATTAGTTTAACCTGACGTTATCGATTAATTTTGCGTGACAGGGGCAAGGAGCGCCCCCTATATTGAAGCTTCAACCAACGATGATAAGGTCTTGTTTATGCTTCAAAGCAATGAGTATTTTTCAGGGAAAGTGAAATCTATCGGCTTCACCAGCAGCAGTACCGGCCGCGCCAGCGTTGGGGTGATGGCAGAGGGTGAATACGCCTTTGGCACCGCCCAGCCGGAAGAGATGACCGTGGTCAGCGGCGCGTTGAACGTGCTGTTACCGGGGGAAACGGAATGGAAGGTGTACGCGGCAGGTGAAGTGTTTAACGTGCCGGGTAATAGCGAATTCCACCTGCAGGTGGCAGAACCGACTTCCTACCTGTGCCGTTATCTGTAATTTAAGCGCCTTCCTGCCGCGTCCACTTTCCGGGCCCGGCAGGAAGGTGATGCCTTAGCGCTGAGCTTCGCCGCCGAGGCCTTCTACCAGGTTTTGGATCAATGCCGCCAGCTCGCCGGTCATTAAGATAAAGTCGGCGTCAAAACGCTGCGCAAAATCTTCGCGGTCAATATCTTCATTCTGGTCACGTAATTCGTCGCAGAACTTCAGACGTTTGATCGATGCGTCGTCGCAGATCATAAACTGGATACGCTGCTGCCAGTCGAGCGCCAGTTTGGTGACCACTTTACCCGCTTCGATATGTACGGCGATCTCATCGCTCACCAGATCCTGTTTCTTCGCGCGGATCACGCCGCCATCTTCCAGCATCGCTTTCAATTCAGCTTCGTCAAGCAGCTGGAAGCCCTGAGCCACGCTACCGGAGCGCACCCATTCGGTCAGCGTCAGCTCGATCGGATTTTCCAGCGTCAGCGGCACCACCGGCAGCGAGCCCAGCGTTTTACGCAGCAGCGCCAGCGTATCTTCCGCTTTCTTCGCGCTGGCGCAGTCCACCATGATCAGGCCATTGACGGTATCGATCCACATCATCGTCTGGCTGAAGCGGCTAAAGGCGCGCGGCAGCAGCGAGTGCAGCACTTCATCTTTCAGCGAATCTTTTTCCGTTTTCTTCAGCTTGCGGCCCTGATCGGCTTCGAGCTTGAGGATCTTCGCTTCCAGCGCCTGTTTGATCACCGGCGACGGCAGGATCTTTTCTTCTTTACGGGCGCAGATAACGATCTGGCCGTTTGCCGTATGCGTCAGCGCGTCGCTGTGCGATCCCATCGGCGATACCCAACCGGTTTTCGCCATATCCTGGCTGCCACAAGGGGTAAATGTCAGCTCGGCCAGCTGTTTTTCCATCTCTTCGGCGCGCAATTCGATATCGCGGCTCAGACGGTAAACCATTAAATTTTTGAACCACAGCATGATAATTTCCACGGCTTTGTCGTTAAATCAGGCGGGCATGATAGCGAATTGTCGCTATGCTTGCATTGTTAATCGGGGTGAGGAGCAGACTGTGCGTATTGGTATTGATTTAGGTGGAACAAAAACAGAAGTCATCGCCCTGAGTGAGCAGGGCCAGCAGTTATTTCGCCACCGCTTGCCAACCCCGCGGGAGGATTATCGCCAGACCATCGAGACCATTGCCTCGCTGGTGGAGATGGCCGAGCAGGCGACCGGGCAGCGCGGCACCGTCGGTATGGGCATCCCCGGCTCGATTTCGCCATATAGTGGGGTGGTGAAAAACGCCAACTCGACCTGGCTGAACGGCCAGCCCTTCGATAAAGACCTCAGCCTGCGCCTCAATCGTGAGGTCCGGCTTGCCAACGATGCTAACTGCCTGGCGGTTTCGGAAGCGGTCGATGGCGCGGCCGCGGGGGCGCAAACCGTGTTTGCGGTCATTATCGGTACCGGCTGCGGCGCGGGAGTGGCGTTGAACGGGCGCGCGCATATCGGCGGCAATGGTACAGCCGGCGAATGGGGACACAACCCGCTGCCGTGGATGGATGAAGATGAGCTGCGCTATCGTCAGCAAGTGCCTTGTTATTGCGGCAAGCAGGGGTGTATTGAAACCTTTATTTCCGGCACCGGTTTCGCCACCGACTTTCAGCGGCTAAGCGGAAAACCGTTAACCGGCAGCGAGATTATGCGCCTGGTGGGGGAAGGTGACGAAAAGGCCGAACTGGCGCTGCGCCGCTACGAGCAGCGGCTGGCGAAATCGCTGGCGCACGTGGTGAATATCCTCGATCCGGATGTCATTGTGTTAGGCGGCGGGATGAGCAACGTCGAACGTCTGTATCAAACGGTTCCGGGGCTGATGAAACAGTGGGTATTCGGCGGAGAATGCGAGACGCCGATTCGCCAGGCGATGCATGGCGATTCCAGCGGCGTACGCGGCGCGGCATGGCTGTGGCCGCTATAATCTCATTCCCTCTCCCCCCTGTGGGGAGAGGGTTAGGGTGAGGAGAAGACTTCACTCCACCGCAAACGCTTTCTCCAACCGGCTGTATCCCAGACCGTTTATCTTTTTCACTTTAATCTGCACCGGGATGCGTTCTTTCATCGCCTCGACGTGGCTAATCACGCCAATAACTTTGCCGCTGGCGTTAAGCGCGTCGAGCGCATCCAGCGCGGTATCCAGCGTTTCGCTATCCAGGGTGCCGAATCCTTCATCAAGGAAGAGCGAATCAATTCGCGTCTTATGGCTCACCAGGTCAGATAGCGCCAGCGCCAGCGCGAGGCTCACAAGGAAGCTTTCGCCGCCGGAAAGCGTGCGGGTATCGCGCACCGCGTCGGCCTGCCAGGTGTCCACCACTTCCAGCTCCAGCGCCTCGCTGGCTTTGCGTTGCAGCAAGTAGCGACCATGCAGGCGGTTGAGCTGCTGGTTAGCCAGCCACACCAGATTATCCAGCGTCAGCCCCTGGGCGAATTTACGGAACTTATCGCCCTCTTTTGAACCAATGAGCGCATTCAGCCAGGCCCAGTCTTCGACCTGCTGCGCTGCTTGTTCCATCTGCTGGCGTAATGATTGCTGGCGCTGTTGGTTATCGCTGTTTTGCTTCAACTGCTGGCGGATCTCACCCTGACGGGCGCTGTTTTCCCGCAACTGGCGCGCCAGTTGCTCCAGCCTATTCTCTCGCTGCTCCAGCGGCTGGTTGATATCAATATCGCCGGGCGGCTGTTGCTGATGGCGTTCAAGCGACGCCTGCGCCCGCAGGGCCAGCGTTTGGTTCTGCTGAACTTCTTTTTCCAGCGTCTGCTTGAGTTGTTCCAGCCGCTGGCGGCTAGCCTCGTCAAGCAAAGCGGCAAGAAAGGCCGTTTGGTCGGCAAACGGGCTGGCGGCCAGCGCGGCGGTAAACTGCTTTTCGCTTTCCTTCACCTGCGCCTGCTGCTGGCTTTCCTGCTGGCCCAGCGTTTGCCACTGGCTCTGTAGCGCCAGGCAATCATCATGCACCTGCCGCCAGCCCTCCAGCGGCGCGGGAACGACGGTTTCCGTTGACTCGGGCAGCGTCTCAAGCAGCGGCGTTAGCTGCTGGCGTTGCTCCTGCAGCGCGGCGGCTTCATTTTGTTTCGCCTGCCAGCTGTGGGTCTCGGCTTCGCGCTGGGCCAGCCAGTCGTTAGCCTCCGCGGCAGGCGGAAGCGCCAGGGAATAAACCTCCAGTTCCGCCTGCAGCGCGCGACGGCGCTGTTCGAGATCCTGCTGTAACTGCTGGAGCTGCTGCTGGCTCTCCTGCTGTTGCGCCTGCCAGGCCAGTCGTTGTTGATGCTGATACAGCTGCTGTTCATGCTGCTGTTGGCTATCAAGCCAGCCGGCAATATCATCCTGCGGCGTTAGCGCGATCGCTAATTCCGCGAGGGTGGCTTGCCATTGAGAGGTGAGCGCTTGCTCCTGCTGCAGAAGCGATGTTTTCTCGTCAGCGTCTTTTTGCTGTTGTTTAAGCAACGCTTCAAGCTGGCCGCGCAGCTGCGCGCCTTCTTCCGCCAGCTGTCGCACTTCCCGATCCAGCGCGTCGCGGCGGGTTTGGTTGATGCCGGGCACCAGCGCCTGGTATTCCGCCACCGCCGGATGATGTTCGGAACCGCACAGTGGACAAGGCGCGCCTGGCTGCAGGCGGGCGCGCTCGGCTTCCAGCCCGGCGATACGCGCTTCCAGTTCGCAGATGGCTTTTACATCGCTGAGCTGTTGATTTTTTTCCTTCCACGCCTGGCGGCGCTGTTGTAGCGCGGCTTCAAGCTTCTCTTTTTCCTGCTGTGAGGCGTTTTCCGCGCTCTGTAGCTGCTGCAGACGCAGGAACAGCGGCTGCAGCTGGCGATGGAGGGTTGAGAGCTGCTGGCGCAGCGGGCGGGCGGCGGCATGCTGTGCCAGCTCGCGGCTGACCTGCTGCGCGTCGAGGGTTAGCGCGGTGGCCGGCAATTCGCCGAGCTTACGGCTGGCATCCTGCAGGCGCTGCTGTAGCGTCAACTCTTGCTGAGCGTCGCGGTTAAGCTGCTGGAAGGTGGCTTTCCAGCCTGCCAGCGCCGTACTCCACTGCAGGAATCGCTCGTGCGCTTTAAGCCACTCATGCAACGATTGCTGGCTGGATTCTAGTTGAGCCAGACGTTGTTGGGCTGCCAGGCGGATCCCGGCGCGACGGCGCAGGCTGTCCTGTAAGCGAGTATTTACTTCCTCAACCTGACGGCGGGTTTGCGCCAGCGCGGTACTGTGTTCCTGCAGCCGCGACCATAATGGTCGCAGTTGCTCTGCCGGCTGCGCGGTTTGTAGCGCCGCCAGCTGCGGCGCGGCGGCTTCCTGCGCCAGTAACGCCTGCTGTAAAGCGGCCTGCGCCTGGGTGGCTTCCGCGTTTAGCTCCTGACGGCGGCGTAGCCACTGTAGGGCATTTTGCTGGCGGGTCTGTTCGGCAAGCTGCTGCTGTTCTTCAGCAGTAAGTACTTGCAAACTTTGCTGTAACGCCTGCTGCTGCTCATCATTTAACAGTACGACGCCGGAGGCCTGCGCCTGCAGCTTTTCCAGCTCAATGCGGGCGAGTTTATGTTTTTCAAAGACCTGCGCGGAAATTTGCCCGTAAATTTCAGTCCCGGTCAGCTCTTCCAGCAGCTCGGCGCGCTCTTTCGGTTTGGCATTGAGGAAAGCGGCGAATTGTCCCTGCGAAAGCAGCATTGAACGGGTAAAGCGCCCATAGTCGAGGCCGGTAATTGATGCCGTCAGCTCCAGTTTGTCTTTGACCTTGTCGGCAAGAATTTTACCGTCGTCGCAGCGCGCCAGCTCAACGCGCGGCGCCTGTAGATTGCCATCCGGCTGGTTGCGGGCGCGGTTCTGGCTCCAGAAGGCGCGATAGGCGGTGCCCCGGACCTCAAATTCAACTTCCGCCAGGCACTCGGCGGTGTCGCGGGTCATCAGATCGTTTTGCGATTGCGATACGCTGCTCAGGCGCGGCGTTTCGTGGTACAGCGCGAGACAGATGGCATCTAACAGGGTGGTTTTCCCGGCGCCGGTCGGCCCGGTAATCGCGAATAACCCATTGCTGGCGAATGGTTCAGCGGTAAAGTCGATTTTCCATTCGCCTTTCAGCGAGTTAAGGTTTTTCAGACGTAGGCTCAGGATTCTCACAGGTGTTCCTCACCGTTCAGGCTATGCAGCGTTTCCGTAAACAGTTGCTCCAGCCGCAGTTGCTGTGGAGCATCAAGAGTTTCCAGCGCCAGGCGGCGGGCAAACACCTCTTCCACCTGCAGTTCGCTCAGCGTTTCTCGCTGAACGCCGGCCAGAATGCGTTCACGCTGGGCGCGACTGCGGCGCACCAGCAGCACTTCCACCGGCAGCGATTCGGTCTGCTGCTGAATTTTTCTTTGGATATCGTGCAGATATTCATCGCTGGTGATTTCGATATCCAGCCAGACCGGCGGCTGCTGCGCGCTATCCTGCCACTGCTGAAGCTGTTCGGTGATGCTGGCGAAATCGCCTTTCAGTACCGCCAGCGGCTGGGTGATCGGCACCGGCAGCGGCGTCACCTCGCTGAGCTTGCCCTCCCTGAATGAGACCAGATTAACGCTTTTGTTTTTTCCGGTTTCATCAAAACTCAGCGGCAGCGGCGAACCGCTGTAGCGAATATGCTCGCAGCCGCCAACCAACTGGGCGCGATGAATATGGCCGAGCGCGATGTAATCGGCGGGCGGAAAGCGGTTGGCCGGGAAGGCGTCGAGGGTACCGATATAGATTTCACGGACCGCGTCGCTTTTGCTGGCGCCGACGGTGGTGAGGTGGCCGCTGGCAATAATCGGTAGTGCCCGTTCGCCGCGCAGATCGCAGGCCTGCTGATATTGCTGCTGATAGTAGTCGCTGATGGCGGTGAGCAACTGCTGCTGTTTTTCGCCGCTGGAGTGGCCAGCCTGGCTGACCACCAGTTCGCGCGGGCGCAAAAACGGCACCGGGCAGAAGACCGCGCCGGGCGCGCCGTCGCGCCGCGGCAAGATAAAGGGCGCGTGGCCGGCGTTGGCGACCACGGTGGTTTTCAGGAAGGCGAGTATTTCGCGCGACTCGTTTAACGTCGCCACCGAATCGTGGTTGCCCGCCAGCACCACCAACTGGCAGCCGGTTTGCTGCAGCTGAACGACAAAACGGTTATACAGTTCGCGGGCGTAGCTCGGCGGAGAGCCGGTATCAAAAATATCGCCGGCGACGATAATGGCATCCACCTCGTATTCCTGCGCGCGTTCCAGCAGCCAGTCGAGAAAGGCGGCGTGTTCGTCCGCGCGGCTTTTGCTGTAGAAGTTCTGGCCGAGGTGCCAGTCGGAGGTATGAAGGATGCGCATAAAAATTCCGTTGCGATAAAAGCCAGGCGGCCATTATAACGTTGATCCTGCCGCCCGTATTCCTTTTGCCCTATTACGGCGAGACAGGATGCGTTAAGTGCGTGTCATCATTCAAAATCCGCATTCATCAGACGGTCATTTTTTCATAAATCTGTCACAAATCTGACGCATAATGGCCGCGCACTTCTATACTGATGGCTAAAAAACACAGGGTAAATAATGGCGAGAAGAATTCTGGTCGTTGAAGATGAAGCTCCAATCCGCGAAATGGTCTGCTTTGTTCTGGAGCAAAACGGCTTTCAGCCCGTTGAGGCGGAAGATTTTGACAGTGCGGTGAATCAACTCAATGAACCCTGGCCCGATTTGATTCTCCTCGACTGGATGTTGCCGGGCGGATCGGGGCTACAGTTTATTAAACAGCTTAAGCGCGAAGCGATGACCCGCGATATTCCGGTGGTGATGCTGACGGCGCGCGGCGAAGAAGAAGATCGCGTTCGCGGTCTGGAAACCGGCGCGGATGATTATATTACCAAGCCGTTTTCGCCGAAGGAGCTGGTGGCGCGAATTAAGGCGGTGATGCGGCGTATTTCGCCAATGGCGGTTGAAGAGGTGATTGAGATGCAGGGGCTGAGCCTGGATCCTTCCTCGCATCGCGTCATGACCGGTGAAAATCCGCTGGATATGGGGCCGACCGAGTTTAAATTATTACACTTCTTTATGACCCACCCGGAACGCGTATACAGCCGTGAACAGCTGCTGAATCACGTTTGGGGAACCAACGTTTACGTTGAAGACCGGACGGTGGATGTGCATATTCGCCGCCTGCGCAAAGCGCTGGAACATAGCGGCCATGACCGAATGGTACAGACGGTTCGCGGCACGGGATATCGTTTCTCCGCCCGTTTCTGAATTTTGACAGGAGTGTGACCCGTGCTGGAACGGCTGTCATGGAAAAGGCTGGCGCTTGAGCTTTTCTTATGTTGTATCCCGGCCCTGATCCTCGGGGCGTTTTTCGGTCATCTGCCGTGGTTTTTACTGGCGGCGGTGACCGGGTTGCTTATTTGGCATTTCTGGAATTTGTTACGTCTGTCATGGTGGTTGTGGGTCGATCGCAGTATGACGCCGCCGCCGGGAAGCGGCAGTTGGGAACCGCTGCTGTATGGTCTGCATCAAATGCAGATGCGTAATAAAAAACGTCGCCGCGAGCTGGGAAGCCTTATCAAGCGCTTTCGCAGCGGGGCGGAATCCTTACCCGATGCGGTGGTGCTGACCACCGAAGAGGGCGCCATCTTCTGGTGTAATGGCCTGGCGCAACAAATCCTTAATCTACGCTGGCCGGACGATAGCGGGCAGAATATCCTCAACCTGCTGCGCTACCCAGAGTTTGCTAACTATCTGAAAAACCGTGATTTCACCAAGCCCCTTAATCTGGTGCTCAATAACGCCCGTCATCTGGAAATTCGCGTGATGCCTTATAGCGATAAACAGTGGTTGATGGTGGCGCGCGATGTCACGCAAATGCACCAGTTGGAAGGCGCGCGGCGTAACTTTTTCGCCAACGTCAGCCACGAGCTGCGCACGCCGCTCACCGTACTGCAGGGTTATCTCGAGATGATGCAGGAGCAGGTGCTGGAAGGGCCGACGCGGGAAAAAGCCCTGCATACCATGCGTGAGCAAACGCAGCGGATGGAAGGGTTGGTGAAGCAGTTGCTGACGCTCTCGCGTATTGAAGCCGCGCCGGTGCTGGCGATGAACGATAAAATCGACGTCCCGATGATGCTGCGGGTGGTTGAGCGCGAGGCGCAAACGCTAAGCCAGGGTAAGCATCAGTTGCACTTTAGCGTCGACGAAACGCTCCAGGTGATGGGTAACGAAGAGCAGTTGCGCAGCGCGATTTCCAATCTGGTGTACAACGCCGTAAACCATACGCCAGCGGGAACCGAGATCCGCGTCGTCTGGCAGCGGGCGCCGCACGGCGCGCTGTTTAGCGTTGAGGATAACGGCCCGGGCATTGCGCCTGAGCATCTACCCCGGCTAACCGAGCGGTTCTACCGCGTCGACAAGGCGCGCTCCCGGCAAACCGGCGGCAGCGGTTTAGGGCTGGCTATCGTGAAACACGCGGTCAGCCATCACGAAAGCCGCCTGGAAATCGAAAGTACGGTCGGGAAGGGAACGCGCTTTAGCTTCCTGCTGCCGGAACGTTTAATTGCCAAAAATGTCGCCTGACGCGGCGTTTGTCAGCTTTCCTTGCCAATGACCAGCTTCGGCTGGTCATTTTCATTTGCAGTCAACTTTACGTTGCGTATTAAACGAACGCCTGGTTATTTATTGTTCGCATGATTAGCCACGCGTTTTGCGTCGTTATGGTCAATTAATCCAGGTTCAAAATCATAGTTAGCATAATCATCTGGTTTTACGATCCCACCTTGCTTTAAAACGTTATAAGCGTTTAAATTGCCCCCTATGCAGTCCCGGTAAGACTGCTTTTGCGTGGTAATTCAAAAAACAATTCTTTTCCACGCCGCTTCGAGAGCATATCTCGCTGAGTTTACAGGCAATGGCCGCTGTATCATCCCGAAAGGAAGGCACGGTATTTTTCCGTTTTTACAACACCACATCCACAGGCAGTAATGAATTTATGACCCATCAGTTAAAATCTCGCGACATCATCGCGCTGGGCTTTATGACCTTCGCGCTGTTCGTTGGCGCAGGCAACATTATCTTCCCTCCGATGGTTGGCTTACAGGCCGGCGAACACGTCTGGACCGCAGCCATTGGCTTCCTGATTACCGCCGTGGGTTTGCCGGTGCTAACGGTAGTCGCGCTGGCGAAAGTCGGCGGCGGCGTTGAGCGTCTGAGCTCGCCAATCGGCAAAGTTGCGGGCATTCTGCTGGCCGTGGTGTGCTACCTGGCGGTTGGGCCGCTGTTCGCGACCCCGCGTACCGCCACCGTTTCATTTGAAGTGGGGATTGCTCCGCTGACCGGCGACGGCGCGCTGCCGCTGCTTATCTATAGCGTTATCTATTTCGCGCTGGTGATTCTGGTTTCCCTCTATCCGGGCAAACTGCTGGATACCGTCGGCAATTTCCTGGCGCCGCTGAAAATTATCGCCCTGGTCGTGCTCGCGGTGGCCGCGGTTATCTGGCCGGCTGGCCCGATTAGCGACGCGATGGAAGCCTATCGTACCGCGCCGTTCTCTAATGGTTTCGTCAATGGCTATCTGACCATGGACACGCTGGGGGCGATGGTCTTCGGTATCGTTATCGTCAATGCCGCGCGTTCCCGCGGCGTTAGCGAAGCCCGATTGCTGACTCGCTACACCGTCTGGGCTGGTCTGATGGCCGGCGTGGGCCTGACGCTGCTGTACCTGGCGCTGTTCCGCCTGGGTTCCGATAGCGCGACGCTGGTCGATCAGTCGGCAAACGGCGCGGCTATTCTGCACTCCTACGTGCAGCATACCTTCGGCGGCGCGGGCAGCTTCCTGCTGGCGGCATTGATATTTATCGCCTGTCTGGTCACCGCGGTTGGCCTGACCTGCGCCTGCGCTGAGTTCTTCGCGCAGTATCTGCCGCTGTCGTATCGTTCGCTGGTGTTTATTCTCGGCCTGTTCTCCATGGCGGTTTCTAACCTGGGGCTCAGCCATCTGATTCAGATCTCGATTCCGGTGTTAACCGCTATTTATCCGCCGTGTATCGCACTGGTGGTATTAAGCTTTACCCGCGGTTGGTGGCATAATTCCTCCCGCGTTATCGCGCCGGCAATGTTTATCAGCCTGATGTTTGGTATCATTGACGGTGTTAAAGCATCGGCGTTCGCAGATATCCTGCCGCAATGGACCGCGAGCCTGCCGCTGGCAGCGCAAGGTCTGGCATGGTTGCTGCCAACCGCGGTGATGGCTGTGCTGGCCGCGATCATCGATCGCGCAGCGGGTAGCCCGGTGGTCTCAAAAGCCCACTAACCGACGCTTTACGCAGGTGTTTAACCACGGGACTTAAGGTCCCGTGGTTTTTTGTTTTTTTGGTCATTCCCTTTTGCGTTTTGCCCCCGCAAAGCACAAACGAGAAAAACGGCATGGAACACGATGGAAAGTAGTAACAAGCTTAAGCGCGGGCTAAGTACCCGGCACATTCGCTTTATGGCCCTTGGTTCCGCTATTGGTACCGGCCTGTTCTATGGTTCGGCTGACGCCATTAAAATGGCGGGGCCGAGCGTATTGTTGGCATACATTATCGGCGGCGTGGCGGCGTATATCATCATGCGCGCGCTGGGCGAAATGTCGGTGCATAACCCTTCCGCCAGCTCTTTCTCGCGTTATGCGCAGGAGAACCTCGGCGGGCTGGCCGGCTATATCACCGGCTGGACCTATTGTTTTGAAATCCTGATCGTCGCGATTGCCGACGTGACCGCCTTCGGTATCTATATGGGCGTCTGGTTCCCGACGGTGCCGCACTGGATATGGGTACTGAGCGTGGTGCTGATTATCTGCGCCGTCAATCTGATGAGCGTGAAGGTGTTCGGCGAACTGGAGTTCTGGTTCTCATTCTTTAAAGTCGCCACGATTATCATCATGATCCTCGCCGGTTTCGGCATCATCATCTGGGGTATTGGCAACGGCGGTCAGCCCACCGGGATTCATAACTTATGGAGTAACGGCGGCTTCTTCAGTAACGGCTGGCTGGGGATGGTGATGTCGCTGCAGATGGTGATGTTCGCCTACGGAGGAATTGAGATTATCGGTATCACCGCCGGTGAAGCGAAGGATCCGGAAAAATCCATTCCGCGGGCGATTAATTCGGTGCCGATGCGTATCCTGGTGTTCTACGTGGGGACGCTGTTCGTCATTATGTCTATCTATCCCTGGAACCTGGTGGGGACTAACGGCAGCCCGTTCGTGTTGACCTTCCAGCATATGGGAATTACCTTTGCCGCCGGCATCCTGAACTTCGTGGTGTTAACCGCCTCGTTGTCGGCGATTAACAGCGACGTATTCGGCGTTGGTCGTATGCTGCACGGAATGGCCGAACAGGGGAGCGCGCCGAAGGTATTCGCCAAAACGTCGCGTCGCGGTACGCCATGGGTGACGGTGCTGGTGATGACCGTGGCGCTGCTGTTTGCGGTCTATCTCAACTACATCATGCCGGAAAACGTCTTCCTGGTGATTGCCTCGCTGGCGACCTTCGCCACGGTGTGGGTGTGGATTATGATCCTGCTGTCGCAAATCGCTTTCCGTCGTCGCCTGTCGCCGGAAGAGGTTAAGGCGCTGAAGTTTAAAGTGCCGGGCGGCGTGGCCACCACCGTGGTCGGCCTGCTGTTCCTGGTCTTTATCATCGCGCTTATCGGCTACCATCCGGATACCCGCATATCGCTGTACGTCGGCTTTGCGTGGATCGCGCTGCTGCTCGTTGGCTGGAAAATTAAGACCCGCCGCGACCGTCAGTTAGCCCAGGCGCAGTAATTCTCCGCTCTTCCGGGTCCGGCTTTGCCGCGGCCCGGAAAAATCACATCCTCCTCCTTTCTCCTCCCCCAATTATTCTATTGATGATGAGTTATACGCCGGTTCTCTGTGGCAAGGTGTGGCCATTACGCAAAAAGAGGAATGATGATGTTGAAGGCCTGGCACCTGCCGGTTGCTCCTTTTATTAAAGAGCAGCAGGAACGACTCGTTATCACATTGTGGCTAAGCGGCGAAACAATGCCGCAGCGCATTACGCTGCGCGCGGAAGAAGACAATGAAGAGCTGTCGTTGCCCATGCAGCGCCTGCGCCAATCCCCACACGCCGATGTCGTCGCCTGGCGTGGGGAGATCAACCTGACGAACGGCCAGCCGCGCCGCCGCTATAGCTTTAAGCTGCTGTGGGCGGACCGTCAGCTGTGGTTTACGCCGCAGGGTTTTCAGCGTTTTCCGCCCGCACGGCTGGAGCAGTTTGCGGTTGATGTGCCGGATAGCGGCCCGCAGTGGGTCGCCGATCAGGTCTTTTATCAAATTTTCCCCGACCGTTTCGCCCGTAGCGAGGCGCGAGAAGCCGGGCAGGACCAGGTTTATTACCACCATGCGGCCGGCCAGGATATTGTGCTAAAAGCGTGGGATGAGCCGTTAACCGGCGAGGCGGGCGGTTCGACCTTTTATGGCGGCGATCTCGACGGTATTAGCGAGAAGCTTCCTTATCTGAAGCAGCTTGGCGTGACCGCGCTGTATCTCAACCCAGTATTCGTCGCGCCCAGCGTACATAAATACGATACCGCTGATTACCGCCGTGTCGATCCGCAGTTCGGTGGCGATGCCGCGCTGCTGCGCCTGCGCCACAATACGCAGCGTGAAGGGATGCGGCTGATCCTCGACGGCGTGTTTAACCATACCGGTGACTCGCACCCGTGGTTCGATCGCCACCAGCAGACGAGTAACGGCGCCTGCCATCGGCCGGATTCACCGTGGCGTGAGTGGTTTAATTTTTCCCCGGACGGGGTAGCGCATAACTGGCTGGGTTACGCCAGTCTGCCAAAACTTGACTACCGTTCATCGAGCCTGGTTAATGAAATCTATGCTGGCGAAGACAGCGTGGTGCGCCACTGGTTAAAAGCGCCGTGGAGTATGGACGGCTGGCGGCTGGACGTGGTGCATATGCTGGGCGAAGATGGCGGCGCGCGCAACAACCTGCGCCATATTGCCGGTATCACCCAGGCGGCGAAGCGGGAGCAGGCGGAGGCTTTTGTATTCGGCGAACATTTCGGCGATGCGCGCCAGTGGCTGCAGGCTGATGCCGAAGATGCGGCGATGAACTATCGCGGTTTTACCTTCCCGCTGTGGGGGTTCCTCGCTAATACCGATATCTCCTACGATCCGCAGCACATCGATGCGCAGACCTGTATGGCGTGGATGGACAACTATCGCGCCGGACTGTCGCATCAGCAGCAATTGCGGATGTTTAACCAACTGGATAGCCACGATACCGCGCGTTTCAAATCCTTGCTGGGTAAAGATGTGGCGCGACTGCCGCTGGCGGTGGTCTGGCTGTTCTGCTGGCCGGGCGTTCCGTGTATTTACTATGGTGATGAAGTCGGCGTCGATGGCAACAACGATCCCTTCTGCCGTAAACCCTTCCCATGGGATCCGGCACTGCAGGATGAAACCTTGTTGGCGTTATATAAACGTATGACCACCTTGCGTAAGGGGCATCAGGCGCTGCGCTACGGCGGCTGCCAGGTCATCTATGCGGAAGATAACGTGGTGGTCTTTGTTCGCGTTTATAAACAGCAGCGGGTGCTGGTGGCGATAAACCGCGGTCACGCCTGCGAGGTGGTAATCGACGCATCGCCGTTGCTGGAGGGGAAAACGTGGCAGCGTAAAGAAGGCGCGGGCGACATGCACGATGATGTGCTGAGTCTGCCCGCGATTTCCGCTAGCGTCTGGTGTAGCCGTTAACGGTAGAGCTGGCTCAGACAGCTGTCTTCGAGAATAGCTTCTCGCCACCAGCGCTGAGCCAGACCGTTATTGCCGCTACGCCAGGCCATATAGGTAATATCTTTCTCACGGCTCGAAATCACCGGTTTCTCCAGCAACTCACCGCTCTCCAGCCACGGGCGGGCGATGTGGCGGGGCAGGAATCCGCACCCCAAACCGGCGCGCAGGAGCGCGACTTTGGTGGCGAAATCATCGACCCGGATTTGCTCCTGCTCATCGAGCAGGTTGCTGTTCAATGGATGACAGTAGCGGGCGCTATCGCTAATAACCACCGCGCGATGCAGGCTAAGCTGTTTGTTGGTCAGCGGTTGGGTCGTTTCCGCCAGCGGGTGGCCGGGCGCGACAACGAACACGTTGTCCATCGCGCCGAGCATTTTCCACGACCATTCCGCTGAAGTCGGCGGTTCGTTAATCGCCCCAAGAATAATATCCGCGCCGTTGTGAGTCAGCTCTTCCCACGAGCCTGCCAGGGTATGGTGGGTAAAGTTGAGGCGGGTTTGCGGATATTGCGCGTAAAACTTTTCAATCAGCGGCAATAGGGCCTGGAAAGGAAAAGAGTCGTCCAGCGCAATCGCCAGATCCCGCTCCCAGCCGGAACTCAGCAGCTGCGCCTGTTTTTCCAGATCGTTGGCGGCATTGAGCAGCAGGCGCCCCTTTTCCAGCATCATTTTACCGGTATCGGTAAATTTCGCCCGGTGTCCGGAACGATCCAGCAGACTGATGTTTAGATCGCTTTCCAGTTT
The DNA here is from genome assembly GCF_057624675.1 of Klebsiella sp. PK01. NCBI lineage: Bacteria > Pseudomonadati > Pseudomonadota > Gammaproteobacteria > Enterobacterales > Enterobacteriaceae > Klebsiella > Klebsiella sp. PK01. Next base: position 154,521 of record NZ_JBYEZM010000004.1, read on the forward strand.
TTGGATCATGTAGCTCAGCGCGGCGGGGGTTTTAAATAGCGACTCGGCCGCCAGCGCGAACGAGCCATGTCTATCCAGAGCATCAAGAATCAAAAGTACATCAAGGTTTAAACGCATTAGTTTCGATCCGTCAGTCTAATAATAACGTTGTTTTACCGAAGGGCCATGTTCAATTCCAGTGAATAAATTAGAACAGTTTCCCGTAATTTTTTGATTAGCTTTATTTAAATATTCAAACGGCCATTATTTTTACTCAAGTGAATTAAAACGGAAAGAATTCTTTAATAACTCGTTAGAAATTACTGACTATACTCATCATGCGTTATTGGCCACAATCAGCACAGCACAACGGCAGTGTATTATCTTCCTAACTAATTGATTAATAGGATGTGTTATGTCTATTCGTGAACTGATTGATCCGTCTAATTCCACCCTTATTTTTATTGACCACCAGCCGCAAATGGCTTTTGGTGTGGCCAATATCGATCGCCAGACGCTGAAAAATAACACCGTCGCGTTGGCCAAAGCGGGTAAGATTTTTAACGTTCCGGTTATTTATACCTCTGTCGAAACCAAAAGCTTCAGCGGCTATATCTGGCCAGAACTGCTGGCGGTTCATCCTGAAGTGAAACCGATTGAACGTACTTCTATGAACTCCTGGGAAGACGCCGGTTTTGTTAATGCGGTAAAAGCCACTGGACGTAAAAAACTGATTATTTCCGCGCTGTGGACCGAAGTGTGCCTGACTTTCCCGGCGCTGATGGCGCTGGAAGCAGGTTATGAAGTGTACGTGGTAACCGATACCTCCGGTGGTACCTCCGTTGACGCTCACGAGCGCGCCATCGACCGTATGGTGCAGGCCGGCGCCGTGCCGGTGACCTGGCAGCAGGTTCTGCTGGAGTACCAGCGCGACTGGTCACGTAAAGAGACTTACGACGCGGTGATGGATCTGGTTCGCGAACATAGCGGCGCCTACGGTATGGGCGTGGATTATGCTTATACCATGGTGCACGGCGCGCCGGAACGTAAAGCCTAAAACACTTCACCCTGCAAGCTGCCTCTTTGTTGGCTTCGTTTGCCCGCCCCGGTCACTGACTGATGTCAGCTCCCGGGGAAGGGCAATCTTGCCGCCTCAATGCGGCATGAATGATTTTGTGTATTGTCATTTATGGCTGATGGCGGGGGAAATCCCGCCATTCCCTGAAGCAAGGAATACTTAATGGCGCAACAGAAATCAGTGACGCTGGTCATCAGCCATCATCTCGATCCGCAAAACGGCCAGCGGTATGAAGCATGGTTGGGGAAAATCATGCCGGTTGCGGCGGAGTTTCCCGGCCATCTCGGCGCCAACGTGATCCGTCCGGCAGCCGGGCAAAATCTCTGGAGCGTGATTATTCGCTTCGACACCATTGAACATCTCTACGCCTGGACGCAGTCGGAAACCCGTCGTGAATTAGTCGCGGAAATCGCGCCGTATCTCAACGATGGCGATCGTACCGAAATCCGCACCGAACCGGCGTTCTGGTTTACCCCGCCTGCTGCCAACATTCGCCAGCCGCTGCGCTGGAAACAGTTTCTGATAACCCTGCTGGTCATCTTCCCGAGTACCAACCTGGTGCCGTGGTTGACCGGCATGGCGCTACCGGAGTTACGGGGAAGCTTGTTACTGCATCTGATTAACGATGCCCTGGTGGTCGCGTTGGTGGTCTGGCTGTGGATGCCAATCGTGACCCGTCTTTTTGCCGGCTGGTTGAAAAAAAACTAGCTCAACCAGCTTAAAGGAGTGTGTTATGTCGCAAACTGCCACACTGATTCTGACCCACGGTCAGATTCATACGCTCGATCGCGCGAACCCACTGGCGGAAGCCGTGGCCATCGCCGAGGGAAAAATTCTCGCGACCGGAAGCCACGATCGAATAATGACGTTCGCCGCCGAGGGGACGCAAATTGTCGATCTTAAAGGCCATACGGTGATCCCGGGTCTTAACGACTCCCACCTGCATCTGATTCGCGGCGGCCTGAACTATAACCTCGAGCTGCGCTGGGAAGGCGTGCCATCGCTGGCGGATGCGCTGCGTATGCTAAAAGATCAGGCCGATCGCACGCCGTCGCCGCAGTGGGTGAGGGTAGTCGGCGGCTGGAGCGAATTCCAGTTTGCCGAACGCCGCATGCCGACGCTGGAAGAGCTGAATGAAGCGGCGCCTGATACCCCGGTATTCGTGCTGCATCTGTACGATCGCGCGCTGCTTAACCGCGCGGCGCTGAAAGCCGTTGGCTATACCAAAGAGACGCCGGACCCGGCGGGCGGCGAGATCGTTCGCGATAACAACGGCAACCCGACCGGGATGCTGATCGCCAAACCTAATGCCATGATCCTGTATGCCACGCTGGCCAAAGGACCGAAGCTGCCGCTGGATCTGCAGGTCAACTCAACGCGCCAGTTTATGCGCGAACTGAACCGTTTAGGATTAACCAGCGCCATCGATGCCGGCGGTGGTTTCCAGAACTACCCGGAAGATTACGAAATTATCGAGCAACTGCACGCCAAAGAGCAGATGACCGTTCGTATCGCCTACAACCTCTTTACCCAGCGGCCGAAGCAGGAGCTGGACGATTTCGAGCGCTGGACCGATATGCTGAAGCCGGGGCAGGGCACCGATTTCTATCGTGCCAACGGCGCTGGTGAAATGCTGGTCTTCTCGGCGGCGGATTTTGAAGATTTCCTGCAGCCGCGGCCGGATCTGCCGCAAGGCATGGAGGATGAGCTGGAGCGGGTGGTTCGTCATCTGGTGGAACATCGCTGGCCGTTCCGTCTGCATGCCACCTACGATGAGTCGATTAGCCGAATGCTGGATGTGTTCGAGAAGGTGAACCGCGATATTCCATTTAACGGACTGCACTGGTTCTTCGACCACGCCGAGACCATCACCGAACGTAATATTGAACGCGTGAAGGCGTTAGGCGGCGGTATCGCGGTGCAGCACCGGATGGCCTTCCAGGGCGAGTATTTTGTCGACCGCTACGGCAAAGAGGCGGTGAAACATACGCCGCCGGTGGCGAAAATGCTGGAACTGGACGTACCGGTAGGGCTGGGTACCGATGCGACCCGCGTCGCCAGTTATAACCCATGGACCGCGCTGTACTGGCTGGTTTCCGGGCGTACCGTCGGCGGCATGGCGATGTACGATGATAACAACCGTCTGCCGCGCGACGTCGCCCTTGAGCTATGGACCGCCGGTAGCGCGTGGTTCTCCAGCGAGCAGGGTAAAAAAGGACGCATTGAGAAAGGGCAACTGGCTGACCTGGTGGTGCTGTCAAAAGACTACTTCAGCGTTGCGGAAGAGGAAATCAAAGGTATTGAGTCGGTATTGACCATCGTTGATGGCAAGGTGGTGTACGCGGCCGGCCATTTCTCGCCGCTGGCGCCGCCGCCAATTCCGGTATTGCCGGAGTGGTCGCCGGTGGTAAAAGTGCCAGGGCATTATCGCTCGGCGCCGCCTGCGGCCGCGAAGATTGGCGCGGTGGTGCAGATGCACCAGTGCTGCGGCAGCTGCGGCGTGCATGGACATCAGCATGATATTGCGCGCAAGTCGTCGATTCCGGTGGCGGATGAGCAGGCTTTCTGGGGCGTATTAGGCTGTTCTTGCTTCGCGTTCTGATACTTTTGCCCGGTGGCACTGCGCTTACCGGGCGTACAGCGAATATAACAGGCACAAAAAAGGCTCGCATTTGCGAGCCTTTTTATGGAAACGTCTAGCCGATTACAGGCTGGATACGTTCTCGGTCAGGTATTTAGCTACGCCTTCCGGAGAAGCGGCCATACCTTCTTTTCCTTTTTCCCACTGAGCCGGGCAAACTTCACCGTGCTCTTCGTGGAACTGCAGCGCGTCAACCATACGCAGCATTTCGTCGATGTTACGGCCCAGCGGCAGGTCGTTAACAACCTGGTGGCGAACGATGCCGTTAGCGTCGATCAGGAAGGAACCGCGCAGCGCAACGCCTTCGTCCGGATGCTCGATGCCGTATGCTTTCTGAATTTCACGTTTGATGTCGGCAACCATCGCGTATTTAACCGGGCCGATACCGCCCTGGTCTACCGGAGTGTTACGCCATGCGTTGTGAACGAACTCGGAGTCAAAGGAAACGCCAACCACTTCTACGCCGCGTTTCTGGAATTCTTCATAGCGCTTGTCGAAAGCGATCAGTTCAGACGGGCAAACGAAAGTGAAGTCCATTGGCCAGAAGAACAGGACGGTAGCTTTACCGTTGGTGTGCTGTTTGAAGTTGAATTTCTCAACGATTTCGCCGTTACCTAATACTGCTGCAGCGGTAAAGTCCGGAGCCTGACGAGTAACCAGAACCATATGATTCTCCTGTTATTACTAAGGTTAATTGGAACGCAACGCGGGCCAGTATAGGCAGAGGCGGGCAGGAACTCAATGCGGCGCTGACAATCGATGAGATAGATTTTACCTATTGATAATTATTCAATAGCGCTTTCAGAATAATCGTTTTGTGAGAAAGCGCAAGGTTTTACAGCGTTCTCTTTTTCGCCTGGTCCATCATTCGCGGATAAAAACGCCAGAATTGCTGTTCCAGTTGCCCATAGTGGTTATCAAGGTCGTACCATGAATCACGCAGCGCATCGAGGCGCGGGCGGCGGCTGGCCATACCGTTCAGGACGCGCTGAATGAATTCCATATCCTGATAACGTTCCAGCCAGCGTTCGGACCACATATATTCGTTGAGATTAACAAAGCGCGGCGGCGAATCCGGCAGAATTTGCGCCACCTGCGCGTGGGCGTAGCGCACGAACTCGTTTAGCGGCAGATCCGGCGACAGCTGCGCCCAGTGATGCGACAGGAAATGGTCCCACATCACGTCGAGGGAAATCGGCGCGACCCGGCGGGTCTCGGGGCGAAACCATTCGCGCGCCGTTTTAACTTCCGCCAGATTGTCGGTCATTACATCTATACGCCGATGCATATAAATGCCGTCAACCACATCCTCAGGATACTCGCCCTGCGGGTTACCGCGGACAAAATCGGCCAGCAGGTTGCCCGGCAGCGAGCTATCCGCAAGATGGGCGAGGTGTAAATGCGCGAGAAAATTCATATCAACTTCAATCCTTCACAGGGTCATGGCGTTCTTGCTGGTTAATCATGGTATTCCGCTATTATATCCAGCGTTGAATAGGGTAACGGTTGCAGGAAGACCCGCCCGGCACTAGACTACCCGCCTCTTTATTTAGTCTGAGTCATCGTCATGCGCGTTACCGATTTTTCCTTTGAATTACCTGAATCCCTGATTGCTCACTATCCGCAGCCGGAGCGCAGTGGCTGCCGCTTGCTGTCGCTGGACGGGCCGACGGGCGCGCTGACGCACGGTACTTTCACCGATCTGCTCGATAAGCTCAACCCTGGCGATTTGCTGGTCTTTAACAATACCCGGGTGATCCCGGCGCGTCTGTTTGGCCGTAAAGCCAGCGGCGGCAAGATTGAAGTGCTGGTCGAGCGCATGCTGGACGATAAACGTATTCTGGCACATATTCGCGCCTCTAAAGCGCCGAAGCCGGGGGCGGAGCTGCTGTTAGGCGATGACGAGAGCATTAACGCCACGATGCTGGCGCGCCACGGCGCGCTGTTTGAAGTTGAATTCAACGATGAGCGCCCGGTGCTCGATATCCTGAACAGCATCGGTCATATGCCGCTGCCGCCGTATATCGACCGCCCGGACGAAGACGCCGATCGCGAGCTGTACCAGACGGTATACGGCACCAAGCCGGGCGCGGTCGCCGCGCCGACCGCCGGCCTGCATTTTGACGATCCGCTGCTGGAAAAACTGCGCGCGAAAGGCATCGAGATGGCGTTTGTGACACTGCACGTTGGCGCGGGGACCTTCCAGCCGGTGCGCGTTGACAGCATCGAAGAGCACATCATGCACTCTGAGTATGCGGAAGTGCCGCAGGATGTGGTCGATGCGGTTCTGGCGGCGAAAGCGCGCGGCAACCGCGTCATCGCCGTCGGCACCACTTCCGTGCGTTCGCTGGAAAGCGCGGCGCAGGCGGCTAAAAATGGCCTGATTGAGCCGTTCTTTGCCGATACGCAGATCTTTATCTATCCGGGATATCAGTACAAAGTCATCGATGCGCTGGTGACTAACTTCCATCTCCCTGAATCCACACTGATTATGCTGGTCTCCGCTTTCGCTGGCTATCAGCACACCATGAACGCCTATAAGGCTGCGGTAGAACAAAAATATCGCTTTTTTAGCTACGGGGACGCGATGTTTATCACGTACAATCCGCAGGCTATTTCTGAGCGTCCCTAAAAAGGCCGGCACGCCGGCTTTCTGACGCCTTGACGCATTTTTTAGCCACGGAATCATTCCGTGGCGAGTATTTAAACGTCGGACTGTTTTTCTGACGCAGGAGCAATGATGAAATTTGAACTTGATACCACCGATGGCCGCGCGCGTCGCGGCCGTTTGGTGTTTGATCGCGGTGTGGTTGAAACGCCAGCCTTCATGCCCGTTGGCACCTACGGCACCGTCAAAGGGATGACGCCGGAAGAAGTTGAAGCCACCGGCGCGCAAATCATCCTCGGCAACACCTTCCACCTGTGGCTGCGCCCGGGCCAGGAAATCATGAAGCTGCACGGCGACCTGCATGATTTCATGCAGTGGAAAGGGCCGATCCTCACCGATTCCGGCGGCTTCCAGGTCTTCAGCCTTGGCGATATCCGTAAGATCACCGAACAGGGCGTGCATTTCCGCAATCCGATCAACGGCGATCCGATTTTCCTCGATCCGGAAAAATCGATGGAGATTCAGTACGATCTCGGTTCCGATATCGTGATGATCTTCGACGAATGTACGCCGTACCCGGCGGACTGGGATTACGCTAAGCGTTCGATGGAAATGTCTCTGCGCTGGGCCAAGCGCAGCCGCGACCGTTTCGATGGCCTCGGCAACAAAAACGCGCTCTTTGGCATCATTCAGGGCAGCGTTTACGAAGATTTACGAGATATCTCGGTGAAAGGTCTGGTAGAGATTGGCTTTGATGGCTACGCTGTCGGCGGTTTGGCTGTCGGCGAGCCGAAGGAAGACATGCACCGTATCCTGGAGCACGTTTGCCCGCAGATCCCGGCAGATAAACCGCGATACCTGATGGGCGTCGGGAAACCGGAAGACCTGGTGGAAGGGGTACGTCGCGGCATCGATATGTTTGACTGCGTTATGCCGACGCGCAACGCGCGTAACGGCCATCTGTTCGTGACCGATGGCGTAGTGAAAATCCGCAACGCGAAGCATAAAAGCGATACATCGCCGCTGGATGCCGAGTGCGATTGCTATACGTGTCGCAATTATTCACGTGCTTACTTGCATCATCTTGATCGTTGCAACGAAATATTGGGTGCGCGCCTCAATACCATTCATAACCTGCGCTACTATCAGCGTTTAATGGCTGGTTTACGCAAGGCTATCGAAGAGGGTAAATTAGAGAGCTTCGTGACCGATTTTTACCAACGTCAGGGGCGTTCCGTTCCTCCTTTGAACGTTGATTAATTTTAATAATGAGGGAATTTCAATGAGCTTTTTTATTTCTGATGCGGTAGCAGCAACCGGCGCGCCGGCGCAGGGCAGCCCAATGTCTCTGATTCTGATGCTGGTGGTGTTCGGTCTGATTTTTTACTTCATGATCCTGCGCCCACAGCAGAAACGTACTAAAGAGCACAAGAATCTGATGAACTCCATCGCCAAAGGTGATGAAGTCCTGACTAACGGCGGTCTGGTTGGTCGCGTGACTAAAGTCGCGGAAAACGGCTACATCGCTATCGCGCTGAACGATACCACCGAAGTGGTTATCAAACGTGACTTCGTAGCTGCCGTTCTGCCGAAAGGCACCATGAAGGCGCTGTAATTACCATTTTCCCTAAGGGAACTGCCGTGTTAAACCGTTATCCTTTGTGGAAGTACGTTATGCTGGTCGTCGTGATTATCGTCGGCCTGATTTACGCGCTTCCCAACCTGTATGGTGAGGATCCGGCTGTTCAAATCACTGGCGCGCGCGGCGTCGCCGCCAGTGAGCAAACGCTGATCCAGGTCCAGAAAACTTTACAAGAAGAAAAAATCACCGCGAAGTCTGTGGCACTGGAAGAGGGCGCAATTCTTGCGCGCTTCGACACCACCGATACTCAGCTGCGAGCGCGCGAAGCGCTGGTAAATCTGCTGGGTGACAAATACGTCGTGGCGCTAAACCTTGCTCCGGCGACCCCGCGCTGGCTGGCGGCGATGTATGCCGAGCCGATGAAGCTGGGTCTTGACCTGCGCGGCGGCGTGCACTTCCTGATGGAAGTGGACATGGACACCGCATTAGGCAAACTGCAGGAACAAAACATCGATAGCCTGCGCAGCGAGCTGCGTGACAAAGGCATTCCTTACTCTACCGTGCGTAAGGAAGACAACTACGGTCTGAGCATCGTCTTCCGCGACAGCGCGGCGCGCGATCAGGCTATCTCTTATCTCAGCCCGCGCCATCGCGATCTGGTTATTTCAAGCCAGGGTAACAATGCGCTGAAAGCGGTGATGACCGACGAACGTCTGAAAGAAGCCCGTGAATACGCCGTTCAGCAGAACATCAACATTCTGCGTAACCGCGTAAACCAGCTCGGCGTGGCCGAACCGCTGGTTCAGCGTCAGGGTTCCGACCGTATCGTGGTTGAACTGCCGGGTATCCAGGATACCGCGCGTGCGAAGGAAATCCTTGGCGCGACCGCGACGCTGGAATTCCGTCTGGTGAACACCAACGTCGATCAGTCCGCAGCCGCTTCTGGCCGCGTACCGGGCGATTCGGAAGTGAAAGACACCCGTGAAGGCCGTCCGGTGGTGCTGTATAAGCGCGTGATCCTGACCGGCGACCATATCACCGACTCCACTTCCAGCATGGACGAGTACAACCAGCCGCAGGTTAACATCTCGCTCGATAGCGCAGGTGGCAACATTATGTCTAACTTCACCAAGGACAACATCGGTAAACCGATGGCGACCCTGTTCGTGGAGTACAAAGACAGCGGTAAGAAAGATGCCAACGGTCGCGCTATCCTTGCGAAAGAGGAAGAGGTGATTAACATCGCCAACATCCAGTCTCGCCTTGGCAATAGCTTCCGTATCACCGGTATCAGCAACCCGACCGAAGCGCGTCAGCTTTCTCTGCTGCTGCGTGCGGGCGCCCTGATTGCGCCGATTCAGATCGTTGAAGAGCGTACTATCGGCCCAACTCTGGGTATGCAGAACATCAAGCAGGGCCTGGAAGCATGTCTGGCCGGTCTGGTGGTCTCTATCCTGTTCATGATCTTCTTCTATAAGAAGTTCGGTCTGATTGCGACCTCTGCGCTGATTGCTAACCTGGTGCTGATTGTCGGCATTATGTCCCTGATTCCTGGGGCGACGCTGACCATGCCGGGGATCGCGGGTATCGTCTTAACCCTTGCGGTGGCGGTCGATGCTAACGTACTGATTAACGAGCGTATCAAAGAAGAGCTGAGCAACGGACGTACCGTTCAGCAGGCGATTGACGAAGGTTATAAGGGCGCATTTAGCTCCATCTTTGACGCCAACGTGACGACGCTGATTAAGGTTATCATCCTGTACGCGGTCGGTACCGGTGCCATTAAAGGGTTTGCGATTACTACCGGTATCGGTATCGCGACCTCAATGTTTACCGCTATCGTCGGCACCCGTGCCATCGTGAACCTGCTGTACGGCGGCAAGCGCGTGAAAAAGCTGTCTATCTGAGGAGTGCGTTGTGGCACAGGAATATACTGTTGAACAATTGAACCACGGCCGTAAAGTCTGGGACTTTATGCGCTGGGACTACTGGGCCTTCGGCATTTCAGGTTTTCTGCTGATTGTGTCGATCGCCATCATCGGCGTCCGCGGGTTTAACTGGGGTCTCGATTTCACCGGCGGTACGGTGATTGAAATTACCCTCGAAAAACCGGTTGATATGGACCAGCTGCGCGATTCGCTGCAGAAAGCGGGCTTTGAAGAGCCGCAGCTGCAGAACTTCGGCAGCAGCCGCGACATCATGGTGCGTATGCCGCCGGTACACGATGCCAACGGCAGCCAGGAGCTGGGCAGTAAAGTCGTTAACGTGATTAACGAATCGACCAGCCAAAGCGCGACGGTGAAACGAATTGAGTTCGTTGGCCCGAGCGTGGGCGCGGACCTTGCGCAAACCGGCGCTCTGGCGCTGATTGCGGCGCTGGTGTGTATCCTTATCTATGTCGGCTTCCGCTTTGAATGGCGACTGGCGGCAGGGGTGGTTATCGCACTGGCGCACGACGTGGTGATTACCATGGGCGTGCTGTCGTTGTTCCACATCGAGATTGACCTGACCATCGTCGCATCGTTGATGTCGGTCATCGGTTACTCGTTGAACGATAGTATCGTGGTTTCGGACCGTATCCGTGAAAACTTCCGTAAGATCCGTCGCGGTACGCCGTACGAAATCTTTAACGTGTCGTTAACCCAGACGCTGCACCGTACCTTGATCACCTCCGGTACCACCCTGATGGTGATCCTGATGCTGTTCCTCTTCGGCGGCCCGATTCTGGAAGGCTTCTCGCTGACCATGCTGATTGGTGTATCCATCGGTACGGCTTCTTCTATCTACGTCGCGTCCGCGCTGGCGTTGAAGCTGGGCATGAAGCGCGAGCATCTGATCCAGCAGAAGGTCGAAAAAGAAGGGGCGGATCAGCCGTCTATTCTGCCGTAATCCGGTTCAGTTGATATAAAGCAATCCCGGCCTTGTGGCCGGGATTTTTTTGCCAAAATTATCCGGCCTCGGCTACAAGTGCGGAAAAATCGCCTCTTTAGCCCTCATTTCTCCAGAAAACCTCGCCTCTACCTTCATCTTCAGCATAAAACAAACTTAGTAAACCTTCGCCAGGCAGCTCGCTACCTGCAACATTTATCTCTGCAAATCACGGCCCTCAGCCCGCATGGTGAATAAATTAACGGCAGGCCGCACAGGCCGTAGGCCGGATAAGGCGCAGCCGCCATCCGGCGCAAAAGCGGCTCCTTATCCGCGGATATTGCCCGGCGGCGCTGCGCTTGCAATAACCTTTCAAACAGGGATATCTGCGCAGGTTGAGTATACCCACAACCTGATATGCCAAATTCTGAAAACCGCTTAGCACACTGCTGACAGTATGCTGTCAGGAGCCCTCTCGTACACTGCTTCTGAACTCACTAACGAGCTGGAGGAAGTATGAACAACGTGATTAACTGGTTTGAAATTCCGGTCGCTGACATGGATCGCGCCGTCGCGTTTTATGAGCCGGTAATGCAGGTGACGCTACGGCGTGAAACCATGGATTGCGCGGACCTGGCCGTCTTCCCGCATCAGGACCCGGCCCCCGGCGGCGCGTTGGCTAAATTTGACGGGATCGCGCCATCGCCGCAGGGCGCTATTATTTATCTGCACACCGACAACCTTGCCGCCACGCTGGATCGCGTCGCCTCGGCGGGTGGGGCGTGTGTATTTGGCCCGTTGACGCTGCCGAATGATATTGGCGCCATCGCCCTGTTTACCGACAGCGAAGGCAACCGCGTAGGCTTGCATCAACCGGCTTAACCTCACTATTTAGCGAAACGAGAAATGACCCGACGCGCCGACCGTTTATTTCAGATAGTACAGATCCTGCGCGGCAGGCGGCTAACTACCGCGGCGTTGCTGGCTGAACGGTTGGGCGTGTCGGAGCGTACCGTCTATCGCGATATTCGCGACCTTTCGCTCTCCGGTGTCCCGGTTGAGGGGGAGGCAGGGAGCGGTTATCGTCTGCTGGCGGGCTACGACCTGCCGCCACTCATGTTGACCGCTAAAGAATCCGAAGCGCTCATTGCGGCGATTCGACTGTTAAAAACCTGGGGCGGCGATGCGCTTTCGCAGTCGCTGGAGTCAGCCCAGGAAAAAATGCTGGCGATTTTGCCGGAGGAGAGGCGGCGCAAAGCGGAGCAGACCCGGCTGTTTGCCCCTGATCTTGGCGCGCATCGCTATGCTAAAACCCACTTTGACGTTATCCATCAGGCCGTATCCAATCAGCAGGTATTACAGCTTCACTATCAGGATGAATCCGGTCAGGTGACGCGACGTGAAGTGTTGCCGCTGGGGCTGTTTTTCTGGGGGGAGCGCTGGCTGCTGGTGGCCTGGTGCGAACTGCGCAGTGATTATCGTAACTTTCGTCTCGATCGTTGTCTGGAGGTAAGGGCGACCGAGCGTCGTTTCAGCGAGTGCGCCGACCGTTCATTAAGCGATTTCTTACGTAAGGTGAGATGTGAGGAGCGATAAAAAAACGCCCGGTTGGCGTAAAACGCGTCCCGGGCGCTGTCTTGCTGTATTAGCAATTAGAAGTTGTAACCGACAACGAAGTAACCACCCCAGCCGGTAGAGCGAACGCTGAAGTCGCCATCGCCGAAGTTCAGCTTGGCATCATCAGCCCACTGGCCGCCGTTATGGAAGTAACGCGCGACGATAGAGTAGTGCCAGTGCGCGTAGTTCAGCGCCAGAATATGGCTGGACGCAATAGAGTTGCTGGTACGCGCGTGCTTACCGTTCATATCGTAGAAGTTATCGTCGCCGAGGTCAGAACCCCAGTCGAAGTTGGTGAAGCCGATATAGCTCAGCGAACCGCCCCACAGGTCGGTCAGCGGAACGAAGTATTTCACCTTGAAGCGGTAGCCGTCCCACTCGTTTTCGTTGGAGGCGCCGTAGTTCTGCCACTGGTATTTGGCATAGATGTTCAGCGACAGGCTCATCGGCAGACCGGTATCGATGTCGGTACCCAGACCCATGTACCAGGTGCTCTGCTCCTGGGAGTCGTTACGGCCCATATCGTAGATATAGTTGTTCGCGAAGTACCACTCTTTGAACGGCCCGAAGCTCAGATCGGTGTTAGTCAGCTTGTCGATAGAGAAACGCGGTTCGATCTCCATAAACAGCGGGGAGCCTTTGTTCCAGATACCTTTCGCCGTGCTGTTGCCGCCGAAGAAGACCGGGGCATCAATATAGCCGTAGAAATCAAACCAATCTTTTTTAGCAAACGCTTCGTATTCCAGATAGGTATCGTTACGGATCTGCGGTCCAAAACGGGTGTGGTAGCTGCCGACCACGTTCACACTCTGGTGCCACCAATCAGACAGGTACTGCGGTTTTTCAGTTTCTGCCGCGCCAGCGGTGAAAGAAGCGGAAAGCGCCACAACAGCGCTCGCTGCCAGTAATGTTTTTTTCATGTTGATGCCACTGTTTAAATTAAGCCAAAAGGCGTTAAGAAAATTGCCGAAGCGTTGCTAAATATTTCGTCTTTCTGTGGGGGTCTATTATAGAAATCATTGCTCACAAAAATACGTGTTGTTTCACATAACCAGAACATGCGTAATCGATTGCGTTCACGATTCTATGCATTTCTTGACAAAATGCTACTGAAAATCGCCATCAGGAACGATTTCTAATGAACTCTTATGAAAAGTTGTAAATGGATAATATCGAGTGATGAAAGCGGGTCGCCGGGCCGTTTTGCCCGGCGTGAGCGCTTACTGCGCGCTGGCGGGTTGGATATCGTGGATACGAATAAAGCCGACTTTATCAGGCGTCACATTCAGGCGCAGCGGGATATCGACATCGCTGGGCGCCAGGATGCTGGCCGGGGCGCTAATCAATTGATCCCGGACGTTGACTTCCTGATAGCTGTGGGTAGTGCCGGTAATCTGTCCGGAAGCGACGGTTGCGGTAAAGGCCGGGAGCGGATCGTTAGACTCGCCCTGGATGCGTAAGGTCAGGCGCGAACCGTCGCCATCTGGCGTAATGCTACCCACTGACATACGCAGGGTGCCGATCTGGCTCTCCAGCCGCGCCGGGGTTTTGGCCTCCGGCAGCAGATAAACGCCGCGGGTTGATTTAGCATTCAGTGCGTTTTGCTGGGTGATTTTTATTGTTTGCTGATTCAGCTGGGTCATTTCTTTGCTCAGCGTACTGACGCTCTCGTTCATCTGACGAACTTCGCTTTGCTGGGCGCAGGCGGTAAGGGTGAACAGGCTGCCGATGATAGCCAGTTGTAGGTAACGTCTTGTCATGGTCAGGATTCCGTTTACAGAGGATGATTAATGGTAGCTAAACTGAATTGGCCTACCATAGATCCTTTGTCTCAAAAGCTCTTTCTTTGTAGTCCGCTGACTTCAGGGTAAACTACCCTTCAGATTAACTACCTGTCAGGACGCGCCATGCATTGCCCTTTCTGTTTCGCCGTGGATACCAAAGTCATCGATTCTCGCCTGGTCGGCGAAGGCTCCTCCGTGCGTCGTCGTCGGCAGTGCCTGGTCTGCAATGAACGCTTTACCACTTTTGAAGTGGCGGAACTGGTGATGCCGCGGGTGGTAAAAAGCAACGACGTGCGCGAACCTTTTAACGAAGACAAGCTGCGTAGCGGGATGTTGAAAGCGCTGGAAAAGCGCCCGGTCAGCGCCGATGACGTCGAAATGGCGGTAAATCATATTAAAACCCATCTGCGCGGCACCGGCGAGCGTGAAGTCGCGAGTAAAATGATCGGTAATCTGGTGATGGAACAGCTGAAGAAGCTCGACAAGGTCGCCTATATTCGCTTCGCTTCCGTCTATCGCAGTTTCGAAGATATTAAAGAGTTCGGCGAAGAAATCGCCCGTTTACAGGACTAAGCCATGCAGGACGAAATGTACATGGCGCGAGCGCTGAAGCTTGCCGCGCGCGGACGCTTTACTACCCATCCTAATCCCAACGTCGGCTGCGTGATTGTAAAAGACGGCGAGATCGTCGGCGAGGGCTTCCATTATCGGGCCGGCGAGCCGCACGCGGAAGTGCACGCGCTGCGCATGGCCGGCGAGAAAGCCAAAGGCGCGACCGCCTACGTCACCCTGGAGCCCTGCAGCCACCATGGCCGCACGCCGCCGTGCTGCGACGCGCTGATCGCCGCGGGCGTGGCGCGCGTGGTAGCGGCAATGCAGGACCCGAATCCACAGGTGGCCGGTCGCGGCCTGTATCGCCTGCAGCAGGCAGGCATTGACGTCAGCCATGGGCTGATGATGAATGAAGCGGAAGCGCTGAATAAAGGTTTTCTGAAGCGCATGCGTACCGGTTTTCCGTGGATCCAGCTGAAGATGGGCGCTTCGCTCGATGGCCGTACGGCGATGGCCAGCGGCGAAAGCCAGTGGATCACCTCGCCGCAGGCGCGACGCGACGTACAGCGCCTGCGCGCGCAGAGCCACGCTATTCTCACCAGCAGCGCGACGGTGCTGGCGGACGATCCGGCGCTGACCGTGCGCTGGCAGGAGCTGAGCGCCGATACGCAGGCGCTCTATCCGCAGGAGAACCTGCGACAGCCGCTGCGTATCGTCATCGATAGCCAAAACCGCGTCACGCCGGAGCATCGAATTGTTCAGCAGCAAGGTGAAACTCTCTTCGCCCGCACCCATGCCGATGAACGTGCCTGGCCTGACAACGTGCGTACCCTACTGGTGCCGGAGCATAACGGCCATCTCGACCTCGTGCTGCTAATGATGCAGCTCGGTAAACAGCAGGTGAACAGTATTTGGGTGGAAGCGGGGCCGACGCTGGCCGGCGCTTTGCTACAGGCCGGGCTGGTGGATGAGCTTATCGTCTATATTGCGCCTAAACTGTTAGGCAGTGACGCGCGCGGTTTATGCGCGCTGCCGGGGCTTGAGAAACTGAGCCAGGCCCCCCATTTCAAATTCAACGAGATACGTCAGGTCGGCCCCGATGTCTGCCTGCATTTAACGACTGCGTGATGTATTCCTAATATTAGGAAGCAGCGCCCAGAATATTATGATAAAATCCGCCCCCCTTGCGGGGCACATGAACCCGAAGGAAGAGTATGAACATTATTGAAGCTAACGTTGCTACCCCGGACGCTCGCGTCGCCATCACCATTGCGCGTTTCAACAACTTTATCAATGACAGCCTGCTGGAAGGCGCGATTGACGCCCTCAAGCGCATTGGTCAGGTAAAAGATGAAAACATCACCGTTGTTTGGGTTCCAGGCGCGTATGAGCTGCCGCTGGCGGCTGGCGCACTGGCAAAAACCGGTAAATATGACGCGGTGATCGCGCTGGGTACGGTGATTCGCGGCGGTACCGCCCACTTTGAATATGTGGCTGGCGGTGCAAGCAATGGCCTGGCGCACGTCGCTCAGGACAGTGAAATCCCGGTAGCCTTCGGTGTTCTGACTACTGAAAGTATTGAACAAGCCATCGAACGCGCTGGCACCAAAGCCGGTAACAAAGGCGCAGAAGCCGCGCTGACCGCGCTGGAAATGATTAACGTATTGAAAGCCATCAAGGCCTGATTTTTTGTAAGGGGAATTCCGTGAAACCTGCTGCTCGTCGCCGCGCCCGTGAGTGTGCCGTCCAGGCGCTCTACTCCTGGCAGTTGTCCCAGAACGACATCGCTGATGTTGAATACCAGTTCCTGGCGGAACAGGATGTAAAAGATGTCGACGTTCTGTATTTCCGCGAACTGCTGTCCGGAGTGGCGACTAACAGCGCGTATCTCGACGGTCTGATGAAGCCATACCTGTCGCGCCAGCTGGAAGAGCTGGGTCAGGTAGAAAAAGCGGTACTGCGTATCGCGCTGTTTGAGCTGTCGAAGCGTGATGACGTGCCGTACAAAGTGGCTATCAACGAAGCTATCGAGCTGGCGAAAACCTTCGGCGCTGAAGATAGCCACAAGTTTGTCAACGGCGTGCTGGATAAAGCGGCCCCGGTAATCCGTCCCCGCAAAAAGTAAACTGCAGGCCGGGCTTTGCAGGATCTGATCCTGCGAACCCGGCCTTATTCTTTTCTTTGCTGAGGCATAACGTATGGCATGCGGCGAATTTTCCCTGATTGCCCGTTATTTTGATCGCGTTAAAAGCGCCCGCCTTGATGTTGAAACCGGCATCGGCGATGACTGCGCGCTCCTGAATATCCCCGAGAAAAAAACGCTGGCAATCAGCACCGACACCCTGGTGGCGGGCAACCACTTTTTAGCCGACATCGACCCTGCCGACCTGGCGTATAAAGCGCTGGCGGTGAACCTGAGCGATTTGGCGGCGATGGGCGCGGAACCGGCGTGGTTAACGCTGGCGCTCACCTTGCCGGAAGCAGACGAAGCGTGGCTTGAAGCCTTTAGCGACAGTCTGTTTGTCCAGCTTAACTATTATGATATGCAGCTAATCGGCGGCGACACCACCCGAGGGCCGCTGTCGATGACGCTGGGTATCCACGGCTTTGTGCCGCCGGGGCGCGCGATGAAGCGTTCCGGAGCCAAGCCTGGCGACTGGATTTATGTCACCGGCACGCCGGGCGACAGCGCCGCCGGGCTGGCGCTTTTACAGGACCGGTTAACGGTTGATTCGCCAGCGGATGCCGATTACCTGCTGGCGCGCCATTTGCGTCCGATGCCCCGCGTGCTGCAGGGGCAGGCGCTGCGCGACCTGGCCAATTCAGCGATCGATCTTTCCGACGGTCTGATCTCAGACCTTGGTCATATCCTGAAGGCCAGCGCCTGCGGCGCGCGTATCGATCTCGATGCGATGCCGTACTCCGATGCTATGCTGCGCCAGGTCGATCCTGAGCAGGCGCTGCGCTGGGCGCTCGCCGGCGGCGAAGATTATGAGCTGTGCTTTACCGTACCTGAGCTGAACCGCGGGGCGCTCGATGTCGCGATTGGTCAGCTAGGCGCGCGTTTTACCTGTATCGGCCAGATCGTGGCGGAAGCAGATGGACTGCAGTTTATCCGTGAGGGTAAGCCGATTAAATTGGATTTAAAGGGGTACGATCATTTTGGCACGCAGTAGAGACGAGGCGAAAAGCCGCCTCAATATGCGCAATCCCTGGCACCTGCTGGCGACCGGGTTCGGTAGCGGGCTGAGCCCGGTGGTTCCGGGAACCATGGGGTCGCTGGCGGCGATTCCGTTCTGGTATCTGATGACCTTTCTTCCCTGGCAGCTCTATTCGCTGGTGGTGATGATGAGCATCTGTATTGGCGTCTATCTTTGCCACCGTACGGCTAAAGATATGGGCACCCATGATCACGGCAGCATCGTTTGGGATGAGTTTGTCGGGATGTGGATCACCCTGATGGCGCTACCGACGATGGACTGGCAGTGGGTGGCCGCCGGCTTCGTTATTTTCCGTATCTTCGATATGTGGAAGCCATGGCCAATCCGCTGGTTCGATCGCAATATTCATGGCGGAATGGGGATTATGGTCGACGATATTGTCGCCGGGGTGATCTCCGCCGGCGTACTGTATCTGATTGGCCACCACTGGCCGATAGGTCTATTCTAAATCTGCACCCCGGCGCGGCCGGGGTCTAAATTGCGGCGTTATTTGAAGCCGACGATTGGATGGGGCCGATAGGGCGCCTCCAGCTTGTCGATCTGTTCTGGCGTCAGGGTTAAATCGACGGCATGAAGGAGCTCATCCAACTGTTCCTGCCGCGAGGCGCCAATAATCGGCGCTGCCACGCCGGGCTTGCTTAATAGCCAGGCCAGCGCCACCTGTGCGCGGTTGGCGTCTAACTCCTCAGCCACTTCCTCCAGCTTCTGTGCTATCTGCTCATCATTGGCGTCGGTGGCGCTATACAGCGATTTACCGAACTCATCGGAGACGAGGCGTGCGGTCGTTTCTCCCCATGGTCGTGTTAGTCGGCCGCGCGCCAACGGGCTCCACGGCATGACCGCAATACCTTTGCGCTGGCATAGCGGCAGCATCTCGTTTTCTTCTTCGCGATAAATCAGGTTGTAGTGATCCTGCATGGTGACGAAGCGCGCCCAATTGTTCTGTTCCTGCAGGGCGAGCGCCTGGGCGAACTGGCGGGCATGCATTGATGATGCGCCGATATAGCGCGCTTTCCCGGCGCGTACGACATCGCTGAGCGCCTCCAGCGTCTCTTCGATGGGCGTGGCGTAATCCCAGCGGTGGATCTGCAACAGGTCGACATAGTCCATTCCCAGACGGCGCAGGCTATCGTCAATGGAGCGCATGATTTGCGCGCGTGATAGTCCCTGCGGCAGATCGCCGACCTGGTGATAAACTTTGGTGGCGACGATCACCGAATCGCGACGAGCGTACTCCCGCAGCGCGCGGCCAAGTATCTCTTCGCTGCTGCCATCGGAATAGTTGTTCGAGGTATCAAAGAAGTTAATTCCGCCTTCCAGCGCACGTTTAATCAGCGGACGGCTGCTCTCTTCAGGGAGCGTCCAGGCGTGATTGCCGCGGTCAGGTTCGCCAAAGGTCATACAGCCGAGACAGAGTCGGGAAACGCGAAGATGGGTATCGCCAAGAGGGATGTAGTGCATAAGACGCTCCTGCTACTTTAAAAGGTATCCTTTAAGCATAGCAGGAGCGGTATGGGCAATTATGCCAACCAGTCGCGGATTTTGGCTTCGATACCGGCGGCATCAAGGCCGAGATCGGCGCGAACTTCTTCCTGAGTCCCCTGTGGGATAAAGAAGTCCGGCAGGCCGATGTTCAGCACCGGTACCGGGCGACGGTGGGCCATCAAAAGCTCGTTTACGCCGCTGCCTGCACCGCCCATGATGGCGTTCTCTTCAAGGGTGACCAGCACATCGTGCTCGGCGGCAAGCTGCAGGATTAGCGCGTCATCAAGCGGTTTCACAAAACGCATATCGACCAGCGTCGCATTGAGTTTTTCCGCAACCTGCGCGGCTTCCGGCAATAATGTCCCGAAGTTAAGGATTGCCAGCTTCTGGCCGTTACGTTTCACCACACCTTTTCCGATCGGCAGCGACGCCAGCGGCTCAAGCGCGGCGCCGGTTCCGGTACCGCGCGGATAGCGTACCGCGCTAGGACCGTCGTTATAGTGATAACCGGTGTAGAGCATCTGGCGACATTCATTTTCGTCGCTCGGGGTCATGATCACCATTTCCGGAATGCAGCGCAGGAAGGAGAGATCGAACGCTCCCTGGTGTGTCTGACCGTCGGCGCCGACGATGCCCGCACGATCGATTGCAAACAGCACCGGCAGCTTTTGAATGGCGACGTCATGGATCACCTGATCGTAAGCGCGCTGCAGGAAGGTTGAGTAGATCGCCACGATCGGCTTATAGCCGCCAATCGCCATCCCGGCGGCAAAGGTGACTGCGTGCTGTTCGGCAATGGCGACATCAAAATATTGATCGGGGAATTTCTTCGAGAACTCGACCATGCCCGAACCTTCACGCATCGCCGGAGTGACGGCCATCAGTTTGTCATCCTTCGCCGCGGTTTCGCACAGCCAGTCGCCAAAGACTTTAGAATATGTTGGCAGGCCGCCGCTGCTTTTTGGCAGCACGCCGCTGGTGTGATCGAATTTTGGTACCGCATGGAAGGTGATGGGGTCTTTTTCGGCCGGTTCATATCCGCGGCCTTTTTTGGTCATGATGTGCAGGAACTGCGGTCCTTTCAGGTCGCGCATATTCTTCAGCGTATTAACCAGACCCAGCACATCGTGGCCATCTACCGGGCCGATGTAGTTAAAGCCCATCTCTTCGAACAGCGTGCCGGGCACCACCATACCTTTAATATGCTCTTCGGTACGTTTAAGCAGTTCTTTAATCGGCGGTACGCCGGAGAAGACTTTTTTGCCACCTTCACGCAGCGAGGAATACAGCTTGCCGGAGAGCAACTGCGCCAGATGGTTGTTCAACGCGCCGACATTCTCTGAGATCGACATTTCATTGTCGTTCAGCACGACCAGCATGTCTGGTTTGATATCGCCCGCGTGGTTCATCGCCTCAAATGCCATCCCGGCGGTGATAGCGCCATCGCCAATGACGCAAACGGTACGTCGCTGTTTGCCTTCTTTTTCGGCGGCAATAGCGACGCCGATCCCGGCGGAGATAGAGGTGGAGGAGTGACCGACGCTCAGTACGTCATATTCGCTTTCGCCGCGCCATGGGAACGGATGCAGCCCGCCTTTCTGCCGGATAGTGCCGATTTTGTCGCGACGACCGGTGAGAATTTTGTGCGGGTAGGCCTGATGACCGACGTCCCAGATTAAGCGGTCGAACGGCGTATTGTAGACATAGTGCAGCGCCACGGTCAGTTCAACCGTGCCAAGGCCAGAGGCAAAATGGCCGCTTGAGCGGCTCACGCTGTCCAGAAGATAGCGGCGCAGCTCATCGCAGAGCTTAGGCAGGCTATCTTTTGGCAGCAGGCGCAACTCCTGGGTGGAATCTACCAGCGCCAGGGTTGGGTATTTGGCAATATCAAAACTCATCAGAGACTCATTTATTGTTTATTTATCGCGCTGAATAATGTAATTCGCGAGCGCTTCCAGTGCCGTGGTATCCAGCGATTGCACAGCCAGTTCATCTAGCGCCTGGCGGGCATCGGCAACCAGATCGCGTGCTTTCTGCTGGGCTTGCTCAAGACCCAAAAGCGCCGGATAGGTACTTTTGCCTAACTGTTGGTCGGCACCCTGACGTTTGCCAAGAGTCGCAGTATCACCTACCACATCAAGAATGTCATCCTGCACCTGGAAGGCGAGACCGATATTCTCCGCAAAGCGATCGAGCGCCGGCAGCGCCTGACGGCCACGCTCGCCGGCGCTCAGCGCGCCAAGACGAACCGCCGCGCGGATAAGCGCTCCGGTCTTGTGACGGTGAATTCGCTCCAGCGTCTGCAGATCGACCTGTTTGCCTTCCGCCTCGAGATCCAGCGCCTGACCGCCGCACATTCCGGCGACGCCGCTGGCCTGGGCCAGTTCGGAAACCATCGCCAGACGGTCGCGATCCGGCACTTCCGGCATCGGCGTATCACTCAGTATAGAAAATGCCAGCGTTTGCAGGGCGTCACCGGCAAGAATAGCGTTCGCTTCGCCAAACTTGATGTGGCACGTGGGTTGACCGCGGCGCAGATCGTCGTCGTCCATCGCCGGCAGATCGTCATGCATCAGCGAGTAGGCATGAATGCATTCGACGGCGGCGGCTGGGGCATCCAGCGTGGAACGGCTAACGCCGAACATCTCGCCGGTGGCGTAAACCAGGAAAGGGCGCAGCCGTTTACCGCCTAATAATGCGCCATAGTGCATGGCTTCAACCAGCGGAGTGTTCTGAAACGGCTGCGGGGAGATAAAACGGCGCAGCGCGTCATTGGCCTGGGTGACACAGGCCTGTAATTGTTGCGGGAAGTCCATTTATTCAGCGTCCGGCGTAAAGGGAGTCAACGGCGCATCTTCGCTATCGGCCAGCAGGATTTGGACACGCTGCTCGGCCTGTTGCAGTTTCGTCTGGCCCTGGCGTGCGAGCTGCACCCCGCGTTCAAATTCGCTGAGCGCTTCTTCCAGCGGTAGTGCGCCGCTTTCCAGACGATTAACGATCTGCTCGAGTTCGCCTAAAGCGCTCTCAAAGCTGGCCGGGGCCTCATTTTTCTTTGGCATAGTGAATATAGACTCTTGTTATGTCTCGATGGCTATCAGTATGGTAACGGAGTCGGGCGGTTAAGCAAACTCGCGGCATTCACCCTACGGATACATTTTTGCGAAAATGCGCAATGCCAGGCGAAAAGCGAACAATGATGGTATACTCCGCGCCCTGGATGCAGACGCTGTATTGCGCCTGTACAACTTTTTTGCTTAAAGCCCCGTCGGGCTTGCCAACGAACTATTGTCGCCATGAAGTTTATCATTAAATTGTTCCCGGAAATCACCATCAAAAGCCAATCTGTGCGGTTGCGCTTTATTAAAATTTTAACCGGGAACATTCGTAACGTTCTCAAAAACTATGATGAGACGCTCGCCGTCGTTCGTCATTGGGATCATATCGAAGTTCGCGCGAAAGACGAAAATCAGCGTCCGGCTATTCGCGACGCGCTGACCCGTATCCCGGGCATTCACCATATTCTGGAAGTGGAAGATGTACCTTTCACCTCGCTGCACAATATTTTTGAGCAGACATTACCGCTGTGGCGCGAGCAGCTCGAAGGCAAAAGCTTCTGCGTGCGTGTGAAGCGCCGTGGTAAACATGAATTCACCTCAATTGAGGTTGAGCGCTACGTTGGCGGCGGCCTGAACCAGCATATCGAATCGGCGCGCGTGAAGCTCACCGACCCGGACGTGACGGTTAACCTCGAGATCGAAAACGATCGCCTGTTGCTGGTGAAAGGGCGCTATGAAGGTATTGGCGGCTTCCCCATTGGTACTCAGGAAGATGTGCTGTCGCTCATCTCCGGCGGTTTCGACTCCGGGGTTTCAAGCTATATGCTGATGCGCCGCGGCTGCCGCGTACACTACTGCTTCTTCAACCTCGGCGGCGCCGCGCATGAAATTGGCGTTCGTCAGGTGGCGCACTATCTGTGGAACCGCTTCGGCAGCTCCCATCGCGTTCGCTTCGTGGCAATCAATTTTGAGCCGGTCGTTGGCGAAATTCTTGAAAAAGTCGATGATGGTCAGATGGGGGTGGTGCTCAAACGTATGATGGTGCGTGCGGCATCGAAAGTCGCTGAGCGTTATGGCGTGCAGGCGCTGGTGACCGGCGAAGCACTGGGCCAGGTCTCCAGCCAGACGCTGACCAACCTGCGTCTTATCGATAATGTCTCCGACACGCTGATCCTGCGTCCGCTGATTTCGCATGATAAAGAACACATCATCAATCTTGCGCGTGAAATCGGCACGGAAGATTTTGCCCGCACCATGCCGGAATACTGCGGCGTTATCTCGAAGAGCCCAACCGTAAAAGCGGTGAAAGCGAAGATCGAAGCGGAAGAAGAGAACTTCGACTTCAGCATTCTGGATAAAGTGGTTGAGCAAGCGAATAACATCGATATTCGCGATATCGCCCAGCAAACGCAGCAGGACGTGGTGGAAGTGGAAACCGTCAGCGGCTTCAGCGCCAATGACGTGATTCTCGATATTCGTTCTATCGATGAGCAGGATGACAAGCCATTAAAAGTGGAAGGCGTCGATGTTGTTTCGCTGCCGTTCTATAAACTGAGCACCCAATTTGGCAACCTCGATCAAAGCAAAACCTGGCTGTTGTGGTGTGAGCGCGGCGTGATGAGCCGTCTGCAGGCGCTATACCTGCGCGAGCAGGGCTTTACTAACGTGAAAGTGTATCGTCCGTAATTCGCCTGTACTACTTATGAAAAGCCTTCCCTTAGGGAAGGCTTTTTTACATCTATTGGCTGGCGTATC
Source organism: Klebsiella sp. PK01 (assembly GCF_057624675.1). Taxonomy (NCBI): domain Bacteria; kingdom Pseudomonadati; phylum Pseudomonadota; class Gammaproteobacteria; order Enterobacterales; family Enterobacteriaceae; genus Klebsiella; species Klebsiella sp. PK01. Next base: position 178,747 of record NZ_JBYEZM010000004.1, read on the forward strand.
AGCGTAGCGTCATCGCCAGCGCATTCAACTGATCGATAACGATATTCCATCCCTCAAAAAATCCCATTTTTTCATGCTGCTCGCGGGTTTCATCATCTGCATGCAGTACCGTAGCCGTATAGCGACAGCCGTCGTTTTCATCCGCAAAGGTAATAATAGCCGTCATAGCAAAAGGGGTAACGGCCGGCCGAAAGTTCTCGGTTAGCATTGAGGTCATGACTAATTTTTGCTGCGGAATGACTTCAAGAAAGCAGCCGGGGTTATCGCTACGTTCACCGTCAGGGCCGTGCATCACGGTGTGAAAAGCCCCACCTGGACGCAAATCAAAGGCCAGAACGTCGGTATACCACGGCTTAGGGCACCACCAGGTTTTGAGTAATGCCGGATCGGACCACGCGCGCCAGAGAGCTGAAGTGGGCGCGCTGAGCCAGCGGCTAATGACGAGGTCACGAGAATCGGTTGCGCTACGGGACATGCTACGGCTCCTCAAGATACAGGGGGGCCAGTCCGCTGCGCGGACCGGCTATCAGGATTCGTAGTAATTATAGATGCCAGCAGCCATGACCAACTGCGAAGCCACTTCATACGCTTTTTCGCGCCCGACCAGCAGGTCAATCATTTTGAGGGCGAAATCAATAGATGTTCCAGGCCCCTGGCTGGTCAACAAATTAACCCTGGGATCCCAGACGACGCGTTTATCCTGCCACTGTTCGGCGGGGATATGCTCTTTTAACGCCGGGAAACCGGTCATGTTGCCGATAGGGAACAGATTATGTGGCACCAGAACGGTCGCTGGCGCGGCACAGATTGCCGCCACGATGCGCCCGGATAAATGAAATTGTCTTACGGTTTCTACCAGCAAAGGGCTGTCGCGGAAGCACTCGGCGCCTTTAATTCCGCCAGGCAAAACGATGATATCAAAATCGCCATCGGCGACTTCGACCAGCGGCGCATCCGCGAGGAGCTTCACGCCTCTTGAGCAGACAATCGTTAGATTGCCATCACTGGCGACGCTGGCGGTGGTCACTTTCACACCGCCGCGCGCTAATAAATCGATAGTGGTGACCGCTTCGGTCTCTTCGCTACCAGGGGCGAGGCAAATCAGTGCCGACGCGCTCATAAATATTCTCCTTTCGCTTTACCTGTTCAAATAAACGGGCATTTTCCGGCACTGACAGACCGTGGGCCCGGGCGCGATTAAGCAGAAAACCGGTGATATAGTCGATTTCCGTATGCCGCTGCGCGCGGATGTCCTGCAACATCGATGAAATATTATCTGCAGTACTTTCAATGACCTGATTCACATACAATAACAGGTTTTCTGCCGATGTATGAATGCCTTCACGTTGCATTACTGCGGCGACTTCCTGACAGATAACATTGATTTCATGCGGAAAATCACGCAGATCGCCATTTCTGCAATCTTTCAGCGCGGTCAGGGGGTTAATCACGCAGTTGACGGCCAGCTTACTCCACAACGCCGGGTGGATATTGTCGTGCCAGGCGACATCCGGCAGTACGTTTTGTAGGATGTCGGCGAGGCCGCTGTAATCTTCGCTATAGCTTTTAGCAGGGCCGATATGAGTGGTTCCCTGTGCGACGTGAATGATGACATTGCCATCGCGTCGGGCGGCGTGGGTGGTGGACGCCAGCAGCAGTGGTTGCTTAATGTTTTTTAATTCATTCAGGGTGCCCATGCCGTTATGAATAAGCAAAATAGGCGCCGAAGCCGGTAATATAGCGGCCAGATTTTTCACCGCCTGCGAAACCTGCCATGCTTTTAACGTCACCAGTAGCAAATCGCTGGAGGCGAGAAAATCAGGATCGTTAGCAGTCATTGATTCGTTAAAGGTGCTACCGTCAGTCTCAATGAGATTAACGCTACAAAATGGTTGCGGGACGCGTAACCAGCCCTGGACCTCATGTCCGTTTTTACACAGCGCGGTTAACCACAGTTGTCCCAGTGCACCGCATCCCAGTACGGTTACTTTCATTATTCCTCCTCACCTGCGACTCCCAGGCGCTTGTAGCTAAAGTATAGCGTTATCAGCTAAGCTTCCGGGATAACAAGTTGAGTTATGCCGCGTTGTGGGTATTATGCAACGCAAAAGAAACGGAAGGAGAGGAAAAGATGCCATCTTTCGATATTGTCTCTGAAGTCGATCTTCAGGAAGCGCGTAATGCGGTCGAAAACGCAAGCCGCGAAGTCGAGTCACGATTTGATTTTCGTAATGTTGAAGCCACCTTTGAGCTGAATGAAACCAGTAAAACCATCAAGGTGCTGAGTGAGTCTGATTTCCAGGTCAATCAATTATTAGATATTTTACGCGCGAAGCTGCTCAAGCGCGGCATTGAGGGAAGTTCGCTCGACGTACCAGAAACCTTTGTACATAGCGGAAAAACCTGGTTTGTCGAAGCTAAGCTGAAACAGGGTATTGAGAGCGCAATACAGAAGAAAATCGTTAAATTGATTAAAGACAGCAAGCTAAAAGTACAAACGCAGATTCAGGGCGAAGAAATTCGTGTCACAGGTAAATCCCGTGACGATTTGCAGTCGGTAATGGCGTTGGTGCGTAGTGGCGATCTTGGCCAGCCATTCCAGTTCAAAAACTTCCGCGATTAACACGCAAAGCCCGATGGCGCAACGCCATTCGGGCATTGCGCTGATGTCGATGCCGGAGAAGGCTTAAGCCGCTCTCCGGCAAATCTAGATTTCATTACTGATCCCTTCCGTCCTGCTTTGTAATCCTTCAACAAAGTATTCAGCATATTTTTTCATGACCAACGCCAGGTTAGTTTTGCTAATTAATTTCTCAAATTGAACCTCAAAACGATGAATTCATACTTACATGATAAAACATGAGAGTGAATAAACCCCAGAAGAAGAGGGGCATACAGCGTTGATCTCAATCATGAAATAAGGAAAGTTGATTATGCACGGAACGAATTCACTTTTTGTTCATTATTTTAATCGGTGAAACTGTAACGGAGTAAGGATACGGCGTTGTGTGTGCCATTATTTATTACGCATCGCTAAAAAAATTTTGAATTGGTTTAGCAGGCGAGATGAGAACTGATGAACTAACAGCGTTGAAACGAGTCGTTACGCTCGATGCGTGGACAGGGGATGTCTCATATTTTGTATGAATTGAATCAATTTTCTTTGTTCCATGTAGGTATATGCATTCGGCGTAGGCGAGCGCAAAAATACATTTTTAATATATTTAAAAATAATTTATTGAATAGAACTGCATATAACATTTGATGAGTTTACGTGCTTTTCACAGGGATTTTGTATGCATGATGCGTACTTAAAATAGTCAGGGTGAATATTGCTGCATTAGCGCAGATTATTCCTTCTGGCTGCACTCAATCAATACTATCTTAGAAAGGTTCATATGAAATACCACGAAAACAAAAAAAGGTCAGTGAAATTAAACCCGATTGCAGCGTCATTATTACTACTGATGCCCGTAATGGCGCAGGCGGAAATTTCTATTAAAAATGGCAGCGTTACTGAAGCTTCCAATGGCGTGCCGGTTGTTAATATCGCCAAAGCGAACAGCAATGGCCTTTCGCATAACGTATATGACACGCTGAATGTTGGTGCCGAGGGCGTTATTTTTAATAACGCGACAAGCGCAGCACAGTCCGTGCTGGCAGGGCAGATTGCGGCCAACCCGAACCTTACGGATGGCAGCGCAATGGTTATTCTTAACGAAGTAACTTCAACAAATGCCAGTACCATTAATGGCATGATGGAAGTTGCTGGTGATTCCGCTCACTTAATCATTGCCAACCCTAATGGCATTACGACTCAGGGAGGCGGGTTCATCAACGCTGAAAAAGGGACATTGACGACTGGCACGCCAAAGATCGGTGATGATGGGCTGCTAAATGGCTATTCGGTTAATGGCGGAACGATTACGGTAAGTGGATTTCAGAGCGACTCGCCGACCGAAATCCTCGCGCGCAGTATCGTGGTGAATGGCGCTCTTTCTGCGAGTGAACTTAATGTCGTCGCTGGCAATAATGCCCTTAATACTGAGGGGGTGGTGACGGGTACCGTGACTGCTACTGGCAATGCTAGCAGCTATGGCGTGGATGTATCTAAGTTAGGCGGAATGTACGCGAATAAGATTAACCTCGTCAGTACTGAAACTGGGGTTGGTGTGCGAAACCAGGGAACGATTGCAGGCGGCGATAGCGGTATAAAGCTTACCAGCAATGGGAAGTTAGTTAATAAAAATGCAGCTATCCAGTCTAGTGGCGATATCACCCTGAACACCAACGGTGTTTTAGAAAATAGCGCAGGGAAAATCAATAGCGATAAAATGATCGCTATTGATACTTCGGGTAATAATGTTAGTAATATCAACGGTGGCAATATTTTAGCAACCACGAATAACTATATTACCAGCGGTAAATTCGATAATAGTAATGGTAAACTGGCTGCCGGACAAACGCTGGCTGTCAATACCAGTGGTAATACTTTTACCAATACCGGAAAAGCTAAAACGGCGGGTATTGAGGCGGGTGTCGTTGCAATAGAATCAGGTGATTTTAATAATAACAACGGTCAGATTCATGCTGGCTATGTTGGCCTGAAAAATACATCGTTAACCAATAATGGTGGCACTATTGATTCAACGGGCAATGTCGAAGTTGAAAGTACTGGAAACATTGAAAACGTAACTGGTTTGATCCGTTCCAGCGCTGGTGCTGTAAAATTAACGACAACGAAAGCAGTTAAAAACAACGACAACAAATCGGCCGATACCACGGGCGGTGAATCCTTGGGTATCGTCTCAGGTAATGGCATCGAGATTGCTGCTGACTACTTATTCAACTGGGCTGGCGAAATTGCCTCAGATGGTGATGTGAGCATCCAAACCACCAGTGATATTGATAACTATATGGGTAAAATTGAAAGCAGTAAGACTGTTTCAATTACTGGTCGCGACATCAATACCAGCCAATCCGGTATTAACGGAGGAGATGGTGTAAATATCGATCTCGATAATTACTACAGCCGCTTGGGGGTGATAACTTCAGTAAACGGTGATGTTACTATCAAAGCCAACACCGTGAGCACAGACAGTTCAGTCATTAAAGCTAAAAATATCAGTATCGATTCCGGAGCTGATATCGATGCTAAATATACTATGATGGTTGCTGATCAAAAACTAGCGCTTAATGCGGCAGGCAAAATCACCAGCACCGATAGCGACAAGTTCGGTTTCTATGTTGGTCAATATTTCGGTTATGGAAACCAACAAGGTGGTTTAATTGGTGGTGAGGGTGTTGATATTACGGCGAAAAGCCTGAATAACGAATCCGGTCGTATCATTGCGCAAACCGGTGATGTAAATATTAACCTGACTGGCGATCTTGCCAGTAACAAAGGGCAGATTGTTGCGAATTCCGGGAAAATGACGATTGCAGCGAAGAGAATTGCCGCTGATTATGCAACAATCTACAGTTCAGGCAACATGAAGATTGATGCCAGTGGATTATCGTCCAAAGCAAGTGGCTCTATCGCAAAAAACACGGCTACCGGTATCATCTCTTCTGATAGTGATGTATTGATTAATATTAATGGAGATTATAATAATACCGGCTGGGTGAACGCCAAAGGTAATATGACGGTAAATGCTTCTGGTTATCTGACTAATAACCATGCATTTAGTGCTGATGGTGATTTGAACCTGACGGGGAAAACCATTACTAATAACAGTGATATTGCTGCTGGAAATACGCTTAATATTTCTACAGCAAATGACCTGACCAATAATCTTGGCGCGAACATTTCGGCCAAAACAACTAACGTCACCGCCAAAAATATCTCTAACTGGGCTAATTTAGTTGCTGACAGCGAATTGAACGTCACGGCAAGTAATAACATTTACAATTACGGTAATCTATATACCAATGGTAAAGCTGTTATTAATGCCAAGAAAATAGTCAATACTGGTTTTTGGGCTGTATTAGGTGGTGCGCAAGGATTTCAGACTACTGCTAATATTGTAAACATTTTTGGTACCGTGGTCGGTAAATAAATCAGGTAGCAGGTGAAAGCAGTAAGGGATTACTGCTTTCACATTATCAGGATATGAAATGGATATTCGACATACATTAATTATTACTTCTCTTTTTTTGGTTGCGCTTCCTGTGGCTGCTGCTGATGTTCAGTTAGGTCGTCTTATAAAAGAACAGCAAAGTAACGATAATGCGTCCTTACAAGACAGAAAAATAGAGCAGAAAGATGTATATTCTGATGCCACAACAAAGAAACATACTGATAGCACATTCCCGCAAGAAACACCTTGTTTTCAGATCAATGAATTGATTCTTAGTGATGATTTTTTAGATAATAATGAATTAAAGAAAATAAAAAATCAGGTAGTTGGTCAATGTCTCGGAATGAATGGGCTCAAAAAGGCTGCGGTGCTGTTCCAGGATTATTATATAAACGCAGGGTATATTACTACCAGAGTTGAAATTCCAACTCAGGATTTATCAACGAAAAAATTAAAACTGACAGTAGTGCCTGGAAGAATTTCAGAGATCGTTGTTGCTGGAAATGATATAAGCAAGTGGATTTTACCTTTTTCAGATGGCGATATTCTGAACATCCGAGATCTAGAACAAGGCCTGGAAAACATACAGAGAACCCCTGAGGTGGATGTAAAGATCAACATTCTGCCAGGTTCCGAAAATGGTTCGAGCAAAGTAGTAATAAATACGCAGCGCAAAAAAAAATGGAGCTTAAGGGCTTCCTATAATAACTTCGGCGATCAGAGTACTGGTAGTGAACTTATCGGTGGAACAAGTTATTTATATAATGTCACAGGCTTGAGTGACTTTTTTTATCTTGCAGGGACAGGTAGCCAAACGGGTGGCTATAAGAACGTGAGTACTTATTATAGTGTGCCATTCGGTTATTATGATCTTAGTCTCTATTATAGTAAAAGTAAATCCCATCAAGGCATCGATATTGGTGCATATACTTTTGACTATATTGGCAAGACAGAATACTTCAGTCTTAAAGGCAATAGAATGCTATACCGCAATGTGAACTCAAAATTGTCTGCAAGCGCTGAACTGATCAGACGTAAGTATGACTACACATTGGGTGGGACAGAACTGGTATTGCAAAAGCGTGATATGGGTAATGTACGGTTAGGCGTAAATTATAAGAGAAACTTTACCGGGGCAGCACTGGACTCCACGGTAACCTGGCAGCGGTTTACCAAGGCGTTTGGCGGTACCGATACACCTGATATGCGCACTGGCACTGTTAGTAAAGAAAGTCAAATTGTGAACCTTAATGTGAATTACGTGAAATGGTTAACAATGTTGCCAGTTAACGCCTATTATGAACTTAATTTTGGCGCCCAGTATTCACCGGATAATTTGACGTTACAGGATCAGTTCACGATAGGCGATCGTTGGAGTGTGCGTGGTTTTCAAAATAGTGATGGGATCTATGGCAATAAAGGTTTCTTTTTACAGAACACGCTAAATGCAGTGACGGGTTATAAAGGTCTCATACCCTATATCGGTGCAGATTACGGTCAAATAATTGGTAAGTTACCTTCACAGAACCTTAGTGGCAAAAAAATAATGGGTGGTATTTTAGGTGTCAAAGGGGCTGTCAGAGCTCTGGAATATGATGCTTCGGTATCAGCCCCTTTTATCTATCCTAATAATTTGGATGTCGATGAATATAAATTAAATTTCAACTTTGCGTACCAGATTTAATTCATTGGGGGATGTGCAATGCGTATTGGTACAGATATTGTTGAAGTGGCAAGAATAGAAAAAGCCATTGCCAATGATAAGTCAGGGTTTCTTCATCGAGTATTTACGGATAATGAGATCAAAGATATTGATTTTCCTTTCCCTAATTATGAGAGGGCATCAGGATTTTGGGCTGCTAAGGAGTCCCTGGTAAAAGCCATAGGGTATGGATTTAGTCACGGGATCCGTTTCCATGACATTGAGGTCGTTCATGATGAACATGGAAAACCTGAATTCATATTGTCAGGGAGTGTTAAGGAGATTCTAAATAATCAACAAATTATGAATATATCATTGAGTATTTCACACTGCCGGACATATGCGATAGCCGCAACCATAATCTATTAATAAAGGCATCATGTAAAATGTATAAGTATAGCGATCTTGTAAATAAAAAGGTGCTGATTACTGGTGCCAGCGGCGACATAGGTCTTGCAATTTGCGAGAAATTTCTTGAGCAAAAATGCACGGTATATGCGTTGTATAAATCAAATGTCGAGCCTTTGATTGCTCTGAAAGGAAACAATGCTAATGGCAACTTACTTAATATTTTGCCATGTGATCTCACAAGCCAGAAAGAAGTGACTGCGTTGTGTGAGCGCTTGACTGTCGAAGCCGGAAGACTGGACGTGCTGGTGAATAATACGGGTATTGTTAAGGATAGCCTCTTTGCATCAATGACCTTTGATGATTTTTATTCTGTCATTAGCATTAATTTACTTAGCCTGTTCCGGTTAACGAAGGAAGCATTAATGCTATTACGTTCAGCGGAAAATCCAGTTGTTATTAATGTCGCATCGGTGGCTGCTCTTGTACCAAGCGTTGGTCAGGCAAACTATAGCGCATCAAAAGGTGCAATATTAAGTTTTACCAGGACACTTGCCGCTGAGCTGGCGCCGCGGGGAGTACGCGTTAATGCGGTCGCGCCGGGGATGATTGAATCTAAAATGGCGAAGAAGGTTCCACGTACAGTTGTTCGTGAAGTGACTAACTCAATTCCATTAAAACGACTCGGAAAATGTGACGAGGTGGCCAACGTTATTGTTTATTTAAGTTCTTCAGCATCTAGCTATATCATAGGGCAAACCATCGTCGTCGATGGTGGCATGGTAATGCGGTGATATATGTCTAAGTATTCAATACCACCAAAAATTTTTCTTGCTATGGGCGGCTGGCGTCAACCTTTACTCATGGTAGATAAAATAGTCGATTTTAAATACGGAGAGAATGGCTTCATCAAAGTTATAAAACATGTAACTTATAATGATCCTTATCTGCTTGGACATTTTCCGGAAGATCCCATTATGCCAGGAGCGATCATTTCTGAGATATTTGGCCAGGCAAGCGAGTATTATTCTTTTCTCACTGATATCTGTGATATTTATCAACAACACTCGGGTAAAGAACTTAGGTCATTGCGTGATATCCATGCTTATATCAAGCATCCGGATATGTTGAGCATAATACATACAAGGCGTGCTGCGGTGCGTGGAGTGTTAGCATCACAGAATTTGAAATTTAAAGAAACGGCTTACCCGGGAGATACGATTGAAGTGGTAAGCAAGCTCTCATTTTCTGACGATAGTGGGTTTAAACATTATTTAGTTACAGCTAATGTTGGCAAGAAAATTATTAGCCAGGGCGTCATTATTAACTTTAGAGAAATCATTTAATTATCCAAGGAGTCCGGTGTGACAAACATCCATGATGAAATTGATGAAAGAAAAAAAATAATCATTACGATTAAAAACGAAATTATTCAACGCCTGAATGTCCAGCGTGAGGCTCATCAAATAGATGATGATACGCCCTTGTTTGGCAATGGCTTGAAACTTGACTCTGTCGATGCAACGGAGATTATCGTTATGCTTGATAAAACCTTCAACATCCAGGTCTCAGAAGGCGATGATCCAGCCTATATGCGCAGCATAAATAATCTGGCATCTTTCATTCTAAAGAAAAAAACATCCTGAATTGATAAGGTTATATTGAAGGGTATTTTATGAAGTTACTTTCTGATCTCCATTTTAACAACAATGCGGTTATGGGTATCTATAATCACCAATGCGTACCTTCTTCATATCATGATATTTATGAAGAGTATAAAGCTGTGCGTGAAAATGTCTTGCTGATAGATTATTCTCATATGTCCATTACCAGTGTGATGGGGGAGGATGCATGGGCGCTTGTAAACTATTTGGTCTCTGCTGATGTATCGATCATCCGTGATGAGCAGGGTATTTACTCTTTGCTGCTTAACGCTGATGGAACTATTCGCGGTGATGCTTATGTTCTGTGCGCCGCTGAAGGCTATTATATTCTATCCGAGAATCTGACTGCACAAGAAGTGATAAATGTCCTGAATGAAATCCTTGTTAAGGCGGATGATTTAGATATTCAGGAGATTCCAGAAATAAAATCGATGGGAGAGGATGACTGGGGCGTCATTATGCTGGAAGGGCCTTATGCCTGGGAAGTAATGGCAGAGGTTTATGGTTTTGATATCATTGGCCTACCTTACTATGAATATATGAATACCAATGATGGACTTATGGTTTTTCGTTGTGGGAAACATGGCGAATTCGCATATCAATTGATTGGTGCACAAGCAACGCTTGTCACCATGTGGATGAAGTTACAAGAAATAGGCGCCAGGTATTCGCTGAAAACCGGTGGCTTAGAATATCAACGTCTGGTGAGAATTGAAAATACAGGATGGGATGAAAGTATTTACCCTCGCTATTCTACAAACCCGGTGGAACTGCAAATGCAGTGGGCTATCCAGTATGATAAAGAGGACTTTATTGGTAAGAGTGCAGTCGTGGAGTTATCGCGAAATGGCGCACAACGTAAGCTTATTGGGATCTCTCCATGCGATGAGTGTTGTCAGATCGATTCAGATGATCTTGTGATGGTTAATGGACAACAGGTAGGGGTTATTATTAATGCAACATATTCGCCGGCCAGGCAAGCATGGATTGCGTTGGCCCTTATTGATGAATGTTATGCGTTAGCCGATATTTCAGGTTTTAGCCTTAAAACCGCAAATGGTGAAATCGCTGCGAAAACACAGAACTTACCCTTTATTTATAACTTGAGTTTGTTGGTTAATCCCACAACGCATAGCTTTGTTGATGCTTCGAAAGCAAAGAGCGCGTTTGCCACGGTATAACGTTTAGCGATGACAATATTATATCCAGCATCGGTCGGTAGAAAATAACAATCGGGATAAAGCATAATATTATGAAAACTAGTAGAAAAAGAGTGGTTATTACCGGTATGGGGATTTTGTCGTCTCTGGCTGACAACATCGCAGACTTCAGGCAAGCGCTGCTGGAGAAAAAAAATGGCATCGCTGATAGTGCGCGTTTCTCTAAATGGTTTGCAAACGCCCGTGCGGCTGAAATGCTGCATCAAATTCATTGTCCCGAATTATCGAAAGAGGTTGTCTCATCGCTAGATAATGCTGCACTTTGGGCCTACAAAGTTGGTAAGGAAGCACTAGAGCAGGCAGAATTGGCGACCCATCGGGAGTGCCTGGAACAGATGGGGCTGATTGTAGGCGTTTCTTCTGCAGGCACTGAAGCATTCCTTCCGTTATTTGAGCAGCATATTCAGGACTTTTCGTTACGGAAGGCTCTTTTTTCAGGCAGCTTTTCATCGTGTTGTTCCAGCGCATCTACGTTATTAGGCCTGAAAGGAGGCGTGGAACTCGTTGCAACGGCTTGTACGGCAAGCCCGAACGCCGTCGGCATGGCTTTTGATTACATCCAAAACGGCAAAAGCAAGGCTATGCTGGCTATTGGAACAGAACCTATTTATTTACCCACCTTTGCCGGTTTTTATGCCCTGAACGTTATGCACCCGCAATCGTGTTCGCCATTTTCGGGGCATTCAGGTATGTCTATTGGCGAAGGCGCAGGGGCAATAGTCCTGGAAGAGTATGAGCATGCGGTCGCGCGTGGTGCGACGATTCTCGGCGAAATTCTCTCGTACGCCACCTCGTGTGATGCATACCATGAAACGGGGCCCGACCCGCGCGCTAGCGGCGCAGTGCAGGTCATGCAGAAAGCCATGGCGAATGCAGGTATCAAACCTGAGCAAATTGATTACGTTAATGCGCATGGTACGGGAACGCAGGCTAATGACCAAATAGAAACTCTGGCGATGAAGAAAGTTTTCTCTGGCGCCGAAAATATATTGATCAGTTCTACTAAATCGTATTTTGGCCACAATATTGGCGCCGCCGGTATTGTCGAGCTCATCGCTTGTTTAGTTACCCTTCCGCAGAAGCATGTTCTGCCAACGTTGAATTTTTCGCAGCCGCGCCCTAACTGCGATCTGGACTACGTGGCGAATGAGTTTCGAAACAAAGATATCAATATCTTTATGAAGAATAACTACGCATTCGGCGGTAATAATTGCTGCATGATTGTCAGTACCAAACCATGTTCAGTTCCTCTTACCGCCTATGATGCCAAACGTGTTGTTATAACTGGGATAGGTGCCGTATCGGCTATTGGACATACGCTTAATGAAATTCTTCGCTATATCCATGAAGATGCCAGGTCGCTGGAGTTGAGCGGCGTAGTATTTCCTGATGATACGCTTGAAGAGGCTAAAGCGCTGTTGGATGTTGTAGAAAAAACTAATCAGTTTGCGGAAATATTTGGCGAAGAATATCGAGAAGCGGCCTACCGACAGCCGGAGTCAGAAAAGCACTTTAAAACTTACCAGATGAAAGGCCTCGAACCACGTAAACATTTACGCCGCTATGACCCACGCAAAGCAACGCGCGGCGGTACGTTTGCGCTGATTGCACTTTCAGAAGCCCTGAATAGGGCGAAACGCAAGATTAAACGTGATGGAGAGGAGCTGGGCATGGTTCTGGGGATGGCCCGTGGACCGCAAGAAACTACCTACAAGTATTTACAAAGTTTAAAGCCCGATCCGCGCAAAGTACGTACTTCAGAGTTTCCTGGTTCGCTGATGAACTCGATGACGACATTTTGTGGGATTTCGGAAGGTATAAAGGGATATACGACTACGTTAGCGACCGGTGAAAACGCCGCGCTTGGCGCATTGACTTATGGCTATGAAATTGTTCGCCAGCAACTACAGCCACAGGTCATTGTTGGTGGGGCTGATGAATATTTTCCATCGATGTCCCTGTATATGGATGCGGTGACCAACAAGATTCATATGACGTCAAATGTCGCTGATTATCAGATATATGCCAAAGAGGAACATGGATATGTTCCTGGTGAAGGGGCCTGTATGCTGTTATTGGAAGACGCGCGTGCAGCAGCTACCCGTGGCGCTGAAATATTGGGAGAAATTGCAGGTTATGGTAAGTCATGCAGTAATTCCTACTTTGATGCGACGCAGATTGAGGAAAAATCTACCGCAATGTCGCTGGCGATCGCTCGCGCGCTTGCCGATGCGGGTATTACCGCAAAAGAGATTGATTTAGTGTGTGGAACTAGTAGTGGCAGCGAAGTTAGCTCAATCATAGAAATTAATGCAATCTATGATTCATTCCATAGCCATAATCCACATGTTCCAGTGGTGAATTATAACGCATTTTTTGGCTTTGTTGCTTCGTCTGCAGGGCTTTTAAACCTGGCGGTGATTCTTGATTGTATTCAAAGACAATCGGTTCCTGCTATTCCATATACACAAAACTTTGCCGACGCAAGAATTAACTTTGTAAAGAAAACACGAGAAATAGCTATCAAATACGCTCTTTTAATTGGCGCTACAGAAGGCGGGAATTATTACGCTATCGTGATTAAAGGATAACAAGGTGAGCGGGAGAGCTATTATTTCTGGCTTCAGTGTATCCTTGCCATATGCTGAGAATAGTTCGCTGTTAATTCGAAATCTGCAGCAAGGAAAACGGGTACATTTGTCGCCATGGTTTATATCAGATAACCAGGCTAGAGAATGTGGATTTGCAGAGAATATATTCATTGCGAAACTACAACGAGAAAACGATAGCGCTTTTGAACTGGTGTACAAACTCATTGATGACGCCTTACTACAGGCTGGTCTTAGTAATGACAGCCTGAAAGGCAACAGAGTTAGAGTATATATTACCGGAATAGGCCCTCGTGTTGATGTTATGGATTACAGGAATTTTTATAATTACAATGATATGGAAGATGTTTCGGTAACATCTTCAATTAAAAATCTTTCTGTAAAAAATATGTCGCAGGATAATTTTTCTTATACGCTGGGGCTAAAGTATGAGTTGCAATATTTGCCGCCAAATATGAACTGTACAAGTAACTCATCATTGACGGCTATTCATTTGGTTACCAGGGCAATAGAGAGTGGAGGTATTGACCTCGGGCTTGTTATTAATATTTCAAAAATTAAATATCAGGATCTTGTATTCCTTGCAAGCCAGGGAATGTTGGACAGTAAAATTGTCCAGCCCTTCGGGGTAAACAGCAATGGTGTGCATTTTGCCGAAGGCTATAGCGTTATGTTACTGGAAAGTCAACAACACCGAATGATGCGCGGAAAAAGTCCGGGAGTATGTATTACTTCGGCATATAAGCAAATTAATGCTAGTCGAAGTAATGATGCATCCTGGCAAAGCACCAGCATTTTGAAGTTGATTCATTCATTATTAAATGATGCTGGGGTGAGAAAAGAGGACCTTTGTGGATTCATCCCTCACGGTAATGGAACCTCATCCAGTGATAAAGTTGAAGCAAAAGCGATCGCTATGTTTGCTGGTGAAACCCCGCTTCCCGTATTGGCCTATAAAGGACAAGTTGGTTATACCGCAACGGGATCTGGGGTGATAGACCTAATTATTGGCTATCATTTACTGCTCACGAATGAATTGATTTTTCCTGTTATCAATGACGAAATCATAGATGATGTCGCTTGCCATATCTCCGTAGAAGGAGGTGTGAGGAAACATGAAAAAAACCATCTTCTGAAGACCGGGTTAGGCGTCGATGGTTCAGTTGTTGCGTTATTAATGACAAATTTGAATAAGAGTTGTGGTTGATATGAATAGTAAGATGTATTTGTCTTCATATTCATTTCTTGAACCTGAAGAACCGTTTAATTTATATTATCCAAACTGGTTAAATGTATGGGAGTCGCATTCATTCAATACCGCGCTCAAGGCAACGGGAGCGAATGGTTGGCGATTTAAACGCTTTGGCACACGTGCCGAAATATATAATCGTGAAATCACAAGGCGACCAGATCATATACCCTATATTAATGCCATGGAAAGAGTGTCGGACGATGCTCTACATAGCTTATCAGCAAAAGAACGGATGCTACTCCTGAAATCACGAACCGCCTTTATCTATATTGATTCATGGGGGGAGTCAGGCGTTTTTGAATACAATATAAGTAGCCTTAACTTATCCACTATTGATACTTTACCTAAGAATTTGATTAAGAAATTTTCTATCAACAACGTGACCTGTAAAATACGAGGTGAAAACTATGCTCTATTTCAGGCAATGGCATTGACACAGGATTATCTTGCTTGGGATGTATTTGATTTTGTCGTTATCTGCGGAGGTTACCGTGCGGTGCCGTTGTTGGCTTTTACCGCAGAAAGCCTTAGCCAAGGCGAAAGGAAAAAACATCATAAGCATGTTCCTGGCGTGAATGTGTCAATTGAAAGAGTGGGCTGCTTTATATTCAGTAGAAGAGAAAGTCATATGAGAGTGAACTGTGGTCCATATATATCTAATGGTGTAGACCGCTTGTTTGTATCACAATCAGAAAAAAATAATGATATTGACTTGGTTGCCTATGCCGGTGGTATCAATAAATTAATACCACCTTCTAACAAAGGAGTCGATCTCATTACTCGTTATGGTTGTAGCGGCTGCATGACCCCTGCTTTGAGCTGGCAATACATTGCACACCACGCTTTGCATAATGGCTGTCTTCGAACCGTTATCCCTGGGGCAGTCGGTGGCTATGCTTATTTTGATACCTGGTACGAATAGAAGGCCCTATGCGCAGCAATATAACAGAATTACCTGATATATCTCTGTACGGTATACATAAATCTTATGGTCCTCAGGATAACATTACTATTGCACTGAATGATATTAATCTGGATATTGTAAGAGGTGAGTTCGTAGCATTATGTGGCCCTTCGGGAAGCGGTAAGAGTACCTTGCTTAATATACTTTCAGGTATTGATAAACCAACGGCAGGTAATGTTTTTTTTCTTGGCAAAAATCTAAATGCGCTGTCTGAAAAGAATTTGGCGCGACTTCGTAGTCATCATTTAGGGTTTATTTTTCAGTTTTTCAATTTAGTCCCGGTACTAAGTGTTTTTGATAATGTTTTTTATCCCCTGATGCTAAATGGGCATTTCAATGCAAAAGAGGCGAAAGCACGGAGTCTACATTTCCTCGATAGTGTGGGCTTAGCCCACTTAGTTGGGCGAAAGCCAGGCCAATTATCAGGCGGACAACAACAGCGGGTCGCGATAGCAAGGGCGTTAGCGCATAGTCCTGAAGTCGTTGTTGCCGACGAACCGACCGGAAATTTGGATCTGGCCACTGGAGAAGCGATTCTTGACCTGCTGCTTGACATTAATCGGCGCACAGAGACGACGTTTATTATCTCCACTCATTCGACTCAACTACAAGAGCGAGCTCGTCGGAGAGTGGAAATTAAAGATGGAGCAATAATATATGATTCAGCGAAGCAATCTTTGTAGAGTTTTGCTTCTGTGTTTAACCACGGTTATATTTTCAGCATTCGCTGAATCGATACCCACACCTGTTTCGGATCGTGTTTTACAGGATGGGTTACCAGGTGAGCCAAAAGCATTAGCATCGGTCACAGCAAATTTACTTAAAGAATATGAACGCACTAATAACGTTGGCGTGCTGATCTTTTATTCATGGGGGATGCTGCGGCAAGCAGCTTATTACCTGAGTGTTAATGATCTGATTCACGCCTCTGAATATGCAAAGACAGGATTCTTCTATATGGATGAGTCGGTAGATGTCAATGAAGATAATTTGCTAATCAGATATTTGCGTGCGCGTGTTGATGCCTGGCTTCCGGGTAATTTGGGGCGGTGCGTGATTACGATTGAAGATACCGACTTGCTGATGAGGAATAGAGATAAATTCAGCGTCGAGATTGTTCGGAAGATTAACGAGATGCGTTTACGAGCTCTCCATCAGTGCCATAGCAAACCACAAGAAGAACAATTCCTTCAGTATCTGAGAAGCGTAGGGCAAAACCTTAAAATCGATTATGCAAATAACAATCCGCCAGCGTGGGAAATGGCTGAAGTCGTGCAGGTTGTTGTTCCGGTTATTAAAGGTGATTAAATGTCAAGGGATGTGATATTCATTAATGGTATTGTGGCGTTGTTATTGCTATTTGTAGTTTATAATATCATCTTCAACTATGGTGATGCTAAATTTTCATTCCTTAATTTGCTACGGCATCAGCGTAGAACCCTTTCTACTATTTTTGCAATTGTTTTAGGTGGTGGCGCTATATTTCTATATGGCGGTTTTATCAAATACTCTTTTTGGATACTCAAGGAGCAGACGATACGAACTAATGTTGGCCATGTGCAAATTTATAATAAATCCTACTTTGAAACGGCTAATAAGAATAAAAGCCTTATTTCTGACTACATTTCACTAAAACATAATATATTACAAAATGCCTATTTTTCTAATGCAATTTCGACAATTTCAGGTCAGCTAGAGTTTAGTGGGATTATATCTCACTACGAAAGCGAAACGTCAAATTATTTTTCGGCGCAAGGCATTGAACCATTACCATCTCTGAAGCTAGGAGCATTTGATAAGATAGTCTTTGGAAGCGATTTATCTCGCGTAAAACATAATGAAATTACCATCGGAAGCGGTTTGGCCAAAACACTTGATAGCCACTATGGTGACTGGCTCGATATCCTGGCGGTAAATGTGGCAGGAGGACAGGGCGCTATATCAGTCAAACTCCGTGGCATCTTTGAGTCGGGAATTAAGGATTATGATGATGTTGCACTAAAGATACCTCTTGATACCGCTCAGCGAATCATGGGTACGAATGGCGTCAGTAAAATAGTTATCTTATTAAAACATGATGATGTAGCGCCATTTGTTATTAAAATGAGAGAGTTTATCGCTCAACAGAATTTACCCCTTATCGTTAAGGACTGGAAGGAAAGCTCTATTTTTTACCAGCAAGTTGAAGGCATGCTTTCGGGTATCTATTTTTTTATTAAAGTCATAGTAGCACTTATTGTGATATTTATGATCGGTAATTCAATGACCATGAATATCGTTGAGCGGACTAAAGAGATCACGACACTACGAGCCATCGGTTTACAGTCCAGTCGTGTTACGCTTTTATTCTGGTTGGAAGGTATATATATAGGCATTTTGGGGGCAATCGGTAGCCTTGCTTTTGGTTATACCATTGCTGCGATTATTAATATTTCCGGCATTGCAATGCCTCCTTCTCCAGGGCAGTCAGTTGGATATACTGCATTTATTAAAAGCAATGACGCAGAGTTAATTTGGTTTACCTTGATGTTGCCAATTTTAACGTCAGCCCTGGCTTCTATCATTCCTGCATATCGTGCATCGCGGCTTAATATTACAGATGCATTTAAATCTTCATAGAGGGCAGTATGAGAATTGGCATGTGGTATTTATTATATTTGGCAGTATTACTGCATTCAGCTGCAGTGCAAGCGACAAAAATTGATCAGCAGGCTCTGGAGATTATTCGCAGGGCGGATGAAGTTCGTTCACCAAATGAACCTTTCCGCTATGAAGTGACCGTGTTGGAGTTTAAAGAGGGAGTGGATGAACCTGAAAATAAACAATCTCTTGATATTTCAATGCGATTTATTAAGCCGAAAAACGGTATTAAAGCTGACGCTCGTTCATTGATACGCTTTACTTATCCTCCGCGAGATAAAGGTAAAGTCATGTTATCTGATTGGTATGATTTATGGTTTTATACGCCTGAGCTTCGAAGGCCAGTTCCCATTTCGCGTTCACAACGCTTAATAGGCCAGATCTCTAATGGTGATGTTATCGTAACGAACTTCGAATATGCCTATGATTCGACGCTGGAGGGTGAGGAGCCTTGTGGTGATAAAATCTGCTATCGGTTGTCTCTTATTCGTAAATCTGAGGCCGTTACTTATCCAAAAGTGATTTACCTGGTAGAAAAAAACGCCGAGTATCGACCATTTAAGGCATCATATTACTCACTTGATAATCAATTACTCAAGAGTGTTTTGTATAAAAACTATCAAATGGTATTGGGAATGTACCGGCCAACAGAAATTATTGTGCAGAATACTCGGTATGAAAAGGGCTATTCTGTCATGAAGTATAGTAATGTTCGCCTTGAGTCCTTACCAGAATTTCACTTCACGAAGGAGTTCATTCAGAGGGAAGCAAAGTGAAATTGCTTCGGGCTGTATTACTATCAATTCTAACATTAATACCGTTGTTGGGGATGGCAGATTGTCTTACCGCGGATGAAATACAACAAAATGGTCAATTGATTTTGATGGGGCAAACATCCTTTACACATAAAAATGAGTCTCTATGGCGTATCAGTGGATCTAACCCGTATACCACTGATAACGCCTATAATAATATTTCACTTAACGTCTCTAGCTCTTGCGATATTATTGATGATGTGTTGGCTGTGGATTTTTCATTATATGGCTTTGGATATCATCCGATGAACGAGGTGGGGCTTTTCGAAGAAGATGATAGTCGCTCTAAAATATTAATCGATAGGCTAAAGCTGAACGCAACATTATCTGAAAACGTCAGTCTCGAAGGAGGAAAACTTAGACCGCATTCCGGCGCTTTTCATTTAAGATCGCCTGCAGCATTGTTGACGACTTATTATGCCGGATTTAAACCTACCAGAATATTCGACCCTGGATTTAACTCCACCTATAATGAGCCGTTTTGGGGAGGGCGGATCTCAGAAGAGTTCCGCGATTATGCATTCTCGTTTACCATCATACCCAAATTGGCGAGTATTGATGAATATTATGAGTCATCCAGCAACTGGACGGCCAATCAACGGGGCAACAGCAGTGAGTATTATTTATTAAGTTACTCCGATTATCGACTTGCTAATCATCGACTGGCAGCAGATGTGATGCTTGGCGATTCTCCATCGTTGGCCCTCGCGGATAGCTACAATATAACTCCTCAGTTTGTTGTCAACGTAGAGGCGGCTTTACACAAAAATCAACAGTGGCGGCATTTTTCCCGTGAAAAACGAGATGCAGTATTATCTGGGAACTATCCTTCATTGCTTTATGCTCAGGATGATAAAAAAAATTATGAATTAGCCGTTGGCGGCCAGTATACCACTGACCTTTTTAGTGTATTAGGTATCGAATACTATTATCAGAGTGAAGGATACTCAAAAGCGGCATGGCGAGAGCAGACCGACTTTATTAAACTATTAAGTAATAAAACTGGCTTATCCAGTTTAGATAAAATATTTGATGATTATAAGTATCTGATGGGGTCAGAAATAAGTAATACAGGAAATAAAGGGATGTTACAAGGACGACATTATATTAATTCGTGGCTAAGTTTACAGAATACAGATCATTCAACTTTTCAGCCCTATCTGGTGATGAACTTAGTTGATGGTAGTGCATTAATTGGCACTCATTATATCAAGCCGGTAAAAGGGTTGGGCGAACGGGTAGAGATTTATTCGGGGTTTTATAGTGCATTAGGTCATCGTGATTCTGAGTTTGCACTTTTTGGCGAGACCCTCGGAATTTATGTTGGATTTAAATACTATTTATAAGGATATATTGTCTATGACTAAGTTATCAGAGCAACCATTGGTGCTTATTTTCGCCGGTCAGGGAAATCCTGTAATTGGAATGGGAGCAGATTTATGGGATCTTAACGCAACCACCAGACAAATCTGGGATTGCGCTAGTGATGTAACAGGGTTGGATCTTCGTCGGTTATGTTTGAAAGGGCCAATGAATCGTCTGGTGAAAACGACGACACAGCAGGCAGCGGTGACGGCTATCAACGTTACGCTCTATAGTCTTTATGCTGAGCAATTCTCTGACGCTCACATCGTGGGTTCATGTGGGCATAGTGTTGGTGAATATAGCGCACTCTACGCGGCCGGTGCTTTAACGCTGGAGAATGTGTTCAAACTAATATCAGCGCGCTCAACTATCATGGATGATTTAAGTCATATTCGTAAAGGCGCAATGCTAGCGGTGAGAGGTGCCGATTATCAAACGATAAGCCAGTTGATTAACGATTCCGGAAGTCCGGTTGTGGTGAGTTGTGATAATAGTCCCTATCAGCAGGTGGTTGGCGGAACGCTGCCAGATTTAAGCGAATTCGCCGGGGTACTTATGGGAGCTGGCCTGGAAACGGTAAAGTTGGGCGTTAGCGGTGCCTGGCACACGCCACTAATGGCTGATGGAGTTCAGCTTATGCGAGATGCCCTGGAGGTGGTGGAAATGGTACGGCCAAATT
Source organism: Klebsiella sp. PK01 (assembly GCF_057624675.1). Taxonomy (NCBI): domain Bacteria; kingdom Pseudomonadati; phylum Pseudomonadota; class Gammaproteobacteria; order Enterobacterales; family Enterobacteriaceae; genus Klebsiella; species Klebsiella sp. PK01. The sequence continues at coordinate 200,085 of NZ_JBYEZM010000004.1, forward strand.
ATCCTGTACTAATGAATGTTACCGGGCGCGAAGAAGGTGACCCTGAGATAATTAAAAACAACTTATCGTTGCATTTGACCCATACCGTACAATGGACAGCATCTATGACTGCTTTTTTACAACACACTCCCGTCGTCAGGTTCGTTGAAATCAGCAATAAAGCGTATCTTGGACAATTACTAAATGATTTCGATGATTTCTCGGCAGAGTATTTCATTCATTGTCGAAAAATATTGGTGGCGTAACGAGGCTAGCATGATTCCGGATTATTTAACTTTTATTCGTCGACAGGATCGTTCGCTTTTACCCTATTTGTACTTTATTTGTACGATGCTGATTGCATTCTACGTGAAAAACAGAGGGTATCTTTTGACCGTGGAAGATGCATTCCCTGTCAGCGCCATTTTTTCGTTAACTATGTTTAGCTTTGTTTATGAACTTAAAGCGTATTGGGCTTACAAATATGCGATAAAAAATATCAACTTTTCTTGGTTTCAGGGAAAAAAGTATTCGCAATGTGAGGCCATACTATGGCATCCGCTTGTTGCTACAGCTTGCTGTTTACTGGGGTGCTATCTGGTTGTGAAGGGATTTCTACTCTTCTTTTCAAGCATTCTCGCGATGGTCTGTATTGTCATCTTTGTGCCGATAATGGTCTATATGATGTGCTGGTTCGCCAGGAATTGTTACGTCAAACAGTTACAGCGGGCAACTGCGTATACGCTTAGATACCGTAATCTCCATCATTATGCTTGCTTAAATGTTACCGTAACTTTTATGACCAGTTTTCTGGTTATCAGCCCCTTAGTCGCGGATGAAGATTTTTCCTTATCCAATGGTTTTTTTTCTGCAAAGTTGATAGTTGCTATGCTGATTCTTTGTTCAGCGATACTGGCAGTTAATTTGATTTTTGCTCACCCATCCAGGCGTTATACTTTTTTAGGACGGCTTTTTCAGAAAGAGTTTGATGTGAACCTGGCTAAAACTATCCCATTTACCGTAATGTATAGGAAATCGCTGTGGTTGCGGTTAGTTATTTTATTTATTCTTCAACTGTTATGGATCGTAATTTTTAGCCTGTTGCTGAAATTATTAGGGTGGGAAATATATTTTTATGTCTATTTTATTTTATGCATGATACCGGCGATGGGATACTTTTATTTACATGTTTACTGGCGCTGGCATGATGATTACATGACGGCATGTGATATGTATCTCAGATGTGGCGAAAATAATAAATAACATCAGAAAATATGGCCAGTCAGAAAACTGACTGGCCATATGCTATTTAGCTCTGCAGGGCCTCAACAACACCACCCCAGTCAGTAGCAGCATTATAAACAAAGTTTGACCAAACCCCTGATTCAGCATACAGCAGGGAGTTGATATGGTCAGTTATAATGCTTCCCAGGCTAGATGGCGAACCGCCAAGAATATTAGAAACCAGATCAATAGTGGTTTCCAGAGCGGAGGAGGCCAGAATCATACCTGCGTTAATACCTGCTGCTACCAGGCCCAGCGCTGATTGAACGGTGAAATCAACCAAAGCGCAAGGTAGGTCGATAATGCCTGCACCAGAGACATATTCCATTTCGTTTGCGGTTAATTCTTTCATTTTTAATTCCATCCTAGATTAATGAATTGTTAATGATGTGCCTATGCACACCGGGCAATATACTAATCAGAGGGTTTTTTATATAATAGTGAATATTTAAATGATCTATTAGTTTTAATGTGAATTAAACTTCACAAAACAGAATTAGAAAAGTACGGGGGCTTATTACGTCAATTCATGTTTGATAAGAGAAGATACCCGAAGGTATCTTCTGTGTTGCCGCGCGTTCAACTCATTGTTTAGAGCATAGAAATGGGGGGGGGGGCGATTACGAAGTTGCGATAATAGCCTGTTCAACCTCGAAGCGGTTGGTCACTTTGCTGTCAATTTTTATGTAGGCTGAACGTTCTTCAGCGACAATCATGACCTGTTCAACGCCAGGTTTCGACAACAGACGGCGCTGTAGTTCATCATTAATGATGACTTCGTCCGGGATCTCAACTCGGAGACTGCTCACGTAAGGTGGTTCGCTCATCGTACTGGCAACCAGCAGCCATAACATTGCTAGCAGGGCCCCAAGCAGGAACACCGTTTGTGAATCAAAGAAACCATCGACCCAGCCGCCGAGGGCGCCACCGATGGCCACGCCGATAAACTGGCTGGTAGAGTAAATACCCATTGCCGTGCCTTTATAACCTGCTGGTGATTCCTTGCTAATTAATGAAGGCAACAATGCCTCCAGCAGGTTAAAGGCGAGGAAGAACAGCTGCACACCCACGACCAGTTCCCAGAAATAGCCACCTGCTCCCCAGAGCACGATTTCAGCTATCAGTAGAAGAGCGACGCAGAACAGAAACACACGTTTCATCTTGCGCTTCACTTCCGCATAGATGATGAATGGCACCACGGCGACAAAGGAAATGACCATGGTCACCAGGTAAATTTTCCAGTGCTCGGCGGCCGGGAAACCCGCGGCCTCCAGTTGTCCTGGCAGCGCAACAAAAGTCGACATTAGCATGATGTGCAGACACATAATGCCGAAGTTCAGCTTGAGGAGTTTAGGTTCAGCAAGCACTTTGCTGAAGCAGCCCTTTACCATGCCAGATTCACGGTTCAGTACATGATTGTGGCTATTTGGTACTACCCATAGAGTCAGCAAAATACCGAGGCTGGCCAGAATAGCGATCATCCAGAATAGCGCATGCAACCCTAACTGGTGAGTGACAATAGGGCCGAGCACCATAGCGATAGCAAAGGTCACGCCAAAACTGACGCCAATGAAGGCCATGGCTTTGGTACGGTTCTGTTCGCGGGTTAAATCAGAAAGTAGTGCCATGACGGCGGCGGCGATAGCGCCAGAGCCCTGCAGCGCGCGGCCAAGAATAATGCCCCAGATGGAATTGGTCAGCGCGGCGATGATGCTGCCGATAACAAATATCAGCAAACCACCAATAATTAACGGTTTACGGCCAATGCGGTCAGACAGGAGGCCAAACGGGATCTGGAAGACGGCCTGGGCGAGCCCGTAAATGCCAATAGCTAAACCAATCAGCGCTTCACTAGCCCCCTGCAGCGCCATGCCATATGTGGTCAAAACAGGCAGGACCATAAACATGCCGAGCATGCGCAGTGAGAATACGGTCCCTAAACCCCAGGTTGCGCGCAGTTCTCCTGGCGTCATTTTGTTATCGTTCATTACCACCTCAATATAAAAACTGTGACTAGTGTAGTGGGGGGATAAGGACGCGTAAATAAATGTTTGTTTAGCAGATATTACGACTGTGTTGCGTAATAGAAGAAGGGATGAGAACCAGAGGCTAAAAGGGGGCAGAGCGAAATAAAAGATTAAAAACAAAGGAAAGGGCAGAAATGAAATCTGCCCTGATCATTATACCGATTAGGATGCAGCCTGATCCAGGAAGCTATTCCAGTCGGTTGCGGCGTTATTCACGAAAGTGTTCCAGCTGCTTCCAGCAGTGGAAACGAAGTTTGCCCAGTTTTCCTGACCGGTGCTGACTACGCTTTCCCAGTTTGTCTGCCCAAGAAGGAACTTGCCAAATTCAATCGCGCTATCGCCGACGAAAGAGGCAAACGCCAGACCGGAGGTCAGCGCAAATGAGGTAAACCCTGCCGCGGAATTAGCGACAAAGCTGGCGAAACCAGTTGCGGCGCTTACCAGGTTGAAACCACCTGAGACAGATTCCATTTCGTTGAATGTTAATTCTTTCATTGTTATTCCTTGCAGTTAAATCCATGTTTTATGTAGGCGTTTGCCTACGAGATAAGGCTAGCACTAACTTCAGTGATGGAGCGAGATAGGCGGCGGTTAGCGATGCTCATTTTTTTCTCAATTTTTAACAGCGTAATAGGTGAAGAAAATGAAGCAAAAGGGGAGGGGAGAGGGCAATTTCTCTAGATAAAAAAGCCCCCGCTTGCGGAGGCTTTTATCATTTCATATAAAGCGTAATCTTATCTGACGTAAGCCAGCAGATTATGTGAATCCGGGACCATGAAATCGACAGACATCATCACCGACAGGGCAGTGATGGCGACGATGGAAAAGACGAACAGCTTACGTGCCCAGACTTTATCATCCGCCACTTTATACCCACGTAATGCCATGCCAAGCCACCAGACGCTGACTGCGGCAGCTACGACCAGATATTTGTATCCGGCATAGCCCCCCAGAGAAAGCATCAGCGTTGCCACGGCAAAGGCCACGATGTACAGCGTGATATGATTTTTTGCGACGGAGATACCTTTCACCACCGGCAGAACCGGAATATTCGCCGCCTGATAATCCTTAAAACGGAAGATCGCGATGGCGTAGGAGTGAGGCATCTGCCACAGGCTAAAGATCGCCAGTAGAATCGCCGCGCCGCTGTCAAAATCACCGGTAACCGCGCAGTAGCCAATCACCGGCGGCGCAGCGCCGGAGAGAGAGCCAATCAGCGTGCCGTAGACGGAGTGGCGTTTCATGTACAGGCTGTAGACGCCGACATAAACCACGAACCCCATCACGCCCAGCCAGCAAGCCAACGGGTTGGCGCCGAACCACAGCAGCATGAAGCCAGCAATACCCAGCAAGGTGGCGTATACCAGCGATGATTCTGGCGAGATCAGCCCTTTGACCAGCACCCGGTTTTTCGTCCGTTCCATCTTACGATCGATATCACGGTCGATGTAGTTGTTGAAAACACAACCCGAGGCGACCACCAGGGATACTCCGAGGAGCGTCCAGACGAACAGCGGATAGTCGATGTGGCCTTTGGAGGCCAGCAGGAAACCGCCGATCACGGAGATCAGGTTGCCAAAAATGATGCCTGGTTTCGTTACTTGCAGGTATTGCTTAAACATACTCGCCGCTCTTAGTGCATCATCATGTTGTAGTTGAGGTTCCACATAATCCAGATGGAGCCGACAACTACGATAGCAATGATGATTACGGTGAAGATAAACGCGGTCAGGTTCCAACCTTCGTCAGATTTACTGTTCATGTGCAGGAAGTACACCAGGTGTACCAGAATCTGCACCACAGCCGTGACCAGGATGGTTCCCAGAATCGCTGCATGCGAGGCGGAGCCACTCATAACCATTGCAAACGGGATTGCCGTCAGAATGATCGACAGGATGAATCCTGTCATGTAGCTCTTCACGCTGCCGTGAGAAGCGCCGCTATGATCGGTAGAATGACTCATTACATCGCCCCCATCAGATAAACAACAGAGAACACGCAGATCCACACCACGTCCAGGAAGTGCCAGAACAGACTCAGGCACATAATACGGGTACGGTTAGTGCTGGTCAGGCCGCGACGGGATACCTGAACCATCAGCACCGCCATCCACAGCAGACCGGAGGTGACGTGCAGACCGTGGGTACCGACCAGCGCGAAGAACGCTGACAGGAAGCCGCTACGGTCCGGACCCATCCCTTCAACAATCAGGTGATGGAATTCATAGATTTCCATCCCAACGAACCCTGCACCGAAGAGGAAGGTGAGGGCAAGCCAGGAAACGACCTGGCTCTTGTTGTTTTTGTACATGGCGATAGCCGCCATGCCATAGGTGATGGAGCTGAATAACAGCAGTGCGGTTTCAACCAGAACGAACGGCAGTTCAAAAATATCTTTACCCGCCGGGCCGCCAGCCGTGCCGTTCACCAGAACGGCATAGGTTGCGAACAGCGTAGCGAAGATAATGCAGTCGCTCATCAGGTAGATCCAGAAACCGAAGACTTTCATCGGTCCTGTATCATGGTGCCCGTGTTCATGCGCGTGGGCATTATGCGCAAGAGTATCAGTTGCCATTTTTCAGCCCTGCTTTGTTAATCTCATCGAAATGCTGATTTTCCAGTTTTTCGACTTCCGCAACCGGTACGTAGTAATCCACGTCCTCGTCAAAGCTCTTGATAATCCAGGTCACAACGATGCCGGCGAAACCAACAATCGCCATCCACCAGATATGCCAGATCATCGCGAAGCCAAACACCGTTGCGAATGCAGCAATGATGATGCCCGCGCCGCTGTTTTTCGGCATATGAATTTCTTCATAATGCGCAGGTTGCTTGTACGCTTCGCCTTTTTCTTTCATTTCCCAGAACGCGTCACGTTCGTGAACGTTAGGAACGACTGCGAAGTTATAGAACGGCGGTGGAGAAGAGGTTGCCCACTCCAGAGTACGGCCGCCCCATGGGTCGCCGGTCAGGTCACGGTTCTGATCGCGATCGCGGATAGAAACGTAGAACTGAATCAGCTGGCACAGGATACCGCAAGCGATCAGCGCCGCGCCGCATGCTGCAACAACCAGCATGGAGTGGAACTGCGGGTCGATGTCCTGGCTCAGACGACGGGTCATACCCATGAAGCCCAGCACGTACAGCGGCATAAATGCCACGAAGAAGCCGATGATCCAGAACCAGAATGCGCGTTTACCCCAGGTTTCGTTCAGGGTGAAACCAAAGGCTTTCGGCCACCAGTAGGTCAGACCTGCGAAGCAACCGAATACCACACCGCCGATGATGACGTTATGGAAGTGCGCAATCAGGAACAGACTGTTGTGCAGTACGAAGTCCGCGCCCGGTACCGCCAGCAGAACACCGGTCATCCCACCAACGGAGAAGGTAACGATGAAGCCGATAGTCCACATCATCGCCGAGTTGAAGACGATGCGGCCCTGGTACATGGTGAACAGCCAGTTGAAGATCTTAACCCCGGTCGGGATTGCGATAATCATGGTGGTAATACCGAAGAAGGCGTTTACGTTCGCGCCGGCACCCATGGTGAAGAAGTGGTGCAGCCAAACGATGAACGACAGAACGGTAATACAGACGGTTGCCCACACCAGCGAGGTGTAACCAAACAGACGTTTACGCGAGAAGGTCGCTGCCACTTCGGAGAAGACCCCGAATACCGGCAGAACCAGAATGTACACTTCCGGGTGACCCCAGGCCCAAATCAGGTTGATGTACATCATCATGTTGCCACCCATATCGTTGGTAAAGAAATGGGTGCCCAGGTAGCGGTCCAGGGTCAGCAGCGCGACGGTGACGGTCAGAATTGGGAAGGAGGCGATAATCAGGATGTTGGCGCACAGAGATGCCCAGGAGAATACCGGCATCTTGAACATGGTCATGCCAGGGGCACGCATCTTGATAATGGTCACAAAGAAGTTGATACCGGTCAGGGTAGTACCGATACCGGAGAGCTGCAGCGCCCAAATCCAGTAATCGACCCCTACGCCAGGACTGTATTCAATTCCCGAAAGCGGCGGATACGCCAGCCAACCGGTCTGTGCGAACTCACCGACGCCCAGAGACAGGTTAACCAGAATTACGCCCACAACGGTGAACCAGAAGCTCAGGTTGTTGAGGAACGGGAACGCAACGTCGCGTGCGCCGAGCTGAAGCGGAACCACCAGGTTCATCAGGCCGATAACAAACGGCATTGCCACGAAGAAGATCATGATAACGCCGTGGGCGGTAAAGATCTGATCGTAGTGATGAGGCGGCAGGAATCCTGCTTCCCCGGCAGAGGCCAGCACCTGCTGGCTACGCATCATAACGGCGTCAGCAAAGCCACGCAGCAGCATGACGATTGCCACGATAACGTACATGATACCGAGACGTTTGTGGTCGACGGACGTCAGCCACTCATTCCATAGGTAGGACCACTTACCGAAGTAAGTGATCGCTGCCAGTATCGCCAGTCCCCCGACGATGATTGCAGCAACCGTTACCACGATAATTGGTTCGTGGTAGGGCACTGCATCCAGTGTAAGTTTTCCGAACATCGTTTTCTTCCTCGGCCCCTTAGTGAGCGGTTTCCGCGTGGCTCATGTCCATACCTTCCATCCCTTCGTGCGCAGCGTGCTCGCCTTCAGGTTTAGACATGTTCATGCTCTCGTGAGACATGAATTTGTTAACAACATCTTTGAACAAATCCGGTTTCACATTAGAGAAGTATTCCACTTTGTTGTTTTCGCTAGGCACAGCCACTTTGTCGAATGCAGCCATGGAGTCCATGGAGTTCGGGGACTGTTTCGCTTTTGCTACCCACTGATCGAAGGTTGCACGATCCGGGGTGGCGATAGCCTTGAACTTCATACCAGAGAAGCCCGGGCCACTATAGCTTGCGGAGATACCGTCATAAGTGCCTGCTTCATCAGCAATGAGGTGCAGTTGAGTCTGCATACCGGCCATTGCATAAATCTGGCTACCTAAGCGCGGAATAAAGAACGAGTTCATCACGGAGTTGGAAGTGACTTTAAAGTGTACCGGTACGTTCGCCGGGAAGGCGATTTCGTTGACGGTAGCGATACCCTGTTCCGGGTAAATAAAGAACCATTTCCAGTCCATCGATACAACTTCGATGGTGATTGCTTTCTCGTCGTGGACAAGCGGTTTGCTTGGCTCCAGAGCGTGAGTGGTTTTCCAGGTCAGAACGGCCAGGAACAGGATGATCAGAATAGGAACCGTCCAGACCACAGCTTCAACTTTGTTGGAGTGTGACCAGTTCGGGCTATACTTCGCATCTTTATTGCTCGCGCGATACTTCCAGGCAAATCCTACTGCCATTAAGACGGCGGGAATAACGACAATCATCATCAGGCCGAATGCCGTCAGAATCAAAGAGCGTTGCTCCAGTCCAATCTGTCCTTTTGGGTCGAGGAGCGCAGAATCACAACCACTGAGTAATACAGTACCTGCGATTAATGACATCCATCCCAAACTTTTATTGTATTTCCTGAGTCTCATTGAACGACCTCAATTCCACGGGATCTGGTGGCGTTTAAAGTGTACGGGCATTTTACGGTAAGGTTGCATTACTGTAAACACGATTGGATCTGTGTCAGTTCTGTGTTAGCGGGTTCTGCTTGGATTGTCACATATGTTACGGAATGTGACGTAATTGCTTGCAAAGCCTGATTTACGCTGGATCTATAACGAAAGGGATAAGAAAGGGAATGCTTATGGGGATACGGATATAAACATCGTAAAAATAACACAAATAATTAACAATTAATTATCAAATAAAAGACATAAAGAAAACGTTAAAATAAAGTAACGCTGCTGAATCGGTTAAATTAATTAAAGAATCGCGTAAAAATTGTCAATAATTTCCAGAAATCTAAAACGCACAAAACAACAAATCAGTTCTCAGGAAAAATAAAATCGCTAATAAGCCGTTATAATTACCTCAGGTAATTAAAACGGCTATTAACGGTTTGGCGAAAATTAAATCAGCTGCGTTTTGCGTAGCGCCATATAGTCCAGAATCGCGCCGAGCAAAATACCACCGATAGCGGTCAATGCGGCGACTTCCAGCAGGCCTGGCAGGAAGGAAAAAGAGGTGTAATCCAGCGCGTTCATCGCCAACAGCAGCAGCCATATCGCCAGCATCAAACAACCTACCGCCAGGATAACCAGCGCCAGAGCATAAGTCTGCGGGTACTGCGTGCGCGGCAAGAAGCTTTCCGTTCGCTGCGTATATTCCAGCGTACGCCGACACAAGAGCAGGAGCAAAATCCCCGGCACGGCGGCTACGACGGAGAAAAGATAAAACGTCGGCCAGCCGTTCGCTTCAACAAACCAGCCGGCAATCGGGCCAACGTAAACGCGACCCACCGCCGACAGTGCCGACAGCAGCGCGAACTGAGTGGCGGAAAACGACTTGTTGCATAGCGTCATTAACAGCGCGACAAATGCCGCGGTGCCCATCCCGCCGCACAGGTTTTCAAAAAATACCGCCGCCGCCATCGAATAAAGATGTTTATCGGTTACCGAGAGGATCCAGTATCCGGCGTTGGAGGCCCCCTGCAGCAGGCCAAAGATCAGCAGGGCGCGGAACAGCGTCAGGCGCTGCATCAGTACGCCGCCGTAGAGTGCGCCGACGATGGTGGCGAACAGACCCAACGTTTTATTCACCATTCCGACTTCGCCGGCATCAAAACCGACGCCGCGTATAAGGAAAGTGGTGGTCAGGCTCATGGCGAAGGCATCACCGAGCTTATAAAGGACAATTAACAGCAGGATAAGCCAGGCGTTGTTGCGACCGAAGAAATCGCGCAGCGGCGCGGCGACGGCCTGCTCAAGAGATTTGGGCACCGGAATGACGTCGCTGGGCTCCGGCGCCAACAGCGTGGCGATAATGCATGGAATAAGTAACGCGGCCATCAGCCAGTACATACCTTGCCAGCCCAGCCAACGGTCGGCCAGCCAGAGCGCTAACCCTCCGGATACCAGCATCCCCAGGCGATAGCCGAGCACGCTGATGGCCGCACCGGCGCCGCGCTCTTCCGCCGGGAGGACGTCGGTTTTCCAGGCATCAAAGACGATATCCTGCGAGGCGGAGCAAAAAGCGATAACCACAGCCAACGCCGCCATCCAGCGCAACTGCGTTGCGGGTTCAAGAAAGCCCATCGCGGCGATGGCGACGAGTAGCGCTATCTGCGTCGTCAGCAGCCAGCCACGGCGACGGCCTAAAAACGGCGGCGTGTAGCGGTCCATTAATGGCGACCACAAAAATTTAAATACGTATGCCTGTCCGACGAGAGAGAAGAAGCCGATAGTTTTTAAATCGATATTTTCGACGGTCATCCACGCTTGCAGCGTGCCGGAGGTCAGCGCGAGAGGTAAACCAGAAGCAAAGCCAAGGATCAGCAAAATAGCTGATTTGGGCTGCTGAAAAATACGCAAATAGTGATTGGACATGGCATATAGAGCAGACCCGGCCTGATACCGGGCCTGCTATTTTATTAACGAGCGTTTTGCTTGATGAAGTCGTGAATGCTGGTGTCCTGCGCCATATCGGCGATGGTATCGGTCAGCACGCTATTAACCGCGTTTGCAATGTTCTCGTTGGAAGCCTGGAAAGCGCCCTCAACGGAGTAGCTGGAGCGGTAGTTTTTGGTCATCTTGTTGCCATTAGCGGCGGTGGCGATGATGGCGATATCCGCTTTAGTGGCGATGTTGTAACGCACGTTGCCTTGCGAGACGTCAGCATACAGTTTGTTAACAATGATCTGCAGATCGACGGCGCCATTCGGACCAATCATGTAGCCACGCGCGGTCATCTGCTTCTCAAGCACTTCCTGCAGCAGGAAGCGCAGATCGCGAGAGGCGGTCAGGGTGACCAACTGGTTGTTGCGGGTGACTTTCGCCAGCGCCTGATCGGTACGCTGGTCTGCGCCATTGATGCTGACGGTAACTCCCATCAGGCTCGGATCCTGCTGCGGCAGGGTGATTTTCGGCGATACTTCAATGGTCGTCGGCGGGGTGGCGCATCCTGCGAGTACAAACATCGCGACCAACGGGAATAGAATTTTCTTCAGCATGTTCAGGGTCTCAACGCACGGTGTTGTTATACCCGTCATAATTCAGGTTTCAGGCGCTACGGGGAATCGCGGGCGCTTTTTTCTGCAACTCGAAGTAGTTAGGGTGTTTAAGGAAAATTCCCGCCATCATAACATCGCCAACGGTGAGGGGAAGTGGCTACGAGTGGAAAATCATCGTGTTGTGCGTTTTATGACCTCGTCCCATTTCCGGTGGCGATTTGGCCGGGAGATTTAGCATTCATCATTAGTAAACCTGATACTTTTGCGTGAAAATATCAGAGGAATGCTAATTTTTTGTTGTTTTCTGCCAATGGAAGCGGTAAAAGCGGCTAACATTTAAAGGGAAAGGCGGCATCTCAGCGTTGTCGGAGGAGAAAATTCATGATGATACGTGAGCAGATCGAAGCAAAACTAAGAGCAGCGTTCGACCCGATGTATCTGGAAGTCGTGGATGAAAGCTATCGGCACAACGTCCCTGCGGGCTCTGAAAGTCATTTTAAAGTGGTGTTGGTGAGCGACCGCTTCACCGGCGAACGTTTCCTTAATCGTCATCGTATGATTTACGGTACGTTGACCGAGGAGCTGTCAAGCACCGTGCACGCCCTGGCGCTGCATACTTACACGATTAAAGAGTGGGAAGGGCTACAGGATACCGTCTTTGCCTCTCCGCCATGCCGCGGAGCGGGGAGCATCGCGTAAAAATCACATTTGCAACCGCTGGCGCTTTTCCAGTATGTTGCGTGAAGATTTAGCAAAAACGGCCTGCGGGCCGTTTTCTTTTGCCTGGAAAATGCGCAAAGTTCGCGCTTTTGCAGACAAATTTGAGCGGGAAATGTGAAAAACGCCGCAGCAGTAGGCGACAACCGTTCTCGACTCACAAAAGTGATGCCGCTATAATGCCGCGTCTTATATATGAATGTCTTCGGGATGATTCTGACGACAGGGAATGTGTTTCTGATTTGAAGAGGGCATCCCGGTTCTGCGAAGCCACCTACACGCGCTTCCAGAGTTGACCGAGCACTGTGATTTTTTTGAGGTAACAAGATGCAAGTTTCAGTTGAAACCACTCAGGGCCTTGGGCGCCGTGTAACGATTACTATCGCCGCTGACAGCATCGAGAATGCTGTCAAAAGCGAGCTGGTCAACGTAGCGAAAAAAGTTCGCATTGACGGCTTCCGTAAAGGCAAAGTGCCGATGAATGTTGTTGCTCAGCGTTATGGCGCTTCCGTTCGCCAGGACGTGCTGGGCGACCTGATGAGCCGTCATTTCGTTGACGCGATCATCAAAGAGAAAATTAATCCGGCTGGCGCGCCGAACTACGTTCCGGGCGAATACAAGCTGGGCGAAGACTTCACCTACGCGGTAGAGTTCGAAGTGTATCCGGAAGTTGAGCTGAAAGGTCTGGACGCAATCGAAGTTGAAAAACCGGTTGTTGAAGTTACCGACGCTGACGTTGACGGCATGCTCGACACCCTGCGTAAGCAGCAGGCGAACTGGAAAGAAAAAGAAGGCACCGTTGACGCTGAAGATCGCGTTACCATCGACTTCACCGGTTCCGTAGACGGCGAAGAGTTCGAAGGCGGTAAAGCGTCTGACTTCGTACTGGCGATGGGCCAGGGCCGTATGATCCCGGGCTTCGAAGACGGTATCAAAGGCCACAAAGCTGGCGAAGAATTCACCATCGACGTGACCTTCCCGGAAGAGTACCACGCTGAAAACCTGAAAGGTAAAGCCGCTAAGTTCGTTATCAACCTGAAAAAAGTTGAAGAACGCGAACTGCCTGAACTGACTGCAGAATTCATCAAACGTTTCGGCGTTGAAGATGGTTCCGTAGAAGGTCTGCGCGCGGAAGTGCGTAAAAACATGGAACGCGAGCTGAAAGGCGCCGTGCGTAACCGCGTGAAATCTCAGGCTATCGAAGGCCTGGTGAAAGCGAACGACATCGACGTTCCTGCTGCCCTGATCGACAGCGAAATCGACGTACTGCGTCGTCAGGCCGCTCAGCGTTTCGGCGGTAACGAGAAACAGGCTCTGGAACTGCCTCGCGAACTGTTCGAAGAGCAGGCTAAACGCCGCGTAGTTGTTGGCCTGCTGCTGGGCGAAGTGATTCGCACCAACGAGCTGAAAGCTGACGAAGAGCGCGTGAAAGGCCTGATCGAAGAGATGGCTTCCGCGTACGAAGATCCGTCAGAAGTGGTTGAGTTCTACAGCAAGAACAAAGAGCTGATGGACAACATGCGCAACGTGGCGCTGGAAGAGCAGGCTGTTGAAGCCGTGCTGGCGAAAGCTAAAGTGTCTGAAAAAGCCACTTCCTTCAACGAACTGATGAACCAGCAGGCGTAATTTCGTCCGGCTGTTTAAAGTTCGCGCAAAAGCCCGTTGCCGAAAGGCGGCGGGTTTTTTTTATTGCAATGATAGGCTTAGGATGAGTGCTAAAACACATTTTCAGTGATAGCGTTACTCCAAAAGGTTGTTATGCTTGAATTATGGCTGCGCCATCCCCATAACCGGGTGACGTATCTGCATCCGCAGCGTCAGAAATAATGACCAGCTCAACGTATCAGTGCCCTGCGGATAGAAACTCTGGCTGATAATCCGTCCATAAGGTTACAATCAGTGCAGCAGGTTTTTTCAAAATTAATCCAGGAGACGGAAATGTCATACAGTGGCGAACGAGATAACTTTGCACCCCATATGGCCCTGGTGCCGATGGTCATTGAACAGACCTCACGCGGTGAACGTTCTTTTGATATCTATTCCCGTCTGCTCAAGGAACGCGTTATCTTCCTGACCGGCCAGGTGGAAGACCACATGGCTAATCTGATCGTGGCGCAGATGCTGTTTCTGGAAGCGGAAAATCCAGAAAAAGATATTTACCTGTACATTAACTCTCCGGGCGGCGTGATCACCGCCGGGATGTCAATTTACGACACCATGCAGTTCATCAAGCCGGATGTCAGCACTATCTGTATGGGGCAGGCGGCTTCGATGGGGGCCTTCCTGCTGACCGCTGGGGCGAAAGGCAAGCGTTTCTGCCTGCCGAACTCCCGCGTGATGATTCACCAGCCGCTGGGCGGCTATCAGGGTCAGGCGACGGACATCGAAATCCACGCCCGTGAAATTCTGAAAGTGAAAGGGCGCATGAATGAACTGATGGCGCATCACACGGGTCAATCCCTTGAGCAGATCGAGCGTGATACCGAGCGCGATCGCTTCCTGTCGGCGTCGGAAGCGGTGGAATACGGACTGGTAGATTCCATCTTGACCCATCGTAATTGATGCCCGTGGCGTAAGGGTGCCGCTATACTTGTTTTAACAACTGGGCGGCACAACGCGTCACCGCGACTTGCGCCTGAGAATGGCATTTGCGTCGTCATCTGCGGCACAAAGAACTTAAGAAGAGGTTTGGACTCATGACAGATAAACGCAAAGATGGTTCGGGCAAACTGTTGTACTGCTCTTTTTGCGGCAAAAGCCAGCATGAAGTGCGTAAGCTGATCGCCGGGCCGTCCGTGTATATCTGCGACGAATGCGTTGATTTATGTAACGACATCATTCGCGAAGAGATTAAAGAAGTCGCTCCGCATCGTGAGCGCAGCGCGCTGCCGACGCCGCACGAAATTCGCCATCATCTGGACGATTATGTTATCGGCCAGGAACAGGCGAAAAAAGTGCTGGCAGTGGCGGTATACAACCACTACAAACGTCTGCGTAACGGCGATACCAGCAACGGCGTAGAACTGGGTAAAAGCAACATTCTGCTGATCGGGCCGACCGGTTCCGGTAAAACGCTGTTGGCGGAAACGCTGGCGCGTCTGTTGGATGTTCCGTTTACCATGGCCGATGCCACCACCCTGACCGAAGCGGGTTACGTGGGTGAAGACGTAGAAAACATCATTCAGAAGCTGCTGCAGAAATGCGATTACGATGTGCAGAAAGCGCAGCGCGGCATCGTGTACATCGATGAAATCGACAAAATTTCCCGTAAATCGGATAACCCGTCGATTACCCGCGACGTGTCCGGCGAAGGCGTTCAGCAGGCGCTGTTGAAGCTTATCGAAGGCACCGTAGCCGCTGTTCCGCCGCAGGGCGGACGTAAACATCCGCAGCAGGAGTTCCTGCAGGTTGATACCTCCAAGATTCTGTTTATCTGCGGTGGCGCGTTCGCCGGCCTGGACAAAGTGATTTCCCACCGCGTAGAAACCGGCTCCGGCATTGGTTTTGGCGCGACGGTTAAAGCGAAATCTGACAAAGCCAGCGAAGGTGAACTGCTGGCGCAGGTCGAGCCGGAAGATCTGATCAAGTTTGGTCTGATCCCGGAATTTATCGGCCGTCTGCCGGTTGTTGCGACGCTGAATGAACTGAGTGAAGAAGCGCTGATTCAGATCCTGAAAGAGCCGAAAAACGCCCTGACTAAGCAGTATCAGGCGCTGTTTGGCCTCGAAGGCGCGGAGCTGGAGTTCCGTGATGAAGCGTTGGATGCGATCGCGAAGAAAGCGATGGCGCGTAAAACCGGCGCCCGTGGCCTGCGTTCAATCGTTGAAGCCGCGCTGCTCGACACCATGTACGATCTGCCGTCCATGGAAGATGTCGAAAAAGTGGTGATTGACGAGTCGGTAATCGAAGGTCAGAGCAAACCGCTGCTGATCTACGGCAAGCCGGAAGCGCAGCAGGCATCTGGCGAATAATTCGCCAATCGACACAAGCAGTTAAGCAAAAAGGGGGGATTTTATCCCCCCTTTTATTTTTCCTGTGTTCCCGCCGTTGAATGTATGGAATACATCCCCATATACTGGATTACATATTAACGGCGACGCGTTAATGAAGGTGTCGTCGGCTACCTGGCGGACTTTAAACTAAGAGAGAGCTCTATGAATCCTGAGCGTTCTGAACGCATTGAAATCCCCGTATTGCCGTTGCGCGATGTGGTGGTTTATCCGCACATGGTCATACCCCTGTTTGTAGGGCGGGAAAAATCTATCCGTTGTCTGGAAGCGGCCATGGACCATGATAAAAAAATCATGCTGGTCGCACAGAAAGAAGCGTCGACGGATGAGCCGGGTGTAAACGATCTTTTCACCGTCGGGACCGTGGCGTCAATTTTGCAAATGCTGAAGCTGCCTGATGGCACCGTGAAAGTGCTGGTGGAAGGCTTGCAGCGTGCGCGTATTACTGCGCTGTCCGATAACGGCGAACACTTCTCCGCCAAAGCAGAGTACCTTGCTTCTCCGGTCATTGAAGAGCGTGAGCAGGAAGTGCTGGTGCGTACGGCTATCAGCCAGTTTGAAGGCTACATCAAGCTGAACAAAAAAATCCCACCGGAAGTGCTGACGTCGCTGAATAGCATCGACGATCCCGCACGTCTGGCGGATACCATCGCTGCGCATATGCCGCTTAAGCTGGCGGACAAACAGTCCGTGCTGGAGATGTCCGACGTGAACGAACGTCTGGAATATCTGATGGCGATGATGGAATCTGAAATCGATCTGCTGCAGGTTGAGAAACGCATTCGCAACCGCGTGAAAAAGCAGATGGAAAAATCTCAGCGTGAGTATTATCTGAATGAGCAAATGAAAGCCATCCAGAAAGAGCTCGGCGAGATGGATGACGCCCCGGACGAAAACGAAGCGCTGAAGCGTAAGATCGACGCGGCGAAGATGCCGAAAGAGGCGAAAGAAAAAACCGAAGCGGAACTGCAAAAGCTGAAGATGATGTCCCCGATGTCGGCGGAAGCCACCGTCGTGCGCGGCTACATCGACTGGATGGTGCAGGTGCCGTGGAATGCTCGCAGCAAGGTCAAAAAAGATCTGCGTCAGGCGCAGGAGATCCTCGATACCGACCACTATGGTCTGGAACGAGTCAAGGACCGCATCCTTGAGTATCTTGCGGTGCAGAGTCGCGTTAACAAGCTGAAAGGGCCGATCCTGTGCCTGGTTGGACCGCCGGGGGTAGGTAAAACCTCGCTGGGTCAATCTATTGCCAAAGCCACCGGGCGTAAGTACGTGCGCATGGCGTTGGGCGGCGTGCGTGATGAAGCGGAAATTCGTGGTCACCGCCGTACCTATATTGGCTCCATGCCGGGTAAGCTGATCCAGAAAATGGCGAAAGTCGGGGTGAAAAACCCGCTGTTCCTGCTGGATGAGATCGACAAAATGTCCTCCGACATGCGCGGCGATCCGGCCTCAGCGTTGCTGGAAGTACTGGACCCGGAACAGAACGTGGCCTTTAACGACCACTATCTGGAAGTGGACTACGATCTCAGCGACGTCATGTTCGTGGCGACCTCCAACTCCATGAATATTCCGGCTCCGCTGTTGGACCGTATGGAAGTCATTCGTCTCTCCGGTTATACCGAAGATGAAAAACTGAACATTGCTAAGCGCCACCTGCTGCCGAAGCAGATCGAACGCAACGCGCTGAAAAAAGGCGAGCTGACGGTCGACGATAGCGCCATTATCGGCATTATTCGTTACTACACCCGTGAAGCGGGCGTTCGTAGCCTGGAGCGTGAAATCTCCAAACTGTGTCGTAAGGCCGTTAAACAGCTGTTGCTGGATAAATCGCTGAAACACATCGAGATTAACGGTGAAAATCTGCATGATTATCTTGGCGTGCAGCGCTTTGACTATGGCCGTGCGGATAGTGAAAACCGCGTAGGTCAGGTGACCGGTCTGGCGTGGACGGAAGTGGGCGGCGATCTGCTGACCATCGAAACCGCCTGCGTTCCGGGCAAAGGTAAGTTAACCTATACCGGTTCACTTGGCGAAGTCATGCAGGAGTCGATTCAGGCTGCGCTGACCGTGGTGCGCGCGCGTGCTGAGAAGCTCGGTATCAATCCGGACTTCTACGAAAAACGCGATATTCACGTGCACGTGCCGGAAGGGGCAACGCCAAAAGATGGTCCGAGCGCCGGTACGGCGATGTGCACCGCGTTGGTTTCCTGTCTAACCGGTAACCCGGTACGCGCCGATGTGGCGATGACAGGGGAAATCACCCTGCGCGGCCAGGTGCTGCCGATCGGCGGTCTGAAGGAAAAACTGCTGGCGGCGCATCGTGGGGGCATTAAGACTGTTCTGATTCCTTACGAAAACAAGCGTGACCTTGAAGAAATTCCGGAAAACGTTATCGCCGATTTGGATATCCATCCGGTACAGCGAATCGAGGAAGTTCTGACACTTGCTCTGCAAAATGAACCATTTGGCATGCAGGTTGTAAGCGCAAAATAGTGATATCGCGCAAATAGCGTTAAGAAAAGTGGGGCTGGTAAGTAAATTCGTACTTGCCAGCCTTTTTTTGTGTAGCTAACTTAGATCGCTGGCAGGGGTCATCGACAACTCTGTTGTAAGGGCATGACAGTCCTGATATAACTGCTGCGCGGTCGCGCCATGAAGGATTCTGGTGCGATATAAATTATAAAGAGAGGAAGAGAACAGTGAATAAATCTCAACTGATTGACAAAATTGCTGCGGGTGCGGACATTTCTAAAGCTGCAGCTGGACGTGCGTTAGATGCTTTGATCGCTTCTGTTACTGAATCTCTGCAAGCTGGGGATGATGTTGCGCTGGTAGGGTTCGGTACTTTTGCTGTTAAAGAGCGTGCTGCCCGTACTGGTCGCAACCCACAAACAGGTAAAGAAATTACCATTGCTGCCGCTAAAGTACCGGGCTTCCGTGCAGGTAAAGCGCTGAAAGACGCGGTAAACTAATCGGCTCTCCCGTCAGGGAATGTGACGAAGTACAAGGGCGCATCGCGAGATGTGCCTTTTTTATTTGTCCAGAACGCGACTTTATGTGTGTTTATGCGCACTTGTGGGCTGACAATTGCCCCGTTTTCTTGTCAAAATACGTCCTCACGCGCGGCAGCCATCACGTGCTATGCTGCGCGAGCAAAAGTCATCTACAGCGGAGCGTTGTTACACCATGATGGACAACCTACGCACGGCCGCCAACAGCGTCGTGCTCAAGATTATTTTCGGTATCATTATCGTCTCGTTCATTTTGACCGGGGTGAGTGGTTACCTGATTGGCGGCGGCAACAACTATGCCGCAAAAGTGAATGGTCAGGAGATTGGCCGCGCGCAGTTTGAAAATGCCGTTGCCAGCGAGCGTAACCGCATGCAGCAGCAGCTAGGCGATCAGTTCTCCGAACTGGCGGCCAACGAAAACTACATGAAGACCATGCGTCAGCAGGTGTTGAACCGCCTGATCGACGAATCGCTGCTGGACCAGTATGCTCGTCAACTGGGCCTTAGCATCAGCGACGACCAGGTGAAACAGGCCATCTTCCAGACCCAGGCCTTCCAGTCGAACGGCAAGTTTGATAACGAACGTTTCACCGGTATCGTGAATCAAATGGGCATGACCACCGATCAATACGCGCAAGCGCTGCGTAACCAGCTGACCACTCAGCAGCTGATCAACGCGGTAGCCGGTACCGATTTCATGTTGCCGGGCGAGTCCGATCAACTGGCGGCGCTGGTCTCCCAGCAGCGCGTGGTTCGTGAAGCAACTATCGATGTTAACGCTCTGGCGGCGAAACAGACCGTTAGCGATGAAGAGATTAACGCCTTCTGGCAGCAGAACCAGGCCCGTTTTATGGCGCCGGAGCAGTTCCGCGTGAGCTACATCAAGATGGATGCCGCCAGCATGCAGGAAAACGCCTCTGACGAAGAAATTCAGTCATGGTACGACCAGCATAAAGATCAGTTCACTCAGCCGCAGCGTAATCGCTACAGCGTGATTCAGACTAAAACTGAAGCTGATGCGAAAGCGGTACTGGCCGAACTGCAAAAAGGCGCCGACTTCGCCACGCTGGCAAAAGAGAAATCCACCGACATCATCTCCGCGCGTAACGGCGGCGATATGGGCTGGATGGAAGAGGCTTCCACCGTGCCTGAGCTGAAAGATGCCGGCCTGAAAGACAAAGGCCAGCTTTCCGGGGTGATCAAATCTTCCGTAGGCTTCCTGGTGGCGCGCCTGGACGATGTTCAGCCGGCGCAGGTCAAACCGCTGGCCGACGTGCGTAACGACATCGCGGCAAAAGTGAAACAGGAAAAAGCGCTGGATGCTTACTACGCGCTACAGCAGAAGGTCAGCGACGCGGCCAGCAATGATAACGAATCCCTGGCGGGGGCCGCGCAGGTCGCCGGCCTGAAAGTGGTTGAGACCGGCTGGTTCGGTCGTAACAACTTACCGGAAGAGCTGAACTTCAAGCCGGTTGCCGATGCTATCTTTAATGGCGGTCTGGTGGGTGAAAACGGCGCGCCGGGTAATAACTCCGACATCATTACCGTTGACGGCGATCGCGCCTTTGTCCTGCGTATTAGCGAGCACAAAGCGGAAAGCGTTAAACCGCTGGCGGAAGTGAAAGCGCAGGTGACGGATATCGTGAAGCGCAACAAAGCGGAACAGCAGGCGAAACTGGATGCCGATAAACTGTTGGCCGACCTGAAAGCGGGCAAAGGCGATGAAGCGATGAAAGCCGCCGGCCTGAGCTTCGGCGCGGCGCAGACGCTGTCCCGTACCGGCCAGGATCCGCTGAGCCAGGCAGCCTTCTCCCTGCCGCTGCCGCAGAAAGATAAAGCGAGCTACGGCGTGGGCAACGATGCCAAAGGCAACGTAGTATTGTTGGCGCTTGATGAAGTGAAAGCGGGTTCTATGCCGGAAGAGCAGAAGAAAGCGATGGTGCAGGGTATTACCCAGAATAATGCGCAAATCGCATTCGAAGCGCTGATGAGCAACCTGCGTAAAGACGCCAAAATCAAGCTTGGCGACCTCGTCGACCAGCAGCAATAATTTCGCGCCGCCTCGCAAAACGAGGTAACGCGATGCAATATTCAAAGGCCGCTTTCGCGGCCTTTTCCATTTCCGCAATCTGCCTTTTGTACTCCGTTTTCGCAGCCGCTATCGTGACCTTGCTGTCTACAAACAAGGAGATAACAGCATGAACAGAGGAATGAAAATGGTTATTGTCGCCGTGTTGCTGGCTTGTACGGCGGGTTCTCAGGGGGCGCTGGCGGCATCGGCGAGCGGCAAGGCGGTATCGGCAAAAGAGACTATTCAGGCGCCGCAGACGAAAATGCCGGAGGAAGGAAAAACGACTGATAACGTCGGCGCGCGGGTCAGCATCAATAATGCCAGCGCGGAGGAGCTAGCACAGGCCATGAACGGCGTTGGGCTCAAGAAAGCGCAGGCAATCGTCAGCTACCGCGAAGAGTATGGGCCGTTTAAGACTCTCGACGATCTTAAACAGGTTCCGGGGATGGGCAGTTCGCTGGTAGAGAGAAATCTGTCACATCTGACGCTCTAATTTCACCCGCTGGTTTGCACAGTGGTAAATCTTTGCCATGCTAAAGAGGTTACGCCATCTGGTGTGACCTCTTACCTGATTAACAACAATAATAGTAAGGCATGTGCGCTATGCAGACTCAAATTAAAGTTCGCGGTTATCATCTGGACGTTTACCAGCACGTTAACAATGCTCGTTATCTGGAGTTTCTCGAAGAGGCGCGCTGGGATGGGCTGGAGAGTAGCCCGGCGTTTCACTGGATGACCAGCCATAACATCGCTTTTGTCGTGGTCAATATCAATATCAATTATCGCCGCCCGGCGGTACTCGGGGATGTACTTACCGTGACCAGTAAGCTGGAGCAGTTGAACGGTAAAAGCGGCACCTTAAGTCAGGTGGTGACCCTTAATCCTAACGGTGAAGTGGTGGCCGATGCGCTGATTACCTTTGTTTGCATTGATCTGAAAACGCAGAAGGCGCAGCCGCTGGAAGGGGAGTTGCGCGAAAAGCTCGACCAGATGAATTTACGCTAACAACAGCCGGACCGCGGAGAGCGGTGAACCTGTAGGTGAGGTTGAACTCAGGCTTCGTGCTAATCGATTCCCGGAGGCGGCGCCTGACGCGCCTTGTCCGGCTACCGGCTGGTGGAATGCGGTGAATCCGTAGCCCCGGTAAGCGAAGCGCCACCGGGGAGGTTGAACTCAGGCTTCGTGCCAATCGATTCCCGGAGGCGGCGCCTGACGCGCCTTGTCCGGCTACCGGCTGGTGGGACGCGGTGAACCCGTAGCCCCGGTAAGCGAAGCGCCACCGGGGAGGTTGAACTCAGGCTTCGTGCCAATCGATTCCGGGAGGCGGCGCCTGACGCGC
This sequence comes from Klebsiella sp. PK01, assembly GCF_057624675.1. Classification (NCBI taxonomy): domain Bacteria; kingdom Pseudomonadati; phylum Pseudomonadota; class Gammaproteobacteria; order Enterobacterales; family Enterobacteriaceae; genus Klebsiella; species Klebsiella sp. PK01. The sequence continues at coordinate 222,627 of NZ_JBYEZM010000004.1, forward strand.
CTTTTCCGGGCTACCGGCTGGTGGGATATTGTGAATCCGTAGCCCCGGTAAGCGAAGCGTCACCGGGGAGGTTGAACTCAGGCTTCGTGCTAATCGATTCCCGGAGGCGGCGCCTGATGCGTCTTTTCCGGGCTACCGGCTGGTGGAATGCGGTGAATCCGTAGCCCCGGTAAGCGAAGCGCCTCCGGGGAGGTTGAACTCAGGCTTCGTGCCAATTGTTTCCCGGAGGCGGCGCCTGACGCGCCTTGTCCGGCTACCGGCTGGTGGGATGTTGTGAATTCGTAGCCCCGGTAAGCGAAGCGCCACCGGGGAGGTTGAACTTAAGCTTCGTGCCAATCGATTCCGGGAGGCGGCGCCTGACGCGCCTTTTCCGGGCTACCGGCTGGTGGGATGTTGTGAATCCGTAGCCCCGGTAAGCGAAGCGCCACCGGGGAGGTTGAACTCAGGCTTCGTGCCAATCGATTCCCGGAGGCGGCGCCTGACGCGCCTTGTCCGGCTACCGGCTGGTGGAATGCGGTGAATCCGTAGCCCAGGTAAGCGAAGCGCCACCGGGGAGGTCAATTTAAGCTTCGTGCCCCTGGCCCAGACCGGTTTTTTGCTTCATGATCGCCATCACGCCGGCCTTATTGCCCAGATACTGATTCAGGCCGTTGGCGCGCAGGTTGCAGGCCGCACACTGGCCGCAGCCGTCGCCCTTGATGCCGTTATAGCAGGTGAGCGTTTCGCGGCGAACCAGATCCAACTGGCCCCAATAATCGGCCAGCGCCCAGGTTTCGGCTTTGTTGAGCCACATCAGCGGCGTCTCAAAACGTATATCTTTTGCCATGCCAAGGCTAACCGCGTGGTGCAGCGCTTTAACAAATTCGTCGCGGCAGTCCGGGTAACCGGAGAAGTCGGTCTCGCAAACGCCGGTAATAATTGCTTCAGCCTTAACCTGATAGGCGTAGATCGCCGTCAGGGTTAAAAACAGAATATTGCGACCTGGAACGAAGGTATTCGGAATACCATCGGCATCCGGCTCGTAATCCGGTACCGGAATGCTATCGCGCGTCAGGCTGCTCACCGCCAGTTCGTTAAGCAGCGTAACGTCCAACACTTTATGCGCCACCGCGCCCAGTTTTAGCGCCAGCTCGCGAGCCACGTCAATCTCGGCGCGGTGGCGTTGGCCATAATCAAAAGTGACGCAATGCACTTCGTCATACTGTTCCAGTGCCTGCACCAGGCAGGTTGTTGAGTCTTGTCCTCCGCTGAAGACCACTACGGCGCGTTTCATAGCAATTCCTGACTAAATAAGTGAGAGCGATATGGTACCGTCAGACGCTCGCGGCGACCAGCTCTCTCACGCCGATGATGCCGGTAGCCAGGCGCTGGCGAAGTCGAACCAGCCTCGGGCATTGAGGCGCAGGCCGTTAACACCCGGCGGTGCGCTGATGCGGTAATTGTATTTGAATAACGGCGTCATGATGGCGTCATCCATCAGCGTATTGAAGACGTTGCGCAGGGCATCGTTGCGGCTACGCGCTTCGGGCTGCGCCTGCACGGCATCTAATGTTGCCTGCAGATGCGCATATTGCGCCCCGGTCAGCAAATTAGGCCATAGCGTGTCGCAGCGTAGCCACTGTTCAAGGGTATATTCCGGCGCTTCGCCAATCAGGCGATCGCCCATCATCATATCGGCCTGTGCCAGATATCGGCAGCCGTCCCAATTTTTGGCGTCGTGAAAAATGAGCGTCAGTTCGCAGCCGAGAGAGGCGAGGCGCCGTTTCAGCTGCTCAGCCATAGTGTGTAATTCGACCGGCAAATGATAGAGCAGGGTAAGCTGGCGAGGCAGCGGCACCTCATGGTTTTCCGGGCCCTGAGGAATGGACCAGCCGGGCAGTACCTCATGGCTCGGCGTGATCAGATCTTCGTCCAGCGGTAGCGTTTCCAGCAACGACGAGCGGTGGATAATCGAAATCAGCCGCTGGGCCTGCGCTTTACTGAGACGTGGACTCTGACGCAGGGTCAAATAGCAGAAACCGAGGCTGATGCTATTGCTCACCTGGCGCAGATTATTGAGCTCCTCAGGATCGCCGATGGTGATCTGTACCGGATGGCGACAGCTGGTGCCGAGATCGCTTTCGAATAGCTGCGGCGTGATCCAGTATTCTACCGCCTGGATCAGCGGATGCTGTAAATGGTAGCGGGGATGGTTTTCCAGACGAACCAGATCCGGGCCAAAAAGTTTCAATCGGAACGGGCCGCTGCCGATTGCCGGATCGTCAGGATGCGCCAGCACGCTGCAATAGCTGGCTAAACGGAACGGTAGCCAGTAGTCCGGGCGATGCAGCGTAATCGTCAAACACTGGGCGTGGGTGACATCGATGCGGCTAATGCTGGCAAAAAGGGTGCGGAGAGCCGGCAGTTCCAGTAGCAACAGTAGTCTTTGCCGCAGCTGTGAGGTTTCCACGGTATCGCCGTTATGCCAGCACAGGGTCGAGCGGATATAAAAGTGCCACCGTAATCCATCGGGTGATACCTGCCAGTGGTGCGCCAGATCGCCCACCGGCGTATTATCGCTATCGTCGAAACGCGTCAGGCCGGAATAGATCTGCCCGGCCAAATGTTGTTCCGCACGACCGGGAAGAAAACCGGGGCGCAGCGGTTCCAGCGGCCGATAATAAGGGATACGCAGCGTCGGGGTATTGTTTTGCCACAGGCCGCCGAGGAAGGGGTGCAACAACGCTTTCAGCTCAACCGGCGCCAGCTGCGCCAGCTCCAGCGCGTTTTGCTGCTGACCCTTATTCAGCGCCTGTTCCATCATCTCGTTACGCAGGCTTTCCGGAGTTTTGTGAAAACAGAGCATTCCGCGCTTGCCGCGCCCGGAGCTGGCCTGCCAGCTTAACCAACCGGCCTCCTGGGCCTGGCGTAACAGCGTACGGATATGGCGCTCGCTACAAAAACAGCGCTCCGCCAGTTCGCCGACGGTCACCTGCTGCGGCGCGCCGGACGACGGCTGCCATAGCCGCTGGTACTGATTTAAACGGTTTAATAATCTCATTTGCGGAAAACCCGGAACAATAAAAAATATCTATTCACTATTACTTCCGTATATCTCAGGCGATACTGCAACACAAGCGAAACCCATCACACATCGGGGAAAATACCATGGCAAAACTGGCGGCATTTGATATGGACGGCACCCTGCTGATGCCGGACCATCGTCTCGGAGAACTGACCCTCACGGCGCTGAGACGGTTGCGTGAACGCGATATCGCCCTGACTTTCGCCACCGGTCGCCATGCTCTGGAAATGCGCCATCTGATCGGCGAGTTTTCCCTTGATGCTTTTCTGATTACCGGCAACGGTACGCGCATCCATTCACTGGAAGGCGACGAGCTGTACCGTCAGGATTTGAACCCTGAAGTGGCGGAAGAGGTGCTGCATAGCGTGTGGGATACTCAGGCCAGCATGCACGTTTTTAACGACGGCGGCTGGTTTACCGGCCAGGCAAGGCCGGAACTGCTCCGAGCTCACGCCTTCAGCGGCTTTCATTATCAACTGCGCGATCCGAAACGGATGCCGGCGCACCACGTCACCAAGATCTGTTTCTGCGGCGATCATGACGATCTGCGCCGTCTGCGGATCCAGCTAAATGAAGCGTTAGGCGCTCGCGCGTTTATTTGCTTTTCGGCGATGGATTGTCTGGAGGTACTGCCGGTCGGCTGTAATAAAGGCACGGCGCTGGCGGTGCTGAGCCAGCACTTAGGTTTCTCGTTGCAGGACTGCATGGCATTTGGCGATGCCATGAACGATCGCGAGATGCTTGGTAGCGTAGGGCGAGGATTCATTATGGGTAACGCGATGCCGCAGCTCAAAGCTGAACTGCCGCATCTACCGATCATCGGCGACTGCCGTCATCAGGCGGTTTCCCACTTTTTAACACATTGGCTGGATAATCCTGATCTTCCTTATTCCCCCGAATAGAGAGACCCTACCAGCAAGCCGGATAGCGTTCTATCCGGCTTTTTTTATTGCGCGCCGCTCAGTTGCATAATCTGCGTCTGCCACGGGGTAATATCGCCGATATTCGCCGCGACCCACTGCGGGTTGTAATAGCTTTCGAGGTAACGTTCGCCGCTGTCGCACAACAGGGTGACGATAGAGCCCGTACGTCCTTCATCGCGCATCCGTGCGGCCAGCTGCAGTACGCCCCACATATTGGTGCCGGTGGAGGCGCCGACTTTTCTTCCAAGCTGGGTTTCCAGCCACAGGGCGGTGGCGACGCTGGCGGCATCCGGCACGCGCAACATTTCATCGACGACGTCGGGAATAAACGAGGGTTCGACGCGCGGGCGGCCAATACCTTCAATTTTGCTACCGACCGGGCTACGCAGGCTGGCGTCGCGGCTCTGCCAGTAATCGAGGAACACCGAATTCTGCGGGTCGACCACCATCAGTTGCGTCTCGTAGCCCTGACAGCGAATATAGCGGCCAATGGTCGCAGAAGTCCCGCCGGTACCGGCGCTCATGACGATCCACGACGGCTGCGGGTGCGGCTCGTGGGTCATCTGGCGGAAAATGCTGTCGGCAATATTGTTATTGCCGCGCCAGTCGGTGGCGCGCTCGGCGAAAGTGAACTGATCCATATAGTGGCCATTCAACTCGCGCGCCAGCATTTCAGAAGCGGCGTAAATTTCGCAGGCGTTGTCGACGAAATGACAGCGTCCGCCATAAAATTCAATCTGTTCGATTTTACGTTTCGCGGTGCAGGAGGGCATCACGGCAATAAACGGCAGGCCCAGCAGGCGAGCGAAATAGGCTTCTGAGACCGCCGTCGAACCCGAAGACGATTCGATAATCGTAGTGCCTTCTTTGATCCATCCGTTGCACAGTCCGTAGAGAAACAGCGAACGCGCCAGACGATGCTTGAGGCTACCGGTTGGATGCGTACTTTCATCTTTCAGATAAATAGGGATACCCGGAAAACCAGGCAGCGTCAGGCGGATCAGGTGTGTATCGGCGGAACGCTGGTAGTCGGCGTTAATTTCACTAATGGCATGTTTTACCCAGGCGCTGTTCATCTCGGATTCCTGTTTGTCATTTTGTGCCCAGCTTAGCGGATTGTGCGGGAAAAATTGTTGCTATTTGGCCTTTCAATTACAATTACGGGAGTAAATTATTCTCTCTGGTGGCCTTATGCTAGATAAAATTGACCGTAAGCTGCTGTCGTTACTGCAAACTGACTGCACCCTCTCTTTGCAGGCGCTGGCGGATGCCGTTAATCTGACCACCACGCCCTGCTGGAAACGGCTCAAGCGCCTTGAGGACGAAGGTATCTTGCGCGAGCGCGTGGCCATTCTGGATGCGGAAAAGCTGGGGCTCGGACTAACCGCCTTCGTTTTGATAAAAACCCAGTATCACAGCAGTGACTGGTACTGCCGCTTTGTTAGCGAAGTGTCGCAAATGGCGGAAGTGCTGGGTTTCTGGCGTATGGCTGGCGAGTACGATTACCTGCTACGGGTGCAGGTCGCGGATATGAAGCGCTATGACGACTTTTATAAACGTCTGGTGAACAGCGTGCCGGGGCTGTCGGATGTCACTTCGAGTTTTGCCATGGAACAGATAAAATACACCACGGCCTTGCCTATTGATTAACGGCTTTTTGCCGCCACGAATTATACATTCAGGATTTTACCGTTTGCGATTATTTGCTCAACTTAGCTGGTACTTTCGCCGGGAGTGGCGCCGCTATCTCGGCGCCGTCGCTCTGCTTGCCGTTATTGCCATACTCCAGCTAATCCCGCCGAAAGTAGTGGGGATTGTGGTCGACGGCGTGACTAAAGAACATTACACCGCAGAGCAGGTGTGGATGTGGATCGGCGCGCTGGTCGTTATCGCGGTGATGATTTATCTGCTGCGATATGTCTGGCGCGTGCTGCTATTCGGCGCCTCTTATCAACTGGCCGTTGAACTGCGTGAAGACTTCTATCGTCAGCTCAGCCGCCAGCATCCGGCCTTCTATCTGCGTCACCGTACCGGCGATCTTATTGCCCGCGCGACCAACGATGTTGACCGCGTCGTCTTCGCCGCCGGCGAGGGGGTTCTGACGCTGGTGGACTCACTGGTGATGGGTTGCGCGGTGCTGATTGTGATGTCGACGCAAATCAGCTGGCAGCTAACGCTACTGGCGCTGGTGCCGATGCCGTTTATGGCGCTGGCTATCAAGCGTAATGGCGATGCCCTGCATGAGCGCTTTCGTGTGGCGCAGGCGGCTTTTTCCAGCCTTAACGATCGCACGCAGGAAAGCCTGACCAGCATACGTATGATTAAAGCGTTCGGCCTTGAGGATCGTCAGTCGGCGCAGTTTGCCGCCGATGCGGCGGATACCGGGGCGAAGAACATGCGGGTCGCGCGTATTGATGCCCGCTTCGACCCGACAATTTATATTGCCATTGGCGCGGCCAACCTGCTGGCAATCGGCGGCGGCAGTTGGCTGGTGTTGCAGGGCGAGCTGACCCTTGGCCAGTTAACCAGTTTTGTCATGTACCTTGGCCTGATGATTTGGCCAATGCTGGCGCTGGCGTGGATGTTTAATATCGTTGAGCGCGGTAGCGCCGCCTACGGACGTATTCGTTCGATGCTGGAAGAAGCGCCGGTAGTCAACGATGGCACCGAAACGGTGCCGGAGGGGCGCGGTTCGCTTAACGTGGCGGTGCGTGAATTTATCTATCCGCAGGCGGCGAAACCGTCGCTGGAGAAGGTTAACTTCACTCTGCGGCCGGGGCAGATGCTCGGTATCTGCGGTCCGACGGGAGCCGGGAAAAGCACCATTCTTTCCCTTATCCAGCGCCATTTTGATGTCACCGAGGGGGATATCCGTTTCCATGATATTCCGCTGACCCGCCTGCAGCTTGATAGCTGGCGAGGGCGACTGGCGGTGGTCAATCAAACCCCATTCCTGTTCTCCGATACCGTAGCGAATAACATTGCGTTGGGTAAACCGGACGCGAGCCGGGAGCAAATCGAGCGCGTCGCGCGGCTGGCCAGCGTGCATGATGATATTCTGCGCCTGCCGCAGGGCTATGAAACGGAAGTCGGCGAGCGCGGGGTGATGCTCTCCGGCGGTCAGAAACAACGAATTTCCATTGCCCGCGCTCTGCTGCTGGAGGCGGAAATCCTGATCCTCGATGACGCGCTGTCGGCGGTTGATGGACGGACGGAGCATGATATTTTGCATAACCTGCGCCAGTGGGGGGAGGGGCGGACGGTGATCATCAGCGCCCATCGCCTCTCAGCATTAACCGAAGCCAGTGAAATTTTGGTTTTGCAACACGGCCATATCGCGCAGCGCGGCCGCCACGAGCAGCTTGTCGTCCAGACGGGATGGTATCGCGATATGTATCGCTATCAGCAACTGGAAGCGGCGCTTGACGATGCGCCGCAGGATGAGGAGGCGGTTGATGCGTAATTTCGCTCATCTCTGGCCGACCCTTAAACGTCTGCTGGCCTACGGTTCGCCGTGGCGTAAGCCGCTTATCATTGCGGTCATCATGATGTGGATAGCGGCGGCTGCGGAAGTCAGCGGCCCGCTGCTGATAAGCTATTTCATTGATAACATGGTGGCGAAACAATCGCTGCCGGTGAAGCTGGTCAGCGGCCTGGCGGCGGCCTATATCTGTCTGCAGATCCTTGCCGCTACGCTGCACTATAACCAGGCGCTGCTGTTTAACCGGGCGGCGGTCGGCGTGGTGCAGCAGTTGCGCAGCGATGTGATGGACGCCGCGCTGCGCCAACCGCTCAGCGAGTTTGATACACAACCGGTCGGTCAACTGATTTCGCGCGTTACCAACGACACCGAAGTGATTCGCGACCTGTACGTGACGGTCGTGGCGACAGTGCTGCGCAGCGCGGCGCTGATTGGCGCGATGCTGGTGGCGATGTTTAGTCTCGACTGGCGAATGGCGCTGGTGGCGGTGGCTATCTTCCCGGCGGTGCTGATTGTCATGGCTATCTATCAGCGCTACAGCACGCCGATCGTGCGTCGCATGCGCGCCTGGCTTGCCGATATCAATGATGGCTTCAACGAAGTCATCAACGGCATGGGCGTTATTCAGCAGTTCCGCCAGCAGGCGCGATTCGGCGAGCGGATGCGTGAAGCCAGCTACGGTCACTATCTGGCGCGCATGCAGACGCTGCGTCTGGATGGTTTTCTGCTGCGCCCGCTGTTAAGCCTGTTTTCATCGCTGATCCTCTGCGGCCTGCTGATGCTGTTTGGTTTTAGCGCTTCCGGAAGTATCGAAGTCGGGGTGTTATACGCCTTCATTAGCTACCTCGGACGCCTGAACGAACCGCTGATCGAACTTACCACCCAGCAGTCGATGCTGCAGCAGGCGGTAGTGGCGGGCGAGCGCGTGTTTGAACTGATGGACCGTCCGCGCCAGAGCTGGGGTAGCGATACCGCGCCGTTACGCAGCGGCGCGGTGGCGATTGATAACGTCTCTTTCGCCTATCGCGACGACCGGCTGGTGCTGCAGGATATCAATCTGGATATTCCTTCGCGCGGTTTTGTGGCGCTGGTTGGCCATACCGGTAGCGGCAAGAGCACGCTGGCCAGCCTGATGATGGGCTACTACCCGTTGACTAAAGGCGAAATTCGCCTCGATGGCCGCCCGCTGTCGTCGTTAAGCCACAGCGCTTTACGTCGGGGCGTCGCGATGGTGCAACAGGATCCGGTGGTATTAGCCGATACCTTCTATGCCAACGTGACGCTGGGGCGCGATATCAGCGAGCCGCAGGTCTGGGAAGCGCTGGAGGCGGTGCAGCTCGCTGACCTTGCCCGCGAAATGAGCGACGGGATTTATACCCAACTGGGCGAGCAGGGCAACAACCTGTCGGTGGGCCAGAAACAGCTGCTGGCGCTGGCTCGCGTGCTGGTGGAAACGCCACAGGTGCTGATCCTCGATGAAGCGACAGCGAATATCGACTCCGGTACCGAGCAGGCTATCCAGCAGGCGCTGGCGAAAGTGCGCGAGCACACCACGCTGGTCGTCATCGCCCACCGTCTGTCGACTATCGTCGAGGCTGATACGATCCTGGTGTTGCACCGTGGCCAGGCCGTCGAGCGCGGAAACCATCAGCAATTGCTGGCGGCGAAGGGCCGCTACTGGCAGATGTACCAGCTACAGCTGGCTGGCGAAGAGCTAGCCGCCAGCGTTGAGGAGGAGTCGCTGAGCGCCTGATGCACCATCAGCAGGCATTGGTGCAGGGGTGACATGAAGTGGTGCAATTTGCTCACTAAGGGCGCACCGTATTGGTGCATTTTTGCGCATTAGCGGTCATTTGCCGTCTCGCCAGTAACATCCTCGCGTTTTTTTCTCCGTAAACGGGCCGATTCACGGCCCGTTTTCATTTTTGGCATATCCCTTGCTTTATCTCCTGTGTTAGCAGCGGCCACTATCAAATACTGACTGGAGGGGATTTATGAAGCTGGTTACCGTGGTAATCAAACCATTCAAACTGGAAGACGTTCGCGAAGCGTTGTCCTCCATCGGCATTCAGGGCCTGACGGTCACGGAAGTGAAAGGCTTCGGCCGCCAGAAAGGCCATGCTGAGCTCTATCGCGGCGCCGAATACAGCGTCAATTTCCTGCCAAAAGTAAAAATTGATATTGCGATTGCCGACGATCAGCTGGACGAGGTTGTCGAGGTGATAGGCAAGGCCGCCTGGACCGGAAAAATTGGCGACGGCAAAATTTTTGTCGCCGAACTGCAGCGCGTGATTCGTATTCGTACCGGCGAATCCGACGAAGCGGCACTGTAATTGCCTGACCACACAGCGATGGGGATGAAGAGATGATGAGAACGACGATGAAAACGGCTCTGGGAGCGCTGGCGCTGCTTCCGGGACTGGCGCTGGCGGCCGAACCGGCGGTGGCGGATAAAGCCGACAACGCTTTTATGATGATTTGCACCGCGCTGGTGCTGTTTATGACAATCCCCGGCATTGCGTTGTTCTACGGCGGCCTGATTCGCGGTAAAAACGTGCTCTCAATGCTGACTCAGGTCATTGTGACTTTTGGCCTGGTTTGCGTGCTGTGGGTTATCTATGGCTATACGCTTGCCTTCGGAAGCGGCGGTAGCTTCTTTGGCAGCTTCGACTGGGTCATGCTGAAAAATATTGAACTGAAAGCGTTAATGGGGTCGTTCTATCAGTATATCCATGTCGCTTTCCAGGGCTCTTTCGCCTGTATCACCGTGGGCCTGATCGTCGGCGCGCTGGCGGAACGTATTCGTTTCTCCGCGGTACTGATTTTTGTGGTGGTTTGGCTCACGCTCTCCTACGTGCCGATTGCGCATATGGTGTGGGGCGGCGGCCTGCTGGCGACCCATGGCGCGCTGGACTTCGCCGGCGGTACCGTCGTACACATCAACGCCGCGGTGGCGGGGCTGGTGGGCGCGTATATGATGGGCAAACGCGTGGGCTTTGGCAAAGAAGCGTTTAAACCGCATAACCTGCCGATGGTCTTTACCGGTACGGCGATTCTGTATGTTGGCTGGTTCGGCTTTAACGCCGGTTCCGCAAGCGCGGCCAACGAAATTGCCGCGCTGGCCTTCGTGAATACCGTCGTGGCGACCGCTGGCGCGATTCTGGCCTGGACCTTCGGCGAATGGGCCACTCGCGGTAAACCGTCGCTGCTGGGTGCCTGCTCCGGCGCGATTGCCGGCCTTGTCGGCATTACTCCGGCGTGCGGCTACGTTGGCGTTGGCGGCTCGCTGATTATTGGTATCATCGCCGGCCTGGCCGGGCTGTGGGGCGTCACGGTGCTGAAACGCTGGCTGCGCGTCGATGACCCATGCGATGTGTTTGGCGTTCACGGCGTGTGCGGCATCATCGGTTGTATCCTGACCGGCATCTTCGCCTCTACCACCCTTGGCGGGGTCGGCTATGCGGAAGGCGTAACGATGGGGCATCAGTTACTGGTACAGCTGGAAAGTATCGGCATTACCGTGGTGTGGTCCGCCGTCGTCGCGTATATCGGCTTCAAAGTGGCGGCGATGACCGTCGGCCTGCGCGTGCCGGAAGAGCAGGAGCGCGAAGGGCTGGACGTCAACAGCCACGGCGAAAACGCCTACAACGCCTGATAAAGCGAGCAATCTCCATAAGCGTCAAAGCCTCCCGTCCGGGAGGCTTTTCTTTGCGTGGAATTTATTTCTTACTGAAGCCAGGGATAAAGCGATCAACATCCACTTCCATAAACTGGCTGCGCTGGAAGTGGGCTTTCATATTCCACGGAACGGTGCAGTCGAAAATGGTTTTGCAGGCAATACCGCTATCGCGAATCGATGGGCTGAAGGCCGGGTCGGATGATGGATCCAACGGATGGCAACGTACGCCGGGAATAAACACGGTGCTGACATCGCCCTGATAGCGGGTGGTCATCGCCCACATGACGTCGTTGATGTCGAATACATCGACGTCCTCATCGACCAGCATCACGTGCTTCAGCTCAGAGAAGGCGGAAAAGGCCAGTAGCGCCGCCTGGCGCTGACGGCCCTCATCGCTTGGCGTGCGTTTCTTCACCTGCAGCACGGCGAGATATTTACCCGTCCCCGGAGAGGGGCAGTGGACGTTTTGTACGAAGCCTGGAAGCGCGCGCTCTACCATTTGCAGAATGCTGGCTTCGGTCGGGATCCCGGCCAGATTGGTATGCTCATCGCTCGGCCCGATACAGGTTTGCAGAATCGGGTGGCGGCGGTGGGTAATCGCTTTAACTTTTATCACCGGCACTTCCGCCTGAGCGCTACCGGTGTAGCCGGGGAACTCCGGCATGGCTTTGCCGCTGTTGGTATTCTGGTCTTCGCGTACCCGCACGCCAGGCAGCAGTTCACCTTCAATAACGATTTCGGCATTGGCGATGGCGCGGGCGTTGACGCTCACGCATTCGCTGAGCTCGACCGCCTGATTACGCAGAGCGCCGGCGATAGAGAGTTCGTCAAACCCGAGAGGAGTGGTCGGTGGTTCAAAGCAGGCGCCAATTTCAATCGCCGGATCCACGCCGATGCTAATCGAGATGGGCAACGCTTTCCCGGCAGCCTCGGCTTTTTGCCTGAAGGTGTCGAGATGACGACCCGGTACGAAATACATTGAGATTTCGTCTTTGCTCTGTACGCACAGGCGGTGGATGGTGACGTCATGATCGCCGGTTTCCGGATCCGCGGCATAGCACATACCGAGGGTAAAGTAGGGGCCGGCGTCTTCCGGGGTGTTAGTCGGCGCGGGTAATATTTTGAGAATATCGAAATCAGGATCGCTTGCCAGATGCACCACTTCCTGGCAGGCCGCTCGTTCACGCGGGATAGTGATTGGCGCGATAGGATTCGCTACGGAGTCTTTGAGCATAAACGCCAGATTTTCCGGCGTGGTGCCAAACAGGCGCGCAACGCGCTGCCGCGAACACAGCAGGCCAATGAGCACCCTGACATCATCATAGCCTTTGACCTTGTTAAAGATCATCGCCGGGCCAACGCGGGTCGGGCGCTGAACGGTGCCGTGGGCGCCAACGTAGCGATATACGCCGGAGAGTTCGGCAATGGGGTCGACGGGTTCGTCGGTGTAGATCAGTTCATTATCGTACTGACTTAATAGCGCCAAAGCAGAACGCAGATCGGTTACTTTTACATGTTGTTCAGACATCGTGCTTCCTTCAGTTTTCTGGCAATGGCTATTAATTCTCACCAGATACCGATAAGAGTCCAATCACATTTCCCCTTATTTTAATAAGAGATTATTATCAGTGTTTTCGGGAGGGCGTGATGGATTATCGACAACTACAGGCATTTACGGTTCTGGCGGAAGAGTTGCACTTTGGCCGGGCGGCGCAGCGTCTGCATATCACGCAACCAGCGCTGACCCAGCAGATTAAAAGTTTCGAAAGCGCGCTGGAGCTACCGCTGTTCACTCGCGATCGACGCAACGTCGCCCTGACCGCCGAAGGGCAATTTTTACTGGCCGAGGCGCGAATGATTCTCGGCCACTGCGATAAATTTCGCGAGAATGCGCGCAGTTTGCGACAGGGGCGTAAAGGGCAGTTGAAAATTGGCTACGTTGGCTCGGCTATTTTTGACCCGGCGCTGAGCGTGTTAATACGAAATTATCGTCAACGCCAACCCGAAGCCGATTTGCTAATTGAAGAGCATAACGTTAACGACCTGATAACCGGTTTATTAAGCGAAACGGTCGACCTGGCGTTTATCCGCTCGCCAGGCGCGCAATATGATGAACTGGAGTCGCTGGATATTGCGACCCGGCCGCTGGTGGCGGTGGTGCCTCGCCATCATGCGCTCGCCAGCAGGCGCGCAATTCCACTCGCGGCGCTGGCGGAAGAGACGTTTTTCATTCAGCAGGATCCCAGCGGCGTCGGATTGGGATGGTCAGCCATCAGCGCCTGTCGGCAGGCGGGTTTTACACCCCGTAAGATTCAGTACACGCGTGATGTCTCCACGGCGATTGGCCAGGTATCGATGGGGATGGGGGTGACGTTGGTGCCCGAGACGCAAAGCGCCATGCTGGTGTCGGAAGTCAGTTATTGCCTGTTAGAAGAGACCTTTGCCGTAACGACGCTCACGTTATGCTGGCGGCGGCAGAGTCGCAACGGACTGCTGGGGGATTTTATTGCCGATGCGCGCGAATTGCTTGGCCGTTAAAGGTAAGCGGGCCCGTTGTGGGCCCGTCGCGAATTAGTTATTGCGGTTACGCATGACGCCTTCCTGCACCGTCGAGGCGACCAGAATACCGTCCTGGGTATAGAATTCGCCGCGAACAAAGCCGCGGGCGCTGGAGGCAGAGGTGCTTTCGACGCTGTACAGCAGCCATTCGTTGATGTTGAACGGGCGGTGGAACCACATTGAGTGGTCAATGGTGGCGACCTGCATACCTGGTTCAAGGAAGCCGACGCCGTGCGGCTGCAGCGCAACCGGCAGGAAATTAAAATCAGATGCATAGCCCAGCAGCGACTGGTGGACACGAATATCATCCGGCACTACGCCGTTGGCGCGGATCCACACCTGGCGGGTGGGTTCGGCAACGTGGCCTTTCAGCGGGTTATGGAACTCTACCGGGCGAATTTCCAGCGGTTTGTCGCTGAGAAACTTCTCTTTCGCCTGCGGCGGCAACAAATGCGCCAGCTTACGGGCGATATCGGTTTCAGAGGGCAGACCTTCCGGCGAAGGCGCTGCCGGCATTGCTTTTTGATGTTCGTAGCCCGGTTCCGGCGCCTGGAACGAGGCGGTCATGTAAAAGATGGGTTTACCGTGCTGGATAGCCGCCACCCGGCGAGCGCTGAAGCTGTTGCCGTCTCGTAGTACTTCAACATCATAAACGATAGGTTTCTGGCTATCGCCAGGACGCAGAAAGTAACTATGAAAGGAGTGAATCAGGCGGCCCTCAGGCACGGTTTCTTTGGCGGCATACAGCGCCTGACCGACCACCTGACCGCCGAAGACCTGACGTAAGCCGAGATCTTCGCTCTGCCCGCGAAACAGCCCTTCTTCAATTTTTTCCAGATTTAATAATGCCAGCAGATTGGTTAGAGCCTGACTCATAGATACCCTCAATTAATGATAGCGGCGCTGACGCAGCGCATATTGAGGGCAAGTATAACCTGGAATCTCAAGTGGTCCGATGGGTGTAATAATCTGAATAAATGCCCCTTTCCGGGAATTATTCTGAGATCTGTGCCACACTTATTCACGATACTAATGTCTTAGCCATCGTGATGGCAGGACGTACTCCTGTGACTAAAGGGATGAAAAGGAGAACATAATGAAATTTGCCTATATGTTAAGTGCTATCGCCGTTGCTGCGGCCTTATCCGCCTGTGCGAATAATTCGAACAGCAACGCCGCTCATCAGACGACGGCACCCGATCCTTACGGCATTGCCTCACTGAGCTCCTCGCAGCAACAGCCTAATGTTTCCGGGACTATCAATATTCGCCAACGGGTAGCGTTACCGCCGGATGCGGTACTGACCGTGACGTTGTCTGATGCGTCGCTTGCCGATGCGCCAGCCCGCGTATTGTCGCAAAAAGCGGTCCGCACAGAAGGTAAGCAGGCGCCGTTCAACTTTGTTCTGCCGTATAACCAGGCGGATATCAAACCGAACGCGCGGATCCTGCTGAGTTCGGCGATCACCGTAAATGGCCAGCTGATGTTTATTACCGATACCGTGCAGACCGTGGTAACCCAGGGCGGTAACCGCGCCGATCTGGTATTGGTGCCGGTGCAGCATGCGCCAGTGCCGGTGGCTAATGATATGGCGCCGATGGCGCAATAAACGTCTTCATGCCCCTGTTCAGGGGCATTTTTTTGCCCTTAATAAACCCAGCGATAGTGTTGCAGGTCGATATGCCCGCTGCCGGAGACCTGGACGCCTTCCGCCAGCAGCGCCTGACGTTGGCGCTGCAGGTCGGGGCCGGTCAGCGAAATATCGCCGTGGCGATTCACCACCCGGTGCCATGGCAGGGTTGAGCCTTCCGGTAGGCGCTTTAACACGCCGCCTACCTGTCGCGCCGCGCGCGGCGAACCCGCCAGCAGAGCGACATCGCCGTAGGTGGTGACATACCCTTCCGGAATTGAGGCGACTATCTGCCAGACCCGCTGGGGAAAGCTGTCGTGGGCGTCCTCCATCATCACTCCTTCACGCGAGAAAAGCTCAGAATAAGCGCTTGACCGCGTGCTGTACAGCCGTCACAGGACGGTGAATTCCAGCGCCAGCCCGAGGATCTGCATACCGTGAATATTGTCATGCGGGCTGGTGGCGATCAGGCTTTCGAGGAATTTTAGCCGCTGCGATTGCGCATTGATAATGAGCTTGCCGCGCAGCGTCGGGTATTTGAGCGATGAGATGGGATAGACCACCCGGCCTTTGACCTCAACGGGCAGCTTACGCAGCTCGACGTGTTGCAACACGCCCACCGTGGAAAAGAGCAGGGCAACGGGGGTCACCGACAGCAGCGGCGCGCTACTGATGCTGACGAAATCCAGCAGCAGCTCGGGGCGTAGAAAATTCATGCCGTGAAAGGGGACGGTTACGCCATCAATGGCGGGCATGGGCAAGGTGGTGGTGGGGCGTGGCGATTGAGTCATGCGATTACCGTAGCGACAACACGTTGAAAAGACACAGGACGAACAAGTATGGCGGGTTGCGGTAAACTGTGCCGCGATGGGGCTCGCAATCTCTCTCATTGCTGGGGCGTTAGGCCGGGTAAAGGCACTATTTGCCGGGAAATCCGACGTTTTGCATAATAAACCAGCAGCTGGACGCGAGTGGCTTGCAATTCAGGAGTGCTATAGGGATAATGCGCCAGCGCGTTGGTTATCAACGCTCTCAATGGGGGCTCTGTTGGTTCTCCCGCAACGCTACTCTGTTTACCAGGTCAGGTCCGGAAGGAAGCAGCCAGAGCAGACGACGTGTGTGCCGGGATGTAGCTGGCAGGGCCCCCACCCAATTCCGGGTACCCTGATTTAATCTCCCTTCATTTGCTGTGCTTTTATTCTCTGCTACTATTATAAGCAATCTCACTTCATTTATTGTTTTACGTTACTAAAACGACGCTTTTTCATTCCTTAATTGTGCATTGTCATAAATGTGAAATAATAATGACATACTAATGTCATCTTCATGTCATATATAATGGGCAAATTATTTCCTGGAATTACCAGATATTATTAAGGATAAATAATATCTCTGGATCAAGATGTTAACTTCGTGTATTAATTATGATGATTTTATTGCACGGGAAGCGTGATCATGACCACAGTAGTTCTGAATGTGAAAATTGACGCAGAGTTAAAAGATAAACTGCGTCATTATGCGGAAGTCAATAACGAGAATTTAGGCACGGCAACGGAGAAGCTGCTGCAATTGGCGCTGGCGGCCATTGATTCAGCAGACGAGGCGGGGGTTTCGCATGAGGATATTGATAACCAGCATACCGAAGAGGAAGCGTCGCCGTTAACCCCTAAAGAAATCAAAGCATTACGCAAACTTCTGAAGAAGAAAAGATGAAACAACAATTCTCTACAGCCAGCAGTTACAGTGAAGCCTGTGACCTGCTGCGTTCCGGGTACGTTAAGCACGTGCGCCTGAACTGGAATATCGGTAGTGATGAGTTTTTTCGCATTGCTTCCGACTGGTGTGAAACCGGCGCAAAAATAAAAAAAGATGACGATGGCTTTATTATTTCGCTAAAAGGTATTCCCATTCCGCGCCAGCATTAATGAAATGATTACGCGGTTGTCATTTTAATGACATGCGGCGTAGGCAAGATGGCACTGCAATTTTATAAAACATCTCATATTCATCATGGATGGTGGTTTTTGACGGGCTGATTCCAGCCCGTCGATATTTTATTATATTATTTTACGCATTCGCGTCATTTCTTTCTGTTGCGTAAGGGACTGCCACAGCGGTTGTAAAATGCTGAAGGCGTTGCGCAATTCCGTATCCGGCAGTGTGAAAGGCAAACGTAAATAACGATCGAAGGCCCCCTCCAGGCCGAAACGCGTACCGGTACCGATATGAATGCCGGCATTCTCCGCACGTACTGAGAACTGTGTCGCTAACATTTCCGGCAGCTCGACCCAAAATGACAGCCCGCCCTCGGGGACGCAAAAGCGCCAGTGGGGAAAATATTCCGCCATTAATGCGGCGCACATATCGCGACGCGCGGCCAGCATCGCACGCCGTTGCGGCAATAACGCCTTTTCGTTTTCCAGTAGCCAACGGCAAGCCAGCTGCTCCAGCAGCGGCGAGCCGAGATCGAGCGTATCCCGCGCCTGGATGAGCGAGGCGATAGTCGACGCGGGCGCGCGGATCCAGCCAACTCGCAGTCCACCCCAGAACGTTTTCCCCGCGGAACCAATAGTGATTATCGGCGCTTCAGGATTGAAAGCCGCCAGCGGCGGCGGCGGCGGGGCGTTGTACCATAAATCCACCATCGTCTCGTCGGCGACCAGCGTCGTTCGCGTGCTGGCGGCCAGATTGGCGACGCGCTGTCGAGTCTCGCTATCCATGCAGCGGCCGGTGGGATTATGAAAATCCGGCATCATAAAGGCCAGCCGCGGCGAGGTTTGCGCAATGGTTGCCGCCAGTCCGTCGCAGTCCCAGCCCTTTTCCGGTAACGCCACGCCTACTGGCCGGCAGGAGGCGCCGCGAATGGCGTTAATTGCCATCGGATAGGAGGGAGCGTCAACCACCACCCGGTCGCCTGGCCCGGTTAACAAACGCAGTACCAGGGCAAATCCGCTCAGCGCGCCATTTACGATCATGATTTCATCTGCCTGCGTCGGCAGTCCGCGTTCGCTATAGCGGCGGGCAATCACCGTGCGTAAATCGACTAACCCCTGCTGATCGTACCCGGTATAGGACAAATACTGCGGCATCAGCGTCAGCGCGTGGCTGTAGGCTTGATGAATTTCCGGTCCGGCGCTGAGGGCGGCGGTGGCGAGATTGACCGAAGGCGCCGAAAGCGTCTGTTCACCGGGCAGCAGAGGGCCTGCAGGTAGCGCAATGCGTGAACCACTCCCCTGGCGACTTTGCAGATAGCCTTCTTCTCGCAATAACCCCAGCGCGCTGGCGATAGTGGTGCGGCTAACATTTAGCGCCGTCGCCAGTTCTCGTTCGCCGGGCAAACGGGTCTCCAGCGCCAGCCGTCCATCAAGGATCAACAGACGCAGCGCTTCCGCCAGCTGCCGCCACAGCGGCGCGCGCGAGGAAGGGGCCTGCCAGTTGCCGAGCAGGCGTACCAGCGATTGTGTTCCAAAACGACGTACTGACATAGCGATCCACTTTTCAAAAACTGGCCATTAATTACCAATCCATTTTTGCTGATGATGGGGGTATTCGCAATACATACTGAGGTGTTTATGGTCCGTCGTTTGCTACAACTTTATATCGGTCTGGTTCTCTATGGCGTGTCGACGGCGTTATTCGTCCATGCCAACCTGGGGGCCGATCCGTGGGATGTGTTTCATCTGGGGGTGGCGAAACAGCTTAATATCAGTTTCGGCACGGTGATTATTGTGACCGGCGCCGCGGTGCTGCTACTGTGGATCCCGCTGCGCCAGATGCCGGGTCTCGGCACCATTAGCAATGTCATCGTGCTGGGCCTTGCGGCCGATGCCACGCTCGCGGTACTTCCGCCGCTGGAATCGCTGCCCGCGCGTAGCCTGCTGCTAGCCGGCGCGGTGGTGATGAATGCGATAGCGACCGGGATGTATATCGGCGCCGGTTTTGGCCCCGGACCGCGCGATGGCCTGATGACCGGATTGCACGCGCGGACCGGCTGGTCGCTGCGTGGTATCCGTACCGCCATCGAAGTCTCGGTGCTGCTAATTGGCTGGCTGCTGGGCGGTAAAGTCGGGGTTGGCACCGTGGTTTACGCCTTTGCTATCGGCCCGCTGATCCAGCTATTTTTGCCCTGGTTCCGTCAACCGCGGCCAGTCAGTGCGGCGGCTAAAAGCCGTGAACTGGCGTCCTGAAATCGCCGTTCGCAATAGCAGCGACTAAACTTATCACTCAGACGCCGACGGATATGCCGCCGGCGCTGTTCACTTCGGAGACTCACTCATGAAGTATGTTGATGGTTTTGTCGTTGCCGTCCCTGCGGAAAATAAGGAGGCATACCGCGAACTGGCAGCAAAATCGGCGCCGTTGTTTAAAGAGTTTGGCGCCACGCGCGTGGTGGAGTGTTGGTCGGATGATGTCCCGGAAGGGAAGCTGACGGATTTCCGCATGTCGGTTAAAGCGCAGGCGGATGAGGAAGTGGTATTCAGTTGGATCGAGTACCCGTCTAAAGAGATCAGGGACGCGGCCAATGCGAAAATGATGAGCGACCCGCGGATCAAAGCGCTTAGCGATAGCTTGCCCTTTGACGGCAAGCGCATGATCTTCGGCGGTTTTGCGCCGATTCTTGACGAGTAAATCCGGCGGCGCGACTGGTTGCCAGCGCGCCGCACATGATATTAATGCGCTTTAATATTATTTTCCGCCCACTGAATAAATTCCTCTTTCGGCAGCGCCTTACAGTACAGCCAGCCTTGCGCGTAATTGACGCCATGCGCGCGCAGCCAGTCGCGCTGAGCGGGGGTTTCCACCCCTTCGGCGACGATCGCCAGATTCAGCGCCTTCGCCATGTCAATGATATGTGGCGTGAGAGGTTTATATTCCAGGGTATCGACAAATGACTTATCGATCTTCAGCGTATCCACATCCAGCGTCTGCAGGTAGCTGAGGCTGGAATAACCGGTGCCGAAATCATCAATCGAGATCCGGTGTCCCGCCTGGCGATAGCCAATAATCACCGGCAGGGTGGTTTGCGGATCGACAAAGCCGCGTTCGGTAAGCTCAAGGGGGATCTGTTCCGCGTTGATTCCCCAGCGCGCCAGCTGCTCCTTGAGTAGTTTGGGTAGCGTGGGCGAGCGTAGGTCATCCACCGACAGATTAATAGAAATGTGCATCTGCGGATGATGGCGCAGCCAGGGACCGAGATCGGAAAAGATTTTACGCACAATATCCTCGGTCAACCGGGTGATAAGCCCGGTTTGCTCGGCTAGCGGGATGAAAATATCCGGTGATAAAAAGGTCCCATCCGGCTGCTGCCAGCGGGCCAGCGCTTCGGCGCCGGCGATTTTACCATCCTCCAGCGAGACGATCGGCTGATAGTAAACCTGGATGGCATCAGACTGTAGCGCATCCAGCATGCCATAACGCGGCGAGCGTAATCTGCGCAGCAGGCGCAGAAGTAAAAAAGAGGTCAACAGGCTGGTAAAGAGCCCAATCGGTAGCCATAGCAGTAGCTGCTGGCGAAGGCGCGCATCCAGTGGCTGCGTGGACGACCAACTGGCGACGCCAAGACCCAGTTCAGGGATGATATGCACGCGATAGACGGTGTCATTCAGCGTCAGCGTCTCGCTATGGAGGTTTTTAATTCGCGTCCAAACCGCGGGATCGATCGGTTGGCTACTGATCACCACCTGATCGTGCTCGGTGCCGAATAATATCGTGTGGATCTTTTCCTGACCGGTGGCGATAACATCAATAAACGACACCGGGTCGATCATCACAATATGATTTTTATTGCCGAAAGCGGTCATGCGATGCTGCAGGCCGAGGTCATTGATCGAGGTAAGCCAGGTGCTGTAACCGTCGGCAGTCACGTGGTCGGGGGGCGGAAACGTGACTGAGACCTGGTGATCCTCAAGCGATGAGCACATCGGTACCGAATTACGCAGCCAGAGTACTTCCTGCACATAGCGATGGGTGTAGGCAATGCGGCGCATATTCAACAGATGTTCTGGTGAACAGGCGGTGGCGCTATGCGCATCGGCTTCTTGTAATGCTTCTTTGGCCTGAGCGGCGACCTGTTCCACGCGCATCACAATGCGTTTTGAGTAGTGGTCGAGCTCGCTATAAAACTGCGCCTGCGCCTGACGCATTGCCAGCCAGATACTTAAGGCGATGGGCAGCACGATGGCGAGAATAAGTACCCCTGTAACCAGACTCATTAAATGGCGAGTCGTCATGGGTATGTCCTTATTTTAACGGGGAATTGCTCTGAGTATACGCGAAAGCGAAAAAAAGACCCGGATCGCGAATGCCGCGATTTGGGAGAAGGGGGTAAATCATCGCCTCCTGAGACACCGCGTGGTTCTTGCTGAAACCGCTAATTTCCTGTGGTTGATCTTTGGCGTTCAACGGTGTACCTTAATTGTTATGTTATAACATATTGATTGAGGTTCACTATGAAAGCTAATATTCATCCGCACTACCGTACCGTCGTTTTCCACGATACGAGCGTGAACGAGTACTTCAAAGTGGGATCCACTATTAAAACCGAGCGTGAGATTGAACTGGATGGCGTGACCTATCCGTATGTCACCTTAGATGTTTCGTCTAAATCCCATCCGTATTACACCGGTAAGCAGAAAACGCATGCCACCGAAGGTAGCGCCGCTCGTTTCCGTCAGCGCTTCGGTGGTTTTATTGATGCCAAAAGGAGCTAAATATGCAGGTACTGAACTCATTGCGTAGCGCTAAACAGCGCCACCCGGATTGCCAGATAGTGAAACGCAAAGGGCGGCTGTACGTTATCTGCAAAAGCAATCCGCGTTTTAAAGCGGTGCAGGGACGTAAAAAACGGCGTTAATTCGTAGGCTTGCGGAAGCTCTCCAGCGTGCGATATTGCTGGCCGTTGGCATCAAAATTACCGGCGGCCAGCCACTGGCGCATCGCGCTATCCACCTGCGGCCACTCGCTATCGATAATGGAAAACCAGTCGGTATCGCGATTGTGGCCTTTTATCACCAGCGCTTGTCGAAAGCGCCCCTCGAACTGAAAGCCTAAGCGCAGCGCCGCGCGCCGCGATGGTTCATTCAGGCTATTGCATTTCCACTCATAGCGACGATAGCCGAGCGACTCAAAGACATAACGCATCAGCAACCACTGTGCCTCGGTGGCCATCGCTTTGCGGCTCAGCAGCGGCGAAAAGTGAACATGGCCGACTTCAACGACGCCGTTTTTGGCGTCAATACGCATTAGCGCTAACGATCCGACCGGCTGCCCACTCTGTTCATCAATTACCGCGAAGTGAAGCGGGTCGTTAAGCTCGCTGATGCTGGCAATCCAGGCGCTGAACTCGGCAACGCTGTTTTCCGGTTCACGCAAAAGCCAGGTCCAGGCGCGGGTATCAGGCGCCTGTCGATAGGCGTTGAACAGCGCTTGCGCGTGTTTAACGGCAAGCGGTTCCAGGCGGCATGACTGTCCTTGTAAGGTCTGGCGCTGCGGCCATGGGCGTGGCTGCCAGTCAGGTAAAGCGTCGCCAACGAGTTGGTTAAATTGGTTGTATTGCGTCATCAGTCAAGTCCTGTTTGCGGGAAGAGTCCTGAGATTAAACGTCTGCTGGTTCCATAAAAAGTGCCATCCTGGTATCTTTTCATGGTGCCACGAGGAGCAATGATGAATATACCGGACGATGCTTTTTTTGCCTTGCTGACGCGCGGGATACAGCAGCGGGGAGACGCGACGCTACAGCGCGCGCTGTATCAGACGCTGCGCGAGGCCATTTTACAGGGCGAATTACTTAGCCATAGCCGGTTGCCGGGCGCCCGCGTTATTGCTCAACGTGCTGGCGTATCGCGCAATACCGTAAACAGCGCCCTGGAGCAGCTGGCGATAGAGGGATATCTGAACCGCAGTCGTCAGGGGACGTATGTCGCGGCGCTCAATATGCTGGCGGAAAGCGAGCCGACGCCGCCAACGTTTGTTTTACCTGAGCGCTTGCGCACGCTACCGCAGCCGGGTCGACGGGATTCTCCGGCACTGTTGTTGACTACCGGAATGCCCGCGGTGAACTACTTCCCGCTGGCTATCTGGCGTCGTTTGCTCGATCGGGTACTGCGCGAGAACGGCAGTACGATTCTTGGGTATGGGGAGGCGGCCGGTGAACCAGCGCTGCGCGAGGCGATTGCCCGTCATCTGACCTTATCCCGGGGCATACGCTGCACAGCGCGGCAAATTGTGATTACTGAAGGCGCGCTGGAGGGGGTTAATCTTTGCACGCATCTGCTGAGCGAGGCGGGGGATACCGCCTGGGTCGAAGAACCCGGTTATTTCGGCGCCAAAAGCGTGTTTATTAAAGCCGGATTGCAAATAAAAGGGATTGCGGTTGATAGCGATGGCATGCGGCCAGATATCGCGGACGAGCCGCCGCCACGGCTTATTTTTACCTCACCTTCGCACCAGTACCCGAGCGGGGCGGTGATGAGCGCCGGCCGCCGTCTGGCGTTGCTGGAGTATGCCCGCCAGCATAACGTGTGGATTATTGAAGACGACTATGACAGTGAGTTTCGCTACAGCGGCGAACCCATTCAGGCGATGCTCGGCATGGTGACGCAGGCGCCGGTGGTTTATCTTGGCACCTTCAGTAAAACGCTTTTCCCGTCACTGAGAATAGGATTTGCGGTAATGCCTCCTGCGTTGGCCGAGGCGGCGCAGGAGGCGATCGGCGCGCTGTTGCGCGGCGGCCATCGACTGGAACAGCGCGCGCTGGCGCTGTTCATCGAAGAGGGGCATTATGCGCGCCATCTGGCTTCAATGCGCCGATTGTATCGTCGGCGTCAGCAGCTGTTACGCGAGGCGGTCGCAAGCGAATTCGAGCTGGCGAATGAGATTTGGGGCGGAGAGGGCGGGCTGCATTTAACCGTCGCCATTGATGGCATCGACGATGTGCAAATTGTCGAGCAGGCGCGACGGTATCAAATGGCGCCAGCGGCGCTAAGCCGCTTTTATCTTAACCCACAGACCGCGCGTAGCGGCCTGGTATTGGGTTATGGTAATACGTCCGCGGCGCATTTCGTCGCGTCGCTGCGGACGTTGAACCGGCTAATCAGGCAGCAACGCGGGTCAGGGTGAAGACATCGTAGAACGAGAGTTCCCCTTTGGTAGCGATCATTTTCTGCAACTGGGCTTTCTGTTCATGGCCGACCTGCGGCGATTGCAGAATGCCGTCAATTAGCTGCTCAGGTACGAAGCGGGTGTTATACCATTCACCGTTATAACAGACGCGAAAATCGAGCACGTCGATATCTTCATAACGGTAGCGCGGGTAGACGTCAAAGAAGAAGAAGCCATTCAACAGGACAAACAGGACGACCAGTAGCCATACGGAATCAACCAGCGTCTCAGAGCGCAGCATGACGACGAGCGTGGCCAAAAAGGCGGCGTACATGGCGACAAATAGCCACGGGTGATTGCGAATAAAACTGATACTAAAACGCGGGCGATTATCGCGTTTTTCTTTTTCGTTCAGTTCCTCAATGGTGTTGGTTAGCAGGCGCTGTATTTCTGTCATTTTAGTCCCCGAATTCTTCGCAGAGCCCGGCATTTCAGGCTCTACGGCTCAGTTTGGCGGTTATTTTATGTTGCCGGAGACTAGGGTTAAAGTAACAGATCAGTTACAGAAAAGCATAACAGTTACTATTATTCGGTTAATAGCAGCTTGATGATTTGTGCAGGATTACCGCCGACTACCGCATTGGCCGGCACATCTTTTACCACCACGGCACCGGATGCGATAACCGCGTTGTCACCGATGGTGACGCCGGGGTTGATGACCGCCCGGCCGCCAATCCACACGTTATGGCCGATAACCACCGGTTTTCCATACTCGATACCGCTATTACGCTCCGTCGGATCGAGCGGATGGGTCGCGGTATAGATGTGAACGCCCGGCGCCAGCATACAGTTATCACCAATCCGAATCGGGCAAACATCAAGCATTACGCAGTCAAAGTTAGCGTAAAAATTGGCGCCGAGGCTGATGTTATAGCCATAATCGCAGCGGAAAGTGGGCTCGATATACGCGTCGGTGGGCTTGCCAAATAGTTCGCTCAGCAGTGCCGCACGCGATTCGCGTTCATCCGGAGCAGAGTGGTTATAGCGGTGCAGTACCTGCCTTGCATACAGGCGGTCTGCTTTTAGCGTTGCGTCTCCAGCAAGGTAAGGTTCGCCGGCGATCATTTTCCTTTTTTCTTCGCTCATGGTCTTCTCCTGGTTAAAGAAGAAACAGTATAAAGCGAAACCGGTTTCATATGCAGCAATATGGGACTCAGGCGTTTAATATCCCGAGTGATCCCTGTTGACGCGCCGTGGTATTAATGACAGAAAATGAACTAGCGGATAAATTTCCATACTGAAGTTGGGATTTTGTCGTATAGCTTATTCATGGTCAATTCAGCAAGGCGATGATCGGCTGCTGAGTAAAATACCGCCAATTCATTGTCGGAAAGTTCATATTTATTCTTTTCAATTACGCGCTCCAGCGTATCAATTGTCTGACAGCGGCGTAAACGCATCAAATAGTCTGTTTTAGTTAATGGTTTACCAGACATCATTTCACCTTTTGAATGTAATAATTCTAACAAGAAAGACTTACCGGGTTCTCCCGGCTGGCGTTCACAAAGCACCGGAATAAGCGATTGCCGGATTTACGCCATTTTTGGAGATCGCTTGTGTTTATGCCATAGCTACTGAACAGCATAAAAGTGTCATCCAGGTATTCGTCAAGCTGAGAAATCAGCTTATTATCCTCAGCATACTTAATTTTATAATTAAGCGCGTAAGTTGCTATGTGCTCGATCAATTCATTTAATTGAAGATTCACCGCCGAAGTGGGATCGTTAACCCAGCCGCGGTTGCTCTCTTCCAGGTTTGCAAGGCAGTCATGATACAGGGTTTCGCAGAGAAATCTAAGCTGCGCGATATCATGTCTTTTTGGCGAGTACTCGTCCATAACACATCCCCTTGTAAGTGGTTTAAACGACGACTAACAAACACCGTTGTGGGATGAAGACCAGGCTCAAACATTGTAATCCTGTGATTTAACTATAATCCAGTCTCAAAAACATTTCACCGTGCTATTACGAAAAATTACAATAAATACGGTTAATTTATCTTAAAAAAACAGATCCTATTATACGAATTCCTTTTATGTTTGGCGAAACTGGAACGTCAGCCTTATATATCATCAGGTTATCTGATTGACGCCTGCCTGCAGCGAAAAGGTTGTTGGGAGGTTGTTGGTAATTAAGAATATTCTGAATGAAGCCTGATGGTGAAGCCAATAACGGAAATCTTAATAAAGATAGAACAACGTTCATCAATGTATATTATATGTCAGAACGTAAAATAAACAATAACAATGTGTGCGTTTAAAAACCCCTAAAGAAAAAGGGCCGCAAATGCGGCCCTTAGCTTAAGCAAGATTAATGATGCTCAACCGGATGGTTATGCTCAATATCT
The DNA here is from genome assembly GCF_057624675.1 of Klebsiella sp. PK01. Lineage (NCBI taxonomy): Bacteria > Pseudomonadati > Pseudomonadota > Gammaproteobacteria > Enterobacterales > Enterobacteriaceae > Klebsiella > Klebsiella sp. PK01. The sequence continues at coordinate 249,468 of NZ_JBYEZM010000004.1, forward strand.
TCAGTTTTCTTACTGAAGCGGCGACGAACCACCACGAAGAATACCGGCACGAAGAAGATGGCCAGAACCGTCGCGGTCACCATCCCGCCCATTACGCCAGTACCGACGGCGTTCTGCGCGCCGGAACCTGCGCCGGAGCTGATAACCAGCGGCATTACCCCAAGGATAAACGCCAGAGAGGTCATCAGGATTGGACGCAGACGCATACGTACTGCTTCCAGCGTCGCTTCAATCAGGCCTTTGCCTTCTTTTTCCATCAGGTCTTTGGCGAATTCAACGATAAGTATCGCGTTCTTCGCCGACAGACCGATGGTCGTCAGCAGGCCGACCTGGAAGTAAACGTCGTTAGTCAGCCCGCGGAAGGTTGCCGCTAACAGCGCGCCGACAACACCCAACGGTACCACCAGCATGACGGAGAACGGAATCGACCAGCTTTCGTACAACGCCGCCAGACACAGGAAGACGACGATAAGCGAAATGGCGTACAGCGCCGGGGCCTGGTTGCCGGACAGGCGTTCCTGATAGGACATACCGGTCCAGTCGTAGCCGACGCCAGAAGGCAGTTTGCTTGCCAACTGTTCCATCATCGCCATCGCTTCACCCGTACTGCGTCCCGGTGCGGCCTGACCGAGGATTTCCATCGATGGCAGACCGTTGTAACGCTCCAGACGCGGTGAACCATATTCCCAATGGGAAGTGGAGAAGGCGGAGAACGGCACCATCTGACCATCGCTGCCGCGTACATACCAGTTGCCGATGTCTTCTGGCAGCATACGGTATTTCGCTTCAGACATGACGTACACTTTCTTCACGCGACCGCGGTCGATGAAGTCGTTGACGTAGCTGCCGCCCCAGGCCGCGCCAAGGGTAGTGTTGATGTCGCTAATTGAAACGCCAAGCGCCTGCGCTTTTTCCTGATCGATATCGATCTTGAACTGCGGCGTATCTTCCAGGCCGTTAGGACGCACGCCAACCAGAAGGTCAGGATGCTGAGCGACCATACCAAACAGCTGGTTACGCGCCTGAGTTAATTTCTCATGCCCTAAACCACCCTGATCGATGAGCTGGAAGTCAAAGCCGGTAGCGGTACCCAGTTCGACGATCGCCGGCAGGTTAAAGGCGAAGACCATCGCATCTTTAATCTGCGAGAAACGGGCCATCGCGCGACCGGTAATCGCTTCAACTTTGTTTTCTGAACCCGGGCGTTGGCTCCAGTCTTTTAACGACACGAAGGCGATACCGGTGTTCTGACCGCGACCCGCAAAACCAAAGCCGTTAACCGCGAACACCGATTCAACGTTGTTCTTCTCTTTGGTCAGGTAGTACTCAGTCATCTCATCGAGGACTTTCTGCGTACGTTCCTGACTCGCGCCCGCCGGAAGCTGCGCCATACTCAGGAATACGCCCTGGTCTTCATCCGGCAAGAAGGAGCTTGGCAGACGAACGAACAGGTAAGCCATACCGATGACGATAATCAGATACAGCACCAGGTAACGACCGGTACTACGCAGAATGTTGCCTACGCTGTCGGTGTAGTGGTGCGTGCTCTTATCGAACATGCGGTTAAACCAGCCAAAGAAGCCTTTGTGCTCGCCATGGCCGCCTTTCTGAATCGGTTTCAGCATGGTGGCGCACAGCGCTGGCGTCAGAATCAGGGCCACCAGTACCGACAGCGCCATCGCGGACACGATAGTAATCGAGAACTGGCGATAAATCGCGCCGGTTGAACCGCCGAAGAAGGCCATCGGGATAAATACCGCAGACAGCACCATCGCAATACCGACCAACGCGCCCTGAATCTGACCCATTGACTTACGGGTCGCTTCTTTCGGCGGCAATCCTTCCTCCGCCATCACGCGCTCGACGTTTTCTACCACCACGATGGCGTCATCCACCAGCAAGCCGATGGCGAGCACCATCCCGAACATCGTTAGGGTGTTTATCGAGAAGCCAAATACCGCCAGGATGGCGAATGTCCCGAGCAATACCACCGGAACCGCGATGGTCGGGATCAGCGTGGCGCGGAAGTTCTGCAGGAACAGATACATGACCAGGAACACCAGGATGATCGCTTCCACCAGCGTTTTTACCACTTCATGAATAGAGATCTTCACGAACGGGGTAGTATCGTACGGGTAGACGATTTTCAGGCCTGACGGGAAGTACGGTTCCATCTTCGCCAGCTCGGCGCGGATGGCGTTGGCGGTATCCAGGGCGTTAGCGCCGGTCGCCAGTTTAATCCCCAGACCGGAAGCCGGTTGGCCGTTGAACTTCGCGATGATGTCGTAGTTTTCGCCGCCGAGCTCAACTTTCGCCACATCGCGCAGACGAACCTGTGAACCATCCTGATTGACTTTCAGCAGGATTTTGCTGAATTCATCTGCGGAGGTTAAACGAGTCTGGGCGATGATCGAGGCGTTCAACTGCTGGCCTTTCACCGGCGGCGTACCGCCTAACTGGCCCGCCGCGACCTGGGCGTTCTGCGCTTTAATAGCGTTGATGACATCTACCGGAGTCAACTGGAAGTTGTTCAGCTTCGTGGGGTCCATCCAGATACGCATCGCATACTGGGAACCGAACAGCTGAACGTCGCCGACGCCGGAGGTACGGCTGATGGCATCCTTCATATTGGCGCCCACGTAGTCGGAAATATCCTCCTGCGTCATGGTGCCGTTAGTGTTGATAACCCCGACAACCATCAGGAAGCTACTGGAGGATTTCTCCACGCTCACGCCCTGTTGTTGTACTTCCTGCGGCAGCAGCGGCATCGCCAGCTGCAGCTTGTTCTGCACCTGTACCTGGGCGATGTCTGCGTCAGTACCGGACTGGAAGGTCAGGGTGATCTGCACCGTACCGGTGGAGTCACTGTTTGAGGACATGTACATCAGGTTATCGATACCGTTCATGTTCTGTTCGATAACCTGTGTCACGGTATCCTGCACCGTTTTCGCATCAGCCCCCGGGTAGGTGGCCGAGATCGTCACTGCTGGCGGCGCAATCGTTGGATATTGCGCCACGGGGAGTTTCATAATCGAAAGCCCCCCGGCCAACATGATGATTATGGCGATCACCCATGCAAATATGGGGCGATCGATAAAGAAATTAGGCATGTCTTAACGGCTCCTGTTTAAGTTAAGACTTGGTTTGTTCAGACTGAGCGTTCGCGTTACCGGCGGTTTGCTGTTGGTTGTCTGAAGCTACTTCCTGCGCTTTTACCTGTACGCCTGGTTTGACTTTTTGCAGGCCAGCGACGATCACGCGATCGCCGGATTTCAGACCTTCGGTCACTAACCACTTATCGCCGATAGCTTGAGTCGCGGTGACCTGGCGAACTTCAACTTTGTCGCCTTCGCCAACCACCATCACGCTGGCATCGCCGCGCGGGGTACGGGTAACGCCCTGTTGCGGAACCAGCAGCGCATCCGGGTTAATACCTTCTTCCAGGCGTGCGCGGACGAACATCCCTGGCAGCAGGGTGTGGTCCGGGTTCGGGAAGATCGCGCGCAGCGTGATAGAACCGGTGGTCTGGTCAACGGTGACATCAGAGAATTCCAGCGTGCCGTCTTGCGGGTATTTCAGACCGTCGTTGGTCACCAGTTCGACTTTCGCTTTGCCGTTTTCTTGCTTCAGTTTACCGTTTGCCAGTTCCTGTTTCAGACGCAGGAAATCGTTGCTCGATTGGGTAACGTCAACATAAATAGGATCTAACTGTTGAACGGTCGCCAGCGCGGTAGCTTGCCCGTTTTGCACCAGCGCGCCCTCGGTGACCGCGGATTTACCAATGCGGCCGCTGATTGGCGAAGTCACTTTGGTATAAGCCAGGTTGATGCGCGCGGTTTCAACCGCGGCTTTTGCCGCGACGACGGCGGCGTTGCTTTGCTGAGCGTCGGCAACGGCAGTGTCGTAGTCTTGTTGACTGATGTATTTCGTGCCAAGCAGTTTCTGATAACGTTTGACCGTCAACTGAGCGATGTTTGCGGCGGCCTGGGCTTTCGCTAAGTCGCCTTTGGCGCTTTCATAGCTGGCCTGATAGGTTGCCGGATCGATCTGATAAAGAGACACCCCCGCCTGAATATCGCTGCCTTCAACGAAGTTACGTTTCAGAATAATGCCACTTACCTGAGGACGGACTTCTGCGACACGATAAGCATTGGTACGGCCAGGAAGTTCAGTGGTGATTTGTAGAGGTGCGGATTTGAGCGTGACAATGCCAACTTCCGGCATTTGCTGGGCTCCTTGTTGAGCCGGTTTATCGTCACATCCTGTTAGCGCTAAGCTGCCTGAGAGCATCAGAACGACCGCCAGAGGCGTTAACCCTCTGTTTTTGTTCATATGTAAACCTCGAGTGTCCAATTTCAAATTTTCAGTGGCTCAAACGTCCACAAACCCACTTCAGTCTTTCTATTATGGTCATGCTATGGTACATACATTCATAAATGTATGTAAACGCAACCTCTGTAAAGTCATCAACCTATGGCACGAAAAACCAAACAACAGGCACTTGAAACCCGGCAACTGATTCTTGACGTTGCCCTGCGTTTGTTTTCGCAGCAAGGCGTATCATCTACCTCGTTGGCCGCGATTGCAAAAGCTGCCGGAGTGACCAGGGGCGCGATTTACTGGCATTTCAAAAACAAATCCGATCTGTTTAATGAAATATGGAGTCTTTCGGACGCCAGCATTAGCGATCTCGAAGTTGAGTATCGGGCAAAATTCCCTAACGATCCACTGTCAGTTGTTCGCGAAATACTGGTCTATATCCTCGAAGCGACGGTAGTAGAGGAGCGTAGACGCCTGATGATGGAAATCATCTTCCATAAATGCGAATTTGTCGGAGAAATGGCCGTTGTCCAACAAGCACAGCGCAGTTTATGGCTTGAAAGCTACGATCGTATTGAGCAAACATTAAAAGAGTGTATCACTGCTCAACAATTACCTGCGAATTTACTCACTCGCCGTGCGGCAATTCTGATGCGTAGTTATCTTTCCGGATTAATGGAGAATTGGCTTTTCGCGCCTGAGACCTTTAATCTTCATGCGGAAGCTCGCGCTTATGTAGACACGCTCATTGAGATGTATCAAACCTGTCCATCGTTGCGTAGCCCGTCTGCAATTGTGGCCTGACGACCGGGAGTAAATAAAGGTAAATTTTACTTATCTCTGCCGCTATTCGCGCGCTGGGAGAAGTGCTATTCTGCGCGCTGCGACGACCCCCGGTATTCTCCGGCATTTGCAACCATTCATGTTAATACTATGCAGCATACAAATCGTTGGCCTCATGCTATTTCCACCATTGTCTTTGCACTGGTCCTTATAGTTGGCACTCTGAGCTTCAGCCAGGTTCAGGCTGCAGATTTACCTGACCGTTCTGACATTCAAAGCCAGCTCACTACGTTAAATAAGCAAAAAGAACTCACGCCGCAGGAAAAATTAGTTCAGCAGGACCTGACCCAGACTTTAGAAACGCTCGATAAGATTGAACGTATAAAGTCTGAAACTGTGCAACTGCGTCAGCAGGTTGAACAGGCGCCGGCGAAAATGCGTCAGGCGGTCGACAGCCTGAATGCGCTGAGCGACGTTCCTGATGATGAAGTCACCCGTAAAACCCTGAGCACGTTGTCGCTGCGACAGCTAGAGTCGCGCGTGTCGCAGGCGCTCGACGACCTGCAAAGCGCGCAGAACGATCTGGCGACCTACAACAGCCAGTTGGTCTCGCTGCAGACGCAGCCGGAACGCGTGCAGAACGCGATGTATTCCGCCTCTCAGCAATTACAGCAAATTCGTAACCGTCTCAACGGCACCGCGCCGGGCGAAGAGACGCTGCGCCCGACGCAGCAGGGGCTGTTGCTGGCGCAGCAGGCGTTGCTGAACGCGGAAATCGAACAGCAGCGTAAGAGCCTGGAAGGCAATACCGTCCTGCAGGATACGCTGCAGAAACAGCGCGACTACGTCACCGCCCATAGCAACCGGCTGGAACATCAGCTGCAACTGTTGCAGGAAGCGGTGAACAGCAAGCGACTGACGCTCACCGAGAAAACCGCTCAGGAAGCGGTCTCGCCGGAGGAGACCTCGCGGATCCAAAATAACCCGCTGGTCAAGCAGGAGCTTGAAGTTAACCACCAGCTCAGCGAAAAGCTGATTCAGGCGACGGAAAACGGCAACCAGCTGGTGCAGCGTAATATCAGAGTGAAAAACTGGCTCGACCGCGCGCTGCAGTCCGAACGCGATATCAAAGAGCAGATTTCCGTATTGAAAGGCAGCCTGCTGCTGTCGCGTATCCTCTATCAGCAGCAGCAAACGTTGCCATCAGCAGACGAGCTGCAGGATATGACCAACCGCATTGCCGATCTGCGCCTGGAGCAGTTTGAGGTTAACCAGCAGCGCGATGCGTTATTCCAGAGCGATGCCTTTGTGGCAAAGCTGGAAGAAGGCCATAGCAGCGAAGTCACGCCGGAAGTTCACGACGCCCTGTTGGAAGTGGTGGACATGCGCCGTGAATTGCTCGACCAGTTTAACAAACAGCTGGGGAACCAGTTGATGATGGCCATCAACCTGCAGATTAACCAGCAGCAGTTGATGAGCGTCTCCAGCAATCTGAAATCGATCTTGACCCAGCAGATTTTCTGGGTGAACAGCAATAAGCCGATGGATTGGGAGTGGATTAAATCCTTCCCGGAAGCGCTGAAAGGCCAGTTCAAATCGATGAAAATCACCGTCAACTGGGAAAAAGCCTGGCCGGCGGTGTTTATCGCATTCCTTGCCGGGCTGCCGCTGCTACTGATTGCCGGTCTGATCCGCTGGCGCCTGCAGTGGCTGCGCGATTACCAGGCGAAGCTGGCCTCTCAGGTAGGTCAGTTACGCAACGATACCCAGCTCAACACGCCAAAAGCGATCCTGATTGATTTGATCAGAGCGCTGCCGGTGGTGCTGCTCATCCTCGCCGTCGGGCTTATCCTGCTGACCATGCAGCTGAATGTCAGCAACCTGCTGTGGGCTTACAGTAAGAAACTGGCAATGTTCTGGCTGGTGTTCGGCCTGTGCTGGAAGGTACTGGAAAAAGATGGCGTGGCGGTGAAGCATTTCAATATGCCCGCGCAGCTGACCAGCCACTGGCGGCGGCAGATCGTCCGCGTCAGCCTGGCGCTGCTGCCGCTGAATTTCTGGTCGGTCGTCTCTGAGCTCTCTCCGCTTAATTTGATGGACGACGTACTGGGGCAGTTCGTTATTTTCGTCAACCTGCTGCTGATTGCGGTGCTGGTGTGGCCGATGTGCCGCGAAAGCTGGCGTGACAAAGAGTCGCATAGCCTGCGCTTGCTAACGGTGACCGTGCTGTCGATTGTGCCCGTCGCGCTGATGGTCCTCACGGCGACCGGTTACTTCTATACCACGCTGCGTCTGGCTGGCCGCTGGATTGAGACCGTCTATCTGGTGATGATGTGGAACCTGCTGTACCAGACCGTGTTGCGCGGCCTGAGCGTGGCGGCGCGGCGTATTGCCTGGCGTCGGGCGCTGGCGCGTCGCCAGCATCTGGTGAAAGAAGGGGCGGAGGGCGCCGAACCGCAGGAAGAGCCGACGATCGCGCTCGAACAGGTTAACCAGCAAACGCTACGTATCACCATGCTGGTGATGGTGGCGCTGTTCGCGGTGATGTTCTGGGCGATTTGGTCCGATCTGATTACCGTGTTCGCCTATCTCGACAGCATTACGCTCTGGCACTACAACGGCACCGAGGCCGGGGCCAGCGTGGTGAAAAGCGTGACCATGGGCAGCCTGCTGTTTGCGATTGTCGCCTCGATGGTCGCCTGGGCGCTGATTCGCAACTTGCCGGGCCTGCTGGAAGTGCTGGTGCTGTCGCGTCTTAATATGCGCCAGGGCGCCTCCTATGCCATAACGACGATCCTTAACTACGCGATTATCGCCATCGGCGCGATGACGGTATTCGGCTCGTTAGGCGTATCGTGGGATAAACTGCAGTGGCTGGCCGCAGCGCTGTCGGTTGGTTTAGGTTTCGGCTTACAGGAGATCTTCGGTAACTTCGTTTCCGGTCTGATCATTCTCTTCGAACGCCCGGTGCGTATCGGCGATACGGTGACTATCGGCACCTTCTCCGGCACCGTCAGTAAGATCCGCATTCGCGCGACGACCATCACCGACTTCGATCGCAAAGAGGTGATCATTCCGAACAAGGCCTTCGTGACCGAACGGCTGATCAACTGGTCGCTCTCCGATACCATCACCCGCGTGGTGATCCGCCTGGGCGTGGCCTACGGATCCGATCTCGATAAAGTGAAAGAGGTGCTGCTGCAGGCGGCGCATGAACATCCGAAAGTGATGCAGGAACCGGCGCCATCGGTCTTCTTTACCACCTTCGGCGCCAGCACGCTGGATCATGAACTGCGCCTCTACGTGCGTGAACTGCGCGATCGCAGCTACGCGGTGGACGAACTGAACCGTTCGATCGATCGCCTGTGCCGTGAAAACAATATCGATATTGCCTTCAACCAGCTGGAAGTTCATCTGCGTAACGAGAAGGGAGATGAAGTGACGGAAGTGAAGCGCGATAATAAAGGGGATGATACGGCGCCAGACGTCGCATAATCGCTAATCGGGGCGGCATATGCCGCCCCGAATCGTTTTATTCTTCAGACAAAGGCGCGTCAGGTTGGGCGTTTTTCAGTTTGTTTTCATAGTCGCGCTTAATAATATCCAACGCTCCCAGCACCGTTTTTGCGCTGACCCGGTTTTCTTCCAGCAACATGATTAAATCGACGGCCAGTTTGACTTCGTCTGGTGCATTTTCCAGCGACATAATCCTCTCCTGTTAGCGCGTTAAACGCGCCAGTACGTTTTCAATATTTTCCAGCGCATCGCGACAGCGGGCCAGGCGGCCGGCATAGGCCTCGACCTCTTTGGTCAGCCGCTGCTGTTCGGCAAGGGTTGTTGCCGACGCCAGCTGACGTTGGCGATCGTTGCGCATCGCCAGCAGGCGGCGCTCATACTCCTGGTGCTGCAGGCGGCGGCGTTGCCAGCGGTTTAGCGTCGGCGAGGCGCTATCCCAGTGGCGTAACGACCAGGTCGCCGTCTCGCGGCTAATGGCGGCAATCTGCGCCACCAGCTGTTCGGCAAGCCAGGCGACCTGCGGTAGATGCTGATGCTCGACGGCATGCTGGAGCTCGGTAAAATTATGCCGCGCTTCGTCAAGGTAAGCCTGCATCTGCGTGTCGCGGGTACGGAACAGCTGGCGGTCGAAACGCGGGCTCAGCGTGGCGTGATTGGCGAACGGCGCCACCTGAAGCGCCAGCTCGGCCAGCTGACTTTCCAGCGTTTGTAAAAGCCGGGTTGTTTTCAAATAACTCCTCCATTCCCTACTCAGCAACTGTGCTACAGTAGCGACATCTGCTTGATAACGATTCGCATTATGCCACGTATTATTTTAATCATCATTGGCTGGCTGGCGGTAGTGCTGGGGACGCTGGGCGTCTTCTTACCGCTGTTACCAACAACGCCATTTATTCTACTTGCCGCGTGGTGTTTTGCCCGCTCGTCGCCGCGCTTTCACCACTGGCTACTTTATCGCTCGTGGTTTGGCGGCTATCTTCGCCACTGGCAGCAGTACCGGGCGATGCCGCCGGGGGCCAAGCCGCGAGCCATTATCATGATTTTACTGACCTTTGCCATTTCTCTGTGGCTGGTTAAGCTTATGTGGGTGCGCATCCTGCTGCTGGCGATCCTCGCCTGCCTGCTGATATTTATGTGGCGCATTCCGGTGGTTGACGCAAAGCAACAAAAGCACTGATGCGCAATAATGCCTGTTGCAATTGTTGGCGACAGCCAGTAAATTCTGGCGTTTTCGAGCGCGGGTAAGCCTGGTCAAAGGTTAAACAAATGTTTCTTTGGCCCATTTTGCACGCCCGTGGGTAACACCGTTTCAATCAGGCATAAACTTATGACCGCAACTGCACAGCAGCTTGAATATCTGAAGAACAGCATCCAAAGCGTCCAGGATTATCCGAAACCGGGCATCCTTTTCCGCGATGTCACCAGCTTGCTGGAAGACCCTAAAGCCTACGCGCTTAGCATTGAACTGCTAACCGAGCGTTATAAAGACGCCGGCATCACCAAAGTGGTGGGGACCGAAGCGCGTGGTTTTCTGTTCGGCGCCCCGGTTGCGTTGGCGCTGGGCGTTGGTTTTGTTCCGGTTCGTAAGCCGCGCAAGTTGCCGCGCGAAACCATCGCCGAAAGCTATGAGCTTGAATATGGCACCGATCAGCTGGAAATCCACGTTGATGCCATTAAAGAAGGCGATAAAGTGCTGGTCGTTGACGACCTGCTGGCGACCGGCGGCACCATTGACGCCACCGTGAAGCTGATTCGTCGCCTGGGCGGCGAAGTTCACGATGCCGCTTTTATTATCAATCTTTTCGATCTGGGCGGCGAACAGCGCCTGGAAAAACTGGGCATCAATTGCTTTAGCCTGGTGCCTTTCCCGGGCCACTAAGCAAATCCCGACACATAGCCTCGCCGATCCGGCGGGGCTGTGATAGCATTACCCCCTCGTGAATTCACCTTCCAGCGTTTCAGAGCCAGCCCATGAGTTATCAGGTCTTAGCCCGTAAATGGCGCCCACAAACCTTTGCTGACGTCGTCGGCCAGGAACATGTGCTGACCGCACTGGCGAACGGCTTATCGTTAGGGCGCATCCATCACGCATATCTCTTTTCCGGCACCCGCGGAGTAGGGAAAACCTCCATCGCCCGGCTGTTGGCGAAGGGGTTAAACTGCGAAAGCGGTATTACCGCGACGCCGTGCGGCGTCTGCGACAACTGTCGCGAAATAGAACAAGGCCGCTTTGTCGATCTGATCGAGATCGATGCCGCCTCGCGCACCAAAGTGGAAGACACCCGCGATCTGCTGGATAACGTTCAGTATGCGCCGGCCCGCGGCCGCTTCAAGGTCTACCTGATCGATGAAGTGCACATGCTGTCGCGCCACAGCTTCAACGCGTTATTAAAAACGCTGGAGGAGCCGCCCGCGCACGTCAAATTCCTGCTGGCGACTACCGATCCGCAAAAGCTGCCGGTGACGATTTTATCCCGCTGCCTGCAGTTCCACCTCAAGGCGCTGGATGTCGAACAGATCCGCCATCAGCTTGAACACATTCTTGGCGAAGAGCAGATCGCGTTTGAGCCGCGCGCGCTGCAGCTGCTGTCGCGCGCCGCGGATGGCAGCCTGCGCGATGCGTTAAGCCTGACCGATCAGGCGATCGCCAGCGGCGATGGCCGCTTAAGCGCACAGTCCGTCAGCGAAATGCTCGGCACCCTCGACGACGATCAGGCACTATCCTTGATAGAAGCGCTGGTGGCCGCCGACGGCGAGCGCGTGATGGCAGGCGTCAGCGACGCCGCCGCGCGCGGCGTTGAGTGGGAAGCGCTGCTGGTGGAAATGCAAAGTCTGCTGCACCGTATCGCGATGGTCCAACTCTCGCCATCGGCGCTGGGGGCGGATATGGCCGCCGTCGAGCTACGAATGCGCGAACTGGCGCGTACCGTGCCGCCGGCCGACGTTCAGCTTTACTATCAGACGCTGCTGATTGGCCGTAAAGAGCTGCCTTATGCGCCGGACCGGCGTATGGGCGTTGAGATGACGCTGCTGCGCGCGCTGGCGTTTCATCCTCGCCAGCCGCTGCCAGAGCCGGAAGTGAAGCCCGTTCAGGTTCCAACCTCTGCGCCGGTACAACAAGCGGCACCGCCCGTATCGTCGCCATCAGCGCCGCCGCAGAATCTGCCGCAAAGCACCAGCCAGGTGCTGGCGGCGCGCAGTCGGCTGCAGCGAACCCCGGGAGCGACCACCCCAAAAAAGAGTGAACCGGCAGCCGCATCCCGCGCGCGGCCGGTGAATAACGCTGCGCTGGAACGACTGAGTTCGATTACCGAGCGCGTACAGGCTCGTCCGGCGGCGGCCGCGCTTGAGCAGGCCCCGGCGAAGAAAGAAGCCTACCGCTGGAAATCGACGGCGCCGGTTGAAGAAACCTTAGTCGAGGTCGCCACGCCGAAAGCGCTGAAAAAGGCGCTGGAGCATGAAAAAACGCCAGAACTGGCGGCGAAACTGGCGGTTGAAGCGGTCGAGCGCGATAGCTGGGCGGCGGAAGTGAGCCAACTGGCGGTACCGAAATTGGTTGAGCAGGTCGCGCTGAACGCGTGGAAAGAGCAGGACGGCAATCGCATTTGCCTGCATCTGCGCCCCAGTCAGCGGCATCTTAATTCCGCCGGCGCACAGCAGAAACTGGCTGAAGCGCTGGGCGTGTTGTACGGCGCGCCGGTTGAATTGACCATCGTTGAAGACGATAATTTGGCGATGCGCACGCCGCTGGAGTGGCGGCAGGCAATTTATGAAGAGAAGCTCGCGCAGGCGCGCGAGGCGATTATTGCGGATAACAACATCCAGACCCTGCGGAGATTCTTCGATGCCGATCTGGATGAAGAGAGTATCCGACCCATTTGATCGCCAGTCGGACTGGCGATCGGTACCTTAACGATGACTTACTGAGAGAGAAGCCTATGTTTGGTGGAAAAGGCGGCCTGGGTAACCTGATGAAACAGGCCCAGCAGATGCAAGACAAAATGCAGAAAATGCAGGAAGAGATCGCGCAGCTGGAAGTGACCGGTGAGTCCGGCGCGGGTCTGGTAAAAGTGACCATCAACGGCGCGCACAACTGCCGTCGCGTGGAAATCGACCCAAGCCTGCTGGAAGACGACAAAGAGATGCTGGAAGATCTGGTGGCTGCCGCGTTCAATGATGCCGCGCGCCGCATTGAAGAGACCCAGAAAGAGAAAATGGCCTCCGTTTCTGCCGGCATGCAGCTGCCGCCAGGCTTCAAGATGCCGTTCTGATGCAAACCAGCCCGCTGTTAACTCAGCTTATGGAAGCGCTGCGCTGTCTGCCGGGCGTTGGCCCGAAGTCGGCGCAGCGCATGGCGTTTACGCTACTGCAGCGCGATCGCAGCGGCGGTATGCGTCTGGCGCAGGCGCTGACGCGCGCGATGTCGGAAATCGGCCACTGCGCCGATTGCCGCACCTTCACCGAGCAGGAGGTGTGCAATATTTGCAGCAATCCGCGTCGTCAGGAAAACGGTCAGATCTGCGTGGTGGAGAGTCCGGCGGACATTTACGCCATTGAGCAGACCGGGCAGTATTCCGGCCGCTACTTCGTGCTGATGGGCCACCTGTCGCCGCTTGACGGTATCGGGCCGGATGACATCGGGCTCGATCGCCTCGAACAGCGTCTTGAAGCGGAGTCGATAAGCGAGCTGATCCTCGCCACCAACCCAACCGTTGAAGGCGAGGCGACGGCCAACTACATCGCTGAGCTTTGCGCGCAGTATGGCGTTGACGCCAGCCGCATCGCCCACGGCGTACCGGTTGGCGGGGAGCTGGAAATGGTCGACGGCACCACGCTGTCGCACTCTCTCGCAGGCCGCCACAAGATTATTTTCTGAACAAATGGAGGCTGCGTTCGCCGCCTCCGCTTGAAAAATCCCACCTCTATCCCCATCTCCTCCCCAACACGTTATTTCCATTAATAATAAATGGCATTGTTGAGGTCGACTTACATGAAAGGACAAGAAACCCGTGGTTTCCAGTCAGAAGTGAAACAGCTTCTGCACCTGATGATCCATTCTCTTTATTCCAACAAAGAAATCTTCCTGCGCGAGCTCATCTCTAACGCCTCGGATGCGGCGGATAAGCTGCGTTTCCGCGCGCTGTCCCAGCCGGATCTGTATGAAGGCGACGGCGAGCTGCGCGTACGCGTATCGTTTGATAAAGACAACCGCACGCTGACCATCGCCGATAACGGTATTGGTATGAACCGCGATGAGGTTATTGACCATCTCGGCACCATCGCCAAATCCGGCACCAAGGCGTTCCTCGAATCGATGGGCTCCGATCAGGCGAAAGACAGCCAGCTGATCGGCCAGTTCGGCGTCGGCTTCTATTCGGCCTTTATCGTTGCCGACAAAGTCACCGTGCGCACCCGCGCCGCGGGCGACAAGCCGGAGAACGGCGTGTTCTGGGAATCCGCTGGCGAAGGCGAATATACCGTTGCCGATATCACCAAAGCCGATCGCGGAACTGAAATTACGCTGCATCTGCGTGAAGGCGAAGACGACTTCCTCAACGACTGGCGCGTGCGCTCGATCATCAGCAAATATTCTGATCATATCGCGCTGCCGGTTGAGATTGAAAAACGCGAAGAAGTGGACGGCGAAACCGTTATTTCGTGGGAGAAAATCAACAAGGCGCAGGCGCTGTGGACCCGCAGCAAGTCTGAAGTCAGCGATGACGAATACAAAGAATTCTATAAGCATATTGCCCATGATTTCAGCGATCCGCTGACCTGGAGCCACAACCGCGTCGAAGGTAAGCAGGAGTATACCAGCCTGCTGTATATTCCGTCGCAGGCGCCATGGGATATGTGGAACCGCGATCATAAGCACGGCCTGAAGCTGTACGTGCAGCGCGTCTTCATCATGGATGACGCCGAGCAGTTTATGCCGAACTACCTGCGTTTCGTGCGCGGCCTGATAGACTCCAACGACCTGCCGCTGAACGTGTCGCGTGAAATCCTGCAGGATAGCAACGTCACCCGCAACCTGCGTACCGCGCTGACCAAACGCGTGCTGCAGATGCTTGAAAAACTGGCGAAAGACGACGCCGAAAAATATCAGACCTTCTGGAAACAGTTCGGCCTGGTGCTGAAAGAAGGCCCGGCGGAAGATGCCTCCAACCAGCAAGCCATTGCTAAGCTGCTGCGCTTCGCCACTACTCATACCGATTCTTCCGCGCAGACCGTGTCGCTGGAAGAGTACGTCTCGCGCATGAAAGAAGGGCAGGAGAAGATCTACTACATCACCGCCGACAGCTATGCGGCGGCGAAGAGCAGCCCGCATCTCGAGCTGCTGCGTAAGAAAGGTATCGAAGTTCTGCTGCTGTCCGATCGCATTGACGAGTGGATGATGAGCTACCTGACCGAGTTCGACGGTAAAGCGTTCCAGTCGGTCGCTAAAGCCGACGAGTCGCTGGAGAAACTGGCGGACGAAGTTGACGAATCCGCCAAAGAAGCTGAAAAAGCGCTGGAGCCGTTCGTTGAGCGCGTGAAAGGCCTGCTGGGCGAGCGTGTGAAAGAGGTGCGTCTAACGCATCGTCTGACCGACACTCCGGCGATTGTCACCACCGATGCCGACGAAATGAGCACCCAGATGGCGAAGCTGTTCGCCGCTGCCGGTCAGGCGGCGCCGGAAGTGAAATACATCTTCGAGCTGAACCCGGCGCATCCGCTGGTCAAACGCGCCGCCGATACCCAGGACGACGCGCAGTTTGGCGAGTGGGTTGAGCTGCTGCTGGATCAGGCGCTGCTGGCGGAACGCGGTACGCTGGAGGATCCTAACCAGTTCATCCGTCGTATGAACCAGCTGCTGGCGTCCTAAGCTTTACCCTCACCCTAACCCTCTCCCTAAAGGGAGAGGGGACTGCTCCCAGCTGGGGGGCTTTTCTCCCTCTCCCTGCGGGAGAGGGCCGGGGTGAGGGCCTTAATCTTCCCCAACCGTAAAATATCTCACCATTAACCGTTTCAGCCGCACCGCCTTCCTTGAGCCATGGCCGTTCTGGTGGTATGGTTTAGCGTTTTTTGAAAAATTGAAACGACATTTGAGGGGATTTTCGTAATGCGTATTATTCTGCTTGGCGCTCCGGGCGCGGGTAAAGGAACTCAGGCTCAGTTCATCATGGAGAAATACGGTATTCCGCAAATCTCCACCGGCGACATGCTGCGCGCCGCGGTAAAATCCGGCTCCGAGCTCGGTAAACAAGCGAAAGACATTATGGATGCCGGCAAACTGGTGACCGATGAGTTGGTCATCGCGCTGGTGAAAGAGCGTATCGCCCAGGAAGATTGCCGTAACGGTTTCCTGCTGGACGGCTTCCCGCGCACTATCCCGCAGGCTGACGCTATGAAAGAAGCCGGCATCGCCGTTGACTACGTTCTGGAGTTCGCGGTACCGGACGAACTGATCGTCGATCGTATCGTGGGCCGCCGCGTACACGCCGCTTCCGGCCGCGTCTATCACATCAAATTCAACCCGCCGAAGGTGGAAGGTAAAGACGACGTGACCGGCGAAGAGCTGACCACCCGTAAAGACGATCAGGAAGAAACCGTACGTAAGCGTCTGGTGGAATACCATCAGATGACTGCGCCGCTGATCGGCTACTATCAGAAAGAAGCGCAGGCGGGTAACACCCAGTACGCGAAAGTCGACGGCACTAAAGCGGTGGCTGACGTGCGCGCCGATCTGGAAAAAATCCTCGGCTAATTAAGCCCTTTCTCATCCTGCTGCGGCAGGATGAGAACACCTCTCATTTCTACCTTTTGCTATGATTGGTTCCGTTTAACGCCATTTACGCTACAATTGTCAGCGATTCAAATGGTTAAGAGGCGGTAATGCATCAGACGAAAACAGGTATTTTGCTAGCCAATTTAGGCACTCCCGATGCGCCCACGCCCGACGCGGTGAAGCGCTATCTGCGACAATTTCTTAGCGACAAACGGGTAGTGGATACGCCTCGTCTGCTGTGGTGGCCGCTGCTGCGCGGCATCATACTGCCGATTCGCGCTCCCCGCGTGGCGAAGCTCTATCAGTCCGTATGGATGGCGGAAGGCTCGCCGTTGATGGTGTATAGCCGTCAGCAGCAGCAGGCGCTGGCGGCCAGATTACCGGATGTCCCGGTGGCCCTGGGGATGAGCTACGGCTCGCCATCACTGGCAAGCGCTGTCGATGAGCTACTGGCCCAGGATGTTGACCATATCGTGGTATTGCCGCTGTATCCGCAATATTCGTGTTCTACCGTGGCGGCGGTATGGGATGAGCTGGCGCGGATCCTCGCGAAAAAGCGCGCTATTCCGGGCGTTTCGTTTATCCGCGACTATGCCGATAACGCTGACTATATCCACGCCCTGGCGGCCAGCGTGCGCGCTTCGTTCGCCGTTCACGGCGAACCGGATGTGCTGCTGCTGTCCTATCACGGTATTCCGCAACGCTACGCCCATGAGGGCGATGATTACCCGCAGCGCTGCCGGGTAACCACTCGCGAGCTGGTCTCAGTGCTCGGGCTGCCGCCGGAGCGGGTGATGATGACCTTCCAGTCGCGCTTTGGCCGCGAACCCTGGTTGACGCCGTACACCGACGAAACGCTAAAAATGCTTGGCGAAAAGGGCACACAGCACGTTCAGGTTATCTGTCCGGGCTTCTCCGCTGACTGTCTGGAAACGCTGGAAGAAATCGCGGTGCAAAACCGGGAAATTTTCCTTGAGGCTGGCGGTAAGCAATATGAGTATATTCCGGCGCTTAATGCCGATCAGGCGCATATTGAAATGATGGTGAACCTGACCGCGTCGTATCGCTGATCGCGCGCGTAGCGGGGAATATGCTACTATTCCCCGCTTGTTCCCTGTCATTAAATCGCCACTATGAAATTTCCCGGTAAACGCAAATCTAAACACTATTTCCCCGTTAGCGCTCGCGATCCGCTGCTGCAACAAATTCAGCCAGAAAATGAGTCCAACGTCTCCTGGGTGGTTGGCATCGACCAGACGTTGGTGGATATCGAAGCGAAAGTGGATGAGGCGTTTATCGTACGCTACGGTCTGAGCGCCGGTCATTCGCTGGTGATTGAAGATGATGTCGCCGAAGCTTTGTATCAGGAACTGGTACGCGACGGCCTGATCACCCATCAATTTGCCGGTGGCACCATTGGCAATACCATGCACAACTACTCGGTACTGGCTGACGACCGCTCGGTGCTGCTCGGCGTGATGTGCAGCAATATTGAGATCGGCGGCTACGCTTATCGCTACCTGTGCAATACCTCCAGCCGTACCGATCTCAACTACCTGCAGGGCGTCGATGGCGCTATTGGCCGCTGTTTTACGCTGATTAGCGATAGCGGCGAACGTACCTTTGCCATCAGTCCTGGCCACATGAACAAACTGCGTCCGGAAAGCATTCCGGAAGAGGTGATCGCCGGCGCTTCCGCGCTGGTGCTGACCTCCTACCTGGTGCGCTGTAAGCCGGGCGAGCCGATGCCGGACGCGACGATGAAAGCCATTGAGTATGCCAAAAAGCATGACGTGCCGGTGGTGCTGACGCTGGGCACGAAATACGTGATTGCCGACAACCCGCAATGGTGGCAGCAGTTCCTCAAGGAACACGTTTCGATTCTGGCGATGAATGAAGAGGAAGCGGAAGCGCTGACCGGTATCGCCGACCCGCTCACCGCGGCGGATAAAGCGCTGGACTGGGTCGACCTGGTGCTGTGCACCGCAGGTCCGGCGGGCCTGTATATGGCGAGCTTCACCGAAGAGGAAGCGAAGCGTAAAACGCAGCATCCGCTCCTGCCGGGGGCGATTGCCGAGTTCAACCAGTATGAATTCAGCCGTGCGATGCGCCATCAGGATTGCGTTAATCCGCTGCGTATCTATTCGCACATCGCGCCTTATATGGGCGGCCCGGAGAAGATCATGAACACCAATGGCGCAGGGGACGGCGCGCTGGCGGCGTTGTTGCATGATATCACCGCCAATAACTACCATCGTAATAACGTGCCGAACTCCAGCAAACATAAGTGCAAATGGCTGACCTACTCATCGCTGGCGCAGGTGTGCAAATACGCCAACCGCGTCAGCTATCAGGTGCTGAATCAGCATTCACCGCGTTTAACCCGCGGCCTGCCGGAGCGGGAAGATAGCCTGGAAGAGGCCTACTGGGACCGTTAATCCCGCGATAAGAGTACGCCCCGCGAGCGGGGCGTCGTATCAACCGGTAACAATCTCGCCAGCTGGCGGCGTTTCCAGCAGACGTAACATCGCCCGCGCGATTTCGCGTTCCCCCATCACCACCTGATTGGCTCCGCGTTCGGTAATATAATCGACCTCATCGTCGTAATGGGCGCGGGCGATAATCTCAATGTTCGGGCATTTTTCCCGCGCCGAGGCGACAATTTCACCGGCTTCATAGCCGTTAGGAATGGTCAGCAGCAGCCAGCGGGCGCAGTCGAGATGCGCCAGATTCATGATTTCTTCGTTGGCGGCATTGCCCAACACGGCGCTGATGCCGCGTTCGCGTAGCTCATCCACGCGGGTGCGGGAGGTTTCAATTACTACCAGCGGGATCCCCTGGGCCATCAGTTTCTCGCCAAGCAGGCTGCCGACGCGGCCAAAGCCGACCAGCAGCGCATGGTTGCAGATATCCACAGGCACCTGTTTTTCGTCTTCCAGCACCTCTTCCAGCGTCTGTTCGTCGAGGGTTTCGGTTTTATCGAGATATTTTTCCAGCAGGGTAAACAGCACCGGGTTGAGCATAATCGAAATTATCGCCCCGGCCAGCACCAGGTTCTGCCCGGCCTGCGGCAGCAGATCCAGCGCCATGCCGAGACCGGCAAGGATAAAGGCGAATTCCCCGATTTGCGCCAGGCTGGCGGCGATGGTCAGGGCGGTACGCGGCGAGTGGCCGAACATACGTACCAGGAAGAAGGCGGCGGCGGATTTACCAAAAATGATAATCGCCAGCGTTGCCAGCACCGCCAGCGGCTGTTCGACCAGAATCATCGGGTCAAACAGCATCCCGACGGAGACGAAGAATAGCACCGCGAAAGCGTCGCGTAGCGGCAGCGTATCGTGAGCGGCGCGGTGGCTGAGTTCGGATTCGTTAAGCACCATCCCGGCGAAGAATGCGCCGAGGGCGAAGGACACGTCGAACAGCTCAACGGCGCCGAAGGCGATGCCGAGCGCTAGCGCCAGCACCGACAGGGTAAACAGTTCGCGGGAGCCGGTTGCCGCGCTGCGCGACATGATCCACGGCACCAGACGGCGTCCCACCAGCATCATAATGGCGATAAAGGCGACCACTTTACCGATGGTAATGCCCATGTCGAGCGCCAACGACGCCAGCCCGACATCGCCTTTTTCGACCATCCCGGCGATAGCGGGCAGCAGCACCAGCGTCAGTACCATCACTAAATCTTCAACGATCAGCCAGCCGATGGCGATTTGCCCACGCTGGCTATCAATAAGCTGCCGTTCCTCCAGCGCGCGCAGCAGCACCACGGTACTGGCGGTGGAAAGACACAGGCCAAAGACGATGCCGGTCATCAGCGACCAGCCGAGCAGGGAAGAGAGCGCCATCCCGAGCAGCGTCGCCACGGCTATCTGGGCGATGGCGCCGGGAATGGCTATCGACTTTACCGCCATGAGATCTTTCAGCGAAAAGTGCAGCCCGACGCCAAACATCAGCAAGATGACGCCGAGTTCGGCCAGTTCAGGCGCAAGTTTAGTATCAGCAACAAAACCAGGAGTAAATGGACCGGCCAGCACGCCCGCTAATAAATATCCTACCAGTGGTGAAATACGTAGCTTATTGGCAATCATGCCGAGGATAAAGGCGAGCACAAGGCCGCCGACAATGGTGGTGATTAGCGGTGTTGCGTGATGCATTCCGTCTCCTTGCGTGTGGTGAGCCGATCCATTTTCGCTACTTAAAGCAAAAAACCGATTAATAGTTTATGACACTTTTGCTCGTTTTGTTTATGAATAATTATTGAAATTTGCGAAAAATTGGAATTACGGCAGAAAAAAGCACAGACAGGAAAATGGCGGCAGGTCATGGTGAGGTAATGCTGATGGGATAAGGGATTGCGGCGGCCAAACTTTCACTTTGGCCGCCAGATACTCAGGCTTTTTGATGGTTATTAGGCAGGAATATCGTCAGAATGCCGAGAAGCGGCAGGAAAGCACAGATTTTATAGACCAGATCGATGCTGGTATGGTCGGCTAACAACCCCAACACCGCGGCGCCAAGGCCGCCCATGCCAAACGCGAATCCGAAGAACAGGCCGGAAACCATACCGATTCTCCCCGGCAACAGCTCCTGGGCATAGACCAGAATAGCGGAAAAGGCTGATGCGAGGATAAAACCAATTATCACCGTCAGGATCCCGGTCCATTCGAGCGATGCGTACGGTAAAATGAGGGTAAATGGCGCCACGCCGAGGATAGAGCCCCAAATTACATATTTACGACCAATTTTATCGCCAACAGGCCCGCCAATCACCGTTCCTGCGGCCACCGCGAACAGGAAAGCGAACAAGTGAAGCTGGGCGTTTTGCACCGATAATCCGAACTTGTGCATCAGATAAAAGGTGTAATAGCTGCTAATACTCGCCATGTAGAAGTATTTGGAGAAAATCAGCATTAACAGGATGCAAACGGCCAGGATGACCTTGTTACGCGGCAGAGGATTAACGATAACCGGCTTCGGCTTGCCTTTATTCATCCGATGTTGCGCGGCGTACCAGCGGCTGATTTGCGACAGCACGACGATCGCCAGCAGCGCGGCCAGCACGAACCAGGCGACGTTGCCTTTGCCGTAGGGGGCGATAATCACCGCCGCCAGCAGCGGCCCCAGCGAGCTGCCGAAGTTGCCGCCAACCTGGAATAGCGATTGCGCCAGACCGTGACGGCCGCCGGAGGCCATCCGCGCCACGCGCGAGGATTCCGGATGGAAGACCGAAGAGCCGGTGCCGACAAGCGCGGCGGCCAGCAGCACCATGCCGAAGCTACCGGCCAGCGCTAACAGAATTAAGCCGCAGAGGGTGAAACACATCCCTACCGGTAATGACCACGGCATCGAGCGTTTATCGGTGATGTAACCAATCACCGGCTGGAATAGCGATGACGTCAGCTGGAAGGTGAGGGTGATCATGCCGATCTGCACGAAGGTTAACGAGAACTCCGCCTGCAGTAGCGGATAAATCGCCAGGATGAGCGATTGGATCATATCGTTTAGCAGATGGGAGAGGCTGATTGCCCCCAGGATGCCAAATGAGGTGCGCGCTTTTTGCGGCGGCGCGCCGGTACCGGGTAAGGATTGAGCGGATTGGTTGGTTGTCATAGGTTCACTTCAGCGAGTTCTATTTGTTGTAGAGAATGCAGGTTGATACCCTAAATAATTCGAGTTGCAAGAAGGCGGCGACACAGAGAATCCCCAGGAGCTTACTCTAGTAAGTGACTGGGGTGAGCGAGGAAAGCCAACGCACATGCAACTTGAAGTATGACGGGTAGAATTATTATCAGACTAACATACCTGTCCCCAAGGTTTGAAGGAAGTCGCAATTCTGAAAACATATTTGTCAAAGCGGCTGACTCGCTATACTTTCGGCACTTGTTATTAAGTCAGGGAGTGAAACATGCATTATTTAAAACGCGGCGTGGCGCTGGCGTTATTCGCCGCCTTATCGCTGGGAAGCCTGTCAGCGCAGGCCTATGAGCAGGACAAAACCTATAAAATCACCATCCTGCACACCAACGACCACCACGGTCATTTCTGGCGCAACGACTACGGCGAATATGGCCTTGCGGCGCAGAAGACGCTGGTGGACGGTATTCGCAAAGAGGTGGCGGCCGAAGGCGGTAGCGTCCTGCTGCTGTCCGGCGGCGATATCAATACCGGGGTGCCAGAATCCGATTTACAGGATGCTGAACCCGATTTTCGCGGCATGAATCTGATTGGCTACGATGCCATGGCGGTGGGCAACCATGAGTTTGATAACCCGCTCAGCGTGCTGCGCCAGCAGGAGAAGTGGTCGAAGTTCCCGTTCCTGTCGGCCAATATCTATCAGAAAAGCACCGGCGAGCGCCTGTTTAAACCCTGGGCGCTGTTTAAGCGCGGCGGGCTGAACATTGCGGTGATTGGCTTAACCACCGACGATACGGCGAAAATCGGCAACCCGGAATATTTCACCGATATCGAATTCCGTAATCCGGCGGCGGAAGCCAAGCTGGTGATTCAGGAACTGCAGCAAAATGAAAAGCCGGACGTGATTCTGGCGACCACCCACATGGGCCACTATGACAACGGTAATCATGGCTCTAACGCGCCGGGAGACGTTGAAATGGCGCGGAGTTTACCAGCGGGATCGCTGGCGATGATCGTCGGCGGCCATTCGCAGGATCCGGTCTGCATGGCGTCGGAGAATAAAAAGCAGGTCGATTATGTCCCCGGTACCCCGTGCGCGCCGGATCGCCAGAATGGCATCTGGATCGTGCAGGCTCACGAGTGGGGGAAATATGTCGGCCGCGCCGATTTTGAATTCCGCAACGGTGAGATGAAGCTGGTGCACTATCAGCTGATCCCGGTCAACCTGAAGAAAAAAGTCACCTGGGATAACGGTCAGAGCGAGCGCGTGTTGTATACGCCGCAGATTGCCGAAAACCCGCAGATGCTCTCGCTGTTAACGCCGTTCCAGAATAAAGGCAAGGCGCAGTTACAGGTGAAAATAGGCAGCGTCAACGGCCATCTTGAAGGCGATCGCAGCAAAGTTCGCTTCGTACAAACCAATATGGGACGCCTGCTGCTGGCGGCGCAGATGGCGCGCAGCAATGCTGATTTCGCGGTGATGAGCGGCGGCGGTATTCGCGACTCTATCGAAGCGGGTGATATTACCTATAAAGACGTGATGAAAGTGCAGCCGTTCGGCAACGTGCTGACTTACGTCGATATGAGCGGTAAAGAGGTGATTGAGTACCTGACCGCCGTCGCGCAGATGAAGCCGGATTCCGGCGCTTATCCGCAGTTCGCCAACGTTAGTTTCGTTGCCAAAGATGGCAAGCTTAACGATCTGAAAATTAAAGGCGAACCGGTGGATCCGGCGAAAACTTACCGTATGGCGACGCTGAGCTTTAACGCCACCGGCGGTGACGGCTACCCGCACATCGATAATAAACCGGGATACGTAAATACCGGCTTTATCGATGCCGAGGTGCTGAAAGAGTACATCGAGAAGAACTCGCCTCTGGATGCGGCAGCCTACGAGCCGAAAGGCGAGGTCAGCTGGCAGTAAGCCTGGGCTTCAGGTTGGCTATTCATACCGTGGCTACCCGTTGGGTAGCCCGGATAAGGCGCGTGCGCCGCTATCCGGGATAGTGTGCTCAATCGCGGCGGGCGATATCGGCGAACTTCGCGTCCAGAAGCTTCGCCAGATCGCTTGCCGCCAGTTCGATATCGAGCCCGCGTTTGCCGCCGGAAATATAGATGGTGGCAAACTCCTGCGCCGGGGCATCAATCACCGTCGGCAGGCGCTTTTTCTGCCCAAGCGGGCTGAGGCCGCCGACCAGGTATCCGGTGATCCGCTGCGCGACCATTGGGTCGGCCATATCTACCTTCTTGGCGCCCAGCGCTTTGGCCACTTTCTTCAAATCCAACTGTCCGGCAACCGGGGTGACGGCGACCGCCAGATGTTTCATATCGCCGTTAACGGCCACTAATAGCGTCTTGTAAACCTGATCCGCATTGAGCCCCAGCTTGCGAACCACTTCATCGCCAAAATTGGTCTCTTGAGGATCGTGTTCGTAGCTGTGGATCTGAAAGGTAATTTTGTTTTTTTCGAGTAATTTAACGGCGGGAGTCATAGTAATCCTTCTTACCAACCGACCTAACGTATGACCAGCATACGCGTGAGGGTTGTATAAAAAATAGTACCATCTTGCGCAATAGTATTGGCAGTGATGGTCACTTTGAGCGACAATCAGACGATCCGGGATGTATATCCCGGGATAATAATAATGATGAAATTCCTCTTTGACGGGCCAATAGCAATATTGGCCATTTTTTTACGTCAACATATCCGGCAGGTTCCCTTCGCCATACAGATGCAGCGCGCCGACGGCGACCACGTAACGCCCCGGCGGCAGGGCAAGCAGCGTGTCGCGCCAGGCCACATTGCGCTGATGCATCAACACATCATATAAGGACTGGCTGAAGGTCGTCGGCAGCGTTTCCGCGCCGCGCGACGGCGGTTGCTCCAGCCACCAGCCAATCATGACCTGCAGTAAACGGGCGTTGGTGCGCCAGTGGGTCAGCGTATCTTCCAGCAGCGCCTTACCGCCGTCTGGCAGATTGCGCAGGAGCGCGATTTGGCTATCGGCGCCTTCCAGCTCCATCACCCTTATGTTGCTCTCGCGAGCGACCATCAGCAACTGGTAATCAATACCGTAATCGGGGCGTAACCCTAGCTTTTGCGCCTGAGTAGCTTGTAGCACCATCGCTACCTGCCATAGCGGCTGGCTATCGAAAAGATCGACCGATAAACCCAGCTCGCCGGCGCGTGAGCGTAATTCTGCTAATTGTGTTTCGCTCAGACGTTCAGCCAGCGGTGGATAAGAGGGGAGATTACTGAAAGGCGTTTCATTACCGGTGATGTCCGCTTCGACGATTAAGGCGTCGGCCTGACGTATTTTTTTCAGTAGCTTAGCCGGCGGCGGCGCCATGTCGCGGGTGCCCATATGGATGCTGCCGACGAGGTGTAAATAACGTTCGCCGGGCAGGACGATATCCATTGCAGGCCAGGAATAAGACGAGCCGACGGCGGCTCGCCACAGCATTTTTATTCGGTTTAACAGGCCCATACGCGCTCCGAAGTGTGAGGCATTCATGCTAGCGCATATGGTGGTGGCCGTCATCTTTCCCGCGGTTTTTTATTGTCGCCAGGAAATAAACGGGCGCTGAGTAACCTCAGCGCCCGTTTTCCGGTGACTGCGCTAATCTTTCGGTTTAAAGCGCAGCAGGCGGTTAGCGTTACTGACCACGGTGATTGACGACAGCGCCATTGCCGCGCCGGCGACTACCGGGTTCAGCAGGGTACCGGTCAGCGGCCAGAGGATCCCGGCGGCAATCGGGATGCCCAGTGAGTTGTAAACAAATGCGCCCAGCAGGTTCTGTTTCATGTTGCGTAACGTCGCTTTCGAAATCGCTAAAGCATCGGCCACGCCGTTAAGGCTATGGCGCATCAGGGTGATCGCCGCGGTCTCAATGGCGACATCGCTGCCGCCGCCCATGGCGATACCAACATCCGCCTGCGCCAGCGCCGGGGCGTCATTAATACCGTCGCCGACCATCGCCACTTTGTGTCCCTGACTCTGCAGGCGTTTAATGGCGTCGGCTTTACCGTCCGGCAGCACGCCGGCGATCACTTCATCAATGCCCGCTTCTTTGGCGATGGCATTGGCGGTGGTCGGGTTATCCCCGGTGAGCATTACCAGACGATAGCCCTGCCGATGCAGGCGCGCCAGCGCGTCGACGCTATCTTCACGTAGCGGGTCGCGGATGGCGAACAGCGCCGCGGCCTGACCATCGATCGCCAGCAGTACCGGCGTGGCGCCGCGCGAGGCCTGTGTCGTCATCTCGCTTTCCAGTTCCGCGGTGGCGATATGCTGCTCGTTAAGCAGCGCCTGGTTGCCGAGCAGCAGTCGATGACCTTCCGCTTCACCGCTGACGCCAAGCCCGCGCAGGGTACGGAAGCCGCTTACTTCCGGTAAAGTGCTGTCGGCGGCTTTATCGAGGATCGCCCGCGCCAGCGGATGGCTTGAGCCTTGCTCGAGCGCGGCGGCAAGACGCACCGCGGTTTTTTCATCAAACCCTGCGAAGGTTTTCACGGCCACCACCTGCGGCTTGCCTTCGGTCAGGGTACCGGTTTTATCGAACACCAGGGTGTCGAGTTCACTGGCGCGCTGCAGAGCATCGGCGTCACGCACCAGCACGCCGTATTCCGCCGCCCGGCCGACGCCGGAAATAATCGACATCGGCGTCGCCAGGCCCAATGCGCATGGACAGGCGATAATCAGTACCGTGGTGGCAATGACCAGGGTATAGACGATTTGCGGCGCCGGGCCGAAGAAGTACCAGATACCGGCGCTAATCAGCGCAATGGCTACCACTGCCGGAACAAATACCGCAGAGATTTTATCTGCTAGTTGGCCGATTTCCGGTTTGCTACTTTGCGCCTGGCGCACCATGCGAATAATCCGCGCCAGCGTGGTCTGGCTGCCGACGGCGCTGGCGGTAAACAGCACGCTGCCGTCCTGCACCACGGTACCGGCATGAATGGCGTCGCCATCGCCTTTTTGCTGCGGTACCGGTTCGCCGGTGAGCATGGCTTCATCAAACCAGGCTTCGCCCTGGCTTATCACGCCGTCAACCGGAACGCGATCGCCAGTGGTCAGACGCAGCGTCATCCCCGCCTCAACTTCCGCGAGCGGCAGATCTTTCTCGCCTTCAGCCGTCACGACGCGTGCCGAAGGCGGCGTCAGGTCGAGCAGTTTTTCCAGCGCTTTCGAGGAGCGCTGGCGCGCGCGGGCTTCCAGCATATGGCCGAGGTTGATAAGACCAATGATCATCGCGCTGGCTTCGTAATACAGGTGGCGCGCTTCCATCGGGAACCACTGCGGCCACAGGTTGACGCTCATGGAGTACAGCCAGGCCACCCCGGTTCCCAGCGCCACCAGCGTATCCATGGTGGCGGTGCCGTTTTTCAGGCTTTTCCAGGCGCTGCGGTAGAAGTGACCGCCAGCGAAGACCATCACCGCGAGGGTGATGAGGCCGATGACCAGCCACAGCGATCGATTGTCGTCGCTGACCATCATGTTATCGCCAATCATGCCCCAGACCATGACCGGCACGCCGACCAGCAGGGCGACAATCGCCTGCCAGCGAAAACGTTTCATGGTGGCGATGGCGGTTTCCTGCTGCCGTTCGCGGCGTTCCAGATCGTCTTCGATAGCCTCCGCGCCGTAGCCGGCTTTTTCCACCGCCTGCACTAATTCTGCGGCGGACGCGCTGCCCATCACCAGCGCAGTGCGTTCCGCCAGGTTTACCCGCGCCTGTGAGACTCCCGGCACCGCGGCAAGCGCGTTTTGTACCCGGGAAACGCAGCTGGCGCAGCTCATGCCGTTGATCAGCAGCTGTTGACTGTCATCCTCGTCATGGGCTGCCGGAAGCTCGGGAGTGGCCGCTGTCAGTGCTTCCGACGGGATTGATGATTCTGCCAGCGGTTTAGCCTTTGGGTGGCTGAGCTCCGCGCCGTATCCGGCTTGTTTGATGGTCTCAATCAGGGCTTCAGCGCTGGCGCTGCCCGTAACGTGGGCTTCGGTAACGGTAACCTCCGCCTGTTCAACGTCGGGACGCTGTTCGAGGCTCTCTTTCACGCGTTTAACGCAGTGGCCGCAGGAGAGGCCATCAAGCGTCAGGTCGATAGTGTTAGACATAAATAACTCCTGAATAATTTCCGGTTAATGATTGACCGAACACACTCTTTCATCGAGTATTAAGAAGGTTAAACCTTCCAGCAAGGGGAAGGTCAAGGGGGAAAAATGAATATTAGCGATGTGGCGAAAAAAACCGGCTTAACCAGCAAAGCGATTCGTTTTTACGAAGAGAAAGGGCTGGTGACGGCGCCGCTGCGTAGCGATAACGGCTACCGTACCTATAGTCAAAAGCATCTGGATGAACTGACGCTGCTGCGCCAGGCGCGGCAGGTGGGATTTAATCTGGAGGAGTGCCGCGAGCTGGTGGCGTTATTCAACGATCCGTCGCGGCACAGCGCCGATGTGAAAAAAAGAACGCTGGAGAAAGTCGCGGATATTGAGAACCATATCCGCGAGTTGCAAAACATGCGCGCGCATCTGCTGGCGCTGGCGGACGCCTGCCCCGGCGATGAGAGCGCGGATTGCCCGATTATTGATAATCTTTCCGGCTGTTGTCACCGCAAAGCGCAGGCTTAGCGGACGGCGGCTCTTATCCGCAAGGTAATGCCTTCGACGGCGACCACTTCAACCTTGCTGCCCGCCGCGAGGTCTTCATCGGCAATCACCGGCCAGGAGCTATCGCCGACGCGGACGTGGCCGCGACCGTTTTCCAGCGCGTTGTCGAGTGTGAAACGACGGCCAACCAGCTGCTGGCCGCGCTGGTTAAGCTGCGCGTCGGCGGGGCGCTGCTGCCTCATGCGTTTACGCAGCCATTTTGACCACAGCCACGCCGCCAGCAGGGTAAGGACGGCAAACAGCGTCCCTTGCCATTCCCAACTAAATGGAATAACCCAGGTCAGCAGGCCGGTAACCACGCCAGCTACGCCGCTCCACAGCAGGTAGCCATTGCTGCCGAGCATCTCTGCCGCCAGCAACAGCCCGCCAAGGGTCAGCCAGAAAATATGCGGATGGGCGAGGATCAGGGCGATCATGATTTTTTCCGCTCGGCGCTACTCTCTTTCAGCAGTTCGCCGATCCCGGCGATCGAGCCCATCAGACTGCTGGCATCCAGCGGCATCAGCACCACTTTACTGTTGTTGGCGGCGCCAATCTGCTGCAGCGCGTCGGTATATTTCTGCGCCACGAAGTAGTTAATCGCCTGAATGTCGCCTGACGCAATCGCCGATGAGACCATCTGGGTGGCACGGGCTTCCGCTTCGGCGGAACGTTCGCGGGCTTCCGCCTGCAGGAAGGCCGACTGCCGTTCGCCTTCGGCTTTGAGGATCTGCGACTGCTTTTCACCTTCGGCTTTGAGGATTTCCGCCTGACGCACCCCTTCCGCCTCGAGGATATAAGCGCGTTTGGTTCGCTCAGCTTTCATCTGGGCGTTCATCGAGGAGATAAGCTCCGCCGGCGGGCGAACGTCGCGGATTTCGACACGGGTGATTTTCACCCCCCACGGATTGGTGGCATCGTCGACGATATGCAGCAGGCGAGTGTTAATGCTATCGCGCTGGGAGAGCATTTCATCCAGCTCCATCGAGCCGAGTACGGTACGAATATTGGTCATCGTCAGATTGACGATCGCCAGCTCAAGATTACTGACTTCATAGGCGGCTTTTGGCGCATCGATCACCTGGATGAAGCAGACGGCGTCAATGGTGACGTTGGCGTTATCGCGGGAGATGACTTCCTGCGAAGGGATATCCAGTACCTGCTCCATCATGTTCACTTTGCGGCCGATGCGATCCATAAACGGTACCACTAAACTTAAGCCCGGCTGCAGCGTCTGCGTGTAGCGGCCAAAGCGTTCGACGGTCCATTGATAACCCTGCGGCACGATTTTTACTGCCGCCCCCACAATGACCAGTGCGACAAAAATAAGAACGGGGATAAAAATCAGCATCAAAAACCTCCTGTCTTGTTGCCTGATGGGCGCCGCAGCGAAATGGCGCAGATTTAAACAGAGTATAACTTTCTCCTTGTTCCGGTGAAAGAAAACTGGAGTAAACTGTCTGCGTTTTAGGAAATTAATTGGACATATAATGAAGGAAAATAACGCGATTTTGCGCCTCGAGGGCGTTGGTTTTAAAACCGACGACGCGGTCATCCTGAATAATATCGATCTCCGGATTAGGGCTGGAGAGTTTAAGTTAATTACCGGGCCATCCGGATGCGGCAAAAGTACGTTACTGAAAATCATCGCCTCTCTGCTGAGCCCGACCAGCGGAGAGATTTTTTTCAACGATACCGATATCACTACGCTGTCGCCGGAAAACTATCGCCAGCAGGTCTCTTATTGCGCGCAAACTCCGGCGCTATTCGGCGATTCGGTCTACGACAACCTGGTTTTCCCATGGCAGATCCGCAACAAACAGCCGGATCCTAAAGCGCTGATTGCCGATCTCGAACGCTTCGGGCTGGCGGATAATACGCTGGAGAAATCGATTAACGAATTGTCCGGCGGCGAAAAACAGCGGGTCTCGCTCATTCGTAATCTGCAGTTTCTGCCGCAGGTGCTGCTGCTGGATGAAATTACCAGCGCGCTGGATGAGAGCAATAAGCGCAACGTTAACGAGATTATTCATCGCTACGCGACGGAAAAAGGAATAGCCATTCTGTGGGTCACTCACGACCAGAACGAAATTGCCCACGCTGATGAAGTGATTACGCTACAGCCTGCTGGCGGGAAAATGCAGGAGGGGAAAAATGAACGGGCATAATATTACTAACGAATCGCTGGCGCTCTCGATGGTGCTGGTGCTGGTGGCGATCGTTGTGAGCTATCGGGAAAAGCTGGCGCTGGAAAAAGATATTATCTGGAGCATTTGCCGGGCGATAGTGCAACTCATCATCGTCGGCTACGTGCTGAAATATATCTTTAATGTTAACCATGCGGTGTTAACGCTATTGATGGTGCTGTTCATCTGCTTTAACGCGGCGTGGAATGCGAAGAAGCGCAGTAAATATATCGACAAAGCTTTTGTCTCATCGTTTATCGCTATTACCACCGGCGCCGGACTAACCCTGGCGGTGCTGGTCTTCTCGGGGTCGATCGCCTTTGTGCCGATGCAGGTTATTCCGATTGCCGGCATGGTGGCCGGTAACGCTATGGTGGCGGTAGGGCTGTGCTACAACAATATGGGTCAGCGCTTTAATAGCGAACAGCAGCAGATTCAGGAGAAGCTAAGCCTCGGCGCTACGCCGAAGATGGCCTCCGCGCGGCTGATCCGCGACAGCATACGCGCTTCGTTGATTCCCACGGTAGATTCAGCGAAAACGGTCGGACTGGTGAGTTTGCCGGGGATGATGTCGGGACTGATTTTCGCCGGCATTGACCCGGTGAAGGCGATTAAGTATCAGATTATGGTCACGTTTATGTTGCTGTCGACCGCCAGCCTGTCGACGATTATTGCCGGCTATCTGACCTACCGGAAGTTCTTCAATACCCGTCATCAACTGGTGGTGACGCAGTTGAAAAAGCGCCCGTAAGCATTCCCGGGTAGCGGCTTACGCCTTACCCGGGCTACCACAGGGCTGCAGATACTGTTATCGGTATGCAACTGTTTTGCTTGGGGAAAAACATGTGCTTTGTGTTAATCCTGTAAGCATTCCCGGGTAGCGGCTTACGCCTTACCCGGGCTACCACGGCGTAATCTGTAGCCCGGATAAGCGTAGCGCTATCCGGGTCAGCGCCTCTGATTAGTACAGCAATGAATACAGCTGGCGGCGGTATTTCGCCGCCAGGGCGTCTCCGGTACCGAGCGCCGCGAGAATCTCCTGCAGCATTTTGCGAACCTGGCCATCGCCAGCGCCTAAATCTTTTTGCAGATGCGTGAACAGCAGCGCCAGCGCTTCTTCGTTGCGCCCGACCTGGTGCAACTGCAACGCCAGCTGAGACGCCAGCGCCGCGTCGTCCGGGTTCTGCTCGACCTGCTGCTGCAGTTGCTGGATTTCCGGGGTATCAGCCGCTTGTTTAAGCAGCTCAATCTGCGCCACCAGCCCCTGATAACGGGTGTCCTGATCCTGCAGCGGCACGGTTTTCAGCACGCTTTCAGCCTCATCGGAACGCTGCAGGGCAATGAGCGTTTCCGCCAGCAACAGGCCAATCTGGCTATCCTGGTTAGACAACTGCCAGGCGTCTTTCAGCAGCGGCAGCGCGTCGGCGTATTTTTCTTCCTGCATCAGCGCCAGCGCTTCTTGCGCTTTCAATTCTTCTTCGCGCGGCAGTACTTTATCCAGCAGGGCGCGGATGGCTTCTTCCGGCTGCGGGCCTTCAAAACCATCTACCGGCTGGCCGTTCTGGAACAGATACACCGTCGGTATCGCGCGCAGACCAAACTGCGAAGCCAGCATTTGCTCCGCGTCGCAATCTACCTTCGCCAGCGTAAACTGACCGTGGTATTGGGCGGCCAGGCGCTCAAGCACCGGCGTCAGCTGTTCGCAGTGCTGGCTGCGGGCGGACCAGAAATAAAACAGCACCGGCGCGTTCATGGATTGCTGCAGCGTCTGCTGCAGGTTGGCTTCGGTAATATTGACAATATTCTGTTCGGACATGGGCGTATCTCGTTAGTCGATTTCTGTTTTAGATGGGGGCGACATTCAGCGCTTCAACTCAGCCCTGGATAATTTTGTCCATCGCACGGGCCGGCAGCAGGCGTTTTAACCAGCCTACCGCGTGGGTGACCAGCGTCACCGGATAGCGCAGTTTCGGCTTGTCGCTGACGAAGGCGTGACGCACTTTTTCCACCACCGCCTCCGGGCCGAGCGTAAAGCGCGCGGCAATGCCTGGGTTCTCTACCGTCTTGTCGCCGGTCTGGTTAACGTTGTTGGTAAAGCGGGTGCGTATCGGCCCAGGTTCAATCAGGCTGACTTTAATGCCGCTGTGGCGGAGCTCCATGCGCAGGGCATCGGACCACGCCTCCAGCGCGTATTTACTGGCGGCATAGGCGCCGCGGCCGGGGCTGGAAATCAGCCCCATCACCGAAGAGGTCATCACGATGCGGCCCTCGCCGTGCGGCTGCATAGCGGGCAGCAGCAGCATGGTGAGCTGGTGGGCGCCGAAAAAGTTGGCGGAAAACTGCTGTTCCATTTGCTGACGGCTGATGGTGGTGAGCGGACCGTAGACGCCGTAGCCAGCATTATTGAACAGGCCATACAGGCGGTTCCCGGTCAGCGCGATGACCTCGGCGGCGGCGTTTTCGACGCTTTGCGGGTCATCGAGATCCAGCAAAATACCGGTCAGACCCAGTTCCTGCATACGGGCGACATCCTCCCCCTTACGGCAGGCGGCCAGTACCCGAAAGCCCTGGCGTTTTAAATCGAGCGCGCTTTCGAGGCCAATTCCGCTGGAACATCCTGTAACTAAAACCGATTTTTGCATAACTTTACCTGTGAATGACTCCCGGCGTTCAGGAGTCATGATTAACTAAGGGAGCCAACCGGGTTGCCATCCAGTCGGCAATAAACGGTTGCGCATCGCGATTAGGATGAATGCCGTCGTCCTGCATCCATTGTGGCTTGAGATAAACCTCTTCCATAAAAAAGGGCAGCAGAGGAATATCGAACTCTTTGGCCAGTTGCGGATATATCGCGCTAAAGGCTTCATTATAACGGCGCCCATAGTTGGCGGGCAGGCGTATTTGCATCAGCAGCGGCTGGGCCTTCGCCGCTTTGATATCCTGAATAACGGTGCGCAGCGTCTGCTCCGTTTGCTGCGGCGGGAAACCACGCAGCCCGTCGTTGCCGCCCAGTTCCACCAGCACCCAGCGCGGCTGGTGTTGCTTCAGTAGCGCCGGCAAGCGCGCCAGGCCCTGCTGCGATGTATCGCCGCTGATGCTGGCGTTGACCACCGTCGTTTTGGCCTGCCACTTGTCGTTGAGCAGAGCAGGCCAGGCCGTATTGGCCGCCATTCGATAGCCGGCGCTCAGGCTATCGCCAAGCACTAACAGCGTATCCGCCGCCATCGCGCGGCAGGTAAACAGAACCATAAACAGGAAAGGCAAATGCCAGCGGAAAACATACTTGAAGTTCATCATCTTAAGAAATCCGTCGGTCAGGGAGAGCATCAGTTGTCCATCCTTACCGGAGTTGAGCTGGTTGTCAAACCGGGGCAAACCATCGCCCTGATTGGCGAGTCCGGTTCCGGGAAATCCACGCTGCTGGCGATACTTGCCGGGCTCGACGACGGCAGCAGCGGCGAAGTGTTTCTTTTGGGGCAGCCGCTGCATCAGATGGATGAAGAGGCGAGGGCGACGTTACGCGCGAAGCACGTAGGCTTTGTCTTTCAATCGTTTATGTTGATTCCGACGCTAAATGCCCTGGAGAACGTCGAGCTGCCGGCCTTGCTGCGCGGCGCCAGCGATAGCCAAAGCCGTGGCGATGCGCGCGCGCTGCTTGAACAGCTGGGACTTGGCAAACGCCTGCACCATTTGCCGGCGCAGCTTTCCGGCGGCGAGCAGCAGCGAGTGGCGCTGGCCCGCGCCTTTAACGGCCGTCCGGCGCTGCTATTTGCCGATGAGCCGACCGGTAATCTCGACCGTCACACCGGCGATAAAATCGCCGATCTGTTGTTCTCACTCAACCGCGAACACGGCACCACCCTAATTCTGGTGACCCACGATCCGCTGCTGGCGGCGCGTTGCGATCGTCGCTTACGCCTGGTGGATGGCAAGTTGCAGGAGGAAGCATGATAGCCCGCTGGTTCTGGCGCGAATGGCGCTCGCCTTCACTGCTCATCGTCTGGCTGGCATTGAGCATGGCGGTGGCCTGCGTGCTGGCGCTGGGCTCAATCAGCGACCGTATGGAAAAAGGGTTGAGCCAGCAAAGCCGCGAATTTATGGCCGGGGATCGCACCTTGCGCAGTTCACGCGAAGTGCCCGCCGAGTGGATCGCTGAGGCGCGCGCGCTCGGGTTAACCGTGGGCGAACAGCTGAGCTTCGCCACCATGACTTTCGCTGTAGATACTCCGCAACTGGCGGATGTCAAAGCGGTTGATGATACTTATCCGCTGTACGGCACGCTGGAGACCTCTCCGGCGGGATTAAAACCGCAGCGCGGCAGCGTCCTGCTGGCGCCGAGGCTGATGGCGCTGCTGAATCTAAAAACCGGCGATAACATTGATGTTGGCGACGCTACCTTGCGCATCGCCGGCGAGGTCATTCAGGAGCCTGACGCCGGCTTCAACCCCTTCCAGATGGCGCCGCGGCTAATGATGAATATCGCCGATGTGGCGAAAACCGGCGCGGTACAGCCCGGCAGCCGCGTCTCCTGGCGCTATAAGTTCGCCGGTAGCGCGCAGCAGCTGGCGGCCTACGAGCGGTGGCTATTGCCGAAGCTCGGTGCGGAACATCGCTGGATTGGCCTGGAGCAGGATGATAGCGCGTTGGGTAAATCGCTGGAGCGCTCGCAGCAATTTTTACTGCTGTCCGCGTTACTAACGTTGCTGCTGGCGGTCGCCGCGGTGGCGGTCGCGATGGGGCATTACTGCCGCAGCCGCTACGATCTGGTCGCTATTCTCAAAACCTTAGGCGCCGGGCGGGCGCAGCTGCGTAAACTTATCGTCGGTCAGTGGCTAATGTTGCTGATGCTGGCGGTTGCGGCGGGGGGCGCGATGGGGCTGCTGCTGGAAAAAGCCCTGCTGCTGATGCTTAAACCGGTGCTGCCCGCCGCGCTGCCGCCCGCCAGCGGCTGGCCGTGGCTGTGGGCTATCGGCGCGATGGTGGTGATTTCGCTGCTGGTCGGCTGGCGGCCCTATCGGCTGCTGCTGGCGACTCTGCCGCTGCGGGTATTGCGGCAAGATGTGGTGGCTAACGTCTGGCCGTTAAAACACTATATTCCCGTGGTCTGCGCGGTGGTTGTCGGCGGACTGGCCTGGCTGATGGGCGGTAGCCCGCTACTGTGGTCGGTGCTGGTCGGGGCCTTGGTGCTGGCGCTGCTATGCGGGCTGGTAGGCTGGGCCTTGCTGTGGTTGCTCAAGCGCGTCACGCTAAAAGCGTTGCCGCTGCGCCTGGCGGTGAACCGTCTGTTGCGCCAGCCGTGGTCAACGCTGAGCCAACTGGCGGCGTTTTCACTGTCGTTTATGCTGCTGGCTCTGCTGTTGGTGTTACGCGGCGATTTGCTCGAACGCTGGCAGCAGCAGCTGCCGCCGGAAAGCCCGAACTACTTTCTGATTAATATCGCTCCCGAACAGGTAGTTCCGGTGAAGACATTCCTCGCCGAACACCAGACCCGGGCGGCGGAGTTTTATCCCATCGTGCGCGCGCGGCTGACGCAGATTAACGGTCAAACCACCGAGGGCAATAAAGACGAAGCGCTAAACCGCGAGCTTAATCTCACCTGGAGCGAGCAGCGCCCGGATCATAATCCGCTGGTGGCCGGCAGTTGGCCGCCGAAGTCTGGCGAGGTGTCGATTGAAGAGGGGCTGGCGCAGCGGTTAGGCGTCAGGATCGGTGATAGCGTCACCTTTACCGGCGATACCCAGCAATTTAGCGCTAAGGTGACCAGCGTGCGCAAAGTTGACTGGGAGAGCCTGCGGCCAAACTTCTTCTTTATTTTCCCGCCGGGGGCGCTGGATGGGCAGCCGCAAAGCTGGCTTACCAGCTTCCGTTGGGATAATGGCAACGCGATGCTGACCCAGCTTAACCGCGAGTTTCCCACCGTTAGCCTGCTGGATATCGGCGCCATCCTGCGCCAGGTCGGCCAGGTGTTGACGCAGGTCAGTCGGGCGCTGGAGGTCATGGTGGTGCTGGTCACCGCCTGTGGCGTGCTATTGCTGCTGGCCCAGGTGCAGGTCGGGATGCGCCAGCGGCATCAGGAGCTGGTCGTCTGGCGGACGCTGGGGGCTGGTAAAGTCTTGCTGCGCACCACGTTGTGGGTGGAGTTCGCCCTGCTTGGCGTGGTTTCGGGGCTGGTGGCGGCCATTGGCGCCGAGGTGGCGCTGGCGATGCTGCAAACCAAAGTGTTTGATTTTCCATGGACGCCGGACTGGCGGCTGTGGGTGATGCTGCCACTCTCAGGCGCTATTTTATTATCGTTGTGCGGCGGTTGGTTGGGATTACGCTTATTAAAAGGTAAAGCGTTATTCCGATAATTTAACCAGTAAATAGATTTCATTTTTATGAAGCGCCGCGCAATTTCGCGGCGCTTTTATTTTAACGGCACAAAATGATAATTCCTTGATTTTTAAGCGCACAAAACATTAAAAACCCAACAACACGTCGTGCTAATTCGCAGTTAATATTCAACTGGCAAATATAAGGTTGCTTATTACTCAAGGAAAAAGCATGGCACATAAAATAAAAGCGCTGGCGATCTCGATCGGCGCAGCATTAGCGTTAACCTCTTTTGCATCCCAGGCTGAGATTACGCTGCTGAAACAAGATCCGCAGGCGGGCGATCCGTTAAGTCGCCTTAACTTTACCGTCGGCGGGAGTATTCGTCCGCAGTTCAATATGATGACCGGCGATGGCGATAAAGGTTCCTACAAGCGTAACGGTTTCGATGGCGGCACCCGTTTCCGTTTCGCGGCTGATTACTATCTTTTTGATGATATTAGCTGGATCAGCTACTACGAACTGGGCGTCAATATTCCGGCGCTGTTCGATTGGGACAATCACTACGCGGAAGGGGCGAATAATACCACCCGCCGTATGTTGTTCACCGGTCTGAAGAGCGATACCTGGGGTACCTTAACCTACGGTCAGCAAAACAGTATTTACTATGATGTCGTCGGCGTGAAAACCGATATCTGGGACTACGATATGATCGGTCAGGCTCCGGGTAACGGTATTAACGGCGATTACGATGGTTCTTATCGTTCACGCAATATGTTGAAATATAAGAAAACCGTCGGTGATGTCGATCTGTATGGCTCCTATCTGTTTGAAGATAGCGAATATCTGCCGGGCGATGGTCTGCGCTACAAGCGTAAAGGCGGCGGGTCTATCGGCGTGGATTACCACATTATGAAGGACCTGACCTGGGGTACCGCGTGGAACTACACCCGCGCCGAAATGCGCGACCCGTCAAGCTCCAATAGCAAAACCTACGACCAGAATATTGTCGGTACCGCGTTGAGCTGGACTCCGGATAACTGGACCTTCTCCTTCGGCGGCGGCTGGTATCAGAACTTCATGACTACCAAGAAAACCGATGTTCATAACTATTTCGCCGGCGATGCCTGGGGTATTGAATACTTTGCGGGCTATAAATTCCCGATCAATCAATACGCTGTTAAATCTATTCAACCGTACTTTATGGGCGACCGCCTGGAGTACGTGAATGGCCGCAACTACCAGCGTATTGATAACGGTTTGGGTATTAGCTTCCAGCTGGATTACGGTTTCCGTGTTGATTACGAGCACGTGTTTACCTCCAGCACCGATGATCTGGGCGATATGAACCTGGTGCGTCTGCGCTACGACTTCTAACGATGAGCCGCCGCAAGCCGGGAATTTCCCCGGCTTGCGCTGCGCTAAGCGGGAGTAGCCCCGGTAAGGCGCCAGCCGCTACCCGGGAAGCCGTCTGGTTGGGGAACTACTTCGCCAGCCAGGCGGCGACATCCTGCCAGTTACCGCGAAAGATAATCTTCCCGGCTTTTTTCCCCAACTGATAGCGATACATCGGGTCGTAGTATTCATTTAACAGCGGAACCAGCCAGGCGAAGTGCGCCTCGGTACTGGCGGTACGCTGCTGCTGCGACAGCGCCGCGTCGAGCAGTTCGCTTAGCTGGGCAAAGCGCTGTAGCCCTAGCCGACGCCGGATGGCAAACAGCCCGTGATGCAGATACTCGCTATATTCCTGCCAGCCTTTCTCTTCGCCATAGGCGGCAATAAAGTCGCGATGCATACGATCGAAGTACTCTTCGCGCAGTCGCTCCAGACGAACGTCAAACGGATCTTCCACCACCGCCAGCGGCGATTGCGCCATGCGGATACGCAGGCACTCCGGCAGGTGGTTCGCGCCGATCATATGGCCTTCATCTTCCAGCACCCAGCGTGTCTGTTGTTCAGCTTTTTTAAGCAGGGTGACCGCCAGATGGTTTTCGAACGTCGCCTGCGGGTGTTGCTGCAGTAGCGTTCGGCCAAATGACGAACCGCGGTGGTGGGCGTGACCTTCAAGATCGATACCGTCCGGGCGCGAGCAAACCAGCTGGGTTTTGCCATTGCCGGTGCAGCCGCCAATCAGCACGATAGGGCGCTGTACCAGCTCCTCGGTAGCCTGTATTGCCGCCTGGCGTAGCGCTTTGTAGCCGCCGACAATCAGCGGATAATCGACGCCAGCTTCCCGCAGCCACTGCTGCACGATATGCGAGCGCTGGCCGCCGCGGGCGCAGCACAGATAGCCCTGCGGATAGCGGGCGCAGGCCTCCAGCCACGCCTTGAGACGGCTGGCTCGCAGGTCGCCATCGACCAGCTTATGGCCGAGGGCTAATGCCGCTTCCGGCCCCTGGCGCTTGTAACAGGTGCCGACGGCGGCGCGTTCGTCATCGTTCATCAGCGGTAGGTTAATCGCCGCGGGCATCGCGCTTTGCTGAAATTCCACCGGTGCGCGGACGTCGATAAGCGGCGTATCCGCGCTGAGGATGGCGCGATAGTGTCTCCCATTTTCCATGGGTCGTCCTTTTGAGTTAAAACCAGATGTGCTTACTGCGAGGTGGGGATTCTACGCGCCGAAGGGCGTGCCGGGGAAGGGGATAGATCAAATCCCCGGCACGAATGGCTTAATTAAGCTGCGATTGCGCCCAGAAAACACCGCTGGCGTATTCGGCTGGCAGGAGCGGTTTCAGCGCTTCCAGCGTGGCGCTCAGGCGATCGGTATCGCTGTCGGTCAGATTCAGGTGGCCGACTTTACGCCCCGGACGAACCTCTTTGTCGTACCAGTGCAGATGCACCAGCGGCAGTTTTAGCCAGTCGTAGTTCAGATCGCTGCCGATCAGATTGATCATCACCGACGGGCTGTTGACCACCGGTGGCGGCAGCGGTAGATCGGTAATGGCGCGCAGGTGCAGTTCAAACTGGCTAATGGAAGCGCCGTTCTGCGTCCAGTGGCCGCTATTATGTACGCGCGGCGCCAGCTCGTTGATCAGCAGTCCCTCGGCGGTGACGAAGCACTCCATGGCCATCACGCCCACGTAGTCGAGCTCGTTCATGATCGCCGTCAGCATGCTTTCCGCCTGCGCCTGCTGGCGGGCATTGGCCTGCGGGAAGGCGACGCTGGCGCGCAGAATGCCGTCCTGGTGCAGGTTGCGGGTCAGCGGATAAAACACCGTGCTGCCGTCGCGGCCGCGGGCGCCGACCAGCGACACCTCGCCGGAGAAGTTAATACCCTGCTCAACGATACACTCGCCGTAGTTATCATTGGGTAGTTGTGTGGTTTCGTTCTCGCGTAAACGCCACTGGCCGCGGCCATCGTAGCCGCCAACGCGGCGCTTGACGATAGCCAGTTCGCCCAGACGGGCAAACACGGCGGGCCACTCGCTTTTATCCGCCAGTAGCTGCCACGGCGCGGTGGCGAGGCCAAGTTTGTCGAACAACTGTTTCTGGGTCAGGCGGTCGGCGATGATCGGAAAAACGTCGCGGTTAACGAACGCCGGATGGCGCGCCAGCTCACGGGTTAAAGCGGTTTCCGGCCAGCGTTCGATTTCGGCGGTGATGACGCTTTGCTGGAACGGCACCGCTTCCGGGTCGGCTTCCAGGCCGACCGGCCAGACGGCGATGCCCAGCGGTTCACCGGCCTGACGCAGCATGCGGCCTAACTGTCCGTTACCGAGGACGCAAACCTGTTTCATGCCGCACCTCGCGGGTCCGGGTTATCCAGCACCTCATCGGTTTGCGCCTGACGCCAGGCGCTCAGGCGCTGGTGCAGCTCAGCATCATGCTGGGCGAGAATTTGCGCGGCGAGCAGGGCGGCGTTAGCGGCGCCGGCTTTGCCGATGGCCAGCGTGCCGACCGGGATGCCGCGCGGCATTTGAACGATAGAGTAGAGGCTGTCAACGCCGCTTAACGCTGCGCTCTGAACCGGCACGCCAAGCACCGGCACCAGAGTTTTCGCTGCAATCATGCCCGGCAAATGCGCCGCGCCGCCCGCACCGGCGATGATCACCTGATAACCGTTGCTTTCGGCGCTTTCGGCGAAGCTAAACAGTTTATCGGGCGTACGGTGGGCGGAAACCACTTCAACATGGTGCGGAACGTTCAGGGTATCAAGGATTTCTGCGGCGAACTGCATGGTAGCCCAGTCGCTTTTGGACCCCATCACGATGGCGATACGCGCCGGATTATTGCGGGAAGACATGCGTCTGAAAACTCCTGTGGGTGTGCTTCACACTGCTTTAGAGGCCACAGAGAATAGCACGATATCCCGCCAAGGAAAACGGTTGCGTCGGCGGAAATACAGGGAAATCGTTGGCGAAATTAAAACGGAAAATAGATAAGTTCGACGCCGTCGGCGCTGACTTTAACCATTGACCCTTCGCTGTGCCACGCGCCGAGGACCACGCGCCACGCGGGCTGCCCGTTGGCCTGGAGTTCATGGACGGCCGGACGATGGGTATGGCCGTGAATCAGCCACTGCACCTGATGCCGCTCCATCGCGTCGACGACCGCCTGCGGATTCACATCCATAATTTCCATCGATTTGCTGCTATTGGCGGCTTGGCTATCGGCGCGCATTTTGGCGGCGATGCGGCGGCGGATAAACAGCGGCAGGGCGAGAAACAGACGTTGGATCCACGGGGTGTGGACTTTAGCGCGAAACGCCAGGTAACCGGGGTCATCGGTACATAAGGTGTCGCCATGCATAATCAACACTTCACGGCCATAGAGGTCCAGCCGCTCTTCTTCAGCGAGCAGGATCATGCCGCTCTGGCGGGCGAAGCGCTGGCCGACGAGAAAATCGCGGTTGCCGTGGATGAAGTAGCAGGGAACGCCGGCGTCGACGACGGCTTTGATGGCCGAAGCGATTTGCTGATGCAGCGGGTTCGGATCGTCATCGCCGATCCAGGCCTCGAACAGGTCGCCGAGTATATACAGCGCGTCCGCTTCGCGGGCGCTGCCGGCTAAAAAGCGCAGAAAACCGGCGGTGATCGCCGGTTCTTCTGTTTGCAGATGCAGGTCTGCAATAAAAAGTGTCGCCACGAATTATTCGCTGACGGTGACGCTTTTGATTACAACATCTTCTTTCGGCACATCCTGGTGCATGCCGCTGCGGCCGGTGGCAACCGCTTTGATTTTGTCTACCACGTCCATACCTTCAACCACTTCGGCAAAGACGCAGTAGCCCCAACCCTGCAGGCTTTCGCCAGAGAAGTTCAGGAAGTCGTTGTCTACTACGTTGATGAAGAACTGCGCGGTGGCGGAGTGCGGCGCCTGAGTACGGGCCATCGCCAGCGTACCACGGGTGTTTTTCAGACCGTTGTTGGCTTCGTTCTGAATCGGAGATTTGGTCGCTTTCTGATTCATGCCCGGCTCAAAGCCGCCGCCCTGAATCATGAAGCCATTGATAACACGGTGGAAAATGGTGTTGTCGTAGAAACCTTCGCGGCAGTAGTCCAGGAAGTTTTTAACTGTTTCCGGCGCTTTGTCGTCAAACGTTTTGATTACGATATCGCCATGATTGGTGTGGAAAGTAACCATTTTTGCATCCTGTTCCGATGATTGTAGTGCTGAACCCAGGGTTGGGTATGACATAGGTGGCTGTTATAGCATAACCGCGGGGGTCGATGCACCTTGCAATGTGTGCTGCTTCCGGTTTGAATTAGGGTTAGAATAAGCGACTTATATCCACACACGTCTACACGGAATCTTCGATGTTAAAAATTTTTAATACACTGACGCGCCAAAAAGAAGAATTTAAACCTATTCATGCCGGGGAAGTTGGCATGTACGTGTGTGGAATTACCGTTTACGATCTCTGTCATATCGGCCATGGCCGCACCTTCGTCTCTTTCGACGTTGTCGCTCGTTACCTGCGCTTCCTTGGTTACAAGCTGAAGTACGTGCGCAACATTACCGATATCGACGATAAAATCATTAAGCGCGCTAATGAAAATGGCGAAAGCTTTGTCGCGCTGGTCGATCGCATGATCGCTGAAATGCACAAAGATTTTGACGCCCT
Source organism: Klebsiella sp. PK01 (assembly GCF_057624675.1). Taxonomy (NCBI): domain Bacteria; kingdom Pseudomonadati; phylum Pseudomonadota; class Gammaproteobacteria; order Enterobacterales; family Enterobacteriaceae; genus Klebsiella; species Klebsiella sp. PK01. The sequence continues at coordinate 292,707 of NZ_JBYEZM010000004.1, forward strand.
GAACATTCTGCGCCCGGACAACGAGCCGCGCGCCACCCATCATATCGCCGAAATTATCGAAATCACCGAACAGCTGATCGCCCGCGGTCACGCTTATGTGGCGGATAACGGCGACGTGATGTTCGACGTACCGACCGACCCGAACTACGGTCTGTTGTCGCGCCAGGATCTCGACCAGCTGCAGGCAGGCGCCCGCGTCGACGTGGTCGACGTTAAGCGTAACCCAATGGACTTCGTCCTGTGGAAGATGTCGAAAGAGGGCGAGCCGAGCTGGCCGTCGCCGTGGGGAGAAGGGCGTCCGGGCTGGCACATTGAGTGCTCGGCAATGAACTGCAAACAGCTGGGTAATCACTTTGATATTCACGGCGGCGGTTCGGATCTGATGTTCCCGCATCACGAAAACGAGATCGCGCAATCGACCTGCGCCCACGATGGCGAATACGTCAACTACTGGATGCACTCCGGAATGGTGATGGTCGATCGCGAGAAAATGTCGAAATCGCTGGGCAACTTCTTCACCGTTCGCGACGTGCTGAAGTACTACGATGCCGAAACCATCCGCTACTTCCTGATGTCCGGCCACTATCGCAGCCAGCTGAACTACAGCGAAGAGAACCTCAAGCAGGCGCGTTCGGCGCTGGAGCGTCTGTACACCGCGCTGCGCGGAACCGATAAATCCGCGCAGCCTGCCGGCGGCGAAGCCTTCGAAGCGCGCTTTATCGAAGCGATGGATGACGACTTTAATACCCCGGAAGCCTACTCGGTGCTGTTCGATATGGCGCGTGAAGTAAACCGTCTGAAAACGGAAGACGTGGCAGCCGCGAACGCGCTGGCGGCCCATATGCGTAAGCTCTCCTCGGTGCTGGGGCTGCTTGAGCAGGATCCGGACGCTTTCCTGCAGAGCGGCGCGCAGGCCGATGATGGCGAAGTGGCGGAAATAGAAGGGCTTATTCAACAGCGTCTGGATGCGCGTAAAGCGAAAGACTGGGCGGCGGCGGATGCGGCGCGCGATCGTCTTAACGAGATGGGTATCGTGCTGGAGGATGGTCCGCAGGGCACCACCTGGCGTCGTAAGTAAGCGCCATTGCTAATGAAAAGGCCACGCTTGCGTGGCCTTTTTGCGTTAGGGACTGACTTCCAGTGGTGTAGGCTGAAAAACGCATACGGATTCGGGCAGATTCAGATGCCGGCAGGAGGATATTTTGCGGCTGTAACGGGCAATAAACTGAATAACGCTATCGCCGCTGTTAATCCCTAACGTTGAATAGATTGACGATACAACCAGAGTAGTAACGCCAGTACGCAACCAGGCAGCCAGACCCACTGCAGCTCGGAGAGGATCACCTGATGACCATAAGGCGTGGCATAACGCGATAGCGCGAATGGCACCACTTTAATCACCTGCCAGGGCAGGAAGAAGCGTTGATCGGACCAGGGCCACAGCCAGCCGACGCCTTTACCACCACCGGTGATGGCATCGAGCAGGCTATGGGATAACAGGCAGACACTAAGAAATGCCCAACGCCACGCCAGCCAGCAGCAGGCGAGGGGGAATGATTTTGCATCCCAGCCCTAACCCCAGACACAGTGGAACGGCGGCATGAGTGACGATAGTTGGCATTGGCTTATATTCTACAAATAAAAGCCTATTATCCGTAGGGTATTTGAGGATTACATCCCCGCATTATTCTGATTTTCCTGCGGGAGAGCGCTGGCGCCGGGACCGGCGCCAGAGAGGATTAGGCGATAACGGTAATGCTTTGACCGTCAAAGGTCACCGTTTGCCCAGCGACGATTTTACAGCGTTTGCGGGTTTCCACCGCGCCGTCGACTTTCACCAGCCCTTCGGCGATGAAGATTTTGGCCTGCGCGCCGCTTTCGCTCCAGCCTTCCAGCTTCAGCAGGTCGCACAGTTCAACATGCGGGTGTTTGCCCAGAGAAAAATTCGCCATCTTAGGCCTCCTGAATGTCGTGATACTCTTCGCACGCCTGCAGCGTATTCTGAATGAGGGTCGCTACGGTCATCGGGCCGACGCCGCCCGGCACGGGCGTAATGTAGGAGGCGCGTTCCGCCGCGTCTTCAAACACCACGTCGCCGACCACTTTGCCGCTTTCCAGACGGTTAATGCCGACGTCCACCACGATGGCGCCTTCTTTAATCCATTCACCCGGAATAAAGCCCGGTTTACCGACCGCGACAATCAGAAGATCGGCATTTTCGACGTGGTGGCGCAGGTTTTTGGTAAAACGGTGGGTGACGGTAGTAGTGCAACCCGCCAGCAGCAGCTCCATGCTCATCGGACGGCCGACGATGTTAGAAGCGCCAATCACCACCGCGTTGAGGCCATAGGTGTCGATATTATAGCGCTCAAGCAGGGTAACAATGCCGCGCGGCGTACAAGGACGCAGACGCGGCGCACGCTGACACAGGCGACCAACGTTGTACGGATGGAAGCCGTCGACGTCTTTGTCCGGGGCAATGCGCTCAAGGACTTTAACATTGTCGATGCCGGCAGGCAGCGGCAGCTGCACCAGAATGCCGTCGATAGTGTTATCGGCATTAAGCGTGTCGATAAGTTCCAGCAGCTCGGCTTCGCTGGTGGTTTCCGGGAGATCGTAAGAGCGGGAGACGAAGCCCACCTCTTCACATGCCTTGCGTTTGCTGCCGACATAAATCTGCGATGCAGGGTTGCTGCCGACCAGCACAACGGCGAGCCCAGGGGCGCGTTTTCCGGCCGCTACGCGCGCCTTCACTTTTTCCGCGACCTCAGAGCGCACCTGCTGCGCAATCGTTTTACCGTCAATAATTTTTGCTGCCATCAGAGAGAGGATTCCATCTGTCACTTTACGAAAGGGGGATGTGGATATTTTGTCAGAAGCCAGCCCCGCTGTCAGTTATCGTTTGCGTTTTTATCGGTTTTCCGCCGCGGGGCGGAGGAAAACAGGCTATTTTCCCGCGCTATAGCGGCGTAATGGACGAGTCGCCAACGAGTGGGGCGAACAATCCTTAACCAGACATCGCGTTAATAATCGACAAGCTCGCTATGCTACTGTCTTTTCCCGGCAAAATGCATTGACTCACCGGAGGTTGACCGTATAATTTCACGCGATTGCACCTCCCGAAGCTCCCGCTTCTCAGTGCGCCCTTAGCTCAGCTGGATAGAGCAACGGCCTTCTAAGCCGTAGGTCACAGGTTCGAATCCTGTAGGGCGTGCCATTATCGCTTCTCTTACGTTCTATTCCTCCATCCAACACAAGACTTTGGCGTAGATCCGCGCGGCTATTACCCGTTAATTAATAACGAAAAGTTTAATTTTATTTCCCAGCGCGCTGACTATAGTGATGACACATTCACTTGCTTAATAAGGTCATCGCTCATGAAGTTAATTATCGCTTCCGTTATTTCAGTGTTGAGCTTCAGCGCGCTTGCGGCGCCGGAAGGGACACTAAGCGTACATATTCTCAATCAGCAGACCGGTCTGCCTTCTCAAGGGGTGCAGATTGAGCTCGATAAGCAGCAGGGCAGCGGCTGGCAGCATATCGCCAGCGGTAAAACGGATGCCGATGGCCGTATCAAGTCGCTCTATCCGCAGGCCGATAATATGGAACCTGGGGTGTATAAAGTGACCTTCAAAACCGGTGACTACTTTAAAAGTCATAATATGAGCACCTTCTTTCCCGTCATTCCGGTTATTTTCAGCGTAACCGAACAGAACCAAAAGCTACATATCCCGCTGTTGTTGAGCCAGTATGGCTACTCGACCTACCGCGGTAGTTGATCCACGCACTTTTCCTGGCCGGGCAAAGCGAAGACCGTCGTGTCTTGCTTTGCCCGGCGCAGGTCACCGAATTCACTAAAACATCTATCTAACATTTCATCCCGCCCTTGATTGCCGCAACGTCGTGGCTACACCTCCCTTTTGTTTTCAATAAACGATCCTTCGTTCGATTTCTTTTTGATATGTGATGACGGTAACTAAAACACTGTTTTGTTTTCGTTGAATCATTATTTCACATGATCAATGATAACGGCATGGTATCAGTGTGGTGCGCACAACCCTGAGACTCCTGACTTTTCTCATCTGTTCGTAATGCAATGAACAGAAAGAATTTTTTCAAACGCTATTGAAAGAATAAGTCACATCCTTGCCGTTCAGGTGGGGTGGAGATGAGGATAAAACATGAAAATCAAAGCAACCATTGAACGTATCCCTGGCGGCATGATGCTGGTCCCATTGCTGCTTGGCGCGGTGCTTAATACCCTGGCGCCGGATACCGGTAATTACTTTGGTTCATTCACTAAAGGCATGATTGGTGGGACGGTGCCAATCCTGGCGGTGTGGTTTTTCTGTATCGGCGCATCGATCGATTTGCGCGCCACCGGTACCGTATTACGTAAGTCCGGCACGTTAGTGATCACCAAAATTGCCGTCGCCTGGATTGTGGCCTTTATCGCCGCGATGGTCATTCCGGAAAATGGCGTCCAGACCGGTTTCTTTGCCGGACTGTCGGTGCTGGCTATTGTCTCGGCAATGGATATGACCAACGGCGGTCTGTATGCCAGCCTGATGAATCAGTACGGCAGTAAAGAAGAGTCCGGCGCGTTTGTGCTGATGTCGCTGGAGTCCGGGCCGTTGATGACCATGGTGATCCTTGGCTCCGCCGGGCTGGCTTCCTTCGAGCCGCACCATTTTATCGGCGCGGTGCTGCCATTCCTGGTGGGCTTTGCCTTAGGCAACCTCGACCACGACTTCCGGGCTTTCTTTAGCAAAGCCACCCCGGTGCTGATTCCGTTCTTTGGTTTTGCGCTGGGCAACACTATCAACCTGAGCGTGATTCTGGATACCGGACTGCTGGGAATCGTGCTTGGCGTGGCGGTCATCATCATTACCGGTATCCCACTGATTATTGCTGACCGGGTTATCGGCGGCGGCAACGGGACGGCTGGCGTCGCGGCCTCTTCCGCAGCGGGCGCGGCGGTCGCGAACCCGGTGATCATCGCGCAGATTAATCCGGCCTTTGAACCGGTGGCCGCTTCGGCGACGGCGCTGGTCGCGGCAAGCGTCATCGTCACCGCGATTTTAGTGCCCATTATTACCGCCCTGTACGCCAGACGTTTTGGCAATGCGCAGGTGGTGAAAGCGCCTGGCGCCAGCGTGGCGCCATCGGCAAATCACTAATCTATTCTCGCCCTCCGCAGGAGGGCTCAGACTGCTGACAAAGAAGGAAAAAGCGTGTTTTTTCCTTCTTTGTGGTTATCAGCCGAAAATCAATAAATTGATTTTCCTTGTTATTTGCCTGGTGCAATTTGCAAGCTCAATGATTGCATGAGGTTTGTCATTAATCTCTGCCCTCCGCAGGAGGGCTTTATCATTCAAGAATCTGCCTGGAGGCTAACGTGGACGTAAGACAAAGTATCCACAGCGCGCATGCGAAAACTCTGGATACCCAGGGGCTGCGTAATGAATTTTTAGTTGAAAAAGTGTTTGTGGCTGACGAATACACCATGGTGTACAGCCATATTGACCGCATTATTGTTGGCGGCGTCATGCCGGTGCAGCGCGGCGTGTCGGTGGGCGGCGAAGTCGGCAAACAGCTCGGGGTAAGCTATTTCCTTGAACGCCGTGAGTTAGGGGTGATTAATATCGGCGGCCCGGGCTGTATTACCGTTGATGGCCAATGCTATGAAATCGGCCACCGTGAGGCGCTGTACGTCGGTAAGGGGGCGAAAGAGGTGGTATTTACCAGCGTCGACCATGCAAAACCGGCGAAGTTTTACTACAACTGCGCCCCGGCGCATACCACTTATCCAACGAAGAAAGTCACTCCTGCCGATGTAGCGCCGGTGACGCTGGGTGACAACCTGACCAGCAACCACCGCACCATCAATAAATATTTCGTGCCGGATGTACTGGAAACCTGTCAGCTCAGCATGGGCCTGACCGAACTGGCGCCGGGTAACCTGTGGAACACCATGCCTTGCCATACCCATGAGCGGCGGATGGAGGTCTATTTCTATTTCAACATGGATGAGGACGCCTGCGTCTTCCACATGATGGGGCAGCCGCAGGAGACCCGTCATATTGTGATGCATAACGAGCAGGCGGTGATTTCGCCAAGCTGGTCGATTCACTCAGGGGTGGGTACCCGCGCTTATACCTTCATCTGGGGGATGGTCGGCGAGAACCAGGTCTTCGACGATATGGATCACGTCGCCGTACGCGATCTTCGTTAAAACTCCCCCTCAAGCCGGATTGCCTTGGGGGGAAATGCAGCGGAGTTCACACTATCAGCGTATAGAGGCGGGGCGGAGGGGGAGACCCATCGCCCCGTCATTGTTGATGTCGCTTAACTCGCAGGCTTTATTAATGTGTCAGACGCATCAATAGATGCGCAAAATGCGCTTATTCCTGGCTACAACTTCCCGCACTCTTACGGTTACCTAAATGTTAATGAGAGTTAACTATTCAGTTAATCAGGGAGAGTGTGATGTCCGCAACTGCCGCTACTTCAGTGTTTCGCGCCAGGGCCAAAGTGATCCTGCAGGTGACCTCAGGAAATTTTCTTGAGCAGTTTGACTTCTTTTTATTTGGTTTTTACGCCACCTATATCGCCCATACTTTTTTTCCTTCCGAAAATGAATTCGCCTCATTAATGATGACCTTCGCCGTTTTCGGCGCCGGGTTCTTGATGCGGCCCGTTGGCGCGGTGGTGTTAGGCGCCTGGATTGACAAGGTCGGCAGACGTAAAGGTTTAATCGGCACGCTGTCGATTATGGCGATGGGGACCATCCTGATCGTGCTGGTGCCAGGTTATCAGACTATCGGTTTGTGGGCGCCGGCGCTGGTGCTGTGCGGCCGACTGTTGCAGGGCTTTTCTGCCGGTGCGGAACTGGGCGGCGTCTCGGTTTACCTCGCTGAAATGGCGACGCCGGGACGTAAAGGGTTTTATACCAGTTGGCAATCCGCCAGTCAGCAGGTGTCCATTATGGTGGCCGCTTCACTGGGCTATCTGCTCAATATGCTGCTCAGCGAGTCGAGTCTGCATCAGTGGGGATGGCGAATTCCGTTCGCGATTGGCTGCCTGATCGTACCTTTTATCTTCTTTTTACGCCGTAACCTGAATGAAACCGCGGAGTATTCGGAGCGTAAGGAACATCCGACGTTAGGACAATCGCTGACGATTCTGCTGGTAAACTGGCGGGTGGTGATTGCGGGGATGTTAATGGTGGCGATGACCACTACCGCGTTCTATTTGATCACGGTCTACGCGCCAACCTTTGGCAAAAACGTGCTGTTATTAAGCGCCTCGGATAGCCTGCTGGTCACGCTGTTGGTGGCGATCTCTAATTTCATCTGGCTGCCTATCGGCGGTATGCTTTCCGATAGGTTTGGTCGTAAACCGGTATTGGTCAGCATGACGCTGCTGGCTATTTTCACCAGTTGGCCTGCGTTATCGCTGCTGGCCCGCATGCCGGACTTCGCCATGATGTTGTCCGTGCTGCTGTGGCTCTCCTTCATTTACGGCATCTATAACGGCGCGATGATCCCGGCGCTGACGGAAATTATGCCTAAGTCGGTCAGGGTTGCTGGTTTTTCTCTGGCTTACAGCCTGGCTACCGCGCTGTTTGGCGGTTTCACGCCGGCGATGTCCACCGCGTTAATTAAAGTTACCGGGGATAAGGCGGCGCCCGGCTACTGGATGAGTTTTGCGGCAATCTGCGCGCTACTGGCGACGCTGTATCTCTATCAACGCGTTTCCCGGCAGGCATTGAAAACGCAAAATTCTTTGGGTTAAGAGGTGAATATGCAACGTAAATCATGGGTTTTCTCGTTACTGGTATTTACCTGCGGCTATGCGCAAGTTGCCGCCGCGCAGGAGATCACGGTGATGATCTCCGGCGGCTTCTCCGCGGCGTTGGATAAACTGGCGCCCGACTATCAGCAAAAAAGCGGCAATACCTTGCATATCATTCATGGGCCCTCGATGGGGAAATCCGCGGAGGCGATACCGAAGCGCCTGGCGGCAGGGCAAAAGGCGGATGTGGTGATCATGGTGGGATACGCCCTGGATGATTTGCAGAAGCAGGGCAAAGTGATGCCGGGGTCGCGTATTGAACTGGCGGACTCACGAATTGGCGCCGTTGTGCCAAAGGGCGCCCCGGTGCCGGATATCAGTAGCGTCGCCGCGTTGAAACAGACATTGCTGCAGGCGAAATCCATCGCCTATTCGGATAGCGCCAGCGGGCGCTATGTTGAAAAGGAGCTGTTCAGAAAACTGGATATTGCCGCGCAGGCAAGCCCCAAAGCAAAAATGATCGAAAAAATCCCCGTAGCTTCGCTGGTAGCTAAAGGGGACTATGCGATAGGGTTTCAGCAGGTTAGCGAGTTGTTGCCGGTCAGCGGCGTGACGTTCGTTGGTCGTCTGCCGGATGAAGTGCAATACGTTACTCGCTTCGCGGGCGCCGTGGTTGCCGATTCATCCGCGCAGTCCCAGGCGAAGCAACTGCTGTGCTATCTGGCTTCAGTCCCGGCGCAGGCGGAAATTCGTCGCACAGGCATGGATCCTTTACCCTCTAACGCCTGTGAATTACCGGAAGAGGGCTAATCATGCGGTGGGATGGTAAAAATCGGTAATGGCTTTTTCGAGCTCCGCGGCCAGAGGGGGTAACGCTCTGCCCGCTTTTTTTATCAGTCCCACCTGTCTTTTCACTTCAGGTTCCACTAGCGGAATACTCACTAACGCGTGGTGCGCATAGGCCGGCAGCGCCATCGCCGGTATTGCCGCGATACCAAGGCCGGCATCCACCATGCCCAGCATCGTCGTGACATGGCGGGTTTCACAAACCGCAGTGCGTCGCGGCCCTACGTTGCTCAGGGCGCCGTCCAGCAGATGACGATTGCCGGAGATCTTATCGAGCCAGATGTAATCCCGATTAAAAAACTCCTGCCAGCTGAGGCTATGACGTTGTGCCAGCGGATCGTCGCGTCGGCAAACCGCCAGGTAGCGTTCATGAACCAGCGGCGTAAACACCACCTCGGACGCGATTTCGGAGAGAAAACTCAGGCCGAAGTCCGCCTGGTGATTCTGCACGGCGCTATAAACATTTCCGGCGCTGGTATCAATGACCTTGATCCGCGCCTTAGGAAAACGTTGACGGAATTGGGTGATAACCTGCGGCATAAAAAAATTGGCGGCAGAGGGGACACAGGCAACCGTCACCATTCCGTTGCCGAAAGCGGCGCGGTCGCTAATACCGTCCAGAGCATCTTCAAATTCGGAAAGCAGATGCTGCGCCTTTGGGGCAAAGGCTCTCCCGGTTTGCGTGAGGGTCACCCGGCGAGTGGTTCTGTCAAACAATCTCACCCCCAAAGCGGTTTCCAGCTTTTCAATTCGCCTGCTTAACGCCGATTGCGAAATGCAAATCGCCTCGGCGGCGTAGCGAAAGCTGCCGTGCTCGCTGAGGGCTAAAAAGGCGTAGAGATCCTGCAGGTCAAAAAGGGGCAAGTGGCGCTTCTCCTGGATTTAACAAAAAAACAACAATCGATTGTACTGTTTATTTTGTTTTCCAGGAAGAAACAACGCCGACCAGCCGCAGGTTAAATAGATGACCTGCGGCCCGGCATCAGGCGTGCGCCAGCAGCGGGAACATCAATTTGTTGTCGTGGAAGATGTTCTCTTTGTTGGAATAGATAAACAACATATCGTCGCCGTCTATTTTTTCGTACTCGCCAAGGCGCGCTTCCTTCGGCGTAAAACCAAGCACCGCCTGCTGCGATTGCGGCTGGGCGAGTTCATTGATAATGGTCGCCATGGATTGTCCGGCATCGCAAAAAATATCAAAGCAGATCAGCTCATGGGCGCTTTGCATCGCAATGGCGACGGCCTGGTTATTCTCCGAGTAGTACACGAAATGCTTCATAAACGCCGAACAGTAAAACATCAGCAGACCGAAGTTATTCTCCACTCGTAGCTGTGAAAAGGGGTTGGATTTCTGGTAGTAGTGCTTAAGCAGGGCAATATCCTGCACACTATCCATATCCAGTTTACGGAAGTCGCCGGGAGTCGGCGAAACGGGCGCAACATATTGATATTCGTCGGTCCGCGTAAAGCCAAATTTGGGGTAGAAATCGACGGTGGTGGAGTTGGCAAACAGGAAAAAAGCATCCGCTTTGTCACGCCAGTCATCAAGGATATGTTGTATCAACTGTCCGGCAAGCCCTTTATTACGGTAATCAATGTTGGTCATTACCGTACCTATTTGAATATAGCGTCGAGGTTGGCCTTGCCAGACCAGATCAATAATATTCGCGGAGGCGTTGGCGATAACTTTATTCTTATCAACGAAAGCGTAGGGGATATAGGATTCACTCCAGTACCCTTGCTGATACCAGGCGTCAAAGGATAGATCGAACGTTTTGATGGCTAAATCAATAAAGCTTTTTCTTAATGTATTATCATCTTTGAGTTGCTTAACCAATTTGTAGTGCATCGCAGTCATTCCTTTCTTATTCGTTTTGCTATCCGGGATTGCTACAGGCAAAATTTACCCCTTGAAAATCACAGGCTTTGCGCCTGAGTATGGCGGTTTTCTGTGGTTTGTACAGTATTGACAGAAGGGCATCGCTCAGGACGTTGCCTGGCTCACAATTAACGGCGAACATTCTGCGTGGATTAGGTCAGTGAGGAACAACCGCTTCGGTTTAAAAATGAGCACGTGGATCATTTGGTTTATTCTTTTTTCTCGGAGAATAATCTGAAGAAATCTATTTGAGAGAAATTTACAGCAGAGCGTAAGTATAAGATAAAAATATTTTAATTATTTATTTTTGGCATAACGCGCTGATATTTATCTATAAAATAAAAGATATCGAAAAGGCATATTTAATCAATAGGTAATATGAGCTAACTCTCAACGGCACAAGGCGTATTTTAGCTTCTGCGATGATATTAAATTGCTGAGGGATGAGCTAAATGAGCCATCATCTTCTACACTTTGTGGCACCGTTGCCATTGAGGTTTTTCGCAAACAAAGGGAAAACATCATATCAGCGCTGAATGTAACCAATTGAATGTTAATGAGAAGTTGTCATATTTTCAATAGAGGAGCTCGTGATATGGCATTCGTAACAACTAAAGATGGCGTTAATATTTATTTTAAAGACTGGGGTCCGAAAGAGGCTCAGCCTATTGTGTTCCACCATGGCTGGCCGTTAAGCGCTGATGACTGGGATAACCAGATGCTGTTTTTCCTCGCGCAAGGGTTTCGCGTCATCGCTATCGACCGCCGTGGCCATGGGCGTTCCGACCAGGTAAGCGAAGGCCATGATATGGATCACTATGCGGCCGATGCTTCTGCTGTGGTCGAAAGTCTGGATTTGCATAACGCTGTTCACGTTGGTCATTCAACCGGCGGCGGTCAGGTCGCGCGCTATGTGGCTAAATATGGCCAGCCGCAGGGCAGGGTAGCCAAAGCGGTATTAATCAGTTCCGTACCGCCGTTAATGGTGAAAACCGACAATAACCCAGGCGGTACGCCCATCGAAGTGTTTGACGGTTTCCGCAAGGCGCTTGCTGCTAATCGCTCACAGTTCTATCTCGATGTTGCCAGTGGACCGTTCTACGGTTTTAACCGCGATGGCGCAGAGGTTTCGCAAGGTACCATCCAGAACTGGTGGCGTCAGGGGATGACCGGTAGCGCGAAAGCCCATTATGAAGGGATTAAGGCCTTCTCTGAAACCGACCAGACAGAAGATCTGAAAGCGATTACGGTGCCGGTGTTGGTAATGCAGGGTGACGACGACCAGGTCGTTCCTTATAAAAATGCCGCCATTCTCCAGGATAAACTGTTAGCGAATAGCGAGCTTAAAATTTATCCGGGCTTACCGCATGGCATGCACACGTCACATGCGGATGTGATTAACGCCGATCTGCTGGCCTTCATTCGTTCATAACGATATTTAGCCTTCGGGGACGTGTCTTCGGAGGCTATTTATTTATTGTTGAAGATGAATAACGCAAACTTTAGCTTGCGTGCCACTGTACGAAAAAATTAATAATAAATTTGTTACACAGTTGGTTTAATACCAGGGCAGCGTACAGGTTATAGTCTACACTTGTATGCGTATTACCGCACGAATAGGAAAAAACTAAATGTTATGGATCGGGTACCTTATCCGCAAATTCGGACTGAGGCCTCCCGCAGGCATGTAAATCAAGGATCCTGAAGAGCAATAGTCAGATGTCGCATTTACCCAAATTCTCTCTTTCATTATTACACCCGCGTTACTGGCCGGCATGGCTGGGCATTGGCTTATTGTGGCTGGTGGTACAACTTCCTTATCCGCTGATCTATCGTCTGGGCCATGGTCTGGGGCGTTTATCCATGCATTTTTTGCGCGGAAGAGTACGTATTGCGCAGCGTAATCTCGAGCTCTGCTTTCCACACCTCAGCCCGGCGCAGCGTCATGAAATGTTGGTTAAGAATTTTGAATCTCTGGGCATGGGGTTGATGGAAACCGGCATGGCATGGTTCTGGCCGACCCATCGCGTTGAGCGCTGGACCGAGACCAGCGGCGTCAATGAAGTTGTTGAACTACAGGAACAGAAGCAGGGTATTTTGCTGATTGGCATTCACTTTCTGACCCTGGAACTCGGCGCGCGGATGTTTGGCATGTTCACGCCGGGGATTGGCGTTTACCGGCCAAACGATAATCCGCTGATCGACTGGCTGCAAACCTGGGGACGACTGCGTTCTAACAAGACGATGCTGGATCGTAAAAACTTGAAAGGTATGGTTAAGTCACTGAAAGAGGGCGAGATCATCTGGTACGCTCCGGATCATGATTATGGTCGCGCCAGCAGCGTATTTGTTCCCTTTTTCAATGTTGATAATGCTGCGACCACCACCGGTACCTGGATGCTGGCGAGAATGTCAAAAGCCACTATCGTTCCCTTTGTTCCGCGAAGAAAGCCCAACGGCGCCGGGTATGAGCTGATTGCGCTGCAGCCTGAGGCGACGCCGCCGCTGGATTCTCCGGAAACCACCGCCAGATGGATGAACAAAATTATTGAGCAATGTATCCTGATGGCGCCGGAACAGTACATGTGGCTGCACCGTCGTTTTAAGACCCGTCCGGAAGGGGTACCGTCGCGTTACTAAGCGTGGCAGATGGTAAAAAAATAATCTGATAAATAGCGCGCTTATTAATCTTGTGTCTATACTGAAAGAGCCTCAATTAAGGCTCTAATCCAAGGAGAATGTAGGATGAAAAAGGTATTAGTCGCTTTAGCTCTTTCAGCAGTTGCCTTTGGCGCCTCGGCAGCGCAATTAATTACTAAAGAAGAAGCCTCGCATTTCAAACTGACTCACGTGGGCAGTATTTCTGTGGGACCGTCTGGCGGGCAATTCTCTTCACCTTCTGATCTTCACGATCAGCTTTCTAAGCTGGCAGATGAGAAGGGCGGTAAATATTATATTATTACCGCGGCGCGCGAACACGGGCCGAACTTTGAAGCAACGGCGGAAGTGTATAAATAATTAATCACATTGATTAATTATACATAAACGTCGAGAGTCTTATTTTTAACCCGGCACGCCACAGCGCTGCCGGGTTTTTTATTTAAGTTCCAGGAAGCGATTTGCTCCGTTTACTTCGCATCGACGGTAGGATAGTCGAGGTAGCCCTCTTTACCACCGCCGAAAAACTGCTCTCTGATTGGCTGGTTCAGCGGCAGGTTGTGCTGCAGGCGATAGGGCAGATCCGGGTTGGCGATAAACGGACGGCCAAAACCAATCAGGTCGGCCCAGCCTTTGGCCAGCGCCTCTTCGGCACGTTCTACGGTGTATTTCCCTGAATAAATCATCGTGCCGCGGAACACCTGACGCAGCGCTTCTTTAAAGGCGGCGGGCATCACCGGCGCATCATCCCAGTCGGCTTCGGCGATATGAATATAGGCGATGCCGATATCATTAAGGACGCTGGCCGCCGCCAGATAAGTAGCTTCCGGCGTATCGTCTTTCGACCCCATTAAGGTGGTCAGCGGCGCCAGGCGGATACCCAGTTTCTCTTTACCAATCGCATCGGCAACGGCCTGCGCCACTTCTTTCAGGAAACGCAGGCGATTGGTTAACGAACCGCCATACTCATCGGTGCGCTGGTTTTCTCGAGAATCAATAAACTGATTAATCAGATAGCCATTTGCACCGTGGAGCTCAACGCCATCGAAGCCGGCGGCAATAGCGTTGCGCGCGGCCTGCGCATATTGTTCGATAATCGCCGGGATCTCTGCACGGGTCAGGGCGCGCGGCATTGAGTGCTGCACCATTTCACCGACGCCATTTTCCGGACCGCGGCCTTCGACATCGACAAAGACCTTCACCCCTTCAGCCTGAATAGCAGATGAGGAAACCGGTGCGGCATTACCCGGCTGCAGGACGGTATGGGAGACACGCCCTACGTGCCAGAGCTGGGCAAAAATTTTGCCTCCCGCCTGGTGTACCGCAGCGGTGACTTTTTTCCAGCCGGCGATCTGCGCTTCATTATAGATGCCCGGCGTCCAGGCATAACCCTGTCCCTGTTGGCTAATCTGTGTGCCTTCGCTGATAATTAAACCGGCGCTGGCGCGTTGGGCGTAATACTCCGCCATCTGTTCGGTAGCGACATCTCCGGCCCCGGCGCGGGAACGCGTCATCGGCGGCATCACGATACGGTTGTTTAACGGCAGGGCCTGCAAGGAATAGTGGTCGAATAACATAATGCGTCTCCTTAACGACTTGATGGACGCAGCATAGACCCTGGCTATTTTGGATTAAATGACAACGATGTTCATAGACTGTTAACTGATTTGTATATAAAGGGAGTAGCTTATGCCAAACGTGTGGGGTATTGACCACCCGCATAATTAGGTAGGCGAAATGTGGTATTATCGCGCCTTTCCCTTTTCGTCCTGGGGTTTTTTTTATGCAACAACCTGTTGTTCGCGTTGGGGAATGGCTCGTTACTCCTTCTGTAAACCAAATTAGCCGGAACGGACGTCAGCTTACTCTCGAACCGCGTTTAATCGATCTTCTGGTCTACTTTGCTCAACATCCTGGCGAGGTACTCAGCCGGGACGAGCTTATCGATAACGTCTGGACGCGCAACGTGGTGACCAGCCATGTCGTCACCCAGAGTATTTCCGAATTGCGTAAATCGCTGAAAGACGGCGATGACGGCAGCATGGAATATATTGCGACGGTGCCAAAACGCGGTTACAAGCTAACGGTCCCGGTAATTTGGTGTACGGAAGAGGGCGAAGAGTTGGCGCCGGTCGTACCGCCAGCGGCCCCTGTCTCCGTTCCTGAAACGTCGCCACCGACTATCTCTTCTCCATCTGTCGCGCCAGCGGCGCCGGCAGTGCCGGAAAAACGTAAACGGATCACCACCTTCTGGGTGTGGACGCTGTTTCTGCTGGCGTTGGGCAGTTGCGTCGCGTTAGTCGCCTTGTCGTCGATAGAATCGCGGCCGCCGGAAACCAAAACTCGCCTGCTGCTAAACCCGCGCGATATCGACATACACCTGGTAAACGGCAGTTCATGCAACAACTGGGCGTCGCAGCATGCTTATGCCGTTGGGCTGGGCAGCCTGATTACTACTTCGCTCAATACCTTCTCGACCTTTATGGTCCATGATAAAACCAACTACAACATCAACGAACCCAGCAGTTCGGGTAAAACGTTGACCATCGAATTCGTTAATCAGCGCCACTATCGCGCCCAGCAGTGCTTTATGTCGGTGAAACTGGTCGATAACGCCGACGGCTCGACGATGCTCGATAAACGCTACTTTATTACCATGGATAACCAGCTCACCATCCAGAATGACCTGCTGGATAGTCTATCAACCGCGCTAATGCAGCCGTGGCCGGATCGCATGAAAGCGATGCTGAAACAGTATCAACCCGCGCAAAGCCCTTCGTTAACCCGTCTTTATCAGGCCCATCAGCTATTAATGAAAGGCGATGTCGATTCACTCGGTAAAGCCAGCGATATACTTGATGACGTCATTAAACAATCGCCGGACTTTATTTATGCTTACGCCGAAAAAGCGCTGGTGGATGTATTACGTCATTCGCAGCAGCCGTTGGATGAAAAACAATTAGCGACGCTGTATGCCGAGGTTGGGAAAGTAGGTGAAATGCCCGGCATTAAAGATATGGCGATCTTCTACCAGATAAAAACGGTAGATATGTTAGGCAAAGGGAAAATAGATGAAGCGTACAGCGCTATCAACACGGGCATTGATTTAGAAATGTCGTGGATGAATTATGTGCTGCTCGGTAAAGTCTATGAGATGAAAGGACAGAACCGCGAAGCTGCCGATGCCTACCTGACGGCGTTTAATTTACGCCCTGGCGAAAACACCTTGTACTGGATTGAAAACGGAGTATTCCAGACCTCCGTCACCCGCGTAGTACCGTATCTCGATAATTTCCTCGCTTCAGAATAAGTAAACCCTCATCATGCTCATGGTTTTGAGTATGATGAGGTTAAATTTATGTATCTCATGAGCACTCTGATTGTTACCTGAAATAAGCGTTGTTTTCCTGCCTGGTAACACAATTTCAACACCGAAGTGACTCTATAACTCTTTGTAAGTATACGATGTTTATCTTTTTTTGATATCAACATGTCATGTTTATATGTTAATCGAAAAAGGTCAAAATATCATTTGTCTGATGTTTGTAGTTATTTCACTTTATCTTTAGGATTTATCTCGTACGAATCAGTAATCTTGTTGGCAGTTGGTCGGGTCAATAAATGGTTCTATATCATGATCTGTACCTCCCAAATAAACTTAGGAGAAAAACAACCATGAGTTCTGCCAAGAAGATCGGGCTATTTGCCTGTACCGGCGTAGTCGCCGGTAATATGATGGGGAGCGGTATTGCACTATTACCTGCGAACCTCGCCAGCATCGGTGGTATTGCCATTTGGGGTTGGGTAATTTCTATTATTGGCGCGATGTCTTTGGCTTATGTTTATGCCCGACTGGCGACCAAGAACCCGCAGCAGGGTGGTCCAATTGCTTATGCAGGGGAAATTTCTCCGGCCTTCGGTTTCCAGACCGGCGTCCTTTATTATCATGCAAACTGGATTGGTAACCTGGCAATCGGTATTACCGCCGTCTCTTATCTCTCTACGTTCTTCCCAATTTTAAATAACCCGGTGCCAGCAGGTATTGCCTGTATTGCCATCGTGTGGATCTTTACTTTCGTTAATATGCTCGGCGGGACCTGGGTAAGCCGTCTGACCACCATTGGTCTGGTACTGGTGCTTATTCCGGTGGTGATGACTGCGGTCGTCGGCTGGCATTGGTTTGACGCGGCAATCTATCAGGCGAACTGGAACACCTCCAGCACTACCGATAGCCACGCGGTCATTAAAAGTATCCTGCTCTGCCTGTGGGCCTTCGTTGGCGTAGAATCCGCCGCAGTGAGTACCGGGATGGTGAAAAACCCGAAACGTACCGTACCGCTGGCAACCATGCTGGGTACTGCGATGGCCGGTATCGTCTATATCGCCGCGACTCAGGTTATCGCCGGTATGTATCCTGCTTCTCAGATGGCTGCGTCCGGCGCGCCGTTCGCAATTAGCGCCTCTACCATTCTCGGCGGCTGGGCTGCTCCGATGGTTTCCGCTTTCACCGCCTTCGCTTGCCTGACTTCTCTGGGCTCGTGGATGATGCTGGTTGGCCAGGCCGGTGTACGTGCCGCCAACGACGGTAACTTCCCGAAAGTGTATGGCGAAGTCGATAGCAACGGTATCCCGAAAAAAGGCCTGCTGCTGGCGGCGGTGAAAATGACCGCGCTGATGGTGCTGATTACCCTGATGAACTCCGCCGGTGGTAAAGCATCTGACCTGTTCGGCGAGCTGACCGGTATCGCGGTACTGCTGACCATGCTGCCTTACTTCTACTCCTGTGTTGACCTGATTCGTTTCGAAGGCATCAACATTCGCAACTTCGTTAGCCTGATTTGCTCGGTACTGGGTTGCGTGTTCTGCTTCATCGCGCTGATGGGCGCAAGCTCCTTCGAACTGGCCGGCACCTTCATCGTTAGCCTGATTATCCTGATGTTCTACGGTCGCAAAATGCACCAGCGCCAGCAGAACAACGCAGCGGATAACAACAGCCCCGCTAACGCGCACTAATCAGTAAACCGTTTTCCTGAGGCTCCTTCCATCACCTGTCACATCGTGACGGGAGGGGCTTTCTACATCTGGAGATTTGACTATGAACGTTATTGCAATCATGAATCACATGGGTGTTTACTTCAAAGAAGAACCCATCCGTGAACTGCATCGTGCTCTCGAACGCCTGGACTTCCGTATTGTCTACCCGAACGACCGTGACGACTTATTAAAACTTATCGAAAACAACTCTCGTCTGTGCGGCGTGATCTTCGACTGGGATAAATACAATCTCGAACTGTGCGAAGAAATCAGCAAAATGAACGAGTACATGCCGCTGTACGCTTTCGCTAACACCTACTCCACCCTGGACGTTAGCCTCAACGATCTGCGCATGCAGGTTCGCTTCTTCGAATATGCGCTGGGCGCCGCTGAAGATATCGCGAACAAAATCAAACAGAACACTGACGAATACATCGACACCATTCTGCCGCCGCTGACCAAAGCGCTGTTCAAATATGTACGTGAAGGCAAATACACCTTCTGTACCCCAGGCCACATGGGCGGTACCGCGTTCCAGAAAAGCCCGGTAGGCAGCATCTTCTATGATTTCTTTGGTTCCAACACCATGAAATCCGATATCTCCATTTCGGTTTCTGAACTGGGTTCACTGCTCGACCACAGCGGCCCGCACAAAGAAGCGGAAGAGTATATCGCTCGCGTTTTCAACGCCGAACGCAGCTACATGGTGACCAACGGTACATCTACCGCTAACAAAATCGTCGGTATGTACTCCGCGCCTGCCGGCAGCACCGTGCTGATTGACCGTAACTGCCATAAATCGCTGACTCACCTGATGATGATGAGCGACATTACGCCGATCTACTTCCGTCCGACCCGTAACGCCTACGGTATCCTCGGCGGTATTCCGCAGAGCGAGTTCCAGCACGCGACTATCGCCAAGCGTGTGAAAGAGACGCCGAATGCGACCTGGCCGGTACACGCGGTTATCACCAACTCAACCTATGATGGTCTGCTGTATAACACCGACTTCATCAAGAAAACCCTGGATGTGAAATCCATCCACTTTGACTCCGCATGGGTGCCTTACACCAACTTCTCGCCGATCTATGAAGGCAAATGCGGGATGAGCGGCGGCCGCGTTGAAGGGAAAGTGATCTACGAAACCCAGTCCACGCATAAACTGCTGGCGGCATTCTCCCAGGCTTCGATGATCCACGTGAAAGGCGACGTTAACGAAGAAACCTTCAACGAAGCCTACATGATGCACACCACCACTTCTCCGCACTACGGTATTGTGGCTTCCACCGAAACCGCGGCAGCGATGATGCGCGGTAACGCCGGTAAACGCCTGATCGACGGTTCTATCGAACGTTCTATCAAGTTCCGTAAAGAGATCAAACGTCTGAAAGGCGAGTCTGAAGGCTGGTTCTTCGATGTATGGCAGCCGGAACATATCGATGGCGCTGAATGCTGGCCGCTGCGTTCCGATAGCGCATGGCACGGTTTCAAAAACATCGATAACGAGCACATGTACCTCGACCCGATCAAAGTCACGCTGCTGACTCCGGGGATGAAGAAAGACGGCACCATGGATGATTTCGGTATTCCGGCAAGCATCGTGGCGAAATATCTCGACGAACACGGCATCGTGGTTGAGAAAACCGGTCCGTACAACCTGCTGTTCCTGTTCAGCATCGGTATCGATAAGACAAAAGCGCTGAGCCTGCTGCGCGCGCTGACCGACTTCAAACGTGCGTTCGACCTGAACCTGCGGGTGAAAAACATGCTGCCGTCGCTGTACCGTGAAGATCCTGAATTCTATGAAAACATGCGTATTCAGGACCTGGCGCAGAACATTCATAAACTGGTTGAGCATCACAACCTGCCGGACCTGATGTTCCGCGCATTCGAAGTGCTGCCATCCATGGTGATGACCCCGTATGCCGCGTTCCAGAAAGAGCTGCACGGTCAGACTGAAGAGGTTTACCTCGAAGAGATGGTAGGCCGCGTCAACGCCAACATGATCCTGCCGTATCCTCCGGGAGTTCCGCTGGTTATGCCTGGTGAAATGATCACCGAAGAAAGCCGCCCGGTACTGGAGTTCCTGCAGATGCTGTGCGAAATCGGCGCTCACTACCCGGGCTTCGAAACCGATATCCACGGCGCATACCGTCAGGCGGATGGTCGTTACACCGTTAAAGTGCTGAAAGAAGAAAACAACAAGTAATAGACGCACACAAGGGAAGTGGCTTGCCACTTCCCTTTTTTCACGCTGCAAGGAGAACCTATGAAAACACCCTCACAGCCGCGCGCGATTTACTACATCGTAGCGATCCAGATCTGGGAGTACTTCAGCTTTTACGGCATGCGCGCCTTACTCATCCTTTATCTCACCCACCAACTTGGCTTTGACGATAGCCACGCCATCAGTCTGTTCAGCGCCTACGCATCTTTAGTTTACGTAACCCCCATTCTCGGCGGCTGGCTTGCCGACCGCCTGCTCGGCAACCGCACGGCGGTGATTGCCGGGGCGTTGTTAATGACTCTCGGCCACGTGGTGCTGGGCGTCGAATCTGATTCCACCTGGAGCCTCTATCTGGCGCTGGCGATCATTATCTGCGGCTATGGCCTGTTCAAATCCAATATCAGCTGCCTGCTCGGCGAACTGTACGCCGCTGACGACCATCGTCGCGATGGCGGTTTCTCGCTGCTGTATGCCGCCGGTAACGTCGGTTCGATAGCCGCGCCGATTGCCTGTGGACTGGCGGCGCAGTGGTACGGCTGGCATATCGGCTTTGCGCTGGCGGGGATCGGCATGTTCATCGGCCTGATGATTTTCTTAAGCGGTAGCCGCTATTTCCGCGACACCCGCGGCGTCGATAAACAGGCGCTGTGCGCGGTGAAATTCGCGCTGCCGACCTGGGGCTGGCTGGTGGTGATGCTGTGCCTGGCGCCGGTGTTCTTCACCTTGCTGTTGGAAAACAACTGGTCCGGTTATCTGCTGGCGATTGTCTGCCTGTTCGCCGCGCAAATGGTGGCGCGGATCATGATCAAATCACCGCAGCATCGCCGCGCGCTGTGGCAAATCGTTCTACTGATGTTGACCGGGACACTGTTCTGGGTGCTGGCGCAGCAGGGCGGAAGCTCAATTAGCCTGTTTATCGACCACTTTGTTGATCGTCGACTGTTCAATATTGAAGTGCCGACCGCGCTGTTCCAGTCGGTTAATGCGGTAGCGGTGATGGCGGCAGGCGTGATCCTGGCGTGGCTGATCCGCCCGGAAGGGCGAACCCGCTCGGTGTTAAAAGTGTGGCTGAAATTCGCATTCGGCCTGCTGCTGATGGGCGGCGGATTTATGCTGCTGGCGCTGAATGCCCGCCACGGCGCGGCTGACGGTCAGGCCTCGATGGGCATGATGGTCGCCGGGCTGGCGATGATGGGCTTTGCCGAGCTGTTTATTGATCCGGTGGCGATGGCGCAGATAACCCGTCTGAACATGCCCGGCGTCACCGGCGTATTGACCGGCATTTATATGCTGGCCACCGGCGCGGTCGCCAACTGGCTGGCCGGGGTGGTGGCGCAGCAAACTACCGAGTCGCAAATCAGCGACACGGCGATTGCCGCCTATCAGCATTTCTTCTCGCAGATGGGCGAATGGACCATCGGCTGCGTGGCGGTGATTGTCGTTATCGCCTTTGCCGCAGCCTGTAGCGTGGGCAAACGCCGTGCGGCTGCGGGTGAAGTTCCCGGCGGCGGCGCCTGATGCTCATCCCGGCTCGTGGCGTAAACGCCTTATTCGGGCCGCGATTCGTAGCCCCGGTAAGCGCAGCGCGACCGGGGGTATGACATCAACAGCGGAGCGCGAAGTCGTTCGTTGCACAGCCAAGAGAACAGGAGGTGGATATTCTGGCAGGCGCGGAGGCCAACGATAAAAAATACCGTTAGTGAAGCCATAGCTGAGTGAGATCAGCTTGTAGTGAATCCAGAGTCGTTAAGATTGTTCTCTGGTGTGTTACCAGAGACAGGCCGCGCTGAATGGTGACCTGGTTCAATTTATCGAAGCTAGTTTGAAAGCAGGGTTATGAGGAACCAACATGTCTGAACAACAAGCACAAGGTGCCGATGAGGCAATTGACCTTAATAATGAACTGAAAACTCGTCGCGAAAAATTGGCTGCGCTGCGTGAGCAGGGCGTCGCTTTCCCGAACGATTTCCGTCGCGATCATACCTCTGACCAATTGCACGCTGAATTCGATGCGAAGGATAACGATGAACTCGCTTCCCTGAACGTTGAAGTCTCTGTTGCTGGCCGTATGATGACCCGCCGCATCATGGGTAAAGCCTCTTTCGTTACCCTTCAGGACGTCGGCGGCCGCATTCAGCTGTACGTCGCGCGCGATGACCTGCCGGAAGGCGTCTATAACGAACAGTTTAAAAAATGGGATCTCGGCGACATCATTGCCGCCCGCGGCAAGCTGTTCAAAACGCAAACCGGCGAACTCTCCATTCACTGCACCGAGCTGCGTCTGCTGACCAAAGCCCTGCGCCCGCTGCCGGATAAATTCCACGGCCTGCAGGATCAGGAAGTCCGCTATCGCCAGCGTTATCTGGATCTGATCGCCAACGAAGAGTCGCGTCATACGTTCCGTATCCGTTCGCAGATCCTCGCCACCATGCGTCAGTTCATGGTTGCCCGCGGCTTTATGGAAGTCGAAACCCCGATGATGCAGGTGATCCCAGGCGGCGCTTCCGCCCGTCCATTCATCACCCATCACAACGCGCTGGATCTGGATATGTACCTGCGCATCGCGCCGGAACTGTATCTGAAACGTCTGGTAGTCGGCGGCTTCGAACGCGTGTTCGAAATCAACCGTAACTTCCGTAACGAAGGGATCTCCGTACGCCATAACCCAGAGTTCACCATGATGGAACTCTATATGGCGTATGCGGATTACAAAGACCTGATCGAACTGACCGAGTCGCTGTTCCGCACTCTGGCGCAGACGGTGCTGGGCAAAACCGAAGTGCCGTATGGCGACCAGGTGTTTGACTTCGGCAAGCCGTTTGAAAAACTGACCATGCGTGAAGCTATCAAGAAACACCGCCCGGAAACCAATATGGCGGATCTGGATAACTTCGACGCGGCGAAAGCGCTGGCGGAATCTATCGGTATTCAGGTAGAGAAAAGCTGGGGTCTGGGACGTATCGTCACGGAGATCTTCGATGAAGTGGCGGAAGCGCATCTGATCCAGCCGACCTTCATCACCGAATATCCGGCGGAAGTTTCTCCGCTGGCGCGCCGCAACGACGTGAACCCGGAAATTACCGACCGCTTCGAGTTCTTCATCGGCGGCCGTGAAATCGGTAACGGTTTCAGCGAGCTGAACGATGCGGAAGATCAGGCGCAGCGTTTCCAGGATCAGGTCAACGCCAAAGCGGCGGGCGACGACGAAGCGATGTTCTATGACGAAGACTACGTTACCGCGCTGGAGTACGGCCTGCCGCCGACCGCCGGTCTGGGTATCGGTATCGACCGCATGGTGATGCTGTTCACCAACAGCCACACCATCCGCGACGTTATTCTGTTCCCGGCCATGCGTCCGCAGAAGTAATCGCGTCTGATAAATGACAAAACCCCGGCTTGCCGGGGTTTTTTACATGACGCTGGCATCAGGCGCCGACGCTGCCCCAGACCATCTTACCGTTATGGAAGGTGGCGGTGCGCGGCGAAATTCGCGCCACGGCTTCGGCGGAGCAGGAGGCATCAACCAGCACAAAGCTGGCGTCGTCCTGCGCTTTTGGCCATACGCGCTCGCCTTTGTCATTCAGCGGCAGCACGTCGCCGGTGGCGATGGCCAGCGCGCGCGACAGGGTCTGCTCATTGGGGCGGATATACAGCTGCGCGTAGAGATTGGCTTTCTCCAGCATGTCGCCCAGCCCGTACGGCGACCAGTGGTCAATCACGCTATCGGTACCGGTCATCACGAAGACGCCTTTTTCGCGCAGTTGCTTGAGCGGCATGTGCAGAGTGCCGATCGGCACGGTGGAGGCGATGGTGATCTGCTGCGCCGCCATGCGGCTAGCGATGGCATCGACCTGCTGTTCATTGAGCGTCGCCAGCGCGAAAGCGTGGCTGATGGTCAGCTTGCCTTTCAGCGCCGGCGTCTTCTCCACGGTTTCCACCATATAGTTCACCGCCGCCACGCCCGCCGGGCTGGTTTCATGCAGATGAATATCCACCCCTTTGTCGTAATCCAGCGCAATCTGGAACATGGTATCGAGCGATTTCTCCATCGCGCCATCGACGTTAGTCGGGTCGAGGCCGCCTACGTAGTGGGCGCCGGCCTGCATCGCTTCGCGTACCAGCGATTCCGATTTCGACAGCAGCAGCCCGTGCTGCGGAAAAGCGACGATTTCGCAATCGAAGCCTGGTTTACGCCGCGCCAGCACTTCCTGCAGATTCTCCAGGTTCTTCAGCCCGGACACCGGCTCAATATTGCAGTGGCTGCGGGCGATAGAGGAGCCTTTGGATTGAATCAGGTCGATAAGCTTCTCGGCGTGCGCCTGCGTATAAGGCTGGAGTTCCGGCAGCAGTTTCTGCTCAAGCTTGATCATATCCTGAATGGTGGTGCCCGCCGGGCGGTTCAGCGAACGCCACGGGCCGCCGTAAAACGTTTTGTCCAGATGGATATGCATGTCGCGCATGGCAGGCAACATCAGTTTACCGCCCGCATCGTAGCGCGGCAGCGTGGCGTCCGGGTGGCTCAGATTGCTGCGCAGGGCGACGATTTTGCCGTCTTTTATTTCCAGCGTTTGCAGCTCGGTCCGGGTGTGAACCACTACGCCGTTTTCATATTCGAAGCCGCTTTCCAGCAGGACGTTATCAAGGTAGTAGTGCTTATCGGCGACCCTGGCCGCGCCTTTATTATCGTAGGTGGCGGCGGACGGCTGGCCTCCGACGGCATACGCCGCAGGCGCGCCCGCCGCCAGCAGGGCGGCGGCGGTGACCATTTTGCCGCTTTGGGTAAGAAATTCGCGACGGCTGTTGTCTTTATTCATCCTTTTTTCCTTTTGTGTCAGTCATGCACAATATGGGTTCCCGTTTCGCCGCGTAGCGCGGCTGGCAGACATTCCGGCGTAGTGATGATCACCCGCTTGCCGCCGTGTTGCAGGAACGCGAGGCTGGCGACGATTTTTGGCAGCATGCTGCCAGCCGGGAAATGTCCTTCTTGCATATAGCGGCTCATCTCGCTGATGCCGACGCGACCCAATGCCAGCTGATCAGGCTTGCCGAAATTAACGCACACTTTCTCCACCCCGGTGGTGATAACCAGAATATCAGCATCAATTTCGCGGGCCAGCAGGGCGGTTGAGAGATCTTTGTCGATCACCGCGTCCACGCTCTGGTAGTCGCCCTGCGGGCTGCGCACCACCGGGATCCCGCCGCCGCCGGCGCCGATCACCACAAAGCCTTGCCGGGTCAGCGCCTTGATGGCTTCTGCTTCGACAATGCGTTTCGGCTCCGGCGAGGCGACTACCCGGCGATAGCCACGGCCCGAATCTTCCACAAAGCGCCACTCAGGATGCGCCTGCTGCAGTTCATCGCGCTGGTTTTCGCTGAAGAACGCGCCTATAGGCTTAGTCGGATGGGTAAAGCCGGGATCGTTTTTATCGACTTCAACCTGCGTGACGACGGTAACCGCCTTTTGCTCGCCGCGCTGGGCGAGGCGGTTATTCAGCGCCTGCTGAATGAGGTAGCCGATGCCGCCCTGGGTATCGGCGACGCAGTTGGCCAGCGGCGTCAGCGGCAGACCTTCACGCTCGTGGGCTATCTCCGAGCGGCGTAAATCCAGCCCAACCTGCGGGCCGTTACCGTGGGTTAGTACCACGTTATAGTCCGATGCCAGCATCTCCAGCACCGTACTGGCCACCGCTTTGACCGCCTCGGCCTGATGCTCGATCGACTGGCTGGCGTTATCTTTGATAATGCTGTTGCCGCCAATGGCAACGACGATGAGTTCTTTCATATCTGACTTCCGCTACAGAAGGTGATGTAGTTATTGTTATTGTGTGGTCGTGGTAGTCGCCCGGCCAGGCGTAGGGCTGCCGGGGATTTCCCGGGGTCGGCGCAAACGCCTCGCCCGGGCTACAACGTTAAACGTCGTAACGATCGCACCAGCTGAGGATCGCTTTTTCGAAACAGGCGAACGGCGGGTGGACGATCCCGGCGCCGATCATGCCGATCCCGGCGTCTTTATGGGCGATAGCGGTGTTGATCACCGGTAAAATACCGCTGCTGCTGACGCGGGTGATGTCGATAGCGGTCGGGATCCCCATAAAGCCGAGCAGCGGAATGGTGACGTTCGGGTTTTCGCCAAGGGTGATTTCACGCATCTGGCGCGAGAAATCGACCGCTTCTTCTACCGTTCCGCCGACCAGCGCGACGATAGCCGGCGCCGTCGCCATGGCGAAACCGCCGATGCCATAGGTTTCGGTAATCGCGCTGTCGCCGATATCAAGGCCGGAGTCTTCCGGTTTAAAACCGGCAAACATCGGGCCTATCACCTGCTGCGCCGGGCCGGTAAACCACTGTCCCGGCAGGCCGCTGACCCGCAGTCCGAACTCGACGCCGTTGCGCGCCATGGTGGTGACCACGGTGCTGTATTCTATGCCGTGGGCCGCGTCCATCGCCGCTTTACACATCGCCATCCACGTCGGGCCGGAGAAGTAATCGCTGCTGGCGACAAATTCGAACACCTCGCGCTGCTGCGCTACCGGATAACCGGCCTGAATAATCCTCGGCGTAAGCGCCTGAATCAGCAGGGTGGTACCGGCGTTGTTGCGGTTATGGCACTCATCGCCCATGTGTAGCGCCTGCGCCAGCATTAAGCGCAGATCGATTTCGCCGATGATCTTCATGGCGTCGCGCAGCATGGGACCCTGCACGTCGCGCATCCAGTTCAGACGATCGATCACGCTCTTATCGTTAGCCCCCATGCGCAGGATCTTCGCCATCTGCTCGCTCATGTTGGTATAAGCGATATTGCCGTAGGTTTTATTCTCGACGATATGCATGAACATCGACGCCGACGTCACGCCCGCCATCGAACCCACGCAGTCGTGTTCGTGACAGGGTGAGAAGGTAATTTCACCGGAGGCGGCAAGCTCGGCCGCTTCATCCAGATCTTTCGCCAGCCCTTCAAAGACCAGCGCGCCGGTGACCGCGCCTTTCATGGCGCCGCACATGTTTTGCCATTCCACCGGCGGGCCGGCATGCAGAATGGTTTTTGGCGTCATGCCCGGCACGACGTTAATGGCCTGATCAAAACCGATCAGCACCGGGTGCGACTGAATAATGCGTTCCAGCGCCTGCTGGTTGGCGGCGGCGATTTTATCGGCCAGCGGCGAGCCGGCGATGCGATCCAGCGCCTCAACCAGCTGCAAATTGCCCTGGCCCGGCGGCGTCCAGTCGAGCTGGGTGACGGCGGTGTGCTGCTTTTTCAAATCGTCGCTGAACATGGCGATACCGACGTTAATCACGTTCAACGGCTGGTTAAATAGCGACTGGCTCATCAGGCTTGCTCCCCTTTGCAGATAAATTCACGCGCCAGCAAACCGGTATTGGTGCTGCTGCTGGCCAGAATGACGCCAGCGTCAAGCAGCATCTGGCGCTGTTGCTCCAGCGACGGCGTATCGATGTCGGTGCCTAACACGTAAGCGAGGATCGTCAATGGGCGGCCATCGGCGGCGGCAATGGCTTTGGCCTCTTCGATCGCCGCGATCGTCGAACCCACCGGATCTTCATGCGCCCCGAAGCCCAGCACGAAGTCCATGACGATGACCGCCACTTCGGGATCGCGCGCTTCCTGCAGCAGGCGGCTGATACGGTTGGTCGGGTCGATCATCGGGTGCGGCTTACCGTTGGTGAAGTCGTCATCGCCGAAATCGAGGAAGGTGTGTTTGATGCTGCGATTGATATCGCTCAGGCGATAAGCCGGATCCGGCTGAATGTTGCTATAAACATCCGCGTGTTTTTCCAGTACCGCGAACATGGTTTCATCGCACAGGGTACCGCCGCAGAACAGGCCGCGAATGTATTTCTGCTGCGGCGTGAGCTGCGCGCGCACTTCGGCGATAAGCGCCTGGTTTAGCGGATGCAGATCGAGGTTCTCTTGCTTAATACCGCTCAGCAGAACGGCTTTCAGCGCCGCTTCTTTGGTGCCGCGGGCGAACTGCAGACCTTGCTCATCGGCGGGGGGCTCGGCGCGGCCGAGGAAGCACGCCACCACCGGTTTACGGCAGGCGCGGGCGCGTTCGAGCACTTTTTTCGCCACCGTCGGCGCCGGCGGTTTGGAAACAAGGACGATAATTTCCGTTTGCGGATCCGCTTCCAGCATCTGAATGGCGTCGAGCATCATCAGGCCGCCGATTTTCTCACTCAGATCGCGACCGCCGGTACCGATTAGCTGCGAGATCCCGCCGCCGAAATCGTGGATACGGACGCTCAGCTCCTGGCTACCGGTGCCGGAGGCGCCGATAATGCCGATGTTGCCGCGGCGAACCGCGTTACCGAAGCACAGCGCCGCGCCGTTAATAATGGCGGTGCCGCAGTCTGGCCCCATCATCAACAATCCCTTTTCGTGGGCCAGCTGTTTCAGCGCCAGTTCGTCGTCAATAGAGACGTTATCGGAAAACAACATCACGTTAAGATCGTTTTGCAGCGCCTGGCGCGCTTCGCGAGCGGCAAACAGGCCGTTGACCGAGATAATCGCGAGGTTACTTTGCGGAAGATGTTTTTTGGCGCTGGCGAGGGTGGCGTAGCGCGCTTCGCGCTGGCCGCTTTCGCCCTTTTTGCTGAACAGCGCTTCTATTTCACTGAGTATCTGTTCGCTATCGGCGCCGTCTTTGCCCTTGATGACGATCATCAGGTCGCCGTTTTTCGCCGCTTCCAGCTCTGGCGTCAGCAGCCCCAGGTTATTCAGCACCCCTTTGTTCATTTCCGTCGCCATCGCCACAAATGCCTGCTCTACGCCATCGAGCTTATTAGCGCGGGTGGAAATCGACATTAATGAGACCGAATCAAAATAGGTATTCTTCTTCACCACTATTTTAACTGACATTATTCCCTCCATACGTTTGGCTCAGCGCGCAGGCATCCGCCATGCCCAATAGCATGTCGCTGCCGGAACTTGAGCCAATATTTTTAATATTGGCAATAGCCTCAATAGAAAAGGTTGTCGGTTGATTAACCATCAGGTTAATCATCACGGCGATACTTTCTCGATAATGCTGATTAATCGCCGCCTCCAGCGTAATCGCGCTGAGCGGCGTAGTATTTTGTTGGGCGCTCTGCAGCGCGGTTATAAAGGCTTCCCGGTAATGGTTAGCCGGGTGACCCTTTATGAATAAAATAACGCTTAGACCTAGCAAATAATCATCCGCCGATGGCGTCAGGCCAATGCCTAATCCGATCATGTTCGCCACGGCGGCGCCGATATTTTTATTTTCGTGAAGTGCTTTAAATAATATTTCCCGTCGCTGCTGTAATTCACGACTCATTGCGTGATAAAAGGGATTGTCGCCGCGATAGAGAAATAACGTATCATCCTCATGTAACTGCGTAACGATAATGTTGTGCCATCGTCGCCAGGCTATCTGGTTAAATGTTGCCGCGTTTAATACCGCTCGCGGCGTTTGCCAGCGCTTACACCGGTGGATGTCTATCCATTTATTATCGCCAATGTAAATTCCTGAATCGGTAAACCGGACGCTTTCCCCTGGCCGGAACAGGTTGTCAAAGTGGGTGAGTGCTAACCTACAGCTATTGGGCGCATTGTCAGAGGTTTCGCACAGCAGCGTCAGAAGCCCTGGTTTGCCCGGGGTAAGCAGGTTTACCGCATGGGTGAAAACCTGCCCGACCCGTCCACCGCCGCGCTGTGTGAGAAAGCGGGTATCCGCAGTTAGCGCTTGCACACACCACCGCGAGGAGGTGTTAATGGCGATTCTCCTTCCTCAGGCTCCGGCGGCGACCAGCAGGTGGGCTATTTCAGCAAAGCCCTTATCCCATGCCAGCTCCAGCGGCGATTTACCATACTTATCGGTCATATGCGGGTTGGCGCCGTGATCCAACAGCAGTTTGACGATCTCCTGCTGCGTCGCGCCGCCGTCGTTTAAAACAATCGCTTCCAGCAGCGGCGTCCAGCCAACGAAATTGGTGTGGTTAACGTTAATATCCGTTTCCGTCAGCAATATTTTCACGATCTCAAGATGGCCTTTTTCACAGGCCGGCGTCAGACCAACGCCGCCGAAACGCGTTAATCGTTCGAGGTCGGGATTTGCCGGCAAAATTAAGCGCAGTAGTTCGACGTCGTTATTCAGACAGCTGATTAAAAACGGGTTAAAACAGGTCTGGTCCTGCTTATTAATATCTACGCCAGCGGCAATAAGAACAGAGACACAAGCATAATGCTTATTCAGGCTGGCGAGGGTAATGGCGGTTCGCCCCTGGCGATTACTGGCATTAATATCGACGCCGCTTGCTATGCAGGCTTTTAATTTCGCGATATTTCCCTGCTCTGCAGCCAAAAGATAGTCAGCAATAATATTTTCCGTCGCCATCACCTTGCTCCTGTTTTGCAGCTAAGACTTTTGATGGCTTGAGCATAGCAACCAGAAATAGATAAAAGAACCCGCTTAAATTTTATTCGCCATAATCCGGTAGATTATTGAATAACTTTCAATAATTGATGCAGACTGTGCGGCAGAGCAATGTTTACTTCTTTTATGCCTTTGTCCTTTAACGCAATCGGGTTTTCTTTCGATATAGTTGCCGTCAGAAAGCAATATCATCGATCTTTTTTCAGAGGGGAAAGAGATGAATGGACTCACCGCTACGGGGATCACCGTCGGTATTTGCGCAGGCGTTTGGCAGCTAATTTCCTCGCACGTCGGGCTGCAGCACGGTTGGGAATTATTGGGAACCATCGGCTTCGTCGCGTTCTGTAGTTTCTATGCGGCAGGGGGCGGTAAAAGCGGTTTTGTGAAAAGCCTGTGCGTTAACTATTCCGGGGCGGTGTGGGCGTGGCTGGCGGCGCTGGCCGCCGGCGCTCTCGCCTCGGCCAGCGGTATGTCGGGGTTCTGGGCAAGCGTCATTACCACGGTGCCATTTTCGGCAGTCATCGTCTGGCAGGGGCGTTTCACGCTAACCTCGTTTATTCCCGGCGGCTTCCTCGGCATGACGCTCTTTTTCGCCACCGGTCTGAACTGGACGGTGACTCTGTTGGGATTTCTGGCGGGCAACTGCGTCGGCTTTATTTCAGAATATAGCGGGCGCAAACTCAGCGAGGCGACCAGTAAGGAGCGAGCCTGAATTCACTACGGGTGTTAAGCATTGTTCAAAAATGATTGCCCCTCGCCACAGTAACCAATACATTCAGCTTACGTATGGTTTAGCGGAAGCGGGAAGGGCGCATGAACTCGATTTTTACTGAAGAAAATCTGCTGGCATTCACCACCGCGGCGCGTTTTGGCAGCTTCAGCAAGGCGGCCGACGAGCTGGGGTTAACCACCTCAGCCATCAGCTATACCATCAAACGGATGGAAGCCGGGCTGGACGTAGTGCTGTTTACCCGCAACACCCGCAGCATTGAACTGACGGAATCCGGCTACTATCTGTTTCGCAAGGCCACCGATCTGCTTAATGATTTCCACGCGATAAAGCGCAGCATAGATACTATCTCGCAAGGCATCGAAGCGCGGGTGCGGATCTGCATTAACCAACTGCTATACACGCCTCGCCATACCGCCCGCCTGCTGCAGGTGCTGAAAAAACAGTTTCCCACCTGTCAGATAACCGTCACCACCGAGGTGTACAACGGCGTCTGGGATTCGATCATCAATAACCAGGCGAATATTGCCATCGGCGCGCCGGACACGCTGCTCGACGGCGGCGGTATCGATTATACCGAGATCGGCGCGATCCGCTGGGTGTTTGCTATTGCCCCGGATCATCCGCTGGCGTTTATGCCCGAGCCTATCTCGGAAAGCCAGCTGCGCCTTTACCCCAATATCATGGTTGAGGACACCGCCAGCACGATCAATAAAAAGGTCGGTTGGCTGCTGCATGGCCAGGAGGCGATCCTGGTTCCTGACTTCAATACTAAATGCCAGTGTCAGATCCTCGGTGAGGGGATCGGTTTTTTACCGGACTATATGGTGAACGAAGCGATAGCCGAGAAACTGCTGGTGATTCGTCAGATCCACAACCCGCGTCAGGATTCCGGCATGCTGCTGGCGACGCAGCATGCCGCAACCGGCCAGGTGACGCAGTGGATTAAAAAGCAATTTCGCCCTGGCGGGATTTTAACGGCGATATATGCTGATTTATTGCATCGCGGAGAGGGAAAGTAAGTACCATTCAACGATGATCATTTATCATTTTGATATTACTGCATAAGTTGTCGCCATTAATAAATGGCGACAACTTGGTTAGTGATGAATTTTCTTTTCAATTAACTTATATAATATTAGTCCGAATGGAATGCATATTGCGATTGTAATAGCTCCGCCAATGGTACAACCCCAAGGGTTTGGGAATTTTTTGACAAATATCCCATATGCCATCACGATAAAATTATGCGTTAAATATATAGTATAAGAAGCATCACCGATTTTTAAAAGTAAGTTGTGTTTTTTTCTTACGGGTAATACAAATATTAAAATAGCTGCGCTTATTAAACAATCGATATATACAGGTTTTTCGATATAAATAGCTATACAAACAAGAAAAGCAGCCAAGGCCCAACATATTGTATCACTGAGTTTTGATGTTAAGTTTTGTAAGATGTTTTCGTTTCGCTCAATAAACACGCCAATTATAAATAGGAATATAATCCATTTGGAAAAGAATGCATTGGCTTCAGCAGTTGGTAGAGCATTCAGTGATGAGGTAATAAACAGTAAAGTGAAAATAAAAATTAGGTTTGCTATAATTCTTTCTTTTTTGATGCGTATAGAAATTAACAGAGCAAAAGTGAAATAGAAAAACATTTCATACGATAATGTCCAGCTTTGTGACATTACGGGGGTGTCGATCTTATTATCAGTTGCACCAAAAGGAATTAGTAGATATGAGAAGAATATTTTTTCTGCATTGATATCTTGTGATCTTAGCGCTATACCTGCAGCCCATAATATAACTAGTAAAGTAAAAAATATCCAATAAATAGGATAGATTCGGAGGAGGCGTTTTTTTATGAAAGTTGATGCATATTCAACCCCAAAATCTTTGTTTTTAGTGGTGTAAGACATTATGTATCCACTAATGACAAAGAAAACATAAACCCCAAGGTCACCTAAATGTGTCGTTCTCCGTATTATTTCATCAAATAATTTATTACCTGTGGTGCTATACATGTAAAATTGATTAACAGTATGAGCTATTATGACAAATATAGCGGCAAATGCTCTCGCATATTGTAATGAATCAAGCTTTTTCATTCATAACCCTGTTAAATTATTGAGCCCATATAATCGTTAAAATATTAAATTTGCTAATTTGCATAATAGCTTACTAGCATACTCAAGGTTTGAGTATATAACATAAAATTCACAAAAGAAATCAACTTGCAAGCTTTGTTTCTGAGTCAGAAAAATCCTTCAATCTATTTATGTAATTGGATTCTTCTGATTTAGTGCTTGAGTATGGAATAGAACTAGTCACTACGTCATATCCATTGCAATGTTGTGGTTTTTTGCGAGTACATACTATTTAGTTATAGCTAACCAGCATCAGGCAGTCGTCCGGTTAAGTTTACGACCCTCAAATGTTAAAAAAACGCCAAAACTCCAGCTGTGGACTTTTCCCTTCGCTTTGCCTTATATATATTTGATGACGTCGGTGATACGGGAAAGTACGGCAATGGATACGGGGAAGTTGAATAGCAGTTTTGGTCGTATTCATGCGTGCTACCAGAAGCTGCAGTTAAATGCGCATCTCCCGGATGTGACCGCCTGTAGCGAAAGCATCGAATTGGCCCCTGGCGAGCGTTTTCAGCCGCAGGCTGGGTTTATTTACTTTCTGCTTTCCGGGCAAATCACTCTCGCCGTCAGCGAGCCTGATAATCTGCTAGGGATCGTGATCGAACATATGCCGGTTGGCCTGCTTGAGCACTATTGCCCGGCGGTAGAACTGCTGTACCAATGCCTCGATCGCTGCCGTTTCGCCAGAATCAGCGTGGAGGATTTCGAGCGTATCTTCTTTTACTCTTCGCCGGAGTATATGAAAGAGCTGACGACTATTCTGGCCTACATGGGCATTTTTGCCCTCGATGCGCACAACGAGCGCGGTAACCTGTCCGGTTTTCAGACCATAAAATCGATGCTATCGCGTTATCTGTACCGTAACGAGATCGATTATGGAAAACGTGAAAGCCTGTCCGCTTTTATTATTAAACGGACCAATCTTTCGCGCAGCTATGTTTATCAGGTCTTAGCCGCGTTAAAAGAAGGCGGCTATATTACGGTGAAAAAAGGTCAACTGATTTCTATCAACCGAAAAATACCGGATAAATTCTGATTAATATGGTCAGTTGTCAGGGCGATCATGCCCGGCTTGCTGACGCCTGTATAAAGTGAATGTGAAATACGTCACACATTCTGGAGTTATTTTATGACCCTGGATTATATTGCTTTAGCCATCCTGATTGCGGTGGTGCTGATTTTATTTTATGGAATTATTGTGATCCACGATATTCCCTATGAAATTGCCAAAAAAAGAAATCATCCGCACCAGGATGCGATTCATTACGCTGGCTGGGTGAGCTTGTTCACCCTGCACGTGCTGTGGCCGCTGCTATGGATCTGGGCCACGCTGTGGCGGGAAGACCGTGGTTGGGGAATGCAACAGTTAAACGCCGAACAACACGATTTACATCAGCGTCTGGATGCGATGCAGGCGGAATTAAATCGTCTGAAAAATAGCGCCGTCAATCGGGAGGGTAAATAATGGAAACGTTATTACTGCTATGTTATGCCGCACTATGTATCGTGATATTTAAAGTATTCCGTATTCCATTAAATAAATGGACGGTTCCCACGGCGGTTTTAGGCGGCGTAATACTGATTGGCATGTTAATCCTCGGAATGAATTATAACTTCCCCTATAGCGAAGTCGGGAAACAGGTTTACCGCACGGTGCCAATTGTTTCGCAAACCCGCGGGCGAGTTACCAGCGTGCCGGTAAAACCAAATCAGATGCTGCATGAAGGCGACATCCTCTTCACCATCGACCCAACCCCGTTCCAGGCGAAAGTCGACGACCTGACCGCGCAGGTGAAAGCGGCCAGCCAGGATGCGTTGTCGCTTGATGCGGGGTTAACCAGCGCGCAGGCTGATTTAAGCAAAGCGGTCGCCGAGCGCGATCGGGCCCAGCGTGAATACGCCCGCTTCCAGGCGGGTCATGATAAAGGGGCTTTTTCCGATCAGATGGTCGATACGCGTCGCCAGAACTGGAAAGCGACGCAGGCGGCGGTTGACGCCGCCCGGGCAAAGGTCGCACAGGCGCGTAACGATCTCAATTCGGTGGTGCACGGTGAGAACACCAAAGTCGCTTCGCTGCTGGCGCAGCTGCGCGAGGCGCAATTTAAGCTCGATAACACGGTGGTGCGCGCGCCGTCTGACGGTTACGTCAGTACCGTCGGCCTGCGCCCGGGAACGATGTCCACCGCGCTGGGGCTGAAGCCGGTGATGACGTTTGTGCCAACGGATAATGTGAATTCACGTGAATACGTCGCCGCATTCCGCCAGAACGCGCTGCAGCGTTTGCAAAAAGGTGAGCAGGCTGAATTACTGTTCCCCTCTATTCCCGGAACCGTGTTTAAAGCGCAGGTAGCGGAAGTGCTGCCGGCGATTGGCGAAAGCCAGTTTCAGGGGCAGGGGACGTTGCTGACGGCCAACGATCTGGCGGCGCGCGGCCGAGCGCTGGTGGTATTAAAAGTGACTGACGACCGTCTGGCAAACTATCAGCTGCCGCAGGGGGCGGATGTCGAAGCCGCCGTCTATTCGCAGCATTTTGAGCACCTGTCGCTGATAAGAAAGATCCTCATCCGCATGAAAAGCTGGGAAAGCTATCTCTATCTCGATCACTAAAACGACGGAATAGCGGCAAGGCAGTTTTAAGAACTTTTCCTAATGCTAAGCGCAGAAGCTTATGCCATGCTGAATGTGACTCGTAACATAAAGCACGCGTTAAGAGAGGAAAAATATGAAAAAAGCAATGATTGCACTATCCGCTATTCTGGTCGCTTCTCCGGTATTCGCGGCAACCACTACACATGCAACCGATGATACCGTGGCCGCAGCCCACGAAAATGCCAACACGGCAAAAGAAAAACTGCACCAGGCGCAGAATCAGGGCGAAGAGATGAAGCTCAAGTCCAAACATGCTGCTGAAGGGAAAAGCGATAGCGTCGGCAGCCAGGTAAGCGAAGGCACGCAGAAAACCTGGAACAAAACCAAAGAAGGCGCTGAGAAGGGCTGGGATAAGACCAAAGAAGGCACTGAGAAAGGCTGGAATGCCACTAAAGAAGGCGCCAGCAAAGGTTGGGATAAAACCAAAGAAGTCAGCGAAAAAGGCTGGGATAAAACCAAGCAAGGCGCTGAAGAGTTAAAGAATAAAGTCTCTGAGTAATCACTGACTCGCTGAGAACAAAAAAGGTCGCGCAAGCGGCCTTTTTTACGTCTGACGCTCGCTGAAATTAAAGTTTGTTGCCCTCCTGAATTAGCCTGGAATAGTCCTGGATAGTTTGCTAATCACTATTTCTCCACATTTGCAGGGTAAAAAAGAAATATATCAGGAGGTGTACTATGAAAAAGATTATTTCTCTGGCAGTTATTTTATCCTGCGTGCTGAGCGCTCAGGCTTTTGCCGATGGCCCGAATGATGGCCATCGTCCGGGGCAACAGCAGGTATGGCAGAATGGCCCGAAACAGGGTGACCAAAACGGACGCCACCAGCCGGGCGGTCCTGGCGATAACCATCAGGACAACAATGACCACCGCGGCCCGGAGCGTAGCGGTCATGACGATCGTCGCCAGGAGCGCCATGAACAGGATCATTTCGCCTGGAGGGGTAACGATTTCCGTAAAGGCCATCCGGCGCCGGAGCGTTATCGCGGTGATGAATATCGCGTCAGTAACTGGAACGAGCGTGGTCTGCCGCGCCCGCCGGAGGGCCATCACTGGTCTTATATCGATGGCAATTACGTGCTGATCGCCGCGGCGACCGGAATTATTACCTCAATACTGGTAAGCGGCGCCCTTGGTCATTAAATAATGATACTTGCGGCATGGCATTAGCGCCGGGTCAGGCTAACGTCTGACCCGGCTTATTGATGCTAACTTGTATGGACCGCAGTGGATTACCGTTTATTCAGCTCGTCATCCGGCCAGTATTTATAACCGTTGACCATCGCCTGCGCCGCCAACCCTTTTTCGGTGATTTCATAAACGTTGACTTTTGAAGGCAGCGAAGAGGTATCTTTCGCCACGCCGTTAGCCGATGCGCCTATCGGAGCGATGCCGTTGTCGTCATATTTCGCTGCCGCGTTGGCATCCGCGCCGACCATATAGCCTTTAGTAATGAAAGTATTCAACGCATCTTTGTCGTGAAATACCAGTACGGTGCGCTGTTGTTTCACGCCCATACCAAGACCGGCGCCGCCCTGAGCCATTTTCATATAAGTATCTTTGCCCGTGGCGCTATTTTTCACGACACCATAGCCGCTGCCGAAGCCGAAGACGAATATTTTGCTGCTATTGCTGGCGAATACCGCGTAGCCCTTTGAATGCTGGATATCGCTGCGTGCTTCCGGACGCAGGCTATAGAGTTTACTGAGCGTATTGGTACGCATCTTTTGAATGCTGGCGCGTTGCTGGCTGGCGGTGTCGCCCTCAGCGCTGCAGCCTGCCAGCGTCAGCGCGCAGGCAACGACAAGTAATTGATATTTCATAGCTGTTTATTTTATTTAAAACTGAGTCAAAGCGGGGATGGTAGATTAAATGTTGGTGACCAACCCAGAAAATAAACGTTTATATTTAAATTTTGCCGGTTTTAATGGTTTTTGTTCTGCGATTTTTCTGCATTAAAAATATGACGAATGGCGTTCCAGGAATTAGAAATGCTACTTGCATAAACTTTGAGCCAGGATAACGTGTTAACTTCTTAATCTATTCCCGGAGAACGGCATGTCTGATTGTGTAATTCCAGAAATTAAAGCCACGGAACAAGAAATGATTTCTATCCGTCATTATTTACATGCCAATCCGGAATTAAGTCTGGAAGAGTTTAATACCAGCGAGCTGGTTGCCGGCAAACTGGCGGAGTGGGGCTATCAGGTGACCCGCGGCCTCGGTAAAACCGGCGTCGTCGGCAGCCTGAGCAAAGGCGACTCGCCGCGCACTATTGGCCTGCGCGCCGATATGGACGCATTACCGATTTATGAAACCACCGATTTACCCTGGGCCAGTACGGTACCTGGAAAAATGCACGCCTGCGGCCACGATGGCCACACCACGATTTTACTGGCGGCGGCGAAGTATATCGCTTCGCCGGCCTGCCAGTTTAACGGCACGGTGCATCTGATTTTCCAGCCCGCGGAAGAAGCCATTGGCGGCGCGGACCTGATGATAAAAGATGGTCTGTTTGAGCAGTTTCCCTGCGAGCGCATCTTCGGTCTGCACAATATGCCGGGATTACCGGTTGGCAAGCTGGGCTTCTATGCCGGCAATTTTATGGCCTCGGCGGACACGGTCAAAATCACGATTACCGGCTACGGCGGCCACGGCGCCCATCCGGAACGCACCGTCGATCCTATCGTTGCCGGCGCGGCGCTGGTGATGGCGCTGCAGAGCATCGTCGCGCGCAACGTGCCGCCGGGTGAAACGGCGGTCGTCAGCGTGGGGACTTTCCAGGCCGGCATCGCCTCGAACGTGATTCCGGAGAGCGTGGTGATGGAGCTCAGCGTGCGGGCGATGAAGCCGGAAATTCGCGACCTGCTGATCAAGCGTATTCAAGAGCTGACCGAATTTACCGCCAAAAGCTATGGCGCCAGCAGCGACGTCGAGATTTACGACTCCTATCCGGTATTAACCAACAGTAATGAAGAGACCGATTTCGCCCAGGCGCTGGCGCTGGAAGTCTTTGGCCGCGAAGGGGTGCTTGAGTCGGTATCGCCAATGAACGCCAGCGAAGATTTCGCTTTTATGCTGCGCGAGCGTCCGGGCTGCTACTTCCTGCTGGGCAACGGTGAAAAAGGCGAGAAGGGCGGCTGTATGGTGCATAACCCCGGTTATGACTTTAACGATGACATTATCAGCACCGGCGCGACGTTGTTCGCGCGTTTAGTGCAAGCGCACTGCCGTTAATCCCAGGAGAAAATCTCGAATGAAAAAATCACTGTTGTTATGTTTGGCATTAATGGCGTCGACGTCGGCGCTGGCCGCCGGGGCGAAAGAGATCCGTTTTGGCGTTGATCCGACCTTTGTGCCGTTTGAATGGAAAGATCCGCAGGGCAAGCTGGCGGGATTTGATATCGATTTAGGCAACGCGATTTGCCAGCAGCTGCAGGCGAAGTGCGTGTGGGTGGAAAGCAACTTTGACGGCATTATCCCGGCGCTAAAAGCGCGTAAGTTCGATGCGATTCTTTCGGGGATGTATATGACCGAGAAGCGTAAAGAGCAGATTGCCTTTAGCGATAAGCTCTACAACGGGCCGGTATTTCTGGTGGCGCGTAAAAATACCCTCAAAGGCAATACGCCGGAGCAGCTGAAGGGGAAAACCATCGGCGTCGAGCAGGGGTCGGCACAGGAAACTTATGTGAACCAGTACTGGCGACCGCAGGGTATCAACATTGTCGCCTATCAGGGCGCCGATAGCGTGGTGCGCGACCTTGAATCAGGCCGCCTCGATGGCGCTGTGCTCTCCGGCATGATGGCCGATTACAGTTTCCTGCAGCAGCCGCAGGGCAAGGATTTCGCCTTTGTTGGCGGACAGCTGCAGGATAATAAACTGTTCGGCGCCGGGGCGGCGATTGGCCTGCGTCAAGGCGACGATGCGCTGCGCGAAGAGATAAATGGCGCGATTGCAAAAATGCTTGCCGACGGCACCTACAAAAAACTGGCCGGGAAATATTTTAGCTTTGACGTTTATTCCGGGACATAATGTCAGAGTGTACCCTGCGGGCATGGACTGCCCGCCGCAAGATTCCTTTTCTGATTATCCACTCGACATCCTCTTCAGACCCCCTGCGGTTATCTGAGGGAAACAGAATATAAGCTAAGGAGTAATCGGCATGATGACACGTCCATTGGGCAAAAGCGGATTTTCCATCGCCCCATTAGTATTTGGCGGCAACGTCTTTGGCTGGACCATCGATGAGAAAACCAGTTTTGCCATTCTTGATGCTTTTGTTGACCACGGTTTTGATGCTATCGATACGGCGGATGTGTACTCCCGCTGGGCGGAAGGCAATCAGGGCGGTGAATCCGAAACCATTATTGGCCGCTGGCTACAGGCGCGCCCCGGCATACGCGATAAAGTCAAAATCTTCACTAAAGTTGGCTCTGATATGGGGCTACCCGGCCATAAAGGATTGAAAAAAGCCTGGATCCAGCAGGCGATTGACGACTCGTTGCGCCGCCTGAATACGGATTACGTCGACCTCTATTTCGCCCACTGGCCGGATCCTGAAACGCCAATCGATGAAACGTTAGAAGCATTCCAGGCGCTGCAGCAGGCCGGCAAGGTGCGGGCGATTGGCGCTTCAAACCTCGACGCCGGACAGCTGTCATCGGCGCTAGAAGTAGCGCGTAAAGGCGGCCTTCCTGCCTGGCAGGTGCTGCAGCCGGAATATAACCTCTATCACCGCTCCGCCTTTGAAGGGGCGCTTCGCGATCTCTGCGTAAGCCGCGATATTGGCGTGGTGACCTACTACAGCCTGGCCTCCGGCTTCCTGAGCGGTAAGTATCGCCAGCCGTCCGATTTAGCGCAAAGCCAGCGCGGCAGCGGCATCGCTAAATATCTCAATCCACGCGGAATGCGGATTATTGACACGCTGGTCGCGGTGGCGGAAGAACAGCGCGCGAAGCCTGCCGAAGTGGCGTTGGCGTGGCTGATGAGCCGGGAAGGCGTTACCGCGCCGATTGCCAGCGCTACCAGCCTGGCGCAGGTGGAAAGCTTCGCCCACGCGGCGGCGTTGAGCCTCAGCAGCGAACAATTGGCGCGGCTCGACAGCGCCAGCGCCTGAGTCAGTCCCTCCCCGGAGGCGGCGCGTTGCGCCTTGTCCGGGCTACCAAATCGCACAGTGCGTAGCCCCGGTAAGCGGTAGCGCCACCGGGGATTTTGCGGCCACCAACACCGGCAGTTTCGCCGGAAAAGTGGATAAATTAACGGCGGGCCGCACGAACGGTAGGCCGGATAAGGCGCAGCCGCCATCCGGCACAAAGCTGCTCCATATCCGCGGATGTTGCCCGGCGTAGCGACACATGACCCCCTTTACTCATCAGGCTCACCCGCCGTTTCTGCTCCTGAACATGCATTTCCGTCAGCGCCTGATGCCGAAGCACCCGCGCCCGCAGGGCCCGTTCAACCGGATGGGGCGCTTCCCATATCGCCGGGCGCTTCTCCCGGCCACGCAATATTATTCCTGATGGCGGGTGACGTTGAGGATCTTCGCGCTTGCGCCGACCGGGAAATTACTCAAGGCGCCAAAATCACTGCCCTGATAACCCATGATCTTACCATCGGTGCGCATCTGCTGAAGATCGATCAAGATAGCCCCCAGCGTGGGAATGATTTTCTCCCGCCAGACGAACAAATAGAGATCCTCCGCCACCTGTACGTAATGGCAGCGGTCGACATCCGCCAGCCCCTTTTCCACGCCGTCCAGACACTGCCAGGCGTAAAAATTATCGTTGAGATAGATGTGTTCATAACGCTCGGTCGGGCTATAGGTGTACTGATTGCGCATGCCGACCAGCGCGGTGGTAAAGTCCGGCAGCGGCCCCGGCTGGGCATCCAGGCGGGCGAAGACAAATCGCGCCTCGACGGCGGTCAGCGGCAACCCTTGCTCTACCCGGCTGAAGGCGTCCAGCCGCGCGGCGGCTTCGTCCGGTAGCTGGCCGTATACCAGCGTGGCGTTGCGCTGCGTCAGGTTGCATACCGCGCTGATACTGGCGTTATCGCGCTCCGGGTCAAGAAAATCGATAAACAGAATATCGGGGCGCAGGGCGGTTGCCCGCCAGGGCGCGCGTTTGCCGTTCCAGAGCAGAGTCTGGTCATTTTCGATAATCAGCTGCTGCGGCTCGCTCCCGGCGGCATAAAAGGTAAAGCGTTCGCCTGTGGGCAGACTGGCGGTGGCCAGCAGGTTGCCGTGCGGGGCGAAACCATCGGCCAGCGCGCCGACCTGGATAAATACGGCTTCTGAAGTCATGTGAGCTCCTGAGTAAAGTGGGGCGTTAAGTAAACGCCAGCGTTGGAACATCGACGATGCTGGAACCGCCGTCGGCGACCAGCGTCGCACCGCTGATAATGGCGGCCTGCGGCGAGCAGAGAAATTGGCAGGCCTGCGCTATTTCATCGGGGCTGGCGGGGCGGCGTAGCGGAACGTCGCGGCACACCCGTTGATAGGCCTCGGTAAGCGACAACCCTTCCTCCTGCATCAGCGGAATCATCTCTTCATCCGCCATCGGGGTGGTGACCCAGCCGGGGCAGATGGCATTGGCGCGGACGCCCTGTGGGCCGTAATCGCGGGCGACGGAACGCATCAGGCCGATTAAGGCGTGTTTGGCGGTGACGTAGCCACAGGCCTGCGGCCCGGCGGCAAGGGAAGCGATGGAGGCGACGAACAGTACATTGCCGCGGCTGGCGATAAGCGAAGGCAGGCAGGCGCGCACGCTGACGAAAGCGCTGTTCAGGTTCGCGTCCAGCGCCTCTCGCCATTGGCGATCGCTGGTGTCGGCGGCGGCGCTATTGCCCATGCCGCCGGCGCTGCAGATGAGCACATCGATACCGCCGGTTTGGTCGAGAATTGCAGGTAGCAGCCGTTCCCGCCAGACATCGCCGTCGGCGGCATCGCCCACCAGCGCCGTCGCGCCGGTTTCATCGGCGATCTTCTGTAGCTGCGCTTCGCGTCTGCCGGTAATAAACACCCGCTCGCCCGCTGCCGTCATCAGCCGCGCGCAGGCGGCGCCAATCCC
The DNA here is from genome assembly GCF_057624675.1 of Klebsiella sp. PK01. NCBI lineage: Bacteria > Pseudomonadati > Pseudomonadota > Gammaproteobacteria > Enterobacterales > Enterobacteriaceae > Klebsiella > Klebsiella sp. PK01. Next base: position 336,157 of record NZ_JBYEZM010000004.1, read on the forward strand.
GCTTCCGCCGCCGGTAATTACCACGACTCTCGCCATCCGCTCTCTCCTGTAATGGGTTCAGGATTACCTTAGAAAGCGAGTCAACTTCCGGCTATCGTCCAGAAGAACGATAGCCGGGTTCGTTTATTGGCCCTCGTTCACAGGAATCGCCTGCGGCGCAGGCACCGGCTTCATGGTTGCCGGATCGACCGCCAGATAACGCCCGGTTTTGTTATCGATACCGACATAATCGATCATCTTGCCCTGCGCTTTGGTAACCATGGTGCGCTTAGCAAATGCCTCGTAGGCGTCGCTCATGGCTTTGACCCGGTCGGCATGTTGGGCCGCGACGTCATGCGTCTCCAGCGGATCGTCATGCAGATTAAACAGCTGCCACGGCGCGTCGCCGGCGTTGAGGCCGAGCTTGACTAAGCGCCGCAGCTTCCATTCGCCATCGACCCAGGCTGCCTGATTATGCAGTTCAACCCCGTAGTTGCCGCGCGGCGGCTGCTGGACTTCACCGGTCAGATAGCGTTTAAAGCTGACGCCAATCATCGGCAACACGGGTTTCTTCGCCAGCGATTTATTGGGATCGATACCGGCGAATTCATATAGCGTCGGCGCCACGTCGTACACCGCCATGGTTGAGGCGTCGATTTTACCGCGCCGGGTAATGCCGGGACCGGAGATCATAAAGTCGGTATTGATGCCGCCCTGGGCGCTGGTGGTTTTGTGGTAGTTGGCGTAGGGGGCGTTGCTGACGTTGGCCCAGTGGGGGCCGTAGGAGACAAATGATCCTTTGCGGCCCACGTTGTCATAGCTGTTATTGAACTGCTTCCAGAATTCGGGGGTAGATTCGTAATAAAAACCCTGTGCCGGGTTGGCGCCGTTATCGGTTAAAAATACCAGCAGGGTATTTTTATCGCGCCCGGTTTGTTTCAGCGTCTCCATCAGCGTGCCGATTTGCGCGTCCATATTGGCGATCATCGCCGCATACACCTGCATGACTTTCGCCGTATATTTCTGCTGCTCTGGCGTTAGCGCCTCCCACTCTTTATCCAGCTCCAGATGCGGCAGCGGGGTGTCGTCATGAATGATTCCCAACGCTTTCAGACGGGCGATGCGCTGGCGATAGACCTCGGCGTAACCCTGCTCATACTGGCCTTTAAAACGTTTGATCCACTCATCCGGCGCCTGCAGGGGGTCATGAGGGGCGGTGAAGGCGAGCCAGGCGAAGACCGGCTGCTCCTTCGGCGTCGCTTTAATCCAGCTATTCATCTGGCGGGCGTAAGCTTCGCTGGAGTAAAAATCATCCGGCAGGGAGATGCGCTCGCCATCGCGGGTATAGTAAGTGTGGAACGCCTCGACGGTTCCGAGCGGAATCGCATCGTTAAAGTGGCTGGTGCCGCCGCCCATAAAGGCGAAGGAGTGGTTAAAACCGCGGTCCTTCGGCGTGGCGCCGGGAACAAAACCGAGATGCCATTTGCCGGCCATCAGCGTGTTATAGCCGGCATCTTTAAAGCGTTCGGCCATGGTGGTGACGCGGTCGGTCAGCCGCAGTTCGTAACCCTCTTTGCCAATGGTGCTGTCGTACCACCACATACCGCCCATCCCGGCCTGCTGGTTACTGTTGCCGGTCAACAGCATCGAACGCGCCGGGGCCGACATCGGTGAGGTGTAATACTGGCTCATGCGGATACTTTGCTCCGCCATGGCCTGCAGGTTGGGGGTGGGGATCTCACCGCCGAAGGGGCTAATATCGGAATAACCCATATCATCGGCGATAATCACGATGACGTTTGGATGCTCATTCTGCGCGCCGTGCGCGCCGCCGGCGAGGATCATGCTGACCGCCGCGGCCATGGCTTTTTTGTTCACGACTGACTCTCCTGTTCATAGTGGGACAACCATCAGGGCAAAGGGCTACGCGGGATGCGCGGCCCCAACAAACGCGGCCCGCCAGGCTTTCAGGCCGTTAAGGTCGCGGGAAAAGGGACGTAATGGCGCGAGGATTTCGCTAAAGAAACGGTAATAACCGCCGCATAGCCGATTGTTGCCAGCGGCGTTGAGATGCGCGGGGCAGCCGCCCTGGCAGACCATTTTTACGGAGCAAGTCTGACATTCGCGGCGCAGGCTTTTTTGCTGGCCGAAAGGGAGCTGAACGGATGCGTCGACCGCGACGGCGAGCGTCTGCTCGTCAAGGCGGCCCAGACGGTGTTCGGCGTTGATCAGATGATCGCAGGCGTAAAGCTGGCCGTCAGACTCCATCACCAGATTGCTGCCGCAGCGGGCGCTATGCACGCAGCTGCCGCTGGTATGGGTAAAATATTGCGCCCACGCCTGTTCGATATTGATGACGAATACCCGCCCCATATCGCAGCGCTTTTGCCACTGTCGCCAGATACCGACCATAAAACGCCCCCAGTTATCGGCGCTGAGCTGATAACCCTCACGCAGCGCGGCGCCTTCGCTCATTAGCGGCTGGAACTGCAGATAGCGCGCGCCAAGCGTGACCACCCGGTCATAAATCGCCGCCGCGTGGGCGGCCATCTCGTTATGCACCACCACCAGCAGATTAAACTCCACCTGATGCTGGTGGAGCAGGGCGATACCGCGTAGCGCCGCCGGCCAGGAAGTCTGCCCGCGTTTATCCGGTCGATGGTGGTTTTGCAGCGCTTCGCTACCTTCGAGGCTGACGCCGATAATAAAGCGATGTTCGCGAAACAGCCGGCACCAGGCGTCGTTGATAAGCGTCCCGTTGGTCTGCAGGCTATTGCTGATGGTTACGCCGTCAGGGGCGTAGCGCTGCTGCAGGGCGAGCGCTTTTTTATAAAAACGTAGCCCGGCCAGTAGCGGCTCGCCGCCCTGCCAGACAAAGTTGATTTCCCGCGCGCTGGCGGGCTGGGCGGCAATATAGCGGCGGATAAACTGCTCCAGCCGCGCCTCGTCCATCTTCCTGACCGGCGTTTCATCCTGCGGGTAGTAGCAGTAGCGGCAGGCGAGGTTACAGGCGGGGCCAATCGGTTTCATCAGAATATGAAACGGCAGCGATGAGCGTGGTTCGACGGCCAGCGGAATTTGCTGCTGGCGTAAGGCGGCGATATTCAGCATCGGCTTATCCTCTATTAATTGCTGGCCTGGGGCGGCATATTTGGGCAATAGCAAGTCAGGCGTAATCCGTTGATTAAGCCGCGGCGTTAAATTATCGACATCCTTTTTAGGGTATAAATGAAAAAATGCAAAAAACTATCGTTCTTAAGGATGAGATCGGACCTGCCAATATAAGGGTTTTTAATCCTTGCCGGAAAATAACGCGTGATGTTAATAACTTTTGTTTATGTTTTAACGCCGCTACGTTAACAGATAGCAGGGCGATTTTTAAATGCTTTAAATAACAATGTATTGATGAAAAGTTTGTAATGGATATCACATTGTTAACATGTTAATGATTGTGTTACTTAAATGTGAAATGTATGCTTCATCTTACTCTGGTATCCGCGTGTTACGCACCACCACCTTGACGGGGGGAAATATCATGTCTGCTTTATTAAAAGCCAGTCGTAATGATGCGATAATAGCCCGTTGTTTACAGACTATTTCACAGTTAATTCCACTGTCTTCAGCGGTTTTTTATCGAGTAAATAATCGTTTAAAACCTGAAAACTATATATTGCATAATATTTCGGATAATACACACCAACAATATCTGGAAAGCTTCCAGCCGTTGGATCCGCACCTGCCGGCGCACTTTAGTCACCAGAGTACGACCATGGCAGCGATGACGCCGCGACTCTGTGACCGCAACCGCCACTACTATCATGAATTTATGTTGCCGAATAACGTACGCGACATGACCGAAATCTTTATTCGCCGCGAACGGCGGATCGTTGCCGGTATCTCGCTGATGCGCGACGTGCCTTTTTCCAGCGAGGAACGCCTCCGGGCCCAGGCGGTACTGCCGTTGGTGGAGCTGGCTATTCGCGATTTCCTGCAGGAAGAGGATCAACTCCCTGCCATCCTGACGGCCAAAGAGCGCGAAATCGTCGGCATGGTGCGTGAAGGCGCCAGCAATAAGCTGATTGCCCGCCAGCTGGATATCTCGCTCTCGACGGTGAAAACCCATCTGCGCAATATTTTCGCCAAGACCGAAGTCGTCAACCGGACTGAACTCGTTTCCCGAACCTGGATGCCTGCCGCTCAGCGTACGCTGCATCTGTAATCTGACTATCGCATCCCGCGCGCGCCGTGGCAGCACGGCGTTTTCCTGATGCCTGTGGGTATCACTCCCTGGATAACCGTCCGGGGGGAGGCTTTTTTGACTGGAGCACGCCCTACGATGTCGAGTACACCTCTTTCTGAAAATAGCCTTTCCCGGCCTGGCGGGCTGGTGGTGTCGCTGCGTTTGCTGGCGGCGATTGTTATTTTCGCCGCCATTGCGCCGGGGATATTAATGACCGCGCCGGCGGTGGCGGCGCAGCTGGCCAGCGAATGGCACCTTAAACCCGGACAGATCGGCTGGCTATTTTCGGCGGAGCTCGGCGCGATGAGCCTGGCGACGCTCCCGGCGTGGTGGTGGATGAACCGCCTCGACTGGCGGCGGGTGGCACTCGTCGCCTGCGCGGTATTTCTGCTCGCTAACCTTGCTTCGGCGGTAGTCACCCAGTATGCATCGCTGCTGGCGGTACGCTTTATTGCTTCCCTGGCGGGCGGCACGCTAATGATTTTGTGCATCAGCTGCGCGGCGGGAACGCCGAATCCATCGCGGGTGTACGCATTCTGGGTACTGGGGCAGCTGCTGTTAGGCATGCTTGGCCTGCTGGTGTTGCCCGGCCTGTTCGTGACCTTTGGCCTGAAGGTCGTTTATCTGCTCCTCGCCGCCATCATGCTCTGCTGTTTGCCGCTGGTTTCCGCCTTCCCGTCGCGTTTTCAAGCGCAATCGGCTTCCCATCGCCAGCCACCTGCGGCGTCGTGGCGTAAGGCGCTGGCGGTGTTGGCGGTTCTCACCTTCTATATCAGCCTCAGCGCGGTATGGACCTTTATCGGCACCATCGGCAGCGGGGCAGGGTTGAGTCCGACAGAGGTCGGTCTGGTGCTGGCGGCGGCGACGGTGTTCGGCATTATCGGCGCCGGCGGCGCGGCTCTACGCGGTACCCAACGTCCGGACCGGCTGGCGGTGTGGCTGGGATACGCGCTGCTGATCGCCAGCGTGCTGTTACTGACGGGCCATCCGCTGCTGGTGCGTTACGCCATCGCGGCGCTGCTGTTTAAGTTCACCTGGACTTTCGTGCTGCCTTTTATCCTCGCTCGCGTGGCCGCGCTCGATAACAGCGGCCGGTTGATGAACAGCATCAATCTGGTGATCGGCGGCGGAATGGCAGCCGGCCCGGCGCTCGCGGGGGCCTTACTGCAACATTTCGCCAGCGCCAATCCGCTGCTGGCGGCGGCAGGCGCCTGCGCGCTGCTGTCTCTGATTTTGATTGCGGCGGCGTCGTCCGCCGGAAAAGGTTTAGCCAACGGGAGGATAGAGTGAAAAGAAAAACCGGTTTCTTCTTTGATGAACGTTGTTTCTGGCACAGTACCGGCCTGCACGCGGTAACGCTGCCGGTCGGTGGCTGGGTACAGCCGCCCGCCGGCGGCGGCCATGCCGAGTCGCCGGAGACCAAACGGCGGATGAAAAACCTGATGGACGTCTCCGGGCTGACGCCGCAACTGGAACTACGCAGCGCGGCGGCGGCGAGCTTTGAGGACCTGCGGCGGATCCATCCTGATAGCTATCTTGAGCGTTTTAAGGCAATCAGCGATAACGGCGGCGGCATGCTCGGCAAAGAGGCGCCGCTGGGACCGGGGAGTTATGAAATCGCCTGCCTTTCCGCCGGACTGGCCTGTGCCGCCGTGGAAGCGGTGCTTAAAGGGGAACTGGATAACGCCTATTCGCTGTCGCGGCCGCCCGGACACCACTGCCTGCCGGACCAGTCGATGGGGTTTTGTTTCCTCGCCAATATTCCCATTGCCGTTGAACGGGCGAAAGCGTTGCTGGGGCTCGGCAAGGTGGCGATTATTGACTGGGACGTTCACCACGGTAACGGTACGCAGCATATCTATCTGCAGCGCGATGACGTGCTGACTATCTCATTGCATCAGGACGGCTGCTTCCCGCCGGGCTACTCCGGCGAGGACGATCGCGGCGTTGGCGCGGGCGAAGGTTACAACATCAATATTCCGTTGCTGGCCGGGGCGGGCGACGACAGCTGGCGCTATGCGCTGGAAACTATCGTCATTCCCGCGCTGGCGCGTTTTGAGCCGGAACTGATTATTATCGCCTGCGGCTATGATGCCAACGCGATGGATCCATTAGCGCGGATGCAGCTACATAGCGACAGCTTCCGGGCGATGACCGAACAGGTCCAGCAGGCGGCGGATCGCCTGTGCGGCGGGAAACTGGTGATGGTGCACGAAGGCGGCTACGCCGAGTCCTACGTGCCGTTCTGCGGCCTGGCGGTGATGGAAACGCTGAGCGGCGTGCGCACCGAGGTTGAGGATCCGCTGCTGGAATTTATTCAGCAGCAGCAGCCGCGCGCCGCATTCGCGCAGTTCCAGCGCCAGGCCATCGATCGGCTGGCGCAGCAGTTCGGTCTGCTATAAAACGCCTCAGCTTCCCCGCTGTGATGGCGGGGAAGGGCAAGACGCAATGTGACTCAAAAGTCCCGTTTTGGGACTTTTTTCTTTACCTGGTCCCGAACTGGGACTAATATCCGTCCATGAAGATAATCTCAGTGAAAGTACTCAGGGATTTCTGGGCGGAGAATCCCGACGCGGAACAACCGCTAAAGGCTTGGGTGGACGAGGCAATAAAGGCTGACTGGAAAACCCCGGCGGAGATTAAGGACCAATACCGCAGCGCAAGCATATTGAAAAATAAGCGGGTGGTATTCAACATGAAGGGAAATGATTATCGGTTAATTGTAGCTGTTGCTTATCTGCGGGGATGGATGTTCGTTAAGTTTATCGGAACGCATAAGGAATATGACGTGATAAACGCTGAGACGATAGAGAGGAAGTAAATGATGAATGTTAAGCCTATCCGCACTGAACAAGATTACGAAGCCGCGTTAAGCGCGGTTGAACCTTTTTTTGATAATGAACCAGCGCCTGATACGCCAGAGGGCGATTTTTTTGAGGTGATGTGCTTGCTCATTGAAGAGTATGAGAAAAGGCACTATCCCATCGAGCCGCCCACCCCCATTGAAGCCATAAAATTTCGCATGGAGCAGCAGGGGCTTACCGTAAAAGATCTGGAACCAGCGATTGGTAAATCTAATCGCGTTTATGAAATTCTCAATGGCACGCGTAACCTGACGCTCCCGATGATTCGCCGGCTTCATGCACAGTTCGGCATTCCTCTGGAGAGTCTGATCGGCGCGTGATGTCATGGCAATATGGTCTTAATCATTGGTTTTCTCAGCCATCCACTGACTTACCGCCTGATTAATCATCGCCAGCACGCTGAGCAGCAGCATCCGCTGCTGCGCTTCGAGCTTCAGATAACGGCGCAGCGGCGGCATTTTACAGACCACTTCGCTGGCGGCCCAGGGTTCAATGCAACAGCGCCAGCCGCTATCGTCAAAGGTCAACGAAAAGCGGCGGTAGTCCAGCTCGCTTAAGGTGTGCTGGAGATTAGGAAAACCATTGAGATAGCCGGCGAGTTCAGCGCTCTCTTTACTGCCGATAAAGCGGATGGGCTGACGTTTCAGCCAGCCGGATTGGTGGGCGCGGATCTTGCCGCGAGCGGGCCGGGTAACCGGCCCCTCGACGACAAACTCGCAGCTGTGAATGCTGGCCATAAATAGCCGCTTCTGGCGCACGCTGAAGATGACGGCGGTGGCGTCGTTCAACCGCAACATCGCGCTGCTTTCGCTGAGTTTTTCGCTCGGCCAGCCCGCTAAGTCGCGCTGCACCGCGTTCATTAATGGCGTTTCAAACCAGGGGACGGAGGACATCAGGCGTCATCTCCCCGCGGGTCTGTTTCTCATAATTGCCGATAGCGCGCTCGACCACCTCTTCCACCTCCAGCGGCTTGAACGGATTAACGCGCTGTACGCATAGCGTCCAGAACAGGGCATAGGCGGCGGTCAGGCCGAGCATAATCCCGAACGGCACCAGCACCTCGCGGCTGTCCATCCCCGGTGGGGTAATATTCACAATCGCGATGATAATCCCGACGCTGGAGATAATCTGCGGTAGCGGGAACCACGGCGAGCGGTAGGCGCGTGGCAGGTCAGGGCGGCGAATGCGCAGCATCACCACCGACAGCGTGACCAGCAGATAGGCCACGCCCCAGGCGCAGACCGCGGCGAGGATCAGCGGTACGATACGGTCCAGATCGCCGTTCAGGTACCAGGCGTGCAGGCAGGGGATGGCCACGCCGATGGCAATTGCGATCACCGGCGTTTTGAAGCGTGGATGCAGCCAGGTAAGAAAACGCGGCAGCGCGCCGTCCAGCGCCATACCGTAAATAATACGCGGCACCGCGGCCATCAAGGTATTAATCGTGGCGCAGCCCGCCAGCAGCAGGCCGACCCCGAGCCAGTACTGGCCGGCGTGGCCCATCACCCGCTCGGCGAAGGCCGGGATCGCCATCGGCGTGTCCAGCAAATGGACGTTATTCGCCGCATCGATCACCACGTTTTCCACCTGGCGGTTAATCGCCGCGCCATAGATAAACATGCAGCTGGCGACCCCCAGCAGACCCAACGCCATCGCCCGCGGAATGGTGCGGTGGGCTTTTTTGATTTCCGGCGCCATCGGCGTCACCAGTTCGCAGCCGACGAACATAAACATCGCCATGCCGATATAGCCGAACAGGCCGGAGATATCGCTAACGTTCAGCGGCGTGCCGAACCAGCCGGAAAGGTGAGTCACCGGCGCCATAAAAATGCCGCACAGGCCGAAAATGGTCAGCGTCGTCCACATGCCGAAAGTAAGCACCACTTCGACCTTGCCGAAAATTTCCACGCCAATGGCGTTGAGCAGGCCGAAAATGACCACCATACCGACACCCACCATCCAGGTGTTTTGATGGGCGGCCATCTGCGCGTTGACCGATTCGAAGTTCACCAGCGCCATAATGCCGGCGAGAATGGTCTCCGCGGTTCCGGCGAAGATATGGACGATAAGATAGGCGCACAGCGCGCCGGTAATGGCGAAGAAGCGGCCCATACCGCAGGAGATATAGTCGTACACCGAGCCGGTGGTAGGGATTAACGTCGCGGCTTCGGCGAAGGTAGTGACCTGCGCTTGCATCATAATAAAAGCCAGCAGTACCGCCAGCGCGAAGGTGTCGCCGCCCATGCCGAATCCGCTGGTGACCGTCAGGATCACCGGGCTTGCCATAATCAGCCCAACCGAGCTGGCGAGGGTCGTCGGAAAGCCGACGACGCCGCGTTCAAGATGGCTGGCGAGTCTGTTACTAAACATAGTCAACCTCTGCACAATGTAGGGGAGGGCAGGGAATAGCCAGCGCCACTCCCGGATAGTCATAATTTAGGCGGGCATCCTGCTCAACGAATATCGTCCGGAAGGTGGAGAGCAACGGGTGAATCTGTGACGTAGTCCATGAATGTGGCGGTTGATAAATAAGATGGCCCCGGAAAGCGGGGCCATCTGTCTTGCCACGTTGCGCATATTTCTGCCGGGTGGCGGCTAGCGCCTTACCCGGCCTACGGTCCGTGCGGCCTGCCTTTAATTTGGCCTAAAAATCCCCGGTGGCGCTGACGCTTATCGGGGCGACAGCGCTGTGCGATTTGGTAGCCCGGAGAAGGCGCAATGCGCCGCCGGGCATTATCAGCGTGTTAGCGCGTTTCGACGTTCGCCAGGTAGTGTTTGACGAAACGCGGGGTGAGGATTTTCCACTCCACTTCGGTGCCCTGTTTGACAAACCAGCTGTCCCCCGGCGCGAAGCGCTGCGGCTCGCCGCCGGCGACGGTCAGTTCAACTTCACCCTCCAGCACGGTGGCGTGTTCGGTAAACGGATAGGTCATGGTGAAGCTCCCTTCGGTGGACGAAAACAGTCCGCAGGTAAAGGCGTCCTGCGGCTCGCCGTATATCATCGCGCCCGCTACCTGCGGGTCGCCGGCGGTCGGCGTCGCGCCGAGCAGGCTGACGCTGCCGATCGGCTGTAGTTCAGGTACCGGGTGTTTGAGTTTAAAAGCGTGCATAGCGTTCTCCTGATTAACTCCGGCCTTTCCAGAAACCGGCGGTTTGATGCATCAGTTTTCCGGCGGTGACTAATAGCAAGCGCAGGCTGTCACGGCCGTGGATGGTCGCGTGGGGAATGCTGCTTAGCAGACGATAGCGGTCGGAACCGCCATTGATCCCTTCGGCGAGGATTTTGCACACGATGTGCGAGGGGGTGACGCCGAAGCCGGAGTACCCCTGGACGTAAAAGACGTTGTTATGGTCGCGTAAGGTGCCAATCTGCGGGAACAGGTTGGCGCTACAGGCCATCGGCCCGCCCCAGGCGAAATCGATCTTCACATCTTTCAGGTATGGGAAGACCTCCGCCAGCAGCGTACGGTTCCAGGCGGCGAAATCGTTCGGCGTATACTCCACGAAGCGGGTAGCGCTGCCGAACAGCAGGCGGTTTTCACGAGTGACGCGGTAGTAGTTAATCACCGGGCGAATATCGCTGAAGGCGCCGCGCAGCGGGCTGATGCGCTCGATCAGTTCATCGGAGAGCGGCTCGGTCGACACCTGATAGGAGTAGGTGACCAGCGTTTTGTTGTAGATCTCCGGCTCCATATTGTTGAGGAAGCTGTCGCAGGCCCACAGTAGTTTGGCGGCTTTAACGCTGCCCATCGCGGTGCGCACCCGTACCTGTTTGCCGTAATTCACCTCCACCACCGGCGAGGATTCGAAAATCTTCACCCCCAGCGAATGCGCGGCCTGCGCCGAACCAAGCAGCATATTGAGTGAATGGATCTGCCCGCCGCCCATATGTTTCAGCGCGCCGCAGTAGACCTCGGAACCGACTACCTGCTGCACCTCTTTCCCGGTATACAGTTCGATTTCTTCATCGGGGGTGGCGGCTTTAAACTCCTTCTCCCACTGGCGTAGCGTTTTAAGCTGCCGCTGGTTATAGGCCAGGTAGCCGTAGCCGGGGACGAAATCAGCGTCGATGTTGTATTTGCGGATGCGTTCGCGAATGATACCCGCGCCGAGGTTGGCGATTTTAAACAGCGTCTCCAGCCCCTCTTTGCCGACGTGTTTTTTCACCGCTTCGATATCGTGGCCGATTCCTGCCATCACCTGGCCGCCGTTGCGCCCGGTGCCGCCATAGCCAAGATGGCGCGCTTCCAGCACCACCACGTTGGTGATCCCCTGTTCCGCGAGTTCGAGCGCGGTGTTAATGCCGGAAAAGCCGCCGCCGATAATCACCACATCGGCTTCAATATCTTCCCGCAGCGCCGGAAAATGGAGCTGGTATTTCTTCGTCGCGCCGTAGTAGTTCAGCGCATCGATTTTAATATTCATCGCGTTACCCTGTCGTCTTGCCTGGCTCAATGTCCTCATCACAGCACGCCGCGCGGGCGTTGAATATCGTCCGGAAGAATGACGTTCTTTAGAACGATGGGCGGCGCGGCGCAACCGTGCTGTGATGGGCTAACTTTGCTAAAAAACGGGTGCTGACGATGAGCGAGATAACCTTACTGGCGGAAGTGACCGCCTTTTTACGCCAGCCGCACGGGCAGTTTATTGCCGGTCATCGGGAGACGGGCCACGGCGCGCCGTTCGCGGTGATAAACCCGGCGACCGGACAGGCGATTGCCGAGGTCACGGCGGCGGATGTCGGCCAGGCGGACCGCGCGATGGAGAGCGCCCGCCTGGCGTTTAATCAGTGGCGCGAGATGCCGACGCTGGCGCGCGGCGCGCTGCTGCTGAAACTGGCGGACACGCTGGCAGAGCATCGCGAAGAGCTGGCGCAGCTGGAAAGCCTCTGCTCCGGTAAGACCATCACCCTGGCGCGGATGCTGGAACTGGATCAATCGGTAGCGTTTTTGCGCTACTTCGCCGGCTGGGCGGGAAAAATCACCGGGGAAACCCTGGATGTGTCGCTGCCGTCGATGGCCGGGGAGAAATATACCGCCTTTACCCGCCGCCAGCCGTTGGGCGTGGTGGTTGGCATCGTACCGTGGAACTTCTCGATTATGATTGCCATCTGGAAGATGGCGGCGGCGCTGGTCTGCGGCTGCACTATCGTCCTCAAGCCGAGCGAGTATACGCCGCTGACGCTGCTGCGGGTGGCGGAACTGGCGAAAGCGGCGGGTATTCCGGATGGCGTCATTAACGTGGTCAACGGCGCCGGAGGCGAAATCGCCCAACGGCTCATCACGCATCCGGCCTGCGCCAAAGTGAGCTTCACCGGCTCGGTGGCGACCGGGGAAAAAGTCCAGCAGTCGGCCAGCGGGTCAGGTAAAAGGGTTACGCTGGAGCTGGGCGGTAAAAACGCCGCGCTGTTCCTCGATGATCTGACGCCGGAGGCCATAGTGAACGGCATTATCGAAGCCGGTTACCTCAACCAGGGGCAGATTTGCGCTGCCGCTGAGCGCTTTTATCTGCCGCAGGGCAAGCTGGATGCGGTACTGGCGCAGCTGAAAGACAAGCTCAGCGCTTTCGCGCCGGGGTCGCCGCTGGATGAACAAACGCTGATGGGGCCGCTGGCCAACCGCCAGCAGTATGACAAAGTCTTGCGGCTCATTCAGACCGCGCGCGATGAGGGCGATACCATCGTTTGCGGCGGCGAAGCGCTGCCCGGCGAGGGCTATTTCCTGCAGCCGACGGCGGTTAAAGTGCGCAGCGAAGAGAGCACCCTGATGCGCGAAGAGACCTTCGGCCCGGTATGCAGCTTTATTGGCTATCGCAGCGAAGAAGAGGCGCTGGCCCGAATTAATGCTTCGCCGTATGGGCTGGCGGCCAGCGTCTGGTCGGATAATATCCGCCAGGCGCTGCGCTACTCGCAGGCCATTGATGCCGGGATCGTGTGGGTCAACATGCATACCTTCCTCGACCCGGCGGTACCGTTCGGCGGCATGAAAGGATCGGGTATTGGCCGTGAGTTTGGTAGCGCGTTTATTGATGATTATACTGAACTTAAATCGGTGATGATGCGTTATTAAACCGCGGTAATACGTTGCTGCCGCTAATCACCCTCATTAAATATAAGACTTAATAGTTATTATTATCTAATCCTTACCCTGGCCGCTAAATAATAATTTAGTGGCCTTTTTATTTACCTCGAATATGCGTGCAAGGAAATTGCCTGAAAACTTGTACAATAATATCCCGATTAAAAATTGCCGCCAATTAAATTTGCGATTACCAATATGCATCCCGTAATCATCTAATGGATGACTGGCATTTTATTGTTTGAATTATTGTTAACTAAAAATTATCTGAGAGTTTTTAATTAACATTTAATTAATTATTTTGGAGTTCACCTTGACTACGCCATTAAAAGAGATCGTTATTGTCGGCGGCGGCGCCGGCGGGCTGGAGCTAGCGACCCAACTGGGACGTAAATTAGGGCGTCGGCGGAAAGCGAATATTACCCTTGTCGACCGCAGCCAGAGTCATCTGTGGAAACCGCTGTTGCATGAAGTCGCCACCGGTTCGCTGGATGAAGGCGTGGATGCGTTGAGTTTCCTCGCCCATGCCAGCAAACACCACTTTTCCTTCCAGCACGGTTCGGTAATGGATATCGATCGGCAGGATAAGACCATTACTATCGCCGCGCTGCGGGATGAGCAGGGAGAAATGCTGGTGCCGGAACGCAAGTTGCGCTGGGATACGCTGGTGATGGCGCTGGGCAGTACGTCGAACGATTTTAATACGCCAGGGGTAAAAGAACACTGTATTTTCCTCGACAGCGCTGAGCAGGCAAAAGTATTTCATCAGCAAATGCTGAACCAATTTCTGCGCTATTCCGCCGACCCGCAGACCACCGGTAAGGTCAATATTGCCATTGTTGGCGGTGGCGCTACCGGCGTTGAATTATCTGCCGAATTACATAATGCGGTAAAAGAACTGCGCAGCTACGGTTATAAAGAACTGACCAACGAAGCGTTAAATGTCAGCCTGATAGAGGCCGGCGACGGTATTTTGCCCGCGCTGCCAAAAAGGATTTCCCGCGCCGCGCACGAAAAGCTGAGTAAACTTGGCGTGAATGTGATGACCAATACCACGATCACCGGCGTTGAGGAGCGTGGATTGCATACTAAAGATGGCCAGTTTATCGAGGCGAGTTTAATTGTCTGGGCGGCGGGGATCAAAGCGCCGGACTTCATGAAGGATATTGCCGGGCTGGAGACCAACCGTATCAATCAGCTGGTGGTGACCCCGACGCTGCAAACCACGCGCGACGCTGATATTTTTGCTTTCGGCGACTGCGCGGCGTGCCCGCGTCCGGAAGGCGGATTCATCCCGCCGCGCGGCCAGGCGGCGCATCAAATGGCGCTCTTCACCGCCGACAATATTATCGCCCGCATGAAGGGGCATAAGTTGAAATCGTTCTCCTATCGCGATCGTGGTTCGCTGGTTTCGCTCTCCGGCTACACAACCTTCGGCAGCATTATGGGGCATCTACCGATCGGCCCGATGATGGTGGAAGGGCGTATTGCGCGGATGGTTTACGATTCGCTGTATCGGATGCACCAGGTGACGCTGCACGGCTATTTTAAAACCGGCCTGATGATGTTATCCGGCGGGATAAACCGGATTATTCGCCCGCGCCTGAAGCTGCATTGATCGTGGTTTTTTAATCCGCCATGGGGCCTGGCGCCCCGTGCAACTTGCGACAATCCCCCCTAAGTGATAAAAGGTGCCCCTTCACAAAAACACACAGGGGAACGACGTGAAAGACGCGTCAACGTCGTCGGATGCCGTGGAAGAGAGCGGCCCGACGCTTCATCGCGGTTTACAAAACCGACATATTCAACTTATCGCCCTTGGCGGCGCGATTGGCACCGGCCTGTTTCTCGGCATTGGTCCCGCGATTCAAATGGCTGGCCCGGCGGTATTATTGGGTTACGCCGTGGCCGGTATTGTCGCTTTTTTGATTATGCGCCAGCTTGGCGAGATGGTGGTGGAAGAGCCGGTATCCGGTTCCTTTGCCCACTTTGCCTATAAATACTGGGGCCCGTTCGCCGGCTTTCTCTCCGGCTGGAACTACTGGGTCATGTTCGTGCTGGTAGGGATGGCGGAACTGACCGCCGCCGGGATTTATATGCAGTACTGGCTCCCGGACGTGCCCACCTGGGTTTGGGCGGCGGCCTTCTTCATCATTATTAACGCCGTCAACCTGGTCAATGTACGCCTGTATGGCGAAGCAGAATTCTGGTTCGCGCTGATTAAAGTGCTGGCGATTATCGGCATGATCGCCTTTGGCCTGTGGATGCTGTTTGGCGGCCACGGCGGCAGCAAAGCCGGTTTTGATAACCTGTGGAAGCATGGCGGTTTCCTTGCCACCGGCTGGCATGGCCTGGTGCTGTCGCTGGCGGTGATTATGTTTTCTTTCGGCGGGCTGGAGCTTATCGGCATTACCGCCGCGGAAGCGCAAAATCCGGAAAAGAGCATTCCGAAAGCGGTCAACCAGGTGGTTTACCGTATCCTGCTGTTTTACATCGGCTCGCTGGTGGTGCTGCTGGCGCTCTATCCGTGGGTGGAGATTAAATCCGATAGCAGCCCGTTTGTGATGATTTTCCATAATCTTGACAGCAACGTGGTGGCTTCCGCACTGAATTTCGTCATTCTGGTGGCATCGCTGTCGGTCTATAACAGCGGCGTCTATTCCAATAGCCGGATGCTGTTCGGCCTGTCGGTACAGGGCAATGCGCCGAAGTTTCTCGCCCGCGTCAGCAAACGCGGCGTGCCGGTGAATTCGCTGCTGCTGTCAGGCATCATTACCTCGCTGGTGGTGGTGCTGAACTATCTGCTGCCGCATGAAGCGCTGGGGCTGCTGATGGCGCTGGTAGTGGCGACGCTGCTGCTTAACTGGATAATGATCTGTATGGCGCATCTGAAGTTTCGCGCCGCGCAGCGTCGTAAAGGCCGCGAATCGAAGTTCAAAGCGTTACTGGCGCCAGCCAGCAACTACTTCTGCATCGCTTTTCTCGGTTTGATTCTGGTACTGATGTGCACCATTGACGGGATGCGTCTGTCGGCGATATTGCTGCCGGTGTGGATTATCTTCCTGTTTGCCGCCTTCAAACTGCTGCGCCGCCCGGCGTAAGGCTTATCGCCCCGCGGACTGGCGGGGCGACACAACTTATTTTATCCCGTGGAAGCCGTCCAGATAGGCGCCAGCCAGCTCATTACCAAACAGACGAGCATCCTTCGCTTCCATCGTTTCGCTCCACCGATCGCTCGCATTACCGTTGAAGGAGTGTTGTGACTTCACCCCTTCCAGCGCCTGTTGCTTAATGGCGTCGGCAACCCGCTGCGCATCGCTTTCACTCACCCCTTTTTTCCGATCTTCTTGCCCGCGGGCATAGATATCGCGGAAGTTAGGCAGGTTCATCTGATAATTTTGCTGACGGTTAACGGTGAAATTACCGCCGACGAAATCTGAACGGTGAGATACGAAACTATAAGCATGGCGTTCTGGCGAGGTCTTCGATGAGGTGCAACCGGAAAGGAGTGCTAAAGCGCAGCCAAGCGCGACAAACGTTGTGGTTAATTTCATTATGCAGAGCGTCCTTTGGCGATAATCCATGTTGGTGAAAAGATCATCTGCTTAAACTGTGTCGACGGCTAGCCCTGAGAAATGATAGTGGAGTGAGAGTACGCTGGCGCGCAATGCGCGCCAGCCGGGAATCAGGACGACAGCGCGCCCGACAGTGAACGAATGTCGTTGCCGGTTGGCGTCTGGTGTATACGCAGGCCGAACTCGTCAACCACGGCAAAGATATGGTCGAAGATATCCGCCTGAATGCCTTCATACTCCGCCCACACCACGGTATTGGTAAAGCAGTAGATCTCAATCGGCAGGCCGTTAGCGTCCGGCGCTAACTGGCGCACCATCATGGTCATATCCTTGCGTAGCCGCGGATGGTTACGCAGATACTCCTGCAGATAGGCGCGGAAGGTGCCGATATTGGTCATTTTGCGCAGGTTGAGCACCGACGGCGCATTGGCGTGCTGTTGGTTCCACTCGTTAATTTCCTGATGGCGCGAGTCCATATAGGGCTTTAGCAATTTGGCCTGAATCAGGCGCTGTTGCTCCTGCTCGTCAAGAAAATGGATGCTGGTGGTATCGATGTTCAGGCTGCGCTTAATGCGACGCCCGCCGGAGGCCGACATTCCGCTCCAGTTTTTAAACGAATCCGAGACCAGCGACCAGGTGGGGATTGTAGTGATGGTGTTATCCCAGTTGCGCACTTTTACCGTGGTCAGACCGATATCAATAACCGCGCCATCAGCGCCATATTTCGGCATCTCCAGCCAGTCGCCGAGTTTGAGCATGTCGTTGGCGGAAAGCTGGATCCCGGCCACCAGGCCAAGAATCGGGTCTTTAAATACTAACATCAGCACGGCGGCCATCGCGCCAAGGCCGCTAATCAGAATCGCCGGCGACTGGCCAATTAGCAGCGATATGATCAGAATGCCGATAATAATCGCCGTAACTAGCTTAATGCCCTGGAAGATGCCTTTTAACGGCAGCTGCGAGGCGGTGGGGAATTTTTGCGCCAGATTGAAAATCACGTCCAGCAGCGAGAAGAAGGAAAGCATGGCGTAAACCATTACCCACAGCTGCGCGCAGGTGGATAAAATTTCCGCCGCTTCGCTGCCTTTCTGCAGCCAGAGCACGGCCTGAACGTTGACGATAATTCCCTGCAGGGTGAACGCCAGGCGGTGAAAGAGTTTATTTTGCGTGATGATTTGCAGCCATAAATGGCTGCTGGCCTGCGCCCGCTTTTCGAAGGTGCGCAGTACCACTTTGTGCAGAATGAGATGAACGACAATCGCCGTCAGAAAAATAATGCCAAAAGTAATGATGAGCGAGGTGGTAGGGGTGATTTTGATGCCTAATGCGGCGATTTGCGATATTAATTCCTGCATAACGTCTCCTGTACATCCAGCGGTTATGATGACCGCTGGATGACTATTATGCAAATCAGAGGTTACACAGTTGTGAATCAGGACGCCGTCGCCGCCGGCTGCAGATTCAGGTGATGGCGCAGCCAGAGGGCTATAGCGCCCAGCAGCAGCATCATCGCCACCTCGACCAGCAGGAAGACGATCAGCGCCTGCGCATAGTCGCCACCGCCGCGCTGGGCCAGGGTCAAGAACAGCGAGCCAAGAATGGCCGGCCCCAGCCCCAGCGTCGCCTGCTGCAGGGTACTGAGGATGGCGCTACCGGCTCCGGCGTCGCAGGCGCGAATGTCCCGCATCCCGATACGATAGAAACTGTTGACGATTAACGCCTGACCATAGCCGACTAGCGCGGTGGAGGGCACCAGCGCCAGCGTCGTGGTCCGCAGGCCAAGTTGATAAAAGGTGGCGCTCAGCAGCAGCAGGCCGCTAATCTGTACCGCCAGGCCTATCAGCAAAATGCGCCCCATGCTGTAGCGGGCGATAAGCTTCGGCGCGTACAGCGCGGAGATAAAATAGGCCACCCCGAGAGCGATAAAACTGTTGCCGGACTGCCACGGCGCCATCCCAAGCCCGGCCTGCATGGTCAGCGCCATACAGAACATAAAGCCGGACCAGGCGCTGAAGAACAGCAGCGCGATAGCCATCCCAAAGCGGATACTGGTGAGCTTTAACAGCCGCGGCGGTAGCAGCGGTTGCTCACCGCGCTGCTGTTTACGCAGCGCGCTCAGGCGCATCCAGCCGAGCAGGGGGAGTACGGCCAGCAAAAGCAGCTGTAGCTCCCATGGCCAGTGCAGTTCCGGCCCCAGCGCCATCGGGAACAGCAGGCAGCAGAGGATTAACGCCAGGCTGAAAGTTCCCTGCCAGTCGATGCTGGAATGGCTTTCGCGGCGGGTTTCCGGCACATAGCGGCGGCTAAAGGCCAACACCAGCAGGCAGATAGGCACGTTGATAAAGAAGGCGTTGCGCCAGCCGAGCCCGGCGATATCGGCGGAGACCAGCCAGCCGCCGCCCATCTGGCCGACGATAAACGCGATGCCGCCGATACCGCCGTAGAGGCTGATCGCCCTGGCGTGAGCGGTGCCTTTCAGGGTGACGTGCAGGGTGGCGAGGATTTGCGGCACGATCAGCGCCGCGCCGGCACCTTGCAGCGTTCGTGCGGCGAGTAGGGCGTTAATGGAGTTAGCCATTCCGCATAGCAGCGAGGCGATGCCGAATACCGCCACACCCCACAGAAACAGGCGGCGGCGTCCATAGTTATCGCCCAGTTTGCTGCCCATCGCCAGGCAGACGGCAAAGGCCACGCCGTACAGCGCGACAATAAGCTCCAGTTGGGTGGCGCTGGCGTCGAGGGAGTGGGTGATCGAATCCAGCGCCACGTTGGTTATCGAGGTATCAATTAACGGCAGCATCTGGCCGGTCAGTAACAGCAGTAAGCCGGCGCGGCCGGGTGAAACAGCAGACGAATTCATCGGATCTCTCCATTGCGTCATTCAGCGGATGGCCGTAGCATCTCCGATTAATTAAACGGGTACCAGTTCCTGTCTATACTGGTATTGGTACTACCATGCTGGAGGAACGATGACGCTAATGCTGCAACGTGAGGCGCTGAATCTAGCGCCCGATGATAGCCGTAAACAGCTGGGGGCATTTCTGCGCGCCCGCCGCGAAAGTCTTGACCCGCAGCGTCTCGGCCTGCCGCGCGTCGGGCGGCGGCGGACGCCGGGGCTGCGCCGGGAGGAAGTGGCGATGCTGGCGGACGTCGGCGTGACCTGGTACACCTGGCTTGAGCAGGGGCGGGAAGTGAATCCGTCGGCGGCGGTATTAAGCGGCGTGGCCAGCGCGCTTCAGTGCAGCCCGCTGGAGACCCGTCATCTGTTCGTTCTGGCAGGCTTAACGCCCCCAGAGAATACGCAGGCCACGGTCTGCGAGGGGATAAGCCCCGGAACCCGACGTATGCTTGATAGCCTGATGCCGCAGCCCGCCAGCATTCAGAAACCGAACTTTGATATCGTCGCCTGGAATGACAGCTTTTGCCGCCTGATGGGCGTTGATTTCGCGACGATTGCCGAAGAAGACCGCAATTGCATCTATCTCTATCTCACCTGCGAAGCCTGGCGTAGCCGCATTGAAAATCGCGACGTGTTGCCGACTTTTGTTTCCTATTTTCGCGCGGCGATGGCTGAGCATCGCGGCTCGCCAGAGTGGGAAGATAAGCTGGCGCGTTTTTTCGCCGCCTCGTCGGAGTTTGAAGCGCTATGGCACCAGCGCTACGAGGTGCGCGGCGTCGAAAACCAGGTGAAAAATTTTAACCATCCGCAGCTCGGGCGCTTTAGTCTGCAGCAAATGTACTGGTATTCAGCGCCGCGCAACGGTTCGCGTCTGCTGGTCTATTTACCGCTGGATGAAACCGGAGAACAGGCGCTGGCCTGGCTGGATCAACAGGGCTAAGCCCGCAATGGACAAGGAACGCTTATGAACGTCACCCGCAAGCAGCAGCGGATTATTCAACGTGCTATCGAGCAATGGCAGCAGGAGGGGATCCTGAACAGCAGCGACGGCCAACGGCTGTCAGCGTCGCTATCTGTCCGTGCTTTCGACTGGCAGCGCCTGAGCCGCTATGCCTTCTGGACCGCGATAGCCTGCGTACTGATTGCGCTGGGGAGTCTGTTCGCCGATGCCGAATTGATTGCGGCGATTATCAATCTGTTCAGCGACTCCGCTATCGCGCGCATTATCCTGCCGACGCTGCTGGCCATCGCATTTTATTATTGGGGGTTCCGCCGTCAGCGTCGCGAAGCGCAGTGGCACTATAGCACCGAGGCGATTTTGTTCCTCGGCGTGATTTGCACCGCCATTGCCCTGTGGCAGCTAGGCGATCGGCTGGACGACGGCAGCGGCCACGTGGCGCCGCTAATACTGCTCGGCTGCGCGATTTACGGCCTGATAGGGTATTTCGCCCGCTCCGGGCTGGTGTGGCTGTTCTTTCTGCTGGCGCTGGGGAACTGGTTTGGCGCGGAAACCGGCTATGTATCAGGTTGGGGGGCCTACTGGCTGGGGATGAGCTTCCCGATTCGTTTCGTGCTGTTCGGCGGCGTGCTGCTGGCGCTGTGCTACTTGATGCAAAATGTATTACGCCAGCGGCAGTTGTTTACCGTCAGTAAGGCGATGGGGCTGACCTGGTTGTTTGTCGCGCTGTGGATCCTGTCGATATTCGGCAACTACGATTCCGAGAGCTGGTATGGGGTCAGTCAGGCGCAACTGCTGCCGTGGGGACTGCTGTTTGCGCTGGCGGCGGTGATCTGTATTTATATCAGCCTGAAAACCGACGATGGCATGCTGCGTGGATTTGGCCTGACGTTTCTCGCCATCAACCTCTATACCCGCTTTTTCGAATTCTTCTGGTACAGCCTGCACAAGGTGGTGTTTTTCCTGATCCTGGCGGCGTCGCTGGCGATGATTGGCCGCTACGCCGAGCGGATCTGGCACGCCGGCGAGGGGGAGAAAAAGTAACGGTTTTTCCCTGCTAAGCGTAAGCGATCGCCGCCGTCCTCCCCGGATGGCGGCGCGTTGCGCCTTATCCGGGCTACGATCCTGCACTCGGTTGGTAGCCCCGGTAAGCGTCAGCGCCACCGGGGAGGGCAGCGCGCGGAGATTAGATCTCGGTGATGGTTGTGGACTGCGGCAGGCGGGATTTCGGCAGTGCGGCGTTGAAGTCCTCCACGCTGTGATGACCGACCGGCACCACAACTACGCTGGTATAACCTTGCGCTTTCAGGCCAAACTCTTCGTCGAGGATAGCGAAATCGACGCCTTCGATCGGCACCGCATCCAGACCCATTGCCGCCACGCCGAGCAGGAAGTTGCCCACGTTAAGATAAACCTGCTTCGCCATCCACTGATCGTCATCTTTCAGCTCTTTGCGGTGCATATCGGCAAAGAAGGTGCGGCCTTTGTGGTTGCCGGCTTTGGCTTCCGGAGTGGCAAAACGGCCATCGGCGTCTTCCTGATCAACGACTTTTTCCAGCCACGCATCGTCCATCGCGGTTTTCGCACAGAACACGACAACGTGGGAAGCGTCGAGGATTTTACGTTCGTTGAACACGTAGGTGCCGCTGGCCGCTTTCGCGACGCGGGCTTTGCCTTCATCGCTGCTGGCGACGATAAAGTGCCACGGCTGGGAGTTGGTGCTCGACGGGCTATATTGCAGCAGCGTTTTCAGGTTTTCCGCCTGTTCGGCCGTCAGCTTTTTCGCCGGATCAAAGGCCTTAGTGGAGTAACGTTTTAAGGCAACTGAGATAATATCCATGACTCTTCCTCACAATTTTCAGCCCCTTACGGGCACATTTCGTGGGAGGAAGAGTACAGCGATGCGCGGGAAATGATAAGAGTGAAAAATGCGATAACACTTATCGCATTTATTTGAAAATCAGCCGGGACGCAGCCGACGCTGGTCTTTTTTCGCCAGCTTATCCACCACCAGATTCCACGAGTCGTCAATAAGCTCGGCAAGTAAATCCTCGCTGATATCCTCGCCCGGCACCACGGTGATCCAGTGCTTTTTGTTCATGTGATAGCCCGGCTCGATACTGCGGTAAATTTGCTGATTGAGCAGCGATTTTTGCGGATCGGCCTTCAGGTTGACGATTGCCCGCCCGCGAAGGGTCATGGTTAGCATGAAGATACGCCCGCCGACTTTAAACACGTCATACTCCGGGCCAAACGGCCAGCAGTGCTCGGTGAAAGGGTAGGTCAGCGCGATACGCTGCGCGTGATGGTGTAGCGCTTCGTTATCCATTAATGCTCACTCTCGTGCAGCGCATTCCACATGGCCTCAAAACCGAGGGCGATAAGCTCACGGGCGCGCTGCGGATCGTGGCTGGCGAACTCGATGGTGGTTTCGGCCAGCGACAGGAACAGGGCATCGCCGAAAGCGCGATAGGCGTCGCTAAGGAAAACCGCTTTCACCGACAGCTGGCACATCTCGTTAAGCTCGGGAAAACTCTCTTTGACCAGGCTGCGGGTTTCATCGGTGATGCGTTCGCTCAATGCCATACGGCGAATGGCGCGGTATTCCATAGGGTTACGCATCCCCCAGTCGATATAGCTGTTCCAGATATTGCGCGCGTTCTCTTTCGGGCGCTTTTCGTCAGGATTGAGCCCGGCGATCATCGTCTGTACTAAGCGCATCTTAATGGCGAGGTATAACTCGTTGAGCAACTCATCTTTGGTGGCGAAATAGCGAAACAGCGTTCCCTCGGCAACCCCCGCGCTGCGGGCTATCGCCGATGTTGAAGCGGCAATGCCGGACTGGGCGAAAGCGGCCGTGGCGGCTTCCAGTAACGCTTGTTTTTTATCTTCACTCTTAGGACGAGCCACTACATTTTACCTCGCAGAAAGTTAAACCCCGATCTAATCACGGCGGACCGCACAACTGCAACGCCAGATGTCAAATATTGAAAATAGTCTTGACGATTTTCGACTCCTTCTCAATAATGAGTGCTTACTCACTCATAATCAAGTTATATCATAAAGTCCCCTGGATGGGGCTTTTGTCTGGTCAGGATATGAACCGTGTCACCTTTAGCGTGGTCGCCATTATGTTATTAGCAGCAACAACGACATTGCCGTTTGTTCTTAATGCCGGTTTTGGCAAAGCGCCGCAGGGTGCGCAGCTCAGTCTTGTCGAACAGTCGCCGAATTATCGTGACGGTCAGTTCCATAACCAACTGCCGACGCCGGGATTCACCGGGCAGAAAAACATGCTGGCCGCGTGGTGGGATTTCCTGGTGACTAAGCGAGAAAACGCACGCCCGCTGCAGCCGTTACCGCTGGTGAATACCGATCTTGCCGGTTTGCCGTCTGGTGAAGACGTCATGGTCTGGCTCGGTCACTCATCGTGGTATCTGCAGCTGGCGGGGAAACGTATCCTGATCGACCCGGTATTTAGCGATTACGCCGCGCCGTTCTCTTTCATCAATAAGGCCTTCCCCGGCGACTACCCGTGGAACGCGCAGCAGATGCCTGAGATCGATGTGCTGATAATTTCCCACGATCACTATGACCATCTCGACTACGCCACCATTAAAGCGCTGATGCCGAAAGTTAAACGCGTGGTGACGCCGCTCGGCGTCGGCTCGCATCTGCGCTACTGGGGAATGGATGCGGCGATTATCAACGAAGTGGACTGGAACCAGACGGTAAAAATCAGCGATGAACTGACCGTACACGCGCTGCCGGCTCGTCATTTTTCCGGCCGCGGGTTGAAACGCAACCAGACCTTGTGGGCCAGCTTCCTGTTCGTCACCCCGCAGCAAAAGATTTATTACAGCGGCGATAGCGGCTATGGCCCGCATTTTAAGGCGATTGGCGAGCAGTTTGGCCCCATCGACCTAGCGATCATGGAAAACGGTCAATATGACCAGGACTGGAAGTACATCCACATGATGCCGGAAGAAACGGCGCAGGCCGCCGATGATTTACGCGCCCGGTCGGTATTACCGGGGCATGCCGGACGCTTTGTGCTGGCAAAACACAGCTGGGACGATCCGTACCAGCGGCTGGCGGCAGCCAGTGAAGGACGTGAGTGGCGCTTAGTCACGCCAATGCTGGGCGAACCGGTGTGGGTCGCTGATAAGACACAATCATTTAACGCCTGGTGGCGCTAACCGCCAGAGTGGTTCAGGAGGAGAGAAGAGATATGAATATATCCGCTCAGGTGATTGACACTATCGTGGAATGGATTGATGACAATCTGCATCAACCGCTGCGAATTGATGATATTGCGCGCCATGCCGGGTATTCGAAATGGCATCTGCAACGGCTGTTTTTACAGTACAAAGGGGAAAGTCTCGGGCGCTACATTCGCGAGCGTAAACTGCTGCTGGCGGCGCGCGACCTGCGAGATACCGACCAGCGGGTTTATGATATCTGCCTGAAATACGGCTTTGATTCGCAGCAAACCTTCACCCGTATCTTTACCCGTACCTTCAATCAGCCGCCGGGCGCGTATCGCAAAGAGAACCACAGCCGTGCGCACTGAGCGCCGGCCGCATACCAGTCCGCCTTTATCGGCGGGCTTTTTTTCTCTCTTACTGCTTAATCTGCCAGTGAGAACCAGCGGCGCCATACCCAGCGTAATACCAGGTACTCGACGACTCCCAGCGCTAAGAACCACAGGCAGAAGATCAAGGTATAGAGCTGGTTGAGATCCATCAGGTGGAAGGATGTGACTAGCTTTTGCGCCAGCGTCAGGCCGAGCGAGGGCGCCGGCAATAGCAAGCAAGAAATCAGGGCTAACAGCAAAATGCCGGCGGCGGATAATAGCGTTTCCAGCGGGTGTTTCATTATGATGTTAATCGTCAGTTAAAAAACATATTGTCCGGTAAAAAGTCCGTTAACGCAATATGCTTTATCCGCTGATTAATTTACGTCATTCATATTATTTCTAATACTATTAATTAAAACCCCCTGTTAATTTATTGAGTAATATTTGTGATTAAGTTAATTGCATCGTGATGTAAATTACCGTCATTTATTACCCCAGCATTTTTACAAAAGTATAAGTACTATATCCCACAATTGTGGCGATAATGATTGCCAGTACGACATACAGCGCCAGACGGCGTCCACGGTAGATTCCAAACATGTTTCACCTCGTTTAGAAATGGTTTAGAAATACTCTGTAATATTTGTTTTTAGAACCAACTTACCATGTATTTTTAAATTTGCGAGTAAATAAATGTTGTGGCTGGATAATTTGATCTTGCTCGCAAAACGCATTAATTCATTGGCCAGAAATGATTTCAGGCTTTCCGATTCACGGAATTTAAAAGGAAACTTTATTTTGACCAGCATGATTAATCCCCACAACATCACGCCCTCGGGCGACGTCGCGCCGCAGCAGGCTTATCAGCAAACAGTCGAGGCGGTACTGGCGCAAAAAAAGAGCCATGCCGACGGTCTCAGCACCGCTGAAGCCGCCGGTCGCCTGAAATCATACGGCCCTAACGCGCTGCCGGAAAAGAAAGGCAAACCGGCATGGCTGCGTTTTCTCGCCCACTTCAACGATGTCCTGATTTACGTCCTGCTGGCCGCTGCCGCGCTCACCGCGGTGATGGGCCACTGGGTCGATACTCTGGTTATTCTCGGCGTTACCGTCATTAATGCGTTGATCGGTCATATTCAGGAGAGCAATGCCGAAAAATCGCTGCAGGGGATCCGCAACATGCTCTCCAGCGATGCCCGCGTGCTGCGCAACGGCAAGCATGAAACCATCCCCACTCGTGACCTTGTACCGGGCGATATTGTTATTTTGCGCGCCGGCGACCGCGTTCCGGCGGATCTGCGCCTGATTGAAAGCCACAATCTACGGGTCGAAGAGGCGATCCTCACCGGCGAGTCGACGGTGGTGGATAAAACCACCGTGACGCTACAGGGCGAACTGCCGTTGGGCGACCGCACCAATATGGTCTTCTCCGGCACCACTATCAGCGCCGGCAGCGGCGTCGGTGTGGTTACCGCTACCGGTCAAGAGACCGAGCTAGGCCACATCAATCAGATGATGGCGGCTATTGAAAAGCACCGTACTCCGCTGCTGGTGCAGATGGATAAACTGGGGAAAGCGATTTTTGTCATCATCCTCGCGATGATGGTGGCGCTGTTCTTCTTCAGCCTCGCGCTGCGCGATATCCCGCTGGGCGAGCTGCTGCTGTCGCTGATTAGCCTCGCGGTGGCGGCGGTACCGGAAGGACTGCCGGCGATTATCTCGATTATCCTGTCGCTCGGCGTACAGACGATGGCGCGTAAGCGGGCGATTATCCGCAAGCTGCCGACGGTTGAAACGCTTGGCGCGATGACCGTGGTGTGTTCGGATAAGACCGGCACCCTGACCATGAACGAGATGACGGTGAAAGCGATCATCACCGCCGACTGCTGCTACCGCGTTGAAGGCGACAGCTATGAGCCGCAGGGGCGCATTTTCCAGGAGGGCAGCGACGAGCCGGTGGTGGTCCAGCCGGGCAGCGTGCTGGAAACCTACCTGCGCACCATCGATCTGTGCAATGACAGCCAGATCGTTCAGGACGAACGTGGCCTGTGGAGCATCACCGGCGGCCCGACCGAAGGGGCGCTGAAGGTATTAGCGGCGAAAGCCCAGTTAGCGCCGGTCGTCACCCGGCTGGTGGCGAAAATTCCGTTCGACTCGCAGTACAAATACATGGCCACCCATCAGCAGATTGGCGATGAGGAGCGGGTACTGATTACCGGCGCGCCGGATGTCATCTTCGCCCTGTGCGGCCAGCAGATGAGCAAGCAGGGGCCAATGCCGTTTGACCGTCAGTACTGGGAAGACGAAATGGCGCGCTTTGCCCGCCAGGGGTTACGGATGGTTGCCGCCGCCTGCAAACCGGCAGCCGTCGGCAGCGCCGCGTTGACCCACGATGACCTGAGGGAAGGGCTGGTGTTCCTCGGCATCGCCGGAATGATGGATCCGCCGCGTCCGGAGGCGATTGACGCGATCCACGCCTGCCAGGCCGCCGGGATCCGCGTGAAGATGATCACCGGCGACCACCCGCAGACGGCGATGAGCATCGGTCAGATGCTGGGGATCGCCAACAGCCGCCAGGCGATGACCGGCTATCAGCTTGAGCATATGGATGATGCCGAGCTGGCGAAGGCGGCGGTGGAGTTTGATATTTTCGCCCGTACCAGTCCGGAGCATAAGCTGCGTCTGGTAAAGGCGCTGCAGGATAGCGGCGAAGTGGTCGGCATGACCGGTGACGGCGTTAACGACGCCCCGGCGCTGCGCCAGGCCGACGTGGGCATCGCCATGGGCATTAAAGGGACCGAGGTGACCAAAGAGGCCGCCGATATGGTGCTCACCGACGACAACTTCGCCACCATCGCCAGTTCGGTGAAGGAGGGGCGTCGCGTCTACGACAACTTGAAAAAGACCATCCTGTTCATCATGCCGACCAACCTCGCGCAGGGGCTGTTGATCATCATCGCGCTGCTGGCGGGCAATATTATTCCGCTGACGCCGGTGCTGATTTTGTGGATGAACATGGCGACCTCGGCCACGCTCTCCTTCGGCCTGGCCTTTGAAGCCGCCGAGCGCAACGTGATGAACCGTCCGCCGCGTAAGACCGGCCAGCACGTGATGGATGGGTTCGCCGTCTGGCGCGTCGCTTTTGTCGGTTCGATGATTGCCGTCGCTGCTTTTATTCTCGAAGCCTGGCTGGCGCCGCGCGGCCACAGCGCCGAGTTCATCCGCACCGTGCTGCTGCAGATGCTGGTGACCGCGCAGTGGGTCTATATGATTAACTGCCGCAGCAGCGACAGTTTCTCCCTGAACAAAGGGTTGCTGCGCAACAAAGGTATCTGGCTGGTGACCGGCGTCCTGTTGCTGATGCAGCTGGTCATCATCTATGTACCGCTGATGCAGAACATGTTCGGCACTGAGGCGCTGCCGCTGCGCTACTGGTTCGTGACCCTGGTGATTGGTGTGGCTATGTTCCTGGTGGTTGAAATTGAGAAGCGGCTGACCCGCCGTTTCCGTAAAGCTGCCTGATCCCCTCCGGCGCCCCTTCAGGATTGAGCGGGCGCCATTTTCCTTTAGCCTGGTTTTTTGATTTCCACCGCGATCATGGTGACGAACGGATGGTACTGCCACGGTATGCTGCCGCCCTTTTGATACATTTTTGAGATGGTGCCGTCGAGGTAGAGCATCTGGCGCACGTGGAGTTTGGACTGCGCGTAACAGGCGAAATCGTAGAAATTGGTTTCACGCTCGCTAAGCATAAATACCACCCGTCCCTGCTTATCAATGCCGACGCCGTTGCGCAGTTTGCGCGAGCTGGCGGAGGGCTTCAGCCGCCAGTTGATGGCGCCGTTTTCAATCAGCATTGGCCCGGACTGCACGGCGTAGGTTATCTCAGGCGATGGCTTAAAGTTGTTGATAGGCGTTATTCCCGCCCGCTGGCCCTTCAGCCAGAATACGCCGCCGGGGCGGATGAAAAAGTTGCCGCCGCCGGAGGCGCGGTTGATCGGCTTTAGCAGCTCGCCGTTTTCGATATACAAGCCCAGCGGTTCGTAGGCCTTATCGTATATCCCGCCGTTCATCGCCATCTGGACGCTGCCGTCTTTATCGATATCGGACAGCAGCGAGCGCAACGATCCCCAGGCTTTACCATTTTGCTTTTGCCAGTACATCACGATGCGCTCCTGCTGCGGATTAACCGTATAGCTTTGCAAGGTCAGCGTCGGGTCGGTGAGCGTACAGGCGGCATGGGTAAAAGCGGTGAAGGGAAGAAGCGCAAGAGGGATCAGGCGGCGTAATAACATGAACATTCCTTTTAAATATCCTGCGCCGAGTATACCCGTTTCGCTTCCTTATGCCGCCCAAATCTCGCAATGCTTTTGTACCAGACCAATCAGCGAACCGCCGTTGGCGATGAATTCGCGCATCTGCTGCGCTTCGCTGATGGGGGACCTGGCCTGGCGCACAACCGACTCCAGCGCCGCGCTGGCATGCACCTTGTGGGCAAAAGGCGCCAATCGGTCGGCCAACTGCAGAATGTTCGCGCGGATGCTCTGCTGTTCGCCGGACCAGACATCGGTTATCACCCCGTCGAGGCCGTAGCGACAGGCCTGATAGCGGTTGAAAGGGTAGAGGAGGTAATCCTCCGGTTGATGTTTAAACGGCCGTTCGCTTAACAGCCAGCAGGCCAGCGTCTGGATAAATCCGGCGATATTCACCGCCTGGCCTATCGTCAGCGGCGTATCCATTACCCGCACCTCGACGGTACCGAACACCGGGCTCGGGCGGATATCCCAGTGCAGATCCTTCATGCTGTCGATCATGCTGGTGTAGCTCAGGCGGCGGAATAAACGCTGAAAGGCATGCCAGTTCTCAACCCACGGCATTGGCCCGTTATCGGGATAGGAAGAGAAACGGTTCAAACGCGAGCAGGCAAAGCGGCTATCGGTGCTGTCGAACCACGGCGAGGCGGCGTTGAGGGCAATAAAGTGAGGTACAAAGCGTGACAGCCCGTGCAGCAAATAGATGGCGTCATCGCCGTTCTGACAGCCGACGTGAACGTGCTGGCCAAATACCGTCGCCTGCTTTGCCAGATAGCCGAAGTGCTCGACGGTTTTCACATAGCGCGGATTATCGCTGATTTGCTGGCGCTGCCAGGCGTGGAAAGGGTGCGATCCGCCGCCGCAGATCTGCAGATGGTGACGGAGAGCGGCGCGCTGTACCGCCTGATGGATGGCGCCGAGCTGTGCGGTGGCGTGGCTAATATCGCGACAGATGCCGGTGGCTATCTCCAGCATGCTTTCGGTGATGTCGTGTTTAGCCTCTCCCGTCGTTAGTTCACTTTGCACATCGGCAATCAGCGTGGAGGCATCCTGGCTGAGGTCGTATCCCGGCGGGTTGACGACCTGTAGCTCCAGCTCAATACCAAGCGTAAAAGGCGCTGAGACGTGAAAATCGGGTAGCGTCATCGTCTTTCTCCTGTCCCCGCTTAAACTGCAAGTATAGGTGAAGCGCAGAGAGTGCGGGCGGGATGAGAAAACCCCGGTGGCGCAGTCGCTTACCGGGGCTACAGCGTTGTGCGATTTGGTAGCCCGGCTGAGCGTAGCGCAATCCGGGGAGGGCGTATCGCTGACACCGGTGCTGGCGGCTTCAAAATCCCCGGTGGCGCAGTCGCTTACCGGGGCTACAGAGTTGTGCGATTTGGTAGCCCGGATGAGCGTAGCGCAATCCGGGAAGGCCGGGTGGCATATTGCTGACACCGGTGCTGGTGGCTTCAAAATCCCCGGTGGCGCTGTCGCTTACCGGGGCTACAGCGCTATGCGATTTGGTAGCCAGGATGAGCGTAGCGCAATCCGGGAAGGCCGGGTGGCATATCGCTGACACCGGTGCTGGCGGCTTCAAAATCCCCGGTGGCGATGTCGCTTACCGGGGCTACAGAGTTGTGCTATTTGGTAGCCCGGATGAGCGTAGCGCAATCCGGGGAGGGCGAGTGGCGTATCGCTGACACCGGTGCTGGCGGCTTCAAAATCCCCGGTGGCGCTGTCGCTTACCGGGGCTACAACGTTGTGCGATTTGGTAGCCCGGATGAGCGTAGCGCAATCCGGGGACCTGCTCGTTTAGCGGCGAACCGGCGCGTCGCCGGCGACATAGTAGGCCGCGGTGCTGCGCGGTAACGGCTGACGCCCGCGAATGGCATCGGCCATCTTCTCGCCAATCATGATCGTGGTGGCGTTCAGGTTGCCGGTAATAATCTGCGGCATAATCGACGCATCGACCACCCGTAACCCTTCCAGACCGTGGACGCGGCCTTCTCCGTCGACCACCGCCATGTCGTCGTACCCCATCTTACAGGTGCCGCACGGGTGGAACGCGGTTTCGGCGTGATTACGTACAAACTCATCTAACTCCGCATCGCTCTGGCACTCAACGCCAGGACTGATTTCACGCCCGCGATACTTATCCAGCGCCGGCTGGTTCATGATTTCGCGGGTAATACGGATGGCGTCGCGGAACTCCTGCCAGTCCTGTTCGCTCGACATATAGTTAAACAGGATTGCCGGATGGGCATGCGGGTCGCGCGATTTCAGGCGCACATGGCCGCGGCTTGGTGAACGCATCGAGCCAACGTGGCACTGGAAACCATGCTCTTTAACCGCATTGGAGCCATTGTAGTTAATCGCCACCGGCAGGAAGTGGTACTGAATATTTGGCCAGGCGAATTCCTCGCGGCTGCGGATAAATCCGCCCGCTTCGAATTGATTGCTGGCGCCAATCCCGGTGCCGCCGAACAGCCATTCCGCGCCGATTTTCGGCTGGTTCCACCACTGTAGCGCCGGATACAGCGACACTGGCTCTTTGCACTCGTACTGCAGATACATCTCAAGATGATCCTGCAGATTTTCACCCACGCCGGGCAGGGCGTGGACCAGCGGAATATCAAACTGGCGCAGTAGCTCCGGGTTGCCGACGCCGGAACGCTGCAGAATTTGCGGCGAGGCGATGGCGCCGGCGCACAGCAGCACTTCCTTATTGGCTGTCGCTTTTGACGGCGCGCTGCTATCGCCTTCCAGCCACTCGACGCCGACCGCGCGTTTGCCGTCAAAAATAATGTGATCGGTCATGGCGTGGGTGCGGATGGTCAGGTTTGCGCGGCTGCGGGCCTGATCGAGATAGCCGCGGGCGGTGCTGGCGCGACGCCCCTGCGGCGTCACGGTGCGATCCATCGGGCCAAACCCTTCCTGCTGATAACCGTTGAGATCGTCAGTGCGCGGATAGCCCGCCTGCACGCCGGCTTCCACCATCGCATGGAACAGCGGATTATTATTCTGTTTCGGCGTAGCGACGCTCACCGGGCCGTCGCCGCCGTGATAGTCGTTAGGGCCGATATCGCGGGTTTCCGCTTTTCGGTAATAGGGTAGGCAGTCGAGGTAGCTCCAGTGTTCCAGCCCCGGCGCGGCGGCCCAGTTATCAAGGTCCATGGCGTTGCCGCGGATATAACACATGCCGTTAATTAGCGAGGATCCGCCGAGACCTTTACCGCGTCCGCACTCCATGCGGCGGTGGTTCATATAGGGTTCCGGTTCGGTCTCATAGGCCCAGTTGTAGCGTTTGCCCTGCAGCGGGAAAGCCAGCGCGGCGGGCATCTGGGTGCGGAAATCAAAGCGGTAATCCGGACCGCCCGCTTCCAGCAGCAGGACGGTGGTGTTGGGATCTTCCGTTAAACGCGTCGCGAGGACGTTGCCGGCGGAGCCGGCGCCAATAATGATGTAGTCAAACTGCAAAAATGACCTCCTGGTTAAAATATGGATTGAAACTGACCCATCTCAACCTGGATGGATTTCACTTGGGTATAGCTCTGTAGCGTCATCACGCCATTTTCTCGGCCAATGCCGGAGTGCTTATAGCCGCCGACCGGCATTTCCGCCGGCGATTCGCCCCAGCTGTTGATCCAGCAAATGCCTGCTTCCAGCTGGTGGATGATGCGGTGAGCGCGGTTCAGATCCGGCGTGACGACGCCAGCGGCAAGGCCGTACTCGGTGGCGTTGGCGCGGCGAATCACTTCCGCTTCGTCGTCATAGCTGAGAATCGACATCACCGGTCCGAAGATCTCTTCGCGCACGATAGTCATGTCGTCGGTGCAGTCGGTGAAGACCGTCGGAGCGACCCATGCGCCATTATCGAAGCCTTCGCCTTTGAGCACATCGCCGCCGCACAGCAGGCGAGCGCCTTCGCTTTTGCCGCTCTCGATATAGCGCAGGACATTCTGGCGATGCGGGAAGCTGACCAGCGGGCCGAAGTTGGTATCGTCGGCAAACAGGTCTCCGGCGCGGATACGGCCTACGCGCTCCAGGATCTTGTGCTCAAATTCGGCTTTAAATTTCGCGGGCACAAATACGCGGGTGCCGTTGGTGCAGACCTGACCGGAGCTGTAGAAATTGGCCATCATGGCGATATCGGCGGCGAGGTCGAGGTTGGCATCTTCCGCGATAATCAGCGGTGATTTACCGCCCAGCTCCATGGTCACCTCTTTTAAAGAAGAGGCGGCGGAGTTGGCCATGACTTTTTTGCCGCTGGCGACACCGCCGGTGAAGGAGATTTTGGCGATGTCCGGATGCTCGGTCAGGTACTGGCCGGTTTCGGCGCCGATCCCCGGCAGGACGTTGAAGACCCCATCCGGCAGACCCGCTTCGCGGTAGATTTCCGCCAGCTTCAGCGCGGTGAGCGGAGTGACTTCGCTTGGTTTAAAGATCATCGCGTTACCGGCGGCCAGCGCCGGGGCCGATTTCCACAGCGCTATCTGGATCGGGTAGTTCCAGGCGCCGATACCGGCGACCACGCCAAGCGGTTCACGGCGGGTGTAGACAAAAGAACTGTCGCGCAGCGGGATCTGGCTGCCTTCCAGCGCCGGGATCAATCCGGCGTAGTACTCCAGTACATCGGCGCCGGTCACGATATCGACGGCGGCGGTTTCGCTCAGCGGTTTGCCGGTATCAAGCGTCTCCAGACGCGCCAGCTCATCGTTACGTTCGCGCAGAATATCAACCGCTTTACGCAGGATCCGCGAGCGCGCCATCGCGCTCATCGCCGCCCAGACTTTCTGCCCCTGTTGGGCGCTTTTTACCGCACGGTCGACGTCTTCACGCCCGGCGGCCTGGACGGTTGCCAGCACTTCCCCAGTGGCAGGGTTGATGGTCTCGAAAGTTTTACCGCTGGTGGCGGCGACAAACTTGCCGTGAATATAAAGCTGCTGTTCGGCCATTCGGGACATGGTTTCCTCCATTATTGCGAAGTCGGTGGCAGATACTGCCTGATGAAATGGTCCGCGAGCGCCTCAGCGCGGGCTTTGTCGAGCGGTTTACCGCTTAACGCCGCACGCAGCCACAGGCCATCGATCAGCGCCGCCAGGCCATAGCCCGCTTCCTGCGCCTGCTCGCGCGGCAGCTGGCGCTGAAACTCATAGACGATATTCGATAACAAACGCTTACTGCTGACCTGCTGCAGGCGGTAGAGCATCGGCTGGTGCATACTGCTGGCCCAGAAGGCAAGCCAGGCCTTCATCGCCGCGCCGCTTATCTGGCTGTCGTCGAAATTGCCGGCGACGATGGCCCGCAGACGCCGTTCAGCGCTGGCGCCGGGTAGCGCCCGCAGCCGCTGTAACACCGCATGACGTAGCTGGCCGGTGATGTCGCGCATCGTCGCCTCCAGCAGGCCGTTTTTGTCCTTGAAATAGTGGCTGATGATGCCCGTCGATACGCCCGCCCGGCGGGCGATCTGCGCGATGGTGGCGTCATGCATGCCGACCTCATTAATCGCCGCCAGCGTAGCGTCAATCAGCTGTCGCTGACGTATCGATTGCATCCCCAGTTTTGGCATTTCCCGGACTCCATTCATCAGATTTGTTTATCTATTAAAGCGGTTTTTGATTGGACGTTCAATATAAAATGTGTCTTAATTGTTACCGATTTGCTTTTTAATAGTTGCAATAAATGTAAGGAGAATGGATGACAGACCTTTCGCCGAGCAGAGAAAAGGACAAAATCAATCCGGTGGTTTTTTACACTTCCGCAGGACTGATTTTGTTGTTTTCCCTGATGACTATCTTCTTCAGCGATTTTTCCGCGGCCTGGATTGGCCGTACCCTGAACTGGGTTTCTAAAACCTTCGGCTGGTATTATTTACTCGCCGCCACGCTGTATATCGTGTTCGTCGTCTGTATTGCCTGTTCCCGCTTTGGCTCGGTGAAACTGGGGCCGGAGCACTCGAAGCCGGAGTTTAGCGTGCTGAGCTGGGCGGCGATGCTGTTTGCCGCCGGGATCGGCATCGACCTGATGTTCTTCTCGGTCGCCGAACCGGTCACGCAGTATATGCAGCCGCCGGAAGGGGCGGGGCAGACCATGGAAGCCGCCCGCCAGGCGATGGTGTGGACGCTATTCCACTACGGGCTCACCGGCTGGTCGATGTACGCCCTGATGGGAATGGCGCTGGGATACTTTAGCTATCGTTATAATTTGCCGCTTACCATCCGCTCCGCGCTCTATCCTATCTTCGGGAAAAAGATTAATGGCCCCATCGGCCACAGCGTCGATATCGCCGCGGTGATCGGTACGATTTTCGGTATCGCCACCACCCTCGGTATCGGCGTGGTGCAGCT
The DNA here is from genome assembly GCF_057624675.1 of Klebsiella sp. PK01. Lineage (NCBI taxonomy): Bacteria > Pseudomonadati > Pseudomonadota > Gammaproteobacteria > Enterobacterales > Enterobacteriaceae > Klebsiella > Klebsiella sp. PK01. The sequence continues at coordinate 371,970 of NZ_JBYEZM010000004.1, forward strand.
CAATTATGGCCTGAGCGTGCTGTTCCATATTCCTGATTCATTGGGGGCAAAGGCGGCGCTGATTGTATTGTCGGTGATTATCGCCACCATTTCGGTGACCTCCGGCGTGGATAAGGGCATTCGTATCCTTTCCGAACTCAACGTGGTACTGGCGCTGGGGCTGATCTTATTCATTCTGTTTATGGGCGATACCGAGTTCCTGCTCAATGCGCTGGTGTTGAACGTCGGGGATTACGTCAATCGCTTTATGGGAATGACGCTGAACAGCTTCGCCTTCGACCGTCCGGTGGAATGGATGAATAACTGGACGTTATTCTTCTGGGCCTGGTGGGTGGCGTGGTCGCCGTTTGTCGGCCTGTTCCTGGCGCGTATTTCGCGCGGGCGCACCATTCGTCAGTTTGTGGTGGGTACGCTGATTATTCCGTTTACTTTCACCCTGCTGTGGCTGTCGGTATTCGGCAATAGCGCGCTGTATGAAATTATTCACGGCAATGCGGATTTTGCCGCCGAAGCCATCGCTCACCCGGAGCGCGGTTTCTATAACCTGCTGGCGCAGTATCCGGCGTTTACCTTTAGCGCCTCGGTCGCCACCATTACCGGCCTGCTGTTTTATGTCACCTCAGCGGACTCCGGCGCGCTGGTGCTCGGCAACTTCACTTCGAAGCTGAAGGATATTAATAGCGATGCACCGAACTGGCTGCGCATCTTCTGGTCGGTGGTGATTGGCCTGTTGACCCTCGGTATGCTGATGACTAACGGCATCTCCGCCCTACAGAACGCGACGGTGATCATGGGGCTACCGTTCAGCTTTGTGATTTTCTTCGTGATGGCGGGGTTATATAAGTCATTGAAGGTGGAGGATTATCGCCGTGAAAGCGCTAACCGTGATACCGCGCCGCGTCCGCTTGGCGTGCAGGATCGTCTGAGCTGGAAAAAGCGCCTGTCACGCCTGATGAACTATCCCGGCACGCGCTATACCCGCCAGATGATGGAGACGGTATGCTTCCCGGCGATGGAAGAGGTGGCGCAGGAGCTGAAGCTGCGCGGCGCTTACGTTGAGCTGAAAAGCCTGCCGCCGGAAGAGGGTGATAACCTTGGTCACCTCGATCTGCTGGTGCATATGGGCGACGAACAGAACTTCGTCTACCAGATTTGGCCGCAGCAGTACTCGATTCCCGGTTTTACCTACCGGGCGCGCAGCGGCAAATCGACCTACTACCGTCTTGAGACTTTCCTGCTGGAAGGAAGCCAGGGTAACGACCTGATGGATTACAGCAAAGAGCAGGTGATCACCGATATTCTCGACCAGTACGAGCGGCACCTGAACTTTATTCATCTACACAGGGAAGCGCCGGGGAATAGCGTCACCTTCCCTGGAATGTAAACCCGCTTTTACCAGGGCGTCATGTAATAAATGACGCCCTTTTCTTGCAATCTAATACATTGTCAATTTACAGCTTTAATTATTAAATAGCCATTTAATGTACTATTTGTGCTTAATTAAAATGTTTTATTTGTGTTATTACTGGTTGTCATATAGTCATGGGGGGATATCTACGCTTAAATATCATTATTTGCAAATAATGGAATGAAATAATGAGTCCTCCAGGATTGCTTCCAGGAGCGACAACGATATTTAACCGTATATCTGTTGAGCTTCCGATTGACGGACTTTCTTTCTGGAAATTGTCTGGAGATGCAGCAATTTCAACGCCATTTTCTTTTGAAGCCGTGTTGCTGGCGACGGATGCGCGTATCGATCGTAGCACCTTGCTGGGAGAGTCGGTTACGGTTGCTGTTCCTGTAAAAAACGCGTTAGAACCGCGATATTTTAATGGCAAAGTCACCGGGATTGGCGTGGGGGCGATAGAGCTGTCAGGGAACCGATATGCGGCTTATTCGCTGACGCTTGAATCAGATTTATGGCCGATGCAGCGCGATCGTAATTCGCGCATCTTTCAGGAAAAAACAGTTCCGCAGATTGTGGTCATGCTATTGGCTGAACACCAGGTAAATGTTGAAGATGCGCTGCTGGAACAATATCGTGTCTGGGATTACTGTGTTCAATATCAGGAAAGTAGTTTTGATTTTATCAGCCGCTTAATGGAGCACGAAGGTATTGCTTATTATTTTCGCCACGATCGTGATAAGCATACGCTGGTTCTGGTTGATGCCGCTGAAAGTTATCATTCGATTACTGGTTATGAAGACATTCCCTACCAGTACACATCATTGCGTGGAAGTACGCCGGCCGAGGGCATCTCACGCTGGGCGATGCAGGATAACGTCACTCCGGGGCTATATAGCCTTGATGATTATGATTTTCGTAAACCGAATGCCTGGTTGCTGCAGGCGCGACAAAATCCGCTCTCCCCACGGCCGGGAAAAATTGATGTTTATGACTGGCCTGGTCGCTTTGTGGAGCATGAACAGGGGGCAAACTACGCCCGTCTTCGTCAACAGCGCTGGCAGGTGGAACAGCATAAAATTAACGCTACCTCGACGGCGCCGGGCATTGTGCCTGGCGCGCGATTTCAATTAAGCAACGCGCCGTTCTTTGGCGACAATGGCGAATATCTTACCATCCAGGCGCATTATGAATTCGAGGAAAACCGTTACGCCAGTGGTGCTGATAATCAGGCCATTCAGCGCATTGATTTTGTCGTGATCCCGTCGTCTACCGTCTTCCGTCCGCCACTGGCGACACCCTGGCCGCGCACCTATGGTCCGCAGACAGCAAGAGTGGTGGGCCCTCGGGCTGAGAGTATCTGGACCGATAAATATGGGCGCGTCAAAGTGAAATTCCACTGGGATCGAGAAGGAAATAACGACGATAGCAGTTCCTGTTGGGTACGCGTATCGAGCGTCTGGGCAGGACAGGGGTTTGGCGGGATACAGATCCCGAGGGTCAATGATGAAGTGATCGTTGACTTTATTAACGGCGATCCCGACCGCCCAATAATTATCGGGCGCGTTTATAACGAATCTAGTTTACCGCCGTGGGCGCTACCGAACGAGGCCACGCGGATGGGGTTTATGACCCGTAGCAAAGATGGGCATAAAGATAATGCGAGCTATCTTTTCTTCGAAGATCGGGCGGGCAGCGAATCGGTTGATTTACACGCTGAAAGAGATATGAATATTTCAGTAGAGAACGATAAAACTGCGGCTATTGATGGCCACTATCTCACAAAAATAGGCAAAACGCAGACCCATGAAGTGATGGATGACGCCGTTTTTACTTATCTGTCCAGGCGTACCACCAGGGTTGAAAAAGCAGAAGAATCCATTTTTAACCAGGGTGAAACCAAGACAATCGCGAAGGGGAGAAAACTGGCCATCACCGACGGTGGCGATTTTTCACAGATTAACGGTGATGTGACGACCACCATTAATGGTACTGCCTGCACGACAATAAACATCGGCGATCGGTACCTGACCCTGGAAGATGGCAGCATGTGGCTGAAGGTTTCCGCGGGAGGACGGCACGTTGAAATCCACGACGGCGATGAATTAATAGTCCGTAGCGGCGGGCGTAAAAATACCATCATCGGCGGATTAACAACAACCGTAGCTGGAGGTTGGGCCCAAAAAGTGACTACCGGTGATATCGAGATATCGACCCCTGATACCATGATATTGCGAGGAGAAAAGAAAATTGACCTCCAGTGCCCGGATTATTTTGAATATAAAGCGGCGGCGATGTCGGTCAAACTTAATGATACCGCGCTGGCCCTAACAGAAATTAGCGTCAAAGGATTAAAATACGAAACTAATCCCGTGGTGTTTAAGTTTCGCGGCGGCGGGGCGCATTTTGAGATCAATGGTAATAGGCTGGAGTATAATTTATTGTCTTTGCAGACCGCACTATTAACAATCATTACATGAGAAATATAATGGAAAAATATTCAGGGCTCATCATTCGTGGGCCCTTCTATGCCTTGATGGCTGCGGTTGTCTTCTGCTTTGCCCGAGGTTTTTTCTTCTACTGGCTGATTAAAAGGGATCCCGTAGCGACTCGCGCTAGTATCGTCTCTTATTATCCTAAAACACCGAACGATCGTGGCGAGGTGAGTATTGTATTAACGTACAGCTTTAGTGCCGGAGGTAAAATTTATAGCAAGGCCAATCAGTTTATGACTATTAATATGGTGGATCTCGATAAGGTTTATGTGGGAAAAGAGGTGCCCGTGATCTACTATCGGGCTAATCCGAAGTACAGTAAGTTAGATTATTATCATCAGGAGTTAAGACAGAGATGATAACCTTGTGGGGATAAATAACAGCAACCGGGTAGACCCGGCTACTATTTTAGTATCAGAGAGTAGAAATCGGTGAATACTATTTCGCCGCCAGCTCCCGGCGAATGATTTCCGCCCCGGCGCTTAGCGCATGCAGCTTACCGCTGGCGACCTGACGCGATAACGGCGCCATGCCGCAGTTGGTTGATGGATAGAGCTTGTCGGCGTCGATGAACTGCAGGGCTTTACGCAGCGTGCTGGCCACCTCTTCTGGCGTCTCAATGGCGTTGGTCGCCACATCGATTGCTCCGACCATCACTTTCTTACCGCGGATGAGCTCCAGCAGGTCCATCGGTACGCGCGAGTTGTGGCACTCCAGCGAAATAATATCGATAGAAGAGGTCTGCAGTTTCGGGAACGCCTCTTCATACTGGCGCCATTCGGAGCCGAGCGTTTTTTTCCAGTCGGTATTGGCCTTAATGCCGTAGCCATAGCAGATATGTACGGCGGTTTCGCATTTCAGCCCTTCAACGGCTTTTTCCAGCGCGGCGATCCCCCATTCATTGACTTCATCAAAGAAGACGTTAAAGGCGGGTTCATCAAACTGAATAATATCTACCCCGGCGGCTTCTAATTCCCGGGCTTCCTGGTTGAGAATTTTGGCAAATTCCCATGCCAGCTTTTCACGGCTTTTATAGTGATCGTCATACAGCGTATCGATCATGGTCATTGGCCCCGGCAGGGCCCATTTAATCGGTTTGTTGGTGAGTTGACGCAGATATTTCGCATCTTCGACAAACACCGGCTGCTGGCGCTCGACGGCGCTGACGACGGTCGGCACGCTGGCGTCATAGCGGTTGCGAATTCTCACCGTTTGCCGTTTCTCAAAATCGACGCCGCTGAGATGTTCAATAAAGGTGGTGACAAAGTGCTGACGCGTCTGCTCGCCATCGCTGACGATATCAATGCCTGCGCGCAGCTGATCGTCGAGCGATAAACGCAGCGCATCGCGTTTGCCCAATACTAACTCTTCATTCTGTAATTTCCACGGCGACCACAGCGTTTCGGGCTGCGCCAGCCAGGTCGGTTTCGGTAAACTGCCTGCGGTGGATGTCGGGAGCAATGTTTTCATACAGGTGACCTTTATTTTTTATGATTTAGAGAGCGTAATGAGCTGACCATTGCTCAAGAATATGCTGGTACGGCTTAATAAACTGTTGTTCGGTAAATTTGCCCTGTTCAATCGCCAGGCGGCTGCGCTCTTCGCGGTCATAGACAATCCGGGTAAACGAATGATCCTGATTATTCAGGTTCGGCTGATAGCACTGCCCGGCCGCGGAGTTAGCGTTGTAAATTTCCGGGCGATAAATCTTCTGGAAGGTCTCCATGGTGCTAATGGTACTAGCAAGCTCAAGGTTGCTGTAATCGCTAAGCAGATCCCCCGCGCAGAAGAAGGCCAGCGGCGCTAGGCTATTGGCCGGCATAAAGTAACGCACCTGCAGGCCCATCTTATTGAAATAGGCTTCGGTGAGGGCCACGCCATCCTGCTGGTATTCGACGCCGAGAATAGGGTGCTGATTACCGGTCCGGCGGTAAGTATGCTTATTGGATACGCTCAGGCAGATGACCGGCGATTTTTTAAAACATTCATGGTATTCGGCAGAGTGCGTGAAGTGCTTGAAGATATTGCCATGCAGAACGCCATAATCTTCCGGCACGCTGAAGGTTGCCTTGTCTTTATTATATTCCGGCAGTAATACGCTAAAATCATAATCGCGCACATAAGAGGAAAAGTTATTTCCTACAATGCCTTCGCTACGCGTATTGGTGGCTTTATCTATAATATTGGTTTGCAGAATCTCAATCACCGGGAATGCCGCATTCTGGCCGTTAGCGGTAATATTCATCTCGACTGAGATAATATCGAGTTCGACGGAATAACGGTCGCCGTGCGGATTATCCCACTGCACCAGGTTATTAAAGCGATTATCAATCATCGTCAGCGTATTGCGCAGATTCTGCTGACGGTTTTCGCCCCGCGCCAGGTTGGCAAAATTGGTGGTAATACGCGTATTTTTCGCCGGGTTATAGTGTTCATCAAAACGACTGCGTTTAATCGTAAAGGTAAAGTCTGTCATCGTCTCTTTCCACCCTGGGTTCTGATATAAAAATGCAGGTATTTCACATTCCCAGAATGACCTTGCGATTTATCTGGATTTATTATTCAGTAGCATTCATATTGTCTGCAGTTGCTGAAGACTATTTTTGCCAGAGTCATTGAGTGAGTGAAAGAGAGTTAATTTCAATACGGCATGAGCCATCTTCATGATCCGTCATGCGCTCTGCGTAGACGTGCAAGAGTGGAATGAAATAGCCCCGGCTTAGGCATCGTTAGCCGGGGCAAGACCGGTTTTACCAGCAGATAAACCCGCCATCGACCACCAGATCCACGCCGGTGCAGAATGAGGCGGCGTCGCTGGCGAGGAATAGCGCCGGGCCGGCCATCTCTTCAACCTTCGCCATGCGCTGCATCGGGGTCTGGCTTTCAAACTCGCGGGTCTGATGCACCATCTCCGGGCGGGTATTCATCGGCGTGGCGGTATAGCCGGGGCTGATGGCGTTGACGCGGATCCCTTTATCAACCCACTCCATGGCCAGGCTTTTCGACAGGTGGATAACGCCGGCTTTCGAACAGTTGTAATGCGCCTGATCGAGGCCGCGGTTAACGATAATCCCCGACATCGAGGCGATATTAATAATCGACCCGCCGCCAGACTCCTGCATTAATTCCGCTTCTGCTTTGCAGGAGTTCCAAACGCCGGTGAGGTTGATGTCGATAACCCGCTGCCACTGCTCGCTTTCCATCTCCAGGGCCGGATTGGCGTTGGCGATACCGGCGGCGTTAACGGCGATATCGAGGCGGCCAAAGCGGCTTTTGGCCAGCGCAACGGCGGCGCGCAGGTCGGCAAGCTGGCGGACATCGCCAGTGTAAGAACAGGCCTGGCCGCCGATGGATTCAATATGGCCGACCGTTTCCGCCAGGCCGCCGTCGTCGCGAAGATCAAAACAGACTACCCGCGCGCCGGCGCTGGCGAGCGCGCAGGCGATGGTTTGGCCGATGCCGCTGCCGGCGCCGGTCACGAAAGCGACGCGCTCCTGCAGGTTAAACAGCTGCTGTGCAAAGTCTTTGCCGATCATAGTGATTACTCTCTTCAGTATAGTGTCGAACGTCGGGGTCCCGGTTTCCCGGATGGCGGCGCGTAGCGCCTTATCCGGGCTACCCTTCGGCGGTATTACGTAGCCCCGGTAAGCAAAGCGCCACCGGGGGCCGTCCCGGAGTGGTGGCGCCAATGCGGGATGCCTTATTCGGGCGATAGGGCCCGCTAACCTCGGGGGATTACGACATAATCAAACCGCCATCGATATTGATGGTCTGCCCGGTGAGGTAGCGTGCGTCGTCGGAGGCGAGGAAGGCCACCAGCCCGGCCACGTCTTCCGGCTTACCGGCACGCTTCATCGGGATCCCTTCGACCCATTCCGCCATCAGTTCGCCCTTGCCGTAGCGCTTCTGCTCGGTGCTGAGAATTTCTCCCCACACGCGATCGTTGTAATCCCACATTTCACTCTCAATGATGCCGGGGCAGAAGGCGTTGACGGTGATGTTCCACGGCGCCAGTTCGTGCGCCAGGCTTTGGGTAATACCGATCACGCCCATTTTGCTGGCGGCGTAGTGCGGCGTGTAGATAAAGCCCTGACGCCCCTGGCCGGAAGAGGTATTAATCAGGCTGCCGTGGTTCTGTTTCACCATATATTTAGCGGCCTCGCGGCAGCACAGCCACACGCCGGTGGTGTTAACCGCGAGCACTTTTTCAAAATCGGCCTTTGGCATCCGATCGTAGTAATCGATGGTGATCACCCCGGCGTTCTGAATGGAGACGTCAATGGCGCCGAAGCGCGCGGCGGCCTGCTCATACAGCGACTGTACCTGCGCTTCGTCGGTCACATCGACCTGCAGCGATAAAATATCCGCCTGATAGCGCTGACGCAGAGTTTCGGCGGTCTCGTGAACGCGCTCGGCGTTGGAGACCATCACCAGATTAGCGCCGTCGCGGGCAAAGCGCTCCGCAATACCTGCGCCGATGCCGCGGCAAGCGCCGGTGATAACTACCGTTTTATTATGGAAATCTCGTTGCATATTTTTTCCCTTTCGATAAGCCGGGCGCCGGGCCCGGCGGAATACGTGAATACGGTTGCGATTAGCTGGAGGTGGCGCCGTTCGGCGGGATCGCGGCCAGCTTCTCTTCGTGGCGGCGCATCAGAATGACTTTGTTCTGCAGCTTCTGCTGGAACTGGTCGACGACAACGGCGGTGACGATCACCAAGCCCTTAATGACCATCTGCCAGAAGTCGCTAACTCCCATCATCACCATGCCGTCGGCGAGGAAGACGATCACGAAGGCGCCGATAATCGAGCCGGTCACCCGACCGCGGCCTCCTGCCAGCGCGGTTCCGCCGAGCACGGTGGCGCCGATGGCGTCCATCTCAAACATGTTGCCGGTCATCGGGTGGGCGGTTTGTAGCTGAGAGGCGACGATCAAGCCGACGAAGGCGGCGCACAGGCCGGAGAAGGCGTAGACGAAAATTTTGGCTTTGACGATCGGTACGCCCGCGAGGCGAGCGGCGGATTCGTTGCCGCCGATAGCGTAGATGTAGCGACCAAGCGGCGTTTTGGTCGTCAGCCAGTAGCCCAGTACCAGGAAGCCGATCATCAACCAGATCGGCAGATAAACGCCAAGCAGCGTACCGGAGCCCAGCGTGGCGAAACCGGTATTGCCCAGCGCTTCCATGCCGTTGAGGTTCGGGTAGGTGCTGCCGTTGTTAAACAGCAGGGCCGAGCCGCGGGCGACGTACATCATCCCTAAGGTGCAGATAAACGGCGCGACGCCGAAGCGGGTAATCACCGCGCCGTTAACCAGCCCTACCAGCACGCCGAAGACCGCGACGCAAAGGATGACCTCCGGGACGTTAAAGAAGATGATATCGCCGTTCCATAGCGGTAGCCCGTTGGTCAGCAGCGCGCCCGCGACCATCCCGCAGATACCTGCCACCGCGCCGACGGACAGGTCAATGCCGCCGGTGAGGATCACCAGCGTCATACCGATGGCCAACAGGCCGGTAATCGCCACGTGCTGGGTCATGATCAGCAGGTTAGAGGCGGTCAGGAAGTTCGGTACCATCACGCTGAAGAATGCGATCACCAGCAGCAGGGCGATGAAGGTTCTGGCCTTCAGCAGGTACATATAAATCATATATTTCTGGTTCATGATGGATTCCAGCCTGATTAATCTTGAGGTGTTGAAGCCGCGATTAACTTTTCGCGGGTCACCGCATGGCGCGGTAAATCGGCGGTAATGCGGCCATCGGCCATCACCAGGATGCGGTCAGCCAGCGCCATCACTTCATCCAGCTCCGAAGAGGAGAACATGACCGCCAGCCCCTGCTGGGCCATTTTGCCGATCAGGTGATAGACGTCGGTTTTCGCGCCGACGTCGATGCCGCGCGTCGGTTCATCAAGGAACACCACCTGCGGCTGGGTCATCAGCGCCTTACCCAGCACCACTTTTTGTTGGTTGCCGCCGCTCAGCGAGGTGATGGGCAAATTGGCGTCGCTTACTTTGATCGCCAGTTGCTGAATCATCTCTTTTACGCAGAACTCTTCTTTCTGCGGATTCAGCCACCTCCAGGCGCGGCGGAAACCCTGCAGGCTAAAATCAGAGAGCGTCATGTTGGATTGAATCGACATCATCTGCACCACGCCTTCGCCCTGGCGGTCTTCCGGCACCAGCGCCAGCCCCTTTTTCAGGCGATGTTGAAAGCGAGATTTACCGATGCTTTCGCCGTTAAGATGTACCTCGCCGCTCTGGCAGGGCATCAGGCCGACCAGCCCTTTAAACAGCTCGGTGCGCCCGGCGCCCAGCAGGCCGTAAATACCGATCACTTCGCCCTTGCTGAGGGTGAAGGTGACATCATTGAGTTTGTAGCCGCCGCTCGGATGCAGCGCGGTCAGCCCCTTGACCTCAAGCACCGCGTTGCCTTTTGGCGCGGGCTGATAATCAAAGTGCTTTTTCTTGTCTCCGACCATCTGCTCGATGATCCACGGCACGCTGGCGTCGCTGACGTTACGCTCGCTGATAAAGCGGCCGTCGCGGAAAATGGTGATGTTGTCGCCAATCTCCATCAGCTCTTCGAGGCGATGCGAAATGTAGATAATGGTGACGCCGCGGCGCTTAAGTTGCTCGATAACCTTAAACAGCACTTTGACTTCTGACTGGCTCAGCGCCGAGGTGGGTTCATCCATAATCAGCACGCGGGTGTCTTTCGATAGCGCGCGGGCGATTTCAACCAGCTGTTGATGGCCAATCCCCAGTTCGCCCAGCTGCGTGTAGGGATCGACGTCGAGCTCCAGCCGCTCCAGTAGCGATTTGGCTAACGCATATTGATATTTTTCGTTGATGCGTCCTTTCTGAAAGAATTCATTAGCCATGAATATGTTGTCCATCACATTCATATTGGGGAATAAATTCAGTTCCTGAAAAATAATACTGATGCCTAATTTCTCTGCCTGGTGGGTAGAGTTTAAAGTCACCGCTTCGCCATCGAGAATAATTTGACCGGAGGAGGGCGTTTCAACGCCGGCAAGCATTTTCATCATGGTGGATTTACCCGCACCATTTTCTCCGATCAGAACGTTAACCTTATTTCGATAGACCCGGTAATTCACGTTATCCAGCGCGGTCACGCCGGGATAAATGCGCGAAAGGCCGCGGGTTTCGATAATCACTTCAGATTCGACTGGTTGGGGAGCGACGATATCTTGCGGCGTCATATTATTGTCCCCCCGGATGAACGATTTTCGCCGGGGTGATTTCCGGAATAGTTTGTGGAATATCCCAGGCCGAGAAGACGCCATACACTTCTACGTTGTCGCCGGTTTTCAGGTTGGCCGCCTGAATCATTTTGACCGCCTGACTATTAATATTTTTGCTGTATTCGCCAAACAGCACCTGGTCGTTAAAGTCCTGGTAGCTGGCGCCGCGGTAACCGTCGCGCAGCAGGGTGCCGCGCAGAGTAGGGCCAATCTGCACCACTACATTACCGATGCTGCCATCGGCAAGGGTCATCTTGCCGCTGCGCGAGGCGCTATCCAGCTTGCTGACGGCGCCCGCCACCTTGACGTAAAAGATGCACGGGTTTTCGTCCTGGGCGCGGTAGCCCAGCGCTTTGCAGGCACTATCGATATCTTTTTGCGCCTTCAGCGCGCTCATCAATTCCGCCACTGGGCGGGCGTTGGCGACCACCTGCGGCACGATGCTCTGCTGCCAGGTTTTATCGATGTTCGCCATATGCGGATTGGGCGGGGATTTCAGGTCTGCCAGCTCCTGCTGCGAGACGATGCGGCAGCCGCCAAGCGCCAGAACGGCCAGCGCCAGACAGGTTTTCTTATACATAATGCTCTCCTCTGCGCCCCCGCAGGGGCGCAACCACCCGAACTCAGGACTTGATATTGAAGTCCTGAACTTTATCTGCGTTATCCTGGGTAATCAGAATGCCGCGGAACATCACGCGCTGCTTCGCCGGCTTTTCGCCTTTTTGCAGGTAGTTATCGAGATCGGTAACGCCCTGGGCGGCGATGGCCTGCGCCTGGAGCATCACGGTCGCCTGTAGCGTGCCTGCCTTCACCGCATCGCGTTCGTCGTTGCTACCGTCGATGCCGACGACAATCACATCGTTACGATTGGCCGCTTTCAGCGCCGCGATGGCGCCAAGAGCCACCGGGCCGTTACCGCAGATCACCCCTTTGACATCCGGGTGAGCCTGCAGAATGCTATCCATAATGCGTTTGCCGTCGATCAGGGTGCCTTTGGCATCCTGTTTTGCCACGCTGACCATATCCGGGTACTGGTCAATCACCTGGTGGAAGGATTTAGAACGGGTGACGCAGTTATTATCGGCGAGGTTGCAGGTCAGTTCGGCGTATTTGCCTTTTTCCGCCATTTTCTCAACAAATACGTTGGCGACTTCTGAACCGGCCTGGAAGTTATTGTGGGTAATTTGTTCCAGCGCGACATCATCAACCGGAATTTCACGGTTAATTAAGACCACCGGAATACCCGCTTTTTTGGCTTTTTCAATGGCGGCGACGCTGGCGGTGGAGTCGGCATTATCGAGAATAATTCCCTGTACCTTTTTACCAATGGCGGTATCAATCAGCTCATTTTGCTTTTTGACATCTTCGCCATGCGAAAGCACGGTCGTTTTATAGCCGAGGGCTTGCGCTTTTTCGCTGGCGCCTTTGGCTTCCGAGGCGTAATAAGGGTTATCCAGCGAGTTAACCATTATCATAATGGTGCCTTTTTCGGCGCTATGCGCGGCAAAGGAAAAGGCGGTCAGGGTCGCAGCGGTTAAAAGAGTTAAACGTAATTTCATGACTCTGTTCCTGTATTTTTATATTCGAACAAATGATCCCTGAGCGGGCAGGGTTTACGGTCTGAAATTTCCCCAGAATAAATTCGGGGGTTGCGATACATCGGTATGGGCCGGGGTTCTCCTGTAGTGGGTTAATAAGGTTCGTCGCCCAATCTGACGCCGATGGGCATCAGGCCGGCGAATCCGGTTTCCATAATGTTCTGTTTACCGCATGGCGCCACTCCTGCCAGCGCTGCTGTAGGCGCTGGTGGCGGGCCATGTCGGGTTGAAAAGCGCTGTGTTCGGTTAAGAAGGCTTGCAGGTCGGCGGTTTCACCGGGAGTGAGGGCTTTTCGCGCCAGCAGCGCCGCGCCGATGGCGGACAGTTCCGGGATATCGCTGCGCATCACCGGGCAGCCGAGCAGGTCGGCCTGGTATTGCATCAGCCAGTCGTTGTTGGTTGGACCGCCGTCGACCATTAATGCCGTCAGGGTGAATTCAGCGTGCTGGCGCATCGCCGCCACCACGTCGGCGATTTGATAGGTAATGGATTCCAGCGCCGCGCGGATCAGGTGCGCGCGCTTGACCCCGCGGCTAAGGCCGCAGATTACCCCGCGGGCGCTGTCGTCCCACCAGGGCGCGCCGAGCCCGGTTAGCGCCGGTACGAAGTAGACCCCTAAAGTCGAATCGACGGAGGCGGGCAGGGTATTCAGCTCATGGGCCAGGTCGGCTGCGGAGAGTTCGCTCAGCCCGGTGCTGTCAGCCATCCATGCTACCGCATCGCCGGTATGGGGGATGTTGCCTTCCAGTCCCCACACCAGCTGGTCGCCATCGTGCCAGGCGACGGTGGTCGCCAGGGCGGCAATATCGCACTGGGCCGATTGGACCGGCGCCATCACCGAGGAGCCGGTACCGTAGGTGGCTTTCACACAGCCAGCTTCGCCAAGGGCGTGGCCGAATAGCGCGGCGTGGGAGTCGCCAATCATCGCCATCACCGGGATACCGTCGGGGATCGCCGCCAGCCCTTTGGTGTAGCCGAACAGCCCGCTCGACGGTTTAATCTCCGGCAGCGCCGCGCGCGGAATACCAAACAGCGTCAGCATCTCCTCATCCCACTCGCCGCGGTGCAGATTCAGCAATTGGGTGCGGGCAGCGTTGGAGTAATCGCAGAAGAAAGATTGTCCGCCGGTTAAATTCCACAGCAGCCAGCTGTCGATAGTGCCGAGGCAAATCTCGCCGCGCGCGGCAAGCTGATAACCATCGGGAGTGGCATCCAGCAGCCAGCGCATTTTGGAGGCGGAAAACAGCGGCGCAATCGGCAGGCCGGTGGCGTGCTTAATGCGCTGCTCCTGACGATCGCGACGCAGCGTGTCGCAGAAAGCGGCGCTGCGGGTACATTGCCATGTGATGGCGGCGTTAATCGGTTCGCCGCTAGCGCGATACCAGCCGATGGCAGTTTCGCGTTGATTACTGATAGCCAGCGCCGCGACGTTTTCCGCACCGACGTGCGCCACCGCTTTGGCGATCACTGCCAGCGAGGCCGCCATCAGCGCCTCGCCGGATTGTTCCACCCAACCTTCGCGCGGGGTTTGGATCGCCAGCGGCTGCGAGAACTTGACGCTGACCTTGCCTTTGCCGTCCAGCACCACGGCTTTCGCGTTGGTGGTGCCTTCATCCAGCGCAATGATGAACTCTTTGGCTGTCGCCTGCATATGATGCTCTCCTCGGTCACACATTGTCCTGGAACGGCGGAAACAGAGATGGTCTCCGGCCATTGCATGCGTCTATGCAGGCCATGATGTGACATATCGTTATCGCTTTTTAATCACTGAATATATATTCGATAGTGATTATTTATTTGATACCTTAAGCCACAAACCCGGTGATGGGCTACCTGAAAAATCATCAATTGTGCTGGCAATCACATTTCACAGATTGGGAATATGACACGAAGGCGGGGAGGGTGGTTGTTTAATGTGTTGAATTAAAATGAGTTATTTTGCAATCCCTGTTGCTGAAAAAACAGCCTCAGGGATTGACGAGGCATAAAACTGCAGAGGATTAGTCGCTAACCAGTAGTCTGGCGGTGGGGTAATCGGTGATTAAAACATCGATATAGCCTCCGGTAAGCGCGCCTTTAATTGCCGCGACTTTGTCGGTGCCGCCGGCCAGCGCGACCACGTTCGGACATTTTTTGACTTTCTCCAGCGCCATGCCGATCACCGGATCTTCATCTTCGCGTAACACCGGCTGGCCGTATTTGTCGTAGTAGTGCAGGCAGATATCGCCAACCGCGCCGCGCGCCGCCAGCACCTGCAGCATATCTTCGTGATAATAGTTACCCGACGTTTTCAGCAACTGGGAAGGTTCGAGAATGCCAATGCCGACAATGGCGATATCGACCTCGTCAAAGCGTGAAACCACGTCGGCGACATCTTTGCTGGCCAGCAGGCGGTTGCGCTCTTCCATGGAACCTTCGATGCTCTGCGACGGCAGCAGCCAGGCATCGCAGTTAAGACGCTGGGCCAGCGTCTGGGTGAGGATCGTCGCCTGCACGTTGCCGTTGGGCCCGACGCCGCCAAGCAGTTGGATGACGCCGCTGGCCTTCAGGTTTTGCGCGTGAACCTCATCAACCATCGCGCGGATGGTTGAGCTCCATGAAGAGACGCCAATCAGATCTTTTGGCCGCAGGCGGGTTTCCAGGTAGTGCGCGGCGGCTGAGCCAATCGCCCGCTTGATGGTATGGTCGCTGGCCTCTTCTTCGGTATCGACCACCACCGCCTGTTTAAGCCCGTAGCGATCCTCAAGCCCCTTTTCGAGATTGAGGAAGATATTTGATGGCTGTACGACGCTGATTTTGACAACGCCCTCTTTTTGGCAGCGGGTAATCGCGCGAGAGACAAATGACTGAGACAGCGAGAGAAGTTGGGCGATATCAGACTGCTTTCGTCCTTCCAGATAGTAAAGCGTGGCAATCTTCACCAATAGCCGTTGTTCATCCTGCTTAGCCATATTTATCCTCGTAAATCATTTATCGCCTTTCTTCAGGCGTTTAGCTGCAGCCATTATCGTAGTGACTTCTATCATACGCGAAAAAAAATCACACTTAAGTGTGATGGTGGTCAAATTTTTACCACTCATCAAAATCGACTATGGACAAAAACAAAACAGCCAGGTCATAATCGAATAAAGAATCATCATTGAATATATATTCAAGGTGGCTTTGAGTCAACGAGTTTATCCGGGCTTGCCTGGAGCGGGAGGCAGAATGTTCCTGAGTACGGCGCTGTGGTGTAAGGCTAACCACCGACATGGGGATATCTGGTTTTTTTAGTTCCTGTTGGAATAAATATTCCATATTGAAAATAAATTCAGAGGTATTAAATGAATCCCTACAGATTTGATATCCAGACGCTTGAGCGCAAAGCGCGCGCCGTGCGCCGCCACATTGTCCGCTTAAACGCCAATAGTCCGGCTGGCGGTCACACTGGGGCTGACCTGTCGCAGGTCGAATTGTTAACCGCGCTCTATTTCCGCGTACTCAATGCGGCGCCCGAGCGTCTTGACGACCCGCAGCGCGATATCTATATCCAGTCGAAAGGCCATGCGGTGGGCTGCTACTACTGCGTACTGGCGGAAGCCGGTTTCTTCCCGATCGAATGGCTGGAGACCTACCAGCACGCGAACTCGCACCTTCCCGGACATCCGGTGCGGCAGAAAACGCCGGGCATTGAGCTTAACACCGGAGCGCTGGGACACGGTTTGCCTGTAGCGGTGGGGCTGGCGCTGGCCGCAAAGAAAAGCAACAGCCCCCGCCGCATCTTTTTAATCACCGGCGACGGCGAACTGGCGGAAGGCAGTAACTGGGAGGCGGCGCTGGCGGCGGCCCATTATGGCCTCGATAACCTGGTCATTATTAATGATAAGAACAATCTTCAGCTGGCCGGGCCAACCCGTGAAATTATGAATACCGATCCGCTGGCCGATAAATGGCGCGCCTTCGGCATGGAGGTCAGCGAATGCGACGGCAACGATATGGCCTCGGTGGTCGCGGCTATCGAAGGGCTGCAGCAGAACGGTAAACCTAACGTCATTATTGCCAACACCACGAAGGGCGCGGGCATCTCCTTTATCCAGGGGCGCCCGGAGTGGCACCACCGGGTGCCGAAAGGCGAGGAAATCGCACTGGCGCTGGAGGAACTGAAAGATGAGTAATGCAGAACACCTGGCGAATGTGATGGTCGAGGCGTTTATCGCCGCGGTGGAAAAGGGCGTCGATCTGGTGCCGGTGGTCGCGGACTCCACCTCAACGGCCAAGATCGCTCCCTTTATTAAGCAGTTCCCCGGACGGCTGGTTAACGTCGGTATCGCCGAGCAGAGCATGGTCGGCACCGCCGCTGGGCTGGCGCTCGGCGGTAAAGTGGCGGTGACCTGTAACGCCGCGCCGTTCCTTGTCTCCCGCGCTAACGAGCAGATTAAAGTTGATGTCTGCTACAACAACACCAACGTCAAGCTCTTTGGCCTTAACGCCGGCGCCAGCTATGGCCCATTGGCCAGTACCCACCATGCTATTGACGACCTGGCGGTAATGCGCGGTTTCGGCAATATCCAGATTTTCGCCCCCTCCACGCCGCGCGAATGTCGGCAGATTATCGACTACGCCCTGGCGTATCAGGGGCCGGTTTATATCCGCCTTGACGGCAAGGCGCTGCCGGAGTTGCATGACGAAGCGTACCGTTTTGTGCCCGGCGCGGTACTGACCCTGCGCGAAGGCGAAGCGGTGGCGCTGGTAGCGACCGGTTCGACGGTGCACGAGGCGGTGGAGGCGGCGCAGCAGCTTGCCGACCTCGGCATTGAGGCGAAAGTGGTCAGCGTGCCGTCGATTCGTCCCTGCGATACCGCGGCGCTGCTGGCGGCGCTGCAGTCATGCCGTTCAGTTATTACCGTCGAAGAACATAACGTCAACGGCGGGCTGGGGAGCCTGGTCGCCGAAGTGCTGGCGGAAGCGGGCGCGGGGATTGCCTTGCAGCGTCTGGGGATCCCGGATGGCGAGTATGCGGCGGCCGCCGATCGCGGATGGCTGCGTCAACATCACGGTTTTGACGCGGCGTCGATTGTCGCGCGAGTACAGAAGTCAGTACGGGGTTGAAGCACAACGCCCTCCATGGGGAGGGCGTCAGACTGCTGATAAACGTGCTTAAAAGTGAATGAGGGTTCTTTTTCTCCCTCTCCCTCCCAGGGAGAGGGCCGGGGTGAGGGGGATAGCGAGCTGACTAATCTGCAGATTTCCCCCTCTTCCTAACCCTCACCCAAAGGGGCGAGGGGAGCGTCCGTGCTCTTTGAGGGTTGTCATCAGAAGTGGGTGTTGACGCTCATATACCAGGTACGGCCGGATTCGTTATAGGTCTCCGCGCCAGCGCCGTACATACTCCCTTTGTCGCCGCCGGTGGTCTGGGCGTTACCCGCGCGCCAGTGGCGCTTGTCGAAGACGTTATCCACGCCGCCGGTCAGGCTGACGTTTTTGGTCACGTCCCAGGTCGCGCTCAGGCCGAGAATGCTATACGGGCTGACCTCGTTCTTCTCGCTGCCGGTAACCGGCTGGCCTTTGTAGTTGTACTTCTTCGGTTCCTGCTTGCCGTACCAGGTGAAGGTCGATTGCACGGAAACGTCCTGATAAACCTGCCAGCTCAGCGTCGAGTTGAGCGTGTATTCCGGAATAATCGACAGGCGATCGCCGGTCTCTTTGTTCTTACTCTGCAGCATGTAGGTGATGTTGTTGGTCCAGTTCACCGTCTCGCTGACCGGCACGTTCAACGTGCCTTCCAGCCCTTCAACAACCGCTTTCGGCACGTTTTCCCATTGGTACAGGTCGGTCCCTTTAGTATTGCGATAAACTGGGGCATATCCCGCTTCAATCTTGTTGCGGTAGTCGTTACGGAACCAGGTGACGCCCGCCAGCCAGCCGTCGCGTTTGAACTCGAGGCCAATCTCTTTGTTGATGCTGGTCTCGGCTTTTAAGTCGTCATTCCCTTGCAGATAGCAGCCTTCTTTACTGGCGTAGCAGCCCTGACCTTTACTGTAGAGAATATAGTTGGGGTTGGTCTGATACAGGCTCGGCGCTTTATAGGCGCGGGCGATACCCATTTTCAGGGTAAAGTCGTCGCCCAGACCCTGCGACAGGTTCAACGACGGGCTCCAGTTATTACCGACAATACTGTGGTGATCGAAACGCAGCGCCGGCGTCAGCATGGTGGTATCGGTCACTTCCATGTTGTTCTCGGCGAACAGGGAGAAGATTTCCGCTTTCGAATACGGGCTGCGGCCGGTGCTGTCGTAGCCCGGAATTTCGCCGCCAGACAGAGCCTGAGTATTGGAGGCGTTGTCCTTCATGCGCTGCTGGTTCCATTCGGTACCCAGCGTCAGGTTCTGGTTAACCCACAGGTCGAACGGAATATTGACTTCGCTGTGCAGCATCACGTCCGACAGGTCGATATCGGTAAACTGGTTGCTGCTGAAGATCCCCTCGGTGCCGCCCGCCAGACCTTCGCCTTTACGCGAGTTGCGGGTGTGTTCGTACTGCGCCCAGTTGCTGGTGGTCACGCCGTTATCCCAGCCGCCGTTCCAGGTCACGGAGTAAGTATTGCGATAGAGACGGTTGGTCTCTTTACCGTAGTTCTCTTTCACCAGATCGTTGCTGTTGGTGTTTTGCGTATCACCGGCGTAGAGGTTGCCCTGGCGGCTATAGCCGGCTTCAAACTCCAGCGACTGCATCGGCGCGAAATCCCAGCGCACCACGCCGTTGATGTTTTTGTTTTCTACCCCTTCACGCCCGGCGGGTAGGGTATCGGCGTAAATGCCGGTGCGTTCAGACTGGTGGCCCTGGTTGATATCCCAGGCGTCAGCCTGGGTTTTATCGAGGTTGCCGTACATGCGGAAGCTGAAATCGCCGCCCAGCGGGCCGCTGAGGCTAAAGTCGGTACGCTTGGTCGCGCCTTCGTCTTTATGCTCCGGCATGTTCATGTAGGCGTTCCACGAACCATGCCACTGGTTGTCGAATTTTTTAGTAATGATATTGACCACGCCGCCTGCCGCGCCGTTGCCGTAGCGCGCCGCCGCCGGGCCGCGGATAACGTCAATACGTTCGATCATTTCCGGCGGTACCCAGCTGGTATCGCCGCGGGTGTCGCGCTCGCCGCGCCAGCCGAGACGAATGGAGTTACGGCTGGTCACGGGCTTACCGTCAATCAGGATTAAGGTGTTTTCCGGGCCCATACCGCGAATATCAATCTGGCGATTGTTGCCGCGCTGGCCGCTGGTGGAGTTGCCGGTCAGGTTGACGCCCGGCATGGTACGGATGATTTCAGAAACGTCGCGCGCCGGCGGACGTTTGCGAATTTCATCGGCGGTAATGGTCGAAACGCCCGGCGCCTGCAGGTTTTGCACCTCGGCGGTCACGACCATCGTTTCTTCACCGGCGGCTTGTTTACTGTCGGTGGTTTCTTCTGCCGCGCACAGCGGGAATGCCACCCCGTAGATACCCAGATTGACCATTAAGGCCAGGGACTTAATCCTGTTATTCATTGTAAGTCAGTTCCGCTTTTCTTTGCCGCTTTCCCCAGAAGCCCCTTCCCACCGGGAGGGGAGACGGCATAAATGTAGCCAGTAGAAGGTGAACGCTTTCCGTAGCCGACCGAGCCAAACGCTCAGAAAAGACCCTCTCTGACCTTGATTTAATGTAATGAGAAGACGCGCTACCCATAGGCGCGTTAATACGCTATTGCAAATGCAAATAGTTATCAATAATATTATCAATAAATATTACCTTTGTTGATAAAAATCACGGTAAACATAGGGTTACTGACGGAATGCAAATAACGGGAAGTGACGACTGGTGGCGGGGGATCGCCGGCCCGCAGACTGAGGCGCTGGGCGACGCATATCGGGTGACCTTCTGGTGGCGCGATCCGGCCGGCAGCGAAACCACGTCGCCGATTCGGCGGGTGTGGATTTACATTACCGGCGTCACCGATCATCACCACAACGCGGCGCCGCAAACCCTGCAGCGCATCCCCGGTACCGATGCCTGGCGCTGGCAAACCACGCTCCCCGCCAGCTGGCGCGGCAGCTACTGTTTTATTCCCTCCGAACGCGACGACGATTTTTCCCCGCAGCTTTTTAACGGTGAAGCGCCGGACCGCGCGCTGCTGCGCGAAGGCTGGCGCAAACTGCTGCCACGGGCGATTGCCGATCCCCGCAATCCGCAAAGCTGGAAGGGGGGACGCGGCCACGCGGTCTCGGCGCTGGAACTGCCGCAGGCGCCGGAACAGCCGGGTTGGCATTATCGCGAGCCGGTTTCGCCTGCGCCGCGCTGTATTGAATGGCGCAGCCAGCGATTAGGTAACCAGCGACGAGTGTGGATTTACACCACCGGCAGTGGGACGGATCGCCCGCTGGCGGTCCTGCTTGACGGCCAGTTCTGGGCCGAAAGCATGCCGATTTTTGCGCCGTTGGCGGGGCTGACGCGGGAAGGCCGCCTACCGCCGGCGGTCTATGTGCTGATCGACGTTATCGACAATCAACACCGCAGCGTCGAGCTGCCCTGCAACCGTGATTTCTGGCTGGCGGTACAGGAAGAACTGCTGCCGCAGGTGCACGCCGTGGCGCCATTCAGCGATCGCGCCGACCGGACGGTGGTGGCGGGGCAGAGCTTTGGCGGTCTGGCGGCGATGTATGCCGCGCTCCACTGGCCGCAGCGTTTTGGCTGCGTCCTGAGCCAGTCGGGGTCGTACTGGTGGCCGCAGCGCGGCGGTAGCCAGCCGGGGGTGATACTTGAACAACTGCAGCGCGGCGAACTTCGGCCGCAGGGGCTGCGTATCTGGCTGGAAGCCGGCGTGCGCGAACCGATTATTTTTCGCGCCAACCAGGCGCTTTTCGCGCAGCTGCGGCAGACCACGCCGTCCATTTTCTGGCGCCAGGTTGACGGCGGGCATGACGCGCTATGCTGGCGCGGCGGGCTGACGTCCGGGCTTATCCAGCTGTGGCAGTCTTTGCGCCGCGGGCAACAACACGCGCTTAACGAGGAGTGAGAGATGCAATTCAGCAACCCCTTCGATAATCCCCAAGGGCAGTTTTACATTCTGCGCAACGCACAGGGGCAATTTAGCCTGTGGCCGCATCACTGCGCGCTGCCGACAGGCTGGACGGTGGAGTGTCCGCCGCAGTCATTAGAGGCCTGTAACGCCTGGCTTGCCGCCAACTGGTCAACCCTTATTCCAGCGCACTACGCCTCCTGAGGAGCTTTCGATGAGTACACGTTTACCGCTGGTTGCGGCGCAGCCAGGGATTTGGATGGCTGAACGCCTCTCTACGCTACCCGGCGCCTGGAGCGTTGCCCACTATGTTGAACTGCGCGGCAATCTCGATCCGGCGCTGCTGAGTAAGGCGATCGTCGCCGGGCTTAAGCAGGCCGATACCCTGAGCATGCGCTTTTGCGAAGATAACGGCGAAGCGTGGCAGTGGGTTGATGACGCGCGCGAGTTTGCCGAGCCGCAAAACGTCGACCTGCGCCAGCAGGCCGATCCGCACATGGCCGCGCTGGCCCTGATGCAAAGCGATCTCGGGCAGAATCTGCGTGTCGATAGCGGTAATCCGCTGGTCTGCCATCAGCTCATGCGCGTTGGCGACGATTGCTGGTACTGGTATCAGCGCTATCACCATTTGCTGGTTGATGGCTTTAGCTTCCCGGCCATTACCCGCCAGATCGCCGCGATTTATCGCGCCTGGCAACGCGGGGAAGAGACGCCGGATTCACCGTTTACCCCGTTCGCCGAGGTGGTGGAAGAGTATCAGCGCTACTACGGCAGCGAGGCGTGGCAGCGCGATAAAGCCTTCTGGCAGGCGCAGCGTCAGGCGTTGCCGTCTCCGGCTTCGCTATCTGACGCGCCGCTGGCCGGGCGGGCGACCAGCAGTGATATCTGGCGCCTGAAACTGGAGGCCGATCCGGCTGTCTTCAGCCAGCTCGCCGCCAGCGCGCCGCAGTGCCAGCGTGCCGATCTGGCGCTGGCGCTGACGGCGTTATGGCTGGGACGGTTGTGCGGCCGCATGGATTACGCGGCGGGCTTTATCTTTATGCGCCGCATGGGATCGGCGGCGCTGACCGCTACCGGCCCGGTACTCAACGTACTGCCGCTGGCGGTGAATATCGACGCGCAGGAGACGCTGGCGCAGCTGGCGACGCGACTCTCCGGGCAGCTGAAAAAAATGCGCCGCCATCAGCGCTACGATGCTGAGCAAATTGTCCGCGATAGCGGCAAAGCGGCGGGCGACGAACCGCTGTTCGGTCCGGTGCTGAACATCAAAGTCTTTGATTACCAGTTGGATATCGACGGCGTGCAGGCGCAGACGCATACCCTCGCCACCGGCCCGGTGAATGACCTCGAGCTGGCACTGTTCCCGGACGAACGCGGCGGCCTGTCGCTGGAGATCCTCGCCAACAAAGCACGCTACGATGAGGCGACGCTGAACCGCCACGTATCGCGTCTGACATCGTTACTGGCGCAGTTTGCCGCCAATCCGGCGCTGCGCTGCGGCGAAGCGGAGATGCTGTCGGCGGAAGAAGGCGCGCAGCTGGCATTGATCAACAATACCGCGATGCCGCTGCCGACCACCACCCTCAGCGCGCTGGTGGCGGAACAGGCGCGGAAAACGCCGGATGCCCCGGCGCTGGCGGATGCCAACTGGCGCTTTAGCTACCGCGAAATGCGCCAGCAGGTGGTGGCGCTGGCCAACCTGCTGCGGCAACGCGGCGTGAAGCCGGGAGATAGCGTGGCGGTTGCCTTACCGCGTTCGGTCTTCCTGACGCTGGCGCTGCACGGTATCGTCGAAGCCGGCGCCGCCTGGCTGCCGCTGGATACCGGCTACCCGGATGACCGTCTGCGGATGATGCTGGAGGATGCGCAGCCATCGCTGCTGATTACCTCTGACGATCAACTGGCCCGTTTTAGCGATATTCCTGGGCTGAGCAGCTTGTGTTATCAGCAGCCGCTGGCCGCTGAAGATGATACGCCGCTGGCGCTGTCAAAACCGGAACATACCGCCTATATCATCTTCACCTCCGGCTCCACCGGGCGGCCGAAAGGGGTGATGGTCGGCCAGACCGCCATCGTGAACCGCCTGCTGTGGATGCAAAATCACTATCCGTTAACCGCCGAAGATGTGGTTGCGCAGAAGACGCCGTGCAGCTTTGATGTCTCGGTATGGGAGTTCTGGTGGCCGTTTATGACCGGCGCGCAGTTGGTGATGGCGGCGCCGGAGGCGCATCGCGATCCGCAGGCGATGCAGCGGTTCTTCGCGCAGTACGGCGTGACCACCACCCACTTTGTTCCGTCGATGCTGGCGGCGTTTGTCGCCTCGCTGGATAGCGATAATGTGTCGTCCTGCCGGACGCTAAAACGCGTTTTCTGCAGCGGCGAAGCGCTGCCGACGGAACTGTGTCGCGAATGGGAACGCTTAACCGGCGCGCCGCTGCATAACCTGTACGGACCGACGGAAGCGGCGGTGGATGTCAGCTGGTATCCCGCCTGTGGGCCAGAGCTGGCGGCGGTCACCGGCAACAGCGTGCCCATCGGTTGGCCGGTATGGAACACTGGATTACGTATTCTTGATGCCGCCATGCGCCCGGTGCCGCCGGGCGTGGCGGGTGATTTGTACTTAACGGGCATTCAGCTGGCACAGGGCTATCTGGGGCGCCCGGATCTCACCGCCAGCCGCTTTATTGCCGACCCGTTTGCCCCCGGCGAGCGCATGTACCGCACCGGCGATGTGGCGCGCTGGCTGGATAACGGGGCGGTAGAGTATCTTGGCCGCAGCGACGATCAGTTGAAAATTCGCGGCCAGCGCATTGAGCTTGGCGAGATCGACCGGGTGATGGCGGCGCTGCCGGACGTCGCGCAGGCGGTGTGCCACGCCTGCGTCTTCAATCAGGCCGCGGCCACCGGTGGCGATGCCCGTCAGCTCGTCGGTTATCTGGTGAGCGAGTCCGGCCAGCCGTTGGACGTGGCGGCGCTGAAGGCGCGTCTTAGCGAACAGCTGCCGCCGCACATGGTGCCGGTGGTGCTGATCCAACTGGAATCCTTCCCGCTCAGCGCCAACGGTAAGCTGGACCGTAAAGCGCTACCGCTCCCCTCCTTAAGCAGCGAGCGCAGCGGTCGCCCGCCGCAATCAGCTACCGAAATGACCGTTGCCGCGGCGTTCAGCCAACTGCTGGGCTGCGAGGTAAATGATATCGACGCCGATTTCTTCGCCCTCGGCGGCCATTCGCTGCTGGCGATGCGGCTGGCGGCGCAGCTTAGCCGCGAGCTGGCGCGGCAGGTGACGCCGGGGCAGGTGATGGTCGCTTCGACGGTCGGCAAGCTGAGCGCATTGCTGGCTTCCGACCTGAGCGACGAGCAGGCGCAGCGTCTTGGCTTTGATGCGCTGTTGCCGCTGCGCGAGAGCGATGGTCCGACGCTGTTCTGCTTCCATCCGGCTTCCGGTTTTGCCTGGCAGTTCAGCGTGCTGGCGCGTTATCTTAGCCCGCGCTGGTCGATTACCGGAATTCAGTCGCCGCGTCCGACGGGGCCAATGGCCTCCGCCGCCAACCTCGACGAGGTCTGCGAGCATCATCTGCGCACGCTTTTAGCGCAGCAGCCGCATGGGCCTTACTATCTGTTTGGCTATTCGCTCGGTGGAACGCTGGCGCAGGGGATTGCCGCCCGTTTACGCCAGCGCGGCGAAGAGGTGGCGTTCCTTGGCCTGCTCGATACCTGGCCGCCGGAGACGCAAAACTGGGCGGAGAAAGAGGCGAACGGCTTGGATCCCGAAGTGCTGGCGGAAATCGCCCGCGAGCGCGAAGCGTTTCTCGCCGCACAGCAGGGGCAGGCTTCCGGCGAGCTGTTCAGCGCGATTGAAGGTAACTACGCCGATGCGGTGCGCCTGTTGACGACCGCGCACAGCGCGAAGTTTGACGGTAAGGCAACGCTATTTGTGGCGGAGAAAACGCGCCAGAAAGGGATGGATCCGCAGGTCGCATGGGGGCCGTGGGTTGGCGAGCTGGAGGTGTTCAGCCAGAACTGCGCCCACGTCGAGATTATCTCGCCGCAGGCCTTTGAAGCGATAGGCCCGGTAGTGCGGGAGATTCTGGGGTAACGGTAGAGCCGGGCTACCCGTTTTTGGTAGCCCGGCTCAGCGCAGCGCAAGCCGGGGATGCGATGGTAAAGAAAAGATTATCGGCGTCCCAGCGGCACCACCAGCGGCGTATGCGCCACCGGATCCTCGATGATCGTGCAGCGCAGGCCGTAGATACGCTCAATCAGATCCGCCGTGACGATCTCTTTCGGCGCGCCTTCGGCGACGATCTTACCGTCGCGCAGGGCGATCAGATGGGTGGCGTAGCGACAGGCCTGATTGAGATCGTGCAGTACCGCCGCCAGCGTATATCCCTTCTCGCGATTCAGCTCGCTTAACAGCTCCAGCAGGTCGATCTGATGGCTGATATCAAGCCAGGTCGTCGGCTCATCAAGCAGCATAATCGCCGTCTCCTGCGCCAGTACCATCGCAATCCACGCCCGCTGGCGCTGGCCGCCGGAGAGGGTATCCACGCTCTGCAGCGCGAGGTCGACAATACCCGTCGCCCGCATCGCGTTATTTACCGCTGCTTCGTCCTCTTTACGCCAACGGGTAAACATCGGCTGGTGCGGATAGCGCCCGCGCGCCACCAGCTCCTGTACGGTGATATCGCCGGGCGTGGTGGCATTCTGCGCCAGCAGACCGATCCGCTTCGCCACCTCTTTGCTGGCGTAGCGTTGGATCTGTTCGCCGTCGAGATAAACGTGTCCGCTGGACGGAGTCATCAGGCGGCTGAGGGTGCGCAGCAGGGTCGATTTACCGCAGCCGTTGGGGCCGATAATCGCCGTAAAATGGCCGTCAGGAATTGTGACGTTCAGCGATTCGGCGATGGTCTTTTTACCGTAGGCCAGGGTCAACTGGTCGCCGCGCAAACGGGAGGTGACAGCGGTCATTTTTTGCGGGACTCCTGAATTAATAACGCGATGAGGTAGATACCGCCAAGGCTGACGGTGACCACCCCGACCGGTAACTGATAAGGCATGAACAGGCGCTGAGCGCAGTAATCGGCCAGCGCCAGCAGCAGCGCGCCGCACAGCGCCGACTGGGTTAACCCCCAGCGCGCGGTGCCGCTTATCCGCCGGGCGATATGCGGCGCGACCAGCGCGACGAAAGAAATAGGCCCGGCCAGCGCGGTGGCGGAAGCGGTCAGCAACACCGCTACCAGCATCAGCAGCAGGCGCGAACGTTCGACTCGAACCCCCAGCGCGCAGGCGGTATCGTCGCCCATCTCCAGCAGCCGCATCCGCCGCGCCAGTAGGGCGCTGCACGCCAACATCAACAGGATAAGCGGCGCCGAAGGCCAGGTTTTGCCCCACGTCAGGCCGTTGAGCGAACCGGCATTCCACAATCCGGCGGAAAGGGCGGTCTCAAGCGACGCGCGCAGCAGCAGCCAGGTATTGAATGCCACCAGCATGGCGCGCACGCCGATGCCGATAATGATCAGGCGGAAGGTTTCTATGCCGTTGCGCCACGCCAGTAGCCACACCACCAGCGAGGTCAGCACGCCGCCGAGCATCGCCGCCAGCGCGATGGCGGTTAGGTTCTGGCCGAACATCACCATCGCTACCAGCACGCCGCTCCAGGCGCCGGTGTTGAAACCCATTACGTCCGGGCTACCCAGCGGATTACGCATCAATGACTGAAAAATGGCGCCGCTGACGCCAAGCCCGGCGCCGATCAGCAGCGCCATCAGCACGCGCGGCAGTCGCCATTCGGTGACCACCATGCTGACGTTGCGCGGCGCGTCACCGAGTAGCGCGGAAACCACCTGTTCAGTGCTGAGCGGCACCAGGCCATTACCCAGACCGAACAGGGACACCAGCAAACTGGCGGAAATCAGCAGCAGGCAGCAGAAAATCAGGCGGCGGGAGGGAGCTATCACAGCGCACCTCCTCGCGGCTGACGGCGAACCAGCCAGATCAGCACCGGCGCGCCGATAAAGGCGCTGACCACCGAAACGCGCAGTTCACCAGGCACCAACAGGCGGCCAATCACGTCGGCAAACAGCAACAGGGCAGGGGTGGCGAGCAGCGTAACCGGCAATGACCAGCGGTGATCCGCCCCCACCAGCCAGCGCGCCATATGCGGCATCATCAGGCCGATAAAGGCGATAGGGCCGACCAGCGCCGTCGCGCTGCCGCACAGGACGGTGATCGCCAGCAGGCCGATCAATTGGGTACGCGCGACCCGGCTACCGAGCGCGGTGGCGGTGTCGGCGCCGAGGCTCAGGCTGTTCAGCGCCCGGCTAAGAAGCAGGGTTACCACGGCGGCAATCAGCACCGGTAGCAGGACGATTTTCAGCGTTTGCAGGGTGCGAATATCCAGCGAGCCGGCCTGCCAGAAGCGCAGCTGGTCATACACGTCCGGGTTGAGCAGGGCGATGCCGTTAGATAAACCTTCCAGTACCGCCGCCAGCGCCACGCCCGCGAGGGTCAGGCGCACCGGGCTAAGCTGGCCGCCGCCCTGGCTGCCGGTAAACGCGACCAGTAGCGACGCGGCGAAGGCGCCGCAGAAGGCCATCAGCAACTGCTCCTGCGGCGATGTTATGCCGAACAGCGCCGCGCCGAGCACGATGGCGAAGCTGGCGCCGGAGTTGACGCCGAGCAGGCCCGGGTCGGCCAACGGGTTACGGGTGAGGGTTTGCATTAGCGCGCCGGCGAGACCAAGCGCGCAGCCGGCCAGCAATCCGGCCAGCGTACGCGGCAGGCGGGCATCCAGTACGATGGTGCAGTCGGCGCTCTGACAACTGCCGGAAAAGGCATCGACAATCACAGAAGGCGGCAACGGTTTGGCGCCGATAAGCAGGCTGAGCGCAATCGCAAGAGCCAAAAGTAACAAGAGACCCGGCACGGCGACGGCGCGCACCGTGGTCGTAGAAGACGACATAGTTCAAATCCCTGATATGATAATGATAGTAATTATCGTTATCGATTTTATTCAGGTATGTTACCATGAGAAACCATAAAAATGGTATGAAAAATAACGACAAGGCCCTTGCATGAATCGACCTTCCCGGCTGCTTGATGTCAGCCTCCTGCGCACCCATCCGGCGTTCCGCGCCGTCTTTATCGCTCGCTTTATCTCGATCCTGTCGCTTGGCCTGCTCGGCGTGGCGATCCCGGTTCAAATCCAGACAATGACCCACTCGACCTGGCAGGTCGGACTGTCGGTAATGCTGACCGGTTGTTCGATGTTCGTTGGGCTGATGGTTGGCGGCGTGCTGGCCGACCGTTATGAGCGCAAACACCTGATCCTGCTGGCGCGTGGCACCTGCGGCGTGGGCTTCGTCGGCCTGTGCCTGAACGCCATGCTGCCGGAACCCTCGCTGGCGGCCATTTACCTGCTGGGGATTTGGGATGGCTTCTTCGCCTCCTTAGGGGTGACCGCGCTGCTGGCGGCGACGCCGGCGTTGGTGGGCCGCGAAAACCTGATGCAAGCCGGGGCGATCACCATGTTGACCGTGCGTCTCGGTTCGGTGATATCGCCGATGATCGGCGGGTTGCTGCTGGCGACCGGTGGCGTGGCCTGGAACTACGGCCTGGCGGCGGCGGGGACGTTCATTACCACCCTGACGCTGCTGCGTCTGCCGCTGCTGCCTCCGCCGCCGCAGCCGCGCGAGCATCCGCTGAAATCTCTGCTGGCGGGGCTTAAATTTCTCTTTAATAGCCCGCTTATTGGCGGTATTGCGCTGCTCGGTGGCCTGTTGACGATGGCCAGCGCGGTGCGGGTGCTTTATCCGGCGCTGGCGGAGGGCTGGCAGATGTCAAATTCGCAGATTGGCCTGTTGTACGCCGCCATTCCGCTTGGCGCGGCGCTGGGAGCGTTAACCAGCGGACAACTGGCGCATACCGCCAGGCCGGGGGCGTTGATGTTGACGACAACGGTGGGGTCGTTTGTGGCGATTGCGCTATTCAGCGTGATGCCGTTCTGGGCGCTGGGCGCGCTCTGTCTGGCGCTGTTTGGTTGGCTGAGCGCGATAAGTTCGCTGCTGCAGTACACGCTGATTCAGACGCAAACGCCGGAAAATATGCTGGGGCGCATTAATGGCCTGTGGACCGCGCAGAACGTGACCGGCGATGCTATTGGCGCGGCGCTGCTGGGGGGATTAGGGGCGGTAATGACCCCGGTGGCTTCGGCCAGCGCCAGCGGCTGGGCGCTGGTGATTGTGGGAATATTACTGGTTGGCTTATTGCGCGAGCTACGTCGTTTTCAGCGTCCGGAGATGATCAGCGAAAGTTAAATGCAACAATAGCAAAAAGGCCCCGGATTACTCCGGGGCCTGGCTTCACTTATAACACTTAGTACGCGCCGAGATCTTTCCAGACGTCGAACTGGCCGCAGTTCAGGTCCGGCTGGTTGCCCTGAGACCACCATTTCACCTGGTAGTTATGGCCTTTCCAGCTCACGGTTTCAAAGGTACCCCAGTTACCGCCATAAACGGTATTGGCATTCCACTGCGGGTAAGGCGCGGCGGCATCGTCCGAAGGAACAACGTCATCATCCTTTGCCGGCACGTCATCGGCATCTTTTTCGTCGTCAGTCGGTTCATCAGCCGGCTCATCGGCTGGCTTGTCATCGCTCTGGCCATTCTGGGAAGCCACGACCACGGAGAGGATAAAGCGCTGCTGGGTTGACGGTTCACCCCAGGTATCGCGAACGAACAGCGTGAAAGTAAATTCAGTGTCCGCGGTGACTTCCGGTACGTCGAACTCAATGACCGCGGCGGTTTTATCAGCGACATCAATCGCTGCCGGCACGCCCCAGCTGTAGCTCAGCTCGTCGCTATCTTCATCAGATGATTTTTCACCGGACAGGCGAACGCGGGAGCCGCCTACGACCATCATTTCAATCGCCGCTTCCGGAGCATGGTTTACCGTCGGTTCGGTTGGCTCATCTTCTGACTTATCGTCATCCTGTTCATCAGCAGGCACAACGTTGATGCCTTCGAAATAGAACGGGTCCATATCGATAACTTCAGAAGCGATTTCATACCCCAGACCTTCACGGGCGGCGTTAACCAGCACGCCGTTATCATGGTCAATAGTCCAGGTAAACAGACCGCCCAGCCCCAGGCTGGCAGCGTATTCGCCTTTGGCTTTGACGGTGCGCGGGGTATCCAGCGACATGAAGAGTTTGGATTCCGGGTTGTAGAGGAAGTCAGCATCAGCTACCTGGTCGGTGTAGACGTTGAAGCCGTTACGGCCTTTCTGGTTTTCCAGGTCCAGGTAGTTATAAATCACGTCATACCATTCGTTGGTGCCGGATTCAAATGTACCGACAGTGGTGCCGTTACCCGGGTTATAGGTGCCTTTCAGCGGCGACAGCGATTCCAGCTCGGCATTGCGGCCGTTACGGGTATAGCCGGCGTAACCGATGTTGATGCGCTCAGCCGGGAAACCTTCCGCCAGCAGGTGTTCAACAATGGTGTTAATCGCCCAGTCGCCTTGCTCAATGGCTTTCAGGTTGGTGTGGTGGGTGATGCTTTCCGCCCACGGGGTGCCGAAGAAGTCATAGGTCATGACGTTGATGCCGTACAGACCGGCATTCATCAGCGCTTTGACGTTGGAATAACCAAACGTTTTTACTACCGCGGAGCTGGCAATGGAGATTTTGACATCGCTCAGGCCGGCGGAATCGAGCTGTTTACGCAGTTCACCAATCAGCAGGGCGTAATTATCGCCATCTTCCGGGCCGTATGGGTTACCGGCGCCTTCGGCGTTCGGGTATTCCCAGTCGATATCCACTTCGCTGAACATCGGGAACTGTTTGAACAGTTTCACCACGCCTTTGGCGAAGACTTTACGCGAGGAATCAGATGCCGCGGTTTCATGGAAACCGTTACTCATACTCCAGCCGCCGATGCTCATCGACAGCACCAGGTTGTGCCCCTGCTGCTTGGCTTTCGCCTGCAGGTCACGCAGGCCGCCGAGCAGGCCTTTGGTATTGGTTTGGGTGACGGTTTTCGGATCGACATCCCAGCCGCTGACGCTGTGGCCGACGTTAACGTAGGACTGGAAGTCGCCCCACGGGTCAAGGAAGGTCGGTTCGTACTGCACTTTGCCGCACTGCTCAGCCCCTTCGGCCACCACGTCTCGCCACAGGCCGTCTACTTTATGGAAACCGGTTACGCCGACGAAGCCAACGATGATTTTATCGTAAGCGGTAGGGGAGACGTTAGTCAGGTCATAGCCGCGACCGCGGTTATCTTTCGCATCGCTGCCCTGCAGGCGGCCATCGTATTGAGACCAGTCGGTGTAGTAACCGAATACCTTTGGTTTAGTGGTTGAACTTTTGTATTTGTTATAAACCGGCTTGGCGACGCGGTCTGAAGTATAGCTATAGTTGCTGACTTCCGTTGCCGGGTTAAAACCATCTGCAGCGTTACTGGTTTCGGTCAGGGTATCGCCCTTGATCAATTTGCTTGTCGTCACGGTAATTTCCTTATGAGTTGAATGTCCACCTCAAGTGGTGTGGGGCAGATATTCGAGGAACGCGGCGGCGATGGCTAATCACAAAACAACACCTCAAACGATGATGATTCGCGTGAGGCGCCGATGAGGTCTCAAGTGGGGAAGGTAATAAAAAAATCTTTTATAACAAAAGGATGATGTAGTTGATGATGTGAAATGAGATCCCGGCCCAAGGGCCGGGAAGAGAATCAGGCAAAGAGCGCCGATAAACGTTGTAGCACCAGCATGGCGCTGTAATAGTCAAGACGGAAGGTTTCCGTCCCCAGCGGATAAACGCGCTTTGTGGCAACGGCTGGCAAATGCGCCAGTAGCGGATTGGCGTAAATTGCCCCGGCGTCTTTCTCGTCGCCGGCGAACAGGAACAGGCTTTCGCCGTTAATTCCGGCGGCCAGGTTTTCGCCGCCCAACTGCACGATATCGTGACGCTTACCCTGGCTCTGGCTGGCGTGCAGACCACCCGGCAGTGTCGCCAGCTTAAAGCCTAACTGTTCCAGCATCTGACCCTGCGCTGATTCCGGCGTCCAGATATTGGCGCTATGCGCCGCGGCGGTATAAACCAGCGCGGTGACCGGCTGCGGCGGCAACTTCAGTTTCTCTTTTAACGAAACGAGCTGTTTATTGAACTCGGCAATGCGCGCGTCCGCCTGCTTTTCATGACCGGTAATATGTCCCAATTGGGTTAGAAGCGTCTGCCAGCTTTTATCGTCGTAGTTGATGATAAGGGTCGGCGCGATAGTCGAAAGCTGGTCGTACAGCGCCAGCGCGGAATCGCCGCCGGTGGCGCTAATCAGGATCAGATCCGGCATCTGCGCCGCTACCGCTTCGGCGCTGGGTTCGCCAATATACAGTCGCGCTAGTTTGCGCTTTTTAGCGATATCGCCCCACTGGCGCAGAAAGCCCTGCGCATCGGCCACGCGGTTATTCGGCGTGGTCGCGCCGCTGGCGACCACCGGCGCATCAATAGCCAGCAACGAACCGGTGAGGGTGACGCTGGTCGAGACTATGCGCAGCGGCTGGCTTTCCAGCGTATGGGTACCGCGACTGTCGGTGATCTGACGCGGCCAGTCCGCCGCCAGCGCTGAGGTAATTCCTAAAAGGCACAGCCCGCAGGCGAGTAAAGTACGACGGCAAAAAGTGGCAAAATTCACGAATTCGCATCCTGAGTCAGTTGTAGTAAATACGTCTCATTTTCAACTTTGTGTAACCCGGATGCAAGTTTAAGTCGCATAACCTGCTGTTTGTGCGGTTGACAAGGAGAGCAATACCTTTTAGGTTAGCCAACAAAAATATAAATGATAATTATTCTTAATATCTTTATCGTTTTTGGAGGATGATATGGAAACGTCACTGGCTGAGGATGTACAGGAAAAAACGCAGACCCTGTCGCCGCAAAGCTTCTTCTTTATGTCGCCGTACCGCAGCTTCAGTACCACCGGCTGTTTTAGCCGTTTTTCCCAACCTGCAGTCGGTGGGGATTCGCTGAACGGCGAGTTTCAGCAGAAAATGGCGGCCGCATTTGCCGAAGCCCGCGCGGCGGGGATCCGCAAGCCGGTCATGGTCGGGGCGATCCCGTTCGACACCAATCAGCCTTCCGAACTCTATATCCCCGAACGCTGGGAATCTTTCTCCCGTACCGACAAACAACAGTCCGCGCGTTACGCGGCGCCGCTCAAGGCGATGGATGTTGTCGATCGTCAGGAGATCCCGGAGCAGGACGCGTTTCTGGCGATGGTAGAACGCGCCGCCGCGCTGACGGCGACTCCCGAAGTCGACAAAGTGGTGCTCTCCAGGCTGATTGATATCACTACCCGCGACCGGGTCGATAGCGGCGCGCTGCTGGAACGGCTGATCGCCCAGAACCCGGCGAGCTTTAACTTCCATGTCCCGCTGTCAGACGGCGGGGTACTGCTGGGCGCCAGTCCGGAACTGCTGTTGCGTAAAGAAGGGCTGCACTTCAGTTCGCTGCCGCTGGCCGGCTCCGCCCGCCGCCAGCCTGACGATGTGCTGGATCGGGAAGCGGGCAACAAGCTGCTGGCGTCGGGCAAAGATCGCCATGAGCATGATCTGGTCACGCAGGCGATGAAGAGCGTGCTTGGCCCGCGCAGCAGCCAGCTGTCACTACCGGAATCGCCGCAGCTGATTACCACCCCGACGCTCTGGCATCTGGCGACGCCGATCGAAGGTACGGCGCTGGCGGAAGAGAACGCCATGTCGCTGGCCTGTCTGCTGCATCCGACTCCGGCGCTGAGCGGCTTCCCGCATCAGGTGGCAAAGCGGCTGATAGCCGAGCTCGAACCCTTCGATCGCCAGCTGTTTGGCGGCATCGTCGGCTGGTGCGACGACGAAGGCAACGGCGAATGGGTGGTGACTATCCGCTGCGCGCGCCTGCATCAACGCTCGCTGCGCCTGTTTGCCGGCGCGGGTATCGTCCCGGCCTCTTCGCCACTGGGCGAATGGCGTGAAACCGGCGTCAAACTGACCACCATGCTCAACGTATTTGGCTTGAATTAAGAGGCAAGGATGATTGCATTTACCCGTTGGCCGGAAGAGTTTGCGGCCCGCTATCGTCAAAAAGGTTATTGGCAGGATCTGCCGTTAACCAATCTGATTACCCGTCATGCGGAAAATGACGCCGTGGCGATTATCGACGGCGAGCGGCAGATTAGCTACCGCCAGTTTAACCAGCTGGTGGATAACCTCGCGTCCTCCCTGCAGCATCAGGGACTCAAGCGCGGAGAAACCGCGCTGGTGCAGCTTGGCAACGTCGCTGAGTTTTACATTACCTTCTTTGCGCTGCTGCGTATCGGCGTCGCTCCGGTTAACGCCTTGTTTAGCCACCAGCGCAGCGAACTCAACGCCTATGCCGCGCAGATTAAACCGGTGCTGCTGATTGCCGATCGCGAGCACGCGCTGTTTGCTGACGATAGTTTCCTTAATGGTTTTATCGCTGAGCATCCTTCGCTGCGCGTCGCGCTGCTGCGTAACGACGGCGGCGAACGCGATCTGGCAACGGAAATTAACCGTACGGCGGATAACTTTGTCGCCAATCCGACGCCGGCTGACGAAGTGGCTTTTTTCCAGCTCTCCGGCGGCAGTACCGGGACGCCGAAGCTTATCCCGCGTACCCACAACGATTACGACTACAGTATCCGCCGCAGCAACGAGATCTGCGGTATTAACGCCGATACGCGCTATCTCAACGCATTGCCAGCGGCGCACAACTATGCGATGAGCTCGCCGGGCTCACTGGGCGTCTTTCTTGCCGGCGGCCGGGTGATCCTCGCCGCCGACCCGAGCGCCACGCTCTGTTTCCCGCTGATTGAAAAGCATCAGATAAACGTCGCTTCTCTGGTGCCGCCGGCGGTCAGCCTGTGGCTGCAGGCTATTCATGAATGGGGCGGCAACGCGCAACTGCAATCGCTGCAGCTGTTGCAGGTTGGCGGAGCGCGCCTGTCCGCGACGCTCGCCGCGCGTATCCCGGCGGAAATCGGCTGCCAGCTGCAGCAGGTGTTCGGCATGGCCGAGGGGCTGGTTAACTACACCCGCCTCAACGATAGCCCGCAGCGAATTATCAACACCCAGGGTTGCCCGATGTGCCCGGACGACGAAGTGTGGGTAGCGGATGCCGATGGCAACCCGCTGCCGCGCGGCGAAGTGGGCCGTCTGATGACCCGCGGTCCTTATACCTTCCGCGGCTACTACAACAGCCCGCAACATAACGCGGAAGCCTTTGATGCCGATGGATTTTACTGCTCAGGCGATCTGATTTCGATCGATGAAGATGGCTATATCACCGTCCAGGGGCGGGAAAAAGATCAGATCAACCGCGGCGGCGAGAAGATCGCCGCTGAAGAGATCGAAAACCTGCTGCTGCGCCATGAGGCGGTGATCCACGCCGCGTTGGTCAGCATTGAAGACAATCTGCTCGGCGAGAAGAGCTGCGCTTATCTGGTGGTGACCTCGCCGCTGCGCGCCGTTGCGGTACGTCGCTTTCTGCGCGAGCAGGGCGTGGCCGAATTTAAATTGCCGGATCGCGTGGAGTGCGTTGCCGCGCTGCCGCTGACGCCGGTGGGCAAAGTCGATAAAAAACAATTACGTCAGTGGCTGGCCGAAGGCAAGCTGGGCTGAAGGAGAACAGAAAATGGCAATCCCTAAATTACAGGCTTACGCGCTGCCGGAAGCCAGAGATATCCCGGCGAACAAAGTTAACTGGGCCTTTGAGCCGTCGCGCGCCGCGCTGCTGATCCACGATATGCAGGAGTATTTCCTCAACTTCTGGGGCGAAAACAGCGCGATGATGGAGAAAGTGGTGGCTAATATCGCCGCCCTGCGCGACTTCTGCAAACAAAACGGTATTCCGGTGTACTACACCGCCCAGCCGAAAGAGCAGAGCGATGAAGACCGCGCCCTGCTGAATGATATGTGGGGGCCGGGGTTGACCCGCTCGCCGGAACAGCAGCAGGTGATTGCCGCGCTGGCGCCGGATGAACAGGATACGGTGCTGGTGAAATGGCGCTACAGCGCGTTTCATCGCTCGCCGCTTGAAGAGATGCTGAAAGAGACCGGCCGCGACCAGCTGATCATCACCGGCGTTTACGCCCATATCGGCTGCATGACTACCGCCACAGATGCTTTTATGCGCGATATCAAACCGTTCTTTGTCGCCGACGCGCTGGCGGATTTCAGCCGCGAAGAACACCTGATGGCGCTGAAATACGTCGCCGGCCGTTCCGGACGCGTGGTAATGACCGAAGAGCTGCTGCCGCTGCCGGCCTCCAAAGCGGCGCTGCGCGCGCTGATCCTGCCGCTGCTCGACGAATCCGATGAACCGCTGGATGATGAAAACCTGATCGACTACGGCCTGGATTCGGTGCGCATGATGGCGCTGGCCGCCCGCTGGCGCAAAGTGCACGGCGATATCGACTTCGTAATGCTGGCGAAGAATCCGACCATCGACGCCTGGTGGGCGCTGCTCTCCCGCGAGGTGAAATAATGGCGGCGCTGGATTTTCGCGGTCAGACCGTGTGGGTGACCGGCGCAGGTAAAGGTATTGGCTATGCCACCGCGTTGGCTTTCGTCGAGGCCGGGGCCAACGTCACCGGTTTCGACCTTGCCTTTACCGGCGAAGGCTACCCGTTTGCCACCGAAACGCTGGACGTCGCCGATGCCGACCAGGTACGCGACGTATGCGCGCGTTTGCTCAACGACATCGAACGACTGGATGTACTGGTGAATGCAGCCGGGATCCTGCGCATGGGCGCGACCGATCAACTGAGCGCGGAGGACTGGCAGCAAACCTTCGCGGTGAACGTTGGCGGCGCGTTTAATCTGTTTCAGCAGACGATGGCGCAGTTCCGTCGTCAGCGTGGCGGGGCGATCGTCACCGTCGCTTCCGATGCCGCACATACGCCGCGTATCGGTATGAGCGCCTATGGCGCCTCGAAAGCGGCGCTGAAAAGCCTGGCGTTAACCGTCGGGCTTGAGCTGGCAGGCAGTGGCGTACGCTGCAACCTGGTGTCGCCGGGCTCTACCGATACCGATATGCAACGTACCCTGTGGGTCAATGACGATGCGGAACAGCAGCGGATCCGCGGATTTGGCGAGCAGTTTAAGCTTGGCATCCCGCTGGGTAAAATCGCCCGCCCGCAGGAGATCGCCAATACCATTTTGTTCCTCGCCTCTTCTCACGCCAGCCATATCACGCTGCAGGATATTGTGGTCGATGGCGGCTCGACGCTGGGGGCGTAAATGGCCTGGAAACGAGAGCTCACGCTTGCGGCATTGAACGCCAGCAGCGAAAACACCATGGTGGCGCATCTTGGCATCGTCTACACCCGGCTGGAAGAGGGGCTGCTGGAGGCGGAGATGCCGGTGGATGCGCGCACGCATCAGCCGTTTGGCCTGCTGCACGGCGGCGCTTCCGCGGCGCTGGCGGAGACGCTGGGCTCGATGGCCGGTTGGCTGATGACCGAGGATGGGCAGTGCGTGGTGGGCACCGAGCTTAACGCTAGCCACCATCGTCCGGTCTCCAGCGGGAAAGTACGAGGCGAATGCCGACCGCTGCATCTTGGCCGCCAGAGTCAGAGCTGGGAAATTGTGGTGTATGACGAAAGGGGGCGGCGCTGCTGCACCTGTCGTCTGGGTACCGCGGTGCTAGGCTAAGAAGCCGCTATTTCCCCGGCTTGCGCTGCGCTGAGCCGGGCTACGGACTGTTATCGGTTGGCAACCTCGTGGTACACGGGGCGGCGCGTTGCGCCTTCTCCGGGCTAGCAAATCGCACAGCGCTGTAGCCCCGGTAAGCGGTAGCGCCACCGGGGGTTTTGAGGCCGCCACCCGACAAAAAAACGGCAACGTTCACGGTAATCCTTTCATTTATTTTCCTGTCTTAAGTGATCCCGCTAGCAATGTGAGATAAATCTCCGCCGCGGTGCATCATCCGCGCTGTTTCGAAGTTGTTAAATTCTGCGTTGTGTTCTAGAAACAAACTGTAACATCCTGATTACCCTACCGGTGGACCACAACAATGAATAATTCAGGGAAATACCTCATCTGGACACTGCTCTCCGTGATCGGAGCCTTTGCCCTCGGCTATATCGCCTTAAACCGGGGTGAGCAGATAAACGCGCTGTGGATTGTCGTCGCGGCGGTCTGCGTTTATCTGATCGCGTATCGTTTCTACGGCCTGTATATCGCCAAAACCGTCCTCGGCGTTGACCCAACGCGAATGACCCCGGCGGTGCGTCATAATGACGGCCTCGATTATGTACCGACCGATAAAAAAGTGCTGTTCGGTCACCATTTTGCCGCGATTGCCGGCGCAGGGCCGCTGGTGGGGCCGGTGCTTGCCGCGCAGATGGGCTACCTGCCGGGGATGATCTGGATCCTCGCCGGCGTGGTGCTGGCCGGCGCCGTGCAGGACTTTATGGTGCTGTTTGTTTCGACCCGTCGCGATGGCCGTTCGCTTGGCGAACTGGTTAAAGAGGAGATGGGGCCGACCGCTGGCGTACTGGCGCTGGTGGCCTGTTTTATGATCATGGTGATCATCCTCGCGGTACTGGCGATGATCGTGGTGAAAGCATTGACCCACAGTCCGTGGGGGACATACACCGTCGCCTTTACCATCCCGCTGGCGATTTTTATGGGTATCTATATTCGCTACCTGCGCCCGGGGCGCATCGGCGAGGTGTCGGTGATAGGCCTGGTGATGCTGGTGTTCGCGATCATTTCCGGCGGCTGGGTGGCTGAAAGCCCGACCTGGGCGCCGTGGTTTGATTACACCGGCGTACAGCTGACGTGGATTCTGGTGGGTTACGGCTTTGTTGCTGCGGTACTGCCGGTCTGGCTGCTGCTGGCGCCGCGCGACTATCTCTCCACGTTCCTGAAAATCGGCACTATCGTTGGTCTGGCGATTGGCATCCTGATTATGCGCCCGACGCTGACCATGCCGGCGCTGACGAAGTTCGTTGACGGCACCGGCCCGGTATGGACCGGCAACCTGTTCCCGTTCCTGTTTATCACCATCGCCTGCGGCGCGGTTTCCGGCTTCCACGCGCTGATCTCCTCCGGTACCACGCCGAAAATGTTGGCCAACGAAGGGCAGGCCTGCTTTATCGGCTACGGCGGCATGTTGATGGAATCCTTCGTCGCGATTATGGCGCTGGTGGCGGCCTGTATTATCGATCCGGGCGTCTACTTCGCGATGAACAGCCCGATGGCGGTGCTGGCGCCGGCGGGGACGACTGACGTCGTGGCCTCGGCGGCGCAGGTAGTGAGCGGCTGGGGCTTTAGCATTACCCCGGATACGCTGAATCAAATAGCCAGTGAGGTCGGCGAACAGTCGATCATTTCACGCGCCGGCGGCGCGCCGACGCTGGCGGTGGGGATGGCTTACATTCTGCACGGCTCGCTGGGCGGGCTGATGGATGTCTCTTTCTGGTACCACTTCGCCATTCTGTTTGAGGCGCTGTTTATCCTGACGGCGGTTGATGCCGGCACCCGCGCGGCGCGATTCATGCTGCAGGATCTGCTGGGCGTGATTAGCCCCGGGTTGAAAAAAACCAGCTCGCTTCCGGCTAACCTGCTGGCGACCGCGCTGTGCGTCCTGGCGTGGGGCTACTTCCTGCATCAGGGGGTGGTTGACCCGCTGGGCGGTATTAATACCCTGTGGCCGCTGTTCGGTATCGCCAACCAGATGCTGGCGGGGATGGCGCTAATGCTGTGCGCGGTGGTACTGTTCAAGATGAAACGCCAGCGCTATGCGTGGGTGGCGCTGCTGCCGACAAGCTGGCTGCTGATTTGTACGCTGACCGCCGGCTGGCAGAAATCGTTTAGTCCGGATACCAAAGTCGGCTTCCTGGCCATCGCCAATAAATTCCAGGCGATGATCGACAGCGGTACCATTCCGCCGCAGTATACGGAATCGCAGCTGGCGCAGCTGGTGTTTAATAACCGTCTCGATGCCGGGCTGACTATCTTCTTTATGATTGTGGTGGTGGTTCTGGCGCTGTTCTCGATTAAAACCGCGCTGGCGGCGCTGAAAGAGGATAAACCGACGGCGAAAGAGACGCCGTATGAAGCGATGCCCGCGGATGCGCAGACCTTAACGGCGCAGGCGAAGCGCGCGCATTAACCTGTTTGCCGGGAGGCGCTAGCGCTGACCCGGCCTACCTTTCTTCTCCTCCCTCTCCCTGTGGGAGAGGGCTGGGGTGAGAGAAATAAGCGAGAAACTCATTATGTTCGACACCCTTTCCAAAGCAGGAAAATATTTAGGCCAGGCGGCGAAGATGATGATCGGCGTGCCGGATTACGATAACTACGTCGAGCATATGCGGCTGACCCATCCGGATCGGACGCCGATGACCTATGAAGAGTTCTTTCGCGAACGCCAGGACGCGCGCTACGGCGGTAAGGGCGGGGCGAAGTGCTGCTAGCCTTCTTTCGGTAAGTAGAGGCTGATTTTCTTTATGCATCACGTCGCATACTTCACCTGACAGCATTACGTCATCATAGCAATCGTGTTCGATTTCAATATCTTCCAGAGCGTCGTCGGTTTCGTCGTCGATCTCTGCCATCTGTAAACGCAGGTAAGAGGCAAAGCGTAACCCGTCGAGGCGGTGCGGGAAGGCCTCTGCCGGGCGACAGAGGCTTGCAGAAAATAGGCGATCAGGCGTTCAAGCCGCCATCCACGTCGAGCCCCGTACCGGAGATCTGTCCGGCGGCCGGGCTGGCCAGGAAGGTGACCGCCGCGGCAATGTCTTGCGGCTGGCCGTAGTGACCGACCGCAATCATCTGGCGCTGGGCTTCCGCCTGTTCCCCATCCTCCGGGTTCATATCGCTGTTAGTCGGCCCTGGATGGACAAGGTTAACGGTGATCCCGCGAGGGCCTAAATCACGCGCCAGCCCACGGGTCAGGGAGTTGAGGGCGGACTTGGTCATGGCGTAAACCGCGATACCCGGCATGGCTACGCGGTTGGCCAGACAGCTGCCGATGTTGATGATCCGTCCGCCATCGGACATATGCACCAGCGCTTCCTGGATGGCGATAACCACCCCACGAATATTGACGTTGATAAGGGCGTCAATGTCCGCCAGCGTCATGGATTCCAGTGGACCGCCGCGGGCGATGCCAGCGTTGTTGACCAGAATATCCAGTCCGCCGAGGGCCCGGGCCGCATGGGTGACGGCATCCTGAATGGCCTGCGCGCTGGCGCTGTCGGCCTGCACCGCTTCGCCGTACCGACCCAGGGCCTTTATTTCATCGGCGACCGCCTGGGCTTTATCGGCCGATTTTTCATACGTAATAACCACATCGGCGCCGGCGCGCGCCAGCGACAGCGCAATAGCGCGACCCAACCCACGGCTGGCGCCGGTAACCAGCGCCTTCTTACCTGTTAAATCGATCTGCATGATGACCTCGTTGCGAGAGTGGTGAGAATCATCATTAGGTATAGACGGTCGGGGTGATTAACGGCTGAAGTATTCCACCTTCTCGAACGCCGCGCGCAGAACGTCAGGGTTAACGTCATCGGCAGGCTAAAGCGCTACCCCGGTGGGAAGCGGTTCTTATAGGTGTTGGGCTAACCTGATGTTATGTCTGGACATCCAGATGGCTAATATTATTTGGTTTTATCTTATGCTTTTTACGCAGTTGTCAGGCATCGGCGGCTGTGAAAAATTCGTTAAATCAGAATATTAATTGCCCCGGGAGGGTGATGAGCGTGAATCGCCTTGAGATGCATAACATTAGCCTGGCTTTTTCCGGTTTTCAGGCGCTGAGCAAGGTGGCGTTTACCCTTAAGGGCGGAACGGTGCATGCGTTGACCGGCGCCAACGGCGCTGGCAAATCGACGCTGATGGCGGTGTTGTGCGGGACGCATGCCGATTACGAAGGCGAAGTGGTGATCAATAACCAGCCGGTTAGCATTCGTTCGCCGCGCGATGCAAAGCAACTGGGAATTCATCTGGTACAGCAAGAGGTGGATGTTGCGCTGGTTCCGGGGTTGAGCATTGCCGAAAATATCATGCTGGACAGGCTGGCTGAGCCGGGTGCGGTTTTTCGCTGGTCGTATGTGCGTCAGCAGGCGCGCGACGCGCTGGCGCAGCTTGATATTGCGCTGGATGTTCGACGTTCAATCGATAGCTGTACCCTTGCCGAAAAGCAGCAAATTCTGCTGGCTCGCGCACTGTCGCACCATTGCCGTTTTTTGATTCTTGATGAACCCACCGCGCCCTTGGATCAGCACGAAAGCGAACGCTTATTTACGGTGGTTCGTCGTCTGCAGCAGCAGGGGATCGGCGTGGTCTTTATTTCGCACCGTATTCATGAACTCAAAGCGATTTGCGACACCCTGACGGTGCTGCGCGATGGCCGTTTAATCGAAAGCGGCCCGATGGCGCAGCTCAGCGGCGAGCAGATCGTCGAAAAAATGCTCGGTCACGAGCTGAGCGATATTTTCCCGCCTGCGCGTCCGCCGCACGGCGCAGAGGTGCTGTTGCAGGTTGAGGGTTTGCATGACGAGGCGCTGTTGCAGGATATCTCGCTACGCCTGCATAAGGGGGAAATTCTCGGTATCGCCGGCTTAGCAGGCGCGGGGAAAACTGAACTCTGCAAAGCCTTATTCGGCGCCAGTAAAAGCCGCCTGCGCCACGGCGAACTTAACGGCCGGCCGTGGCGGCCGCGCGACCCGGCTGATTCCGTCCTCCAGGGCCTGGCGCTGGTGCCGGAAGAGCGGCGCAAAGAGGGGATATTCATCGATGAGGCGATCGCCATGAATCTGGCGGTCAGCGCCGATAACAGCTTTTCGCGCTGGAGCCTGTTCGGCCATCGGCAGGCGTGGCGGTGGGCGCAGGAGGTTATTGCCCGTATCGGCGTGCGCGCCACCGGGCCGGGGCAGACGCTGCGCCGTCTCTCCGGCGGTAATCAGCAAAAAGTGGCCATCGGCAAATGGCTGCGCGGCAGTGCAAACGTGCTGATTTTCGACGAACCGACGAAAGGGGTGGACGTGAAAGCGAAAACCGATCTGTTTCAATTGATTGATGGCCTGGCGCGGGAAGGACGGGGCGTGATTTACGCCTCCGGCGAATTTTCCGAGCTGGTAGGCCTGTGCGATCGCATCTGCGTGCTGTGGGATGGGCGCATTGTGGCGGAAATTCCCGGCGCCGAGGCGCGGGAAGAGACGATTCTTTATTACTCCACCGGAGGAGCGGCAGCGTGAGCAAGGCCCTGGCAGTCAACGCGACGGTATCGGGCCGTCAGCGATTTTTCGATTTTCTCTATAAATGGGGCATGTTGCTGACCGTGGTGCTGCTGGTTGGCGTCTTTGGTTTAGCCTCGGATAACTTTCTTGA
The DNA here is from genome assembly GCF_057624675.1 of Klebsiella sp. PK01. Lineage (NCBI taxonomy): Bacteria > Pseudomonadati > Pseudomonadota > Gammaproteobacteria > Enterobacterales > Enterobacteriaceae > Klebsiella > Klebsiella sp. PK01. The sequence continues at coordinate 416,157 of NZ_JBYEZM010000004.1, forward strand.
CCCGTTTAACATCATCAACATTCTGCGCTCCATCGCTATTGTGACGGTGATTGCCATTGGGGTGTCGATTTCGCTCACCATCGGCGGCTTTGATCTGTCGGTGGGGTCGACGGCGTCGCTGGCGAATGCGTTAGTGATTTCGTTGTTTGTCTGGCACGGCCTGAACACCACTGAAGCCATTCTGATCACCCTCGCGCTCTGTACGCTGGTGGGGTTATTCAACGCGTTTCTGATCGTAGTGCTGCGCATTCCTGACATGCTCGCCACGCTTGCCAGCCTGTTTGTGATTCAGGGCGTGGCGATGACCTACAGCTACGGCGGCTCGATCACCGAAAACATGGTGCTGCCGAGCGGCGAAATGGCCGAAGGCACGATCCCGGCAGCATTTGGCGCGCTGGGGCAGGTACCGACCATCGTCATTATCATGCTGGTGGTAACGCTAATCGCGCAGCTGGCGCTGTCGTTCACCACCCACGGGCGGCGGATGTACGCCATCGGTGGTAATCCGGAGGCGGCGCGGCTCTCCGGGTTGCGGATCACGCGCTATAAAGTAGCGGCCTACGTGATTGCTTCGCTACTGGCCGGATTGGGCGGCATTTTACTGGCATCAAGAATTGGCTCTTCCCAGGTGAACGCCGGCGGCGGTTACCTGATGGATGCGGTCGCGGCGGCGTGGATCGGCTTTTCGCTGGCGGGCTCCGGCAAACCGAATGCGTTGGGGACGCTGGTGGGAGCGGTGATCCTCGGCGTGCTTTCCAATGGCCTGGTGATGCTCTCGGTGCCGTATTACGCGATGGACATTATTAAAGGGCTGGTGCTGGCTGGCGCGCTGGCACTGACCTATTTTCAGCGCCGTACCTAACATTTTACAGGGTAAACAAAATGAAAAAGATAGCACTTTCTCTCATGGCGCTGGGCCTGCTGCAGTCGATGGCAGCGCTGGCGCAGACCCCAACGCCGGTTCCGGCGGCGATCGCGGAGCATAATGGCCCGATCCGCATCGCGGTGATTCGCAATCTCGGTTCTGACGATAACACCACCCAGTTTGTCGCCGGGGCGATTCAGGAAGGTAAAAAACTCGGTTTTAAAGTTAGCACCTTCCTGAGCAACGGCGATGACGCGAAATTCCAGGACTTCGTCAATCAGGCTATTAGCCAGAAATACGACGGTATTATTCTTTCCCAGGGGCGCGATCCCTACTCGACCGCACTGGTGAAAAAAGCGGTCGATGCCGGGATAAAAGTGGCGGTATTCGATACCGCGGTGCAGGGAACTATCCCCGGCGTGACGGTTAGCCAGCAGGATGACGCCTCGTTGACCGAGCTCTCTTTTGGCCAACTGGTAAAAGACTTCAACGGCAAGGCCAACATTATCAAGCTATGGGTGGCAGGATTCCCGCCAATGGAGCGCCGTCAGGCGGCCTACCAGACGCTGCTTAAACAAAATCCGGGGATTAAAGAGCTGGAGTCGATCGGCGCCGTGTCATCCGACGTGCAGGGCGACACCGCCAACAAAGTCGGCGCGATTCTGGCCAAGTATCCCAAAGGTAAAATTGACGCCATCTGGGGCACGTGGGATGCCTTTAGCCAGGGAGCCTATAAGGCACTGAAAGAAAACGGCCGTAGCGAAATCAAACTCTACAGCATCGATATTTCCAATCAGGATTTACAGCTGATGCGGGAAGCCGGTAGTCCGTGGAAGGTTAGCGTGGCGGTCGACCCGAAACTCATCGGCGCCACCAACGTCCGCTTGATCGCCAATAAAATTGCCGGGGAAAGTACCCCGGCTACCTACGATTTCAAGGCGGCGGCGATTCCGCAGGCGCTGCTGGCGGCGCAGCCGGGGGCGGTCAACGTGGCGTCGCTGGGGAAAATAATCCCTGGCTGGGGGCAGACCGAAGATTTTATTGCCCCGTGGTTTGCCACGCTGGAAGCCCAACATAAATAATCAAGCGATTAACTGTACTGGCGTACGCGGGCGATAAGTTCGTCCACGCTATCGATACGCTCGGCGATGACGATCAGCGCTTTGCCGAGCGTTATCGCGTGGCGCAGACATTCGTGGCGCATGGCCGTGTCCTGAATCGAATCGATATCGGCGACGTGTGAAAGCCCGACGCTGCGGCGTATCAGTTCGGTACCACAGAATCCAATGGCATCGCACCATACTTTTTTCAGGAATACTGAGGCGTAACCGGGGCAGGCCAGCGCCGCATCGCGGGTTTTCTCCGCCGCCAGCGCCTGGAAACGCTCGCTGAAGGTGTGCCATAAGGTCTGAATATCGTTGAGCCGCTGTTCGCGCGCGGCGGCGGCATCGCGAATGCCGAGATGGCCCGGCAGACCACAGTAGTTAAGCAGCAAGTTGCCAATGGCGGTGCCGACGTCAAAACCGATAGGGCCGAAATAGCCAAATTCGGCATCGATGGCTTTAAGGCTATTTTCAGCGACGAAGATGGAGCCACTATGAATATCGCCGTGCAGCAGGGCTTCGGCCTGTGAGAAAAAGCGGTGCTTCAGCGCCGCGACCGCCAGCTTAAGCTGAGCGTCCTCACGTAGGGCGGCAACCTCTGCTTCCAGCTCCGCCGGATAGTTATTGCGCTCGTGGATCTGATACGGATCGTTAAAAAACAGATCCTCGGTGATCTCGCACATTTCCGGATTGATAAATTGCGCCACCTGCGCTTTTTTCTCATGCGGATGGAGATAGAAATCGCTGGTGTGGAACAGCGCCTGCGCCAGATACTCGCCCAACTGGCGCGCCGCCTGCGGATAGTAGACATTGCCGATAAGCTCGCCGCGCCAGATACGGTGGTCGGACAGGTCTTCCATCACCATCACCGCCAGGGCGGGATCGAAATGGAGAATTTGTACCGTATGTTGCGGGCTGTGTTGGTAGTGCGCGACCAGGGTCTGCGCTTCGAGGCGCGCGCGGTCAAGGGTCAGCGGCCAGGATTCGCCGACGCAGCGCACATAGGGCAGCGCCTGCTTAACAATAATTCGGCTCACGCCCTGAGCATCGAAAATTTTGAACACCAGATTGAGGTTGCCGTCGCCTACCTCCTGCGCCGACACCAGCTCAGACGGATCGTCGAGCCCGCCAAATTGTTGTGCGTAAGCCACCGCATCGCTGGCCGTGAAGGTATGGTATTGCGACATTGCCTCGATCCTCAAAAGTGCTGAATTAAGCCGTTCAGACGTCTATACATCTGGATTTCATCCTGACACAATGTGATACAACAACGCAACAGGGATTTAACGATATGCAGACACTACAGACCACCAGCCTGCGGGTAAGCGAAAATCAGCTTTTTATTCTCGATCAACAGGCATTGCCGCAGGAAAAACGCTGGCTGGCGGCGGATAACGTTGCGCTGCTGGTGGACCATATTCATGCCCTGCGGGTGCGCGGCGCGCCGTTGATCGGTCTTTCCGCCAGCCTGCTGTTGGCGCTGTTAGCCCAGCGCGGTCTTTCCCGCGACGAGCTTGCTCAGGCGCTGGAAACATTGCGTGCGGCGCGGCCGACGGCGGTCAATCTGATGAACAATCTCGATCGGATGAAGCAGGCGCTGGCGCAGGAAAACTATCCGCAGGCGTTGGAGAGCGAAGCGCTGCGCCTGATTGCCGAAGATAAACAGCTGTGCGCCAGTATTGCCGAAGCCGGTAATACACTGGTGACGCCGGGTAGTCGCTTGTTGACCCACTGTAATACCGGCGGTCTGGCGACGGCCGGCGTTGGCACTGCGCTGGGGGTTATCGCCCTGGCCCATGAACAGGGCAAAGTGGCTAACGTCTGGGTCGACGAGACGCGGCCGCTGCTGCAGGGCGGGCGACTGACCGCCTGGGAGCTGGGTGAACTGGGCGTGCCGTATCAGCTGATTACCGACTCCATGGCTGCCAGCCTGATGGCGCAGGGGCAGGTTGATGCGGTATGGGTCGGTGCAGATCGTATCGCCGCTAATGGCGACGTGGCGAACAAAATCGGGACCTATTCGCTGGCGGTGCTGGCTCACTATCATCGCATTCCTTTCTACGTGGCGGCGCCGCAAACCACTCTCGATCGCCACTGCCCGAACGGCGCGGCGATCCCGATTGAACAGCGTGCGGCGCAAGAGGTGACTGGCGTAAAAGGCAGCTTTGGCGCGGTGCAGTGGGCGCCAGAAAACGCGCCGGTTTACAATCCGGCCTTTGACGTGACGCCAGCGTCGTTAATCAGCGGTTGGGTGCTGGATAGCGGCGTGGTTACGCCACAGCAGGTGGCAGACGGTATCTTCGCGCCGGTGGCGTAACGGTTAACCTCGATAAGGAACAATTATGTGGCAAGAGCGACTCGCACAACTGGTGACCACCTGTCACTGGATTGGCGCGAAAGGGTGGGCGCCGGCAACCGGCGGCAATATGTCAGTACGCGAGGATGCGCGCTGGTGTTGGTTAAGTGAATCGGGGCGCGATAAGGGCAGCCTGACCTGCGACGATTTTCTTCAGGTAGATATCCTAAACAATAATGCGCCGTCGGGGCGGAAACCGTCGGCGGAGACCGGGTTGCATACGCTGGTCTATCGTCTGTTTCCGGAAGCGAACGTCGTGCTGCACGTGCATACCGTGCACGCTACGGTGCTCTCACGCCTTGAAACCGGCAATACTCTTCAGCTGCAGGGCTATGAAATGCAAAAAACGCTGAGCGGGCAGCATAGCCATCTCGATAGCGTAGCGGTGGCGATTTTTGATAACGATCAGGATATCGAGGCGCTGGCGGCGCGGATTGAAGCGTATGCCCGTAGTCATCCTTTACGTTATGGATTTTTGATCCGCGGCCACGGTTTAACCTGTTGGGGCAGGGATGTTAGCGAGGCGCGGCGTCAGCTGGAAGGGCTCGAATTCCTTTTCGAATGCGAGCTGCTGCGCCGCCGCTATGCGTAAAGGCGATTAGGGTAAGCGCGGGTAGGCATCGGCGATAGCATCGCCGGTGAACTGCGCTATCCAGCCTTCCGGATTGTCAAAAATGCGAATGGCGGTGAAATTCGGCTCCGACCCCATATCGAACCAGTGTGGGGTATTCGCCGGAACGGAGATCAGATCGTTCTTTTCGCACAGCACCTGAAAAACTTCATCGCCGATATGCAGGCAAAATAGCCCGGCGCCTTCGACAAAGAAGCGCACTTCATCTTCGCCATGGGTATGCTCATTGAGGAATTTTGCCCGCAGCGCCTCTTTCTGCGGATTATCCGCTCGCAGGCTAATGACATCCCAGCTCTGGTAACCCTTTTCAGCGACCAGTTTATCGATCGCGTGTTGATAGGCCGCAATAACGGTTTCAGCGGTTGGCGCCGGGCCCAGGTAGCGATCGGCCTGCCAGCGCTCGAAGCGCACCCCTTTTGCGCTCAATTGCTGCTGGATTTCATCGGCGTTGCTGCTGTGCCAGCGTGGATGGCTGGCGTCGTTAACGGAAAAAATAGTTAATGCGCTCATGAGGGAAGTTGCTCCGGGTCGATGTCGTCAAAACGCTGAACCTGTGGATGATGGCTGGCCGGGTCGCGGTCGCCGCGTACCAGCTGCAGGGTGCGGAAACCTGCCGCTTCGGCGGCGTCCAGCTCCTGATGAATATCTGAGAGGAACAGAATGCGCGCCGGGTTATGCCCCAGTTGCTCAGCGATAGTGCGATAGGATTGAACTTCGCGTTTGGCGCCGACCAGGGTATCGAAATATCCACTGAATAGATGAGTAATATCACCTTCGTCGCTGTAGCCAAATAACAATTTCTGCGCGGCAACCGAGCCTGAGGAATATACATATAAATCAATGCCCATCGCCTTCCATTTCTCCAGCGCCGGGAGAACATCGGGATAAAGATGGCCGGTAAAATCACCGTTCAGATAGCCGTCGCGCCAGATAATGCCCTGCAGCGCTTTCAGCGCCGTCGATTTACGATCCTCGTCCATGAAGCGGAATAGCGTATCGATAAGCTGGGCGGTGCTGGCTTCGGGAGAGGCGATTTCCGTACGCAGATTGTCGAGAATGGTACTGACCGGCTCGACGTACTGCTGCGCGTTGACAAACGCGGCCAGCCGCTCGCGGGCGTAGGGGAATAAGACGTTATGGACGAAGCGAATGTCGCTGGTGGTGCCTTCAATATCGGTCACGATAGCGCGGATCATGGTATCTCCAGAGTGGATAGTGCGCCGTGCTGCCGGTGGCGTCGGTTTGCCGCCTGCCTGCGGCAAGCGAAATAACGTTAGCATTTAGACGTCTAAGCGTCTTGATTGCCAAATACTAACATCGTGTTATAGTGGCTTCAACAACAGCATTACAATCGGAACAAAGAGAATGAGCAATAAGCCACTGATTCCTGAGAGTAAACTCCCTGCATTAGGCACCACCATTTTTACCCAGATGAGCGCGCTGGCGCAGCAGCATCAGGCCATCAATCTATCACAAGGTTTCCCGGATTTTGACGGTCCGCGTTACCTACAGGAACGGTTGGCCTGGCACGTCGCCCAGGGGGCTAACCAGTACGCTCCGATGACCGGCGTAGCGGCGCTGCGCGAAGCCATTGCCGATAAAACCGCTGAGCTGTATGGCTATCGCCCGGATGCGAATAGCGATGTCACCGTCACCGCGGGGGCGACCGAAGCGCTGTATGCGGCGATTACCGCGCTGGTGAGGGCGGGTGATGAAGCGATCTGCTTTGACCCGAGCTACGACAGCTACGCGCCGGCGGTAGAGCTTTCCGGCGGGGTGCTGAAACGGATTGCTCTGCAGCCGCCGCATTTCCGCGTTGACTGGCAGCAGTTTGCCGCCACGTTAAGCGACCGCACCCGTTTGGTCATTCTTAATACGCCGCATAACCCGTCCGCCACCGTCTGGCAGCAGGAAGACTTCGCCGCGCTGTGGCAGGCTATCGCCGGGCGGGAAATTTACGTTATCAGCGACGAAGTATACGAGCATATCTGTTTTGCTGAGCAGGGGCATGCCAGCGTACTGGCCCATCCGCAGCTGCGGGAGCGGGCTGTAGCGGTTTCTTCTTTCGGTAAAACCTTTCACATGACCGGCTGGAAGGTGGGGTATTGCGTGGCGCCTGCCGCTATCAGCGCCGAGCTGCGTAAAGTGCATCAGTATTTAACCTTTGCCGTTAACACGCCGGCTCAGCTGGCGCTGGCGGATATGCTGCGCGCACAGCCGGAGCACTACCGCGAGCTGCCAGCGTTTTATCGGCAGCGTCGGGATCTGTTTATCGATGCGCTACGCGATAGCCGGCTGGAGATTTTGCCTTGTGAAGGGACCTACTTTCTGCTGGCCGACTATAGCGCAATTTCTGATCTTGATGACGTCAGCTTCTGTCGCTGGCTGACCACTGAAGTCGGCGTGGCGGCGATCCCGCTGTCGGTATTCTGCGCCGATCCTTTCCCTCATAAGTTGATTCGTCTGTGCTTCGCCAAGCAGCCGGAGACCCTGCTGGCGGCGGCAGACCGTCTGCGTCGGCTGTAGCTATTTTACCGTCCACGCCTGAGAAAATTGACGGTCGCCGAATATCTCGGCCAGACCGTTAATTTGCTTCAGGCGCAGCACTTCATCGGCGTCCATCCCCAGCTCTTTACTGATTTTGCTATTGCTCCAGCCGAGATTGGCCAGCTCGCGGACAATTTCCGACATCGCGTGGATCTGATGGCGTCCGCGGGCCCGGTTGTGGCGGATAGTGGCGGCCATCAGGGCATCGCGCGGGTGGCTGTTCGCCGTCAGACAGGTTACCGGCAAATACCCCTTGAGCTGCTTTTTCAGCGACACTTTATTACTGGCCAGTTCGTGGCGGTGAAAACCGTCAACGATGGTATAACGCTTTGGCTGCTGATGCTGCACTACAATAGGTTGCGTAAAGCCGTTGGCCTCCAGCGAGGTTAGTAACAGCCGTTTTTCCGGTGGTGCAAGATTGTTAGGGTTGTAATCATTGGGAACCACTTCTCCCTCTTTAACCCATAGCACGCAGTCAACCGGCTGGTTGCGAAAAGGACTATGGCGATGCAAAGCCTGGCGAAAGCGGTTCAGTGCGTCGATTTTCTCCTCTTCCGGCAGCGCGGCCAGATACTCTTCTATCTGGGTAATTAGTCGTTGTTGCATAACAGTCCCCATTGTTGGCGTTTTTTACTTATACGCTCACAGTAGTTTTTATAGCGGGTGGCTTTAGTTGGGCTAAAAGAAAGCTGGCGACACCAGTAATCATTATTCAATAACACCTTGCAGACGCGTCGCCACGAAGGGATATCCCGGGTGCCGATGTCGCCCTCCTGGCAATCGGGAATATCGTCCATTCCCTGTTTTTGATACCAATGCAGGTAGACCGCGATTTTGTTGCGATAGTGCTCGGCAGTTGGTCGCGGCATGCTATCCAGCAGAAACAGGGCATAACTCTTCCAGCTGTGGTGCCCGGGTTTATCGAGTTTACGGTGACCATAAAATTTGTTGTCATATCCGGCATAAATACCGCCGCTGTGCACGCCGTTTACGCGCTGGCAAATGGCTGCCCAACGCTCAGGTTCCAGTACGTGATACAGCCAGAGCCCCTGGCGCTGCTCGGGGCCAAAAGGTTCGCAAATCCGCATATAGCGTAGCGGCACCCCGGCCTGATACATCAGATCGTAAAGGGGGTTATAGGTATGGCCGCTTTTGCTAAACCACGTCCAGATATCGGCGGTTTTCCAGTCATAGATCGGATAGATGTACCAGGTATGACCGCCCGGCGCCGATGTTGTCCATGGCTTGTCGTCGGCAAAGCGCAGTTTGCGCTGCGATGAGATGGTCATAAAACGATTAAGCGACTCATCTGCCCGGATACCCACCATCATCGCCGCCGGGCGGTTTTGCGAAAACCAGTCGGCGAAATCGCGAACGAACTCTTCGAAGCTCATTCCGCTACGATAAAACGGGAAATAGCCGGGATCGGTAATGGCGTCAGCGGGGGGCTGGCGTACCCAGTTGACGCCAGGTTCCCAGCATTGCCACTCCGGCGAAAACTGAGTCAGTGAATTTTGCGTGGTGAGCGGTAGGGCAACCCAATAAAATTTTTCAATAACATCCCGGTATTCGGCGCGGATATTTTCGCAATGCTGAATGGTACAGGAAAATTGCGCCTCCCAATCGATAAACAGCACGCTGAATTTTTTTCCCATTTGCCGGGCGCAAAGCGCCGCCAGATGCAGCATGGTGGTGGAGTCTTTTCCGCCGGAGAAAGAGATGCAGATGCGTGAAAAATTTTCTAATACCCACTGTATCCGCTGCAGGCTAGCCTGAAGAACGGACTCGGGTAATGGAATTTTTATTAATGACATTACCATTAATCCTTTAATGTGATAGGTACGCTTTTTCGGGTAGTGTAGAACACATTAATGGTAAGGTTAATATGTATTAGTAATGTTTCACCTGGTTCACAAATTGAGGTTCACAATATATTTGGTGTATGAATGTATTGTGAGGTTTATTCGTTTGTATTTTTATGTCTGCCGATAAAAGCAGCAAATTTAGGGTTGTTAAGTGATGAACGATTGTAAATCATGTATGCCTTGATTGGAGGCACGGGATTGGGCTGAATGATTTCATGAAAATCAAATGAACCTTTAAAGTATTCCAGGACATGTCTGGCCATATAACCAATAAAATCGCTTTGATGAATCATGGTTAAAATAGCTATCAATGAGTTGCTCTGGAACGCAATTCTACGATTGGTAAATATACTTTCATTCTTATTTTGAAATAATTTCACACCTGGATCATTAGAAATATAATAAGTGAAGCCCTCCTTCTCAATCGCTTCCTGTGTATTAAGCAAGGCTTTTCTTGGATGGTCTTTTCGACAAATCAAAACCACCTCAATCTCCTGAAATGGTTGACATACGACGCTATGATTTGAGATTGGTGTTAAACTATAAACCAGATCCGCTTTACGATAGGCCATCAAATCATCGGCACTCTCCGAAGATAAAAGAAGATCGCGATGCTCGATTTGTAGGTTTGGATCCTGATATAAATCATTGATCAGATCCATTGTACCTGGGGCAACAAGCAATTGTGGGCTATAAATAACAAATCTTTTACTTAATTCAGAATGATTGGCAATATTAATCGTTTTTTCTAATTGGTTGAGATTCTGTTCCAAATGATGATGTAAATTCACACCAACGGTCGTCGGAGTTATCCCCTTCCCGGAGCGGACAAATAACGGATCGTTTAATTGATTTCGTAACTTTTGTAGTGATTGACTTACCGCAGAAGGCGTTATAAACAGCGTTTCTGCCGCTTTACTGATGCTAAGGTGTTGATAAATACACTCAAAAATAACCAACAGGTTTAGATCGAATTTTTTTAAATTATAAAGGTTGGCCATGCTTAACGTCCTGTTTATGTTGCGTCGAGGCGAACGGATTACTATTACTTATCGTAATAAATTTGAAGTGATGCCGTGAATTATCATTACTATAGCTAAATATACAATTAACCCCTACTTAATGTATACCAAGCGATCGCTTTCCGCCAGATCCTTTTGTGTCCTTAAGCTTCTGGCGGAAATGCGTTATTTTTTACTGCTGCTTTTCACCCATCATCACCTGCAGTTTCTCTTTATCGGGTAATCCCACCACCTGCTGTAGCATGCTGTCTTTATTCATATAGTAAATAGCCGGGGTGGCGTTAGCGCCGAGGTCATCCATCAACTGCTGATTGATATTTAGCGTCCTCATCAAGTCCGCAGGGATATCTGCCGGGACGTTGAGCTTCATTTTGCCGTTGGACTGTTCGTAATCATGCCAGGTTTGCGCCGGGTTTTTGCTTGCCAGAATCGCTGCCGCGGTGGCCGGGCTCTCAGGTTTTATCACGCCGACCAATAAAGTACGCAGTTGCACCTTACCGGATTCAACCCACGGCCGCGCCTGTTGCCAGAACTGTTTACAATAAGGACAGAAAGGGTCGGCAAACACATAAAGGACGATGGGGGCCTCTTTTTTGCCTTCCAGCAGCCAGTTAGCGGACTCGAGTTTTTTCCACATCGCCTGTCCCGCCGGGGTATAGAGCTCTTTCTGGAAAAGCTGTTCGCTCAGATTGTTGCCGTTTTCGTCGTACATGTAGCCGGAAATGGCGTGTTTACCGTCGGGAGTGAGATAAATAGCAACGCCCATATCCTGATACTTCCCGAGCCAGCCTTTGACGCCGCCCGGCGCCTCAAAGGGCTTAATGATAGTAATACCCTGTTTTTCTATTGCTTTTACGGGGGCGGGGAGGTCTTCGGCATAGCTACATAACGGCAGCAGGCTCAGGAAAAGTAGTCGTTTTAACATGAGTATTCCTTTTAATTCAGAAGATAATGCGAAGTAGTGGTCAAACCTATCGCAGTCATAGATAAGACCTGCCGGGCGTTTGGTTGCCCTTTAGTTCGGCGAATGATGTAATCCCTCATGCTGTTACATTAAGGTGTAGAGCGCAACATATTGCCAGCCATTCTGGCGCTGAAGCTACCTGCGGGTATTTCAGGTAACGGGGCCGCCTGAGAGGGCGGCCTTTTTACTTTCAGCGAAATGAGGCGAAAAACGGAGAAAAACCGCGATCGCGAAGGCAGGTTCACAAAGTTGTCTTGTTACGGTTGTTAGATAACGCTTATTGATTTGATAATGCAAACGCATTGGTCGAGTCAGGAAAAATTCGTTAACTTAGACCTCAACAAAAACACGGAGGAAGTATCGATGTCTTTAATTAATACCAAAATCAAACCTTTCAAAAACCAGGCATTCAAAAACGGTGAATTCATCGAAGTTACCGAAAAGGATACTGAAGGCCGCTGGAGCGTCTTCTTCTTCTACCCGGCTGACTTCACTTTCGTTTGCCCGACCGAGCTGGGCGACGTGGCTGACCATTACGAAGAGCTGCAGAAACTGGGCGTAGATGTGTACTCTGTTTCTACCGACACCCACTTCACCCACAAAGCGTGGCACAGCAGCTCTGACACCATCGCTAAAATCAAATACGCGATGATCGGCGACCCGACTGGCGCCCTGACCCGTAACTTCGACAACATGCGTGAAGATGAAGGTCTGGCTGACCGCGCGACCTTCGTCGTTGACCCGCAGGGTATCATCCAGGCAATCGAAGTTACCGCTGAAGGTATCGGCCGTGATGCGTCTGACCTGCTGCGTAAAATCAAGGCTGCTCAGTACGTTGCTTCCCACCCAGGCGAAGTGTGCCCGGCTAAGTGGAAAGAAGGTGAAGCGACTCTGGCTCCTTCTTTAGATCTGGTTGGTAAGATCTAATTCGTTTTATTCCCGCTAATCAACGGGCGTACCCGCGCCCGTTTTATTCCAACACCATGATGCAAGCGCATTCAGGCTGCCTGATAAAGGCCGCTTGCATGATGATGTTTTAAGCCCAGGAGATAAAAATGCTCGACACCAACATGAAAACCCAGCTCAAGGCCTATCTTGAGAAGCTGACCAAACCTGTTGAGCTGATTGCCACGCTGGATGACAGCGCTAAATCGGCAGAGATCAAGGAACTGTTGGCTGAAATCGCTGAACTGTCAGACAAAGTCACCTTTAAAGAAGACAACACGCTGGCGGTACGTAAGCCATCGTTCCTGATTACTAATCCAGGTTCTAACCAGGGGCCGCGTTTCGCAGGTTCTCCTCTGGGACATGAATTCACCTCATTAGTGCTGGCGCTGCTGTGGACCGGCGGTCATCCGTCGAAAGAAGCCCAGTCGCTGCTCGAGCAGATCCGCAATCTTGACGGTGATTTTGAATTTGAGACCTACTACTCGCTCTCTTGCCACAACTGTCCGGACGTGGTGCAGGCGTTGAACCTGATGGCGGTGCTTAACCCACGCATCAAACACACGGCAATTGATGGCGGAACCTTCCAGAATGAAATCACTGAACGCAACGTGATGGGTGTTCCGGCGGTGTTTGTGAATGGTCAGGAATTTGGTCAAGGCCGTATGACGCTGACTGAAATCGTTGCCAAAGTGGATACCGGCGCGGAAAAACGTGCGGCGGAAGAGCTGAACAAACGTGATGCTTATGACGTTTTGATTGTTGGTTCCGGCCCGTCTGGCGCCGCGGCGGCTGTTTACTCCGCGCGTAAAGGCATTCGTACCGGCCTGATGGGCGAACGTTTCGGCGGTCAGGTGCTGGATACCGTAGATATCGAAAACTATATTTCCGTACCGAAAACCGAAGGTCAAAAGTTGGCCGGCGCGCTGAAAGCGCACGTCAGTGAATATGATGTTGATGTGATTGATTCACAAAGCGCGGCAAAACTGATCCCGGCAGCTGTCGAAGGCGGTCTGCATCAGATTGAAACCGCCTCCGGCGCGGTGCTGAAAGCGCGCAGCGTGATCATCGCAACGGGCGCTAAATGGCGTAACATGAACGTCCCGGGTGAAGACCAATACCGGACTAAAGGCGTAACCTACTGCCCGCACTGTGACGGCCCGCTGTTTAAAGGTAAACGCGTGGCGGTGATTGGCGGCGGTAACTCCGGCGTTGAAGCGGCGATCGATCTGGCGGGCGTCGTTGAACACGTAACGCTACTGGAATTCGCACCAGAAATGAAAGCCGACCAGGTACTGCAGGACAAAGTACGCAGCCTGAAAAATGTCGATATTATTCTCAACGCCCAGACCACCGAAGTGGTTGGCGATGGCAGTAAGGTGACGGGGCTGCAGTACCGCGACCGCGTCAGCGGCGATGAGCATCATGTCGCGTTAGCCGGTATTTTTGTCCAGATCGGTCTGTTGCCGAATACCAACTGGCTGGAAGGTACGGTTGAGCGTAACCGCATGGGTGAAATCATCATTGATGCCAAATGTGAAACCAACGTGAAAGGCGTGTTTGCGGCCGGCGACTGTACTACCGTGCCGTACAAACAAATTATTATCGCCACTGGCGAAGGCGCGAAAGCTTCTTTGAGCTCATTCGATTATCTGATTCGCACCAAAACCGCATAATCATAAAAAGTTGTAAGACATTCCCTGCACACAGCAAAGAGGCGACCTTGTGGTCGCCTCTTTTTTTGCTTATTTCACCGTTCCGTTATCTCACGACCATTACCGGAATATGCGCATGACGGATGACGCTTGAGGCGTTTGAACCCAGCAAATGGGTGCTGATCGACGGATTGCGTGAGCCAATCACCACTACGTCAGCTTTTATTTCATTGGCCAGTTCATTAACCATATCGCGGACGTTGCCGAAACGCACATGGCTCTTAATACGAGAGGGGTCGATGCTAAAATGGCCGACCATGGTCTGTAAGCGGGTCTCCGCTTCATGCTGCAGATGCTCTTCAAAGCGGCGCAGATCGGCAGTAAAACGGCTCATGGTGAAACTCGATGAACCGGGTAACACGTGAAGCAAATGAATAATGCCGTCCTGTTGGGCGAGAAACTCTGCATGGCGGACAGCCTTGTCGCTCAGCTCCATTTCAAAGACATCAACCGGCATAATGATAGTTTTATACATATGCATTTCTCCTTGTTTGTCTGTTTCTATATCAACATATTATACAAGGATAATGTGGCATTCAGGTCGCAAAACTGTATGCCCCGTCACGGGATGAGGTAAAAATTTGTCATAGCGGGAGGGAAACAGAAAGAGGATGGCGAGGCATCCTCTGAATAAAGCGTCAAACGCCTCAGGCAGCGGGAAACTTAGCGATGGAATTCGCCTGCGGCTTCCGGCTGGTACAACAATTCCAGTACTTCCAGGTGTGCCGATGCGCCACCGGGTAACTCCCAGTGAATGGAGGTGCCGACTTTCAGCCCAAGCAGCGCCGCGCCAACCGGCGCCAGAACGGAAAGCTGAGTGGCGCTATCGGTCGCCTGAGCCGGGAAGACCAGGGTCCGCACGCGCTCTTCACCGCTGGTTAAATCGCGGAAGCGGACTTTGCTGTTCATGCTCACGACATCGTGCGGCATCGCTTCCGGCGCCAACATTTGCGCGCGATCCAGTTCGTCGTTCAGGGCATCGGCGACCGGCGAATTCGCGTAAGCCGGTTGCTCAAGCAGTCTATCGATACGTTCAGCATCGAATTCATTAATAATGATTGCGGGTCTGGTCATTGCATACTCCATGTTATCCAGGAACCTTTTCCGTAAAAGAAAACCCTCGCCGAAAGGGGCAAGGGTTAATGTCCCTTCATCATACTGAGACTTGCCTGATGTTTGAAGTGATTAAGCGCACATTCAGCGCATCGTGAGCAAAAGCAGATGAAGTGGACGATAAGATGGCTGGTCCTGCTATCAAGAACCCACTTTATCCAGCACAAACTGCTTCGCACAGTTGCCCGGATGCGGCTGAGGCAGGAACGAATCTGCGCCCAACGGGGCATTGATAGCGCCAGCTTTAATGGAAATTTGCATTTCCGTTAAATAAGCCGGGTTGCCGTCGCAGGTTAATTTAAAGGCTTTGACGTTTTGCGCGCCATACGCTTTGGCGACGGCGGCATCAAAATCGCTACGGCTAACGGTTTGTCCGTAGTGCTTCGCCAGGAAATCACCGATTGCGCTTTGCTTCACTTCGCCATTCAGGCGCACCATCGTGCCGAAGTAGTTATCCGGATCGAAGCCGAAACAGACGCCATGCTTGGCATACTCATAGCGTTCCAGACAAGAGTTCCCGCCGGAACCCGGCATCACGCTGTTCAGCTTATTCGCCATTTCCAGCGACAGCCCGGTTTCCGCCGCCTGGCATTTACGCCCGGCTTTGACTTCCGGCATATTGGGGATAGGGCGCGTCGCGCAGCCATAGCGCATCCAGCGGCGCTCGTCGACGCCGCGCGAGGCGATCGACTTCGGCAGGCCCGGCCACAGGCCATGTACCGTCAGAAAATCGGCTTTATTACGTTCGTCCTGCTGTAGCCGACACTCCTCAGGCTCATTACGGTTACTATCCAGCATGCTTTGACAAAAACCGGTTTGCCAGGACAGTGCCAGCACGTAACGATCGAAATCACCGTATTTCGTCGCGGTAAGCGGTTCTGCGCCAACCTGCGTTGCGCCGAGTAAAAGGGCAATGGCGACGACATCCTTCCTGAACATTTTTATTCCTGATAGTGGGAGATGATTAATTGCTGGGATTTATTAAAGCATAAAAAAGGCGCCTGCTGGCGCCTTTTCAGTGTGGTTTGTGGTTTATTGAATCGCGGCGCCGGGGACCAGAATCTCGGTGGCGATGATCACCACCAACAGACCGACGATAACGGGAACCGAGGTGCGTTTAACGACTTCGAACGGAGAAATCTTCGCCATTCCCGCCACCGCGACCACCACGCCGGAAACCGGTGAAATAGTGCGGCCCAGATTCGACGCCTGCAGCATAGGGATCGACAGGTAGGCCGGGTTGATGCCGGAAGAGTGGGCAAGTTTCGGGATCATCTCAACGAAGGCGTAAAACGGCGCGTTGCCGGAACCGGTGGTCATCGCTGCCAGCATGGTCAGGATCACCAGCACCAGCATCAGAATGATACTGGCGGAACCGAACGAGGTGGCTATGGAGATAAGACCGTCGATAAAACCGATAGTGCTCAGCCCCTGGGCAAATACGCCCGCCGCGACCAATAGCATGACGACGCTGGCGAAGGCGTCAGCCATGCCGCGATAGGCGGCCTCCAGCCCGGCGAAGACCTTTTTAGTATCGAAACTGCGCAGAAATTCCAGTATCGAAGCCAGTACCATACAGAGCACCAGAATAGTGATGATGTGTAGCTCTGGCCCCCATTTGCCGTCAAAAATCAGCACCCCGATAATCGGCGTGAAAGGCAAAATGGCGTACAGCGCCGGGGCGGTGGTGGTTATCTCATTGACGTCGAGCATCTCGTGTGAGGCGTTCTCTTTTTTATCGAGGTAGCGCTGCCAGAAGAAGTGAGCGATAGCCATACAGACGATAGCGGCAATCGAGATAGGTAAAGTGGTTTTGAAAGCGAAATCTATCAGCGGCATTTCGGCAGCTTTGGCGGCCAGCACGACGTCACCGGAGGTCGGCGACAGGATCAACGCGGCAGGGGAGGCGCAAATCGCCGCCGCGGCGCCGCGGCTAATGCCGACGTTGACCATTACCGGGAACAGCGTCGCCATCAGCAGCACGCCGAGGCCGGTCGCCGAGGAGACCGCCAGCGACATCAGACAGGCGAGGAAGTAGGCGGCAATCATCAACAGATAAGGCGAGTTAATATATCGTAGCGGTTTAGAGGCCAGTTTAACCACCATATCGTTAGCGCCGATATGGGTCATGTAGGTGGCGAAACCGCAGAGCATCATTATCATCATGCCGAGGTCGCCGCCGCGGCTCATGAGCAGTATTTTAATATACTCAAAGATATCGGTCGCGGTATAACCCGTGCTGGCGGCGCTAGCCGGGAGAACCTTATGCCCCATGATGGCGCTGGCGATAAGCAAGATTAAACCGCCGACAAACAGCACGCCTGTCGCAGAATAGCCTTTTATAATGTAGCGGGCGACGCCCACAATAACCACGACCCCGATAAGGATCTCAACAAGCGTAAGCATACTTTACCCCTAAGCCATTAACCCAAAGAATCTGCTGATATCTAAAGCACTACAAAAATTAAGTGAGGGAATGTGCCCAAAAAACGGGCAGAACTTGCTGACCCAAATCAATAAAATACTGAGAATTGACTAATCGGAACCCGGGGCGCGGCTAACATCACAAAAGTCGTCTACCAGAGTGAAGTTTTTGCCACGGCGCAATTCAGGATTTTACCTTATTCCGTTAACAGTCTATTAAGATTACATTTGTTACTTTACTTCGTTTTTAAAATTGAAATCGGTAATAGAGAAGTGTTGAAACTACGCCAATTTGCATTGTTTATTGTCGCGCTGTCCGGCCTGTTGCTGTCGTCCGGCTATGCTAATGCTTCGTTCTCGTCAACGATCCGTGATGGCTACAATACGCTGACGGACAATGTCGCACAAACCTGGAACGAGCCTGAGCACTACGATCTGTACGTTCCGGCGATCACCTGGCACGCCCGCTTTGCCTATGACAAAGAGAAAACCGACAAGTATAACGAACGTCCGTGGGGCGCGGGTTTTGGCATGTCGCGTTGGGACGATAAAGGTAACTGGCACGGCCTGTATCTGATGGCGTTTAAAGATTCCTTTAATAAGTGGGAGCCGATTGGCGGCTATGGCTGGGAGAAAACCTGGCGTCCGCTGGCCGATGACAACTTCCACCTTGGCCTTGGTTACACCCTTGGCGTAACGGCGCGCGACAACTGGAACTATATCCCGATCCCGGTGGTGCTGCCCCTGGCCTCGATTGGCTACGGTCCGGCGACGTTCCAGATGACCTACATCCCCGGTACTTATAACAACGGCAACGTTTATTTTGCCTGGGCGCGCATACAGTTTTAATCGTTATAACGTAGTGACAAAAGTGATAAGTTCTTTGTCTTGTTGAAAAACAATGACTAACGTAACTGTCGGCTATAAAGATAGAGACTTTTATCACTTTTTAAGAAAGTTACGCTGGACAAAAGGCATCACAATTGATGTACTGGTATCCGACACAGCATTAGTGTCGTTTTTTAATTTAAAGGTAATTTTGATGTCTAAGATTAAAGGTAACGTTAAGTGGTTTAATGAGTCCAAAGGATTCGGTTTCATTACTCCGGAAGATGGCAGCAAAGATGTATTCGTACACTTCTCTGCAATCCAGTCCAACGGTTTCAAAACTCTGGCTGAAGGTCAGCGCGTAGAGTTCGAAATCACTAACGGTGCCAAAGGCCCTTCTGCTGCAAACGTAATGGCTATCTAACCAACACGTCAGTAGAATATAAAAACCCGCTCATAGCGGGTTTTTTTTTGCCTGAGGTTAACGGGCGGCTGACTGTGAAAACAACCAGAATGCCGTCGCGGTCATGGCGAAAGAACCAAGCAGGTTGACGAGAACGTTTAGCAACGCCCAGCTGAAACGTCCCTGCTGGAGCAGAAACACGACCTCCGCGGAAAAGGTGGAGAAGGTAGTCAGGCCACCGCAGAAGCCGGTGGTAATAAGCAGTTTCCACATCGGATCAACATGCGTCAGGCGATTGAACCACGCCAACCCGGCGCCGATTATAAATGCGCCCAGCAGGTTAGCGACTAGCGTGCCAATGGGAATTGCATGATGCATTGGGTTAAATTTCATGCCCAGCCACCAGCGCAACACGCTGCCGGTTCCGCCGCCAACAAAAACGGCTAAAAGGAGTTGTAACACGGTCATTTCCTGCTATTTGGTTAGGTAGAGGGTCGAGTGTAGCGCGACAAAGGCGTTTTTGGCTATGGATTCGCAAGTGGGAGAAAGAGATGCGGGTAGCAGCAGGGCAATTCGCCGTCACGGCGCAGTGGCAAACTAATGCGCAGATCTGCGTTGAGCTGATGCGTCAGGCGGCAGACTGCGGCGCTTCGTTACTGGTCTTGCCTGAGGCGTTACTGGCGCGGGCCGATAACGATCCGGATATGTCGGTAAAATCAGCGCAGGCGCTGGACGGCGGTTTCATGCAGCAACTGCTGGCCGAAAGCCGGCGTAATGACTTAACCACGATATTAACGCTGCACGTGCCCTCTGCTGAAGGGCGCGCGAGCAATACGCTGGTGGCGATATGCCGAGGGGCAATTTGCGCACAATACCAGAAGCTCCATTTGTACGATGCGTTTAATATGCAGGAGTCACGGCTGGTGGATGCCGGTGAGCAAATCCCTCCTTTAATAGAGGTAAATGGGATGCGAATCGGCTTAATGACCTGCTACGATTTACGCTTTCCCGAATTAGCGCTATCGTTAGCGTTACAGGGGGCCGATGTCCTGGTGCTGCCGACCGCCTGGGTTCGCGGGCCTATGAAGGAACATCACTGGGCGACGCTGCTGGCGGCAAGGGCGCTGGATACTACCTGCTATATTATTGCGGCAGGCGAGTGCGGAACGCGTAATATCGGCCAGAGCCGGATTATCGATCCGCTCGGTACCACTATTGCCGGCGCCGCCGCTCAACCGCAGCTGATTTTTGCTGAGATATCAGCAGATTATATTCGTCAGGTGCGTGAGAGTTTGCCGGTGCTGCGTAATCGCAGATTTGCGCCACCGCAATTATTGTGACGTTTTTTTAAACAAGGCTTGATTCACCTTGTTACAGATTGCTATTGTGTCGGCGCGTCAAATAGCCGTTAATTGTATGCGTATATGTGTATGATGGCGTATTCGCAGCTTGAGCTTGTATAGAGAAGAAGGTTAGCTATGGGTGAGATTAGTATTACCAAACTGCTGGTAGTCGCAGCGCTGATTATTTTAGTGTTTGGTACCAAAAAATTACGCACGCTGGGTGGAGACCTGGGTTCGGCTATCAAAGGCTTCAAGAAAGCCATGAATGATGACGATGACAGTGCCAAAAAGACCAGCGCTGAGGAAGAAGCGCCGGCACAGAAACTCTCTCATAAAGAGTAATTAATCACGGGCTCCCGATGAACGGGGGCGCGTCGCGGCCGGGTGTGAAGCTCTGGCGGCAAAGAGGCGGCAGCGTATTCGTTGTCGCCTTTTTTATTGCCGGTACTCTGGCGATGAAAAGATGAAACGAAGTGTGACAACGGGAAGTTGGAAGTTGGGGGGGAACTGGAGAAATCAGGCCGCCGCGGACGACGGCCAGAGAAAGGCAGAGGTTATTTTACTTCCATACCTTTTGCCTGCAGATCGGCATGATAGGAAGAACGGACGAACGGGCCGCAGGCGGCATGGGTAAAGCCCATCGCCATGGCTTCAGCTTTCATCTCTTCAAACTCTTCCGGGCTAACATAACGCTGTACCGGCAGGTGGTGGCGGCTCGGCTGCAGATACTGACCCAGCGTCAGCATGGTAACGCCATGACGGCGCAGATCGCGCATCACTTCGATGATCTCTTCATTGGTTTCGCCAAGACCGACCATCAGACCCGATTTGGTCGGGATTTCCGGATGCGCTTCTTTAAAGCGCTCCAGTAGCTTCAGTGACCAGTTATAATCTGCGCCCGGACGTACCTGACGATACAGGCGCGGTACGTTTTCCAGGTTGTGGTTAAACACATCCGGCGGCGTCACTTTCAGGATATCCAGCGCGCGATCCATACGACCACGGAAATCCGGTACCAGCGTTTCAATTTTGATATTCGGGCTCTTCTCGCGGATAGCGCTGATGCAGTCGGCGAAATGCTGCGCGCCGCCGTCACGAAGATCGTCGCGGTCAACGGAAGTCACCACCACATAGCGCAGCCCCATATCGGCGATGGTTTGCGCCAGTTTTTGCGGCTCGTTGGCATCAGGCGTCACCGGACGACCGTGGGCCACATCGCAGAATGGGCAACGGCGAGTACAGATAGCGCCGAGGATCATAAAGGTCGCGGTGCCGTGGTTGAAGCACTCGGCAAGGTTCGGGCAAGAGGCTTCTTCGCACACGGAGTGCAGGCCATTCTTACGCATCGCTGCCTTGATCCCCTGAATACGGGACGAGTCAGCCGGAAGTTTGATTTTCATCCATTCCGGTTTTCTGAGCAGAGCTTCACGCTCAGTTGCCACGTTTTTCACCGGGATAAGGGCCATTTTATCGGCGTCGCGGTACTTAACACCGCGTTCCATCACAATGGGTTTACTCATAGCGTGCGTGTTCCAGTTGCGAGTCACGAAGGAAAGCGAATTAATTCAATCAAATGTTGTATTTATCAACTATTTTTGAACTAAGGACAGGCAGTATATCATTGATACGGGGTTGAAAGCAGCCTGGTTGCCCGGCAAATTGTAAAATAGTTGTTGTTTTATCCTTTTCCCTCGCGTGCGGTTAGCGGGAATAAGTTTGCAGAATAGTGTCGATAATCTCTTTCAGTAACGGCTCCTGGGCGCTTTGCCGGTTGTAATGTAGCGAGATATCAATGCGCTGGTCTTGTAACGGCGGGAAAGGCATCGCCTGTAGAGGCCAGATCTTCGCCACCAGCGCGAACATACTCTCAGGCGTCAGCCCCAGCAAATCGCTATTATTCATCATCGCCGCCTGAGTCAACAGGTTATAGCTGCTAAAACCGCACCTCCGTCCCCCGATGAATTCATCAAGTTGCCGATGCAGGGCAGGGTAGCGCTGTCCTTCCGGCAGCAGCAGCGCAAACTCAAACTGCTGTAGATTTTCCCGCGTCAGCGGAAGAGGCAAAATTGGGTGATTTTCGCGGCAAAACATAACAACCGGCTCGGAAAACAGCACCTGATGCGCAATGGCCAGCCCGCTATGGTTATAGGTATCGATTAGCAAATCAACCTGCCGCTGGTTGAGCTGGCTGGCGGCATCGGTAATCGCAATATTGTGCAGCAATACTTGAGGAAACCGCGCTTTTAACGCGTTGGCGATGGTTGGCATCACCAATGCGCCGATGGTCGGCGCGGTAGCGATGGTGAGCACGCGCTGCTGCTGCGAGCTGCTGCCCAAATCCAGCGCATTGAGAAAGGCTTCCATCCCCTGGCTGATATATTGATGCAGGTGAGTCGCAAAAGCCGTCGGCGTCACCCCCTGTCCTTTTCGAATAAAGAGAGGGTCGGGGAACAGAGCCCGTAGTTTATTGATCGACTGGCTAATGGCCGAAGGCGTGATATTGAGCACCTTCGCCGCATTGACGATGCCTTTATGGACGTACACGGCTTCGAAGATAGTTAACAGATTAAGATCGATATTACGCAGAATACGAAAGATCTGCCGATCTTCTGGCTGTTCGTTGTTTTCCAATGGGGGATGATTGTCGGCCACTCGCGGATCCGGTCGTTGGGTCATAGGCTTATTATAGCGGGCGATGATGTGGCGTTGCGTGACAATTGATTGCAAATGTGAAGTATTAATAAGGAGTTGCGCTCTGAAGGTTCAGAGCGCGGTGCGCATCAAGCGGCGACATATTCATGCGGTGGGTTGTTCAGCAGCGCCAGCAGGTTGGCGACCAGCCGCGGCGCGACGTTTTCTGTAGCGGCCTGCGGCTGCCACTGGCGCATTTGCGTCATCTCCATGCCGGCATAGCCACACGGATTAATACGCAGGAACGGCGTCAAATCCATTGCCACATTCAGCGCCAGCCCGTGGAAAGAACAACCTTTACGAATACGCAGCCCCAGCGAGCAGATTTTCTGTTCACCAACGTAAACTCCCGGCGCATCGGCGCGAGGATGAGATTCAATCTGATACTCCGCCAGCGTATTGACCACGGTCTGCTCCAGCAGCGTCACTAATTCGCGCACGCCGAGTTTACGCCGTTTAAGATTCAGCAAGACATACATCACCTGTTGGCCTGGCCCGTGATAGGTCACCTGGCCGCCGCGGTCGCTCTGAATGACCGGGATATCACCGGGTACCAGTACGTGTTCGGCTTTGCCGGCCTGACCCTGAGTAAACACCGGGTGATGTTCTACTAGCCAGATTTCATCCAGCGTCGTGTCGTCACGACTGTCGGTAAATTCATGCATTGCCTGCGAGATGGGTTCGTAAGGTTGCAGGCCGAGTTGTCGAATAAGAATGGTATTGTGCTGCAAAACAACGTCTCCGCCGAGAGGGATGACTTAAGTGGGGAGAGTATATCACAGCGAAAGAAGGAGAATTACCCGGCGCTTGAGGCCGGGTAAGGCGAGGGATTACAGCACCATCCGCACGATTTCGATATTGCCCAGCTCTTCGTACAGGGCTTCGACCTGTTCGATGTGGGTGGCGTTAATGGTGATGGAGACCGAGTGGTAGTTACCTTTGCTGCTCGGTTTTACTGACGGAGAGTAATCACCAGGCGCATGGCGCTGTACCACTTCCACCACCTGATCAACCAGCTCAGGCAACGCCTGCCCCATTACTTTGTAAGTAAATGGCGTAGGGAATTCAAGCAGTTCGTTAAGTTTGGTTTTCATGTCAGCTCCGGTGTGACGACTAAAATAATAACTCCCACGTGATGTGGGAGTTATCAGGTTTCTTTGATGAATAGTATATGGGGATAGAAATCACACTTTCAAGTGTTCAATTTTTAACCAAACCAGTGATGGAACATTAACTTAATGTAATCAATGATTTTGCCGAAGAAATTACCTTCCGGAATTTCCTGCAGCACCACTAACGGACGCTGATCGATAGTTTTGCCATCCAGCTGGAAGTTAATGGTACCGACCACCTGGTTTTTCTGCAGCGGCGCGTGCAGTTCGGTGTTGTTCAGCACATAGCTGGCTTTCAGGTCTTTCATGCGCCCGCGCGGGATAGTCAGATAGACGTCTTTATCTACGCCCAGAGAAGCGCGATCGCTATCGCCGAACCAGGCCGGTTCAGAGGCGAACTCTTTACCTGCTTTAATGGGGTTCACGGTTTCGAAGAAGCGGAAGCCCCAGGTCAGCAGTTTCTTGCTCTCGGACTCACGACCTTTGTAAGTACGCCCGCCCATCACCGCGGAGATCAGGCGCATCTGGCCTTCGGTAGCAGAGGCAACCAGGTTGTAGCCGGCTTTGTCGGTATGCCCGGTTTTAATGCCATCGACGTTGAGGCTGTTATCCCACAGCAGGCCGTTACGGTTCAGCTGGCGAATACCGTTAAAGGTGAACTCTTTTTCGCGGTAGATGGAATACTCATTCGGTACGTCGCGGATCAGCGCCTGGCCGATCAGCGCCATGTCACGCGCGGAACTGTACTGGCCGTCGGCGTCCAGGCCGTGAACGGTCTGGAAATGGGTATTTTTCAGGCCCAACGCGTTTACGTAGTTGTTCATCAGGCTGACAAACGCGTCCTGGCTGCCGGCGACGTAGTCGGCCATCGCCACGCAGGCATCGTTACCGGATTGCAGGTTGATGCCGCGGATCAGCTGCGAAACCGGCACTTGCATGCCCGGCTTCAGGAACATCAGGGAAGAACCTTTAAACACCGGGTTACCGGTTGCCCACGCGTCGTTACCCACGGTGACCAGATCGGATTCTTTGAATTTGCCCGCCTTCATGGCCTGGCCTATGACATAGCTGGTCATCATTTTGGTCAGGCTCGCCGGATCGCGGCGGGCGTCGGCGTTGTTTTCCGCCAGCACTTTACCTGAGTTGTAATCGATAAGAACCCAGGATTCAGCATCGATCTGCGGAGCGCCTGGGATCATGGTTTTCATATTCAGGTCATCGGCGCGGGCAGCGGTAGACAGTGCCGCAACGGAGAGGGCCGTAACGAGTAAACGAGCGGTGAAAGAGGTCTTCATGGTTAGAACAACGGCATCCGTGATGAAATTAAAAAAAGTGCCTTACTATAACAAATGCGTTTCGCAGCGGCATCCGACATTGCATATGACTTTGTTAACGACTTTTACATATGCGGTGGCGGGAGATACCGCGGCGTCACGTTTAGTTGGCGCGAGTAATAAATGATTGTAGCTGCGCTTCGTTTTGCAGACGCTGTTGTACCGTCGTCGCTTGCGACTTACTGGCAAATGGACCCAGTTGAATCCGCCATACGGCGCCGTTTTGCATCACACGGCCGGGAACGGCGAACTGTTGGCTCAGGCGCTGCTGATATTGCTGGGCGCGAGCCTGGTCGCTAACGGCGCCGACCTGCACGACGAACTCACCGCTGGTGCCGGCGTTTGGCGCGGCCACAGCGGCGGTTGCTGCTGCTGTTGCGGTCGCGGCAGGCGCGACGCTACCTTGAATCGAGCCAGGCGCGGTAACCGGCGCGCTGGGCGTTGCGGCGACGGCGGCAGGCGCAGCAGTAGCGGGTTCGCTACCTTCCAGTACGCCATTATTCAGCGGCGTCGGCGCGCCGAGGAATCCACTACCGTTAACCGGCGCGCCCACGTTATCTTCAGGCTTAAGCGTTGAGTTGCTAATGGCATGAACGTTTGATTGGTCGGCCGGTGAGATGGCCGCGGAACCATCGCCATCAAGGTTTGGACGCGAAGGCAAGGCATAGGTCTGTTTGGCGACGGTGGTGCACGCCATACCTGGGCCGGATAACGCGCCGTCCTGAGAGACAATAATCGGATCGATACGAACTTTAGTATTGTTAGAAGTGTTCAGGCGGTCCGCTGAGGCGCGGGACAGGGAAATGACCCGGTCATTGCCGTACGGGCCACGATCGTTAATGCGCACTACGATCATCCGGCCATTGGCCAGGTTAGTGATACGCGCATAGCTTGGGATAGGCAACGTAGGATGCGCGGCGGTAAGCTGTGTCGGATCGAACGCTTCGCCAGAGGCGGTCAGGTTGCTGTTCGGTTCGGCATCATAAATTGCCGCCAGACCGGTCTGGGTGAAGTTAGCCGGATCCTGGACGATTTTATAGCTTTTGCCGTCGCGCTCATAATCCTGATTGGCCGTGGCATTCAGCGTTTCGAAATGCGGATCGGCGCCGCTGATTTCTACCGTCGGACCATTACAGACAGCCGGCTGCGGGACGCTAACCGTCTTCTGCTGAACGTCTTCACCTGAACATGCCGCCAGCAGCCCTGCTGCTATGCAGATCCCCAGCCATTGCTTACGCATTGCGAACCCCTTAAACGCTTTTCGACAACATTTTTCTGTGGGTATGGATCGACATAACGATACCAAACCCGGCCATCAATACGATTAGGGCTGAGCCCCCGTAGCTGACCAGCGGCAAAGGTACCCCCACCACCGGCAAAATACCACTTACCATACCAATATTTACGAAGACATAAACGAATAAAATCAACATTAAACCGCCTGCCATGACGCGGCCAAAGGTGGTTTGCGCCTGGGCGGCGATCCATAGTCCGCGCATGATAAGCAAAATGTACAATGCCAGCAGGATCAACACCCCGATAAGCCCCAGCTCTTCCGCCAGTACGGCGAAGATAAAGTCGGTATGGCGCTCCGGCAGGAATTCGAGCTGCGACTGAGTACCATGCAACCAGCCTTTACCGCGTAATCCGCCGGAACCAATAGCGATTTTGGACTGAATAATATGATAGCCCGCGCCCAGCGGATCGGTCTCCGGATCGAGCAGCATCATTACGCGCTGACGCTGGTAGTCGTGCATCAGGAAGAACCATAAAATCGGAATGAAGGCGGCGACAAGTACCACCGCGATGCCGATTAAGCGCCAGCTCAGGCCGGAGAGGAACAGAACAAACAGGCCGGAGAGGGCGATCAAAATAGAAGTGCCGAGGTCTGGCTGCGCCGCAACCAGCAGGGTCGGCAGGAAGATCAGGACCAGCGCGATGGCGGTATTCTTCAGTGAAGGCGGACAGACATCGCGGTTTATGAACCGCGCTACCATCAGCGGCACGGCTATTTTAGCAATCTCCGAGGGCTGAAAACGAACAATACCGAGATCGAGCCAGCGCTGTGCGCCTTTGGAGATAGCGCCGAAGGCGTCTACGGCAACCAGCAAAATAATACAGAAAATATACAGGTAGGGCGCCCAGCCCTCATATACCCGCGGCGGGATCTGCGCCATCACGATCATAATCACCACGCCCATGGCGATTTGGCCGATTTTGCGCTCCATCATGCCTACGTCCTGGCCGCTGGCGCTCCAGATAACCAGCGCGCTGTAGGTGAGCAGCGCCAGCAGAATGAGCAGCATCGTTGGGTCAAGATGGATTTTATCCCATAGCGATTTTTTGTTCGGATTATCGGTCATTATTGATCCTCCCCCGCCGTCACCGCCGGGTTCTCACTCGGCAGATTGGTGTTGTTATCACCCAGCATGATGTGATCGAGGATCTGGCGCATAATGGTACCGACCGCCGGGCCGGCGCCGCCATTCTCCAGGATCATCGCCACCGCGACCTGGGGGTTGTTGTAAGGCGCAAACGCCGTCATGAGCTTGTGGTCACGCAGACGCTCGGAAATTCGGTGCGCGTTATAGGTTTCGTTGGCTTTCAGGCCGAATACCTGCGCGGTACCGGACTTCGCCGCAATCTTATACGGCGCGCTGGCAAAGTATTTGTGCGCGGTACCGTTGCCGCGGTTGGCAACGCCATACATCCCGTCTTTAGCGATTTCCCAATAGCCGGAATGAATATCGCCGACCGGCGGTTCATGCGGCTGAACCCACGGTACCTGTTTACCGTCTTCAAGCGTGCTTTGCAGCAGGTGAGGGACTTTAACCACACCGTCATTTATCAGGATCATCAGCGCTTTGTTCATCTGAATCGGCGTAGCGGTCCAGTAGCCCTGGCCGATACCGACCGGGATGGTGTCGCCCTGGTACCAGGGTTTCTTAAAGCGCTTGAGCTTCCATTCGCGAGTGGGCATGTTACCGGAGCGCTCTTCCGCCAGGTCGACGCCGGTGTAGTCGCCGTAGCCGAATTTACTCATCCATTCGGAAAGGCGGTCGATGCCCATATCATAGGCGACCTGATAGAAATAGGTATCCGCGGACTCTTCCAGCGCTTTAGTGACGTTCAGGTGACCGTGGCCCCATTTTTTCCAGTCGCGATAGCGTTTTTCCGATCCAGGCAACTGCCACCAGCCGGGGTCGAACAGACTGGTATTGCGGGTAATGACGCCGGCGCTTAAGGCCGAGACGGCGACGTAGGGTTTTACCGTCGAGGCGGGTGGATAGACCCCCTGTGTGGCGCGGTTAACCAGCGGGGTATTCGGATCGTTGAGGAGTCCGGAATAATCTTTGCTGGAGATACCATCGACAAACAGGTTGGGATCGTAGCTCGGGGTTGAAACCAGCGCCAGAATCGCGCCGCTGCGCGGGTCGGTGACCACTACCGCCGCGCGGCTGCCCGCCAGCAGCGTTTCGATATACTGCTGCAGCTTCAAATCAAGGGTTAAGTAGATATCGCGTCCGGCCTGCGGAGGCACTTCTTTTAACTGGCGAATAACGCGGCCGCGGTTGTTGACTTCAACCTCTTCATAACCGGTTTGCCCGTGCAGCACGTCTTCATAATAGCGCTCGATTCCCAGCTTACCGATGTCGTGGGTCGACGCGTAGTTAGCCAGCTTGCCCTCTTTATCCAGGCGATCGACGTCTTTATCGTTAATTTTAGAGACGTAGCCGATAACGTGGGTCAGGGCGGAGTTATAGGGATAGTAGCGGCGCTTGTAGCCTTTGACTTCGACCCCGGGGAAGCGGTACTGGTTTACGGCGAAGCGCGCCACCTGGACTTCATTAAGATTGACCTTCACCGGAATCGAGGTGAAGCGGTGAGAGCGCGCGCGCTCTTTTTTAAAGCCGGCGATGTCGTCGTCGGTCAGGTCGACGACGTCGCGCAGCGCATCCAGCGTCTGCTGCACGTTATCGACTTTTTCTGGCATCATCTCTAACTGATAGATGGTGCGGTTCAGCGCCAGCGGCGTGCCGTTGCGATCGTAGATAATGCCGCGGCTGGGCGGAATGGGGACCAGCTTAATACGGTTTTCATTGGAACGCGTTTGATAGTCGTTGAAACGGACAATCTGTACGTTGTAGAGGTTGGCAATCAGCACGCCGGTAAGCAACAAAATGCCCGTAAAAGCGACCAGCGCCCGGCGTACAAACAGCGAGGATTCAGCCGTATAGTCGCGGAAAGAATTCTGTAATTTCATTCGCTGCTTAGTCTACCCAGGTCATCATTACTCACGGTGGTAAGGGTGGTTAGTCGTAATGCTCCACGCACGATACAGGCTCTCAGCCACCAGCACGCGAACTAACGGGTGAGGCAACGTGAGCGTGGAAAGGGACCAACTCTGTTCCGCTGCCGCTTTGCAGGCCGGAGAGAGACCTTCCGGGCCGCCAATGAGTAAACTGACGTCCCGGCCATCCTGCTTCCAGCGTTCCAGTTCTCGCGCCAGCTGCGGCGTATCCCAGGGCTTACCGGGAATATCCAGGGTCACGATACGGTTCTTGCCTGCGGCCGCCAGCATCATTTCGCCCTCTTTTTCGAGGATGCGTTTGATATCGGCATTTTTTCCGCGCTTACCGGCAGGGATCTCTACCAGTTCGAACGGCATATCTTTTGGAAAACGGCGCAGATATTCGCTAAAGCCGGTCTGAACCCAGTCCGGCATTTTGGTGCCAACGGCCACCAATTGTAGCTTCACGCATTAACTCCAGAGTTTTTCCAGCTCGTACAAACGACGGCTCTCTTCCTGCATGACGTGAACCATTACGTCGCCCAGATCGACCACGATCCAGTCGGCGGCGGCTTCACCTTCAACGCCCAGCGGCAGCATTCCGGCGGCGCGGGATTCCTGCACCACATGGTCGGCGATGGACATCACGTGGCGCGTAGACGTGCCGGTGCAAATAATCATGCAATCGGTGATGCTGGATTTGCCATGTACATCAATGGCGACGATGTCCTGACCTTTCAGGTCATCAATTTTGTCGATAACAAAATCCTGGAGTGCTTTACCCTGCAAGTGTTCCCCCTGGGTGCGTGAAGAGTGATAACAATAACGAGCCTGACAGTATACCCGAAGTCATGGCAATGTCGGGAGAAAAGTCAGCT
The DNA here is from genome assembly GCF_057624675.1 of Klebsiella sp. PK01. Lineage (NCBI taxonomy): Bacteria > Pseudomonadati > Pseudomonadota > Gammaproteobacteria > Enterobacterales > Enterobacteriaceae > Klebsiella > Klebsiella sp. PK01. The sequence continues at coordinate 446,587 of NZ_JBYEZM010000004.1, forward strand.
TTCAGCCCTTGAAAGCGGGCTATCATCCCATCCCTTGCCGACGAATGCATCGCCATTTTTGTAAAACAATTTCTGTAAGATGCGTATAGCGGGTGTAGCCTGGCTGCGGAGAATAGCAGCCTGCTCGGGGCTGTCAATGGGCGGTCATGAATTCTTATTCCGCGCGCCACTGCGCCTGGCTATTTAATACCCGCAGGGTTGTAAAATCGTCGCGTCGTTCGATAAGGCTCCAGCAGCCGTGGGCGAGGGGAAAATGCCACATTGCTGACGCAGGCATCTGCAATAAGAGTGCGATTAACAGGCTTAAAGCGCCCTGGTGGCCGACGATCAGCAGGTTATCCCGCGGCTGATATTGCCCGAGGGTGGCGACAAAAGCCGCGATACGCTGCGCGAAGGCCTGGAAGCTTTCGCCGTTGGTCGGCGCGGCGTTCTGCCAGTCTTTGCACCATGCGGCGTAGTTCTGCGGATCTTCTTTTTGCAGATCGCGATGGTGGCGCATTTCCCAATCGCCAAAAAACATCTCATTCAACGAAGGAATCACTTGCCGTGGGATTAGCCGACCAGCGAGCACCAGGTCGGCGGTATGCTGGGTCCTCTCCAGCTCGCTGCACAATACCAGCTCGAAAGGTACCGCCCGCAGACAGTCACCCAGCGAGCACGCCTGCTGGATACCGCGTTCGGTGAGCGGGGTGGGGGCGTGACCGCTATACAGCCCGTCGACGTTAGCCTGCGTTTCGCCGTGGCGAACCAGCCATAATTTCATGATGCACTCCGTGGAAATCGCGTAGCGTAACGATATCCCCGCAGCGGGTTCTCAGCAATAGAGCTTCTGCTGGTGAATGTAGTCCAGCACGGCCGCGGGCAGCATATCGGCGCAGGAGACCCCCTGCTGCAGACGCTGACGAATCAGCGTGGCGGAAATATCGAACCACGGCGTTTCCGCCAGATAGATAGCGCCGGCGGGGCGGTTATGTAACAGCTCGATATCGTGGGTGAGATGTTTATCGAGCCATTGCTGATCTTCTTCGCGCTTCATCGCCAGTGGATATCCCGGACGACGGCAGACGATCAGATGGGCGTTATCGAGGATCGTGGCGTAGTTATGCCAGGTGGGGAAGGTCAACAGCGAATCCTGACCAATAATAAACGCCAGCGGTCGGTCGGGACCCTGTTCCTGTCGCCACTCCTGCAACGTTTGCGCCGTCCAGGACAGGGTATCGCGCCGCAGCTCGCGCTCATCGAGGACAAACAGCGGTTTATCCGCTATCGCCAGCTCGAGCATATGTACGCGCTGGGCGCTGGTGGCCTCCGGCTGCGGACGATGCGGCGGGACGTTATTGGGGACGATGATCACCCGGTTAAGACCGATCTGGTTCGCCAGAATTTCTACCGGCTTCAGGTGGCCATAATGCACCGGATCGAAGGTGCCGCCGTACATCGCCTGCAACTGAGTCATATCAACCATCAATGAAAACGTCCGCCAGCGCTTTATGGCAGAGCAGTAACGAAAGACTTTCCAGCTCGGGCCATATTGACTGGCCATAATCTTGTTTGAAGGTGAGCTCGGCGCGGGTTAATAACGTGACGGCCTGGCGCAGTTGCTCGGCGCTGAGGCGCGTGAGCGCGTCGCCAACCAGTTGACGGCGGTTCTGCCAGACCCGGTGTTTATCAAACAGCGTACGCAGCGGCGTATGCGCCGACTGGCGCTTCAGGTTCACCAGCAGCAGCAGTTCGCGCTGCAGCGTGCGCAGCAAAATGGCGGGTTCGCAGCCTTCAAGGCGCAGTTGCTGCAGGACGTGCAGTACGCGCTTGCTCTTGCCGGCCAGCAGGGCATCGACCCAGTGATATGGCGTGAAGTGGGCGGCATCATTCACCGCCTGCTCAACGCGAGGCAACGTCAGCTTGCCGTCAGGCCACAGCAGCGAGAGTCGCTCCAGCGCCTGCGCTAACGCCAGCAGATTACCTTCATAGCAGTAGCACAGCAGTTGGCTGGCGGCTTCATCTAATTGCAGCTTGTTCTGCTTAGCGCGGGCGGCCAGCCAGCGCGGTAGCTGCGCATATTCCGGCGTCTGACAGCTGACCTGTACGGCGCGGCTGGCAAGCGCGGTTACCCATGCTGCGTTTTCCTGGGCTTTGGTAAGCTTATTGCCGCGGACAATCAGCAGCAGATCTTCATGCAGCATACCGACCAGCGTGGCTAGCTGTTCGTTAATCGCCGCATTCGGACCGTTTTCCGGCAGAATAAGCAGAAGCGTCTGGCGGCTGGAAAAGAGGCTCAGCGCCTGACTTAAGGAGAAAAGGGCGGGCCAGTCGGTGCTGACATCGATGGTCGCGGTGTGATGTTCGGTAAAGCCCTGGGCGGCCGCGGCTTCGCGGATGGCATCCTGGCTTTCCTGTAACAACAGCGGATCGTTACCAAGCAATAAATACGTCGCGCGCAGCCCTTCAGTGAGCTGCGCGCGGAGTTGTTCCGGGTACAACCGAATCATCAGTTACCCAGCGTAGTGGAAACGCGGTTGCCGGAGGTCGAGGCGGCCGGGGTTCCAGACACCGGTTGCTCAGCCTCTTTGGTGGCTTCGACATCCGCAACATGCACGCTCGGCAATTTGCGGATCAGCTGTTCCGCGGCCTTGTCGTACATCTCACGAACAATCATGTCCTGCTCGGCATCTTTCGCCAGCGCCGCCTGCGGGTTATCGAAGAATGAACGATAAACCTTGGTATTGATCGGGTAAATGTCATGACCCGGGATCAATACGGTGGCGTTAACGGTCAGCACCATCTGGTATTCAGCAGTACGACCATCCTGGAAAATGGATGCCGTATCTTTCTGAATGGATGAGTTACCAAGACGCAGGGACGGAACGTCCTTACGCAGCGTATCGGCATCGATCAGCTCAACGCCATTCAGACGCAGCTGATTACGTACCGCACGGCTTAACGGACCGTTCGGATCGCTTGACTGGAAAATCATAGTTTTCATTGTGGTTGGAACCTGCGTATTGCTACGCAGATGCCAGCCGCAACCGGCGGTGATTAACACCGCCAGAGATAACAGCATTGTTGCCAGATATCGCACGCTTCCTCCCGCGCTTAGCCAACGACCAGATTGAGCAGTTTGCCCGGAACGTAAATCACTTTACGTACGGTCACGCCTTCAAGGTATTTTGCGACCAGATGTTCCTGGCCTGCACGTTCACGAACCTGCTCCTCGGTTGCATCTACCGCAACGGTAATTTTACCACGAACTTTACCGTTTACCTGGACGACGACCAGAGTCGTGTTTTCAACCATTGCACTTTCGTCCGCTACCGGCCACGGCGCGTTGTCGATATCGCCTTCGCCGCCCAGTTCTTGCCACAGGGTGAAGCAGGCATGCGGAGTGAACGGGTTGAGCATACGTACGACTGCCAGCAGAGCCTCACGCATCAGCGCGCGATCCTGCTCGCCTTCCTGCGGCGCTTTCGCCAGTTTGTTCATCAGCTCCATCACCGCGGCAATGGCGGTATTGAAGGTCTGACGACGGCCGATATCATCGGTCACTTTGGCAATCGTTTTGTGCACGTCGCGACGCAGCGCTTGCTGATCTTCGCTGAGGCTTGCCACGTCCAGGGCGACAGCCGGGCCCTGAGAGGTATGCTCGTAAACCAGTTTCCAGACGCGTTTCAGGAAGCGGTTCGCGCCTTCTACGCCGGATTCCTGCCACTCCAGGGTCATTTCCGCCGGAGACGCGAACATCATGAACAGACGTACGGTATCCGCGCCGTAGCGTTCAACCATCACCTGCGGGTCGATACCGTTGTTCTTCGACTTGGACATTTTGCTCATGCCGGTGTACACCAGCTCGCGGCCCTGCGGATCGAAGGCTTTAACGATGCGGCCTTTTTCATCACGCTCAACGGTAGCGTCAATCGGTGATACCCAGTTACGCTCGCCGTTTTCGCCGACGTAGTAGAACGCATCGGCCAGTACCATGCCCTGGCACAGCAGCTGTTTGGCTGGCTCATCGGAGTTCACCATACCGGCATCGCGCATCAGCTTGTGGAAGAAGCGGAAATAGAGCAGGTGCATAATCGCGTGTTCGATACCGCCGATATAGATATCCACCGGCAGCCAGTAGTTCGCGGCATTCGGGTCCAGCATGCCTTTATCGTACTGCGGGCAGGTATAGCGCGCGTAGTACCAGGAAGACTCCATAAAGGTGTCAAAGGTGTCGGTTTCACGCAGCGCCGGCATGCCGTTAACGGTGGTTTTCGCCCACTCCGGGTCGGCTTTGATCGGGCTGGTGATGCCGTCCATGACCACGTCTTCCGGCAGGATTACCGGCAGCTGATCTTCCGGCGTCGGCAGCACGGTACCGTCTTCCAGGGTCACCATCGGAATTGGCGCGCCCCAGTAACGCTGGCGGGAAACTCCCCAATCGCGCAGGCGGTAGTTAACTTTGCGCTCGCCAACGCCCATCGCGGCCAGTTTATCGGCAATGGCGTTGAAGCCTGCTTCGTAATCCAGGCCGCTAAATTCGCCGGAATTAAACAGCACGCCTTTATCGGTCAGGGCCTGCTCGGAGAGATCCGGCTCGGAACCGTCAGCGGCGAGAATAACTGGCTTGATGTTCAGGCCGTATTTGCTGGCAAACTCGTAGTCGCGCTGGTCGTGACCCGGAACGGCCATCACCGCGCCGGTGCCGTACTCCATCAGTACGAAGTTAGCCGCCCATACCGGGATGGCTTCGCCGGTCAGCGGGTGAATAGCTTTAAAGCCGGTGTCGACGCCTTTTTTCTCCATCGTCGCCATATCGGCTTCGGCAACTTTGGTATTACGGCATTCGTCGATAAAGGCGGCCAGCGCCGGATTGTTAGCCGCAGCCTGTTGCGCCAGCGGGTGACCCGCTGCGACGGCAAGGTAGGTGCAGCCCATGAAGGTATCCGGGCGGGTGGTGTAGACGGTCAGCTTATCGGCGTAGTCGTTGACGTTAAAGGAGATTTCTACCCCTTCAGAGCGGCCGATCCAGTTGCGCTGCATGGTCTTAACGGTGTCAGGCCAGTGATCCAGGTTGTCCAGATCGTTGAGCAGTTCGTCGGCGTAGGCGGTGATTTTAATAAACCACTGCGGGATCTCTTTGCGCTCAACTTTGGTGTCGCAGCGCCAGCAGCAGCCGTCGATAACCTGTTCGTTAGCCAGCACGGTCTGATCGTTCGGACACCAGTTGACCGCGGAGGTTTTCTTGTACACCAGGCCTTTTTTATACAGCTCGGTGAAGAATTTTTGCTCCCAGCGGTAGTATTCCGGGGTGCAGGTCGCAATTTCACGGCTCCAGTCATAGCCGAAGCCCAGCTTTTTAAGCTGGTTTTTCATGTATGCGATGTTGTCATAGGTCCACGGGGCTGGGGCGGTATTGTTTTTCACCGCCGCGCCTTCCGCAGGCAGACCAAACGCATCCCAACCGATCGGCTGCAGGACGTTTTTGCCCAGCATGCGCTGATAGCGCGCGATGACGTCGCCGATGGTGTAGTTACGCACGTGACCCATGTGTAGTCGACCAGAAGGATAAGGAAGCATCGACAGGCAGTAATACTTCTCTTTGCTCTCGTCTTCAGTTACTTCAAATGTACGATTTTCGTCCCAGTGAAGCTGGACTTTCGATTCTATCTCTTCCGGGCGGTATTGCTCTTGCATGGCAGCCAGTGGTCCTGTTTTCAATACAGCTACAAAATGTAGCCAATGGATGTGTTATTTCAGATCGGCATAGCATAGCCCAAACGTCCACGTCAAAACAGCCTTTCGCACATTAACATCGGCAAAAGCGACGCAGAATTTTTCGCGACTCTGTGGCGCGGATGGCAAAGCAAACCGCCGATAACGTCTATTATTAGAAGCAGTTAATCACACCGGAGGCGAAATGATGAACAAGGTTGCTCAATATTACCGGGAACTGGTCTCCTCGCTCAGTGAACGGCTGCGCAATGGAGAGCGTGACATTGACGCGCTGGTGAAGCAGGCGAGGGAGAAAATCACCCAGGCAGGCGATTTGACGCAGAGCGAGATTGAATCGCTAATCGCGGCGGTAAAGCGCGATCTGGAAGAATTTGCCCGCAGCTATGAAGAGAGTCAGGAAGACGACAGCGACAGCGTATTTATGCGGGTGATCAAAGAGAGTCTGTGGCAGGAGCTTGCCGATATCACCGATAAAACCCAGCTTGAGTGGCGCGAAGTATTTCAGGATCTGAACCACCACGGGGTCTATCACAGCGGTGAAGTGGTAGGTCTTGGCAACCTGGTATGCGAGAAGTGCCACTATCACCTGGCGGTGTATACCCCGGACGTATTGCCGCGGTGCCCAAAGTGCGGGCACGATCAGTTCCAGCGTCGGCCATTTGAGCCGTAAACGCTAAAAGCAGCGATGCGCATTGCGCTGCGCATCGCTGAGTCATTACAGAACGGTATTGATTTCCGCAATCTTAAAGTATTGATAACCGCCCATCTCGCTGGCGTATTTATATGAGGAGTTGAGGACCATCTTGTTGGCGCTGATGGTGCCGACATCACAGGTATTAAATTTCAACCAACCGCAGCCGCGACCACTGTTAACAACCTTTTTCGCGGTCATGGTTAAGGTGCCGTTCGCCTGAATTAATGAGTAGTTATAGATATTGCCTTTCAACTGGGTGTCCAGCAGCAGATCGCCGGTGCTGTAAATCGTCCCTTCATTAGTAACATCATAATAAGTTGTCAGAGAGACATTGGCCGCGGTGATAGTACCTGTGTTACTAATCGTGCCATGATCGGTAGTAATATCAGCGGCTTTCATATAACCGTTGTTATTCAGCCAGTAGCTATGCGCGGTAATGGCGTTGGTGGCCTCCATGCGACCACTGGTGCTTTGCGCCAGCGTGCCGTTGGTTTGCATATCAATATTTTCACCGCTAATAGTGCCCAGGTTATAAATCTCACCGGTATTGGTGGTGCTATCCTGCTTCAGCGATTTCACGGCCACTTTACCCGTCGCGCTGATAGTGCCGGTATTTTTAAAATTGGTGCCAATAAAGTTTAACGCAGTGTTTTTACCTTTGATCGTCCCGTCATTGGTGAAATTACCTAACGACGTGGCGGTAATCTGCGCATCGGAAGTGATTTTGGCACCAGCGTTGTTGGTTATCGCTCCGTTGCTGGCGGCTACCAGACTGGACGTCGCGCTAATCGTTCCGCTGTTCTGGATATTGCCGCTGGCATTGAGCACCAGCTGCTTTGTTGAACTGATCGTGCCCTTGCTGCCGTTATTGAGAGCGCCATAGGTAGTAATCATGGTCATATTCTTGGTCGTCAGCGTACCGTTATTAGTGAAATTTCCAGAGGCGGCGATGCTGGTAAGGTAACCATTACTGGCGATGGAGCCATCGTTGGTCAGTAATCCATTGTTGGTGATAGAAAGCGTCGAGTTGGCGGTGATTGACCCTTTGTTACGCACGCCAAAGCCTAAATTGTTACCGACCATACTGATACTGTTGGCTTTGATGCCGCCCAGGCTACTGATATCAATACTGTATACCGGGCTGATCATTTGCAGGACGGTAGCGCTTTTACCTGCGCTAGTCATGGCGCCAGTGCTGTTGTCGAAGGTGAAGTTACCGCCGCCGACCGTGGCGTTACCTGCGTTGACCATGCCATTGATGGCGACGGCGTCAGCCAGCAATGCGGCATAGCTGGTGGAGGCATCCATGCCCTTCTCGCCAATAGTAATTTTGCCATCGGTGATGGTATAGCTGCCGATAGCGCCTTCATCGGTCATATTGACCTGGCCTGTGGTTAATACCGCCTTGTTGGTATTAACGAAACTACAACCAGAGCAGGTAATGCCATTGGGGTTGGCAATCACGACATCGGCTTTTAGTCCGGCGACCTCAATAAAACCATTCAGGGAACTGGCTTTATTGGAGGTGACTTCATTGAGGATCACCGATGCGCCGCCGTTGGTCAGATTATTGTTTTTAGCAATATTGCCAAAAGTCGCGTGATTGATATCGCTGTCGCTGTTGTTAAGTATTAATCCATTGCTACCTACGTTAAATTCGCGATACAGGTTGTGCGAAACGCCTGCAGCATTCGGCGCTTCAATATCAACCACCGTTGCGCCTGATAGATGGGTGTAAGTCGACGGATCGGCGTATACCACCGTCGAGCTTAACGCTGCTGCTAAAGCAACATAGGTTAATTTAAACTTAAACATGAATTTATTCCTTTAAATATAGTGAAAAATAGGTTGTGTTAATACTTCCACTTCAATGAGAAACCCATATTGAATGAGTCACTACTAAAGTTATCTGGTTTACTTAGCGGTGTGCCGATGAAAAAATCATATTGTGTTGAGAATATATCACCGCGCAATCCGCTAACGGCACCTGAAATAACTTTTCCTTGCCGATATTGTTCACTGCCGATAATACGACCAATATCTAATCCTAAATAAAATTGCTGTTCCGGGCCGGCGATATCCCAGATGAAATCATTACTCCAGTACCAGCCCTGATTGCCGGAGAGAGTATATTCGCCATCAAATCCACGGACCGTCCAGCGGTTGCCAATATTAAATTGGTTGTCCGAAGAGAGGATGTCCGGGCTATATTGCGCATTAACATGCGGTGCGTAACTAAATTTATCGCCGGTTACATCGAATTTCATCAAAGCCTGCAAGTCGGCGTGCACGACGCGTGAACGCTTGCTGAACAGGCCTGCTTTTTCTTCTGGCGTGGCGACGGAGCTTAGCCATGGAAGGCGGCGTTGTAGCCCCAGACTGGCGGCGACGACTTTTTTATCGAAATAACGTTGCTGGCGTAGCGTCAGCTCCCATGTCGGGTTCTGTTTGCGCATCACCCCGAGCTCCTCACCGCCAAAGTAGTAGCGTGAAGCGCTTTTTGCGATGCGTAAATCCAGCGATGTCTGTTGCTGACGAGTATGCGACAGGAGTCGCGACAGCGTAGCGCTGTAGTAGCGGTTTTTACTTTTATAGTCCGTTTGCGACCAGGCGCCTTTGAACAGCTGTCTATATTGACTCTGCGAACCGTAAAGACTTAATGACCAGTAGCCGAAGGGGATCGAGTAATACAGACTGCCATTCTGGTTGCCGTCATTATGCTGATTAAATTCAATATCGCCGCCGCCGGAGACATAGAAAATATCGTTGAGCGTGGTGACATCATACAAATAGAGCGCGCCCCCGGCCTGATAGCGGCCGCTGGCGCGGCTGCCAGCATCATCAACCCAGGCACCGACCTGCCACTTTTTATCCAGACGCCGCGTAAGCTGCAGATTGCTTTCCGCCTCCCGCTGTCCCGGCAAGATTTGCATATTCGCTGAACTTCCCGGCAGGCGACGCAGGTTTTCCATCCCCTGTTCCAGGTCAGAGAGGCGCAGAATATCTCCCTTGCTGGCGGGGATATTGTTCCAGATGCTGGTGGTTTGCTCACTTGCGGTTGACCAGAGTATTTCACCGATTTTGCCATAAGCCAGCTCGAGCCTTAATGCCCCTTCCGCCAATGATTGTTCCGGGATGGTCACCAATGAAGTGATATAACCCCGGGCGATTAACTCATTTTGTAATGCCATGGCGAGATGCTGAATGCCGTTAATCCCCAGACAACGATGCAGAGCCTGAGCTGTAAGGTTGTCCAGAAGCTGATGAGTGAGCTTCGGCTCGGCAGAATCGATATAAATATTATTGATGAGCCTGCAGTTTTCTTCCTCCGGAAAGGTGAGCGTTTGTCGGTCGGTATTAATTTGTGAAGCCTGGGCGGCCTGATACTGTGGCGTCAACGCCGCCTGACGCGCTTTATCCTGCTCGTTTTGATTCGTTGTGGCCGAGGCAATGGTGCTGGCAATAGCCTGATGCTGGCATAATAATAAAATTAGTAGGGCGTGAAGCAGATTGTGTTTATTAAACATGAAGCAAGATCCATTTGTTTCATTGAATGTGTATGCCGTTGTTTAAGCGCGCTCAAGGCGTGGCGTAATTAAGCCCATAGGGTTATCTATAAAAATATTATTTTTATTGTTGATAATGTTATGTAGAGACGTATTTCCTGAGGTCGTTTTTAAAGGGGGGTATGTTAGCGGTGGCGGTAACGCTTAGCCATGCGAAGGAAACTGAATTTTATATGAATTAAACTAATTTAGAATGTGAATTATTAGGCGAGGAGGTTGAATTATTTATTTGCTTGATAGAAGGGAGCTTAAAATAAACCACTAATATATGTATGCAAATACCGCAGGGGAAGAAGGCGCGCACATGAGGTGCGCGCTGGGATTTTAGTGCAGGATTTTGGCAAGGAAATCTTTCGCGCGTTCTGATTGTGGGTTGGCAAAGAAGGCTTCTTTATCGACATCTTCGACAATTTTACCTTCATCCATAAAGATGACCCGGTTGGCTACTTTACGGGCAAAGCCCATTTCGTGCGTCACCACCATCATGGTCATACCTTCGTTAGCCAACTCAACCATGACATCCAGCACTTCGTTGATCATCTCCGGGTCAAGCGCTGAAGTCGGCTCATCGAACAGCATCGCAATCGGATCCATGCACAGCGCGCGGGCGATCGCGACACGCTGCTGCTGGCCGCCGGAGAGCTGCGCCGGGTATTTTTCCGCATGCGCCGCCAGACCCACGCGTTCCAGCAGCTTAAGTCCCTTTTTACGCGAAGATTCTTTATCGCGATTGAGAACCTTAATCTGCGCCAGCGTCAGGTTGTCGATGATCGACAGGTGCGGGAACAGTTCAAAGTGCTGGAATACCATACCGACGCGGGAACGCAGTTTAGCAAGATTGGTTTTCTTATCGTTAACCTGAGTGCCATCAACGATAATTTCGCCTTGCTGCACCGGCTCAAGGCCGTTAACGGTTTTAATCAGCGTCGATTTACCGGAGCCAGACGGCCCGCAAACTACCACCACTTCGCCTTTTTTCACTTCGGTGGAGCAATCGGTCAGCACCTGAAAGTGACCATACCATTTTGAAATATTTTTCAGGGTAATCATTACACAGTCCTTTTCTTCAACCAGCTGACCAACAGCGATGCGCTGAGACTAAATACAAAATAAACGGCGCCTGCGAACAGGATCATTTCCACCTGGGTTCCGTCGCGCTCGCCAATAGTAGAGGCGGTACGGAAGAAATCAGCCAGACTCAGGACATACACCAGTGAGGTATCCTGGAACAGCACAATCCCCTGGGTTAATAGCAGCGGGACCATCGCGCGGAAGGCCTGCGGCAGGATCACCAGCTTCATCGATTGCCAGTGGGTCATCCCCAGCGCCAGCGCGGCGCTCGACTGACCACGGGAAATACTCTGGATCCCGGCGCGAATAATTTCCGAATAGTAGGCCGCTTCAAACATCGAAAATGCCACCATCGCCGAAATCAGGCGAATATCGGTTTTCGGCGACAGCCCCAGCACGTTTTGCAGGAATCCGGGAACGATCAGATAGAACCACAGCAGCACCATCACCAGCGGAATCGAGCGGAAAACGTTAACGTAGGTTTTGGCAAACCACGCCAACGGCAGGAAGCTTGACAGGCGCATCACCGCCAGAATGGTGCCCCAGACGATACCGATAATAATCGCCGTGACGGTGATTTTCAGCGTAATGACCAATCCTGCCAGCAGGTAGGGCATGGAAGGAACAATTGAACTCCAGTCAAAATCGTACATTATTTGCCTCCCATATTGCCCGGCAGACGAACTTTACGTTCAACCACGTACATCACCAGCATAATGACGGCGTTGATGAAGACATAGGCGAGGGTGATCGCGGTAAACGATTCCCAGGCGTGGGCAGAGTAATCCAGTAACTTGCCGGCCTGCGCCGCCATATCCGCCAGGCCGATGGTGGAAGCGATGGCCGAGTTTTTTACCAGGTTCATCATTTCCGAGGTCATCGGCGGCACGATAACGCGATAGGCGTTCGGCAGCAGCACGTAGCGATAGGTTTGCGGCAGGGTCAGGCCCATCGCCAGGCCGGCATTTTTTTGCCCGCGCGGAAGGGACTGTATCGCGGCGCGGACCTGCTCGCAGACGCGGGCGGCGGTAAATAGCCCGAGGCACAGCATTGAGGAGACAAAGAACTGAATATTGGGATCCAGCTCGGATTTAAACCACATACCGACGTTTTCCGGCAGAAACTCCGGAATAACAAGGTACCAGGTAAAGAACTGCACGATCAGTGGAACGTTACGAAACAGTTCGACGTAACAGGTACCAATCCCGGCTAACCAGCGGTTAGGGACGGTACGCAGAATGCCGAACAGCGAGCCGACAAGGAAAGCGATAATCCAGGCGCTAATCGACAGTGCGACGGTAACCTGAAAGCCGCTCCATAACCAGCCTAAGTAAGTGGTGTTGCCGAACGGGGCGGGTTGCAGGAATATTCCCCAGTTCCAGTCTATTGACATAAATAAACTCCAGAAAAAAAAGGGTAGCAGCGCTACCCTCGAAGATTGTTGCCCTGCTTGTTTCGGTATTCGCGGCGGCTGGGGAACGACCAGCCGCCGTATAGTCTGTCCGTGCGAAGGCAACAATCGGGAGGGCTACTTTGTCGAGCCCCTGTTTTTTTAATTAGTTAAGAGCTTTATCATTCGGTGATTTGAACAGCGCCTTCATGTCGTCGGACAGTTCGAAGTTCAGGTTCAGATTTTTCGGCGGAATCGGGTTCTTGAACCAGGTGTCGAACCATTTTGCCGCTTCGCCGGAGGTCTGCGCCTGGGCGACGGTGTCATCGACCAGCGTTTTGAACGACGCGTCGTCTTTACGCAGCATGCAGCCATAGGCCTCTTTCGATTGCGGCGTACCGACGATTTCCCAGTTATCCGGTTTCTTCGCTTTTGCGCGCTCGCCGGCCAGCAGGGCATCATCCATCATAAAGGCCACCGCGCGGCCGCTTTCCAGAGTACGGAAGGAGTCACCGTGATCTTTCGCGCTGATGATGCGCATGTTCATTTTCTTCTCGTCGTTGAGCTTATGCAGCAGCACTTCCGAGGTGGTACCGGAGGTGACGACCACCGCTTTGTCTTTCAGATCCGGGAAGTCTTTAATCGGGCCGCCTTTTTTCACCAGCAGACGGGTGCCGACGACGAAGATCGTGTCAGAGAAGGCGGCCTGTTTCTGGCGCTCCAGGTTGTTGGTGGTGGAGCCGCACTCGAAATCATAGGTGCCGTTCTGCAGCAGCGGGATACGGTTCTGCGAGGTGACCGGAATCAGCTTCACCTGCAGATCGGGTTTGTTCAGTTTTTTCTTGATGGCTTCAACGATAGCGTTGGAGTAATCCTGAGAGTAACCCACCACTTTCTGTTGGTTATCGTAGTAGGAGAATGGTACGGACGATTCGCGGTGGCCGACGACGATCACCCCGTTTTTGGCGATTTTATCCAGCGTGCTCTGACCTGCGGCCGGGGCGGCATCTTCAGCGTGCGCCAGACCGGCGGTCACTCCCATGACCAGCATTGCGGCGGCCAGTTTACGTAATTGCATATCCAACTCCTTATCCTTAACGCCAGGGACGCTAGTGATACCCATTGTGATTGTGTGTATGTGTTGTTATTCCCGTTAGCTCTGCCGTAAGGCGGCGCTTTCGGGAATCGTCTGCAATCTTAAAGTGCAGTATTTGTATGAGCTTGTTAGCATTTAGTTTGGCTTAATGTAAAGATTTTGATGCGTTATTGTTTATTTTTGCGAAGCACTCCGCACCATTTATGGGCAAAAATGGTTTGTTGCACCAACATGGCGCGAAGTGCGAACGCTTTCGGTGCAACCCCGGTGCAACCGCGGTCAAAATCGTCTACAGGGGGAAATTAAGCAATGGGCGTGCCAGATTGGCGCAAGGGAGCGTAAAGCTGGGAAGAGTCACCGGCGACAAACGCCGCCGGGAGTTGGCCGGGCGGCAGCCCGGCGGAGAAGGTTAGCGACGACGCTGGCGCAGGCTCATCACCAGCGCGGCAAAGCCGAAGAGGGCGGTTAACGCCCACAGCGGCCAGTTGCCGGTACGGGCATACGGCGTCAGGCCGGTGGTTGGCGTGACCTTAGTGGTCAACACCGCGCGGGTAAACTGCGGGATCATGTCCTGAATTTCACCACGCGGGCCGATAACGGCGGTAATACCGTTGTTGGTGCTGCGCAGCAGCGGGCGCGCCAGCTCCAGCGCGCGCATCCGCGCCATCTGGAAGTGCTGCCACGGGCCGATCGATTTACCAAACCACGCATCGTTGGAGATGGTCAGCAGGTAATCGGTATCCGGGCGGAAATTATCGCGGACCTGTTCGCCGAGAATAATTTCGTAGCAAATTGCCGCCGTGAGTTTCAGGTTATGCGCCACCAGCTGCGGCTGCACGTAAGGACCGCGGCTGAACGAGGACATCGGCAAATCGAAGAACGGCGCCAGCGGGCGTAAAATCGACTCCAGCGGCACAAATTCGCCGAACGGCACCAGATGGTTCTTGTTGTAGCGGTTGGTCGAGTCGTAGCTGTACGGATTATCTTTACCCAGCGTAATGATGGTGTTGTAGGTATCGTAGCGGTTTTGTTTATTGAGCCGCGCATCGACAATACCGGTAATCAGCGAGCTATTTTTGGCCCGCATCAGGTCATCAACCATGCTGAGGAAATGCTGCTGATTGATTTCCAGATCCGGGATCGCAGATTCCGGCCAGATAATCAGCTGCGATTTACCCATATGCGGCTGGGTGAGATCGAGGTAGGTTTTCAGGGTATTAACCAGCTGGTTTTCATCCCATTTCATCGCCTGCGGAATATCGCCCTGCACCAAAGAGACTTCCGTCGCCCGTTCTGGCAGCAGTTGATACCACTGGATATAACGCAGCGGGAAGGGTAGGGCAAACAGCACTATCGCCACCAGTAACGGTTTCCAGTGTCGCCGCACGATAGCTAGCGCCAGCAGGCCGCTGACCACCATTAACAGAAAGTTTATCGCCTCAACGCCCATCACCGGCGCCAGACCTTTCAGCGGGCCGTCAATCTGGCTATAGCCGAACTGCAGCCACGGGAAACCGGTCAATACCCAGCCGCGGAGAAATTCGGTAATTTGCCAGACCGCAGGCGCGGCGATGGCCAGACGGATCCAGTTGGTTTTCGGCCACAGTTTCGCGAGGAGCCCGGCGAAAAGGCCGGTATACAGCGATAGATAGGCCGCCAGGAGGGCAACGAGGAAAACGTTAACCGGGCCCGGCATGCCGCCGAACTGCGCGATGCTAACGTAAACCCAGTTAATTCCGGTGCCGAATAGCCCAAGCCCCCAGAAGTAGCCAATCCAGGCGCTCTGTAGCGGGCGACGGTTAAGAGTGAGCGCCTGCAGACCAAACAGCGAGACGATGGCCGCCGGCCAGAAGTCGTAAGGTGAAAAAGCCAGCGTTCCGCTGGCTCCGAATAACAGCGCCAGCAGCAGACGTACGCGCTGGCGTTCAAGTAAAGAGGCAAATACCATTTAGGTTAATCGTCCCGTTAAATTAGTCTTCCAGCTTCGGCTGCGGCGCATCATCAGGAAGCTTTACATGGACCTGAATAATACGTCTGCTGTCAGCCATTGCGACCTTGAATTGGTAACCATCAATGTCAATCGACTCGCCGCGGGCCGGCAGATGACCAAAGGCCTGCATCACCAGCCCGCCGATAGTATCGACCTCTTCATCGCTGAAGTGGGTGCCGTAGGCTTTATTGAAGTCTTCAATCGATGCCAGCGCGCGTACCGTCCAGGTATGACGGCTTAGCTGACGGAAATCGATATCTTCCTCTTCGTCATACTCGTCTTCGATTTCGCCGACGATAAGCTCAAGGATGTCTTCAATCGTCACCAGGCCGGAGACGCCGCCGAACTCGTCGATGACGATTGCCATATGATAACGTTGCGAGCGGAACTCTTTCAGCATGCGGTCGACCCGCTTGCTTTCAGGCACGACAACCGCCGGGCGTAACACTTTTTCCATGCTGAAAGCTTCGGCGTCGCTGCGCATAAACGGCAGCAGATCCTTAGCCATCAGAATCCCTTCAATGTGATCTTTATCTTCGCTAATGACCGGGAAACGCGAGTGGGCGGATTCGATGATCACATCGAGGCACTCGTCCAGCGGCTGGTTGCGTTTCAGGGTAATCATTTGCGAGCGCGGGATCATAATATCGCGGACGCGCTGGTCGGCGATATCCATTACCCCTTCGAGCATGTCGCGCGTATCTTCATCGATAAGCTCGTTTTGCCCGGAGTCACGGATCAGCGCCAATAATTCATCACGGTTTTTGGGTTCACCGTGAAAAAGTTGGCTGAGTAAGAGGGAGAAAAATCCCTTTTTGCTGTTTACTGTGTCACTACTGTGTGAATTGTCGTCGCTCATGGCGTCGTATGGGTTCTCGTGTTGATTTAATTGTCGCTCGTCGCGCGTAAACTCAGCGTCGTACGGCATGTTTAGCCTGATGGCGCTACGCCTGTCAGGCCTTCGATACGCATGAATGTAGGCCGGATAAGGCGCTCGCGCCGTCATCCGGCAAGTTACTATTCAGCAATCTTCTCGGCAATGTACGGATCCTCATAGCCCAGAGCAAGCATTATCTCTGTTTCGAGGCCTTCCATTTCTTCCGCTTCGTCGTCTTCGATATGATCGTAGCCCAGCAGGTGCAGGCTACCGTGCACGACCATGTGCGCCCAGTGGGCCTCCAGCGGTTTTTCCTGCTCTTTGGCTTCCTGTTCAACCACCTGGCGGCAGATGATCAGATCGCCGAGCAGCGGCATCTCAATGCCCGGCGGGGCTTCGAAAGGGAAGGAGAGGACGTTAGTCGGCTTATCCTTGCCGCGATAGGTCAGGTTCAGCTCGTGGCTTTCGGCGACATCCACCAGGCGAATCGTTAACTCTGACTCTTCCTGGAATTGCGGGATGACGGCATCCACCCAGCGTTGAAAGAGGGCTTCGTCCGGTAGACCGCTGGTGTCTTCGCAGGCCAGCTGTAAATCGAGAATCACCTGACTCATTTTTGCTCCTGTTCCTGGGCTTCGCGTTTGCGCTCGGCGGCCAGTTCTGCTTTACGTTTTTGTTCGGCTTCTTCCCATGCCTCATAGGCATTGACGATGCGGGCGACCACCGGATGGCGAACCACATCTTCGCTGTGGAAGAAGTTGAAGCTGATTTCATCGACTTCCGCCAGCACTTCAACGGCGTGACGCAGGCCTGATTTGGTATTACGCGGCAGGTCAATCTGGGTAACGTCGCCGGTGATAACCGCTTTCGAGTTAAAGCCGATACGGGTCAGGAACATCTTCATCTGTTCGATGGTGGTGTTCTGGCTTTCGTCGAGAATGATAAAGGCGTCATTCAGCGTACGCCCGCGCATATAGGCCAGCGGCGCGACTTCAATCACGTTGCGCTCAATCAGCTTCTCGACTTTCTCAAAGCCGAGCATCTCGAACAGCGCGTCATACAGCGGGCGCAAATAGGGGTCAACCTTCTGGCTTAAGTCGCCCGGCAGGAAGCCAAGCTTCTCGCCCGCTTCGACCGCAGGACGAGTCAGCAGAATACGCCGAATCTCCTGGCGTTCCAGAGCATCGACCGCCGCGGCAACCGCGAGGTAGGTTTTACCGGTACCCGCCGGCCCGACGCCAAAGGTAATGTCGTGGTCGAGGATGTTGGCGATGTACTGCGCCTGGTTTGGCGTACGCGGTTTGATGACCCCGCGTTTGGTTTTGATATTGATGGCCTTACCGTATTCCGGCACGCTCTCGGCGCTCTGTTCGAGCACCCGGGCTTCTTTAATAGCCAGATGGATTTGTTCCGGTTCAATATCCTGAATCTGGCCGCGCATTGGCGCGGTATCGACATACAGGCTTGTCAGAATATCGGCCGCGGCGTGCACGCAGATCGCGCGGCCGGTCAGTTTAAAATGATTGTCGCGGCGGTTGATCTCAATCCCCAACCGGCGCTCCAGCTGTTTGATGTTGTCGTCAAACGGGCCGCACAGCGCTAACAGGCGGGTATTGTCCGCTGGCTCCAGGGTAATTTCACGGGTTTCTATGTTCAAACTGTTCCTCTTATTACGCGTGTTGCCGGAGGGCGTTCGTCATCCGGCCAATAAGGAAATTATTCACGTCACGGGAATATGGCGCAAGCATTGCTGTAGATATAGGGGCGAGGAGGGGAAATGCAAGGCCTGTCGGAACCGACAGGCCTGCGGGGATTACGGCTGATAGATGCCGACGCCCAGATCGTTTTCTTTACGCGTACGCGCAATGACCGACTCCGGCGACTCCACGACGCGCAGCCCCATCTCGTCTTCGGTGCGGACGATTTTGCCGCGTAATGAGTTAGTGTAGACATCGACGATTTCCACGTCGACGAATTTACCGACCATATCCGGCGTGCCTTCGAAGTTCACCACGCGGTTGTTCTCGGTGCGCCCGGAGAGCTCCATCAGGCTCTTACGCGACGTGCCTTCTACCAGAATACGCTGGGTGGTGCCGAGCATGCGGCGGCTCCATGCCATCGCCTGCTGATTAATACGCTCCTGCAGAATGTACAGACGCTGTTTTTTATCGGCTTCAGAGACATCGTCGACCATATCCGCCGCCGGGGTGCCCGGGCGGGCAGAGAAGATAAAGCTGTAGCTGACGTCAAAGTTAACCTCGGCAATCAGCTTCATGGTTTTTTCGAAGTCTTCCGTCGTTTCGCCAGGGAAGCCGACGATAAAATCGGAGCTAATCTGGATATCCGGGCGCGCTTCGCGCAGCTTGCGGATAATCGCTTTATATTCCAGCACGGTGTGGGTACGGCCCATCAGGTTCAGTACGCGATCGGAACCGGCCTGTACCGGTAAATGCAGGAAGCTCACCAGTTCAGGGGTATCGCGATAGACCTCGATGATATCGTCAGTAAACTCAATCGGGTGGCTGGTGGTGAAGCGAATACGATCGATACCGTCGATGGCGGCGACCAGACGCAGCAGATCGGCAAAGTTGCCGGTCGTGCCGTCGTAGTTTTCACCGCGCCAGGCGTTAACGTTCTGCCCCAGCAGGTTCACTTCACGCACCCCTTGCGCCGCCAGTTGGGCGATTTCAAACAGAATATCGTCGCACGGACGGCTCACTTCTTCACCGCGGGTATAGGGCACCACGCAGTAAGTACAATATTTGTTGCAGCCTTCCATGATGGAAACGAAGGCGGTCGGCCCCTCGGCGCGCGGTTCCGGCAGACGGTCGAATTTTTCGATTTCCGGGAAGCTCACGTCGATAACCGGTTTATGGTTGTTGCGCACCGCGTCGATCATCTCCGGCAGGCGGTGCAGCGTCTGCGGGCCAAAAATAATGTCAACGTAATGGGCGCGCTGGCGAATCAGCTTGCCTTCCTGGGAGGCGACACAGCCGCCGACGCCGATAATGACGCCGGGTTTTTTCTCTTTTAGCAGTTTCCAGCGGCCAAGCTGATGGAACACTTTTTCCTGCGCCTTCTCGCGAATTGAGCAGGTGTTGAGCAGCAGCACGTCCGCTTCTTCGGCCACTTCTGTGAGTTGATACCCATGGGTGGCATCCAGCAGATCGGCCATCTTGGATGAATCGTATTCGTTCATCTGACAGCCCCAGGTTTTAATATGGAGTTTTTTTGTCATCGACTTGCTCATGCTCAATTATAAAGACGGGTATAAGTTAAGAATTAGAATTCGTTTGCAGGGTACGCATTGTAATGCTTTGGTTGCCACCTGACCAGTGCGACCACGATCCCCGCAAGGCGCAAAAAATCCGGTAAACTTAAGGAAATCAGCTTTAAGGATAATTGCCATGACAATTCATGCAACAGATATCGCCATCGTCGGCGGCGGAATGGTCGGCGGCGCGCTGGCGCTGGGGCTGGCGCAACACGGGTTTTCGGTAGCGGTGATAGAAAAACACGCGCCTCCGGCCTTTGATGGCGCTGCGGCGCCGGATGTGCGTATTTCGGCGATCAGCGCGTCGTCGGTCGGCCTGCTCAAAAGCCTCGGCGTCTGGGAGGCGGTGCGTGGTATGCGCGCGCATGCTTATCGGCGACTTGAAACCTGGGAGTGGGAAAGCGCGCACGTTGACTTTAATGCCGCCGAACTGAAGCTGCCTGAGCTTGGCTATATGGTGGAAAATAACGTGCTACAGCTGGCGCTGTGGCAGGCGCTCGAAGCCCATCCGCAGGTGACCTTGCGGGTTGGCGTGACGTTAAGCGAGCTTAATCGTGAGCCGCAGGGCGTTTCGCTGCGCCTGAGTGATGAGAGCGTTTGCGCGGCGCAACTGGCGATCGGCGCCGACGGCGCGAATTCGCAGGTGCGCGAGCTGGCCGGCATTGGCGTGCAGGCGTGGCAATATCAGCAATCCTGTATGCTAATTAGCGTGCAGTGCGCCGACGATCCCGGCGATAGTACCTGGCAACAGTTTACCCCCAGCGGGCCGCGCGCGTTCCTGCCGCTATTTGATAACTGGGCGTCGCTGGTGTGGTACGACACCCCGGCGCGCATCCGCCAGCTGCAGGCGATGTCGATGGCCCAACTGCAGCAGGAAATCACCGCGCATTTCCCAAAACGTCTGGGCAGCGTGACGCCAATGAGCGCCGGCGCCTTCCCGTTAACCCGCCGTCATGCGTTGCAGTACGTGCAACCGGGACTGGCGTTGGTTGGGGATGCGGCGCATACCATTCATCCGTTGGCGGGGCAGGGGGTCAACCTTGGCTATCGCGACGTTGACGCGCTGCTGGATATTTTGGCGGAAGCCCGCGGTCGCGGTGAAGCCTGGTCCAGCCTGCCGGTGCTGAAGCGCTATCAGGCGCGGCGCCGGGCGGATAACTTTATTATGCAATCCGGCATGGATCTGTTCTATGCGGGCTTTAGCAACGATTTAGCGCCGGTGCGCGTGCTGCGTAATATTGGCCTGATGGCAGCCGAACGTGCCGGAGTATTGAAACGCCAGGCATTGAAGTATGCATTAGGATTGTAGTAAGTCTATTCCCATGGGACTGCGGGCAGGTTTTGCAGTCCCCGGCGGGGAAATAGCCATCAGCAGAAAGCAAAAAAGCTCACCGAAGTGAGCTTTTTTGTTAATAAGTGGCTGGGGTACGAGGATTCGAACCTCGGAATGCCGGAATCAGAATCCGGTGCCTTACCGCTTGGCGATACCCCAATTGTCTGCTGGTGTTTCGTGTGCCGGACTCAGCCCGGTGGCCTTACAGCCTGGCGATACCTCAACAGGTTGCGTTCACAGAGGAACGTCTTTTGAATTTGGCTGGGGTACGAGGATTCGAACCTCGGAATGCCGGAATCAGAATCCGATGCCTTACCGCTTGGCGATACCCCAACAAATTTTTACGGATTTACCGATGTTAACCGATAGTCCTGAATATGGTGGCTACGACGGGATTCGAACCTGTGACCCCATCATTATGAGTGATGTGCTCTAACCAGCTGAGCTACGTAGCCAAATTGTCATGCTGTTTCTTCGATGGCTGGGGTACCTGGATTCGAACCAGGGAATGCCGGTATCAAAAACCGGTGCCTTACCGCTTGGCGATACCCCAATACCGTCGCGGCTAACCGCAAATATCGAAGAAATATGGCTGGGGTACCTGGATTCGAACCAGGGAATGCCGGTATCAAAAACCGGTGCCTTACCGCTTGGCGATACCCCATCCGTGCAACGCTTTTTAGTGAATGGTGCGGGAGGCGAGACTTGAACTCGCACACCTTGCGGCGCCAGAACCTAAATCTGGTGCGTCTACCAATTTCGCCACTCCCGCAAAAAAGATGGTGGCTACGACGGGATTCGAACCTGTGACCCCATCATTATGAGTGATGTGCTCTAACCAGCTGAGCTACGTAGCCATCTTTTTTTCGCGTTACCTTATCGGCGTTGCGGGGCGCATTATGCGTATTGGGCCTGCGAGCGTCAACCACTTTTTCAAGGAAAATCGTCGTAATGTGACTGTTTGGTTAGGTTGCGAACAGCATGCTGCAATAATCGGCAAGAATTGATTATTTATCGTTTTTATTTGCCAAATTCGGCATAAAAAAATGGACCCCGTAAGGTCCGTGAGATTGATGACAAACCTCATGCAATCGTTAGATTTGCAGATAGCGACAGGCAAATAACAAGGAAAATCAATTCATTGATTTTCGACTGATAGCCACAAAGAAGGAAAAACCACGCTTTTTCCTTCTTTGTCAGCAGCCTGACGGACCCCGTAGGGTCCGCTCTGCGTGTTGATTGCTTACTTATAAGCCGACTGGTGGACGCCGACCGCGCGTCCTGATGGATCGTTCATGGTTTTGAACGCTTCATCCCACTCGATGGCTTTCGCCGAAGAGCAGGCGACGGACGGGCCGCCGGGGACGCATTCCGCCGCGCTTGGCAGCGGGAACAGCTCTTCGAAGATTTCGCGGTACAGATAGCCTTCTTTAGAGGTCGGCGTGTTGTACGGGAAGCGGAAGCTTGCCGTCTCCAGTTGCTGGTCGCTAATCTGTTTTGCCGCCACTTCTTTCAGCGTATCAATCCAGCTATAGCCTACGCCGTCGGAGAACTGCTCTTTCTGGCGCCAGGCGACACTGGCCGGCAGATAGGACTCAAAGCATTCGCGCAAAATATGTTTTTCCATTTTGCCGTTGCCGCACATTTTATCCTGCGGGTTGATGCGCATCGCCACATCGAGGAATTTCTTATCGAGGAACGGTACGCGGGCCTCTACCCCCCAGGCGGACATCGCTTTGTTGGCGCGGGCGCAGTCAAACATGTGCAGCGCCTGCAGTTTACGCACCGTTTCTTCATGCAGTTCTTTGGCATTCGGCGCTTTGTGGAAGTAGAGATACCCGCCGAATACTTCATCGGAGCCTTCGCCGGAGAGCACCATTTTAATGCCCATGGCTTTAATTTTACGCGACATCAGGTACATCGGCGTCGAGGCGCGAATGGTGGTCACGTCATACGTTTCGATGTGATAGATAACATCGCGGATCGCATCCAGCCCTTCCTGCACCGTAAAGTGAATTTCGTGATGCACGGTGCCGAGGTGGTTTGCTACTTCCTGCGCCGCTTTCAGGTCAGGGGAGCCTTCGAGGCCGACCGCGAATGAGTGCAGCTGCGGCCACCAGGCTTCGCTGCGCTCCTGATCTTCAACGCGGCGTGCGGCGTATTTTTTGGTAATGGCCGAAATCACCGAAGAGTCCAGGCCGCCGGAAAGCAGCACGCCGTAAGGGACATCCGACATCAGGTGGCTTTTCACCGACTCTTCCAGCGCCTGACGCAGTTCGTTTTTATCCGTGACGTTGTCTTTTACCGCGTCGTAGTCGAACCAGTCGCGCTGATAGTACTGGCGAATTTCACCATCCTGGCTCCACAGGTAGCTACCTGCAGGGAACTCTTTAATCGTGCGGCAAACCGGCACCAGCGCTTTCATTTCGGAGGCGACGTAGAAGTTGCCGTGCTCATCGTGGCCCATGTACAGCGGGATAATACCGATATGGTCGCGGCCAATCAGGTAAGCGTCTTTCTCGCTGTCATACAGCGCGAAGGCAAACATTCCCTGCAGTTCATCGAGGAACTCCGGCCCTTTTTCCTGGTACAGCGCGAGGATCACTTCACAGTCGGAACCGGTCTGGAACTGGTAGCGGTCGCCATATTCGGCGCGCAGCGCCTGGTGGTTGTAGATTTCACCGTTGACCGCCAGGGCATGGGTTTTTTGTTGGTTATAGAGCGGCTGGGCCCCGGCGTTGACGTCGACTATCGACAGACGTTCGTGGGCGAGAATCGCTTTATCGCTGGCATAAACGCCGGACCAGTCCGGTCCGCGGTGGCGCATCAGGCGGGAAAGTTCCAGTGCCTTTTTACGCAGTTCGCCTGCGTCAGTTTTAATATCCAGTACGCCAAAAATAGAACACATAGCCTTCTCCGTTACCCTGTCATGTGGTGATGTTGTGCAGACCTCGTCTCTTGCAAGGTCTTAGTGCGTGTTAAAGAAAATGCCGTAAAGGAGAGTGGGGCGCAAGAGATTTACCGGCGGAAAAGTAAAAAGTGCAATACTGATTGTTGAATGTTGAAAAATGCGTATGTTTAGCGCAGCTTTATTGATGAATGTTTAGCAATAAGCCATTTTCATTAGATGAATCTATTTTTAGCAGCGCTATAAATAAAAAACCACGTCCTGGGACGTGGTTTCGGCTCAAAAAACGTCGATTTCAGCGACCGACGGATAAATCCACGACGGGCGGAACGGCATGCTATCGATATCGTCCAGCGTGGAGACTCCGGAGAGCACCAGAATGGTCTCAAGGCCCGCCTGGAAACCGGCGAGGATATCGGTACGCAGGTTATCGCCGACGATCACCGTTTGCTCGGAGTGGGCCTGCATTTTGTTGAGCGCGGAACGGATAATCCACGGGCTTGGCTTACCGACATAAAACGGTTTCCGGCCGGAGATTTTTTCAATCCCCGCACAGAGCGCGCCGCAAGCAGGGTAGTAGCCGCGGCCGTGAGTATCCGGGTTGGTAGCGATAAAGCGCGCGCCGTTGGCGACAAAGAAAGCCGCTTTATGCATCATTTCCCAGTTAAAGGAGCGGGTCTCGCCAACGATGACGAAATCAGGATTAACGTCGGTGATGGTGAAGCCGGCCTTATACAGTTCGTGGATGAGCGCGCCTTCGCCAACCACGTAGGCCTTCTTACCTTCCTGGCGACGCAGGAAATCGGCGGTGGCCATGGCGGAAGTGTAGAACGCGGTATCCGGCACTTCGATACCGGCGGTGGCGAAGCGGTTGGCCAGGTCCTGCCCGGTTTGCGAAGGATAGTTGGTCAGCATCACCAGCGGCATACCTTTATCCAGGATGCGCTTGATAAATTCAGCGGCGCCGGGAACAGCCACGTTATCGTGCATCAGCACGCCGTCGATATCACAAATTACGTTTTGAATGGTCATGAACAGTCCAACATCATTAACGAAAGGCGAAACTATAAAGCTGGATTAACTTTCCAGCAAATGCTGTAACAGGATGCCGTTGAGCATCGCGCGCTTGACCAGCGCAAAGGCGCCGATGGCTGAGCGGTGATCGAGCGTCGAGCGTACCACCGGCAGATTGTGGCGAAACGCTTTCAACGCCTGGCCGTTGATACAGCTTTCAATGGCCGGTAGCAGCACCTTTTCCGCCTCGACGATTTCACCGGCAATCACCACTTTTTGCGGGTTAAACAGGTTGATAGCGATGGCGATGGTTTTGCCCAGATGACGGCCAACGTATTCGACCACTTCGCAGGCCAGCGCATCGCCTTTATTTGCCGCTTTGCAGATAGTTTTGATATTGCAGTCATCAAGCGTGATACGGCTTTGATAGCCCTGCTCAAGCAGATGGCGGACACGGTGCTCAATAGCGGCGTTCGCGGCGACGGTTTCCAGACAGCCGAAGTTGCCGCAGTGACAGCGCTCGCCTAACGGGTCGACCTGGATATGGCCAATTTCGCCAACGTTGCCGTTACGGCCGATAAAAATACGCCCGTTGGAAATAATGCCCGCGCCGGTACCGCGGTGTACGCGCACCAGAATAGAGTCTTCGCAATCCTGGCTTGCGCCAAAATAGTGCTCGGCCAGCGCCAGGCTGCGGATATCGTGGCCGACAAAACAGGTGACGTTAAAGCGTTTTTCCAGCGCTTCGACCAGCCCCCAGTTCTCCACCTGAATATGCGGCATATAGCGGATAACGCCGCTTTCAGGGTCGACCAGCCCCGGCAGAATGACCGAAATGGCGATAAGCTCGCGGATTTTGCGCTGACAATTTTCAATAAAGGTGGCGATGATATTCAGCAGCGCGTGCTCGAGCGTTTCCTGGGTACGCTCCGGCAGCGGGAAGTGCTCTTCTTCCAGCGTTTTACTGCTTAAATCATAAAGGGTCAGGGTGGCGTCATAGCGGCCTAGCCGCACGCCGATAGCGTTGAAATTGCGGGTTTCCGCGATGATAGAGATGGCGCGGCGCCCCCCGGTGGAGGCCTGCTGATCGACTTCTTTGATCAGGCCGCGCTCAATAAGCTGACGCGTAATTTTGGTTACGCTGGCAGGGGCAAGCTGACTTTGTTCCGCTATCTGAATGCGCGAGATGGGACCATGTTGGTCAATCAGCCGATAGACGGCCGCGCTGTTCAGCTGTTTTACCAGATCGACGTTACCAATTTGAGCTTGTCCGCCTGCTGTCATACTTTTACTTACTCAGTGACGACCTCGTTACCATTAACGATGGTCTTGATGATTTTATAATCGCGGCTGAAAGCGGTCAGGTTAGCGACCATACCCGGCGCAATGCTACCGAGCTGCTTGTCCACGCCAATCGCGCGCGCCGGGTAGAGCGTCGCCATACGCAACACTTCATCCAACGCCACGCCGCAATGTTCAACGAGGTTACGTACCCCTTCAATCATGGTCAGCGAAGAACCGCTGAGAGTGCCGTTTTCATCCACGCACAGACCATTACGGTAGTATATTGTTTTACCAGCAAAAATGAACTGGTCAATATTAGCCCCTGCCGGCGCGGTGGCGTCGGTCACCAGGCATAGTTTATCGCCTTTCAGCCGTTTCGCGTTACGCACGTTGGCGTAGTCGACGTGCATGCCGTCAACGATGATACCGCAGTAGACATCCGGCTCGTCGAAAATGGCGCCGGCCAGGCCCGGTTCACGGCCGGTAATATACGGCATGGCATTATAAAGGTGCGTCGCAAAAGTGATACCGGCGCGGAAACCGATTTTCGCTTCTTTCAGCGTCGCGTTAGAGTGGCCTGCCGAAACCACGATGCCGGCGGCGACCAGTTTACGGATCACTTCCGGCTCGACGCGCTCAGGGGCCAGCGTCACTTTGGTAATAACGTCGGCGTTGTCGCACAGGAAATCAACCAGCGCGGCGTCCGGTTTACGCACGTAGTCCGGGTTATGGGTGCCTTTCTTGACGATATTCAGCCACGGTCCTTCCAGATGCAGACCCAGCGCCTGGTTGGGGTGTTTTTGCAGGTATTCACGCATCACGCGGATGCCTTGTTTCATCAGCTCATCGCTGGAGGTAATCAGCGTCGGCAGGAAGTTGGTGCAGCCGGAACGTTCGTTCGCTTTCTGCATAATTTCCAGCGTTTCGACGGTGACCGCATCCGGACTATCGTTGAACTGCACGCCGCCGCAGCCGTTCAGCTGGACGTCGATGAAACCGGGGGCAATAATCGCGCCGTTGACCGAGCGTTGCTCAATTTCAGACGGCAAATCAGCCAGCGGACAGAGACGTTCGATACGGCCATTGGCGATAACAACCGCATGGTCATCGAGAATTTCATGACCGGTGTAAACCCGGCCCTGGGTTAATGCATACATTACGACCCCCGGTATATACGCCCCACCAGCTCAACTCGCACTGTTCTGGCGTTGCATACAAAGAAAAAGATGGTCCCACGCCAGGGCGCGGGACGGACTACATTACAGACCTTTAATATTTTCAGCTTCTAATTCGTTGAAATATTTCAGGGTCTTCACTTTCAGTTCCATCGTGGACGGCTCGTCGCAGACTACAACCGCTTTCGGATGCAGCTGCAGACAGGTGATGGTCCACATGTGGTTGACGTTACCTTCTACCGCCGCCTGCAGCGCCAGCGCTTTCTGATGGCCCAGCACCAGAATCATCACTTCTTCCGCATCCAGCAGGGTACCCACGCCCACGGTCAGCGCATATTTCGGCACCAGATCCACGTCGCCATCGAAGAAACGAGAGTTGGCCACGCGGGTGTCATGGGTCAGGGTTTTAATACGGGTACGGGATGCCAGAGAAGAGGCCGGTTCGTTAAACGCGATATGACCATCGTTACCTACGCCGCCCATGAACAGGTGGATTTTACCGTAGGAGCGAATTTTTTCTTCATAACGACGGCATTCTGCATCGATATCCGGCGCATTACCATTCAGCAGGTTGATATTTTCAGCTGGAATATCAACATGGTCAAAGAAATTGCGGTGCATGAAGCTATGATAGCTTTCCGGATGCTCTTTCGGCAGGCCAACATACTCATCCATGTTGAAGGTAACAACGTGCTTGAAGCTAACCTGGCCTGCTTTATGCATTTCAACCAGCGCTTTGTAAGCGGTAAGAGGCGTACCACCGGTAGGCAGACCCAGTACGAACGGACGGTCCGCGGTCGGTTTGAACGCGTTAATGCGGTTAACGATATGACGGGCAGCCCATTTACCTACTTGTTCAGCTGTTACCAGGGGGATCAGTCTCATTCTTCACCTCTATAGTTAAATTAGAACCTGGCGGATTGGCGCCAGCATACTATGAAGAGTATTGCAGCAACTGCGCCGACCGGGGTCAATCCGTGTTGATTTTTTGAATGATAAAATAAGTTTTCGATGTTAGCCAGTCAAAGGGAGGGGTGAATACGATATTTGGTGATTATAGTCACAAAAAATACCCGTTTAATTTGCGATACGAATTAATTTTTCACACACTTTGCCGGTAAGTGATAAATCCGACCTTGTTACACAATAAAAAAGTGGCTTTGAAATGAGCCTCATCGGGGTCTCATAGGGGGAATAAGATGAATATTTTAGGTTTCTTTCAGCGGCTGGGTAGGGCTTTACAGCTCCCTATCGCAGTGCTGCCGGTCGCGGCATTGCTGCTGCGATTCGGGCAACCAGATCTGCTGAACGTACCCTTCATCGCGCAAGCGGGTGGGGCAATCTTTGACAACTTAGCGTTGATCTTCGCCATCGGCGTGGCATCAAGCTGGTCCAAGGATAACGCGGGTTCTGCGGCGCTGGCCGGCGCGGTAGGTTATTTCGTGATGACCAAAGCGATGGTCACCATTAACCCGGAAATTAACATGGGCGTACTGGCGGGTATCATTACCGGTCTGGTCGCGGGTGCTGTTTATAACCGCTGGGCCGGCATTAAACTGCCAGACTTCCTGAGCTTCTTCGGCGGCAAACGCTTCGTACCGATCGCTACCGGCTTCTTCTGTCTGGTGCTGGCCGCTATCTTCGGCTATGTCTGGCCGCCGGTGCAGCACGCTATTCATGCGGGCGGCGAATGGATCGTCTCTGCGGGCGCGCTGGGCTCCGGTATCTTCGGTTTCATCAACCGTCTGCTGATCCCAACCGGTCTGCATCAGGTGCTGAACACCATTGCCTGGTTCCAGATTGGCGAGTTCACCAACGCCGCGGGCGCGGTCTTCCACGGCGACATCAACCGCTTCTACGCCGGTGACGGCACCGCGGGGATGTTCATGTCCGGCTTCTTCCCGATCATGATGTTCGGTCTGCCGGGCGCGGCGCTGGCGATGTATCTGGCTGCGCCGAAAGAGCGTCGTCCGATGGTCGGCGGTATGCTGCTGTCCGTCGCCATCACCGCGTTCCTGACCGGTGTGACCGAGCCGCTGGAATTCCTGTTTATGTTCCTGGCGCCATTGCTGTACCTCCTGCACGCAATCCTGACCGGTATCAGCCTGTTCATCGCAACGGCGCTGGGTATCCATGCGGGCTTCTCCTTCTCCGCGGGCGCTATCGACTACGTGTTGATGTACAGCCTGCCGGCAGCCAGCAAAAACGTCTGGATGCTGTTGGTGATGGGCGTGGTGTTCTTCTTCGTTTACTTCCTGTTGTTCAGCGCGGTTATCCGCATGTTCAACCTGAAAACGCCGGGTCGTGAAGATAAAACCGACGACGTCGTGACTGAAGAAGCTAACAGCAACACCGAAGAAGGTCTGACTCAGCTGGCGACCAACTACATCGCAGCCGTAGGCGGTACCGATAACCTGAAAGCTATTGATGCCTGTATCACCCGTCTGCGTCTGACCGTCGGCGACTCGGCGAAAGTCAACGATGCCGCCTGTAAACGTCTCGGCGCCTCCGGCGTGGTGAAACTGAACAAACAGACCATCCAGGTCATCGTTGGCGCGAAAGCGGAATCCGTGGGCGACGCGATGAAGAAAGTGGTGGCGCGTGGCCCGGTTGCCGCAGCGGCTGCCTCGACTGACAGCGCGCCAGCCGCCGCGCCTGTGGCCAAACCGCAGGCGGTTGCCAACGCTAAAACCGTCGAAGCGCTGGTTTCCCCGATTACCGGCGAAGTGGTTGCGCTTGAGCTGGTACCGGATGAAGCCTTCGCCAGCAAAGCCGTCGGTGACGGTGTCGCGGTGAAACCGACCGATAACATCGTTGTCGCGCCGGCGGCCGGTACGGTGGTGAAAATCTTCAACACCAACCACGCGTTCTGCCTGGAAACCGATAACGGCGCGGAAATCGTCGTCCATATGGGCATCGATACCGTCGCGCTGGAAGGCAAAGGCTTTAAACGTCTGGTTGAAGAGGGCGCACAGGTGAAAGCCGGCGAGCCGATTCTGGAAATGGATCTGGCGTTCCTCAACGCCAACGCTCGCTCGATGATTAGTCCGGTCGTCTGCAGCAACAGCGATGATTACAGCGCGCTGGTGATTCAGGCAACGGGTAACGTTGTCGCCGGCCAAACGCCGTTGTTCGAGATTAAAGGCAAGTAAGGCTCCTGAGTAGAGTTTTGCCTCAGCGGCGCAGCGAAACCTGCGCCGCTTTTTTTTTGCAGCAAATACCCCCATATCCAACAACAGATACGTATTTTGCGTAACTAATAGTTGTCTCTGCGTCCTGCTTGTAAGATCATGTGCCGTTATACGTTGTTTACGCTTTGAGGAACCCGTGATGAGTGAGGCAGAAGCCCGCCCGACTAACTTTATCCGTCAGATCATCGATGAAGATCTGGCTACCGGTAAGCACACCACCGTTCATACCCGCTTCCCGCCGGAACCGAACGGCTATCTGCACATTGGCCATGCAAAATCCATTTGCCTGAACTTCGGCATCGCCCAGGATTATCAGGGTCAATGTAATCTGCGTTTCGATGACACCAACCCGGTTAAAGAAGATATCGAATACGTAGAGTCGATTAAAAACGACGTGCAGTGGTTAGGTTTCCACTGGTCCGGCGATGTCTGCTACTCCTCTGATTACTTCGATCAGCTGCATCAGTATGCGGTTGAACTGATCAACAAAGGTTTGGCTTACGTTGACGAGCTGTCCGCCGACGAGATCCGCGAATACCGCGGTACTCTGAAAGAGCCGGGTAAAAACAGCCCATACCGCGATCGTAGCGTGGAAGAGAACCTCGCGCTGTTCGAAAAAATGCGCACCGGCGGCTTCGAAGAGGGCAAAGCCTGCCTGCGCGCCAAGATCGACATGGCGTCGCCGTTCATCGTGATGCGTGACCCGGTGCTGTATCGCATTAAATTTGCGGAACACCATCAGACCGGCAACAAGTGGTGCATCTACCCGATGTACGACTTCACCCACTGCATTAGCGATGCGCTGGAAGGTATCACCCACTCGCTGTGTACCCTGGAGTTCCAGGACAACCGTCGTCTGTACGACTGGGTGCTCGACAACATCAGTATTCCGGTGCATCCGCGTCAGTATGAATTCTCGCGCCTGAATCTCGAATACACCGTGATGTCCAAGCGTAAGCTGAATCAGCTGGTGACCGAGAAGCACGTTGAAGGCTGGGATGACCCGCGTATGCCGACTATTTCCGGTCTGCGCCGTCGTGGTTATACCGCTGAATCCATCCGCGAGTTCTGCAAACGTATCGGCGTGACCAAGCAGGACAACACCATTGAGATGGCGTCGCTGGAGTCGTGCATTCGTGAAGATCTGAACGAAAACGCCCCGCGCGCGATGGCGGTGATCGATCCGGTTAAACTGGTTATCGAAAACTATCCGCAGGGCGCAAGTGAAATGGTGGCGATGCCGAACCATCCGAACAAGCCGGAAATGGGCAGCCGCGAGGTTCCGTTCAGCGCTGAGATCTGGATCGATCGCGCGGACTTCCGTGAAGAAGCCAACAAACAGTACAAGCGTCTGGTGCTGGGTAAAGAAGTGCGTCTGCGCAACGCCTACGTGATCAAAGCTGAGCGCGTTGAGAAAGATGCAGAAGGTAATATCACTACCATCTTCTGTACTTACGATGCCGATACCCTGAGCAAAGACCCGGCCGATGGCCGCAAGGTTAAAGGCGTTATCCACTGGGTGAGCGCGGCGCACGCGCTGCCGGTTGAAATCCGCCTTTACGATCGTCTGTTCAGCGTACCGAACCCGGGCGCGGCGGATGACTTCCTGGCGGTAATGAACCCGGAATCGCTGGTCATTAAGCAAGGTTTTGCGGAACCGAGCCTGTCGAAAGCGCAGGCGGGTAAAGCATACCAGTTCGAGCGCGAAGGTTACTTCTGCCTCGACAGCCGCTATGCCACCGAGAGCCATCTGGTCTTCAACCGCACCGTTGGCCTGCGTGACACCTGGGCTAAAATCGGCGAGTAATGCTCGCCGTATTCATGAAACGCCGCGCCCTGCGGCGTTTTTTTATTGCAGAATCAGTGGATTAAAAACTGATATTTTTTCGATGCGAATTAATCTTATTAAAACGCAGTAATAATTACCCATCTCTTCCTGCCTGCATATTTACATTTAACCGTTTCAGCTTTCATCAATTATCAGTTTTTTTCCGATATAACCATGACTTATCGTTAAAAATACTGAGAAGTAAGTCTGTAACAAAACGACATAAATTATGTGCGCTTTGTCATAATCTTAAGCTTTGCTCTGCGAAAGAGATTGATAATTCGCGTCACGAAAAATAGTCTATCCATAGTGGTTTCGCGGCCTTTTAACCGCACCGCTTTTCAAATTTTTTTATTTTTTTAGCGAGCTGCCTTTGGCAATCGCAATTTTAAAACGTCAAAGAGGATATGCACATGCGTACGTTTAGTGGCAAACGTAGTACGCTGGCGCTGGCTATTGCCGCCGTCACCGCGATGTCGGGTTGGGTTGTGGCCCCACAAGCCAGCGCAGCAGGTTTTATCGATGATTCTACCTTAACCGGCGGTATCTATTACTGGCAGCGTGAGCGCGACCGTAAAAACGTAGAAACCGACAAATACGAAACTAACCTTTCTCATTCTACCTGGAACGCCAACCTGGATTTCCAGTCCGGCTACGCGGCCGACATGTTTGGTCTGGATATTGCTGCCTTCACCGCGATTGAAATGGCGGAAAACGGCGACAGCGGCCACCCGAACGAAATTGCTTTCTCCTCCAGCAACCGTGCCTACAGCGAAGATTATACCGGCGATAAGAGCGGGATAAGCCTGTATAAAGCGGCGGCTAAATTTAAATTCGGCCCGGCGTGGGCGCGCGCGGGCTACATTCAGCCGACCGGACAAACGCTGCTGGCGCCGCACTGGAGCTTTATGCCGGGTACCTATCAGGGGGCTGAAGCCGGGGCGAACTTCGACTACGGCGATAACGGCGCGCTGAGTTTCTCCTATATGTGGACGAACGAATATAAAGCGCCGTGGCATATCGAGATGGATGATTTTTACCAGAACGATAAGAAAACCAAAGTTGACTATCTGCACTCTCTTGGCGCGAAGTACGATTTTAAAAACGATCTGGTGCTGGAAGCCGCATTTGGTCAGGCCCAGGGCTATATCGATCAGTACTTTGCTAAAGCCAGCTACAAATTTGATATCGCGGGTTCACCGTTGAGCACCAGCTATCAGTTCTACGGTACCCGCGATAAAGTCAGCAACGGCGGCGTCAACGATATCTACGACGGCACCGCGTGGCTGCAGGCGATCACTTTCGGTTATAAAGCGGCCGATGTGCTGGATCTGCGTCTGGAAGGGACCTGGGTGAAAGCCGATGGCCAGCAGGGCTACTTCCTGCAGCGTATGACGCCAACCTATGCCTCCTCTAACGGTCGTCTCGATATCTGGTGGGATAACCGCTCTGACTTTAACGCCAACGGCGAGAAAGCGGTGTTCTTCGGCGCGATGTACGACATGAAGAACTGGGATATGCCGGGCTGGGCGTTTGGCGCGTCCTATGTTTACGCCTGGGATGCGAAGCCTGGCAGAATGGCATCCCCGGATGCTTACTACGATCCTAACTATCGTCTCAAAGAATCCGCCTACAGCCTGGATGCCATCTACACCCTGCAGGAAGGCCGCGCGAAAGGAACGATGTTCAAACTGCACTTCACGCAATACGACAACCACTCCGACATCCCAAGCTGGAGCGGCGGTTACGGCAACATCTTCCAGGATGAGCGTGACGTGAAGTTTATGGTTATCGCGCCGTTCACCATTTTCTGATGCCTGCGCGGCGGGCGTGAGCCTGCCGCCCCTCCGGGAGAATAACTATGAAAAAACTGCTGCTCATCGCCATCATGGCATCGGGTCTGGTCGCCTGCGCGCAGTCGCCAGCGCCGAAAGAAGATTCCAAATTGAAAGATGCCTATAGCGCCTGTATCAACACGGCGGAAGGTAATCCGGACAAGATCGAAGCCTGTCAGAGCGTACTGAACGTATTGAAACAAGAGAAACCGCATCAGCAGTTTGCGACGCAGGAAAGCGTCAGAGTGCTGGATTATCAGGCCTGTATTCAGGCGACGCGCACCGGTAATGACCAGGCGGTCAAAGCGCGCTGCGATAAAATCTGGCAGGAGATTCGCAGTAATAACACCACGAAGTAAAGCAGACGGTTAAGCGAAAACGGGCGGAGCGCACACTCCGCCCGTGGCTATTTTAACGCGGTATTTCCGCCGACTGATAGCCGCGGCTTAGACGCATGAACAGCATGGCGGTGGCGGCGAATCCGCATAGCGCCGCGCACATCAGCCACCAGCCCGGCGCGCTTTTATCACCGGTGATTTCGACCAGCGCGGTGGAAATAGCCGGCGTCAGCCCGCCAAAGATAGCGGTGGCGAGGCTAAATGCCAGCGAAAAGCCCACGGTGCGGACGTAAACGGGCATCACTTCCGTTAGCGCCGCCACCATCGCGCCGTTATACATACCGAAAAAGAACGAGAACCACAGCAGCACCAGCGTCATGCGGGTGAAATCCGGCGCGGCGGTGAGCCATTGCATCACCGGCCAGGTGGTCAACAGCGCCAGGATGGTAATTCCCATCAGCACCGGGCGGCGGCCTATCTTGTCTGAGAGCGCCCCGCCAATCGGTAACCAGATAAAGTTAGAAATACCGACCAGCATCGTGACCAGCAAGCTTTCGCGCGCGCTCAGATGCAGTACCGCTCTGCCGTAGGTTGGGGTATAGACGGTAATAAAATAAAAGGTGGTGGTGGTCATCGCCACCAGTAAAGTGCCCGCGCTGATGATGCGCCAGTTTTTAACAATAGTGGTCAGTATCTCTTTCGTATCGGGACGATGCTTACGCTGCAGAAACGCTTCGGTCTCCTGCAGCGAACGCCGGAGTACGAAAATCAGCGGGATAATCAGGCAGCCGATAAAGAAGGGGATGCGCCAGCCCCATTCTGCAATCTCGTCGTGACCCAGCGTTTCGTTCAGCGCGTAGCCAATCAGCGCCGCCATGACGATGGCCACCTGTTGGCTGGCGGACTGCCAACTGGTATAGAACCCTTTTTTCCCCGGTTTGGCGATTTCCGACAGGTAGACCGACACACCGCCGAGCTCGACCCCGGCCGAGAACCCTTGCAGCAAACGGCCAATTAAGACCAGCACCGGCGCCAGCACGCCGATGGTTTGGTAGCCCGGCACCAGCGCAATCAGTAACGTGCCGCAGCCCATAATCGCCAGGGTGACCATCAGCCCTTTGCGGCGACCGATCCTGTCAATATAAGCCCCTAATACCACCGCGCCGATGGGGCGCATCAGGAAGCCGGAGCCAAACACGGCAAAGGTGAGCATCAACGCCGCGAACTCGCTCTCTGCCGGAAAGAAGGTTCTGGCGATATAGGTGGCGTAGAAACCAAACAGAAAGAAGTCGAATTGCTCGAGAAAATTACCGCTGGTTACGCGGAGAATTGCGCCGAAGGTACCGGCGCGCGAGGTTGGTTGGGTCATAGGGTTTGCTCTCCATTGTCTTTATCTTGTTGTTATAGAGGTAAGAGGGAGCGGGTTAGTCGCCTGCGACTGCCGCCTGTTTTCCGCGCCGCTTCTCAATCGCCCACTTGAGTAACGCCGCACAGCGATAAAATCCGTGGGCAAATTTTCCGTAAGGCAGCGTTAAAAACAGCGCCATCACCACCCCGAGATGGATAGCGAGCAGAATGCCCATCCACGAGGTGTCCCGGCCCGCCAGTAGCGCGAGCCCGGTAAAACTGGTCAGTAGCAACAGCA
Source organism: Klebsiella sp. PK01 (assembly GCF_057624675.1). Classification (NCBI taxonomy): domain Bacteria; kingdom Pseudomonadati; phylum Pseudomonadota; class Gammaproteobacteria; order Enterobacterales; family Enterobacteriaceae; genus Klebsiella; species Klebsiella sp. PK01. Next base: position 482,811 of record NZ_JBYEZM010000004.1, read on the forward strand.
GGATAAAAGCGCGATCCATCGGTTTTTGCCGCGCGTCGCCGTGCAGCGGCGAGCGGCGCAGATTCAGCCATAGCAAACCCGCAGGGCCTACCAGCAGCCCGATGCCGCCGAGCGTGCCCAGCAGTACCGGTACGCTAAAGAACGGGTAGGGCGCCTCCCAACCGGCGAGATAGTGATAGCCCGTGGCCACAACCGTGGCGGCGAAACAGAGCATGAAACCGTAGAAAGTGAAGTGGTGAAAACGGCGGCGCATCAGGGTGAAGGCGTCATCGGCCTCGTTACAGCCTTTACCGTGTCCGCCGTCGAGATATTTCAACGTCAGCGCATCATGTGAGGCCCTGGCGATATCGCCAGCCTGCGGTTGGCCCGGCGAGATCTCGCGCCAGAAACGAATCACCCCGCTCATCAGTAAACCGATGGCCGCAATGAAAACCGAACCGAACATCCACGCCAGCAGGTTATGCGGGAAAATCTGGTAGAAATCACCGGCCAGCGGCGGGTGCAACAGAGAGCCTTTGAGCCCCATCGCCAACAGCAGAAACAGGACAAGACCCGCGACCAGCGCCAGCACCATGGCGATCCCCGCACGGCGATATAAACTGCCGAAAGCGGCGGGCCGGGCGTAATGTTGATAGGTTTCCAGCCGCACTTCCGCCATCGCTTTGGGAACATTAATCGCAAACTCGTGCGGCGGGGCATACTGGCAGGCGTGCAGGCAGGCGCCGCAGTTGTGGCACAGGTTCGCCAGATAGTTAATATCCGCCTTGCCAAATTCCAGACGCTGGGTCATGGCCGGAAATACGGCGCAAAAGCCTTCGCAATAGCGGCAGGCGTTACAGACCTGCATCACCCGTTCGACTTCCGCTTCCGGCTCGGTGATGATTTGCGCCTCGATGATCAGCTTTTCAAGCGACTTCATGATGTTTCTCCTGCTGTGCCGCCAGGGCGGCTTGCTGACCGGCAATGCGGCCGAATGTGGTGCCAATCGACATGCCTACGCCGGCGGTATAGCCTTTGCCCAGTACGTTGCCGGCCATCATTTCGCCGGCGACAAACAGGTTGCGGCTCGGCTTACCGGCAAAGTGGACGGCGGCGTGTTGATTGACGTACAGCCCGAGGTAGGTGAAGGTGATCCCTGGACGCAGGGCATAACCATAATAAGGCGGCGTATCGATAGGCCGCGCCCAGTGGGTCTTCGGCGGCGTCAGGCCGGAGGTGGTGCAGTTATCAAGACGGGTATGGTCGAACTGGCCTGGCGTACAGGCGGCATTGTAGCTGGCGATGGTCTGTGACAAACGTTCGCCGTCCAGCCCCAATTGGCGCGCCAGTTCTGCGATGGTATTGGCCTGGGCGCCCGGAAATACCGGCGGCATAAATTGTCCAACGGCTTTGCTGTCGATGATCGAATAGCCGATTTGCCCCGGCTGGTGGGCGACCAGACGGCCCCAGATGGCGTAACGTTTGGGCCAGAAATCTTCCCCTTCATCATAAAAGCGCTCGGCATCGCGGTTCACCACCACCCCCAGCGACACGCAGTCGACGCGGGTACAGATGCCGCCGTCATAGAGCGGCGCCCGGGCGTCAATGGCGACGCAGTGCGACTGTGAAGGATCGCCGATGATATCGGCCCCGGCATCGATCATAAATTTGAGCAGCACTCCCTGATTAAAACGGGTGCCGCGGATGAGAAAGTTGTCTGCAGGCCATTCGCCGCGCTCATTTTGCCCCCAGGCTTCGCGCAGCCACTCGCGGTTAGATTCAAAACCGCCGGCGGCGAGCACGCAGGTTTTAGCGGCGATCCGCTCAGTGCCTGCCAGCGCGGCGACGAATTCGCCATCACGTAATTCAAGCGCCTGTACCGGGGTGTTATAGCGGATCTGTACGCCCATCTGTTCGGCGCTGCGGTAATAGGCATTGACCAGGGCTTTGCCGCCGCCCATAAAAAAGGCGTTAGTGCGGGCGACGTGCAGGGCGCCGGATAACGGCGGTTGAAAGTTAACGCCATGGCGGCGCATCCAGTCCCGACAGTGCGACGAGGTGCGGATCACCAGACGGGCCAGCGCTTCGTTGGTATTGCCGTCGGTAACGCGCAGCAGATCCTGCCAGTATTCTTCTTCCGGATAGCTGTCGACTAAGACATCCTGCGGCGCATCGTGCATACAACGCAGATTACGCGTGTGCTGAGAGTTACCGCCCCGCCATTCCCGCGGCGCGGCTTCCAGCAGCAGTACGGATGCGCCTGCTTCCCGGGCGGTTAAGGCGGCGCATAACGCGGCGTTGCCGCCGCCAATCACCAGTACATCCACCATTATCGGCTCCATTACGCTTTGACTAATTGTTAAATTTGTAATGGAAATGTAAGGTGCAGGGGGCGGCAGGCGCTATGGCGTGAAGCTAAAGGGGGGTTTAGTGTGTGTAAAGGCTGGCGCCCGGCCAGTTGCCGGATTCAACTAGCTGGCGCATGACTTTTGCCAGCATTACCCGTGCCGCAAGGCCTGCCGGGGTGAGTTCGTCATCGGAAAGACTGACCAGAAAATTCGGTCGGCTAAGTACCGGATTATCGACGCCGATCACTCTTAGCGCCTGGCTGTCGAGATGAGAAATCGCCGCGCCCGGCTGCAGCGTGGCGCCGAGCCCGTCACGAACGGCGCGCATCAGCAGGGCCAGGCCATCGATTTCAGCCACCACGTCAACGTTGATGGCGTGCTCCTGGCAAATAGCGTCCAGCCTGCCGCGCAGGCCATGCCCCTGGCTTGGCATAATCAGCGGGATGGCGGCCAGTTGGTTCGGGGAGATGCTATCGCCGGGCAGCGGCGCCAGCACGTCATGGGCGCCAATCAGGAACAGACGTTCCTCAAGAATGGGTCGGGCGCTCCAGCGCAGGATCTTCTCTTTCTGGAAAACGATGGCTAAATCGAGCTGGCGGGTGTTGATCATCCGTTCCAGATTGCCGGAGAGGCTCTCCACCAGGTGCAGGCGGACGTCGGCGTAGCTTTCGCGCATGGCGTTGATAAAAGGTACGCCCAGTACAGAAGCGGTGCTCGGCGCCATACCGACGCTGACGTGACCGGAAAGGCGCGCTTCACGCGCGGCGAGAATTGCATCGTCAGCATGGCGCAGCGCCAGTTGCGCCTGCGAGTAAAAGGCGAGGCCGGCGCTGGTGGGCATTACGCCGCGCGAAGTCCGTTGCAGCAGGCGGATAGCGAGTTCATTTTCCAGACGCGCCATTTGCTGGCTGAGCGCAGAGACGCCAATATTCAGATCGAGCGCGGCGCGGCCCATACTGCCGGTTTCCACAATGCGGACAAAATAGCGTAGCTGGCGCAGCTCCATATTGACTCTCCGTACAAGGCGTTATGCTCTGACAGAATACGCATGCCGGCGGATTTCGCCCATAAAAAAGCCAACCTTGAGGTTGGCTTTTTACGACAAACGAGACGGGAAATTATTTATTCACCGCATCGTGGGCATGTTCATCTTCGCGGCAGTCGCCTTCCGCACAGTGGCCGTACAGGTACAGGCTGTGGTTGGTTAAGCGGATGCCGTGTTGCGCAGCAATTTCACGTTGGCGGGATTCGATAGAATCATCGCTGAACTCGATCACTTTGCCGCAATCGAGGCAAATCAGGTGATCGTGGTGGTGCTGCTGAGTCAGCTCGAATACGGATTTACCGCCTTCGAAGTTGTGACGAGTCACGATGCCTGCATCGTCGAACTGGTTCAGCACGCGGTAAACGGTAGCCAGACCAATCTCTTCACCCATATCGATCAGGCGTTTATATAAATCTTCCGCACTGACGTGATGGTTATCCGGTTCCTGCAACACTTCCAGAATTTTCAGTCGGGGAAGTGTGACTTTCAGGCCAGCCTTCTTTAATGCGATATTGTTGTCAGTCATGCGGAATCTGTCCTGTTGCTAAAGATCGGCTTCCTTCAAAGGGAAGCAATACAGAGAATCACCCGATGTAATGCGTCTCATTATAGAGCTGCAACTCTGAAATGAAAACTGCAACCATCGCGCCTTGTAAGCTGTCAAAAACGAATTACCAGCTACAAACTGTGTCACGTGACCTCGTGGAATCAGAGGACATTGTACAGATATGTGATGAAAAGTTAAAAACTTGTAGCTATTAGTTTGATTGCTTTTATCTATTAATTCAGCGCAGCTTAATAGCTGCGCTGTTTGATTCTTAGGCGTTTTTGATTTCTTCCAGATGCAGCTCTTCGGAAATCTGCTTCACCCACTTCTCAACGCGCTCGTTGGTCAGTTCCGGCTGACGGTCTTCATCAATCGCCAGACCTACGAAGTGATCGTCGTCTGCCAGGCCTTTAGAAGCTTCAAAGTGGTAGCCCGCGGTCGGCCAGTGGCCAACGATGGTTGCGCCGCGCGGTTCAATGATGTCACGAATGGTGCCCAGCGCATCGCAGAAGTATTCTGCGTAATCTTCCTGGTCGCCGCAGCCAAACACGGCTACCAGCTTACCGTTGAAGTCGATCTCTTCCAGCGTCGGGAAGAAGTCGTCCCAGTCGCACTGCGCTTCGCCGTAGTACCAGGTTGGGATGCCGAGCAGCAGAATATCGTGGCTTTCCAGATCTTCTTTGCTGCTCTTGGCAATGTCGTGAACTTCAGCAACGTCTTTACCGAGCTGCTTTTGGATCATTTTTGCAATATTTTCGGTGTTGCCGGTGTCGCTGCCAAAAAAGATGCCGATGATTGCCATGAGTAAAATAACCTCTTGAAACTTAATGATGTGGTAGTGGCATTATGCCTACAGTTAACGGCAATCATAGCAGAACAGGGAAGGGCGCGGAAACAGCAATAACGTCCTGGTGCACACTCTGCTACATGAAAGCGATTTTTTTGCGTTTTTCAGACTTCGCCCTGGTTACGCAGGCAGGCCAGTTGGTGCATCAGCATCTCTTCGATAAGATCGCTGCGGCTCATGTTGCGGGCTTCCGCCAGCTCATTAAGCGCGTCGACCGCATCGGCGTTGAGCTTCAACTCAACGCGCTTCAAGCCGCGAACTTTATCGCGTTTGAGCTGATTGCGTTTGTTGATGCGCAGTTGTTCATCGCGCGAAAGCGGATTGGTTTTCGGTCTACCCGGGCGACGCTCATTTGCGAACAAATCTAATGTCGTTCGGTCCGTTTGTTCTTTTGCCATGATTCAGAGTGACTTCGGGGAAACAAGCTGCCGGGCTATAGCCGGCGCAGATAGCGCGCCATAATACATCAGGCGAACCGCCGCGCCAACGACCGCGGGCATTATGCCGCGCGGTCGGGCGTTTTTTAGCCACTCAGGCTTCAATTGTGCTCAGATAACGGCGAATTGCGCGTAAAACCGCCTCGGGTTTTTCCGCATGCACCCAGTGTCCGGCGCCGGCAATGACGTGAGCGCGGGCCTGCGGGAATTGCGCCAGCAGCGCGTCGCGGTATTCATCGGTAACATAAGGGGAGTTGCCGCCGGGAATAAATTGCGCCGGGTGCGGCCAGGCTGGCACCGTTTCCCAGCCGACAATATGCGGGTATTGATCCCACAGCGCCGGCACGTTGAAGCGCCACGCGCCGTCGACAAAGGATTTCAGCAGAAACTGAATGACGCCTTCTTCATTTATATGCTCGCGCATCACCTGCGCCGCCTGCTGGCGGGTGCTGGCGGCGGATTCGCTGACGGCGTTAATCGCCGCGAAGATCTCATCATGACGGCGGACGTGATAAGCCACCGGCGCAATATCAATCGCCACCAGCCCGGCGATGCGATCCGGCGCCAGCGCGGTCAGCGCCATCACCGCTTTGCCGCCCATTGAATGGCCGATAAAGGTCGCTTTCTCTATCTGATGATCGTCAAGAGTATCCAACAGATCCTGCGCCATCGCGCGGTAGGTCATCTCCGGCGAACGCGGCGATAAGCCGTGGTTGCGCATATCGACCTGCAATATATCGTAGTCGGCGACCAGATCGCGGGCGAGGATCCCAAGGTTGTCCAGGCTGCCGAACAGGCCGTGTACCAGGACGATTGGGGATTTATTGTGCGGGTTTTGTGCAGATTGCGCTCGGCTATTTAATTTCATGGCAAAGTTCTTTTTTTCGCTCCGTCGGGTTAGGGTATTATGTTGGACATTCTGCCATTAGGCTGCAAGACCCGGAAGCATTCTGAGTTTTACCGCCATCCTGGTTTGACGCTATTCGCGGTTGGGATTTGTCCTCTATCTGATGCCTTTTGCGCAGTAGTGTGAAAGACAAAGGATAGTTAATCCCGACGACTTGTATTCAGAAACAAAGAAATCGCACTGGATTAAGATGAAAACAATCGAAGTTGATGATGAGCTCTACCGCTATATTGCCAGCCACACTCTGCATATCGGCGAGAGCGCATCCGACATTTTACGGCGCATGCTGAAATTTACCGCCGTTTCTCAGCCTGCATCTGGCGCGCCTGCGGCGAAAGCCGCGCCGGCGGCTGCTCCTGCGGCGGCGCCAGTCGTCGAAGCGAAGCCGGCCAACCCGGTTAAAGATAAAGTCCGCGCCATGCGCGAACTGCTGTTATCTGACGAATACGCTGAACAAAAGCGCGCGGTTAACCGCTTCATGCTGGTATTGACTACGCTTTACTCGTTAGACAGTAAGGCTTTTTCAGAAGCCACTGAATCTCTGCACGGGCGCACCCGCGTATACTTCGCCGAAGATTCACGGACGCTGCTGAAAAGCGGTAATCAGACCAAACCGAAACAGGTTCCTGGTACGCCGTGGTGGGTTATCACCAATACTAATACCGGCCGTAAATGCAGCATGATCGAACACATCATGCAATCAATGCAGTTCCCTGCGGAGCTGATTGAAAAGGTTTGCGGCACGATCTAGTTAATTAAACTTTGCACCAGAAGGATCAGGCAATGGCAATCGATAAACGTGCGGGTCAGCCGGCACAACAGAGTGATTTGATTAACGTCGCCCAGCTGACCGCTCAGTACTATGTGCTGAAGCCGGAAGCGGGTAATGCGGAGCATGCGGTTAAGTTCGGCACCTCCGGCCATCGCGGTAGCGCAGGGCGCCACAATTTCAATGAGCAGCATATTCTGGCGATTGCGCAGGCGATTGCGGAAAACCGCGCGAAAAATGGTATCACCGGCCCGTGCTACGTGGGTAAGGATACCCACGCTTTATCCGAACCGGCATTCATTTCCGTGCTGGAAGTGCTGGCGGCGAACGGTGTTGATGTGATCGTTCAGGAAAACAACGGTTTCACTCCGACGCCGGCGGTCTCCAACGCGATTCTGGTGCATAACAAAAAAGGCGGCCCGCTGGCGGATGGTATTGTGATCACTCCATCGCACAACCCGCCGGAAGATGGCGGTATCAAATACAACCCGCCAAATGGCGGCCCGGCTGATACCAACGTGACGAAAGTGGTGGAGAACCGCGCTAATGAACTGCTGGCCGCCGGTCTGCAGGGTGTGAAGCGTATCTCTCTCGACGCCGCGCTGGCGTCCGGCCACGTAAAAGAGCAGGACCTGGTGCAGCCGTTTATTGAAGGGCTGGCGGATATCGTCGATATGGCGGCTATCCAGAAAGCGGGCCTGAAACTGGGCGTCGATCCGTTGGGCGGCTCGGGTATCGAATACTGGAAACGTATCGGCGAGCACTACAAGCTGGATCTGACCATCGTCAACGATCAGGTCGATCAGACGTTCCGCTTTATGCACCTTGATAAAGATGGCGCGATCCGTATGGACTGCTCCTCCGAGTGTGCAATGGCGGGTCTGTTGGCGCTGCGCGATAAGTTCGATCTGGCCTTCGCCAACGATCCGGATTACGACCGTCACGGTATCGTGACTCCGGCTGGGCTGATGAACCCGAACCACTATCTGGCGGTGGCTATCAACTACCTGTTCCAGCATCGCCCACAGTGGGGCAAAGATGTTGCGGTTGGTAAAACGCTGGTTTCTTCGGCGATGATTGACCGCGTGGTTAACGATCTGGGCCGTAAGCTGGTAGAAGTGCCGGTAGGCTTCAAGTGGTTTGTTGACGGTCTGTTCGACGGCAGCTTCGGCTTCGGTGGTGAAGAGAGCGCCGGGGCATCGTTCCTGCGTTTCGACGGCACGCCGTGGTCCACCGATAAAGACGGTATCATCATGTGCCTGCTGGCGGCGGAAATCACCGCGGTCACCGGTAAGAACCCGCAGGAGCACTATAACGAGCTGGCGGAACGCTTTGGCGCCCCGAGCTACAACCGTCTGCAGGCCTCCGCCACTTCCGCGCAGAAAGCGGCGCTGTCTAAGCTTTCGCCGGAAATGGTGAGCGCCGATACGCTGGCGGGCGATCCGATCACCGCGCGTCTGACCGCGGCGCCGGGCAACGGCGCTTCTATCGGCGGGCTGAAAGTGATGACCGACAACGGCTGGTTTGCGGCCCGTCCGTCAGGCACCGAGGACGCCTACAAAATCTACTGCGAGAGCTTCCTTGGCGAAGAGCATCGCAAGCTAATTGAAAAAGAAGCGGTAGAGATTGTCAGCGAAGTGCTGAAAAACGCCTGATTGTCCTATCAGCATCAGGCCCCCTGCGGGCCTGATTTTTTTCGCAAGGAATGCGATGAAATTACAACGGAAGTCCCTTTTTTTGTTCTGGGCGTGGATGGATCTCTTTTTCGTCCTGCAATTCTTATGGTGGAATATTTCCCACCGCCGTCTTCCTTTCTACGACGATCTACTGGCGTATCTTCAGCTGCTGCACACTTACGGCGCAGCGGCGGCCTGGCTGTACCCGCTGAATGTTCTGCTGATTATCAGCATTCCGCTGTCGATGATCCTATTTTTCCGTCAGAGCCGCTATGCGCTGTGGTTGGCCTGGGGGCAGGCGCCGCTCAGGCTGGTATTTATGCAGCCTTCGCTGTCGCTGGGTCTGTGGCTGATTCAAGCCGCCGGCGTCAGGAATTTAGCGATCCTGGCAGGCTTCCTGCTGCTCTCTGAAGGGCTGAAAATCGCCACTCTCTGGTACTGCAGAGGCGAATTTCAGGGCATAAAGCGATAGCCAATCCCGGTTTCGGTCAGCAGATGCTGCGGCCGCGCCGGGTCAACCTCCAGCTTTTGCCGTAAGTGCCCCATATAAATCCGCAAATAGTGACTGTGTTCGACGGCGTTAGGCCCCCATACCTGATTCAGAAGCTGGCGCTGGGTGAGCACTTTGCCCGGATTGTTCAGCAGCGCCGCCAGCAGGCGAAACTCGATGGGCGTCAGGTGAATTTCTTCACTGCCGCGCACGATACGGCGGGCGGGGATATCGACGCTAATATCGGCAAAACGCACCACCGGCTCATCGGCCTGCGCGCTGCCGTGACGGCGCAGCGCGACGCGTAGCCGCGCCTGCAGTTCACCGATGCCGAACGGTTTACTGAGGTAGTCATCGGCGCCGGCGTCAAGGGCGGCGATTTTGTCATGCTCTTCGCTGCGCGCCGACAGCACGATAATCGGCATTTGGCTCCACTGGCGGACTTCGCGGATAAAATCATTACCATCCCCGTCTGGCAGGCCAAGATCGAGGATCGCTAAATCCGGTTTGCGGGTGGCGGCTTCGATGAGCCCGCGCTGCAGGGTTTCGGCTTCAAATACGCGCATGCCGTCAGCTTCCAGCGCGGTGCGCAGAAAGCGGCGGATAGCGTGTTCGTCTTCGATGATTAAAACGTTAATCACAATTCCTCGGTTAACTCTTCCAGTTCTGGGGGCGCTTCTCGCGGCAGTGTAACACGGAAACAGGCGCCGCCCTCCGGACGGTTGCTGGCGGTAATGCTACCGTCGTGCACCTCGACAATGGCCTGGCAAATGGCCAGCCCCAGGCCGACGCCGGGGATAGCAGACTCTTTATTACCACGGGCGAATTTATCAAAGATAGCCTGTTCCTGGCCTGCCGGGATCCCCGGACCATTATCCCAGACTTCAATGATTAACTGCTGCCTATCCGCTTCGGCGTGAATGCCAATCTGCGCCTGCGCGCCGGCGTATTTATGCGCGTTCTCCAGCAGATTAATCAGCACCCGTTCAAACAGCGGGCCGTCAACGTGGACCAGCAGCAGCGGGTCCGGCAGCGTCAGCTGGATGCGCTGGCCGCCAAGCCCAGGCTCCAGCATACGCAGGGCGCTGCCAACAACCTCTTCGAGGGTTAACCACTCTTTGTGCAGATTAAAACCGCCGGACTGGATACGCGCCATATCCAGTAGATTATTCACCAGCCGGGTGGTGTTGAGCACGTGCTGGCGAATTTCGTTGGCCTGCGGCGCGTGCTTCGAACCTTCACTGGCCAGATCGAGAGTGAGGATCTCCGCCTGGCCGAACAGGACCGTCAGCGGCGTCCGCAGATCGTGAGAGAGGGCGGCCAGCAGTGAGTTGCGCAGGCTTTCGCGTTCGCTGGTCAAGCGCGCCTGCTCTTCGCTGGCGGTCAGGGTCAGGCGCTCAAGGGCGCTGGCCACCAGCAGGGTAAAGGTTTCCAGCAGTCGCTGTTGTTCCGGGATCATCAGCTGACGCAGATTTTCCGGTTCGACCAGCAGCAGCCCCCAGGTGCGGGCGGCGCTTTGTAGCGGCAGAATTTGATACGGTACGCCGGGGAGAGTGTCGGTGCCGGCCCCGGCTGGCTGGCCTTTATCAAAACTCCAGCGGGCAATCGCATCATCCCACGAGAAAACGCCGGATTGCTGGGTCATCGGCTGCAGCTGCCCGTTCTCATCCGGCAGCAGTAGTTGGCTGCGGGCCTGAAAAGTGGAAGTAATAAAGCGTTCGCTGGTAGCGGCGATATCTTCGCGGCTGCGTCCGACCGCCAGCGCTTTCGACATTTCATACAGATGCCGGGTACGTCGCTCGCGATAACGCGCCACCCGCGCCTGGTAACGCATCCCGGCGGTCAGATTGCCGATCACCAGACCAACGGTCAGCATCACGCCGAACGTCAGCAGATACTGGACGTCGGAAACCGCCAGCGTACCGCGCGGAGCGACAAAAAAGAGATCGAAGCTAATGACGTTGATAAAGGTCGCCAGCACCGATGGCCAGCGGCCATACAGTAGAGCGATTATCACCACACCCAGTAGATACAGCATCACCAGGTTGGCGGCCTCAAAGGCCATCAGCCACTGCATGGCAACCACGGTGATAATGGCGCACAGCGCCACGGCCAGCAGACAGCCCTTCAACTGCTGGCGCCACTTATCGATCGCCGTGCGGTTGTCGTTCGCGCGGGCGGGCAGAGAAGCCGGTTTTTCATCCAGCGCGATCACCACCAGATCGAGGTCCGGGGCGCGGCGCGCCAGACGGTCGGCAAATCCGGCTCGTTCCCACCAGCGTCGCTCCCCCTGGCGACCAATCACAATTTTGCCGAGGTTATGTTCGCGAGCGTAATGCAGTACCGCTTTTTCTTCCGATGGATCGGAGAGGGTGGCGGTTTCGGCGCCTAACTCTTGCGCCAGCTTCAGCGCCGCGAGGATCGCCCGCCGTTTGGCCTCCGGTAGACGGTGCAGCGAGGGGGTTTCCACGTATACCGCGTGCCAGACGCTGCCGAGCCTGGCCGCCAGCCGGGCGGCGGCGCGAACCAGTTTTTCGCTGCCGGTGTTGTGGCCGATGCACAGCAGAATGGCGTCGCGGGTGTGCCAGACTTTTTCCTGCCCCTGGCGGTCGCGCCAGGCGCGCATTTGTTCGTCTACCCGGTCGGCGGTACGGCGCAGCGCCAGCTCGCGCAGGGCGATCAGATTACCTTTGCGGAAGAAGTTTTCGATGGCGCGTTCGGCCTGGCCGCCAATGTACACCTTGCCCTCATTCAGGCGCTGGCGCAGATCGTCCGGCGGCAAATCCACCAGAACTACATCATCAGCGGCGTCAAAGAAGGGGTCGGGGACGGTTTCGCGCACCTGCACGCCGGTAATACCGCTGACCACATCATTGAGACTTTCAAGATGCTGGACGTTGACGGTGGTGAAGACGTCGATACCGGCTTCGAGCAGTTCTTCGACGTCCTGCCAGCGTTTCGGGTGGCGCGAACCCGGCGCGTTGCTGTGCGCCAGTTCGTCCACCAGGATCAGCGCCGGACGGCGGGCCAGCGCGGCATCAAGGTCAAATTCATGGACGTAGCGTCCGCGATGGGAAATGCGTTTTTGCGGGAGGGTGCTGAGCCCCTCCAGCATGGCGGCGGTATCTTTGCGGCCGTGGGTTTCCGCCACGCCGATCAGAATATCCAGCCCCTGAGCGCGCAGCCGCTGCGCTTCCGCCAGCATTGCCCAGGTTTTGCCCACCCCGGCGCAGGCGCCGAAAAACACCTTCAGCTTGCCGCGATGCGGCGCAGCGGTTTGTTGCAGCAGACGGTCGGGGTCCGGACGCAGCGGCTCGTCACTCATTGATTAATCCTTTAGGGCATCCAGCGCCATATTCAGTTGCAGTATATTTACCACAGGTTGACCGAGAAAACTGAGCAACGGTTTTTGCGTCGCCTGATCCACTAGCTGTTTCACCTGCGCGTCGCTGAGATTGCGCGCTTTAGCGACGCGCGGTACCTGCCACAGCGCCGCGGCAGGGGTCAGGTTGTTATCCAGCCCGCTGGCCGATGCGGTAACCAGCTCGACCGGCACCGTTGGGTTCGCTTGCGGGTTCGCGGCGCGTAACGCCTGTACCCGTTCGCTAATCGCTTTATCCAGCGCCGGATTGCTGACCGCCAGATTACTGCCGCCAGAGGCCAGCGGATTATCCGCCACCTCTGCCGTCGCGGAAGGGCGGCCGTGGAAATAACCGGCTGCGGTAAAGTTCTGCCCGATCAGCGCGGAGCCGCGCACCTCGCCGTCGATTTGGATCAGCGAGCCGTTAGCCTGCTGCGGGAACCACCACTGCCCTAAGGCGGTAGTCAACAACGGATACAGGCCGCCAGTGAGCAGGGTTAACAGAATAAATAGCACAAATGCCGGACGAATCAATGACATGGTAGTTTCCTCACACCAGACCGGTCAGGGTCAGCAACAGGTCGATGGCTTTAATACCAACGAAAGGCACAATCAGGCCGCCGAGGCCGTAAACCCACAGGTTGCGGCGCAGCATCGCCGATGCCGACAGCGGACGATAGCTCACGCCCTTGAGTGCTAAAGGGATCAGGCAGACGATAATCAGGGCGTTGAAAATAACCGCGCTCATGATCGCCGAAGAGGGCGAGTGCAGATGCATCACGTTCAGCATCGCCAGCTGCGGATAGGCGGCGGCGAAGGCGGCCGGAATAATCGCGAAATACTTGGCGACGTCGTTGGCGATACTGAATGTAGTTAACGACCCACGGGTCATCAGCATCTGTTTACCGATATGCACCACTTCAATCAGCTTGGTCGGGTTTGAGTCGAGATCCACCATATTGCCCGCCTCTTTCGCCGCCTGGGTGCCGGAGTTCATCGCGACCGCTACATCAGCCTGCGCCAGCGCCGGGGCGTCGTTGGTGCCGTCGCCGGTCATCGCCACCAGCCGTCCTTCCGACTGATACTGGCGAATCAGCGCCAGCTTGGCTTCCGGCGTCGCTTCGGCCAGAAAATCATCAACCCCCGCTTCGGCGGCGATGGCGGCGGCGGTCAGGCGGTTATCACCGGTGATCATCACCGTTTTAATGCCCATTTTGCGCAGCTGGGCGAAACGCTCTTTAATGCCGCCTTTGACGATATCTTTAAGCGAAATAATCCCCAGTACGCGCTCGCCTTCCGCGACGACTAGCGGCGTGGCCCCCTGGCGGGCGACCTCTTCTACCTGCTTATCGACATCGGCCGGGAAGTGGCCGCCGTTAGCTTCGATATGGCGGCGAATCGCGTCTACCGACCCTTTGCGGATCATACGTTGGTCGATGTTGATACCGCTCATACGGGTCTGGGCGGTAAAGGGGACAAATGTGGCGTGCAGCGACTGCAGGTCGCGTTCGCGCAGATTAAAGCGCTGTTTCGCCAGCACCACGATGCTGCGGCCTTCCGGCGTTTCATCCGCCAGCGACGACAGCTGGGCGGCATCGGCCAGCACGCGCTCTTCGACGCCGCGCGCTGGCAGGAATGCCGAGGCCTGACGGTTGCCGAGGGTGATGGTGCCGGTTTTATCCAGCAACAGTACGTCGACATCGCCGGCGGCTTCCACCGCGCGACCGCTGGTGGCGATAACGTTGGCGCCGAGCATTCTGCTCATCCCGGCGACGCCGATAGCGGAAAGCAGGCCGCCGATGGTGGTTGGGATCAGGCACACCAGCAGCGCCACCAGCACGGTAACGCTAACCGCATTACCGCTCCACGCCGAGAAGGGCCAGATGGTGGCGGTGGCCAGCAGGAACACCAGCGTTAGGGCGATCAGCAGGATCGTCAGCGCGATTTCGTTCGGCGTTTTACGGCGCTGCGCGCCTTCAACCATGGCGATCATCCGGTCGAGGAAGGTTTCACCAGGGTTGACGCTGCAGCGGATCACCAGCCAGTCAGAAAGGATCCGGGTACCGCCAGTTACCGAGGCGAAATCGCCGCCGGACTCGCGGATCACCGGCGCGGATTCCCCGGTGATGGCGCTTTCATCTACCGAAGCGCCGCCTTCGATCACTTCGCCGTCGCAGGGGATAATGTCGCCGGCTTCCACCAGCACGATATCGCCTTTGCGTAACTCTTCCGCCGGGACGTGATCCATCGGGGCATCGTGCTGGGGCGCGCGCAGCTTACGGGCGAAAGCGGTTTTCTTCACTCCTTTCAGGCTATTGGCCTGCGCTTTGCTACGTCCTTCGGCCATGGCTTCGGCGAAGTTGGCGAACAGTACGGTAAACCATAGCCACAGGCTGACGGCGGCGGTAAAACCGGCGTGACCCGCGAGATACCCCCCGGCCATGGCGATCGCCAGCAGGGTGGTCAGCACGCTGCCGATCCAGACGATAAACATTACCGGGTTACGCCACTGCACCGAGGGGCTGAGTTTTTTCACCGCATCCAGCAGCGCCTGACGCACCAGCGTCGGCTCCAGCAGGGCTAATTGTTTGCGACTCATAACAGGCTGCTCCGCATCGCTTAAAGTAAAGAGAAGTGTTCCGCCACCGGGCCGAGCGCCAGTGCGGGGATAAAGGTCAGGGCGCCGACCAGCAGGACGGTGCCGATCAGCAGGCCGATAAACAGCGCATCGTGGGTGGCGAGCGTCCCGGAGCTGGCGGGCTGAATTTTCTTATTCACCAGCGACCCGGCAATCGCCATCACCGGGACGATCACCCCGAAGCGGCCCACCAGCATGCAGAACGCCAGCAGCAGGTTCCAGAAGGTCGTGCCGGCGCTTAAGCCGCCGAAGGCGCTGCCGTTGTTGTTGGCCGCCGAGGTGACCGCGTACAACACCTCGCTAAAGCCATGCGGCCCAGGATTCAGCATGGCGCTGCGTCCGGCTTCGGTCATCATCGCCAGCGCGGTGCCGAGCAGTACCAGCGTCGGGGTCACCAGAATCGCCAGCGCGATCATTTTCATTTCGCGCACGTCGATTTTCTTGCCGAGATATTCCGGCGTGCGGCCAATCATCAGCCCGGCGATAAATACCGCCAGCATGACGAACAGCAGCATGCCGTACAGCCCGGAGCCCACGCCGCCGAAGACCACCTCGCCAATCTGCATCAGCCACATCGGCACCATGCCGCCCAGCGCGGTGAAGGAATCATGCATCGCGTTGACCGCGCCGCAGGAGGCCGCAGTAGTGACTACCGCAAACAGGCTGCTGGCGAGAATGCCAAAGCGGCTCTCTTTCCCTTCCATATTCAGGCTGCTGTCGGCGCCAAGGCTGAGCAGATGCGGATTTCCGCGGGTTTCCGCCCACATCACCACCGCCACGCAGACCACGAAAATCAGCGCCATCGCCCACAGGATGGCGCGCCCCTGACGGCGATCGCCGACCGCTTCGCCAAAGGCAAAACACAGCGCCGCCGGGATCAGGAAGATCGCCAGCATCTGCACCAGGTTGGTTAACGCCGTCGGGTTCTCAAACGGATGCGATGAGTTGGCATTAAAGAAACCGCCGCCGTTGGTACCGAGCATTTTGATTGCTTCCTGCGAGGCGACCGGCCCCATCGGCAGCCACTGGCGAACGCCTTCCAGGCTGGTGAATGGCTGATAAGCCTGCAGGTTCTGCGGCACGCCCTGTTGCACAAAGAACAGCGCGATCAGCAGAGAAAGAGGCAGTAGCAGCCACAGCGTAATGCGGGTCAGGTCGACCCAGGCGTTGCCGAGGGTGCTGACTTTTTGTCGCGCCCAGGCGCGGGTCAGTACGAAGATCACCGCAATACCGGTCGCGGCCGACAGGAAGTTTTGCACCGCCAGGCCCGCCATCTGGCTGAGATAGCTCATGGTGGTTTCCCCGGCGTAGGCCTGCCAGTTAGTGTTGCTGACGAAGCTTACCGCGGTATTCAACGCTAAATCCCATGACAGGTTGGGGAAGTGCTGCGGATTGAACGGCAGCCACCCCTGACACATCAGCAGCGCCATCAGCGCCGCGAGACCAATAGCGTTAAACAGCACAATGGCTATCAGGTACTGCCGCCAGTCCATCTCCTGGCTGCGAATCCCCGCCAGCCGCCAGATACCGCGCTCAACGCCGGCAAGTCCAGGAAGCGGAACATCGTTGATCATTCGCGCCAGCAGCGAACCGAGTGGCCGCGCCAGCACCAGCAGTACCAGCAGGAAGCTGGCGATAAGTAAGAACCCTTGCGCGGCCATCAGAACGCCTCCGCATGTATCAGGGCATAGACCAGATACGCCAGCAGCAGGAACACCAGCGTTACGCCGGCAATGATGCCTGTAGTCACTTTCCACCTCCGGGTGTGTCTCTTATTGATATACCGAGAGGGTAGGAATTTCGGCGCAAAGATTTCGCAAAAATCGCCGCGGGCGGTGTAAAAAAAGTATAAAAATGGCTAAAGGCACAATTTAACTAATGATTAGTATTAATTTAACTTTTTTGTAACTCAGTTACGCCATGAATGTAAATTAAGTATAAATAAGTGCTTTTTAGTGGTCGGATGAGTAGTAAAATTACAACCAGCGCGGTACTATTTGTGCAGACAAACATTGTGACATTTACCGGCGTTGCTTGCCGGCCTGACAAAGGGGAGAGAAATTATGGCGTTGTACAAAGCTTATCCTGCTCACATTATCCTGATGCGTCGCGCTTTCGCCGTCGTGGCCGGGGTTGCTGCGCTGCCGGTGATGCTGTTCTGGAAAGATCGCGCCCGTTACTACAGCTGGCTGCATCGCGTATGGGCGAAAACCAGTGAACAGCCGGTATGGATGGCGCAGGCGGAAAAAGCCGCGCACGATTTCTACTAATCCGCGCTGCTGCGACGAATATAAAAACCGCCGGTTGACGACCGGCGGTTTTTTTTCGTCTGCTGTCTACACTTAGCTTTCATGCGCCGTGGCAGAATTGGCAGGTGCTTATTTTGTCGCAGCGCGCTATTTTGCCGGCCTGAGTGATGAGTTTTGCTTACGGAGAGTGAGGAGTTTTATGGCCACCCATCTGGTCTGGTTTCGCATGGATTTACGCCTTCACGATAATCTGGCGCTGGCCGCCGCCTGCCGCGACCCGCAGGCGCAGGTGCTGGCGCTGTATATCGCCACGCCAGAGCAGTGGCACCAACATTATATGGCGCCGCGCCAGGCGGCCTTTATCGCCAGCCATTTACGCAGCCTGCACGCGGCATTAGCGGAACGCGGTATTCCGCTGCTGGTAGAAGAAGCGGACGATTTCGCCGCCAGCATCGAGCTGCTGACGCGCTTCTGTAAACAGCACCAGGTGAGCCATCTATTTTATAACTATCAGTATGAGTTTAATGAGCGCCGGCGCGACGCCGGTGTTGAGAAAAGCCTGACAGAAGTTACCTGTCAGGGATTTGACGACAGCGTGCTGTTGCCGCCGGGCAGCGTGATGACCGGCAACCGCGAGATGTATAAAGTCTTTACGCCGTTTAAAAATGCCTTTATCCGCCGCCTGCGTGAAGGGCTGCCGGAGTGCGTGGCGGCGCCTAAACCACACGCGTCAGCCGCCCGTCAGGCGCCGCCGCTGCCTGAGATCAACTATCCGCAAACGGCATTTGACACCGATCTGTTCGCGGCGGATGAAAAAACAGCGCTGGCTCGATTGCGCGCGTTTTGCCAGCAGCCGGCGGCGGATTACGATCAGCAGCGCGATTTCCCGGCACTAGAAGGAACCAGCCGACTGTCGCCGTGTCTGGCGGTAGGCGTACTGTCGCCGCGCCAGTGCCTGCATCGCTTGTTACGGGAGCAGCCCGGCGCGCTGGATGGCGAAGCGGGCGCAAGCTGGCTGAACGAGCTTATCTGGCGCGAGTTCTATCGTCATCTGATGGTTTACTACCCGAAACTGTGTAAAGGCCGGCCCTTTGTCGCCTGGACCGACAAGGTCGCCTGGCGCAGCAATGAGGATGAACTGCGGGCCTGGCAACAGGGGCAAACCGGTTTCCCCATCGTCGATGCCGCCATGCGGCAGCTTAACGCCACCGGCTGGATGCACAACCGCCTGCGGATGATTGTCGCCAGCTTCCTGGCGAAAGACCTGCGTCTCGACTGGCGGCAAGGCGAGCGCTATTTCATGAGCCAACTGATTGACGGCGATTTGGCGGCCAACAACGGCGGCTGGCAGTGGGCGGCCTCGACCGGTACCGATGCAGCCCCTTACTTTCGTATTTTCAATCCGACGACCCAGGGGGAGAAGTTTGATAAGCAGGGCGAGTTTATTCGCCGCTGGCTGCCGGAACTGGCGGAAGTACCAGAGAAAGCGCTGCATCAGCCGTGGCTGTGGGCGGATAAACAGGGGGTAGCGCTGAAGTATCCGCGCCCGCTGGTTGACCATAAGCAGGCGCGGCTGGAGACGCTGGCGGCCTGGGAAGCCGCCAGATAGTTTTTATTCTACCGCCAGTTGGCGGGTTTTGACCTTCACGGAGTGATAAAGCCAGATGACCAGCACCAGGCCGACGCAGGCCAGCGCGCCCCAGGTGATCTGGCTGAAGACGTCGATATAGGCTTCAATCGAATAGTTAACCGCGCCGGCGGCATCAAACGACGCCTGCGACGTCTGGTCGGCGATGACGCCGGCCAGATAGTTGGCGATCGCCCCGGAAAGCAGCATATAGATACCGGTCAGCACCCCGGTGACGCCGGGGATTTCGATCCGGGTGATTTGCGACATCGCTACCGGATCGATAAACAGTTCGGCGAAACCCATCACCGCCAGCCCCAGTACCATTAGCGGCATGGAGGAGTGGCCATACGCGGCCGACCAGCGGGCGCTTAAGGTCAGAATGCAGAAGCCAGCGCTCATTAGCCCGAGACCGAGGGCGAATTTTCCCCAGATACGCACGGTGCGGTTGCCCTTGATGTTTTCTTTGACCAGCCATGCCAGCACCATACCGCAGAGCATCACCGCAAAGGCGTTAACCGACTGGAACATCGCGGTTGGTACTTCATAGCTCATGACGTGGCGGTTCACGAAACGGTCGATATACAGGCTTATAGAGCTGCCGCCCTGCTGGGCGAAGGCCCAGAACAGCAGGCTAAAACCGGTGAGGACGATAATCAGGCGCAGTTCTTTGCGCTGTTTGTCGTTCTCCGCGCGCAGATAAATGCGCGCCAGTACCGCCAGGCCAATCACCGTCGCGACGATCAGCGCATACACCGACCACTCCTGCCAGAACAAGACGGTAATCAGCAGCGGCGTCGCCACCAGCAAAACCGGCAGCCAGCCCCAATTTGGCAGGACAAAGGTCCGCGCGCGCAGCGCCTCGCGGTTAACGCCGGTGGTATGGCGAAAGTGGCGACCGCCGCAGAGGAAAATGACCAGTCCGGCAATCATGCCGACTGCCGCCAGCGCAAAGCCCATCGCCCAGCTGTACTCTTCCTGCACGTAGCCGCAGGCGATAGGCGCGATGATCGAACCAATATTGCCCGCGGCGTACATCAGCGAGAAGCCGCCATCGCGGCGCGGATCGGTCGGCTCATACAGTTCGCCAAGCAGGCAGCTGACGTTGGATTTAAACAGTCCGTAACCGCAAACGATGATTGCCAGCGACAGATACAGGAAGGTGGGAGCGACTTCGCTGGCGCCGAGCACCAGGTGACCGATAGCCATGAGTAGCGCGCCGAGCATCACCGCCATGCGGTTGCCGAGCAGTTTGTCGGCGAGGAAGCCGCCGAGAATAGGGGTGACGTAGACCAGGGAGCAGTAGGCGCTAAACAGAGTATAGGCGTGGTTATCGTCGTACTTGAGCTGGTTGGTGAGGTACAGGATTAACAGCGCCCGCATGCCGTAAAAACTGAAGTATTCCCAAATTTGCAGCGCAACGACGTAATAGATCGCCCGTGGCTGTGAAGTTTGTCTGTTCATGTAACGTTCATTTCCTGGCCGTAAAACGAAAGTCGATCTTTCTGCATGAATAGCGTTTGTCTGGTGTTATTCATGGCCTAAATGGCTTTCTGGTTATTTAATATGCTTTATAAGTGCATAAATATACACTAATGCGCGGTGAGGGGAAGAGGCAATTTGGGCGATTACGCGAATGGCTGAAATGGACCCTTTGGCGTCGCTATCGACGACTCGGGCGGATGTGGTTATGTTATAGGTTTGTGCAAACTGATTTTCTGATGGAGCGGCAATGAAAAATAGCGAACTGGAACAATTAATTAACGAAAAACTGAATAGCGCGGCCATCAGTGATTACGCCCCGAACGGCCTGCAGGTGGAAGGGCGGGAGACGGTGCGGAAAATCGTCACCGGCGTGACCGCCAGCCAGGCGCTACTTGATGAAGCCGTTCGTCTGCAGGCGGATGCGGTGATTGTGCATCACGGTTACTTCTGGAAAGGCGAGTCGCCGGTGATCCGCGGCATGAAGCGCAATCGGCTGAAAACGCTGCTGGCCAACGATATCAACCTTTATGGCTGGCATTTACCGCTGGATGCGCATCCGGAACTGGGCAATAACGCCCAGCTGGCGCAGCTGCTGGGGATCAATGTCATGGGGGAAATCGAGCCATTGGTGCCGTGGGGCGAGCTGTCTATGCCGGTATCCGGGCTGGAACTGGCATCGTGGATTGAAGCGCGATTAGGGCGTAAACCGCTGTGGAGCGGCGATACCGGGCCGGACAAAGTTACCCGCGTCGCCTGGTGTACCGGCGGCGGCCAGAGCTTTATCGATAGCGCGGCCCGCTTTGGCGTCGATGCCTTTATTACCGGCGAAGTGTCTGAGCAGACGATTCATTCCGCCCGTGAGCAGGGGTTGCATTTTTATGCCGCCGGCCATCATGCCACCGAGCGCGGTGGTATTCGCGCCCTGAGCGAGTGGCTGACGGAAAATACTGACCTGGACGTCACCTTTATTGATATCCCTAACCCGGCCTGATGAGAGAGAAAAAAGTGCAGCGAGCGCGTTGTTATCTATTAGGTGAAACGGCGGTGGTCCTGGAGCTTGAGCCTCCGGTGACCCTGGAGAGCCAAAAACGTATCTGGGGCCTGACGCAGCGGTTGACCGATCGCGAAGAGGTGGTTGAAGTGATTCCGGGGATGAACAACATCACCGTTGTGCTGCGTCGTCCGCAGGAGATGGCGTGGGAGGCGATTGACAAGCTGCAGCGCTGGTGGGAAGAGAGCGATGCGCTGGAGCCGGAATCCCGCGAGATAAGTATCCCGGTTATCTACGGCGGCGAGGCGGGGCCAGACCTTGGCGATGTCGCGCGCCATAGCGGGTTGAGCGAAAAGCAGGTGGTCGAACTGCACTCTTCGGTGGAGTACATGGTGTGGTTTCTGGGTTTCCAGCCGGGGTTTCCGTACTTTGGCGGCCTGCCGGAGCAGCTGGCGATGCCGCGTCGCGCCGAGCCGCGCGTGCTGGTACCGGCGGGATCGGTTGGTATCGGCGGATCGCAAACCGGTATCTATCCGCTGGCGACGCCTGGCGGCTGGCAGCTGCTGGGTCGCACGCCGCTGGCATTATTCGATCCAAAACGTGAAGAGCCGGTGCTGCTGCGTTCTGGCGATCGCGTGCGCTTTGTGCCGCAGAAGGAGGGGGTATGTTGAAATTTAACCGCGCCGGCATGTACACCTCGGTCCAGGATGGCGGCCGGGAAGGCCAGCGCCAGTGGGGGATTAGCCGCTGCGGCGCGCTGGATAAACCGGCAATGACCATTGCCAATCTGCTGGTGGGCAATGCGCCGGAGACGGCGGCGCTGGAAATTACGCTGGGTCAGGTCGATGTACAGTTTACCCGCCATTGCTGGTTCGCGTTGACCGGAGCCGCCTGTGAAGCGACGCTCGACGGCGCGCCGGTCTGGTTGGGCTGGCGAATGGAAGCGAAGGCCGGGCAGCGGCTGGTGTTGAAAACTCCGCAGCATGGGATCCGCAGCTACCTGGCGGTGGCGGGCGGTATCGACGTGCCTGAAGTTTTAGGTTCCCGCTCTACCGATCTGAAAGTCGGTATCGGCGGAATCGAAGGGCGCCGGTTGCAGGATGGCGATCAATTGAAGATTGGGAAATCCTCCCGTCGCTTTAGCGCCTCGCGCGGCGTTAAACAGCTGCCGATAGGCAATATTATTCGCGCGCTGCCGGGGCCGGAGTATCACGAATTCGACAGCGTGTCGCAGGAGTCTTTCTGGCGCTCACCGTGGAAGCTGAGTCCGCAGAGCAACCGGATGGGCTACCGCCTGCAGGGTCAGCCGCTCAAGCGCACAACCGACCGGGAAATGCTCTCCCATGGCCTGCTGCCCGGGGTGGTACAGGTGCCGCATAACGGCCAGCCGATTGTGTTGATGAACGATGCGCAGACCACCGGCGGCTATCCGCGTATAGCCTGCATTATTGAAGCCGATATGTACCAACTGGCGCAAATTCCGCTGGGTCAGCCGATCCATTTCGTCCCATGTTCGCTGGAAGAAGCGCTGAAAGCGCGCGCCGATCAGCAGCGTTATCTTGAACAACTGGCCTGGAGATTAAGCGATGAAAATTGATTTAAATGCCGACCTCGGCGAAGGCTGCGCCAGCGATAGCGCGCTGCTGCAGCTGGTCTCTTCCGCCAATATCGCCTGCGGCTTTCACGCCGGTGATGCGCTGCTCATGCAGCAGTGCGTGCGCGAGGCGCTGAAAAACGGCGTTGCTATTGGCGCGCACCCAAGCTTCCCGGACCGGGAAAATTTCGGCCGCACCGCGATGCAGTTACCGCCAGAGACGGTCTACGCCCAGGTGCTGTACCAAATTGGCGCGCTGGCGGCGATCGTGCATGCCCAGGGCGGCGAGCTGCGGCACGTCAAACCGCATGGCATGTTGTACAACCAGGCGGCGAAAGAGCCGCTTTTGGCCGATGCTATCGCTCGCGCGGTGCGCGATGCCGACGCCGGGCTGGTGCTGGTCGGGCTGGCGGGGAGCGAGCTTATCCGCGCCGGACAGCGCTATCAGCTGACGACGCGCCAGGAAGTCTTCGCCGATCGCGGTTATCTCGCTGACGGTAGCCTGGTGCCGCGCAGCCAGCCGGGCGCGCTGATTGAGAGCGAAGAACAGGCGCTGGCGCAAACGCTGGAAATGGTGCAGCACAACCGGGTGCGCAGCCTGAGCGGCGAATGGGCGCATGTGAAGGCGGAAACGGTCTGCCTGCATGGCGATGGCGCTCATGCGCTCGATTTCGCCCGACGCTTGCGCGCTGCTTTCGCAGGGCGCAATATCGACGTCAGCGCGGACATTGATTAATAGTCCGCCTTAGTATTATTAATAATAATTAAATCAAATAACTAACAACACTCACAACTCAACAGGACGTTATTATGCAAGAGGTGATATCCCTCTGGCCGCTGATCGGCATTGCCGTGATTGTGGTCGGTTTTCTATTACGCTTTAACCCGGTGCTGGTGGTGATTATCTCCGGGATCGTCACCGGCGTGGCGGCGCATATGCCAATAGCCACTATTCTGGAGAAACTGGGCGAGGGCTTCCTCAATACCCGTAATCTGCCGTTTATTCTGCTGTTGCCGCTGGCGGTGATCGGGCTGCTGGAGCGCCATGGTCTGAAAGAGCGGGCGCAGGCGTGGATCGCGAAGATCCATAGCGCGACTGCCGGACGACTGCTGATCGTCTATCTTTTCGTGCGCGAAGCCACCGCCGCCCTGGGCTTGACCAGCCTCGGCGGACATCCGCAAATGGTGCGCCCGCTGCTGGCGCCGATGGCGGAAGGGGCGGCGGAAAAGCGCTTTGGCCCGCTGCCGGGCAATGTGCGCTACCGGCTGCGCGCAATGTCGGCGGCGACCGACAACGTTGGCCTGTTCTTCGGTGAAGATATTTTTGTCGCCTTTGGCGCGATCATCTTCATGCACAACTTTATGCTGGAGTCGGGCGGGATCCAGACGGAACCGTTGCATATTGCCCTGTGGGGGATCCCGACGGCGATCTGCGCCTTCCTGATCCACGCCGCGCGCCTGTGGCGCCTCGATCGCCATCTCCAGCGCGAGCTGGACCGGGTTAACGCCGGGCAGGCGAAAGGCGGTGCGGCATGAACTTCCAACAAACGTATTTATATTGGCTGGCCGGCGCGGTACTGCTGGTCGTGGCTATCATGTCCTGGCGCGACAAAAGCAATCCGCGGCGCCTGACAACCGGCCTGTTCTGGGGCCTGTACGGGCTGGTGTTCTTGCTCGGCGACTGGACGTATCAACTGGTGGGCGATAAGCGTACGGTGAATATCGCCGTCGGCGGGGTGGTGGTGGTACTGGCGCTGATCGCTGGTTTTGGCGGCGTGCGCCTCGGCAGCTACCATCAGCGTAGTCAGGAAGAGAAAACCGCCAGCGCGAAACGCCTCGGCAACAAACTTTTCTATCCGGCGCTGGCGATCCCGGTCGTCACCGTCATTGGCGTTCTGCTGTTTAACAATCTGCCTTCATGGCAGGTGGCCCTTTTCGGGCCGGGCAACCACGCGACGCTGATTACCCTGTTCTCAATGACTGCCGGTACGCTGATTGGCCTGGCGATGGCGATTCGTATGACCCATGAAACGGTGGCGCAGCCGATGCAGGAAGCGCGCCGTTTGCTGGATTCCGTCGGCTGGGCCTTTATCCTGCCGCAAATCCTCGCGGTGCTGGGGCTGCTATTTACCGCGGCGGGCGTCGGAACCAGCATTTCATGGCTGACCGAGCACTATCTGGCGGTAGATAACCGCTTTATCGCCGTGGCCGTGTACGCCATCGGCATGGCGGTGCTGACGATGGTGATGGGCAACGCCTTTGCCGCTTTCCCGATCGTGACCGCCGGGGTTGGCATTCCGATTTTAGTCCTGCAGCATGGCGGCAATCCGGCGGTAATGGCGGCGATTGGTATGTTTTCCGGCTACTGCGGCACGCTGATGACGCCGATGGCGGCGAACTTTAATATCGTGCCGGCGGCGCTGCTCGAACTGCCGGATAAAAACGCGGTGATTAAAGCCCAGGTACCGACCGGTATCCTGCTGCTGATCGTCAACGTATTCTTACTCTATTTCCTGATGTTCCTGTAAGGAGGGATGATGGCTGGCGTATTAATTACCGGTTTTGAGCCGTTCGGCGGCGAAACGGTTAATCCTTCATGGGAAGTGGTTAAGCAGCTTGATGGCGTGATTATTCGCGGGCAGCAGGTGGTGGCTAAACAGTTACCCTGCGTGTTCGGCGAGGCGCTAACGGTGCTGAACGCCGCGCTTGAAACCTATCAACCGCAGCTAACGATTGCCGTCGGGCAGGCCGGCGGCCGTGTCGATATTACCGTCGAACGTGTGGCTATCAACGTCGATGATGCGCGGATCCCCGACAATAAAGGCCAGCAGCCGATCGATGAGCCGATCGTCGCTAACGGCCCCGCGGCCTTCTTCAGCACGCTACCGATCAAAGCGATCGTTAACACGCTGCGCCAGCAGGGGATCCCGGCCTCGGTGTCGCAAACCGCGGGCACTTTTGTCTGCAATCACGTGATGTATGGTTTGCTGCATCAGCTGCAGGGAAAAAGCGGGCAGAAGGGCGGTTTTATCCATATTCCGTATCTGCCTGAACAGGCGGCGGCCCACCCTGGCGAGGCGAGTATGTCGGTCGCGACGGTACGCGCGGCGCTGGAAACGGCGATTGCCGTCGCTCTTGAACAGAATGACGATGTCAAAATTGGCGGCGGCGCCACGCACTAACAAAAGGACGAAACTATGCCTGAAGGCCCGGAGATCCGCCGCGCGGCGGATAACCTGGAGGCGGCTATCAAAGGCGAACCGTTAACCGAAGCCTGGTTCGCCTTTCCACAGTTGCAACCCTATCAAAGCCAGTTGATTGGCCAGCGGGTGACCCATATCACCACCCGCGGCAAGGCCCTGTTAACCCACTTCTCCGGCGGATTGACGCTGTATAGCCATAACCAGCTGTATGGCGTCTGGCGCGTGGTGGATGCCGGCGTTGAGCCGCAATCGAACCGCGTGCTGCGCGTCAGACTGCAGACCGCACGCAAGGCGATTTTGCTCTATAGCGCCTCGGAGATTGAGATATTGACGGCGCAACAGCTGGCCCATCATCCGTTTTTACAACGGGTCGGGCCGGATGTGCTGGATATGACGTTAACCGCCGGGCAGGTCAGAGAGCGGCTGTTATCGGCGAAATTTCGCAATCGCCAGTTTTCCGGCCTGTTGCTGGACCAGGCGTTTCTCGCCGGGCTCGGGAACTATCTGCGGGTAGAGATCCTGTGGCAGGTGGGGCTGACCGGGCAGCATAAAGCCGCCGAGCTCAATGAAACGCAGCTCGCTGCGCTGGCGCACGCGCTGCTGGATATCCCGCGCCTTTCTTACCGTACCCGCGGCCAGGTGGATGAAAACAAACATCATGGCGCGCTATTCCGCTTTAAGGTCTTTCATCGCGATGGCGAGGCCTGCGAACGCTGCGGCAGTATCATTGAGAAAACGATGCTGTCATCGCGACCCTTTTACTGGTGCCCTGGCTGCCAGCACTAATGCCAGTTGTTGAGCGATTAAAATTTTTTTGTACGCTTAAATAAAAAAAATCGGGGAAGATCCCCGATTTTTGTATTGCTCACCCCGACAGGGTAAAAATTACTTCTTGAGATCGGATTTGAAATCGCGCTTCTGGTAGCCGGTATACAGCTGACGCGGACGGGCAATTTTCATACCGTCGCTGTGCATTTCGTTCCAGTGGGCAATCCAGCCGACGGTGCGCGCCATCGCGAAGATGACGGTAAACATCGAGGATGGAATACCCATCGCTTTCAGGATGATGCCGGAGTAGAAATCAACGTTCGGGTACAGTTTCTTCTCGATGAAGTACGGGTCGTTGAGCGCGATATGCTCAAGTTCCATCGCCACTTCCAGCAGATCGTCCTTGGTGCCCAGCTCTTTCAGCACTTCGTGGCAGGTTTCACGCATAACGGTGGCGCGCGGATCGTAGTTCTTGTACACGCGATGGCCGAAGCCCATCAGGCGGAAAGAGTCATTCTTGTCTTTCGCGCGGCGCACGAATTCCGGAATGTGTTCAACGGAGCTGATCTCTTCCAGCATTTTCAGCGCGGCTTCGTTGGCGCCGCCGTGCGCCGGTCCCCACAGGGAGGCGATACCCGCAGCGATACAGGCGAACGGGTTAGCGCCGGAAGAGCCTGCGGTACGGACGGTAGAGGTTGATGCGTTCTGTTCGTGGTCAGCGTGCAGGATCAGGATACGGTCCATCGCGCGTTCCAGCACCGGGTTAACCTCGTAGGTTTCACACGGCGTGGAGAACATCATATTCAGGAAGTTACCCGCGTAGGAGAGATCGTTGCGCGGATACACGAAAGGCTGGCCGATAGAATACTTGTAACACATCGCTGCCATGGTCGGCATTTTGGACAGCAGACGATAGGCGGCGATTTCCCGGTGGCGCGGATTATTCACGTCCAGGGAGTCGTGATAGAACGCCGCCAGCGCGCCGGTAATACCGCACATCACCGCCATCGGGTGAGAGTCGCGGCGGAACGCGTGGAACAGACGGGTAATCTGTTCGTGGATCATGGTGTGGCGGGTAACGGTAGTTTTGAATTCGTCGTACTGCTGTTGAGTCGGTTTTTCGCCGTTCAACAGGATGTAGCACACTTCAAGATAATTTGACTCGGTAGCCAGCTGATCGATCGGGAAACCGCGGTGCAGCAGGATCCCCTCATCGCCGTCGATAAAAGTAATTTTAGATTCACACGAGGCTGTTGAAGTGAAACCGGGGTCGAAGGTGAAGACACCTTTTGAACCAAGACTACGAATATCAATAACATCCTGACCGAGCGTGCCTTTTAGCACATCAAGTTCAATAGCAGTGTCACCACCCAGGGTGATTTTTGCTTTAGCATCAGACATTTATGGTCTCCTTAGCGCCTTTTATTGCTTAAGACTGCCGGGTGGTGGATTTGCATTCGGCCCGAACCTGACTACGTTACCAGATTGTTATGTTGCTCACAGCTCTGTGTCGCGAAAATTGCAGGGTACAGAGCGCAGGCGCTTGATGGTACGTCTTCAGCCCGGGAGTGAAACGGCAGCAAATCAGCGTTTTAGCAGCCCGAATATTAAAACCTGTATACCACTAATAACTGTCCTGATTACATCGGTCAATACCATCACACTGTTACATAACTTATTCTCAGGTGAAAGAGTGACCCCATAACTTTTGGGCATTATTGCATTAATCTAGTAATGGTTGTAACAAGAATGTTTAATATTTGTCAAATCAGGTGATTAAAATTTAAAATAATGTTGTAATCGTGACCTTGATCACTGTTCCGGACAAAACCCGACAAACTATATGTAGGTTAATTGTAATGATTTTGTGAACGGCCTATACTGCCGCCAGGTCTCCGGAACACCCTGCAATCCCGAGCCACCCAGCGTTGTTTGGTCACGCTTTTACTCCTGGAAAGGGGTTTTAACATGACTTCTGGTTATAGAAAGGACGCTGTCTGACCCGCAAGCAGACCGGAGGAAGGAAACAATAAGAACAGCATGTGGGCGTTATTCATGGTAAGAAATGTGAAAAAACAAAGACCTGTCAATCTGGATCTACAAACGATTCGATTCCCAATCACGGCGATAGCGTCCATTCTCCATCGCGTATCCGGTGTGATCACTTTTGTGGCGGTCGGTATTCTGCTTTGGTTGCTGGGCACCAGCCTTTCCTCTCCGGAGGGCTTCCTGACGGCCGCTTCCATCATGAATAGCTTCTTCGTGAAGTTCATCATGTGGGGCATCCTCACCGCGCTGGCGTATCACGCCGTTGTCGGTATCCGCCATCTGCTGATGGACTTTGGCTATCTGGAAGAAACCCTCGAAGCAGGGACACGCTCCGCCAAAATTTCTTTTGTTATTACTGTCGTGCTTTCACTTCTCGCAGGAGTCCTCGTATGGTAAGCAACGCCTCAGCACTGGGACGCAACGGCGTACATGACTTTATTCTGGTCCGTGCTACCGCCATCGTTCTGACCCTCTACATCATCTACATGGTTGGCTTCTTCGCCACCTCCGGTGAGATCTCCTGGGAAATCTGGACCGGATTCTTCTCCTCCGCGTTCACCAAAGTCTTTACCCTGCTGGCTCTCGTTTCCATCCTGATTCACGCCTGGATCGGTATGTGGCAGGTGTTGACGGACTACGTTAAACCACTGGCCGTGCGCTTAGTTCTGCAACTGATTATCGTTGTGGCGCTGGTGGCTTACGTTCTTTATGGATTTATTGTGGTGTGGGGTGTGTAATGAAATTGCCAGTCAGAGAATTTGATGCAGTTGTAATTGGTGCCGGCGGCGCAGGTATGCGCGCGGCGCTGCAGATTTCCCAGAGCGGACAGACCTGTGCGCTGCTCTCTAAAGTTTTCCCTACCCGTTCCCATACCGTTTCCGCGCAGGGTGGCATCACCGTCGCGCTCGGTAATACCCATGAAGATAACTGGGAATGGCACATGTACGACACCGTAAAAGGGTCGGACTATATCGGCGACCAGGACGCCATCGAATATATGTGTAAGACCGGCCCGGAAGCGATTCTTGAGCTGGAACATATGGGCCTGCCGTTCTCCCGTCTTGATGACGGCCGTATTTATCAGCGTCCGTTTGGCGGCCAGTCGAAAAACTTCGGCGGCGAGCAGGCGGCACGCACCGCGGCGGCGGCCGACCGTACCGGTCACGCGCTGCTGCACACCCTGTATCAACAGAACCTGAAAAACCACACCACTATCTTCTCCGAATGGTATGCCCTCGATCTGGTGAAAAACCAGGACGGCGCGGTGGTTGGTTGTACCGCACTGTGCATCGAAACCGGTGAAGTGGTGTACTTCAAAGCCCGCGCTACCGTGCTGGCGACCGGCGGCGCAGGCCGTATTTATCAATCCACCACTAACGCCCACATCAACACCGGCGACGGCGTCGGTATGGCTCTGCGCGCGGGCGTTCCGGTGCAGGATATGGAAATGTGGCAGTTCCACCCGACCGGTATCGCCGGGGCAGGGGTGCTGGTCACCGAAGGTTGCCGCGGCGAAGGCGGTTACCTGCTGAACAAACACGGCGAGCGCTTCATGGAGCGTTATGCGCCGAACGCGAAAGACCTGGCGGGTCGTGACGTGGTGGCGCGTTCCATCATGATCGAAATCCGCGAAGGCCGCGGCTGCGATGGTCCGTGGGGCCCGCACGCTAAGCTGAAACTGGATCACCTGGGTAAAGAAGTGCTGGAATCCCGTCTGCCGGGCATTCTTGAACTGTCTCGTACCTTTGCCCACGTTGACCCGGTTAAAGAACCGATTCCGGTTATCCCAACCTGCCACTACATGATGGGCGGTATTCCGACCAAAGTAACTGGCCAGGCGCTGACCGTGAACGAGAAGGGCGAAGATGTGGTGATCCCGGGCCTGTTCGCCGTTGGCGAAATCGCCTGCGTATCGGTACACGGCGCCAACCGTCTGGGCGGCAACTCGCTGCTGGACCTGGTGGTCTTCGGCCGCGCGGCGGGTCTGCATCTGCAGGAATCCATCGCCGAGCAGGGCGCGCTGCGCGCTGCCAGCGAGTCCGATGTCGAAGCTTCCCTGGACCGCCTCAACCGTTGGAACAACACCCGTTCCGGCGAAGACCCGGTCGCTATCCGCAAAGCGCTGCAGGAATGTATGCAGCATAACTTCTCGGTCTTCCGTGAAGGCGATGCGATGCATAAAGGTCTGGAACAGCTGAAAGAGATCCGCGAGCGTCTGAAAAATGCGCGCCTGGACGACACTTCAAGCGAGTTCAACACCCAGCGCGTCGAGTGTCTGGAGCTGGATAACCTGATGGAAACGGCTTATTCCACGGCGGTATCCGCAAACTTCCGTACCGAAAGCCGCGGCGCGCATAGCCGCTTCGACTTCCCGGAACGTGATGATGAAAACTGGCTGTGCCATTCCCTGTATCTGCCAGAGTCGGAATCCATGACGCGTCGAGCGGTCAACATGGAACCGAAACTGCGTCCGGCATTCCCGCCGAAGATTCGTACTTATTAATGCGGAGACAGGAATATGAAACTCGAGTTTTCAATTTATCGCTATAACCCGGATGTTGACGACGCTCCGCATATGCAGGATTACACCCTCGACGCGGAAGAAGGTCGCGACATGATGCTGCTGGATGCGCTTATCCAGCTGAAAGAAAAAGATCCGTCGCTGTCGTTCCGCCGCTCCTGCCGTGAAGGGGTGTGCGGTTCCGATGGTCTGAACATGAACGGTAAAAATGGTCTGGCGTGCATCACGCCGATCTCCGCGCTGAATCAGCCGGGTAAGAAAATTGTTATCCGTCCGCTGCCTGGATTGCCGGTTATCCGCGATTTGGTGGTAGACATGGGGCAATTCTACGCACAATATGAGAAGATCAAGCCTTACTTATTGAATAATGGGCAAAATCCTCCGGCTCGCGAGCATCTGCAGATGCCTGAGCAGCGCGAGAAACTCGATGGTCTGTACGAGTGTATTCTGTGCGCATGTTGTTCGACCTCTTGCCCGTCGTTCTGGTGGAACCCGGACAAGTTCATCGGCCCGGCAGGCCTTCTGGCCGCGTATCGCTTCCTGATCGACAGCCGCGATACCGAAACCAGCGAGCGTCTGGAAGGTCTGAGCGATGCTTTCAGCGTATTCCGCTGTCACAGTATTATGAACTGCGTCAGTGTTTGTCCTAAGGGATTGAACCCAACGCGCGCCATCGGCCATATTAAGTCGATGCTGTTGCAGCGCAGCGCGTAAGCAACACGGTCTGTCCCGGATGGCGCTTGCGCTTATCCGGGCTACCAAAGCAGTAGCCCCGGCAAGCGTTAGCGCCGCCGGGGGACAGATAGCAGGAAATCTTTAAAAACCGCCAAATATGTACCAGTAATGCGTAGGCCTGATAAGCGAAGCGCCATCAGGCAATAGAGATAGCAGGAAACCTCTAAAAACTGCCCCTGATAGTTAGACAGTTTTTAAAGGTTCCTTAGCGGATAGAAACCACAACTCGTCCGCAACAAGTGAACCCCGGCACGTGCACTCGGTGTGCGTGGTAGTTTCTACGGCGAAATAAGCATAAAAATGCTTAAGGGATCACGATGCAGAACGGCGCAATGAAAGCCTGGCTGGACTCTTCTTACCTCTCTGGTTCGAACCAGAGCTGGATAGAACAGCTCTATGAAGACTTCTTAACCGATCCTGACTCTGTTGACGCCAACTGGCGTTCGATGTTCCAGCAGTTACCTGGCACCGGAGTTAAACCGGATCAATTTCATTCGAAAACGCGTGATTATTTCCGTCGACTGGCGAAGGATGCCTCACGTTACACTTCTTCGATATCCGACCCTGATACCAATGTGAAGCAGGTTAAAGTCCTGCAGCTCATCAACGCATACCGCTTCCGCGGTCACCAGCAGGCGAATCTCGATCCGCTGGGACTGTGGCAGCAAGAGAGAGTGGCGGATCTCGATCCGGCTTACCACGATCTCACCGAGGCCGATTTCCAGGAAAGCTATAACGTAGGTTCTTTCGCCATCGGAAAAGACACGATGAAGCTGGGCGACCTGATCGCGGCGCTTAAGCAAACCTACTGCGGCTCCATCGGCGCGGAATACATGCACATCACCTCTACTGAAGAAAAACGCTGGATCCAGCAGCGCATTGAGTCAGTAGCGGGCAAAGCGAGCTTCACCGCGGAAGAGAAAAAGCGCTTCCTGAGCGAACTGACCGCCGCGGAAGGCCTGGAGCGCTACCTCGGCGCCAAATTCCCGGGCGCGAAACGCTTCTCGCTGGAAGGCGGCGATGCGTTAATCCCGATGCTCAAAGAGATCATCCGTCACGCCGGTAAGAGCGGCACCCGTGAAGTGGTGCTGGGCATGGCGCACCGTGGTCGTCTGAACGTACTGGTCAACGTGCTGGGTAAAAAACCGCAGGACCTGTTCGACGAATTCGCGGGCAAACATAAAGAACACCTCGGCACCGGCGACGTGAAGTACCACATGGGCTTCTCTTCCGATATGGAAACCGAAGGCGGTCTGGTTCACCTGGCGCTGGCGTTTAACCCGTCGCACCTGGAAATCGTCAGCCCGGTGGTTATCGGCTCCGTACGCGCCCGTCTGGATCGTCTGGACGAGCCGAGCAGCAACAAAGTTCTGCCAATCACCATCCACGGCGACGCCGCGGTAGCCGGCCAGGGCGTAGTTCAGGAAACCCTGAACATGTCCAAGGCGCGTGGTTACGAAGTGGGCGGTACCGTGCGCATCGTTATCAACAACCAGGTTGGCTTCACCACGTCCAACCCGCTGGATGCGCGTTCTACGCCGTACTGCACCGATATCGGTAAAATGGTTCAGGCGCCGATTTTCCACGTTAACGCGGATGACCCGGAAGCGGTCGCTTTCGTTACCCGTCTGGCGCTGGATTTCCGTAATACCTTCAAACGCGATGTCTTCATCGACCTGGTGTGCTACCGCCGTCACGGCCACAACGAAGCCGACGAGCCGAGCGCAACCCAGCCGCTGATGTACCAGAAAATCAAAAAGCATCCGACTCCGCGCAAAATCTACGCTGACAAGCTGGAGCAGGACAAAGTCGCGACGCTGGAAGACGCTACCGAACAGGTTAACCTCTACCGCGATGCGCTGGATGCCGGCGATTGCGTGGTAGCGGAATGGCGTCCGATGAACATGCACTCCTTTACCTGGTCTCCGTACCTCAACCATGAGTGGGATGAGAGCTACCCGGATAAAGTTGAGCCAAAACGCCTGCAAGAGCTGGCCAAACGCATCAGTACGGTGCCGGAAAGCGTTGAGATGCAGTCTCGCGTAGCGAAAATCTACGGCGACCGCCAGCTGATGGCCGCCGGTGAGAAGCCGTTCGACTGGGGCGCGGCGGAAAACCTGGCGTACGCCACCCTGGTTGACGAAGGGATTCCGGTACGTCTGTCCGGCGAAGACTCCGGTCGCGGTACCTTCTTCCACCGTCATGCGGTTATCCATAACCAGAGCAACGGCTCTACCTATACGCCGCTGCAGAACGTACACAACGGCCAGGGCCAGTTCCGCGTCTGGGACTCCGTGCTGTCTGAAGAAGCGGTGCTGGCGTTCGAATACGGTTACGCCACCGCGGAACCACGCACCCTGACCATCTGGGAAGCGCAGTTCGGCGACTTCGCCAACGGCGCGCAGGTCGTTATTGACCAGTTCATCAGCTCCGGCGAGCAGAAATGGGGCCGGATGTGCGGCCTGGTGATGCTGCTGCCGCACGGCTATGAAGGCCAGGGCCCGGAGCACTCCTCCGCGCGTCTGGAACGCTATCTGCAGCTGTGCGCTGAGCAGAACATGCAGGTTTGCGTACCGTCCACTCCGGCACAGGTTTATCACATGCTGCGTCGTCAGGCGCTGCGCGGTATGCGCCGTCCGCTGGTGGTGATGTCGCCGAAATCTCTGCTGCGCCACCCGCTGGCGGTTTCCAGCATGGATGAACTGGCGAACGGCACCTTTATGCCGGCTATTGGCGAAATCGACGAGCTCGATCCGCAAGCCGTGAAACGCGTCGTACTGTGCTCTGGTAAGGTTTACTACGACCTGCTGGAACAGCGCCGTAAAAACGAGCAAAAAGATGTCGCCATCGTGCGTATCGAACAGCTCTATCCGTTCCCGCATCAGGCGGTACAGGAAGCGCTGAAAGCTTATTCGCACGTCCACGATTTTGTCTGGTGCCAGGAAGAGCCGCTCAACCAGGGCGCATGGTACTGCAGCCAGCACCACCTTCGTGAAGTAGTTCCATTTGGGGCCTCTCTGCGTTATGCAGGCCGCCCGGCCTCCGCCTCTCCGGCGGTAGGGTATATGTCCGTTCACCAGAAACAGCAACAAGATCTGGTCAATGACGCGCTGAACGTCGATTAATTAAAGGATACACAATGAGTAGCGTAGATATTCTGGTTCCCGACCTTCCTGAGTCCGTAGCTGACGCAACCGTCGCCACCTGGCACAAAAAACCGGGCGACGCGGTAGTCCGCGACGAAGTTCTGGTCGAAATCGAAACTGACAAAGTGGTACTGGAAGTACCGGCATCAGCGGACGGCATTCTGGATGCAGTACTGGAAGACGAAGGCGCCACCGTGCTGTCTCGTCAGATTCTGGGCCGCCTGCGTGAAGGCAACAGCGCCGGTAAAGCCGCTGATGCGAAAGCTGATACTAAAGAGTCCACCCCGGCTCAGCGTCAGCAAGCGTCTCTGGAAGAGCAAAGCAACGACGCGCTTAGCCCGGCTATCCGTCGCCTGTTGGCTGAACACAGTCTCGACGCGGCGGCGATTAAAGGCACCGGCGTTGGCGGCCGTCTGACCCGCGAAGACGTTGAGAAGCATCTGGCGAGCGCGCCGGCGAAAGCTGAAGCGAAAGCGCCAGCCGCTGCTGCGGCGCCGGTTGCGCAACTGGGCCACCGCTCTGAAAAACGCGTACCGATGACCCGTCTGCGCAAACGCGTTGCCGAGCGTCTGCTGGAAGCGAAAAACTCTACCGCCATGCTGACCACGTTCAACGAAGTCAACATGAAGCCGATTATGGATCTGCGTAAGCAGTACGGCGAAGCGTTCGAAAAACGTCACGGTATCCGTCTGGGCTTCATGTCCTTCTACGTGAAAGCGGTGGTTGAAGCGCTGAAACGCTACCCGGAAGTGAACGCTTCCATCGATGGCGATGACGTGGTTTATCACAACTACTTCGACGTGAGCATGGCGGTTTCTACGCCGCGCGGCCTGGTGACTCCGGTTCTGCGTGACGTTGACCTGCTGGGCATGGCGGATATCGAAAAGAATATTAAAGAGCTGGCAGTGAAAGGCCGTGACGGCAAGCTGACCGTAGATGACCTGACCGGCGGTAACTTCACCATTACCAACGGCGGCGTATTCGGTTCTCTGATGTCCACGCCGATCATCAACCCACCGCAGAGCGCCATCCTGGGTATGCATGCCATTAAAGACCGTCCGATGGCGGTGAATGGCAAGGTAGAAATTCTGCCGATGATGTACCTGGCGCTCTCCTACGACCACCGTCTGATCGATGGACGTGAATCGGTAGGCTTCCTGGTAGCGATTAAAGAGCTGCTGGAAGATCCGACTCGTCTGCTGCTGGACGTGTAGTCTGTAAGAGTATTACCTACCGTAGGCCGGATAAGGCGTTCGCGCCGCCATCCGGCGTTGATGAGATGCCTGATGGCGACGCTTGCGCGTCTTATCAGGCCTACAGGTTTAAAGATAATTATTACCTGAAGGATGGACTGAACACATGAACTTACATGAATATCAGGCAAAACAACTTTTTGCCCGCTATGGCTTACCGGCGCCGGTGGGTTATGCCTGTACTACTCCGCGTGAAGCAGAAGAAGCCGCTTCAAAAATCGGCGCGGGTCCGTGGGTAGTGAAATGTCAGGTTCACGCTGGTGGCCGCGGTAAAGCGGGCGGTGTGAAAGTAGTTAAGAGCAAAGAAGAGATTCGCGCTTTTGCTGAGCATTGGCTGGGCAAACGCCTGGTGACTTACCAAACAGATGCTAACGGCCAGCCGGTAAACCAGATTCTGGTTGAAGCGGCGACCGACATTGATAAAGAGCTGTATCTGGGCGCGGTTGTTGACCGTAGCTCCCGTCGCGTGGTGTTCATGGCGTCTACCGAAGGCGGCGTGGAAATCGAAAAAGTGGCGGAAGAAACCCCGCACCTGATCCACAAGATCGCTATCGATCCGCTGGCGGGCCCGATGCCTTACCAGGGTCGTGAACTGGCGTTCAAACTGGGTCTGGAAGGTAAACAGGTTCAGCAGTTCACCAAGATCTTCATGGGTCTGGCGACCATCTTCCTGGAGCGCGACCTGGCGCTGATCGAAATCAACCCGCTGGTTATCACCAAGCAGGGCGACCTGATCTGCCTCGACGGCAAACTGGGCGCTGACGGCAACGCGCTGTTCCGCCAGCCGGATCTGCGTGAAATGCGCGACCAGTCTCAAGAAGATCCGCGCGAAGCTCAGGCGGCGCAGTGGGAACTGAACTACGTTGCTCTCGACGGCAACATCGGTTGCATGGTTAACGGCGCAGGCCTGGCGATGGGCACCATGGACATCGTTAAGCTGCACGGCGGCGAACCGGCTAACTTCCTCGACGTTGGCGGCGGCGCCACCAAAGAGCGCGTAACCGAAGCGTTCAAAATCATCCTCTCTGACGACAACGTTAAAGCGGTTCTGGTTAACATCTTCGGCGGTATCGTACGTTGCGACCTGATCGCTGACGGCATCATCGGCGCGGTTGAAGAAGTGGGTGTTAACGTACCGGTTGTTGTACGTCTCGAAGGTAACAACGCCGAACTGGGCGCGAAAAAACTGGCTGACAGCGGCCTGAATATTATTGCAGCGAAAAGTCTGACGGACGCAGCACAGCAGGTTGTTGCCGCAGTGGAGGGGAAATAATGTCAGTTTTAATTAATAAAGACACCAAGGTTATCTGCCAGGGCTTTACCGGTAGCCAGGGTACATTCCACTCTGAACAAGCGATCGCTTACGGCACTCAGATGGTTGGCGGCGTAACGCCAGGTAAAGGCGGCACCACTCACCTGGGCCTGCCGGTATTTAACACCGTGCGTGAAGCCGTTGAAGCCACCGGCGCGACTGCGACCGTCATCTACGTTCCGGCGCCGTTCTGCAAAGACTCCATTCTGGAAGCTATCGACGCGGGCATTAAGCTGATTATCACCATCACTGAAGGTATCCCGACCCTGGATATGCTGACCGTGAAAGTGAAGCTGGACGAAGCTGGCGTTCGCATGATCGGCCCGAACTGCCCGGGCGTTATCACTCCGGGCGAGTGCAAAATCGGCATCATGCCGGGTCACATCCACAAGCCGGGTAAAGTGGGCATCGTTTCCCGTTCCGGTACCCTGACCTATGAAGCGGTTAAGCAGACCACCGACTATGGCTTCGGCCAGTCTACCTGCGTCGGTATCGGCGGCGACCCGATCCCGGGCTCCAACTTCATCGATATCCTGAAAATGTTCCAGGAAGACCCGCAGACCGAAGCGATCGTCATGATCGGTGAAATCGGCGGCAGCGCGGAAGAAGAAGCGGCAGCTTACATTAAAGAGCACGTGACTAAGCCGGTTGTCGGCTATATCGCGGGCGTTACCGCGCCGAAAGGCAAGCGTATGGGCCACGCAGGCGCCATCATCGCTGGCGGTAAAGGTACTGCTGATGAGAAATTTGCTGCGCTGGAAGCGGCCGGTGTGAAAACCGTTCGCAGCCTGGCGGATATCGGCGAAGCGCTGAAAGCTATCATCAAGTAAACCCTCACTGCTCTCAGGAGCAGACTAATGTCCGATTTCGACATGGTTGGCCACCGTCAGGTGGCCTTTTTTTTGCCTTGTCGTCAGCCGCAGGCGCTCTCTTACGTTAAAAAACGCTATTCTATTGATTTGATGAATATTATTGGGAATAATCACTCGCCGCTTGTCCGGGGGAGGGGAGGTGGTTAATTTTATGTGAAAATAAACAGGAAAACGCAGACGTTATTTTTTTGCATTTCGATTGGGAAAAATAGTGTGACCGGTCTAACATTATTAGGATCGCATCATTTCTTGCCTTAAATTGGTTAAAGTTAAAATTATATTACCTATAATTCTCATTTCCCCCTTTTTAGTAACCGCTAGCGGCAGACTTTAAACACATTTTTAACATCAATTTCACCGTTATTCTTTATTGCGCCACATAATTAACATAAGAAGAAAAAATTGATTTATATCAATGCTTAATCCTTGGAAAAAATCACCAAAAAACGTTAAATTGTCGCAAATCAAATTGGCCTATTCCGGGCATTTTCGCTATATATTGATCACCGTCGAAAAATGTAAAGCTGGAACAATAAAATCCTATTTATTGTAAGGTTATTGCGGCGTAATATATTAGAGAATCATTTGGTTTTTTCGTTAACGTATTTGTAACCTTTGCGAGGGCGCTGTTTCATCGCCAGATGAGCAGTAACGTACCAGGGAGCAAATAATTTTGTATTGGGGCATGCGTATGAACCTGAATTATTGGGTTCGTTCTCGGAGTCTTCATGCGATGAGCAAGGAGTCATGATGTTAGATATAGTCGAACTGTCGCGCTTACAGTTTGCCTTGACCGCGATGTACCACTTCCTTTTTGTGCCGCTAACGCTCGGTATGGCGTTCCTGCTGGCCATCATGGAAACGGTCTACGTCCTTTCCGGCAAACAGATTTATAAAGATATGACCAAGTTCTGGGGCAAGTTGTTTGGTATCAACTTCGCTCTGGGTGTCGCAACCGGTTTGACCATGGAGTTCCAGTTCGGGACTAACTGGTCTTACTATTCTCACTATGTGGGCGATATCTTCGGTGCGCCGCTGGCCATTGAAGGTCTGATGGCCTTCTTCCTCGAATCTACCTTTGTAGGTCTGTTCTTCTTCGGTTGGGATCGTCTGGGCAAAGTTCAGCACATGGCGGTGACCTGGCTGGTCGCTCTGGGGTCTAACCTCTCCGCGCTGTGGATCCTGGTGGCCAACGGCTGGATGCAGAACCCGATCGCATCGGATTTCAACTTTGAAACCATGCGTATGGAGATGGTCAGCTTCTCCGAGCTGGTCCTGAACCCGGTTGCTCAGGTTAAATTCGTCCACACCGTGGCTTCCGGCTATGTGACTGGCGCGATGTTCATCCTTGCCATCAGCTCCTGGTACATGCTTAAAGGCCGTGATTTCGCCTTTGCTAAACGCTCCTTCGCGATTGCTGCAAGCTTTGGTATGGCCGCTATCCTCTCCGTTATCGTCCTCGGCGATGAGTCCGGTTACGAAATGGGTGACGTGCAGAAAACCAAACTGGCGGCGATTGAAGCGGAATGGGAAACTCAGCCGGCTCCGGCTGCCTTTACCCTATTTGGTATTCCCGACCAGGAAGCGCAAACCAACCACTTCTCCATCCAGATCCCATACGCGCTGGGTATCATCGCTACCCGCTCGGTGGATAAGCCGGTTATCGGCCTGAAAGATCTGATGGCGCAGCATGAAGAGCGTATTCGTAACGGGATGAAAGCCTATGCGCTGCTGGAACAGCTGCGCGCCGGTTCGACTGACCAGGCGGTTCGCGATCGGTTCAATAACGTTAAGAAAGACCTCGGTTATGGTCTGCTGCTCAAGCGCTATACCCCGAACGTCGCTGACGCCACGGAAGAGCAGATCGCCAAAGCGACCAAAGACTCTATTCCGAGCGTAGCGCCGTTGTACTTCGCCTTCCGTATCATGGTGGCGTGCGGCGTACTGATGCTGTTGATTATCGGCGCCTCTTTCTGGACCGTGATTCGCAACCGTATTGGCGAGAAAAAATGGCTGCTGCGCGCCGCGTTCTTCGGCCTGCCGCTGCCGTGGATTGCCGTTGAAGCGGGCTGGTTTGTTGCCGAGTATGGCCGTCAGCCGTGGGCGATTGGTGAAGTGCTGCCAACCGCGGTGGCGAACTCGTCGCTGACCGCAGGCGATCTGATCTTCTCGATGTTGCTGATCTGCGGTCTGTATACGCTGTTCCTGGTGGCTGAACTGTTCCTCATGTTCAAGTTTGCCCGCAAAGGACCGAGCAGCCTGAAAACGGGTCGCTATCACTTTGAACAGTCCTCCGCGGCTATTCAGTCGGCACGCTAAGACAGGAGTCGTCAAATGATCGATTATGAAGTATTGCGTTTAATCTGGTGGCTACTGATCGGCGTTCTGCTGATTGGCTTCGCCGTCGCCGACGGTTTCGACATGGGGGTGGGCATGCTCACCCGTTTCCTCGGTCGTAATGACACCGAGCGTCGAATCATGATCAACTCCATCGCCCCGCACTGGGACGGAAACCAGGTGTGGCTCATCACCGCCGGCGGCGCGCTGTTTGCTGCCTGGCCGATGGTGTACGCCGCCGCGTTCTCCGGCTTCTATGTGGCGATGATTCTGGTGCTGGCATCTTTATTCTTCCGTCCGGTGGGCTTTGACTACCGTTCTAAGATTGAAGATACCCGCTGGCGTAACATGTGGGACTGGGGCATCTTCGTGGGGAGCTTTGTGCCGCCGCTGGTAATCGGCGTGGCTTTCGGCAACCTGCTGCAGGGTGTACCGTTCCATATCGATGAGTATCTGCGTCTGTACTACACCGGCAACTTCTTCCAGCTGCTGAACCCGTTTGGTCTGCTGGCCGGTATCGTCAGCGTGGCGATGATCCTGACGCAGGGCGCGACCTACCTGCAGATGCGTACCGTAGGCGAACTGCACCTGCGCACCCGCACCGTCTCCACGGTGGCGGCGCTGGTGACGCTGGTCTGCTTCGCGCTGGCGGGCGTTTGGGTCTACTACGGCATCGACGGCTACGTGGTGAAATCGGTGCTGGATCATACCGGCCCGTCTAACCCGCTGACCAAAGAAGTGGCGCGTGAAGCCGGCGCGTGGATGGTGAACTTTAACAACATGCCAGCGCTGTGGGCCATTCCTGCCCTGGGCGTGGTGCTGCCGCTGCTGACCGTCGCGTCAACAAAAGCAGATAAAGGCGCCATGGCGTTCCTGTTCTCCTCGCTGACGCTGGCCTGCATCATCCTGACCGCGGGTATCGCGATGTTCCCGTTCATCATGCCGTCCAGCACGATGCTGAATGCGAGCCTGACGATGTGGGATGCAACCTCCAGCCAGCTGACGCTGAATGTGATGACCTACGTGGCTATCGTGTTTGTGCCGATTATCCTCGGCTACACCACCTGGTGTTACTGGAAGATGTTTGGCCGCATTACCCGCGAAGACATCGAAAAGAACACCCACTCGCTGTACTAAGGTAAGGAGCTATATATGTGGTACTTCGCATGGATTTTGGGAACGCTGCTTGCCTGTGCCTTTGGGGTGATTACCGCGCTGGCGCTTGAGCACGTGGAAGCTACCAAAGCAGGTAAAGAAGAGCATTGATGAAAATTATCGCGACCCTTTACGCGATAATGGACAAGCGCCCGTTAAGGGCGCTTTCCTTATTAATGGCGCTGCTGCTGGCAGGCTGCATCTTCTGGGATCCGTCGCGCTTTGCGGCGAAGACCAGCGAGCTTGAAATCTGGCATGGTTTCTTGCTGATGTGGGCGGTGTGCGCCGGCGTCATTCACGGTGTGGGCTTTCGTCCGAAGGCCGTGCACTGGCAGGGGATTTTTTGTCCGCTTATCGCTGATATCGTTCTCTTCGCAGGCCTGATCTTTTTCTTCTTTTGAAAGATAAGAGTATAAGAGAAGTCTGTTAACCGCATGGGCTTGCATAAGCCCATAAAAATTTACTCGCCGTTTACTTTCTCCCATTCCAAACCACGATTCCCGCGCGTATAGTAGCGAAGTTTGAAAGCACTACTCTTTTTTTGCATTACCGGGATGTAAAGTGAATACAACGCTGTTTCGATGGCCGGTCCGGGTCTACTACGAAGATACCGATGCCGGTGGTGTGGTTTACCACGCCAGTTACGTCGCTTTTTATGAAAGAGCACGCACAGAGATGCTGCGCCACCATCACTTCAGTCAGCAGATTCTGTTGGCTGAACGAGTTGCCTTTGTCGTTCGCAAAATGACGCTGGAGTATTTTGCGCCCGCCAGACTCGACGACATGCTCGAAATCCAGACGGAAATTACCTCGATGCGAGGCACCTCTTTGGTTTTCACGCAGCGAATCGTCAACGCCGAGAATACAGTTTTGAACGAAGCTGAAGTTCTCATTGTGTGCGTTGATCCACTCTTAATGAAGCCTCGTGCGCTTCCCAAGTCTATTGTCGCGGAGTTTAAGCAGTGACTGACATGAATATCCTTGATTTGTTCCTGAAGGCGAGCCTTCTGGTTAAACTTATCATGTTGATTTTGATTGGTTTTTCTATCGCTTCCTGGGCTATTATTATTCAGAGAACGCGTATCCTCAATTCCGCCAGCCGCGAAGCCGAAGCGTTTGAAGATAAGTTCTGGTCCGGCATTGAACTGTCTCGCCTGTACCAGGAGAGCCAGGGCCGTCGCGATAGCCTCGCCGGTTCCGAGCAGATTTTTTACAGCGGCTTTAAAGAGTTCGCGCGTCTGCATCGTGCCAACAGCCATGCGCCGGAAGCGATTGTCGAAGGGGCGTCGCGCGCGATGCGTATCTCGATGAACCGCGAACTGGAAACGCTGGAAACGCATATTCCGTTCCTTGGCACCGTGGGTTCCATCAGTCCGTATATTGGCCTGTTCGGTACCGTCTGGGGGATCATGCACGCCTTTATCGCCCTCGGCGCGGTGAAGCAGGCGACGCTGCAGATGGTTGCGCCGGGGATCGCGGAAGCGCTGATCGCCACGGCAATCGGTCTTTTCGCCGCCATCCCGGCGGTTATGGCCTACAACCGTTTGAACCAGCGCGTGAACAAACTTGAACTGAACTACGACAACTTTATGGAAGAGTTCACCGCCATTCTGCACCGTCAGGCGTTTACCAGCAGCGAAAGCAATAAGGGGTAAGCCATGGCCAGAGCACGTGGACGCGGACGTCGCGAACTGAAGTCCGAGATTAACATCGTTCCGCTGCTGGATGTCCTGTTGGTGCTGTTGCTGATCTTCATGGCGACAGCGCCGATCATTACGCAGAGCGTGGAAGTCGATCTGCCGGACGCCACGGAGTCGCAAGCGGTGAAAAGCAACGATGAACCACCGGTTATCGTTGAAGTCTCCGGAGTAGGGCAGTACAGCGTGAAAGTCGGTCAGGAAACGTTGTCCCAACTGCCGCCGGAGCAGGTCATTGCTGAAGCGAAGCGCCGACTCGAAGCGAATGAGAAGACGGTGTTCCTTATCGGCGGCGCGAAAGATGTGCCTTACGATGAAATTATTAAAGCGCTTAACCTGTTGCATAGCGCAGGGGTTAAATCGGTTGGCTTAATGACCAAGCCTATTTAATCGGCCCGCGAAGCGAGCGGCGGTGGATATCGTTAGCATTCCGCTGCTGCTTTTAAGCGGCAACAGGCGAACAGTTTTTGGGAACCGATAGTGTCAAAGGCAACCGAACAAAACGATAAGCTTAAACGAGCGATCATAGTTTCAGTGGTGCTGCACATCATTCTGATTGCGCTACTGATCTGGAGTTCGTTCGATGAGCATCTGGATACTTCCGGCGGCGGCGGAGGTTCGTCCATTGATGCGGTGATGGTCGATCCTGGCGCGGTAGTCAACAACTACAACCGCCAGCAACAGCAGCAGTCCAGCGCGCGTCGCGCGGCCGAGCAGC
Organism: Klebsiella sp. PK01; assembly: GCF_057624675.1. Taxonomy (NCBI): domain Bacteria; kingdom Pseudomonadati; phylum Pseudomonadota; class Gammaproteobacteria; order Enterobacterales; family Enterobacteriaceae; genus Klebsiella; species Klebsiella sp. PK01. Next base: position 527,567 of record NZ_JBYEZM010000004.1, read on the forward strand.
GTGAAAAGCAGGCTCAGCAGCAGGCCGAGGAACTGCGGGAAAAACAGGCTGCCGAGCAGGAACGCCTGAAGCAAATGGAACAAGAACGTCTGCAGGCGCAGGAAGCGGCGAAAGAAGCGAAAGAACAGCAGAAACAGGCTGAAGAGGCCGCAGCCAAGGCTGCCGCCGCGGCAAAAGCGAAAGCGGATGCCCAGGCGAAAGAGGCGCAGGAAGCTGCCGCCAAAGCCGCCGCCGATGCCAAAGCTAAGGCCGATGCTCAGGCGAAAGTCGCGGAAGCGGCTGCCGCTAAGGCGGCAGCCAAAGCAGCCGCTGACGCCAAGAAACAGGCGGAAGCCGAAGCGGCGAAAGCCGCCGCGGATGCGCAGAAGAAAGCCGAAGCGGAAGCGGCGAAAAAAGCTCAGCAGGATGCAGAGAAGAAAGCGCAGCAGCAGGCCGAGAAGAAAGCCCAGCAGGAAGCGGCGAAACAGGCTGCGGCAGAAAAGGCCGCCGCTGAAAAAGCCGCTGCCCAGAAAGCTGCCGCGGAAAAAGCTGCAGCCGAGAAGGCCGCTGCTGAAAAAGCCGCAGCTGCCGAAAAAGCCGCTGCCGCCAAAGCAGCCGCCGCAGAAAAAGCGGCGGCTGATAAAGCGGCCAAGGCCGCAGCCGCGAAGGCCGCCGCGGCCAAGAAAGCCGCTGCAGCTAAAGAAGCAAGCGGTGTTGACGATCTGCTCGGTGACCTGAGCTCAGGTAAGAATGCGCCGAAAACTGGCGGTGGAGCTAAAGGCAATGGCCAGCCATCGAAAGATAGCGGCGCCTCTGGCGCCAACGGTGGGGCTACGGGCGCTGATATCAGCGCATACGCAAAGCAAATACAAATGGCTATTCAAAGCCGCCTGTATGATGCCAGCCTCTATCAAGGCAAGCGTTGCGTGTTGCATATCAATCTTAGGCCTGACGGTACATTGAAGGATATCACCTCTGAAGGAGGCGACCCTGCGCTGTGTCAGGCGGCATTAACGGCAGCACGTACTGCGAGTATTCCTAAACCGCCAAGTCAGGCTGTTTATGAGAAAATAAAAAATGCCACACTAGACTTTAAACTGTAATCGTTTTTCCCCGTGCAAGCGGGGAAAAACAATCTATGGTAGTCACAGGGTTTTGGTAGTTTTGTGTATTTGGGTTTGTTAACATTCTGCTAAATTATCGTGGGCTTTCCGCCCGGATAAGGGAGATATGATGAAGCAGGCATTACGAGTAGCATTTGGTTTTTTGATGCTGTGGGCGGCGGTGCTGCACGCAGAAGTACGCATCGAGATCACCCAGGGGGTGGACTCGGCGCGCCCCATCGGTGTGGTGCCATTCCAGTGGGCTGGCCCGGGCGCTGCGCCTGAAGATATTGGCGGCGTGGTAGCGGCTGACCTGCGTAACAGCGGCAAGTTTAATCCGCTGGATCGCTCGCGCCTGCCTCAGCAGCCGGGTAGCGCTCAGGAAGTGCAGCCTGCGGCATGGTCTGCGCTGGGCGTTGACGCCGTGGTCGTAGGCCAGGTGACGCCGAACCCTGACGGTTCTTACCAGGTTGCCTATCAGCTGGTGGATACCGGCGGTGCGCCGGGTACCATCCTGTCGCAAGGCTCTTTCAAAGTGACCAAGCAGTACCTGCGTTATGCCGGACATACTGCCAGCGACGCGGTATTCGAAAAGCTGACCGGGATTAAAGGCGCTTTCCGTACCCGTATCGCTTACGTGGTTCGCACCAACGGCGGCCAGTTCCCGTATGAGCTGCGCGTTTCTGACTACGATGGCTACAACCAGTTCCTGGTTCACCGTTCATCGCAGCCGCTGATGTCGCCGGCATGGTCTCCGGACGGTTCTAAACTGGCCTATGTGACCTTCGAAAGCGGCCGTTCTGCGCTGGTAGTCCAGACGCTGGCGAATGGCGCAGTCCGTCAGATTGCTTCCTTCCCGCAGCACAACGGCGCGCCGGCCTTCTCGCCGGATGGCAGCAAACTGGCATTCGCACTGTCGAAAACCGGTAGCCTGAACCTGTACGTGATGGACCTCGGCTCCGGCCAGATTCGTCAGGTGACTAACGGTCGCAGCAATAACACCGAACCGAGCTGGTTCCCGGATAGCCAGAACCTGGCATTTACTTCCGACCAGGCTGGCCGTCCTCAGGTGTATAAAGTCAACATCAACGGCGGTACGCCGCAGCGTATTACCTGGGAAGGTTCGCAGAACCAGGATGCTGACGTCAGCGCTGATGGTAAAATTATGGTAATGGTAAGCTCGGCCAACGGTCAGCAACACATTGCTAAGCAAGATCTGGAAGCGGGTGGTGTGCAGGTTCTGTCATCAACGTTTTTAGATGAAACGCCAAGTCTGGCACCTAACGGCACTATGGTAATCTACAGCTCTTCTCAGGGGATGGGATCCGTGCTGAATCTGGTTTCTACAGATGGGCGTTTCAAAGCGCGTCTTCCGGCAACTGATGGACAGGTAAAATTCCCTGCCTGGTCGCCGTATCTGTGATAATAAATAATTGATTATTAAAGGAATCAAAGAAATGCAACTGAACAAAGTGCTGAAAGGGCTGATGATCGCTCTGCCGGTTATGGCAATCGCGGCGTGTTCTTCCAACAAGAACGCCAGCAACGACCAGAGCGGTGAAGGCATGCTGGGTGCCGGCACTGGTATGGACGCTAACGGTAACGGCGGCAACATGTCTTCCGAAGAGCAAGCGCGTCTGCAGATGCAGCAGCTGCAGCAGAACAACATCGTTTACTTCGATCTGGACAAGTACGATATCCGTTCTGACTTCGCTGCAATGCTGGATGCGCACGCTAACTTCCTGCGTAGCAACCCGTCCTACAAAGTGACCGTAGAAGGTCACGCGGATGAGCGCGGTACTCCGGAATACAACATCGCTCTGGGTGAGCGTCGTGCTAACGCCGTTAAGATGTATCTGCAGGGCAAAGGTGTTTCTGCTGACCAGATTTCCATCGTTTCTTACGGTAAAGAAAAACCTGCAGTACTGGGTCATGACGAAGCGGCATATGCCAAAAACCGTCGCGCCGTACTGGTTTACTAAGAGAATTGCATGAGCAGTAACTTCAGACATCATTTATTGAGTCTGTCGTTACTGGTTGGCATAGCGGCCCCCTGGGCCGCTTTTGCTCAGGCGCCAATCAGTAGTGTCGGCTCAGGCTCGGTCGAAGACCGCGTCACTCAACTTGAGCGTATTTCCAATGCTCACAGCCAGCTTTTAACCCAACTCCAGCAACAACTCTCCGATAACCAAAGCGATATTGATTCCCTGCGCGGTCAGATTCAGGAAAATCAGTATCAGCTCAATCAGATTGTCGAACGCCAGAAGCAGATTCTGCAACAGATCGACGGGCTGACGAGCGGTGGCGGAGCAGCTGCGGCAGGCGCGCAGACGCAGGCTCCATCGTCTTCTGGCGATCAGAGTTCGGCTGCCGCCAGTACAGCGCCGGCGGCCTCTTCTGGGGCGCCTGCGATGACCGGGGATGCCAACACCGATTACAACGCGGCTATTGCGCTGGTTAAAGATTCGTCCCGCCAGGATGACGCGATGGTGGCGTTTCAGAACTTCGTCAAGAAGTACCCGGATTCAACTTATCAACCGAACGCCAACTACTGGCTCGGACAGTTGAACTACAATAAGGGGAAAAAAGACGATGCGGCATACTATTTTGCCTCAGTGGTGAAAAACTATCCGAAATCCCCGAAAGCGCCGGATGCGATGTTTAAAGTCGGCGTCATCATGCAGGACAAAGGCGACACCGCGAAAGCGAAAGCGGTTTACCAGCAGGTGGTCAGCAAATTCCCTGGCACCGATGGTGCGAAACAAGCGCAAAAACGTCTTAACGCCCTGGGTTGATTATGGCATGACCAGAAATCGCGTTATTTCTGGTCTTGTCGCGCGAATCCCAAGCAGTTAAGTGATCTTTATCGAAATTTTAGTTGCGCTGAAATCTGAAATCAGTAATATATGCCGCCGTTGCCAAGGGATATCGAACAAGCCCAAAGCGACGCCAGAGTGGGTCGTTAGCTCAGTTGGTAGAGCAGTTGACTTTTAATCAATTGGTCGCAGGTTCGAATCCTGCACGACCCACCACTAATTAGTTTTAATTGTAGTATCCAGCGTAGTATCGGGTGATTAGCTCAGCTGGGAGAGCACCTCCCTTACAAGGAGGGGGTCGGCGGTTCGATCCCGTCATCACCCACCACCGGGTCGTTAGCTCAGTTGGTAGAGCAGTTGACTTTTAATCAATTGGTCGCAGGTTCGAATCCTGCACGACCCACCATCTTTAGCATCGAACTTCGGTGTTAAACGTGAAGGATAACGTTGTTTCAGCAACGGCCCGTAGGGCGAGCGAAGCGAGTCATCCTGCACGACCCACCATCTTAATGATGGGGTCGGTGGAAGCAGTATCGGTAGTATCCAGCGCAGTTTCGGGTGATTAGCTCAGCTGGGAGAGCACCTCCCTTACAAGGAGGGGGTCGGCGGTTCGATCCCGTCATCACCCACCACTCGGGTCGTTAGCTCAGTTGGTAGAGCAGTTGACTTTTAATCAATTGGTCGCAGGTTCGAATCCTGCACGACCCACCATCTAAAATGATGGTGCCGAGTACAAAATCTTTCAGGTAACACCCTTAGGGTCGTTAGCTCAGTTGGTAGAGCAGTTGACTTTTAATCAATTGGTCGCAGGTTCGAATCCTGCACGACCCACCAATCTTTAACGGTGGTTTCTGGTAGAACGTGAAGGATAACGTTGCGATAGCAACGGCCCGAAGGGCGAGGCAAAGCCGAGTCATCCTGCACGACGCACCATCCTGAATGATTACAGCAGTAAAATCCCGCAAGGGGTCGTTAGCTCAGTTGGTAGAGCAGTTGACTTTTAATCAATTGGTCGCAGGTTCGAATCCTGCACGACCCACCATTCAACATTGAACTTTGATGTTGAACGTGAAGGATAACGTTGCGTCAGCAACGGCCCGTAGGGCGAGGCGAAGCCGAGTCATCCTGCACGACCCACCAATGTAAAAAGGCGCCCTAAAGGCGCCTTTTTGCTATGCGTCATTCTCCACAATCAACTCCATGTTCGCACTACGCTTACCTTGACTCCATAGCGCACGAACCGGTAGCCCGGGAAGATGCGCAGCATCGTCCCCGGGGAATACAAAATTCATCACGACATTTCGCTTGCAATCGGCTATCTTGTTTAGCATATAAAACATAGTGACCGTATTAAGGCGATACATAGCGATATTTACGGTTTCAAAGTTAAGCCAGTAAAACGAGATTGCATGATGAGCGTAATGTTTGATCCTGAAACGGCGATTTATCCTTTCCCGCCAAAACCACAACCGTTGAACCGTGACGAAAAAGCGTTTTATCGCGAGAAAATTAAACGCCTGCTGCGTGAACGCGACGCCGTGATGGTGGCGCATTACTACACCGATCCTGAAATTCAGCAACTGGCCGAAGAGACCGGCGGTTGTATTGCCGACTCGCTGGAAATGGCGCGTTTTGGCGCGCGTCACCCGGCCTCCACGCTGCTGGTTGCCGGAGTGCGTTTTATGGGCGAAACGGCCAAAATCCTCAGTCCGGAAAAGACCATTCTGATGCCGACGCTGAATGCGGAATGTTCGCTGGATCTCGGCTGTCCCATTGATGACTTTAACGCGTTTTGCGATGCTCACCCGGATCGCACCGTGGTGGTCTATGCCAATACGTCAGCGGCGGTAAAAGCGCGCGCCGACTGGGTAGTGACTTCCAGCATCGCGGTGGAGTTGATTGAGCATCTCGATAGCCTCGGACAAAAGATACTTTGGGCGCCGGACCGCCACCTTGGCCGCTATGTACAGCGCCAGACCGGGGCCGACGTGCTGTGCTGGCAGGGCGCCTGCATCGTCCATGATGAATTCAAAACCCAGGCGCTGGCGCGCATGAAGGGGCTCTACCCCGATGCGGCGATCCTGGTGCATCCGGAATCACCGCAGGCGATTGTCGACATGGCGGATGCGGTAGGATCAACCAGCCAATTAATTGCCGCGGCGAAAAGCCTGCCGCAGCGCCAGCTTATCGTGGCCACCGATCGCGGGATCTTCTATAAAATGCAGCAGGCGGTACCGGAAAAAGAGCTGCTGGAAGCGCCTACGGCAGGTGAGGGCGCAACCTGTCGCAGCTGCGCCCATTGTCCGTGGATGGCGATGAACGGCCTGAAAGCGATTGCGGAAGGGTTAGAGCAGGGCGGCGTTGAACACGAAATTCACGTTGACGCCAAACTGCGTGCCGGGGCATTAATTCCGCTTAACCGTATGCTGGAATTTGCGGCTACACTACGGGGATAACTCATTACCGCGTCGCGTTACGCTTAGGGGATAAAATGGATTTTTTCAGTACGCAGAATATTTTAGTGCATATACCGATCGGCGCCGGCGGCTACGATCTGTCGTGGATTGAGGCGGTGGGGACCATCGCCGGCCTGCTGTGCATCTGGCTGGCGAGCCTGGAAAAAATCAGCAACTACGCTTTCGGCCTGGTGAACGTAACGCTTTTTGCGATCATCTTCTTCCAGATCCAGCTGTACGCCAGCCTGCTGCTGCAGCTGTTTTTCTTCGCGGCGAACGTTTACGGCTGGTACGCGTGGTCAAGGCAGACCAGCGATAACGAAGCAGAACTGAAAATTCGCTGGCTGCCGCTGCCAAAAGCGCTGGCCTGGCTGGCGGGCTGCGTAGTGGCTATCGGCCTGATGACGGTGTTTATTAACCCGGTATTTGCCTTCCTGACCCGCATCGCCGTCAACCTGATGCAAATGCTCGGGCTACAGGTGGCGATGCCGACGCTGGAACCGGATGCTTTCCCATTCTGGGATTCCTGCATGATGGTGCTGTCGATTGCCGCGATGGTGTTGATGACGCGTAAATACGTGGAGAACTGGCTGCTGTGGGTGATCATCAACGTCATCAGCGTGGTGATTTTCGCTCTGCAGGGCGTGTACGCGATGTCGCTGGAGTATTTGCTGCTCACGTTCATTGCCCTGAACGGTAGCCGGATGTGGATTAACAGCGCGCGTGAGCGAGGTTCTCACGCGCTTTCACGTTAATGGTGATGATGATGTTCATGTCCGGAATGCGCCAGATTCAGGTGGCATTCCGGGCCGCTGCAGGGGCGATACTCCATCTGTACCGTCACATGCTCAATTTCATATTTATGCTCAATAAAATGCTGGATGCTATCAAGTAGCGCATCGTGATCGTGTGGCGGCACGACCTGTACATGTAGCGTCATCACCGGTTTTTCCCCTACCAGCCAGACGTGAACGTGGTGAACGTCGCGGACTTCAGGTATCGAGCGGCGTAGATCGCGGCCTAATGCTTCGACATCCAGCGAGCGCGGCGCCCCTTCCAGCAGCTCATTCATACTCTCCTGCAGCAGCCGCCAGGCGCTACGCAGCACTAAACACGACACCAGCACCGAGAGGATCGGGTCAATCGGCGTCCAGCCGGTCATCAGAATCACGATAGCGGCCACGATGGCGCCGACGGAACCCAACAAATCGCCCAGTACATGTAGCGCCGCCGCGCGAACGTTAAGATTACTTTCGGCGCTGCCGCGGTGCAGGATCCAGAAGGCGAGAATATTGGCCAGTAGTCCGGCGACGGCGATAACCATCATGGTTTTTCCCGCGACAGGCTGCGGATGGTTAAAACGCTGTACCGCTTCCCAGAAGATGAAAATGGTAATGACTACCAGGGCGATGGCGTTGACGAAGGCGGCGAGAGTGGTTAAACGCAGCCAGCCAAAGGTGTGGCGGCTATTTGGCGGCCGGCTGGCGAAGCGTACCGCCAGCAGAGCGAACAGGAGGGCGGCGGAGTCGGTGAGCATATGTCCGGCATCGGCCAGCAGGGCCAGCGAACCGGAAATGACGCCGCCGATGGCCTCAATAATCATAAAACCGGCGGTTACGATAAAAGCCCAAAGCAGCCGGTTGGCGTTACTGTTTTCGCCAGCAGGGGTCGGTGAATGTGCATGCGCCATGATGTCATCCCTTAATAGTTATCATTATTACACTATGACATCTTACCGAAATTCAGCGAACAAAGGGATCAAGGTGAGCACTGCCACCTTGATCCCTTATCTCATCCGTTTCAATTACTGCGAGGTGCCATCCGTTTTGCTGGCATCGTTGTTCATGCCATTGCCGCTTTCCATTTTTTTATCCGTATCCGGACAGCGTCCATCTTTGCACATGCTGTTTTTATGGACCTCGTCGCTCGACATCCCGTCATGATTCATTGTCGAACCATCAGGATGAAGCATGGTGCCGCCGGAGTTAATTTTGTCGTTATCGACATTATTAGGCGCCACGTTTTCACGGGCATCGGGCGCAACCTGTCCGGCATCAGCGGCGGAATTGGCCTGGCCGTTGTTCGATTGCGCGCCGCTATCGGCGGCCAGTGCGGCGCCGCTGGCTAAGCTTAAGGTGGCGGTGAGAAGTAGGGCTGTGAGTTTATTCATATTCATCGGATACTCCTGCTTAGTCGATTTGTTGGCTAAACGCGGCCAACAGAGATGTGCCAGGGATCTGCGGTGCTATGGTTTAACACTCCGCCTTAGCGTGAGGATTTAAAATATAATACTGAAAATAAACATTTAATTGGATGTTGCAGTTAAAAATTGTAGTTGGCTGGCGGGATTTCGCTACTTTATGGCGTATTTTTCCCTAATTCCAGGATTATTCCATCGTCAGTGTAAAATCACGTTTACACTTTTTGACCGAAGAGATAGATTGGAAGGATTGCATTTCATTGTATAAGTATGGCAACGCCTGGAAAGAAGATGAATTATCAGAACGACGATTTACGCATTAAAGAGATCAACGAATTATTACCTCCCGTTGCGCTCCTGGAAAAATTCCCCGCTACCGAAAATGCTGCCAATACCGTTGCACATGCTCGCAAAGCGATCCACAACATCCTCAAAGGCAATGACGATCGTCTGCTGGTGGTAATTGGTCCGTGCTCTATTCACGACCCTGCCGCGGCGAAAGAGTACGCCAGCCGCCTGCTGACGCTGCGTGAAGCGCTCAAAGGCGAGCTGGAAATCGTTATGCGCGTCTATTTTGAAAAACCGCGCACCACCGTCGGTTGGAAGGGGCTAATTAACGATCCGCATATGGATAATAGCTTCCGCATCAACGACGGGCTGCGTATCGCGCGTAAGCTGCTGCTGGAAATCAACGACAGCGGTTTGCCAGCGGCGGGCGAGTTCCTCGACATGATCACCCCGCAATATGTGGCGGACCTGATGAGCTGGGGCGCAATCGGCGCGCGTACCACTGAATCCCAGGTGCACCGTGAACTCTCTTCCGGCCTCTCGTGCCCGGTTGGCTTCAAAAATGGCACCGATGGCACCATCAAGGTCGCTATCGATGCGATCAACGCAGCTGGCGCGCCGCACTGTTTCTTATCGGTAACGAAGTGGGGCCATTCCGCTATTGTGAACACCAGCGGCAACAGCGATTGCCATATCATTCTGCGCGGCGGTAAAGAGCCGAACTATAGCGCTCAGCACGTTGCCGAAGTTAAAGTGGGTCTGGCAAAAGCCGGTCTGCCGGCGCAAATCATGATCGACTTCAGCCACGCTAACTCCAGCAAGCAGTTTAAAAAGCAGATGGAAGTCGGCGCCGACGTGTGCCAGCAGATTGCCGGCGGTGAAAACGCGATTATGGGGGTGATGATTGAAAGCCACCTGGTGGAAGGCAATCAGAGCCTGGAAAGCGGCGAACCGCTGACCTACGGCAAGAGCGTGACCGACGCCTGCATCGGCTGGGAAGATACCGAGACCATCCTGCGCCAGCTGGCGGATGCGGTTAAAGCGCGCCGCGGCTAGCCTGTGCTTTGCCATCGCTGGTTGCCTTCGCGTTGCGCCAGCGATAGCTAAAAATAAAAAAGCGTGGAAAATTCCACGCTTTTTTGTTGCCGAAATAATTCAGTTGCGTATTACTTCGCTTTACCCTGGTTGGCGACGGCCGCGGCCTTCGCAGCGATTTCGTCAGCATTGCCCAGGTAGTAGTGTTTGATCGGCTTGAAGTTTTCATCGAACTCATACACCAGCGGTACGCCGGTCGGGATGTTCAGTTCGAGGATTTCGTCTTCGCCCATGTTGTCGAGGTATTTCACCAGCGCACGCAGGGAGTTACCGTGAGCGGCGATAATGACGCGCTCGCCGCTTTTCAGGCGCGGCAGAATGGTTTCGTTCCAGTAAGGTACGACGCGGTCGATGGTCAGCGCCAGGCTCTCGGTGGTCGGCAGTTCCGCATCGGTCAGCTTCGCGTAACGCGGATCGTGGCCCGGATAACGTTCGTCATCTTTGGTCAGTTCCGGCGGGGTGACGGCAAAGCCGCGACGCCACTGTTTAACCTGCTCGTCGCCATACTTCTCAGCGGTCTCCGCTTTGTTCAGGCCCTGCAGCGCGCCGTAATGACGTTCGTTCAGTTTCCAGGATTTCTCAACCGGCAGCCAGGCCTGATCCAGTTCGTCCAGCACGTTCCACAGGGTGTGGATGGCACGTTTCAGCACGGAGGTATAAGCAAAATCAAAGCTGAAGCCTTCTTCCTTCAGCAGTTTACCCGCCGCTTTCGCTTCGCTAACGCCTTTTTCAGACAGGTCAACGTCGTACCAACCGGTGAAACGGTTTTCGTTGTTCCATTGGCTCTCGCCGTGACGGACTAGTACCAGCTTAGTTACAGCCATTCTCTTACTCCTCCTACACGCAACCCGACTACTGTGGTGTATGTGTTTATTGATTGATAACTATTCTCATTATATTGCCGTGATTTACCTCACGGCAATGCTTAACCCTAACCATAGCGAAAATAGTGACGCAGTGTAAGATGCTTGTAAAACACAGGTTAGCTTTTTGTCTTTCAACGGTGCAAATTACAGCAAAAAGGCGAAAAAAAACCCTCCGCAGGGAGGGCTATGGCGTTATCTGGCGATCAACTGATATTCCGTCAGGCTAACGTACTCGGCGCCGGGCCGTAATACGCAATCTGGCTGCGGCCAGTGCGGATGATTGGGGGAGTCCGGCAGGAACTCGCTCTCCAGCGCCAGCCCTTGCCAGTCGCCGTAAGGTTGACTGCCGCGCGATGGCGTGCCGCCGAGATAGTTACCGGAATAAAACTGCAGCGCCGGGGCCGAGGTATACACCGTCAGCTGTAGCTTTTCATCCTGCGACCAGACATGCGCCGCCGGCTGGCGGGCGTCGCCTTTGGCCTGCAGCAGAAAGGCGTGATCGTAACCTTTCACTTTTTGCTGGTCAGCATCGGCAAGAAACTCTCCGGCAAGCACCTTCGGCGCGCGGAAATCAAAACTGGTGTACTCCACGTCGCGCAAATCGCCATACGGAATACCGTCGCTCTCTACCGGCAGATACCGATCGGCGAAGATCTGCAGGCGGTGGTGGCGCACATCGCCCTGCACGCCGTCGAGATTAAAATAGACATGGTTAGTCATATTGACCGGGCAGGGCTTATCAACGGTGGCGCGGTACTCAATGGCGATACGATTATCGTCAGTCAGGCGATAGCGCGCGGTTGCCTGCAGATGGCCCGGGAAGCCCTGATCGCCATCGGCGGAGTCGAGCGCAAATAGCGCCTGGCTGTCGTCGTGGCTGACAATTTGCCAGCGGCGCTTGTCGAAGCCGTCCGGCCCGCCGTGGAGCTGGTGGCCGGCCTCGTTCGACGGGGTTAAATTCACGATTTCGCCATCGAGCGTGAAGCGGCTGTTGGCGATACGGTTAGCGTAGCGGCCGACGGACGCGCCCAGAAATGCCGCCTGCTGGCGATATTGCTGCGGCGTGGCGCAGCCAAGTAACGCTTCGCGCAGGCTGCCATCGGCAAGGGGCACTTGCGCGGAGAGTAGCGTCGCGCCCCAGTCCATCACCGTTACGGTCATCCCGGCGTTATTACGCAGCGTTATCACGTTCCACGGCTGTCCGTCGGGCGCGAGTTCGCGGGTTGGCGTTAGCATTGGCCGGCTCCCTGGGATGGTTTGCAGACGTAAAAAGTCTCTTTAATGCCGGTTTTCGCTTCATACTGAGCGGCTACCGCCTGCTGTACTTTTTCAACCAATGCTTCCGGCATCAGGGCAACGATACAGCCGCCAAAGCCGCCGCCGGTCATCCGCACGCCGCCCTTGTCGCCGATAACCTCTTTGACAATCTCAACCAGCGTATCAATTTGCGGTACGGTGATTTCAAAATCATCGCGCATGGAAGCGTGAGACTCCGCCATCAGTTCGCCCATGCGCTGCAGGTCGCCGTTTGCCAGCGCCTTCGCCGCTTCAACGGTACGAGCGTTTTCGGTTAATACATGACGCACGCGTTTCGCCACAATCGGGTCCAGCTCGTGGGCCACGGCATTAAACTGCGCAAGCTCAACGTCACGTAGAGCGGGCTGCTGGAAGAAACGCGCGCCGGTTTCACACTGTTCGCGGCGGGTGTTGTATTCGCTGCCCACCAGCGTGCGTTTAAAGTTGCTGTTGATAATCACCACCGCGACGCCTTTCGGCATCGACACCGCTTTGGTGCCAAGTGTACGGCAGTCGATCAGCAGCGCATGATCTTTTTTACCCAGCGCCGAAATAAGCTGGTCCATAATGCCGCAATTACAGCCGACGAACTGGTTTTCCGCTTCCTGGCCGTTAAGGGCGATTTGCGCGCCGTCGAGCGGCAGATGATACAGCTGCTGGAACACGGTGCCGACGGCGACTTCCAGCGACGCCGAGGAGCTTAACCCCGCGCCCTGCGGTACGTTGCCGCTGATGACCAGATCGGCGCCGCCGAAGTGGCTATTGCGCTTTTGCAGATGTTTGACCACGCCGCGGACGTAGTTTGACCACTGTTGGGTGTCGTGGCTAACGATGGGCGCATCGAGGGAAAACTCGTCGCGCTGGTTGTCATAATCGGCGGCAATGACCCGCACGATACGGTCGGAACGCGGCGCGCAACTGACTACGGTTTGATAGTCAATGGCGCACGGCAGCACGAAACCATCGTTGTAATCGGTATGTTCGCCAATCAGGTTGACGCGGCCCGGCGCCTGAATGACGTGACTGGCAGGGTAGCCAAACTGTTCAGCAAACAGCGCCTGGGTGTTCTCTTTCAGACTCATTGTTCAACTCCTGATTCACGAAAATGGATATCGCTAACGGCACGTAACTTTTCGGCGGCTTGTTCCGCCGTGAGATCGCGCTGGGTTTCGGCTAGCATTTCGTAACCGACCATAAATTTGCGCACCGTGGCGGAGCGCAACAGCGGCGGGTAAAAGTGAGCGTGCAGCTGCCAGTGTTGATTATCTTCGTTATTAAACGGCGCGCCGTGCCAGCCCATGGAGTAGGGGAAGGAGGTCTGGAACAGGTTGTCGTAACGGCTGGTCAGCTTTTTCAGCGCCAGCGCCAGGTCATGGCGCTGGGCTGCGGTTAAATCGGTCAGGCGCTGAATATGCGCTTTTGGCAGCAGCAGCGTCTCAAAGGGCCAGGCCGCCCAGTAGGGGACCACGGCCAGCCAGTGTTCGGTTTCTACAACGGTACGGCTGCCGTCGGCCAGTTCGCGTTGCACATAATCCACCAGCATCGGTGAACCCTGCTCAGCGAAATATTTTTTTTGCAGACGGTCTTCACGTTCCGCTTCATTAGGCAGGAAGCTGTTGGCCCAAACCTGGCCGTGAGGGTGCGGGTTGGAGCAGCCCATCGCCGCCCCTTTATTTTCGAAGACCTGGACCCAGGGGTAACTTTTCCCAAGGTCCGCGGTCTGCTCTTGCCACGTTTTAACCACGCCTTCCAGTGCTTCAATGCTCAGTTCCGGCAGCGTTTTGCTGTGGTCTGGCGAGAAGCAGATAACCCGACTGGTGCCGCGCGCGCTTTGGCAGCGCATCAGCGGATCGTCGCTCTCCGGGGCGTCCGGCGTATCGGTCATCAATGCCGCAAAATCGTTGGTGAACACGTAAGTGCCGGTGTAATTCGGGTTAGTGTCGCCGGTGACGCGGGTATTACCCGGGCACAAGAAACAATCCGCATCGTACGCGGGCAACGTTTGTTTTGCCGGCGTCTCCTGCGCCCCTTGCCAGGGGCGCTTGGCGCGATGCGGTGAAACCAGAATCCACTGCCCGGTTAACGGGTTATAACGACGGTGCGGATGGTCGACGGGGTTAAATTGCGTCATGGTATTTCCTTAGAGCCTTTCCTTTAGGCGATTAGTCCGGATAACCCTGCGGATGACGGGACTGCCAGTGCCAGGTGTCCTGCGCCATTTCGTCAAGGTTGCGCGTCACGCGCCAGTTCAGCTCGCGGTCGGCTTTGGCGGCATCAGCCCAGTAGGCTGGGAGATCGCCATCGCGGCGCGGCGCGAAGTGATAATTAATCGGTTTACCGCAGGCTTTGCTGAAGGCGTTGACCACGTCCAGCACGCTGCTGCCGACGCCTGCGCCAAGGTTGTAGATATGCACGCCGGCTTTATTCGCCAGTTTTTCCATGGCGGCGACGTGGCCGTCGGCGAGGTCCATCACGTGGATGTAGTCGCGCACGCCGGTGCCGTCTTCGGTCGGGTAGTCGTTACCGAAAATCGCCAGTGATTCGCGACGGCCGACGGCAACCTGCGCGATATACGGCATCAGGTTGTTCGGGATACCCTGCGGATCTTCGCCCATATCGCCTGATGGATGCGCGCCGACCGGGTTGAAGTAGCGCAGCAGCGCGATGCTCCAGTCCGGTTGGGCTTTCTGCAGGTCGGCGAGGATTTGCTCAACCATCAGTTTGCTTTTACCGTAGGGGCTTTGCGGGGTACCGGTCGGGAAACTTTCAACATAAGGGATCTTTGGCTGGTCGCCGTAGACGGTCGCGGAGGAGCTAAAAATAAAGTTTTTAACGCCGGCTGCGCGCATAGCGGAAACTAATTTCAGTGTACCGGTGACGTTATTGTCGTAATATTCCAGCGGCTTGGCGACGGACTCGCCGACGGCTTTCAGGCCGGCAAAATGGATCACCGCTTCAATGGCGTGATCGTGCAGAATTTCCGTCATCAGCGCTTCATTACGAATATCGCCTTCGACAAAGGTGGCTTTCTTGCCGCCGAGACGTTCAATGACCGGCAATACGCTGCGTTTACTGTTGCAGAGATTGTCGAGAATAATCACATCATGTCCCTGCAGCAGCAGCTGTACGCAAGTATGACTTCCAATGTAACCGCTACCACCTGTGACCAGTACTTTCATGATTCGCTCCAATAGGCTTATCGTGTGAGAAGAAGATAGCATACCAAAGAAGGCAAAAGTGTGACACAGGCTAAAATAGTGGAATCGTTTACACTTGGTGCAACATTAAGGCTGATTTTATATAAACTTTTATAAAACAGTTGGTTGTTGTGATTTTTGGTTATTTCTCTGAAAAAATACAGGGATCCGCAGACCCCTGTATAGCGCTATTCTGCCAGCGTGCCGAGGTGGTAAGTGTAACCGTCTCCACTACGAATAAACTCCAGACGGTGGGTAATGCAGTCAGGGGCATCTTCGGCATGATGCGATACAAACAGCAGCTGCGTGGCCCCTTCGCCAATCAAAACATCAACGAAACGACGTACCAGTTGACGATTCAGCGGATCTAAACCCTGTAAAGGTTCATCGAGTATCAGTAAGGTCGGGTGTTTAACCAGCGCGCGAACGATCAGCGCCAGCCGCTGCTGTCCCCACGACAAACTATGGAACGGGGCGTCGGCGGTGCGTTTATCAATGCCCAGAATATCCAGCCAGCGCTGGACCAGCTTGTGCTGTTTATCAGAGACCGCCTGATAAATGCCGATCGAATCAAAATAGCCGGAAAGGATCACGTTACGCACGTTAGTGCTGACGCGGTATTCCAGATGCAGGCTGCTACTGACATAGCCAATATGTTTTTTGATATCCCAGATGGTCTCGCCGCTGCCGCGACGGCGGCCAAACAGAGTCAGGTCGTTGCTGTAACCCTGCGGATGGTCGCCGGTGATCAGGCTCAGCAATGTGGATTTGCCCGCGCCGTTGGGACCGACAATTTGCCAGTGTTCGCCGGGATTCACCGTCCAGCTTAGCTGGTTAATGATCGCTTTATCGTTATACGACACCGTGCCGTCGTTAAGAATGATAAGCGGAGCGTTCTCCGCTAAATCGTGCCGCGCGGCGGGAGCATCCGGTTCCGGGAGCGTCATGCCAGTAAGCTTCTCGCTGTGCGCCAGTTGGGCAATCAGCGCCTGTTGCAGTAAGGCCTGTTTCTCGCCGATTTCGCTCAGCGTGCAATCCGCCAGCACGCCGGCATATTCAATAAATTCCGGGATCTCATCAAAGCGGTTGAGAACCAGTACCAGGGTGATGCCATCCTGATGCAGGCTGGCCAGCAGGTCGGCCAACTGTTGGCGAGAAGCGACATCCAGGCCATCAAACGGTTCGTCGAGGATCAGCAGGTCGGGATCGCTCATCAGCGCCTGACAGAGGAGCGTTTTGCGGGTTTCGCCCGTCGACAGATATTTAAAGCGCCGCGTCAGCAGGTGGCTAATACCAAACTGCTCCGCCAGCCGGGCACAGCGTTCCGGGTCGCGTTTTTCATCTTCGATGATTTCTGCGGTAGTGCGTCCGGTGTCTTCTTCGCCGGGGCTAAGCATATCGGTGTTGTTGCGTTGCCACTCGTCGCTGACCAGTTTCTGCAGCTGTTCGAAGGAGAGGCGAGTCGTACGCTGAAATGTGCTTTCGCGCTGCCCGTTGAGTAGAGTCAGTTCGCCGGCCAGCGCTCTGGCCAGCGCCGATTTACCGCTACCGTTACTGCCGACGAAAGCCCAGCTTTCGCCAGCACGCAGCGTGAGGCGATCGATATGTAAGGTTTTTATATCGCTAAGGCGAAACGTGCCTTGCGAAATTTGCAATGATGACATTGTGTATCCCACTTTTTGCAGCGTTGTACTTCAGGGATACGTCTTCACGGCAATAAAGTCAATGCCATTAGCATAAGGTGGCCAGAATGATGCGATCGGCATTGAAGTAAGCGATCGCCTGCGCGCCCTCCTGCAAACCGTCGATTTGCGCCGTTGACAGCGTGGCGCACAGGTTTTGCCCATCCGGCAACGCCATGATGACTTCACACCGATCCGGGCCGCGTTCAATGCGGCTAATGCGCCCGGTAAGCTGGTTATCCGCCTGCTGCGCCACGGCGTGATCCAGCGTGATGCCGACCCACGGCGCTTTCAGCAACACCAGCACTTCCTGGCCTTCATCGAGCCCGAGACGGTCGGCGCTTTGTGCGGTAATGGCGACTTTAAAACGGGTTTGACCGTCCGCCAGCAGCACGTCGACATGTTGCTGTACCTGCTGGTGGTCGCGACCGGTGATGGTGCCGAACCACTGGTTGCGGGCGCTGGTTTGTAACGAGAAGCGGGAAATTGCCGCCAGCAAACTGTCGAGGGGCAGGGCGTCATCGTCGCTTAGTACGTCGAAGGCTTTTTGTTGAATCTGCGCCAACAGATCGTACAACTGAATCAACCGCTGGCCATAGCGGGTCAGCACCGCGCCGCCGCCGCCTTTACCGCCGGTGGCGCGGTCGACCAGCGACTGTTCGCTGAGCTGGTTCATTTCGTTGATCGCATCCCATGCGCTTTTATAGCTGATACCGGCGTTCTTCGCCCCCTGGCTAATTGAGCCAGTCCGATCAATCTGCTTGAGTAGGGCGATCCGGCGGGGATCGGCGAACAGGCGCTGCTGAAGTTTAAGCGTAAGAAGGATTTCGGCCTGCATAATCAATTCCTGACGTAAAAAGCGTATTGTGAACGATAGCGCCTATCTTGCAACAGCCATCTGCCGCGGCGGCGAGGCACCGCACAAATGGGGCGTGTTTTTCCGGCCAAAATGGTTACAATGAAATATTCGTACTATCTGGAGCCAACCATGTTAGAGCTGTTGAAAAGTCTGGTATTTGCTGTCGTCATGGTACCTGTGGTGATGGCGGTCATCCTCGGTCTGATTTACGGTCTCGGTGAAGTGTTCAACCTTTTCTCCGGCGCCGGTCATAAAGACAGCAGCCAGCAAAACCACTGATTTCCCCAACGCCCGGCCCGCCGGGCGTTTTCTTTTGTCCCCATCCTGATTACCCCTAATTGGCGCTGTGAAATTCTCACCATAGTCGTTATATTATTCATTACATAACGAATAAACAGGAGTTTCCAATGGCAGGTCAATGGTCGCGTTTACTTACCGGGGCGGTATTAACGCTCTGCGTTTCTGGTCATGCGCTGGCGCAGGACGGCAAAATAACCGTTTTTGCCGCGGCGTCGTTAACTAACGCTATGCAGGATATCGCCCAGGCGTATAAAAAAGAGCGTCATGTCGAGGTGGTTTCTTCCTTTGCCTCTTCCTCCACGCTGGCGCGCCAGATTGAAGCCGGCGCGCCTGCCGATCTATTTATTTCTGCGGATCAGAAATGGATGGACTATGCCGTAGACAAAAAATCAATCGATACGGCTTCCCGCACCACGCTGCTGGGCAATAGCCTGGTGGTGGTGGCGCCGAAAGCCAGCGATCGCGGCGATATCGCCATTAATGATAAAACCGACTGGGTCAGCCTGCTGCAAGGCGGGCGTCTGGCGGTCGGCGATCCGGATCACGTGCCGGCGGGGATCTACGCGAAAGAAGCGCTGCAGAAACTGGGGGCCTGGGAGACGTTGTCGCCGAAGCTCGCGCCGGCAGAAGACGTGCGCGGCGCGCTGGCGCTGGTGGAGCGCAACGAAGCGCCGCTGGGCATCGTCTACGGCTCTGATGCCGTCGCCAGCAAGGGGGTTAAAGTGGTGGGCACCTTCCCGGAGGATTCGCACAAAAAAGTCGAGTATCCGCTGGCTATCGTTGATGGGCATAAAAATGCTACCGTAACCGCGTTTTACGACTACCTCAAAGGCCCGGAAGCCTCGGCTATCTTTAAACGTTACGGATTCACCACACAGCAATGATTTTAAGCGATCCCGAATGGCAGGCGGTACTGCTGAGCCTGAAAGTTTCATCCCTGGCGGTGGTTTGCAGCTTACCTTTTGGGATCTTTTTTGCCTGGCTGCTGGTGCGCCGCCATTTTCCCGGCAAAGCGTTACTCGATAGTATTATACATCTACCG
The DNA here is from genome assembly GCF_057624675.1 of Klebsiella sp. PK01. Classification (NCBI taxonomy): domain Bacteria; kingdom Pseudomonadati; phylum Pseudomonadota; class Gammaproteobacteria; order Enterobacterales; family Enterobacteriaceae; genus Klebsiella; species Klebsiella sp. PK01. Next base: position 546,746 of record NZ_JBYEZM010000004.1, read on the forward strand.
CTGGTGCTGCCGCCGGTGGTGGTCGGCTATCTGCTACTGATTTCCATGGGGCGGCGCGGCTTTATTGGCAGTTGGTTATACGACTGGTTTGGTCTGACTTTCGCCTTCAGTTGGCGGGGGGCGGTACTGGCGGCGGCGGTGATGTCATTCCCGCTGATGGTACGGGCGATTCGCCTCGCCCTTGAAGGGGTGGACGTAAAGCTTGAACAGGCGGCGCGCACCCTCGGGGCTAATCGCTGGCGGGTATTTTTCACCATCACGCTGCCGTTGACTCTGCCGGGCATTATTGTCGGTACGGTGCTGGCTTTCGCCCGTTCGCTGGGGGAGTTTGGCGCGACGATCACCTTTGTCTCAAACATTCCTGGCGAAACGCGCACCATTCCTTCCGCGATGTATACCCTGATTCAAACGCCAGGCAGCGAAGGCGCCGCCGCGCGGTTGTGCATCATCTCTATTGTCCTGGCGCTGGTATCACTGCTGGTCTCCGAATGGCTGGCGCGCCTTAGCCGTAAGCGGATGGGAAAATAACTATGCTGGAGCTCGATTTTAGCCAGACGCTGGGCAACCACTGTCTTGAAGTACATGAAACCCTGCCCGCCAGCGGCATTACCGCAATTTTCGGCGTCTCGGGCGCGGGCAAAACCTCGCTGATTAATGCGATCGGCGGGCTGACGCAGCCGCAGCAGGGGCGCATTGTGCTCAATGGTCGGGTACTCAATGACGCGCGACAGCGCATCTGCCTGGCGCCGGAGAAGCGGCGCATCGGCTACGTGTTTCAGGACGCGCGGCTGTTTCCGCACTACAAAGTGCGCGGCAACCTGAAATATGGGATGGCCAAAAGCATGGCCGCGCAATTTGATAAGCTGGTGGCGTTGTTGGGCATTGAGCACCTGCTTGAACGACTGCCCGGTAGTTTGTCCGGCGGGGAAAAACAGCGGGTGGCGATTGGCCGCGCCCTGTTGACCGCGCCGGAATTGCTGCTGCTGGATGAGCCGCTGGCCTCGCTGGATATTCCGCGCAAGCGCGAATTACTCCCCTATTTACAGAGACTGGCGCGCGAGATCCACATCCCGATGCTATATGTCAGCCACTCGCTCGATGAAATTCAGCACCTGGCCGATAACGTGCTGGTGCTGGAGGCGGGGAAAGTGAAGGCGTTTGGCGATCTCGAAACGGTCTGGAGCAGCAGCGTGATGCATCCGTGGCTGCCGCAGGAGCAGCAGAGCACGATTCTTAACGTCTCGGTCATCGCGCAGCATCCGCAATATGCGATGACCGCGCTGGCGCTGGGCGATCAGCAACTATGGGTTAATCAACTGGCGCGGGAGCCGGGCGAAGCGGCGCGTATTCGTATTCAGGCGTCGGATGTGTCGCTGGTGCTGGAGCATCCGCGACAGACCAGTATCCGGAATATTCTGCGCGCACAGGTTGTTGGCTGCGTGGAAACCAACGGTCAGATTGAGGTACAGCTTACGGTCAGCGGCAAAACGCTATGGGCGCGAATTAGCCCGTGGGCGCGGGATGACCTGGGTGTCAGCCCAGGCCAGTGGCTGTATGCGCAAATTAAGAGCGTGTCGATCGCGGCCTGATTACAGCAAGTTACGATTGATAAAGTCGGCGATGCTGGTGGTTTCGTTTTCGCCGATCACCACGTTGGCCCGCGCTTTTACTTCCTCAACCGCGTTACCCATCGCCACGCCGGTCCCGGCGGCTTCCAGCATGCTGAGGTCGTTGTAGTTATCGCCAAAAGCGATGACGTCCTGCATGGATAATCCTTGCGCGGAGACCCACTGCGCCAGGCGTTTGCCTTTGCTATTGCCGGCGCGGGCGATATCAACCTGATCGTGCCACGACCATTCGCATTCCAGGCCCAGTTTCTGGCCGACGGTCTGCGCGAAGGCCTGCAATTTCGGGATATTTTCGTCGGTAAGGGCGAATTTCCATACCGCTTGTACTTCACGCGCCGCCTGCGCCAGAGAATCCACCTGGGTGAAAACCGGGCGTTGTTCAACCGGCAACGACTGCGCCCAGTTAGTGGTGCGGATCACGTGGCCGGTCGGACGTTCATAAAGCATGGCGTTATCGACGTACATCAGACCGTGAATATCGTGTTCGGCGAGCATGTTGGTCAGGCTGAGGGCTTTATCCACCGGCATCGGATCGGACTCGAGAACCTTTTTTGCATGATAATCATACAAATAGGTACCATTACAACAAATTGCAGGTGTATCGAGAGCCAGTGCCTGATAAAAAGGATGGATAGCGACGTGATGTCGGCCGGTTACGACGATCACCTGATATCCAGCCTCCCGGGCGCGAGCCAGCGCATCGAGCGACGCCGGAAGAATCATTTTTTTCGAGGTCAGTAGGGTGCCGTCTAAATCGAGGGCGATCACGCGTGAGGTCATGTGTTGGTTCCGGTAAATGATGAAAAGTTGTCTGCCATGATGGTACACGGCTTCGTCTCAGGGGCAAATTTTTCAGCATCTACCGTTAAAAACGTCTATACCATTCATCGTTGCGTCGCGCGCCGGATGAAATGTATAACGATGTCCACGAGCAGTTTCACGAGCAGTGAGGAAAGGAGTAGTCATGAAACAAACCGTATATACCGCCAGCCCGGAGAGCCATCAGATTCACGTCTGGAGCCTCAATGCTGAGGGAAATCTGACATTGGTTCAGGTTGTTGATGCCCCGGGCCAGGTGCAGCCGATGGTGGTAAGTCCGAACAAAGAGTATCTCTATGTCGGCGTTCGTCCGGAGTTTCGCGTCCTGGCTTACCGCATTGCGCCAGATAATGGCGCGCTGACTTTCGCCGGTGAAGCTGCGCTGCCGGGGAGCCCGACGCATATCTCCACCGACCATCAGGGCCGTTTTGTTTTTAGCGCTTCCTACAATCAGGGTTGCGTGAGCGTGACGCCATTGATTGACGGCCTGCCGGGCGAAACGGTCACCGTCGTCGAGGGGCTGGAAGGCTGTCACTCGGCCAATATTTCGCCGGACAACCGCACGCTATGGGTACCGGCGCTGAAGCAGGATCGTATTTGCCTGTTTAACCTGAGCGACGACGGCTATCTGGCCGCACAGGAGCCGACGGAAGTCACTACCGTTGAAGGCGCCGGTCCGCGGCATATGGTGTTCCATCCGAACCAGCAGTATGGCTACTGTGTGAATGAACTGAACAGCTCCGTTGACGTGTGGGAGCTTAAAGATCCGCACGGGAAAATTGAGTGCGTGCAGACGCTGGATATGATGCCGCCAGATTTCACCGGCGTGCGCTGGGCTGCGGATATTCATATTACGCCGGATGGCCGTCATCTTTATGCCTGCGATCGTACCGCCAGCATTATCACCATCTTCAGCGTTTCTGAAGACGGTAGCGTACTGTCTATTGAAGGCTACCAGCCGACCGAAGCGCAGCCGCGCGGCTTTAATCTCGATCACAGCGGTAAGTATTTGATTGCCGCCGGGCAGAAATCGCATCATATCGCAGTATATGAAATTGCCGGCGAGCAGGGGCTGTTAAAAGAGAAAGGGCGTTATGCCGTTGGTCAGGGACCGATGTGGGTAGTGGTTAACGCGCATTAATGTGCTACTGATGGAATAAAAAAACCTCGCGCCGCGAGGTTTTTTTATTCGGACTGACAGGCTTAAATATCATCCATTGTATAGCCGACGACAATTTCCAGCGTCTTGCGAATCACATCCGCGGTGACCACGTTATCGGTGGTTTCCAGGGCATTGATCAACCATAAAATAAGCGCCTTATTGCTCAGATGCCCATCTGAGCTGAGGATGCTGTCGATTGCCAGCGACATTACCGCAGATTCATCGACTAATTTATCTCCGGCGGCGCGGAAATATTCTGAGAGCGCTCTATCCTGCAGTCCTGCGTAAATATCTGATTGCTGATGCATAGTCTGTCTCATCATATTCTCACTTGTTTATTAAACTTGATTGGGGATCAGTGTATTTTTTTACCCGTCGGTTCGACGTTACCATCCACAACAACGGCTCTGTTTTCCCACTGGCCGTTAATCTTTTTAATGACCGGAGCGTGATTGCCGCGCGTCGTGAGTCTGACGCTAATTTCATCAATAACGGCAATAATTGCATTCCTTCGCTGGTGGTTCGTTTCCGCTGCCTGCATTAACCGAAGTTTGACTAGCAGCGTCGGAATATTAATTGGCCGGTTTGTTTTAAGAAGGGATAAAACCGCCTCGCCAATAATCTCATCGCTAACCCGTTCTGATTGACTGCTTTTCATCATCGTCCCTCTGCATGCCTCGTTGTTCCTGTAAGCCAGGTCAGGTGCAGGCCGACAGTCAGCGTTTACTCCTGACGCTCAAACAGCAGGCCAATCAACGTTTGATAATGATTTTCTTCTTCCGGAGCTCGTGCGACGTCAAGACGGCTCAGTAACTTGGTGCAGAGCGCTTTGCGGTTTAAATGCCGCCCTTCGGTGAGTATGTCCATCACGATTTCGCCCAGCGTCTCCTGCTGGGAAGGTAACGATGCTTTGTTGAAATACTGGGCTATCGCGTTCGCTGTATCTGGAATGTAACCATTCTGCTGCATATGCGCTCCTTTAATTTCACTCATCTGTTAACTGTGAGTAAACTTATACAATAATCTGTAACTTGTACATAGCGTGTTGCGCAATAAATTGTGATTGGAGTATAGTTTATTGAAAGATAACGATAAATTTGTTGTTTTTTTTATTTTGTGTAAAATTGCGATGAGGATTCTAAGCGTGACAGTTTGTACAAGATTATACGGCCTGGCGGCGTTGTGTGTTCAATTTTTGTTAATATAAATACTTGTTTCGCAAGACGTATCGAACAGTAACTGCTACTGTGAATGCTTATACCTCTCATCTGGAATCGCTATGCTCACCACCATCATTTATCGCAGCCATATCTGCGACGATGTCTCATTCAAATCGCTCGAGTCGATGGTTGCTGCGGCTAACGAGAGAAATGGTCAGGCGGATGTCACCGGTATTTTACTTTTTAACGGTACGCATTTCTTCCAACTCATTGAGGGACCGGAAGAAAACGTACAGCAAATCTATCGGCATATTTGCGCGGACCCGCGTCATTACAATCTGGTGGAGCTTCTGTGCGATTACGCGCCGTCTCGCCGCTTTGGTAAGGTCGGCATGGAGCTGTTTGATTTAAGGGAACACGATCGCGACGCGGTATTACAGAACGTGCTGGATAAGGGGACGACAAAATATCAGCTGACTTACGACGACCGGGCGCTACATTTTTTCCGTACCTTTGTCGAAGCGACGGAAAAAGAGAATTATTATGAAATTCCGTCAGCTGATAGCTGGGATTTTACTGCTGATGAGAGCTCGTTTTACCCGGCCGCGCCCTGTATCGACCGCGCTGAATCATGCTGTTTTGCTTTTCAGCCGGTGGTTGACCCTTTTGCCTGTGAAATAGTCTCCTGGGAAGCGCTGCTACGCACCGTTGATGGAGAGCCGCCTGCGGCCTACTTTGCCGGTTTGTCCGGCGATGAGGTTTACGTCGCGGATTTGCAATGTAAACGGGTTGCGTTGGCCATTGCCGGTAAATTAGGCCTGCGTGAACGTACGCTGACCATCAATCTGCTGCCGATGACGCTGGTGAAAGTGGCGGATGCGGTGCCATTCCTGCTAACGGAAATTCAGCGCAACGATCTGATCCCGGAACAGATTATTGTTGAATTCACCGAGCGTGAAGTGATCTCGCGGATGGATGAGTTTACCGATGCCGTACGCAAATTGAAGGGGGCGGGAATTCGCGTCGCTATCGATCACTTTGGCGCCGGTTTTGCCGGGCTATCGCTGCTGGCGCACTATCAACCGGATCGAATTAAAATTGATCAGCAGCTGATCCGCAACATCCATCGTGACGGGCCGCGTCAGGCTATCGTGCAGGCGATTATTAAATGCTGTCACTCGCTGGAAATTTCCGTATCGGTGGTTGGCGTTGAGCAGGCGGAGGAGTGGATGTGGCTGGAGGCGGCGGGTATTTCTCATTTTCAGGGAAATCTGTTTGCCAGTCCGCGACTGGGTGGCCTGCCGGCTATCGCCTGGCCGGGGAAAATATGATCCACTCTGAGATAGCGTAAACGCACTTTCATCCTTTTTCCCGCAAGCTGTGAGCTGCAACCTGATATCTTTATCTGTACAAGAAAAGAGAGTTGTACAGTATGCCTAAATTCGTTAGTTTAGGCGCTAAAGTATCAGGTTGAGAAAAGGCGGCTTATGGCTTTTTACAGTATCGGTGAAGTAGCCGAGCGTTGCGGAATCAATCCGGTCACCCTTCGAGCCTGGCAGCGGCGTTATGGTTTGCTGAAACCGCAGCGTAGCGAAGGCGGGCACCGTCAGTTTGATGAAGAAGATATTCAGCGAATCGAAGAAATTAAGCGCTGGATAGAGCGTGGCGTTTCAGTGGGCAAAGTGAAGGCGCTGCTTGAAGGCCAGCTACCTGCCGCCCGTGACGAATCCGCACAGTTGCAGGAAGAGATGATGAGTATCCTGCGCTATATGCAGCCGGCAAAAATCCGCGCCAAAATCACCGCATTAAGCCATCAGCATCCCGTCGACACCCTGCTTGATAGCCTGTTCGCGCCGGTGCGCCAGCGGCTGAAACTCGATCAAAATACCTCAATGGTCATTAGCAGCATGTTGGATGGCATATTGATTGATTGCGTGGCGCTGTTTTTAGCGGAATCGCGTAAAAAAAATGGTAAGGAGACGCTGCTGGTGGGGTGGGGGAATGAAGACCGCACCGGCCTATGGCTGGAAGCCTGGCGCCTTTCTCAGCGTGGCTGGCACGTCAACGTGCTGGCGGAACCGTTAGAATCTCCCCGCCCGGAGCTGTTTCCTGGGCAACATATCTTCGTCTGGACCGGGCGGCCCGCTTCGCCGCTGCAACTGGAGCTGCTGGGCCACTGGCAGGAACAGGGTTTCAGTATTCACTTCCACGGTAACGAATAAAAAAACCTGCCTTTTAAGTGAGGCAGGTTTCTGTTTGCTCACGCCGCGCGCGCTTACAGATGGATTTGACTCCAGGACTTAAATGTTTCGCTACGGCTGATATTAAAGAAATCTGTCCTGCCGCTGCAGCCAAGTTTTTTTATCAGATTCAAGCGGATTTGATAAATAGTCTTAATATGCAAGTTTAGCGAGCGACCAATACTGGCAATGGCTTCGCCATTACTGATGAGCTGAATGACTTTCTTTTCTCGCTCGGTAAACTGTATCAGTTCGCCAGGAGAAGTATGCGATTTATAATATCGGGTCGGTTGATTGAGAAATGTTTTTAATTCAGCAGGGGTCGATCTGGCGGGGATGCGTAACATTGGCAGCTCGCTAAGGAAATTAAGATCGTTGCCTTCAGTTAATAAAACAAAAACCGTCTCCCGGCGATTGTATTTATGCTGTAATACCGAAAAATAACTGTCGCTGGTAAAAAAGACATGTTTTTTACTGAAGCATCTTTCTGGCAGCGTACGCAGAATGAGGCTGATGCCGCTCAGAAGATAGTGGTTGTCAATCCACAGGTCATAGCGTTCGGAACAAATGTGCGTGTGTTTACTGAACATTTTGGTCTCCACGAAGCGGATGGACGGATTAATGATGAACACCACAGCGCAGAATATCCAGCGCCTGTAAATAGAGGTCGGCAAGGATTTCATTACTTTCTATTTGTAACCGTTGATTAATCTCGCTAATTAATTGAAGGTCATCCACGGTTTTATTTTCCTGCAATAAGCTATTTTCAATGTTTTTCAGCAATGCGCAGTTAGCTATAAACTGCACAGGGATCGTATTTTTGATATGCATAACCCTGAATCTCCCACGCGATAAATAAAAGCCGCTGGCGTAAACGATTTGCACATCGTTTACGCCAAAACATTGCGGACAGGCAACGGTAAAGCAGGAACCACCTCAAAATAACCGCGGCGTTGGCGCAGAGTGCTGACCCGAGCGCGCGCGTAAAATCGAGCTACCCGTCAACTATAGACGCTCAGGGAAAAGTTGTACAAATTTCTGCGAATTAATTTGTACAAATTAGCGATGGGTTAATGTGTTTTTGTTTATATTGTTGATATGTATGATTTTTATTTTCTTCTTTCTTGTACAGGTCAGGCGGTAAATCTCTCTGAAAAACGACGAATGCTCTCTGCGCGGGGTTATACTTGTCTGCCAGGAAAGAGAAAAAGGAGGGAATGCGATGAAACTATGGCCAATTCTGACCGGGGTTGCGGTATCGCTGGCGTTAGTCGCCTGTAAGACTCCCACGCCGCCTCACGGAGTAAAACCGATAAACCACTTTGACGCCAGCCGCTATCTGGGGCGCTGGTATGAAGTCGCGCGCCTGGAAAACCGTTTCGAACGAGGTCTGCAGCAGGTAACGGCAACTTACAGCATGCGTGATGACGGCGGCATTCGCGTACTTAATCGAGGATTTGATCCGCGAAACAACCGCTGGCGCGAAAGTGAAGGCAAAGCCTATTTCACCGGCGCTTCCACCACGGCAGCGCTGAAAGTCTCGTTCTTCGGTCCCTTCTATGGCGGATATAACGTGATCGCGCTCGACGAGGATTATCAATACGCGCTGGTGAGTGGGCCTAACCGCGACTATTTATGGCTGCTTTCGCGCACCCCGGATATTCCGTCCCACATCCGACAACAGTACCTTGCCCTGGCCGCTGAGCTCGGTTTCGCGGTTAACAAACTGGTCTGGGTGCCGCAGGCGAAGGCTTAAACTATCGCCTGCAGCAGGGTGTGCGCCGCATCGTTGAGCGCGGGCGTCGGCATACGGCCGATCAACGCAAACTGGTAGCCGCCGTGGCGCCACCAGCGCAGGTTCATGCCCTGACGCTGCTCATTTTGCGGCGGCGAGGCGGTTTGCCGGGCGGCGGGTGAAATACAAAGCGCGACCGGGCCGTAACCGGTATGCAGCCAGAGAATTTGCGTGATGGAGGTACTTTCGTAGCGCAGCATACGGACCATTTTCAGCTCCGCCTCAGGCAAGGCGAGCTGGCGTCGTTCTAGCAACAGTCCTGTATCCTGCGCCGAACGACGCAGGCCACGGTCGAGCATCTCAGGTGAATTATCAACATCGGCCACGGTTTCCGCGCTATATAGCGACATGTACTGGGCTTCAAGACGACGAATATTCTCGTCATCGTCCTCCTGCGGCGCAGGCCGCCAGAAGTAACTTGTTGCGCTACCAATAACCAACAGGCCCAGTGAGGCGGCGATCAGCGCGCGGCGGCTGAAGCGCGCCTGATTTTGCGCTTCACTTTCCGGCGCGGCGAGATAGGGCCCCAGTTTCGCCTGCATCCGCGCCACGGGTGCTTCATCAAGCAGGGCGGCGAAAGCATGTTGATAAGGCTGATGATTATTCATCAACGTGGCGGTGCGGCTGGCGAGCTGCGGGTCGCGGGCAAAGGTTTCGCTAAAACGGCGGGCGTCCTCCGCGCACATTTCGCCATCAAGCCAGGCGACAATGGCCTCGTCCTGCCAGGGTGGGGAAAAGCGAATAGGGTTCATGAGCGTTTCTCCTGCGCCGGGGGCGAAATCGCCGGCGTTTTGGCCAGCGTTTCCCGCGCGGCGGCCAGCCGACTCATAATGGTGCCAATAGGTACCGATAGCGTCTCGGCGGCTTCCTGATAACTAAACCCCTCGACATACACCAAAAAGACGGCATTACGCTGCGCCTCGGGCAGTTGATTAACCCGCAGCATAAGTTGCCGATAGCGCCACCGCGTATCGTCCTGTTCGCCCGGCTCGGGGGCGGCCAGCTCCTCACACTCGACAAACCCCTGGCCGAGGCGGACCTGGCGGGCGCGCAGCTCTGAAATCCAGATTGAGTGCAAAATGGAAAATAGCCACCTGTCGATGCGGGTGCCGGGGGTAAACTGCGCGCTCTTTTCGAGCGCGCGAAGGCAGGTGGCCTGCACCAGTTCCTCGGCGACGTCGCGGTTGTGCGAGAGTACGAGGCCGTAGCGCCACAGGCGAGGAAGATGGGCGGCCAGTTGGCTATCAACGATACGGTTAGCGATGTTCTTATCCTTATTGATTCTGGCGAATCACGACTATCAGGATTCAGGGTGTCCGTTTATTGCCGACTGAAGATCGCGGTACTCTTCGCAGCTTTGGCCGCAAATGCCGGCAATCGCCGCCAGCTGCTGCTTAGCCAGATCGGGGCGTCCTTTAACCATCCATGCCTCGCCAAGGTATTCGCGGGCTTTCGCGTAGTCCGGTTTCAGCGCCAGCGCCCGCTGATAATAGCCAATTCCTTCATCGGTTCTGCCGAGCTTACGCGTGGCGTAGCCGCGATAGTTCCACGCCTCAGGCGTATTGGCGTTGTGCAGCGTATCCAGCAGGTTAAGCGCGGTCTGATATTCCCCTTTTTTCGCCAGATGCCAGGCATAATTGGTTTTATCTTCATCGCTAAGGCTGCTGGTTTTTTGCGGAACGCATTTTTGGCTCACGCTGTCGTAGGCCTGACCGTTCGGGCAATCCGGGGTTTGTTTGCTCGGGCTGTTATCGCCCATGGCCAACGCCGCCGGGGTATATAACAAAAATAGCAGCGCCGGAACGACTAAGCGCCTGATGGGAGAAATTTGTGCGTTCATGGTGACCTCCTGGAGGGCGAGAGACGCGATAAAGCATCGCGTTGTCGGTTCTGAGGAGTAAACGCGCGAGCGGGAGGATTTATTCGCCGTTGGCGAAAATTATTAATTGGGGTTGTGGTGAGAGTATGCGTTAACAAGAAAAGCCCGCGCCTGGGGAGAGCGCGGGCCGATAATATTACTGTTTCGGAGCGGCAACCACAAAGCTGCCCACGCCGCGGTTGTTATATTCCCACATGCGGTTGAAGCCGTTGTCGTTAAGGTTACGCTGCGGGTTGCCTTTATCATCCTGCGCGCCAACGTTACCGCTGAAAGCGCGGTTAGAACCGACCGCCGCCGCCCATGGTTGAGCAATGTTAAAGCCTTCATTGATGACGCTATCGCGAATCACCACCTGGCCATTGCTGTTGCCGTCGACGTCCAGCGCGCGGCCCAGCTGCGCGACGTTATCGCCGGACGCGGTGAAGCGGCTATTGGTCGCCAGGAAGCCGTAGGTCATGCTTTTCAGCGTTGCTGGTGCGAAAACGTAGGCTTCTTTCTGCGTACGCGAGTTCACGACGCGGAAATCGGTATTATCGAATACCACCGCGCCGCGACCGGAAACGATATCCACATCGCCTTCAATATAGCTATTGGTCACCAGCGTGCGGGTCTGACGGTTGTCCTGCAGACGGTTCTGCACGCCGCTATTGGTCACAAAGAAGGTGTTCTGGCGGCCAAGAATGTTGACCTTGTTGATCTGCACCTGGTCGCCATCGCTGCGCAACGCCACCGCCTGGTGGGTACCGGCATCGACGCTATCGCCGAGATTGTTGGCGATAGTCAGGTTCTGCAGCTGCAGGCCATTGTTCTGCGACCAGAAGACCGCGGAACACATCACGCCCACGGTGGCGGCGGATTTGCTCTGGCAGCTGTCGAACATATACCACGCGGGCTTGCCCGGCATGTATTTGCCGCCCGGATTGACCAGGTGACGCCAGCTATTGCGGTCCATTTCGGAATCAATCGCTTCGCTGATTTTGACGTCGGCAGGGTTTTCACCGGTACCATAAATGGTCAGCGCGCCTGGCGCGGCAGGCACATAGACGGTACCCGCATATTCGCCCGGCATAACGGCGATGAACAGGCGACGCGCGGAGTGGCGGGCAATCGCCGCATCGACCGCGGCCTGAATAGTCGTGTGGGTCACGCCCTGGGCGCCCGCCGGGCCGACGATGAAATCAGGCTGCGCCGGCAGGCTGATCGCGGATGGCGTCCACGCGGCGGCATTCGGCGTCAGCGACTGGAAATAAGCTGCCTGAGTGAAGTTTTTCGCTTCATCGGCGCTAAGAATTGGCCGTGCGGTATTGCCCGGTGCAGTCTGCGTTGAGGGCTTTTGATCGGCAGGCGTCGAGCTACAGGCGGACAGCGTCACGCCGAAGGCCAGCGCCAGCGCCAGACGGGAAACGGAATATGTGTTCATGTTGCTCCGGGCGATAATATGCAAAGTTACATACCCTTTGTGCGCGACAGGGTATAAGTCCTTTAAAACCTGCTGTTTTATACTAACTTGAACGAAACGGGAAGATGCCAGTTCAAAAACTTCACTTCTTTACGCAATACCTGGTGACAGTGGAACGTCTGTAGTCACAAAAAAATAACATTTACCCGCGCTTTTATTGACATTACCGGCGTTATGAAAATAAATGTCTATACAACCCATGACAAGTTGAACGCTATGACTGAAGCCACCTCTGAACTCGTTATCTGGCGAAACGCGCGTCTCGCCACCCTGAACCCTGATTATTCCCAACCGTACGGCCTGCTGGAGCGCCATGCGCTGCTGGTGCGTAACGGCCGCATTGAGGCGATCGTCGACGATGCTGATGCCCCGGCGGGGCGTCGAATCGACCTCGAAGGCCGGCTGCTGACGCCGGGCCTCATTGACTGCCACACTCACCTGATTTTTGGCGGTAGCCGGGCGCAGGAGTGGGAGCAGCGGCTGAACGGCGTGTCGTATCAAACCATCAGCGCCAACGGCGGTGGCATTAACTCCACCGTGCGCGCCACGCGCGAAAGCAGCGAAGCTGAACTACTGGCGCTGGCGCAGCCGCGTCTTGCTCGCCTGCTGCGTGAAGGGGTGACAACGCTGGAGATTAAATCAGGCTACGGTCTCGATCTGCAAAACGAACGCAAAATGCTGCGGGTCGCCCGACAACTGGCCGACGACAATGGCGTAGAACTGTCGGCGACGCTGCTCTCCGCCCACGCCACGCCGCCGGAATATCATGGCGACGCCGATGGCTATATCTCGCTGGTCTGCGAGACCATACTGCCGACGCTGTGGCAAGAGGGACTGTTTGAAAGCGTTGACGTCTTCTGTGAAAACGTCGGCTTCAGCCCACAGCAAACCGAGCGCGTCTTTCAGGCCGCGCAGGCGCTGGGCATTCCGGTAAAAGGCCACGTTGAGCAGCTCTCGTCGTTGGGCGGCGCTCAGCTGGTGAGCCGCTATCACGGGCTTTCCGCCGACCATATCGAGTATCTGACGGAAGAGGGCGTGGCGGCGATGCGCGAAAGCGGCACCGTGGCAGCCCTGCTCCCCGGCGCGTTTTACTTCCTTAACGAAACCCGCAAACCGCCGGTGGAACTGCTGCGCAAGTACCAGGTGCCGATGGCGGTGGCGACCGATTTCAACCCGGGCACCAGCCCCTTCGCTAGCCTGCATCTGGCGATGAACATGGCCTGCGTCAAGTTTGGTTTAACGCCGGAGGAGGCCTGGGCCGGGGTGACTCGCCATGCCGCGCGGGCGCTGGGGCGACAGGAGAGTCATGGTCAGCTGGCGGCGGGCTTTGTCGCAAACTTCGCTATCTGGGATGCAGAACATCCGGTCGAGATGGTGTATGAGCCGGGGCGCGCGCCGCTCTGGGGGCGCGTGGTACGAGGAGAACTGCAATGATGCTGTGGCAAGCTACGCCCGCCAACCTTTGGCAGGGGCGTGATGATAGCGCGGAAGCGCCCAATGCGCTGCGCCTGTTCCAGACCATCGCCCGCGCGGAACGCTTCGCGCCGCAGGAGATGCCCGGCGATATCGCGCTGCTCGGCTTCGCCTGCGACGAAGGCGTACGGCGTAATAAAGGTCGTACCGGCGCCGGACATGGTCCGGAAACGCTACGCCGGGCGTTGGCCAATATGGCCAGCCATCAGGGCCATGACCGCTGCGTGGATATGGGCACGATTAGCGTCGACGGTGAACAGTTAGAAGCCGCGCATCAGGCGCTGCGCGAGGCGGTGGCCGCCTGTCAACGCGCCGGCAAACGCACGCTGGTGCTGGGCGGCGGCCACGAGACGGCCTTCGGCCACGGCGCTGGGGTACTGGATGCCTTCCCGGGTGAAAACGTGGGCATTATTAATCTCGACGCGCATCTGGATTTACGCTTTGCCGAATGCGCCAGCTCCGGGACGCCGTTCCGCCAGCTGGCGCTGGAGTGCGAGGCGCAGCAGCGAGGTTTTCACTATACCTGCATCGGCGTGAGCCGGGCGGCGAACACCCAGGCGCTGTGGGATGAAGCGGCGCGCCGCCAGGTGGCTATCGTTGAGGATCTGGAGGTGCTGGAGGCCTTCGAAACTCGCGTGTTGCCGGAGCTTGAGCGCAATATCGCGCAATTCGACCGTCTGTATCTGACTATCGATCTCGACGTGCTGCCGGCGCGCGAAATGCCGGCGGTTTCCGCGCCGGCGGCGCTGGGCGTGCCGCTGGCGACCCTGCTGCGGATCGTAGAGCCGTTGTGCCGCAGCGGTAAGCTACAGGCGGTGGATTTGGTCGAGTTTAATCCGCAATTTGACATCGACGGACAGGGCGCCCGCGCGGCGGCCCGTCTGGCATGGCAAATCGCCCATTGGTGGCGCTAGCGATCCGCGCTATTATTTTCGTTTCGCCGCTCCGCTTATTACGCATAAGGAAAGCCAGGCCATGTTTGCACAACAACCTCGCTCCGCGCCCGCGCCTTTCTATGAAAAGGTGAAGCAGGCGATCAGCGAAAAGATCCACCGCGGCGAGTGGCGTCCGCACGACCGAATTCCCTCGGAGGCTGAACTGGTCGCCCAGTTCGGCTTCAGCCGCATGACCATCAACCGCGCGCTGCGCGAGCTGACGGATGAAGGCTTGCTGGTGAGGCTACAGGGAGTCGGTACCTTCGTCGCTGAGCCGAAAGGGCAGTCGGCGCTGTTTGAAGTGCGCAGCATAGCCGATGAGATTGCCTCCCGCCGTCACCAGCACCGCTGCGAGGTGCTGCTTTTAGAGGAGACCGAAGCGGATGTTATCCAGGCGGAGGCGCTCAACGTCGCCGAAGGCACGCGTATCTTCCATTCGCTGATGGTGCATTTCGAAAACGAGGTCCCGGTACAAATCGAAGATCGCTGCGTCAATGCCGCGGTGGTGCCGGACTATCTACTACAGGATTACACCGCCACCACGCCGCATGATTATCTATCGCTCATCGCGCCGTTAACCGAAGGCGAACATATCGTCGAGGCGGTGCAGGCGACGTCAGAAGAGTGCGCGCTGCTGCGCATCATGCCGCACGATCCCTGTCTGCTTATTCGCCGCCGAACCTGGTCGACGACGCATATTGTCTCACACGCTCGCCTGCTGTTCCCCGGCGCGCGCTACCGGCTGCAGGGCCATTTCAGCTCGTAATTCTCCCTGGCGTCAGCAAAACGTGATTGCTGACGCAATATAACAAAATTGTATCATTTCTGTTAAATCCTGGCTTGCGTAGAGTTGTATAGACAAGTATATGTATCTACGTACACAACGTTAATTGTCAGGAGAAACCCCGATGTCGCAAAGCAAATATCGCCAGCTGGACGTACGTGCCCCGAGAGGCACGACGCTTACCGCCAAGAGCTGGTTGACCGAAGCGCCGCTGCGTATGTTAATGAACAACCTCGATCCCGATGTCGCCGAAAACCCGCATGAGCTGGTGGTCTATGGCGGTATCGGTCGCGCTGCGCGCAACTGGGAATGCTATGACGCTATCGTGAAGGCGCTGAAAAACCTGGAAAGCGACGAGACCCTGCTGGTGCAGTCCGGCAAACCGGTCGGCGTATTTAAAACGCATGAAAACTCGCCGCGCGTGCTGATCGCTAACTCCAACCTGGTCCCGCACTGGGCCACCTGGGAACACTTCAACGAACTGGATGCCAAAGGGCTGGCGATGTACGGCCAGATGACCGCCGGCAGCTGGATCTACATCGGTAGCCAGGGCATCGTGCAGGGCACCTATGAAACCTTCGTCGAAGCCGGTCGCCAGCACTATCAGGGCAGCCTGAAAGGCCGCTGGGTGT
The DNA here is from genome assembly GCF_057624675.1 of Klebsiella sp. PK01. Classification (NCBI taxonomy): domain Bacteria; kingdom Pseudomonadati; phylum Pseudomonadota; class Gammaproteobacteria; order Enterobacterales; family Enterobacteriaceae; genus Klebsiella; species Klebsiella sp. PK01. Next base: position 562,712 of record NZ_JBYEZM010000004.1, read on the forward strand.
TAACCGCCGGTCTGGGCGGTATGGGCGGCGCGCAGCCGCTGGCCGCGACGCTGGCAGGCGCCTGCTCGCTGAACATTGAATGTCAGCAGAGCCGCATCGATTTCCGTCTGCGTACCCGCTACGTGGATGAACAGGCCACTTCTCTGGATGACGCCCTGGCGCGCATCAAAAAATATACCGCCGAAGGCCGCGCTATCTCCATCGCGCTGTGCGGCAACGCCGCGGATATCGTTCCGGAACTGGTGAAACGCGGCGTGCGCCCGGATATGGTCACCGACCAGACCAGCGCCCACGACCCGCTGCACGGCTATCTGCCGAAAGGCTGGAGCTGGGAAGAGTATCAGCAGAAAGCCGAATCCGATCCGCAGGGCACTATTTTGGCGGCCAAACGCTCGATGGCCGACCACGTTCAGGCGATGTTGGCCTTTAATGAAATGGGCGTACCGACCTTCGACTACGGCAACAACATCCGCCAGATGGCGCAGGAAATGGGCGTCAGCAACGCCTTCGATTTCCCGGGCTTCGTGCCGGCGTATATCCGCCCGCTGTTCTGCCGTGGTATCGGCCCGTTCCGTTGGGTGGCGCTGTCCGGCGATCCGCAGGATATCTACAAAACCGACGCGAAAGTGAAAGAGATCATTAAAGATGATAAGCATCTGCACCACTGGCTGGATATGGCGCGCGAGCGCATCAGCTTCCAGGGACTGCCAGCGCGTATCTGCTGGGTAGGTCTGGAGTGGCGGCAGAAGCTGGGGCTGGCCTTTAACGAAATGGTGCGTAGCGGCGAAGTCTCCGCGCCGATCGTGATTGGCCGCGATCACCTTGATTCCGGCTCCGTCGCCAGCCCGAACCGCGAAACCGAAGCCATGCGCGACGGCTCGGATGCGGTATCCGACTGGCCGCTGCTCAACGCACTGCTTAACACCGCCAGCGGCGCGACCTGGGTGTCGTTGCACCACGGCGGCGGCGTAGGCATGGGCTTCTCGCAGCACTCCGGGATGGTTATCGTCTGTGATGGTACCGATGAAGCGGCAGCGCGTATCGCTCGCGTCCTGCATAACGATCCGGCGACCGGCGTGATGCGTCATGCCGATGCGGGTTACGATATCGCCATTGAATGTGCGGCGGAACAGGGTCTGAATCTTCCGATGGTTGCGGCAACGCAGGGGAACGCTAAATGAAATCTTTAACGCTAATTCCGGGGCAACTGAGCCTGTCGCAGCTCCGCGACGTTTACAGCCACCCGCTGAACATTACCCTCGATAGCAGCGCGTTTGCGGCAATCGATGAGAGCGTGGCCTGCGTTAACGCCATCCTTGCCGAAGGGCGGACCGCCTACGGTATTAACACCGGTTTTGGCCTGCTGGCGCAGACCCGTATCTCGACGGAAGATCTGGAGAATCTGCAGCGTTCGCTGGTGTTATCCCATGCGGCGGGCGTTGGCGAGCCGCTGGACGATGACCTGGCGCGCCTGATTATGGTGCTGAAGATTAACAGCCTGTCCCGCGGCTTCTCCGGGATCCGCTTGAGCGTGATCCAGGCGCTGATTGGCCTGGTCAATGCCGGCGTGACGCCGTGGATCCCGGCGAAAGGTTCCGTCGGCGCCTCCGGCGACCTCGCGCCGCTGGCGCATATGTCGCTGACGCTGCTTGGCGAAGGCAAAGCGCGGGTACGCGGCGGCGAATGGCTGCCGGCGACGGAAGCGTTACGTCAGGCAGGGCTGGAGCCGATTACCCTGGCGGCGAAAGAAGGTCTGGCGCTGCTGAACGGCACCCAGGCGTCGACGGCTTTTGCGCTGCGCGGCCTGTTCGAAGCCGAAGATCTGTTCGCCTCCGCGGTCGTTTGCGGAGCGTTAACCACCGAAGCGGCGCTGGGTTCGCGTCGACCGTTCGATGCACGTATTCACGAGGTGCGCGGCCAGCGTGGCCAGATTGATGCGGCGGCGCTCTATCGCCATCTGTTGACCGATGACAGCGCGATTTCGCAGTCGCACCATAACTGCGCCAAGGTGCAGGATCCGTACTCTCTGCGCTGTCAGCCGCAGGTGATGGGCGCCTGCCTGACGCAGATTCGTCAGGCGGCTGAGGTGTTGTTAGCCGAAGCGAACGCGGTCTCCGATAACCCGCTGGTCTTTGCCGCCGAAAATGACGTCATCTCCGGCGGTAACTTCCATGCCGAACCGGTAGCGATGGCGGCGGATAATATCGCGCTGGCGATCGCGGAAATCGGCTCGCTCTCCGAGCGCCGTATCGCGCTGATGATGGACAGCCATATGTCGCAGCTGCCGCCGTTCCTCGTCAAAAATGGCGGCGTCAACTCCGGCTTTATGATTGCTCAGGTCACGGCGGCGGCTTTGGCCAGTGAAAACAAAGCGCTGTCGCACCCGCATAGCGTTGACAGCCTGCCAACATCCGCGAACCAGGAAGACCATGTTTCCATGGCGCCGGCTGCCGGTCGTCGCCTGTGGGCGATGGCGGAAAACACCCGTGGGGTGCTGGCCGTCGAGTGGCTGGCGGCGGCGCAGGGGCTGGATATGCGCGAAGGGCTGACCACCAGTCCGCTGCTGGAAGAGGCGCGTCATCTGCTGCGCGAACGCGTGCCGCATTATACCCAAGACCGTTTCTTCGCTCCTGATATTGAAAATGCCACCGAGCTTTTGGCCGCACGTCACCTGACGCGTCTGCTGCCTGCCGTATTGCCTGGCCTGAATTAATCACCGTTGTTCTCTGTACCCGCGTCGGGGGGATGTCATCCCCCCGACCGTCCTACATCGCATATTTGTCGTCATATAAAAAAACCAGGACACCTGTATATGCAACAACAACACAAACCGCATCTGCTGCGCGGGCTGAATGCCCGACACATTCGTTTTATTGCGCTCGGTTCCGCTATCGGCACCGGGCTGTTCTACGGTTCGGCCTCCGCCATTAAGGCGGCGGGTCCGGCGGTGCTGCTGGCCTATCTGATCGGCGGCGCGGCGGTCTTTATGGTCATGCGCGCGCTGGGTGAAATGGCGGTGCGCAATCCGGTTTCCGGCTCCTTCGGCAGCTACGCTCGCCAGTACCTTGGGCCGCTGGCCGGATTTATTACCGGCTGGACCTACACCTTTGAAATGGTGATCGTGGCGCTGGCCGACGTCACCGCATTCGGTATCTATATGGGGTTGTGGTATCCCGATGTGCCGCGCTGGATCTGGATCCTTAGCATCATCTTCTTTATTGGCGCGATGAACCTGTGCAACGTGCGGGTGTTCGGCGAGATGGAGTTCTGGCTGTCGCTGATTAAAGTGGTGGCGATTATCGCCATGATGGCGGCGGGCGCAGGGATCATCTTCTTTGGCTTTGGCCATAGTTTCCCGGCCACCGGGCTGGAAAATCTGTGGAGCCACGGGGGCTTTGCGCCAAATGGCTGGCAGGGGATCATCGCCTCGCTTGGCATCGTGATGTTCGCTTTCGGCGGCGTGGAAATTATCGGCGTCACCGCGGCGGAAGCGCAGAACCCGAAGAAGGTCATCCCGCAGGCCATCAACACCATTCCGCTGCGTATTATTCTGTTTTACGTCTGCACCCTGGCGGTGCTGATGGCGATCTTCCCGTGGAATAGTTTTGGCGAGCAGGGCAGTCCGTTTGTGCTGATCTTCGATGGTCTCGGGATCCCGGCGGCGGCGACCGTGCTGAATATCATCGTGATTAGCGCCAGTATCTCGGCGATTAACAGCGATATTTTTGGCGCCGGACGCATGATGTACGGTATGTCGAAAGAGGGGCTGGCGCCGAAGTGCTTCCAGCGGATCGCCAGCAACGGCGTACCCTGGATGACGGTCGTGGTGATGGGCGTGGCGCTGCTGGTGGCGGTGGTGCTTAACTATCTGATGCCGGAACAGGTATTTGTATTGATTGCCTCGCTGGCGGCGTTCGCCACCGTCTGGGTGTGGCTGATGATCCTGCTCTCTCATTTCTCGATGCGCCGCGGGTTGTCGGCTGAAGAGCGCAGTAAGATCGAATTCCCGATCCCCTTCTGGCCGGTTGGCCCGCTGTTGACGCTACTGTTTATGGGGCTGGTAATCGCCGTGTTGGGAATGGTGGAAGAGACGCGCGTGGCGCTGTTAGCCGGGCTGGTGTGGCTGGGGCTGCTGACGGTGGTGTGGTACGCGCGCGTGCGTAAAACCGCGCTGCAGGTGGCCACGGAACAGTAAGGTCAATCTCCCCGGTGGCGCTGCGCTTACCGGGGCTACAAATGGCACTGACCATAGCGAGTAGCCCGGATAAGGCGCAAGCCGCTATCCGGGGGGATAATTAACTGAACAGGGCGGTGATGGAAGCGCTGGCGAGCGAATGGAAATGGACATTAAAGCCGACCATCGCGCCGCTCGCCTCGGCGTCGATATCAATCTTATCGATATCCAACGCGTGTACGGTAAAAATGTAGCGGTGGGTTTCCCCCTTCGGCGGCGCCGCGCCGCCGTAGCCGGCCTTACCAAAATCGGTGCGGGTCTGAATGGCCTCTTCCGGTAGCTCCGCCTGACCGGAACCGGCCCCCTGCGGTAAAACCCGGGTATCGGCAGGCAGGTTGGCTACCACCCAGTGCCACCAGCCGGAACCGGTCGGCGCATCCGGGTCGTAGCAGGTGACGACAAAGCTTTTGGTTCCTGCGGGAACGTCGTCCCACATCAGATGCGGCGAAAGATTATCGCCATCGTATCCCATACCGTTGAATACGTGACGATTAGGCAGCTTGCCGCCGTCTTGCAGATCGTGACTGGTCAGTTTCATGCTTCATCCTCATTGATAATGCGCTGATTAACAAAGAAGTGTAGCCGTCCCGACAGCGCAATTCCGCTGTTTATTCGCTAAAAAATGTTTCTTCTTGTACCGCCATATTGACCACTCGGGTCAGGCGAGTCAGCTGTTGTGGGCTGATGATATACGGCGGCATCAGGTAAATCAGGCGGCCAAACGGGCGGATCCATACCCCTTGCTCAACGAAAAAGCGCTGCAGAGCGGCCATGTTGACCGGATGACGGGTTTCAACCACGCCAATCGCGCCGAGTACGCGCACGTCGGCGACCCATTCTGACTCGCGCGCCGGAGCCAGCTCGGCCTTCAGCTGGGCTTCAATCGCCGCTACCTGCTGTTGCCATTCGCCGCTCTCCAGCAGGCGCAGGCTTTCGCTTGCCACCGCGCAGGCCAGCGGATTGCCCATAAAGGTGGGGCCGTGCATAAAGCAGCCGGCTTCGCCATCGCTGATGGTTTCAGCTACCGTTCGGGTGGTGATGGCGGCGGAAAGGGTCATGGTACCGCCGGTCAGCGCTTTACCCAGACACAGAATATCGGCGGAGATACCGGCATGCTCGCAGGCGAACAGTTTGCCGGTACGGCCAAAGCCGGTGGCAATCTCATCGGCGATCAGCAAAATCCCTTCCCGGTCGCACATTTTACGCACTCGCTTTAGCCACTCCGGATGGTACATGCGCATCCCGCCGGCGCCCTGGACTACCGGTTCGAGGATCACCGCGGCGATTTCGTGGCGATGCGCGGCCATCAGGCGGGCAAACGGCACCATATCCATCTCATCCCACTCGCCGTCGAAGCGGCTTTGCGGCGCGGGGGCAAACAGGTTATCCGGCAGATAGCCCTGCCACAGGCTGTGCATCGAGTTCTGCGGATCGCAGACCGACATCGCGCCGAAGGTGTCACCGTGATAGCCGTTGCGGAATGTCAGGAAACGACGGCGCGGTTGGCCTTTAGCCTGCCAGTACTGCAGCGCCATTTTCATCGCCACTTCTACCGCCACCGAACCGGAATCGGCGAGGAAAACGCACTCCAGCGATTCCGGCGTCATCGCCACCAGCTGGCGGCAGAGCGCCACCGCCGACGGATGGGTGATCCCGCCGAACATCACGTGCGACATCTGGTCGATCTGCGCTTTCATCGCCGCATTCAGGCGCGGGTGATTGTAGCCGTGGATCGCCGCCCACCAGGAGGACATGCCGTCAACCAGCTGTTCGCCGCCGGCGAGGGACAGCTCGCAACCGTGGGCGGAAACCACCGGGTAGACCGGCAGGGGGGAAGTCATAGAGGTGTAGGGGTGCCAGATGTGGCGCCGATCGAAGGCGAGATCGTCCAGTGTCATAAGCGACTTGTAAACCATTTTGAAAACATTTAGGTTTACGAGTATAAACCGAACCGTAAATTAACAAAACCCTTTGGAGAGGCTAATGGCTCACCACGCACGTTGGACAATGTCGCAAGTAACTGAGTTATTTAATAAACCGCTCATCGATCTGCTATTTGAAGCGCAGCAAATCCACCGTCAGCATTTTGACCCGCGTCAGGTGCAGGTCAGTACGTTGCTATCGATTAAAACCGGCGCTTGTCCGGAAGATTGTAAATATTGCCCGCAAAGCGCACGCTACAAAACCGGCCTTGAATCCGAGCGCCTGATGGAAGTCGAGCAGGTGCTGGAATCGGCGCGTCAGGCGAAAAACGCCGGCTCGACCCGTTTCTGCATGGGCGCGGCGTGGAAGAACCCCAACGACCGCGATATGCCGTACCTGGAACAGATGGTCAAAGGCGTCAAGGCGCTGGGGCTGGAGTCCTGTATGACGCTCGGTACCCTTACCGATAGTCAGGCGCAGCGTCTGGCCGGCGCGGGGCTTGATTACTACAACCATAACCTCGACACCTCACCGGAATTTTACGGCAACATCATCACCACCCGTACCTATCAGGAGCGTCTGGATACGCTGGATAAGGTGCGCGATGCCGGGATTAAAGTGTGCTCCGGCGGCATCGTCGGGTTGGGGGAAACCGTGAACGATCGCGCCGGGCTGCTGCTGCAGTTGGCCAATCTGCCAACGCCGCCGGAAAGCGTGCCCATCAATATGCTGGTGAAGGTCAAGGGTACGCCGCTGGCGGATAACGACGATGTCGACGCCTTCGATTTCATCCGCACGATCGCTATTGCGCGCATCATGATGCCTACCTCCTACGTGCGTCTCTCCGCCGGGCGCGAGCAGATGAACGAGCAGACTCAGGCGATGTGCTTTATGGCCGGGGCGAACTCGATTTTCTATGGCTGCAAGCTACTGACGACGCCTAACCCGGAAGAAGATAAAGACCTGCAGCTGTTCCGCAAGCTGGGGATCAATCCGCAGCAGACGGCGGTGCTGGAAGGCGATAATGAGCAGCAGCAGCGCCTGGAGCAGGCCTTACTCACCCCGGACACAGAGGAATACTACAACGCGGCGGCGCTATGAGTTGGCAGCAACGAATCGATCGAGCGCTGGATGAACGGCGGGCGGCGGAGGCTTTCCGCCGCCGCCTACCGGTAAGCCACGGCGCCGGACGCTGGCTGGAGCGTGAAGGGGAGCGCTGGCTCAACTTCTCCAGTAATGACTACCTCGGCCTGAGCCAGCATGGCGAGATTATCGCCGCCTGGCAGCAGGGAGCGGAACGTTATGGCGTCGGTTCCGGCGGGTCGGGCCACGTTAGCGGCTATAGCGAGGCGCATCGCGTGCTGGAAGAGGAACTTGCCGACTGGCTGGGCTATCCGCGCGCGTTGCTGTTTATCTCCGGCTTTGCCGCGAATCAGGCGTTGATTGCCGCGCTGGCGGAAAAAGACGATCGGATTGTGGCCGATCGCCTGAGCCATGCCTCCCTGCTGGAGGCGGCAAGCCTCAGCCCGGCGCAGCTGCGCCGCTTTACCCACAATGACCCGCAACAGCTCGCTCAACTGCTGGCGAAACCGCTGGACGGCCAGCAGTTAGTCGTTACCGAAGGGATTTTCAGCATGGACGGCGACAGCGCGCCGCTGGCTGACATTCAGGCGGCAGCCCGCAGCGCCGGAGCATTATTACTGGTTGATGATGCTCACGGAATCGGGGCGATTGGCGATGAAGGGCGCGGAAGCTGTCATACGCAGGCGGTTCGTCCGGAGCTGCTGGTAGTCACCTTCGGCAAGGCGTTTGGGGTAAGCGGCGCGGCGGTACTGTGCAATGAATCGATGGCCGACTATCTGCTGCAGTTTGCCCGTCATCTTATCTACAGCACCGCGATGCCGCCGGCGCAGGCGGTGGCGCTGAGCGCGGCCCTGCGGGTCATTCGCAGCGATGAGGGCCAGCAGCGGCGGGAAATCTTGAGCGCCCGCATCCGTCAGTTCCGCGCAGGAATGGGCGATGTTGCGCTGGGGCTGACCGATTCCCGGAGCGCGATTCAGCCGCTGATTGTCGGCGACAACGCGCGAGCGCTGGCCCTGGCCTCCAGCCTACGCGGGGCCGGCTGTTGGGCTACCGCTATTCGCCCGCCGACGGTTCCCGTCGGCGGCGCTCGCCTGCGCCTGACTCTGACTGCCGCTCATCAGGCTGAGGACATTGCTCGTTTACTGGAGGTGCTGCATGACCACGGTGAATAAGCTGGCGGTCGCCGCGGCGTTTGGTCGGGCGGCCAGCGGCTATACGCAACATGATGAGCTGCAGCGCCGCAGCGCTGAATTGCTGCTGCGCCAGTTGGCGCGGAGCGATTTTTCCCGGGTGCTCGATGCCGGCTGCGGCCCCGGCAGCATGAGCCGTTACTGGCGCGAAGCGGGAAGCGAAGTTACCGCGCTGGATCTCTCCGCCGGGATGCTGGCGCAGGCGCAACGCAACGACGCCGCGCAGCATTATCTGCAGGGCGATATCGAAGCGCTGCCGCTGCCGGATGCCTGCTTCGATCTGGCATGGAGTAACCTGGCGGTGCAGTGGTGTGACGAGCTAAGCGCGGCAATCGGCGAGCTGTACCGGGTGGTGCGGCCCGGCGGGCGAGTAGCGTTCACCACGTTGCTCGCCGGATCGCTACCGGAACTCAATCAAGCGTGGCGGGCGGTCGACGACCATCCCCATGCTAACCGTTTTCTCAGCGAACAGGCGGTAAGGGCGGCGCTGAGCGGCCTGCGCGCCGAAGGCGTCGTGCATCAGATTAGCTTACCGTTCGCCGACGCGTTAAGCGCCATGCGCTCGCTAAAGGGCATTGGCGCCACCCATTTACACCAGGGGCGGTCGTCTGCGCCGCTTAGCCGCGGCAAGCTGCGCGAACTGCAGCTGGCCTGGCCGCAACAGCAGGGCCAGTGCCCGCTGACGTATCATCTTTTTACAGGAGTCATTGAACGTGACTAAACGTTTCTTCGTTACCGGAACCGATACTGAAGTCGGTAAAACGGTCGCCAGCAGCGCGCTGCTGCAGGCGGCGAATCAGCTGGGATTTAACACCGCGGGCTATAAGCCGGTGGCTTCCGGTAGCGACCTGACCGCACACGGGTTACGCAATGAAGATGCGCTGGCCCTGCAGCGCAATAGCCGGGTAGCGCTGCGCTATGAACAGGTTAACCCTTATACCTTTGCCGAGCCGACCTCGCCGCATATTATTAGCGCCGATGAAGGACGACCAATCGCCGCGACCACGCTTTCCTGCGGCTTACGCGAGCTGGAACGCCTGGCCGATTGGGTGCTGGTGGAAGGGGCGGGCGGCTGGTTTACGCCGCTCTCGGAAACCCTGACCTTCGCCGACTGGGCGCAGCAGGAACAACTGCCGGTGATTTTAGTCGTCGGCGTTAAACTTGGCTGTATCAATCACGCGATGCTCACCGCCCAGGCGGTACGCAAGGCAGGGCTGCCGCTGGTGGGCTGGATCGCCAACGATATCCAGCCGCCGGGTAAACGCCATCGCGAATATCTGCAAACCTTAATGCGGGTATTGCCAGCGCCGCTGCTGGGGGAAATTCCCTGGCTTGCCGACGCATCGCAGCGTAAGGATCTCGCGCAGTACCTGGATCTGAGCCCACTGCAATAATCCCGCATAAGCCTGCGAGACGGCTCTATTTTTTGTTGACAGGACGATGAAATGTGGTCCAGAAAACGCAAAAAATCCAGCCGTCTTTAGCTGATAAATATCAAAAAAAATTCGATAATTTTTTTTAGTCGCGGGCTTTGGTCCGATGAGACTTTTCTGCCGGGTGGCAGACCTCGCGGCCTGCAGACAGTTATCCACTATTCCTGTGGATAACCTTGTGTATTAGAGTTAGAAAACTTGCGGTAAGCTAGAGAGTACGCGGCCTGCGAGCAAATTGGCGCGAAACCCGTCTTTTGGTAAATTATGTTTTATTTCAGCAAGTTAAATAAAAGCAATGGCTGTCAGAAAAGTGTCACCGGCTGCCATAAAAGATTCATTACCTTGCTTGACAAATGTTAAATGATAAATGTTTCTGGGGATAACCACACAGGCTGGTGGATTATTCCGCAAAGCGCGCATTTTACGCCCGCCGTCAGAGTACAACGCGTCCGTTTACCGCCATACAATAATGCGATACTGTTTTTATATCCAGTATTATTTATTGGCAAAAGTCAAACTGAAGGGTAGAATTAAACACCTGCTGGCCAATCCCATCTTCAGGTCCTGAAATATGAGCAAACCGTTCAAGCTGCACTCCGCATTCCGTCCTTCCGGCGATCAGCCCGAAGCCATCCGCCGCCTGGAAGAGGGGCTGGAAGATGGCCTTGCGCATCAGACCCTGCTTGGGGTAACCGGTTCGGGGAAAACCTTCACCATCGCCAACGTTATCGCTGATTTACAGCGCCCGACGATGGTGCTGGCGCCGAACAAAACCCTGGCGGCGCAGCTGTATGGCGAGATGAAAGAGTTCTTTCCCGAGAATGCGGTGGAGTATTTTGTCTCCTATTACGATTATTATCAGCCTGAAGCCTACGTTCCGAGCTCGGATACCTTTATCGAAAAAGACGCCTCGGTGAACGAACACATTGAGCAGATGCGTCTGTCGGCCACCAAAGCGCTGCTCGAACGGCGCGACGTGGTGGTGGTGGCTTCGGTTTCCGCCATCTACGGTCTTGGCGATCCGGATCTGTATCTGAAGATGATGCTGCACCTGACCACCGGCATGCTGATCGATCAGCGGGCGATCCTGCGCCGGCTGGCCGAACTGCAATACACCCGCAACGATCAGGCCTTCCAGCGCGGCACTTTCCGCGTGCGCGGCGAGGTTATCGATGTCTTCCCGGCGGAATCCGATGATATCGCGCTGCGTATTGAACTGTTTGACGAAGAGGTCGAACGGCTATCGCTGTTTGACCCGCTGACCGGCCACGTTGAATCGTCCATTCCACGCTATACCATCTATCCGAAAACCCACTACGTTACGCCGCGCGAGCGTATCGTTCAGGCGATGGAAGAGATCAAAGACGAGCTCGCTGACCGCCGCAAGGTACTGCTGGCGAACAACAAACTGCTTGAAGAGCAGCGGCTGAGCCAGCGCACTCAGTTCGACCTCGAGATGATGAACGAGCTGGGCTACTGCTCGGGAATTGAGAACTACTCGCGCTTTCTCTCCGGCCGCGGGCCGGGCGAGCCGCCGCCGACGCTGTTCGACTACCTGCCGGCGGATGGCCTGCTGGTTATCGATGAATCGCACGTGACTATCCCGCAAATCGGCGGTATGTACCGCGGCGACCGGGCGCGTAAAGAGACGCTGGTGGAATATGGCTTCCGCCTGCCGTCGGCGTTGGATAACCGGCCGATGAAGTTCGAAGAGTTTGAAGCGCTGGCGCCGCAGACTATCTACGTTTCGGCGACGCCGGGCGCCTATGAGCTGGAAAAATCCGGCGATGAGGTGGTAGATCAGGTCGTCCGCCCAACCGGGCTGCTGGATCCGGTCATCGAGGTGCGTCCGGTGGCGACGCAGGTCGACGATCTGTTATCAGAAATCCGTACCCGTGCGGCGATTAATGAGCGCGTACTGGTGACGACGCTGACCAAACGCATGGCGGAAGATTTAACCGAATACCTGGAAGAGCACGGCGAGCGGGTGCGCTATCTGCACTCCGATATCGATACCGTCGAGCGCATGGAAATTATTCGCGATCTTCGTCTTGGCGAGTTCGACGTGCTGGTGGGTATCAACCTGCTGCGCGAAGGGCTGGATATGCCGGAAGTATCGCTGGTGGCGATACTTGATGCCGATAAAGAGGGCTTCCTGCGTTCCGAGCGATCGCTTATCCAGACCATCGGCCGCGCGGCGCGTAACGTTAACGGCAAGGCGATCCTTTACGGCGATAAAATCACGCCATCGATGGCGAAGGCGATCGGTGAAACCGAACGCCGCCGCGAGAAGCAGCAGCGTTATAACGAAGAGCACGGTATTGTGCCGCAGGGGCTTAATAAGAAAGTGGTCGATATTCTGGCGCTGGGTCAGAACATCGCGAAGACCAAAGCCAAAGGCCGCGGTAAAGCCCGTTCTCCGGTGGAAGCCGATAGCGTCGAACTGACGCCGAAAGCGCTGCAGCAGAAGATCCACGAGCTGGAAGGGCAAATGATGCAGCACGCGCAGAACCTTGAGTTTGAGGAAGCGGCACAGATTCGCGATCAATTGCATCAGCTACGCGAACTGTTTATTGCGGCATCGTGAGGGCGATACGGGGAACGGTTAAAAAATGACGGCAATGCGTAATTTGCAATTGCCGTCACGCTATTATCTTAGGATCTTAATGTTGGCTTAATTTTCTTCAGCCAAACTATCCTCAGTTTAATGAGGATAGCGCCATGCAAAAACTGACTAACCGTGAATATCTGGCCATTGCGACCGCCTTTGTGATTGTGGTCGCCTTCTTCCATCAATGGGTATTAACCTTCTGACGCGAACTGCGCGGGAACAGCACCCAGGCTCGGACGCCCGGCCCGGGCTGGCGGTTATGCAAAAAGAATTGCGCATCGTGAAGTTGAGCGATGCGGGTGACAATGCTTAAACCGAGGCCTATTCCGCCATAGCGGCTGTCCATGCGGACAAATGCTTTACTCAGTTCGCCGCTCTTGGCCTCATCAATGCCCGGCCCTTCATCTTCTACTGCCAGAATCGGCGTATTTCCCGGTTTTACCGAAATCTTAATCTTCGACCCCGCGGGGCTATAGCGGTGCGCATTCTCCACCAGATTGCGTAAAATCACCCGCGCCAGCGTCGCATCTCCGGAAATGAGATCCTCGCCTGCGCCGCTTTCTATCTCCAGGGTCTGCTGGCGCGCTTCGAGCATTGTTTTCAGCTCATCCTGCAGGGGCTCAACCACATCTTCGCCCAAATGAACCTGCTGGTAACTCCCGGCGGAAAACGACTGCCCAACGCGCGCCAGTTGTAGCAGCTGAGAAATGCTGTTGGTCATCTGATCGAGACGTTGAATTAAGGGATCAACGCTGACGCCGTGAACCTTCGCCAGCAGTTCCAGATGCAGGCGCAGCCCGGCAAGAGGGGTACGCAGTTCGTGGGCGACGTCGGCGGTAAACAGACGCTCGCGATCGAGCGTCATGGTCAGCCGCGACACCAGTTGGTTAATCGCCATGGTCACTGCGGTCACTTCCGGCACCGACTCCTGCAGAATAATGGGTTGCAGATTATCCGGCGTCCGGCTTTCCAGCTCGCTCTGCAGGTTTGATAGCGGACGGGTGATTTTCTTCACCGCCACCAGGCTGATATACAGCGCCAGCCCGATGATCAGCAGGCTGGGTATCAGCAGGCTGGCGACCGCCTCGCGTACCTCATGCTCGACGTGCCTTTGATTGTTATGACCCTCAATGGCGCTGGCAACCAGCAGCTGGATTTGCTCTTTGCTTTCATGCCATAGCCAAAATACGCTGATCAGCTGGCAGACCACCAGAATCGCGCCGATGGTCAGCAGCAGGCGGTGGCGCATGGTCCAGGTTTCGGTCGCAAACAGTGCCATAGCGTTATTCTGACTCCGTATTATTCACCAGCATGTAGCCAAAGCCGCGGACGGTGCGGATCCGCGCTTTACCAATCTTGTCGCGCAGATTATGAATATGCACTTCGAGGGTATTGGTGGCCGGTTCGTTATCCCAGCTGTAGATATCATTGTAGAGAATTTCGCGATGCACCGGGCTGCCGGCCTTCATCATCAGGCGCGAGAGCAGGGCATACTCTTTTGGCGTCAGCTCCAGCGATTCGCCGGCCTGCCACACCTGACGACGGGTAACATTAAGGCGCAGGTTGCCGACGGTCAGCTCATTATCGCCCTGATTATTATGACGACGCAGCAGCGCGCGAATGCGGGCGTTGAGCTCTTCAAGCGCGAAAGGTTTCACCAGGTAATCGTCAGCGCCGGTATCCAGCCCGCTGATGCGGTCGCCCACGGTATCGCGGGCGGTGAGGATGAGCACCGGCTGGGTGAATTTCTCCCGGCGCATACGCGCCAGGAAATGCAGACCGTCTTCATCCGGCAGGCCCAGGTCGAGCACCACCAGACTGTAATGGTTGCTGGCTAGCGACAGCGCGGCTTCGTGCGCGGTGGCGACGCCATCGCAGACATAGCCTTCGCTTTGCATGGCCAGGATTAACCCTTGTAACAGGAGCGCATCGTCTTCAATGACTAAGATTTTCATCTGCCGGTCTCTCTACATGGCGTTAAAAGGTCGTCTTTTGCCTGATACTCGCGGGTGTCTACCCCGAGCAGGCCAAGCAGGGTAGAAAACAGATTATCTTGTGAATAATCGTTCGTCTTCGCGTGTTGTTGCAAACACTGGCTGGATACGCCATAGCGTTGCTGATAATCCGGCGACAGCCAGAGCAGCATCGGCACGTGTTTTTGCGTGTCCGGCGCTATGGAGTACGGCAGACCATGTAAATACACGCCGTCTTCACCCAGCGATTCGCCGTGGTCAGACAAATACACCAGACTGGTGGTAAATTTATCCTGTTTTGATTGCAGCAATTTTATCGCTTTATCAACTACATAGTCGACATACAAAATGGTGTTGTCGTAGGTATTGGTCAACTGTTGTTGCGTACAACTTTGGATTTCATTGGTATCGCATGTCGGAGTGAATTTTTTGAATTCAGCCGGATAGCGGTTGTAGTAGGTTGGGCCATGGCTACCAATGGTGTGCAGAACGATAATGCCATCCTGCTGTAAATTATCGATATAGCTATCCAGATTATGGAACAGCACGTCATCGTAGCACTCGCCATCAATGCACTGGCCGCTGAGGTTCAGGTTGGTGACGTTTTGGTGCGGCACGCGGTCACAGGCGCCTTTACAGCCGCCATCGTTGTCGTTCCACAGCACCTGTACACCGGCGCGCTGAAGAATATCCAGAACGCCTTCCTGATGGTGCGCCAGTTCTTCATCGTAATGCGCGCGCGGCATATTGGAGAACATGCAGGGGACGGAAACCGCGGTCGCGGTGCCGCAGGAGGTGGTTTTCGGGAAGTACACCACGTCGTCCTGCTTCAGGCGTGGGTTAGTTTCGCGATCGTAACCGCCCAGCGAGAAATTCTCAGCGCGCGAGGTTTCTCCCAGCACCACGATGGTCAGATTTTTACGCGCGCCGTTATGCATCACCGCTTTCTGTTTGGCATCTTCGCCGATCTTCACCAGCGGCAGGTTGTCCATCCGGTTATGCGCATACCATGAGTTCAGCGCCACAATGCTGTTGGAGGGACTTAACGATTTCACCAGCTCTTTATTGTTACGGAACACCGAGGCGTAATCTTTGTAGAACAGCGCCGCCACCAGCACAATCAGCAGTGCTGAAACGGCGATATTGAGCAGGCGCATCGCCGCGCCGCGCCAGAAAGAGGCCGGTTTACGAACTTTAATCCACCAGGCGACCAGAACCATCAATAGCCCGGAGAGGCCCAGTATGATGACCATTTTCGTCGACAGCAGAGCAAAGCTTTCCGCAGGTGTCGTATCGAAGATATTGGCGATCATCGAACGATCGATCACCACGCCGAAGGTCCAGATAAAGTACTGCGCCGAGGCGCTCAGCAGAATAAACAGGCTGATGACCACCCGGTCGAGTTTTAAGAACGAGGCGAGGGTGGTGATGATGTTCATCACGCTAATCGCCACGATCGGCATACTGAGGAAAACCAGCCAGTTATGGAGATTGTTTACCGGCAGTAGCGGGAAAACCTGGCGATAAAAGGCCAGGTTAAGAAAGATACCGATATAACAGGCAAAGAGAATCAAATAAGCCGTGCGGCCGAGTACCGGCCGACGTAAAGAAATAAACGACATAACGAATACCCTTAGTAGGAGATGCTCGTTATGTTGACAGCGATATTTTAAGACAACCTTAAGATTTTAATCTGAGGCGTCGTCTTGTTTAAAATAGTGCCGCTTGAGGATTAACCTAATGCCTGAATAGCCTGCTCCAGCGCCTGGCGAAGCAGTACGCGGTCATGCCGATAGGTGACATCGCTGGCATCCAGCGCAGTTTGAATCACCAGTCGTTCTTCCATGCCCTTAACATCGGCTTTCGGCCCGACGATGGCGGCATCAATCACTTTTTTGCCGACGTAATGTTCCAGAATAGTAATTCTGTCCGCCAGCGTCAGATTGGCGGCTGGGCTATGTTCCTTACCCAGGTTATCGATAAACACCATGGGCGCCGGGGTCCGCCGCAGCGCCTGGGCCATTTCGTCGAGCAGTAAAATGGGCAGCAGGCTGGTGTAGAAGCTTCCGGGCCCAATCAGGATCAGATCGGCCTCGGCGATGGCCTCAACCGCTTCGCGAGTCGCTGGCACCGGTGGGCTGAGCATCAGTTCCTGAGGCACGTGATCCAACTGATCGATATTCACTTCACCATAAACTTCATGGCCTTCATGATCGAGCGCCACCAGATCGACCGGTTGTTCCGACATCGGAATCAGGAAAGCATCTACTTTAAGCAGATTTCTGATCAAATTGATGGCCTCTAAAGGCCGTACGCTCAGGTGATCCAGCGCCTTTAACATCAAATTTCCGAGGTTATGTCCGGAAAGCTCGCCATTGCCGCCAAAACGGTACTCAAACATTGCTGAAGCGACGCTGGGTTCGGCGATTAATTGATTAATGCAGTTGCGCATATCGCCCCAGGCGATCCCCCCTTCCGAGCGGCGAATTCGCCCCGTTGATCCGCCGTTATCGGTGGTGGTCACGATGCCGGTCAGGCGCGAGCCGAGCGACGAGAGCGACGACATCACCCGCCCCAGACCATGGCCTCCGCCAAGGGCGACGACGCGGTCCAGATCGGCGAAAGTGCGATTGCGCATACGAATTCCTTCTGTTCAATGTTCGGGTTTAGCGTATCCGATCTACCCCTAAAAGATAATGCCCGGTTTCCGTCAAACTGACCGATATCAATGTTAAAGTGTGATTTTTGGCTATTCTGTACTGAAAATGCAAGATATTAGCGATATATAGATGATTATATAGCGAAAATGAAAATGGCGAAACCATCGTGAAAGCGCTACTATCGGCATAACCAACTAACACTCTAGCCTTAGTACCTGTGTCGCAAGATATGGTGCTCTGGCCGCGGCAGCCGCGCTGTCGCCAGGGCGTGGAAAGAAATGACCACGCCTCCCGTACTTGGAAAGGTGTATATGGCCTCACAGCTTACTGATGCATTTGCGCGTAAGTTTTATTACTTGCGCCTGTCGATTACCGACGTGTGTAACTTTCGTTGCACCTACTGCCTGCCGGATGGCTACAAGCCCGGCGCCGTGACCAACAAGGGCTTTCTTAGCGTAGACGAAGTGCGCCGCGTGACGCGCGCTTTTTCCGCCCTTGGCACGGAAAAAGTCCGCCTTACCGGCGGCGAACCCTCTTTACGTCGCGACTTTACCGAGATTATTGCCGCCGTGCGTGAAAACAGCGCGATTCGTCAGATCGCGGTGACCACCAATGGTTACCGTCTGGCTCGCGATGTCGAACGCTGGCGCGATGCCGGGCTGACGGCGATAAACGTCAGCGTCGATAGCCTCGACGCTCGCCAGTTCCATGTCATTACCGGTCAGGATAAATTCCAGCAGGTGATGGACGGTATTGACGCCGCCTTTGCCGCCGGTTTTGAAAAGGTTAAGGTCAACACCGTGCTGATGCGTGATGTCAACCATCACCAGCTCGACACCTTCCTCGCGTGGATCAAACCACGTCGTATTCAGCTGCGTTTTATTGAGTTAATGGAAACCGGCGAGGGCAGCGACCTGTTCCGCCGTCACCACATTTCCGGCATGGTGCTGCGCGATGAACTGCTGCGTCGCGGCTGGATCCATCAGATCCGTCAGCGAAGCGATGGCCCGGCACAGGTCTTTTGCCATCCGGATTACGCCGGCGAAATCGGCTTGATCATGCCCTATGAAAAAGACTTCTGCGCCACCTGTAACCGTCTTCGCGTCTCATCCGTTGGCAAACTGCACCTGTGTCTGTTTGGCGAAGGCGGCGTAGATCTGCGCGACCTGATGGCCGAGGACGAGCAGCAGGCCGAGCTGGAAGCGCGGATAGCCGAAGCCTTAACCCATAAAAAGCAGACCCATTTCCTGCACCAGGGCAACACCGGTATTACGCAGAATCTATCGTATATTGGCGGATAATCGTTTTCGAAAGGAGCATTCAGATGAGCCAGGCTAGCGCTGAGTTTATCCCGACCCGTATTGCTATTCTTACCGTTTCCAACCGCCGCGGCGAAGAGGACGATACCTCCGGCCACTGGCTGCGCGATGCGCTGCACGAAGCGGGACATATCCTCGTCGATAAGGCGATTGTGAAAGAGAACCGCTACGCGATTCGCGCCCAGGTCTCGGCGTGGATTGCCAGCGATGAGGTGCAGGTGGTGCTGATCACCGGTGGTACCGGTTTTACCGACGGCGATCAAGCGCCGGAAGCGCTGCTGCCGCTGTTTGACCGCGAGGTCGAAGGTTTTGGCGAAGTGTTCCGTATGCTTTCGTTTGAAGAGATTGGCACCTCGACGCTGCAGTCCCGCGCCGTTGCCGGTGTTGCCAACCGCACGCTGATTTTCGCCATGCCGGGCTCGACTAAGGCCTGCGCCACCGCGTGGGACAATATTATCGCGCCGCAGCTGGATGCGCGCACTCGCCCGTGTAACTTCATTCCTCATTTAAAGAAATAGTTTATGTCACAACTGACCCACATTAACGCCGCGGGCGAAGCCCACATGGTTGACGTCTCCGGCAAAGCGGAAACGGTACGCGAGGCGCGCGCTGAGGCTTACGTTGAAATGCAGGCCGCAACGCTTGCGATGATTATTGACGGCAGCCACCATAAAGGTGATGTGTTCGCCACCGCGCGTATCGCCGGGATCCAGGCTGCGAAACGTACCTGGGAGCTGATCCCGCTGTGTCATCCGCTGATGCTCAGCAAAGTAGAAGTGAACCTGCAGGCGCAGCCGGAACATAACCGCGTGCGCATTGAGTCACTCTGCCGCCTGACCGGTAAAACCGGCGTAGAAATGGAAGCGCTGACCGCGGCCTCGGTTGCCGCGCTGACGATTTACGATATGTGTAAAGCGGTACAGAAAGATATGGTGATTGGCCCGGTACGTCTGCTGGCGAAAAGCGGCGGTAAGTCCGGCGATTTTAAGGTGGAGGAAGCCCATGATTAACGTCCTGTTTTTTGCCCAGGTGCGCGAACTGGTTGGCACCGATACCCTGACTCTCGACGCCAGCGAATTGCCGACCGTTGAAGCCGTCCGTCAGCAGCTTGCCGCGCGCGGAGACCGCTGGGCGCTGGCGCTGGAAGAGGGAAAATTGCTGGCGGCAGTCAACCAGACGCTGACCTCGTTTGACCATCCGGTCGCGAGCGGCGACGAAGTGGCGTTTTTCCCGCCGGTCACCGGGGGCTAAGATGACGCAAACTCGTATCGTGGTTAGCCCGGCGCGCTTTTGCGTCGGCGATGAGTATCCGTGGCTGGCCGAGCGCGATGAAGACGGCGCGGTGGTCACCTTCACCGGCAAAGTGCGTAATCATAATCTCGGCGACAGCGTGAAAGCGCTGACGCTGGAGCACTATCCGGGCATGACCGAGAAATCGCTGGCGGAAATCGTCGAACAGGCGCGAGAGCGTTGGCCGCTTGGCCGGGTGACGGTTATCCATCGCATTGGCGAAATGTGGCCGGGCGAAGAGATTGTTTTTGTTGGCGTGACCAGCGCCCACCGCGGCAGCGCCTTCGCCGCCGGCGAGTTCATTATGGATTACCTGAAAACCCGCGCGCCGTTCTGGAAACGCGAGGCGACGCCGGAAGGCGAACGCTGGGTCGATGCCCGCGACAGCGATCATCAGGCGGCAGAGCGTTGGTAGTGTGATACGCTTACTGAGAGAAACTTGTTAATCAGGAGATAGTCATGGACAGATTCCCTCGTTCCGATTCAATTGTTCAGAGCCGCAGCGGCCTGCAGACCTATATGGCGCAGGTTTACGGCTGGATGACGGTCGGGTTGTTGTTAACCGCGTTTATCGCGTGGTTTGCGGCGAATACCCCGGCGGTCATGATGTTCGTCTTTTCAAGCAAAATCACTTTCTTCGGGCTGATTATCGCCCAACTGGCGCTGGTGTTTGTGCTCTCGGGGATGGTGCAGCGCTTAAGCGCGGGCATGGCGACAACGCTATTTATGCTTTATTCGGCGCTGACCGGGCTAACCTTAGCGAGCATCTTTATCGTTTATACCTATTCGTCTATCGCCAGCACTTTTGTGGTGACCGGCGGGATGTTCGGCGCGATGAGCCTGTATGGTTACACCACCAAGCGCGATCTGAGCGGCTTCGGCAGCATGCTGTTTATGGGGCTGATTGGTATCGTGCTGGCGTCGTTGGTTAACCTGTGGCTGAAGAGCGAAGCGCTGATGTGGGCGGTGACTTACATTGGTGTGGTGGTGTTTGTCGGCCTGACCGCCTACGATACCCAGAAGCTGAAAAACATCGGCGAGCAGATTGATACCCGCGATAGCGCCACGCTGCGTAAATATTCGATTCTCGGCGCTTTAACGCTGTATCTGGACTTCATCAACCTGTTCCTGATGCTGCTGCGTATCTTCGGCAACCGCCGTTAATGTTATCCCGGATAGCGGCGCGATGCGCCTTATCCGGGCTACCAATCCAGGCAATCCGCAAAAATGTCGCCCGGTGAGCGCAACCGGGCCGTTTCATCCGCGGGCCAGCTTGCGTTCGTTCTTCTGCCGCAGCTTTTTCGCCCGACTCTCCAGCACCAGATAGGCGACGGTCGCCAGCAGCAACGGCAGAAAATAGTACAGCGCGCGCCACGCCAGCAGAGCGGCGATTATCGCCCCCTTCGAAATCGACTCGCCGGAGAGCATGGCGATAAACACCGCCTCCAGCACGCCAATTCCGGCGGGAATATGAACGATAACACCGGCGATACTGCTCACCAGCAACACGCCCAGCACCAGAAAATAGTTAATCTCGCTGCCCAGGAGCAGCCAGATAATCGCCCCCATCACCATCCAGTTCGCCGCCGAAATCCCTATCTGTAGTAGAGCGAAACGAAAAGAGGGCAGCACCAGCCGCTGCCCCTTAATCGTCATGTGGCGGCGTTTAGCGAAGGCGCAAGCGAAAAGATAGAGCAGGGTAAAAAGCAGCAGAACGCTGCCAATAATACGTAGCGTAGTTTGACTGATGTACCAGTGCGGCGGCAGCGTCACCAGATTCGCGGTGAATATGACGCCGCCCAGAAGAATATAGCCCAGCCAGTTGGTGGTAATGCTAAGCGAGAAAATACGGGTAATGGTGCTGCCGTTCAGCCCCAGCCGCGAGTATAGCCGATAGCGCATTCCGATCCCGCCAACCCAGGTACTCAGCGTCAGGTTAAAGGCGTAGCAGATAAACGATACCAGCATCACCTGTTTTTTTGCCAGCTTATGGCCGCACCAGGCTCGCCCGAGCAGATCGTAGCAGCCATAAATCAGGTAACTGACGATAACCAACCCAACGGCGCTAAATAGCGCCAGACGATCGTAGCCGCGGATGACCTTCCATACATCCTGCCAGTCGACCTTTTGCGCGTAAATCACCAGCAATACGATGACGGCGATAAAAAAGAGCGCGGTCAGCACTCTTTTCGCCATCCGCCAGCGGGGATGCGATTTGCTCATAGCGGATTGTCTCTGGTTTGCGTTTCTACCCGGTCCTGGGTTTCAATTTCCGGCTGCACTGGCGGGCTGACCCTGGCTAATTGCGGGGTATGCGCCGGCAGCCAACCGACCCAGGCGGGGAAGTGGCGTAGAAAGTGGAAGGCCAGCACGCTGACGCCGAGCCGCCACCAGTTGCGTTTTGGCAGCATGGACTTATCTATCTGCTGGCAATCTCTGGCGATAAGGCCGTTGAGATTATCGCGCAGGGTCTGGTTGAACTCGCGGTCGTGGATAATCAGATTGGCCTCCAGATTCAGCGACAGGCTCAGCGGGTCGAGGTTACTTGAACCGACGGTGGCCCAGTGGTCGTCCGCCAGCGCTACCTTGCCATGCAGCGGACGGCGGCGGTATTCATACACCTGAACGCCGCCTTTAATCAGGTAGTGGTACAGCAGATGGGCGCCAAACTTAACAATCGGAATATCCGGCTCGCCCTGGACAATCAGCTTGACTCGTACGCCGCGCCGGGCGGCATTGCGCATGGCGTGCAGCAGACGGTAGCCGGGAAAGAAATAGGCGTTGGCGATGATGACCTCGCGGCGGGCGCTGGTCAGCATCTTCAGATAGTGACGTTCAATATCGTCACGATGTTCGTGATTATCACGCCAGATAAATAGTGCCTGCGCTTCGCCAGGGGTTTGGTTAATTTCCGGCTGATGGCGACGGCGACGCCACCAGCGGCGGGCTGCCTCGCTGGTGGGCAGGTTCTCCAGCTCGAATTGGAGAATATCGAGCACCACCGGCCCCTCAACCTGCACGGCATAATCCTGTTTCGCCTCCGGACCGTAATCGCTCATGTGCTCGGCAGAGTAGTTGATGCCGCCGACAAACGCCGTTGTGTCGTCAATCACCACGATTTTTCGATGCATGCGGCGGAATAAATTGGTACGCATACCCATTAGCCGGGGGCGCGGATCGTAGTAGCGGAAGACCACGCCAGCGGCGGTGAGTTCGCCAACAAACTCATCGCTGAGATCAGGCGAGCCGTAGCCGTCGAGCAGCACTTCCACCTGAATACCGCGGCGGGCGGCTTTCAGCAGCACCGCATGCAGGCGCCAGCCCACCTCATCTTCAAACCAGATAAAGGATTCGAGGATCACCTTGCGCTGCGCGCGGCCAATGGCGGTGAATAACGCCGGATAATACTGGTCGCCATTCTCCAGTAGGGTAATACGATTGCCTTCCTGCCAGCGACATTTCACAGATGTATCTCCACGCTCAGGGGCGCATGATCGGACAGATGCCGCCAGTGTTTAAGAGCCAGCGCCTTCGGATGGCTGGCATGAGCATTCTTAACGTAAATACGATCGAGGCGCAGCAGCGGGAAAGCGACCGGAAAGGTGCGCACCGGCCGCCCGCGGGCGCGAGTAAAAATCTCCTCAAGCCCCGCCTGCGCTTTTAAGGGCTGATTAGCCTGCTGGCGCCAGTCGTTGAAATCACCAGCTACTACCACCGGATCGCCTACCGGTAGCGTATTGACCCATTCCGCCAGCATCGTTAGCTGTGCCTGCCGCTGGTGCGCGCGAAGACCGAGATGCACGCAGATGACGTGGATCGTCACGCCGCTGCGCGGAGGTACGATGCGACAGTAAAGCAGGCCGCGTTTTTCGCCATTGCCGACTGAGATATCGCGATTTTCATAGTATTCAATGGGAAAGCGCGACAGTACCGCATTGCCGTGATGGCCTTCGGGGTAGACCGCGTTGCGCCCGTAGGCGTAATCGCTCCACATTGTGTCGGCAAGAAACTCGTAATGGGTGGTGTCAGGCCAGTTTTCGATATGCAAAGGGTGCACTTCGTGCGCGCCCATCACTTCCTGTAGGCAAACTATGTCGGCGCTGACGCTGCGAACGGCCTCGCGCAGTTCGGGCAAAATAAAACGCCCATTAAACGCCGTAAAGCCTTTATGAGTGTTAATTGTCAGCACGTTCACCGAAATTCGCGACGTTGGCTCAGCCATAATTCTCCAGTTAATGTCACTTTCCTGAATAAAATAGTGTAGTAGACGTCACAAAAAGATGCGGTGATACGGAATTTTCCGTAAAGTGCGGTACTCTGAGTAGCAGAGAAAAATCCTTCAGGAGAGAAGCCATGAAGTGGCAACAACGTGTACGCGTCGCAACAGGTCTTAGTTGCTGGCAGATTATGTTGCATCTACTGGTCGTGGCAGTACTGGTGATGGGTTGGATGAGCGGCGCGCTGGTGCGCGTCGGATTAGGGCTGTGCGTACTGTACGGCGTCACGCTGCTGGCGATGCTGTTTTTACAGCGTCACCATGAAGCACGCTGGCGCGACGTGGGGGACTTCCTTGAGGAGCTCACCACAACCTGGTACTTCGGCGCCGCCATGATAGTGCTCTGGTTGTTGTCGCGCGTGTTGCACAACAACCTGCTGCTGGCCCTCGCCGGGCTGGTCATACTGGCAGGCCCGGCGGTGGTATCGCTGCTGGCGAAAGATAAAAAACTAGGCAATCTTTCTTCGGAACATCGCATACGCCGCTGAGCCGGTAGTGGCCGCTATGACTAATAGCGGCCACAAACTTCCCCACACAATCTTCAGACTCGCATCCTTCAGATAAATTTGTTTGGTGATATCGGTAAAGTGCCGGATAGGGTTGATCCAGGTGATGTCCTGCAGCCACTGCGGCATGTTTTCTACCGGTGAAACGTAGCCGGAAAGCAGAATCGCCGGCATCATAAAGACGAACACGCCGATAAATGCCTGCTGCTGGGTTGAACACAGCGAAGAAATCAATAAGCCAAAGCCCACCAGAGAGAGTCCGTAAATCAGCATGGTGAAATAGAACAGCAGCAGCGAGCCGGCAAATGGGATCTGATAGGCCCAGATGCCGATTGCCAGCACGATAGTCGCCTGCATCGTGGCGACTATCAGCGCCGGTACCGCTTTGCCAACGAAGATTTGCCAGGTGGCGAGCGGTGAAACCAGCAGCTGATCGAGGGTACCCTGTTCGCGCTCGCGTGCCACCGACAGCGAGGTGACGATCATCACCCCGATGGTGGTGATCATGGCGATAAGCGACGGCACCACGAACCATTTATAGTCGAGATTCGGGTTGTACCAGTTGCGCACCACCAGTTCGCTGTTGTTCGGTTTCGCTTTGTCCTGCAGCAGATCCTGCTGATAGTTTTTAACAATCTGCTGTAGATAGTTAGCGGCGATTTGCGCGCTGTTGGAGTTACGCCCGTCGAGCAGTAGCTGTAGCGGGGCGGTTTGATAGTTGTCGAGATTACGCGAGAAATCCGCCGGGAAGCGCACCACGAGCAGGGCTTTTTGTTCATCGATGGTCGGCTGGATCTCCTGCGGGCTTTTCAGCAGCAGGACGTGGGTAAAGGCTTTGGCGCGGGCAAAGCGCTGGGTGAGCTCCACCGCGTGGCGGCCGCTATCTTCGTTATAGATAGCGATGGTAGCGTTGGTCACCTCAAGCGTGGCGGCAAAGGGAAACAACAGTACCTGAATCAGCACCGGCATGATTAAAATCATCCGCGTTTGCGGTTCGCGCAGCAGCGACTGCATTTCTTTGCGGATTAATGTCCATAAACGATGAAACATAGAACCTTCCTCATGTCGGACCCGGGCGACCGAAACCTATCGTAGGCCCGTTAAGCGTAGCGCCACCGGGCAAAATTCGAGCGCCAGGGTTAATCCAGACGCCGTTTGGTTTTTAGCCACGTCAGGCCGATAAACATCACCGCCGAAGCAATCAAAAACAGCACGTTCACCAGCAGCACCACGGGAATATTGCCCGCCAGAAACAGGCTTTGCAGGGTGTTAACGAAATAACGCGCCGGGATCACGTAGGTCACCGCGCGGATCACCGCCGGCATACTGTCTATCTGGAAAATAAACCCCGACAACATAATTGACGGTAAAAAAGCGGCGTTCAACGCGACCTGCGCGGCGTTAAACTGGTTGCGGGTAATGGTCGAGATCAGTAGCCCCATTCCCAGCGTACTGAGCAAAAACAGGCTGGTGATGACAAACAAAATTAGCAGCGAGCCGCGATAGGGCACGCCGAGAATAAATACCGATACCAGCATACACAGCAACATCGCCAGCATGCCGAGGAAATAGTAGGGAATTATCTTGCACAGCAGCAGTTCGGCGCGGGTGATTTCGGTGGATAGCAGCGCTTCCATGGTGCCGCGTTCCCATTCGCGCGCTACCACCAGCGAGGTCAATATCGCGCCGACCACGGTCATGATGATGGTAATTGCGCCGGGGATAATAAAGTGCTGACTGATGGCCGCCGGGTTAAACCAGTAGCGCATCTGCACGTCAATAAGCGGTTCAAAGGTTTCACCGCGGTCTTCCGCCCGCTGCTGTTGCCAGATCTGCCAGATACCTTCGACGTAGCCCTGCGCGAAGTTAGCGGTATTAGGCTCGCTGCCGTCGGTAATCAACTGAATCGGCGCATTGGCGCCGGCGCGGGCCATCTGACGGTCAAAATCGACGGGAATGACGACCATCGCGCGAATGCGCCCGGCCTGCATCAGCTCAATCAACTGCTGGCGATTATCGCTGACGGTGGCGTCGATGTAGGGCGAGCCGGTCATGGTATGGACAAAGTCCAGCGCCTCTTCGCTCTGCTGTTCCAGCAATACGCCGACCCGCAGTTTACTGGAGTCGAGGTTAATGCCGTAGCCGAAGATAAACAGCAGGAGTAGCGGGATCACCACCGCAATCAGCCAACTGCTGGGATCGCGGACGATCTGCCGGGTCTCTTTGACGCACAGCGCGCGAACCCGTCGCCAGGAGAGAATGCTATTGCTCATGACCGTTTTCCTTGTCCCATTGGTTAATCAGGGTAATAAACGCCTGTTCCATGGTGGGATCCGCCTGACTGTCATTCGCCGCCTGCGCCTTCAGCGCGTCCGGCGTGCCGCTGGCGATAAGCTTACCGTGGTAGACCAGCCCGATGCGGTCGCAGTATTCCGCCTCATCCATAAAGTGGGTAGTCACCATCACCGTGACCCCTTTATCGACCATGCTGTTGATATGCAGCCAGAATTCGCGGCGAGTAAGCGGGTCGACGCCGGAGGTGGGTTCATCGAGAAACAGGATGTCGGGTTCATGCATCAGCGAGCAGGCTAGCGCCAGCCGCTGCTTGTAGCCGAGCGGTAGCTCATCGGCGGCGTGGCTGGCGATACTTTTTAGGCCGAAGGCATCGCTCATGCGCGCGATTTTTTCATTTTGCGCCCGGCCGCGTAGGCCGTAAACGCCGGAGAAAAAACGAAGGTTCTGCTCGACGCTGAGGTTGCCATACAGCGAGAATTTTTGCGCCATATAGCCCAGATGCTGGCGCGCTTTACCGGAGCTAACCTTGAGATCCATCCCCAGCACCAGCGCTTTTCCGTCGGTCGGCACCAGCAGGCCGCACATCATTTTGAAGGTCGTGGATTTACCGGCGCCGTTGGGGCCGAGCAGGCCGAAAATCTCACCGCGCTTAACCTGGAAATCGACGTGGTCGGTGGCGGCGAAATCACCAAACTTTTTCGTTAACGACCGTGCTTCAATGACCGTTTCGTCTTTGCTGCCGTCCACGTGATGAATAATCTCTCCCAGCGGCGACTCGGCGGTTCCGGCGCCGCCTAACAGGTCGATAAAGGCGTCTTCAAAACGCGGCGCGGTTTCGGCCACCTGTAGCGGCGGCATGTCGTTATGTTGCTGAACCTCATCAATGCGGGCTTCCTTTTTCAGAATCAAACGCACCGATTTGCCCTGAATCACGCCATCGCTAATTTGCGGGAGTTTCAGCGCTCGCTGCAGCAGACGGCGGTTGTTTTCCTGCGGGCTGGAGACCAGAAAGCTGCGCCCGGCCATGGTTTGCGTCAGCGCCTTCGGTTCGCCCTGGTAAAGCAATTTACCTTCGTTCATCAGCAGCACATCGCGGCACTGCTCGGCTTCATCGAGATAAGAGGTGCTCCACAAAATTAGCATGCCGTCGCCGGCCAGTTCGTGGACCATCTGCCACAGCTCGCGGCGCGAGATAGGATCGACTCCGACGCCGGGCTCATCTAACAGCAGCACTTTCGGATCGCCTACCAGCGTACAGGCGAGCCCCAGTTTTTGCTTCATGCCGCCGGAGAGTTTGCCGGCTAATCGCCCGGTGAAAGGGCCAAGAGAAGTGAATTCCAGCAGGCGCTCGAATATTTTCTTCCGCGCCTCGCCGGTGACGCTGCGCAGATCGGCGTACAGGTTCAGGTTTTCCATCACCGTCAGATCTTCATACAGGCCGAATTTCTGCGGCATATAGCCGAGCGCCGCGTGCAGCGCGCTGTCGTCCTTGAGCGGATCGAAGCCGATTACGCTGGCGCTGCCCTCATCAGGTTTAAGCAAACCGGCCAGCATTCGCATCAGGGTGGTTTTACCCGCGCCATCGGGGCCGACGAGCCCTGTGACGTAGCCTGAGTGAATGGTACAGTTCAGCGGCGCGACCGCGGGTCGGTCCATACCGGGAAAACCGCGTGTCAGTCCGGTTAAAGTTATCGCGTCCTTACTCATGCCCGTTTCCGTTGCTGAAGGAGACGGTGACCGGCATGCCCTGACGCAGCGCGCCGTCGGCGTCGTTCACCACGATGCGCAGGCGGTAGACGAGATCGGTACGCAAATCCGGTGTTTCCACGGTCTTCGGCGTGAATTCGGCGCTGGGGGAGACAAAGCCGATTTTACCATGATAGGGCTTGTTCGGCCGGCTATCGGTATACAGCAGTACTTCGCGCCCCGGCTGCGCCTGGCCAAGGTTTTTCTCGTCAACGTAGGCGCGTACCCAAACCGGATGGGTTAACGATAGCGTCAACACCGTGCCGCCGGCGTTCAACATGGTGCCGGGCTCTACGGCTCGGGTCATCAGGGTACCGTCGGACGGCGCGGTCAGTACGGTATCGTGCAGGTCCAGTTTGGCCTGCGCCAGGGCCGCCTGCGCCTGTTCAAGGCTGGCTTTGGCCTGGGCAATTTCCTGCGGGCGGTTACCGGCGCGATATTGACGCAGTTTGTCCTGCGCCGATTTTAAGGTCGCCTGCGCCTGATCGCGTGAAGAACGGGCGTTTTCGAGGTCGTTGGCTGAAATCGCGCTGCTGGCGCGCAGGCCGAGCTGACGTTGATAAAAATTCTGCGCATAGACCCAGGCGGCCTGCGCCTGGTTCACCGCGGCCGCCGCCTGCGCAATCTCTTCGGCACGGTAGCCCGCCATCATCAAATCGTACTGCGCCTGGGCGGTGGAGACGTTGGCCTGCGCCTGCTGCAGCGCGTTCTCATACGGCGCGCGGTCAAGTTCGCCGAGGGTTTGCCCGCGGCGAATTTCATCGCCTTCATCGACGTTCAGGGTTGCCAGCCGTCCGCCGACGCGGAAGCTCATATTCACAGTGCGAATATCGACATTGCCATAGAGAGTGAGATCTTTCGCCTGGCTGCTTTGATACCACCACCAGGCGCCGCCGATCGCGGCGAGCACGATGACGACCAGTAGAACGACGACGGGTTTTTTCATGATCCCAGGCTCCTTTGCGCTAACCCTTGCAGAATGAAATCGATATGACAGGTAATCACCTGAAAAATTTGTTCAGCCTTTTGTTGATCGAACTGCGCCCAGCCGGTACGCAGTAAAATGGTTTCCCGCCCGAGGCGGAAGGCCAGCACCTCGCCAAGCAGGGCGTGGGTGTGCAGAATCATTTGCGTATCGTTGGCATCGCGCCCGGTCCAGGCGGCGATAAGCCGCGTCAAATAGCTATGTAGCGGGGCGATAACCTGCTGGTGGATAAGCTGGTAAGCCGCCGTAGGGGAGAGCTGCTCGCGAGAGATAAATTTGCTGAGGTTGACCGTGTCGTCCTGGGTCAGCAGCAGACTCATATCGCGGCAGCTGCGCAGAATCAATTCCCGCAGCGCCGGTTTGTCGGGGGGCGTCTGGGCGAGCAGGGCTTCGGCCGCTTCGGCATGCGGGCGGAAATTCTCGCCGATACAGTCGGCAATCCACTGCGCGCAGGCGAGATACAGGTCGTCTTTCGAACCGAAATAATAGGTGATAGCAGCGATATTTTGCCCGGCCTGCGCGGCGATATCGCGGGTCGTCGCATGGAGGCCATACTCGCCGAATTGCGCGATGGCGGCGGCGATAAGCTGGCTTTTGGCTTGTTCGCCTTTACTGGTCACGGAGGTACTGTTCATCGCACTCTAAAAAATTAATCAATCGATTGATTAAGAATAGAGGCGATTCGCTGAACTGTCCATCATGATGAATACTAAAAGTTACCCGGCGCAAGCGTGCATTATTTTGCTGGTAATTCCTGCGGGGATATTTTATGCGGTTCGTCACAAAATCTGCTAGACTGCGCCCCTTCATGGCATTGTGGTTTTTGCCATCTCTATCGCAATAATCTCCCTGAAAACTACGCCCTTAAACGGGCCGGGGCGGTTCGGAGTTGTTATGTCTTTTGATTCCCTTGGCCTGAATCCCGATATCCTGCGCGCCGTCGCCGAGCAGGGCTACGTTGAGCCGACCCCTATCCAGCAGCAGGCGATCCCGGCAGTACTGCAGGGCCGCGATCTGATGGCCAGCGCCCAGACCGGGACCGGCAAGACCGCCGGTTTTACGCTGCCGCTGCTGCAGCGCCTGACCCAGGAGCAGCCGCACGCGAAGGGGCGCCGTCCGGTGCGCGCCCTGATCCTGACGCCGACCCGCGAACTGGCGGCGCAGGTGGGCGAAAACGTCCGCGACTACAGCAAATATCTGAATATCCGCTCGCTGGTGGTCTTCGGCGGCGTGAGCATCAACCCGCAGATGATGAAACTGCGCGGCGGCGTCGATATCCTCGTCGCCACCCCGGGCCGTCTGCTGGATCTCGAGCACCAGAACGCGGTCAGCCTGGATAAAGTTGAAGTGCTGGTACTGGATGAAGCCGACCGCATGCTGGACATGGGCTTTATCCACGACATCCGCCGCGTGCTGGCTAAACTGCCGCCGCGTCGTCAAAACCTGCTGTTCTCCGCTACCTTCTCCGACGAGATCAAAGCGCTGGCGGAAAAACTGCTGCATAACCCGCTGGAAGTCGAAGTGGCGCGCCGAAACACCGCCTCTGAGCAGATCACCCAGCACGTTCACTTTGTGGATAAGAAACGTAAGCGTGAACTGCTCTCGCAGCTGATTGGCGAAGGCAACTGGCAGCAGGTGCTGGTCTTTACCCGCACCAAGCACGGCGCCAACCATCTGGCGGAGCAACTGAATAAAGACGGTATCCGTAGCGCCGCTATCCACGGCAACAAGAGCCAGGGCGCGCGTACCCGCGCGCTGGCTGACTTTAAATCCGGCGGCATTCGTGTGCTGGTCGCCACCGACATCGCCGCGCGCGGGCTCGACATCGAAGAGCTACCGCACGTGGTTAACTATGAGTTGCCGAACGTGCCGGAAGATTATGTACACCGTATTGGCCGTACCGGCCGCGCGGCGGCGACCGGCGAAGCGCTGTCGCTGGTCTGCGTGGACGAGCATAAGCTGCTGCGTGATATCGAACGCCTGCTGAAAAAAGAGATCCCGCGTATTGCTATTGCCGGTTATGAGCCGGATCCGTCGATTAAAGCGGAGCCGATTCAAAACGGTCGTCAGCAGCGTGGCGGCGGAGGCCGCGGTCAGGGGCAGGGACAGGGACGCGGCGGTCAGAGCCAGGGCCGTAGCCAACAGGCGCCGCGCCGTCAGGATGGTGAAGCGCCGAAAGCGCGTACCCAGGACGGTAAACCACCGCGTCGTCGTCGCCCGCGTAAACCTGCCGGCGAATAAGACGCTGTCGCCTGGGACGATAAAGCGCTCAGGCATCATCACGGCTCGTCTGCCCGCGTGCGCGGCGGCGGGCCGTTTTTTTGCCGTTCATCTCGCTTTTTATCGAGCGCGATTCCACCCCTTACAGAAAGCAATACCTCCTGGCCGGCAAAAATGGCACAATAGTGGCTGTTTATACAGTATTCAGGTTTTCTCATGGCTTTGACCGCTGCGCTAAAAGCGCAAATCGCCGCCTGGTATAAGGCGCTTCAGGAACAGATCCCGGACTTTATCCCCCGAGCCCCGCAGCGGCAGATGATCGCCGATGTAGCGAAAACGCTCGCCGGGGAAGAGGGGCGGCATCTGGCTATCGAAGCGCCGACCGGCGTCGGCAAAACGCTGTCATATCTGATCCCCGGCATCGCCATCGCCCGTGAGGAACAAAAAACGCTGGTGGTCAGTACCGCCAACGTCGCGCTGCAGGATCAAATCTACAGTAAAGACCTGCCGCTGCTGCGCAAGATTATTCCCGACCTGCGCTTTACCGCCGCCTTTGGCCGCGGCCGCTACGTTTGTCCGCGTAATCTGGCGGCGCTGGCCAGCACCGAGGCGACGCAGCAGGACCTGCTGGCGTTCCTCGATGACGATCTGACGCCAAAAAACCAGGCCGAACAAAAGCTGTGCGCGACGCTGAAAACCGATCTCGACGGCTATAAATGGGACGGCCTGCGCGACCATACCGATAAGCCCATTGACGACGCCCTGTGGGGGCGGCTGAGCACCGATAAAGCCAGCTGTCTTAACCGCAACTGCCACTACTACCGTGAATGCCCGTTTTTCGTGGCCCGCCGCGAAATTCAGGAAGCGGAAGTGGTGGTGGCCAACCATGCGCTGGTGATGGCGGCGATGGAGAGCGAAGCGGTGCTGCCGGAGCCGAAAAACCTGCTGCTGGTGCTTGATGAAGGCCACCATCTCCCGGACGTCGCCCGCGATGCCTTAGAGATGAGCGCGGAGATAACCGCGCCCTGGTACCGGCTGCAGCTGGATCTGTTCAGCAAGCTGGTGGCGACCTGCATGGAGCAGTTCCGTCCGAAGACCGCGCCGCCGTTGGCCAATCCGGAACGGTTGAACGAACACTGCGAAGAGCTGTATGAGCTTATCGCCTCGCTCAATAATATTCTCAATCTCTATATGCCAGCCGCCCAGGAGGCGGAGCATCGCTTCCCGATGGGCGAACTGCCGCAGGAAGTCATGGAGATTTGTCAGCGGCTGGCCAAGCTCACCGAAATGCTGCGCGGGCTGGCAGAGCTGTTTCTCAACGATCTCAGTGAAAAGACCGGCAGCCACGACGTGGTGCGCCTGCATCGTATCCTGCTGCAGATGAACCGGGCCCTTGGCATGTTCGAAAGCCAGAGCAAGCTGTGGCGGCTGGCCTCAATGGCGCAGTCTTCCGGCGCCCCGGTGACCAAGTGGGCCACCCGCGAGGTCCGCGACGGCCAGATCCATGTCTGGTTCCACTGCGTTGGGATCCGCGTCAGCGATCAGCTCGAACGTCTGCTGTGGCGCAGCGTGCCGCATATTGTCGTCACCTCGGCGACGCTGCGTTCGTTGAATAGCTTCTCGCGTCTGCAGGAGATGAGCGGTCTGAAAGAAAAAGCGGGCGATCGTTTCGTGGCGCTGGACTCGCCGTTCAATCACGTCGAGCAGGGAAAAATTATTATTCCGCAGATGCGCTATGAGCCGCTTATTGATAACGAAGAGCAGCACATCGCCGAAATGGCGGCTTTTTTCCGTGAGCAGGTCGAGAGCAAAAAGCATCTCGGTATGCTGGTGCTGTTCGCCAGCGGGCGGGCCATGAATCGCTTTCTGGAACATGTTACCGACCTGCGCCTGATGCTGCTGGTGCAGGGCGACCAGCCGCGCTATCGGCTGGTCGAGCTACATCGTAAACGCGTTGAAGGCGGCGAGCGCAGCGTGCTGGTTGGCCTGCAATCTTTTGCCGAAGGGCTGGATTTAAAGGGCGAACTGTTAAGCCAGGTGCATATCCATAAAATCGCCTTCCCGCCGATCGACAGCCCGGTGGTGATCACCGAAGGCGAGTGGTTGAAAAGCCTCAACCGCTATCCCTTTGAGGTACAAAGCCTGCCGAGCGCCTCATTCAACCTGATTCAACAGGTCGGGCGCCTGATCCGTAGCCATCAGTGCTGGGGCGAAGTCATTATTTACGATAAGCGCCTGCTGACCAAAAATTACGGCGCGCGATTGTTAAATGCGTTACCGGTATTTCCCATAGAGCAGCCGGGCGTTCCCGAGGTTATAGTAAAAAGCAAAGCAAAACAGACGCGTCGCCGACGCCGCTAAGCGCATAAGCGGTCCGGTCGGCGGAGCCTACCGCTGGAGGGAGCAAGTCGATGGATTACACCAAAATCATCAAAGAAGTCGGGCGCGGTAAAAATCACGCTCGCGACCTGGATTTAACCACGGCCCGTGCGCTGTATACGCGGATGTTAAACGGCGAAGTGGACGATCTGGAACTGGGCGCTATTCTCATCGCGCTGCGCATCAAGGGCGAAGGCGAAGCCGAAATACAGGGCTTCTATGAGGCGATGCAGCTACAGACCCTCCGCCTGACGCCACCGGTAGCGAAACCGATGCCGATTGTTATCCCCAGCTATAACGGCGCGCGCAAACAGGCCAACCTGACGCCGCTGCTGGCGGTACTGCTGCATAAACTCGGTTTCCCGGTGGTGGTTCACGGCGTCAGCCACGATCCAACCCGCGTCCTGACCGAGACCATATTTGCGCTGATGGGGATCCCGGCCACCACCCACGCGGGTCAGGCCCAGGCGCGTCTCGACAGCCATGAGCCGGTCTATATCCCGGTCGGCGCGCTGTGCCCGGCGCTGGAAAAGCAGCTGGCATTGCGTTGGCGGATGGGGGTGCGCAACAGCGCCCATACCCTGGCCAAGCTGGTGACGCCGTTCGCTGAAGATGCCGCGCTGCGGCTGTCGAGCGTCTCGCATCCGGAATATGTCGGCAAGGTCGCAGCGTTCTTTACGCAAATCGGCGGTCGGGCGCTGTTGATGCACGGTACCGAAGGCGAAGTCTATGCCAACCCGCAGCGCTGCCCGCAAATTAACCTGATTGATGCGGCGGGAACCCGAGTGTTGCATGAGCGGGCCGACGAGATTGCGCAGGAAAAAGTGGCATTGCCGGAATCCAAAGACCCCGAAACCACCGCGCGCTGGATTGAGCGCTGCGTGAGCGGTAGCGAGCCGGTTCCGCAGTCGCTGAAAATTCAGCTTGCCTGCTGCCTGGTCGCCACCGGTCAGGCGACTTCGCTCGCCCATGGTCTGGCGCAGGTTGCCGAACGCTGGTAAACGGACAAAAAAAAGCCCGTCCGGTGGCTCGGACGGGCAAATAAGGGTATTTAAAAGGTCTTTTCAGGGTTAATTCAGTGGCATTTCAGAGTGTTGCTGCGATTATTTGTAGATAACCGCGGTACCGCTAACTTTGTTGTTGGTGTTAGCGGAGGTGATGCTGTAGCCGGTTGCGCCAGCGGCATCTGCTTTAGCAGCCAGTTTGGCTTCCAGGCCATCCAGAGTCGTTGCGCCTTCAGCGGAAACGACGCCGATTTTATTCATGCTTTCTGCCTGTGCGGAGGTCACCGGCTGAGCGGCGAATGCGCCGAAAGACAGAGCGGAAAGGGCGATAGCAGCGGCAGCGTATTTGATGTTTTTCATAATTAATCTCTCGCAGTGTGTTCTGTAGGGGGACGATGTTCTGTCGATGTGATGAGTATCACGTTTTTTGTCGCGAGATAAAATCGAAGGAAATTCACAGTCTTCATCGAATTTTTTGAATGAGGAATAATTTATTGATTATTAATAAATTATTTTACAGGTTTTGGCTCCGGCAGACTCAAACTAATTGCCATGGCAACTAAAGGCACATTTTGCCACTTTTTTCGCCAAAAAACGTGGGTGAAAAGTTAGCGCAATCAGCGGTAATGAACGGTAAAGGAAGGTCAGCGCAGCTGGCTATCTTTGGAGCCGCGGCGATTATATCCTGAATATGTATTGTTATGTAAATCTTTATCCTGCTGGCACTTCACGCAGTATTTAACCCCGGGCAGCGCCTTGCGCCGCGCCTCTGGAATAGGCTCGCCGCATTCTTCACAAAATTTGTTGCTCTCCCCGCCAGGAAGCTCGCTGCGGGCGCGGGCGACGGCATCGTTTACCGTGCTGTCAATTTGATCGTGGACGGCCCCATCGTTTGCCCAACCTGATGCCATGATGCGCTCCTCGTATTAGCAATCTATAAACAGTATAGAAAATATGGGGGCAAAAAATGCGCAGCCAAGTCCCGGGCGCCTGGATTTCCGCCTGCGTATTCCCGGCGCGGGCAGAAGGATTATTTATAAATAATCGCGCTGCCGGCTAATTTGTTGCCGCCGCCGGCGGCGTTAATTCGCCAGGCAATCGCCCCCTGCTGGTGGGCTTTTTGCGCCAGTTGCGCCTGTAAGTCGTCGAGGGTGCTGGAGCCGGAGGCGGAAACAGAGCCGGACGGGCGCAGCGGGCCAACGGCCACGGCAGCGGTCTCAGGGGTGTTGGCCTGTGTGGGCGGGGAGAGAAGGGCAAGCGCGATAAAAGCGGGTGCGAGCAGAAAGGTTCTCATGGCTATATCCTCATTAACAGCATGGGACATACCTTAAGTTTAGGTCGTGATGCGCCGAACCACCGGATAAATAATAGTGGGCAAACAACCACTTTACGTGCGTAATGCCGCCGGGCATTCGCCCGCGGCGGCATGTATTAGCCTTGCTACGCTAAAGTTAACGAGCGTCCGGGCGGATCATATCGAAGCGCTGGCTTTCATCAATGCTGTAGTAGGCCGTCGGCCCGCCGGCGCGTAAAATCGGCTGCGCTTTCGCGGTTTGATAAATCCCGTCTTCCAGCAGCGACTCATCGATATGCACGGCGACCACTTCACCGAGCACCAGCCAGCTATCGATGGCTTCACCGCTGGCGCGCGTTAACTGAATACACTGCGACAGGCGACATTCGAAGTTGACCGGGCTTTCCGCCACGCGCGGGGCGCGGACGATCCGGCTCGGCGCAGCGGTCAATCCGGCGCGCAGGAATTCATCTTCATGACGTGGAATAGTGGCGGAAGTTTCATTCATCGCTTCGGCGAGTGGCCGGGTAGCCAGATTCCAGACAAATTCTTTTGTTTCAACAATGTTCTGCACGCTGTCTTTCCAGCCGCCGCTGGCGAAACCGATGATCGGTGGCCGATAGTTAAAGCAGTTGAAGAAGCTGTAGGGGGCGAGATTACGTTGCCCTGCGCTATCGAGCGAAGCGATCCAGCCGATGGGGCGCGGCCCGACGATGGCATTCAGCGGGTCGTGCGGCAGGCCGTGGCCTTCGGCAGGTTGATAGAAGTACATAGAGCACCAGAAAGCGAAATAAGAAGATATCCAGACTCCCTTATTTACCGCGCCGCCGTCAACGGGTATCTTACGCGGCTGTTGAAAGGAGATTGCCATGAAAGCCGAAAAGCCGGGGTTGCACCCGCGTAACCGTCATCACCAACGCTATGATTTGCCAGCGCTGTGCCAGACTCATCCCGAGCTGCAAAGCTATATCACCCTGAATCCGGTAGGTGAGCAAACCATTGATTTTGCTAATCCACTGGCGGTGAAGGCGCTGAATAAGGCGCTGCTGGCGCACTTTTACGCGGTAAAACACTGGGATATTCCTGACGGCTTCTTGTGCCCGCCGGTGCCGGGACGCGCGGACTATATCCATCATCTGGCCGACCTGCTGGCGCAGGATAGCGGCGAGATCCCGAAAAATGCCACCATTCTCGATATCGGTACCGGCGCGAACTGCATCTATCCGCTGATTGGCGTGCATGAATACGGCTGGCGCTTCACCGGTAGCGAAGTCAACCCGCAGGCCTTTGCCAGCGCCCAGGCGATTATCAACGGCAATCCAGGGCTGACGCGACAAATTCGTCTGCGTCGTCAGAAAGAGGGCCAGGCAATCTTTACCGGCATCATTCATAAGAATGAAACCTATGATGCGACCCTCTGCAACCCGCCGTTCCACGATTCCGCCGCCAGCGCGCGTGCCGGCGGCGAGCGTAAACGCCGTAATCTGGGGCTGGGGGAAGATAGCGTACTGAACTTCGGCGGCCAGCAGCAGGAACTGTGGTGTGAAGGCGGCGAAGTGGCTTTTATTTCGCAGATGATCCGCGAAAGCCAGCAGTTCGGCCGCCAGGTTAAATGGTTTACCTCGCTGGTCTCCCGCGGCGATAATTTGCCGCCGCTGTATCGCCTGCTGACCGAAGTCGGCGCGGTGAAAGTGGTGAAAAAAGAGATGGCGCAGGGGCAGAAACAGAGCCGCTTTATCGCCTGGAGTTTTATGGACGACGCAAAGCGCCGCCGTCCATTTTAAGTCTCTGCCGCCGGGTTTGCGTTGCCCGGCGGCGGCAATACCTGCCAGGTTTGTACCGGCGCGCGCACGCCGGCGCGGTCGAAATGCTGCTTCACCTGGGTATCGAGGGCAAAGCGTACCGTCCACTGCTTCAGCGGCAGCGTCGTAAAGCTGACGCGTAAGGTAAACGCGGTATTGCTCAGCCCTACCAGCCCGGCGAACGACGGTTCGCCAATAATCAGCCCGCGGATCTCCTCCTGCGCCATCAGATCGTCGACCGCCGCCTTCAGCGCCTGATTGGCTTTATCCAAATCCTCCTGCCTGTCGACATCATAGTTGGCGACCACCGAACCGATCCCGCGCACAAAGTTGGCGAAGGTGGTTATCGAAGACCAGGGAATAATATGGTACGCCCCGGTATCCTGGCGCACGCCCACCGAGCGGATCGACATCCGTTCCACCGTGCCGGTTAATGGCCCGATGGTCACCAGATCGCCGGTGTTCATCCCGTTTTCAAACTGGATAAAGATGCCGGTAATAATATCTTTGACCAGCGTTTGGGCGCCGAAAGAGATGGCCAATCCTAATGCCCCGGCGCCCGCCAGCAGCGGCGCGATGTTCACCCCCACTTCCGACAATAAGATCATTATCGTAATAGTGGTAATGACCACCGCCAGCGCGTTGCGAAACAGCGTCAGCAGCGTTCTGGCGCGAGCGCTGGGCAGCGGGCGTCCATGAATGTCCGATGACAGGCGGTTCTCAATCAGGCTTGCCAGCAGGGTCCAGCCGACGGCGGAGAAGAACAGGATCAGCGCGATACGAATCAGGACATCCACCGTTTTTTGTCCGGCATCATTGTGTAGCCATTGCTGAAAATCAAACAGTCCCCAGGCGCTCAGCAACAGCATCACCGCCACGCATACCGTCAGGATCCGCGCGGCTTTCAGCGAGGCGGAGATCCAGCCGTTGAGCCGCTTTTGCAGCTCCGGGTAGTGGCGTTGCGTTTCTGGCGACAGGGTGATGGTTTTAGCTATCCAGCGTGACAAAATACCGGATACCAGCGCCGCGGCGCCGACAATAGCCAGGCTACGTAGCGTCGCGCCCATCATAAATTTGAGGCTGTTGCCGGGGTCAAAGAGCGAAAAGAAGAACAGCACGATAAAGTAAGCGCAGGCCAGCCAGTGCCAGACCAGCGCAAAAGCGCGAATAAACAGGCTGAAGAAGGGCAGCGAGCGGTCGGCAAGATGGATAAGCCCCTGAGTGATGGCGCTTTTGTTGTGGAAAATCAGATACAGCGCCCACACCGTAATGCACAACATTATGATGACGTTGGCCAGCGCGCCAATCTGCACGTTAACCTGATTGGAGATAATCGGCACCGCTACGATCAGCCCGTAACCAATCAGGCTACTCAAGGCGCTGAGGCGTAAGTTCCAGTACGTTGCGTGTTCGTTGCTGATATTGAAGGGGCGTAAATCGGCGATTCGCGGGCAAAAAATCACTCGCAGGATGGCTTTAAAAAACTCGATCAGCGCGAAGGCGTTAAGAAACAGGCTTTGTTGAAAAGCAATGGTTCGGTTGCCGCCGTTTAAACGATCGCTTAACAGCTGCCCGATAAACAGCGTTAGCGCCAGCAGCAGCAGGTCGATGATGAAAGCGCCAGCAATGGTGGCCGGTAACTGCAGCCAGTTATTGCGCTCACTGTTTTTGTGCCTTCCCCAATGGCCCATTTTGCGATACAGCGGCAGCGCCGCCAGGCGTACTAACCACCAGAAGGCAAATACCAGCCCGGACAGCAGCAGGAAGTCGCCAGCGGCATTGCGAAACGCATCGGCATGGAAAGGCTTATGGGGTGAGCCGGTGATATTGCGCCATAGCTGAGAAAACCGCGACGACAGGCGCTCGCTATACTGACGACTTACTTCCGTCACGCTTTCCAGAACGGTTTGCTCGTCTTTAACTTCTGGCGGGGTCAGCGTGGGGGCGGCGGCAGGCGGCTGGGTGGCGGCGGCTTTACGCAGCTCATCGATTAACTCCTGCCGCGACTGCGGATTATCCAGCACGTCAGCTAATGCCGCCCAGGCGGCTTTTTTCTGTTCGAGGTCAGGCTCGCTGGCTGTGCTTTTGTCGGTTGTCGCCGCCGGTATGCCGGGCAATGACGCCGCCGACAGCGGAGAAATCCACAGCGCAGCGAGCAACAGTAGGATCCACGGCATGGGCGCCTCCATTGCATCTCAAACTGCTAAGTATAGAAGGGGTCAGACGAGGAGGAGCGTTGGGATGAATCTGGAAAGCGGCTCTCCCCTTGCCGGGGAGAGCCGGGCGCATCAGGCTACGTGCTGTAAAAACTCGCGCAGACGCGGGCTTGGCGGGTTCTTAACCAGAACCTGCGGGTCGCCGTCTTCGGCGATGCGGCCTTTATCGATGAAGATCAGCCGCGACGCCACTTTTTCAGCAAAGCCGATTTCGTGGGTTACGATGACCATCGTCATGCCTTCTTCGGCCAGGTCCTGCATGACTTTCAGCACTTCATGGCGCAGTTCCGGGTCAAGCGCCGACGTCGGCTCATCAAACAGCATCATTTTCGGTTTCACCGCCAGCGCGCGGGCAATGGCGACGCGCTGCTGCTGACCGCCGGAAAGTTCGGATGGATAGTGGTGCGCGCGTTCCGCGAGACCCACCTTCGCCAGCAGCTCTTTCGCCAGCGTTTCCGCCGCCGCCTTCGACGCGCCGCGCACGCGCTGCGGGCCGAACATCACGTTCTCCAGCGCCGTCAGGTGCGGGAACAGATAGAACTGCTGGAATACCATTCCGGCTTCCTGGCGAATTAAGCGCTCGTCAACTTTCGGGTCGTTCACCTTCAGGCCATCGACGATAAGATCGCCGCTGGTGATCTCTTCCAGTTTGTTGATGCAGCGCAGCAGCGTGGATTTACCGGATCCGGACGGCCCGATGATCACGACCACTTCACCTTTGTCGATCTTCAGATCGATATCGTGCAGCACTTTAGTCGGGCCAAAGTGTTTGGAAACGTTTTTAAATTCAATCACAGGATTTTCATCCTTCTTTCAAGACGACGCAGAATGAAGCTCAACACCAGGGTGATGATCAGATAAATGACGGCGACGGCGCTCCAGATTTCCAGCGCGCGGAAGTTGCCGGCAATAATTTCCTGGCCCTGACGGGTCAGTTCGGCGACGCCGATAACGATGAACAGCGACGTATCTTTGATACTGATAATCCATTGGTTACCGAGCGGCGGCAGCATACGACGCAGCGCCAGCGGCAGGATCACGTGGCGGATAGTTTCGCGACGGGAGAGCCCCAGCGCCAGACCCGCTTCGCGGAAACCTTTGTGGATGGACAGCACCGCGCCGCGGGTGATTTCCGCGATATAGGCGCCGGAGTTGATCATGATGGTCACCACCGCGGCGGTGAATGGGTCGATGCGTAAGTCGCTAAACGCCATCGGTAGCGCGAAGTAGATGAACATCACCTGCACCACAATTGGCGTGCCGCGGATGATTTCAATAAATACCAGCGCGACGTGGTTGGCTATCCAGCCGCCGAAACAGCGGGCGAAACCGGCCACCAGACCGATGATAAGGCCGCCAACCAGGCCGAGGACCGAAATCCACAGCGTCATTTTGGCGCCTTCCAGCAAAATAGGAATGGCGGGCCAGATGGCACTCCAGTCAAACTGCATAATGTGTTCCTGTTACTGTTACCGTGTCGAAAGCAGAGAAAGCCTCTGCGAATACGGCGCCGGGGAATGAAACCCTGGCGCCGTGGAGCCCGCGGCGGATTGGCCGCGAGAAGTAGGCCTAATTATTATTTTGGTTCAGTACCGAACCATTTTTTGTAAATTTCGTTGTAGGTGCCGTTTTCACGCAGCGTTTTCAGCGCACCGTTCACTTTTTCGCGCAGTTCGTCGCTGCCTTTCGGGAAGGCGATACCGTAGCTTTGCGCTTCCAGCGATTCGCCTACCGCTTTGAACTTGCCCTGACCGGCGGTTTTAATGAAGTACAGGATGTTTGGCGTGTCGTGCAGTACCGCG
The DNA here is from genome assembly GCF_057624675.1 of Klebsiella sp. PK01. Classification (NCBI taxonomy): domain Bacteria; kingdom Pseudomonadati; phylum Pseudomonadota; class Gammaproteobacteria; order Enterobacterales; family Enterobacteriaceae; genus Klebsiella; species Klebsiella sp. PK01. The sequence goes on from NZ_JBYEZM010000004.1 coordinate 604,953, forward strand.
TCAGCGCGGCCGGTGCCCAGCTCCATATAGGCGTTATCAATGTTCGGGAACTGGCGCAGATCTTTGGTTTTGATGTTGGCTTTCGCATAATCAACGGAGCCGGTGCCGCTCTTCACGGCGACCACTTTGCCGTTCAGATCTTTCACGTCTTTGATGTCATTGTTTTTCGCGTTCACCATCACCAGCAGGCCGCTTTTGTAGTAGCCGTCGGAGAAGTCGATTGCTTTTTTACGCTCGTCGGTGATGGTGATCCCCGCCAGCGCCAGATCGATGTTTTTGGTCTGCAGCGCGGGAATGATGCCGCTGAAGTCCATTGGTTTCAGGGTGTAGTCCAGTTTCAGCTCTTTGGCGACCGCGGCCCACAGGTCAATATCGAAGCCGACGTATTTATCACCTTGCTTAAATTCAAACGGAACAAACGCCGTATCGGTGGCGACTACCAGTTTTTTATCTGCGGCGTGAGACGAAACCGCAAAAGCCAGGGTCAGTGCAGCCAGTGACACTTTTAATACAGACTTCATAGTATTTCCTTTTTTATCCACGGGACGAGCCCCTGCGAGAACGTGTAGCCTAATGAAAAAATCGTGCCAGTTTTACAAGCCATTGTTTTTCAACAGGAGCTTTCATATCGTTTGCACAATTTCGGTTATCCGATAAAGCAAATGCACCGTAACAGGGCGTCATTTTGGTGCAATATAAACGTAGCGAATAACCAGAGCATTTTTAACGCAAACCCTGATGGGAAAACAATCTTGCTGTAACGATTGTGTGAGGTGATTATTACAATTGTTTTACTTTAGTACGTATTGTGTACAAGCGCCTGCACCAAAAGAGGGCGAGCTAAGCGATTACGGGGGGAAGAGTGGGAGAAATGAAAAATGCCGCCAGCGGGCGCTGACGGCTGCGGACATTTATTCGATATTCGCTTCGATGAACCACAGGAATTTATCCAGGTCACGGGAAGCCGCGGTAAAGATATCGGCGGTGTCTTCATCCTTCGCTTCGCTGATCGCTTTACGCACATCATTGGCCACGATGGCATAACGGTCGGCCAGTTCTTTCAGATGTTCCTGAACGGTGTGAATATCCAGCGGGTAGCTTTTCAGCGGGCTTTTGCTGTTGATGACCTGAGTGGTGCCCAGAGCGACGCCGCCCAGTTGAACGGCACGTTCAGCCATCGTATCAAGGTGATCGGTGAGCGCAGTGCGGAAACCATCCAGCATTTCATGAACGGCAATAAAGTTGGCACCGCGCATATTCCAGTGGGCCTGCTTGGTAATCAGCGACAGGTCGATGAACTGGATCACCTGGCGATTCAGCAGCTCAACGGTAGCTTTCTTCTCGTTGTCTGCGACATCGTTACGGGTATAGAGCAGGTTAGACGCTTTAGTTTTAACCAGTTTTGCGGTACTCATAGTTTCATATCCTCTTGATATTGATACTCGTCATACTTCAAATTTGAATTATGTAGAGCGTTTGTCCCAAATGACTTCGGGACTAATTATAGCAAGGGATATTGGATATGAGGCATCGGCTGTCCATATCAGTCCGATAGCGCAGAGTTGTTGGCTATTTAAAAAGATTTATAAAATCAGATAATTAAAAGTAAATAGCTGGCTCGCTATGAACGCGAGCCAGTGCGGTAACAAAATCTTAATTTATATCGACTTTCTCGATTTTGCTTTGCCGCTGCATGGTCAGCGTCGAACCCATTGAGGCGATGATAATCGCCCCTAACGCCAGAGTTTGCGTCAGGGTCAGCGTCTCGCCGAGGAACACCATTCCCGACAGCGCCGCCAGCGCCGGCTCCATGCTCATCAGCGTGCCGAAGGTGCGGGTGGGCATCCGCGTCAGGGCGATCATTTCCAGCGAGTAGGGCAGGGCGGTGGAGAGAATGGCGATGCCAAGCCCCAGCGGCAGCAGCGACCATTGCAGCAGCGTATCGCTGGCCTGGACGATACCGATGGGAACAAAAATCACCGCCGCGATGAGCGAGCCCATGGCCACCGTCGCCGGGCCGTGTTCTTCACCCGCGCGCTGGCCGGTAAGAATATAGACCGCCCAGAATGCGCCGGCGCCGAGCGCGAACAGCGCGCCGACTAAATCCACTTCCCCTACGTTTTGCCCAAGCGGCAGCAGGAACCACAGCCCGAGCACCGCCAGCGCCACCCAGACGAAATCAAGCGGGCGGCGTGAACCGAAGAGCGCCACCGCCAGCGGCCCGGTGAACTCCAGCGCGACCGCGACGCCGAGCGGGATCCGCTGCAGCGATAAATAGAAGAGATAGTTCATCGCCCCTAGCGCCACGCCGTAAAAGAACAGCGGCAGCCGCTGCTGCGGGGCAAAACGTAGTCGCCACGGCTTAAAAATAACGACTAAAATTAAAGTGCCGAGCGTCAGGCGCAAAGCGGTGACGCCCGGTGCGCCAATCAACGGGAAGAGCGATTTCGCCAGCGATGCGCCGCTCTGAATCGAGACCATGGCGATCAAAATAACCAGTATCGGCAACCACGCCGGAACTTTACGGGACGAGCCGGGCATCCTTTCTCCTGTCAGGGTTTGTCAAAAGAGGTAAAGGTTCCAGTGTACTGGAATAACCGCTTAACGGTTTAGCGATTGTTGAAAAAAGAGGGTGGAAAAACAGTACAATGGCGTAAAATACGTAGGGGAATGCCTTCACGGCTAAGAATAATCTGGATGCGCAGCGTTTGCTGCTGGCAATCGTTAAGCACTTTTTGCGCGAAAAGTGTTTGATTTCCAGATTGTTACGAAATCGTGGAAACTTTTGCTTACATGAAAAAGTATGTTAGACAATGTAAAGTCAAAAGAGTTTCCCAAAAGTTTTTGATATATTTAAGACTTAGGACTTATTAGAAACACATTTGAGGTGGTTATGAATAAAATTGCACGTCTTTCAGCACTGGCCGTTGTTCTGGCTGCATCCGTAGGTACTACTGCTTTCGCTGCAACTTCTACCGTTACCGGTGGTTACGCTCAGAGCGACATGCAGGGTAAAGCCAACAAAGCAGGCGGTTTCAACCTTAAGTACCGTTACGAGCAAGATAACAACCCGCTGGGCGTTATCGGTTCCTTCACCTACACCGAAAAAGACAACACCAGCAACGGTACTTACAACAAAGGTCAGTACTACGGCATCACCGCTGGTCCGGCTTACCGTCTGAACGACTGGGCGAGCATCTACGGCGTAATCGGTGTTGGCTACGGTAAATTCCAGAACAACAACTTCCCGAACCAGAAATCCGACATGAGCGACTACGGTTTCTCTTACGGCGCTGGTATGCAGTTCAACCCGATCGAAAACGTTGCCCTGGACTTCTCCTACGAGCAGTCTCGTATTCGTAACGTTGACGTCGGCACCTGGATTGCCGGTGTAGGTTACCGCTTCTAATCACTTCGGTGATATAAAAAATCCGCCTCAAGGGGCGGATTTTTTTTGCCTGTGATTCGGCAATACCGTTTAGTTGACGGTAAACTCGTCGCTGCCCAGATGGTTGTAGTCCACCTTCTGTAACTGGAAATTGGTGATATACACCGGTCCGGCTTTCTGTTCCGAGATAAAGCGATAGCGCGGGGTAATTTCCTGCGCGCTGATCCCGGTCCACTGCGCGAAGAAGCTGAGAAAATCATTCGCCGAGCGGCGGGCTTTAATCATCTTATGCGCTTTATCGTCGCTGGAGAGCACCATAAACGGCACCTGGAAGTTCTGCTGATATTTGTCATCATGGGCGAGATATTGCACCGCTTTACCGCGCTCTTTAAACGCCAGACCGTGATCGGAAAAATAGGTGAGCGAGAAAGTGCTGCCGGAATTCTGCAGCTGACCGTAGAGCTTCGCCAACAGCGCGTCGGTTTGCGTCACGCTGTAGAGATAGCATGAGGTCTCCTTTGACTGCACAAAGGTGGTGTATTTGCCTTTGGTACGATCGCAGGCCTGCGGGTGCGAGCCCATGATATGCAATACGATCAGCTGCGGCTGGCTGCGCTCGACTGATAAGACTTGCTCGGTCAGTTTCAGCAGTTGCTCATCCTGAGTATTTTTATTGGCTTCAAAATCACCGTTTTTCAGGAACTGCACCTCATCGGCACGTTTGGCGATGCTGGCGATAGCGGTGTCGTATTCACCAATTTGTCCCTGATTGGAGAACCACCAGGTCTGGAAGCCCGCGCGGTTGGCGAGGGTGACGAAGTTGTCCTGATACTGGGGTTTACCGTCAACCACCCGGTTGAGGGTCAGGCCAAGCGATTTCTGCGTGGAGCCGCTGGCGGCCACGTAGTTTTTAAACAGATAGCCGTTGACCGAGCTGGCGAACGGCGTGTTGTCCCAGTGGCCACCGAAAGCGCCAAGCGCATCGCGGCGTGCGCTCTCGCCAATCACCACGACATAAAGATGGTACTTCGGCTTCACCGCCAGCACGTGCCAGCTATCTTTCATGTTAGCCAACTGCGCCATCCGCGCCTGTTCATCCAGCACTTCGTTGTTATTAACGATCACGTCTTTTACGAAGCGCACGGCGGGATAACCGCTATCAATGACTTTAAAGACGCCGCCCCAGGCCAGATTCTGCACAGGCTGCAGGAAAAAGATGCCGATGCTAAACAGCAGTCCCAGATATTCCACTTTGCCAAGGCGCGTGGGCGGCTGCGGTTTGCGCCGTACGGCAATGACGCCGAGAGCGAAGATGAATACCGCCAGCAAATAGTTGTACCACGGGAAAATAGTGAGAATTTCCGTCGACTCTTCAACATTCGTGGCGTGCAGCGCCAGCAGCGTATTGAAGTTTGGCGCGCCGTAAGCCTGGCCGAAGGGATAGTACATCGCGGCCAGCAGGGAATAGAGGCCAACTACCCCTTTTTGAACGCGCGGGAAGGTGCGCCAAAGCAGATGGAGTACGCAGGTAAACGCAACGGTATAGAGCAAGCTAAATTCATACCCAAGCGCCAGATTAATCAACAGCGACTGTAAAAAGTAGAATCCTGTCCACGGGTTCAGGGCCAGTCTGCGGGCGGCCAGCGTTTCTTTCAGAGTGACATTCATAATTCGTAATCAACAAGACGCCATGTTCGTCCCCTGGCATCAAGGGGGTAAAACCTGCTGGACAGTGCGTGAAGAGGGTCTCTGCGAGCCGCAGTAGTGGCAGGGCTGACAAACGATAGGGCCTGCGAATGGTAAGGTCAACTGTTCATAACAGATTGTTTTGCGAGAAAGCTTACAAAACTTGAAAAAAGCGCTGAAAGACGAGGTAACCAGATAGGTTAGCGGGGAAAGATGACAAAAAAATGAAGCGGCGTACCGCGACGCCGCGTTAATGTTTAGGTTTGTCCTGCTGCGGTTTGCCGTTGATCATGTCGCACAGCATGCCGATCAGCATTAAGCGTACTTTGAAGGGTGAATGGCTAAACACGTTTAAGCACCTCTTGAATTCGTTCATGGTTATTCCTCCTGCCTTTTCGCGCCGTCAAATCCGTGATGGCTGTTTGCATTACATACAGATATAGCACAGGCTATATTTTATAGCTATGGCTAAAACGTTAATTTTTTGTGCTATGAGCGCAATCCATTACAATGTGGATCCTTTTATATGATGCTTGATGCGTCACACCAACGAGGAAGCACAATGAACCGTCGCGCAGGTAAGCCCATAACTAAAAAAGTGACGCAGCTGGTTAATGTCGAAGAACACGTAGAGGGGTTCCGTCAGGTGCGCGAAGCGCATCGCCGCGAGCTGATTGATGACTATGTGGAGCTGATTTCCGATCTGATTAACGAAGTGGGCGAGGCGCGCCAGGTGGATATGGCTGCGCGTCTTGGCGTTTCGCAGCCGACGGTGGCGAAAATGCTTAAACGTCTGGCGAGCGTCGGCTTGATCGAACAGATCCCCTGGCGCGGGATCTTCTTAACCCCGGAGGGGGAGAAGCTGGCCCATGAAAGCCGAGAGCGTCATCAGATTGTGGAAAACTTTCTGCTGGCGATTGGCGTGAGTCCGGAGATTGCCCGCCGCGATGCGGAAGGAATGGAACACCACGTTAGCGAAGAAACGCTGGCGCAATTCAAGCTGTTTACCCAGAGATTACACGCAGAATGAATCTCCCTTTTGTGCAGTCGCTTGCCCGTGACCGTTTCCTGCATCTTTTGTTACTTATCGCCGTTATCCTCAGCCTGTTCGTTCCTTTCGCGCCTCAGCGCTGGGGACAGGCTATCGACTGGCACACTATTATTACTCTCAGCGGGCTAATGCTGCTGACCAAAGGGATTGAACTGAGCGGCTATTTTGATGTGCTGGGGCGCAAAATGGCGCGCCGTTTCGTCACCGAACGCCAGCTGGCCATCTTTATGGTGCTGGCTGCCGCGCTACTTTCCACCTTTCTGACCAACGACGTCGCCCTGTTCATTGTCGTTCCGCTCACCTTGACGCTAAAAAAATGGTGCGCCATCCCGGTCAACCGGCTGATAATTTTTGAAGCGCTGGCGGTTAACGCCGGCTCTTTATTAACACCCATCGGCAATCCGCAGAATATCTTACTGTGGGGGCGCTCCGGGCTGTCTTTCCTCGCTTTTATCGGCCAGATGCTGCCGCTGGCGGCGGCGATGATGCTTACCCTGCTGGTGCTATGCTGGTGCTGTTTCCCCGCCGCGCGGCTCAATTATCAAAGTAGCGACAAAGCGCCGGAGTGGCGGCCGAAGCTGGTGTGGAGCTGTCTTGCTTTCTACCTTGTCTTTCTGGCGGCGCTGGAGATGAAACAGGAGCTGTGGGGGCTGGCGCTCATTGCCGTCGGATTCCTGTTGCTGGCGCGAGCGGTGATTATCAACGTCGATTGGTCGCTGCTGCTGGTGTTTATGGCGATGTTTATCGACGTTCACCTGCTGACGCAGCTGCCGGTGCTGCAGCAGTGGCTGAACGGCGTCGGCCAGCTCTCTCCCGGCGGGCTGTGGCTGACGGCAATCGGACTGTCGCAGTTTATCAGCAACGTGCCGTCGACTATTTTGCTGCTCAACTACGTGCCGCCAACGATGTTATTAGCCTGGGCGGTGAACGTCGGCGGCTTTGGCCTGCTGCCCGGATCGCTGGCGAATCTGATTGCGCTGCGGATGGCCGGCGACCGCCGGATCTGGTGGCGCTTTCATCTTTATTCCATTCCGCTGCTGATCTGGGCGGCGCTCACCGGTTACGCCTTGCTCGCGCTGTGGCGCTGATTTTCAGAGGATTGGGCAAGAAACGGGCAGGAACACCCCATTCGCGATGACGACGCTCGGGCTATAACTATCTGGCTGACGTTAATCATCCGAATGAGGACACTGCTATGCGTTATCAAAAACTGGGAAATACCGGCCTGTTTGTCTCTGAGCTGTGCCTTGGCACCATGACCTTCGGCGGCGAAGAGGGGATGTGGGGAAAAATCGGCCAGTTGCGCCAGGCGGAAGCCGAACAGCTGGTGGGGAGCGCGCTGGATGCGGGCATCAACTTCATCGATACCGCCAACGTCTATTCAGAAGGACGCTCGGAGGAGATCACCGGCCAGGCGTTAAAGAACCTGAAGATACCGCGTGAAAACGTGGTGGTGGCGACTAAAGTGTTCGGCGAAACCGGCACCGCCGGGGTGAACTCGCGCGGCAGCTCCCGCTATCACATCATGGGCAGCGTGAAAGAGAGCCTGCGCCGCCTGCAGCTCGATCATATCGATCTCTACCAATTGCACGGCTTCGATCCGGCGACGCCTATCGAAGAGACGCTGTCGGCGCTGGATACCCTGGTGCAGCAGGGGCACGTGCGCTACATCGGCGTTTCTAACTGGGCGGCCTGGCAAATCGCCAAAGCGCTGGGCATCGCGGAACGCCTTGGGCTCTCGCGCTTTGCTTCTCTGCAGGCTTACTACACGATTGCCGGGCGTGACCTGGAGCGCGAACTGGTGCCGATGATGCAAAGCGAAGGTCTCGGCCTGATGGTCTGGAGCCCGCTGGCGGGCGGTCTGCTGAGCGGTAAATATCGCCGCGATGGACAGGCGGAAGCGGGCGGTCGTCGCCTGGAGTTTGACTTCCCGCCGGTGAATAAAAATCGCGCCTTTGACTGCATTGACGTCATGCAGGTGATAGCCGAAGCGAAAGGGGTCTCGGTGGCGCAGATTGCGCTGGCGTGGCTGCTGCATCAGCCGGCGGTTACCAGCGTTATTATTGGCGCCAAACGGGCCGAACAGTTGCAGGATAATATTGCGGCCACCGCTATTCGCCTGAGTGAAGATGAGTTACGCCAGCTTGACGCGGTCAGCGCGCTGCCGCGCGAGTATCCGGGTTGGATGCTGGAGCGCCAGGGGGAATATCGCCATAAGCAGCTTGACGCGCAGTAACGCCGTTTTTTCCGTGCTTATAAAGATCGCCGCTTGCGGCGATCTTTTTTGTTTGTATGGCTCACAGAAAACGATCCTGCTTTTGCTTCGGCGGTGGTTTTTCTGTATATGACTAGTCATAACTTTTAAATGACTAGTCATATACAGAGGCGAACCATGAAAGACAAACTACCGGCCGATTTTTTATGGGGCAATTCGGTCTCCAGCATGCAGACCGAAGGAGCGTGGAATGAGGGGGGGAAAGGGATGTCGGTGTACGATATCCGTGAACCCTCGGAGTTCGCCTCGGACTGGAAGGTGGCGACCGACTCTTACCATCGCTTCCGCGAAGATTTCGATTTAATGCAGGATCTGGGCATGAACTGCTATCGCTTCCAGATAGCCTGGAGCCGCGTCTGCCCGCAGGGAGATGGCGAGTTCAATGAAGAGGGGATTGCGTTCTACCATCAGTTTATTGATGAGCTCATTGCCCGCGGTATTGAACCAATGATCTGCCTCTATCACTTCGATATGCCCTTGTCGCTGGCGGAGCGCTACAACGGTTTTACCGACCGCCGGGTAAAGGACGCCTTTATCCGCTATGGCCAGAAGATGATCGACTGCTACGGCGATAAGGTGAAGTACTGGCTGACCTTCAACGAACAGAATCTTTACCATTCGCCGGAGGCTTTTCTGATCACCGGCTATCTGCGTGGCGATAAAACGCTGCGCGAGCTTTACCAAATTCAGCACCACGTGATGATGGCCCACGTCCATCTCACCGACTATCTCCATCAGGCCAAACCGCAGTGTCTGATGGGCGGAATGCTGGCCCATGCGCTGGTCTATCCGGCGACCTGTAAGCCGCGCGATATTCTGTGCGCCCAGCAACTGGACGAGTTTTTAAACCAGAACCTGCTGCGCGCCTACGCGGGCGAGGGTTATAGCCCGGAAGTGATGCATTTTGTCGCCCGTGAAGGCTTTGACGATATCTATCGCCCTGAAGATATCGCGTTGATGGCGAGGGTGAAGGTCGACTATCTGGCATTCAGCTACTACGCCAGCCGTACGCTCAATAGCGACGCGATTCCGCCAGGTACGGCGGTGAACAACTATATGTTGTTCGGTAATCAGGACAATCCGTACCTGAAAGCGACGGAATGGAACTGGCAGATCGATCCGCTGGGATTCCGCACGATCATTACCCGCTATTACAACGACTGGCGGCTGCCGGTCTTCCCAATTGAAAACGGGATTGGGGTGATCGAATCCTGGGACGGCGAAAATCAGGTCGCCGATGATTACCGCATTGCCTACCACCGTGACCACATTAACGCCATGAAAGCGGCAATGTTTGAGGACGGGGCGCAGGTGATAGGCTATCTCGGCTGGGGATTAATCGATATCCTTAGCTCGCAGGGCGACATGCGTAAACGCTACGGCGTGGTGTACGTCAATCGTGAAAACCACGATCTTAAGGATCTCAAGCGGGTACCTAAGAAAAGCTACGCGTGGCTGAAGCGGGTTATCCACAGTAATGGCGAAGAGATGTAACGGCGAGCGGGCGGTGTATGCCGCCCGCCAGCCATTCACAAAATGTTAAAGGATCGGAGAATGACGGCGAAGTATCTTAATATCGCGCGGGAAATAAAAAAGCGGATCATTAGCCAGCAGTATCCTGCCAGCGCGCCGTTACCCGACCAGTTTGCGCTGGCGGCAGAGTTCAATACCAGCCGGATGACCATCCAGCAGGCAATGCGTCAGCTGATTGTCGAGGGTCTTATCTACACCCGCAAAGGTCAGGGTACCTTTGTACGGAAAAATTTCCTCCAGCTATCGCAGTGGGAACTGCCCGGCAGCGACTATTTTGGCGCCACTAAAACCTGGGAGCATCTTGGCGAGGTGCAAAGCGAAGTGCTGCGCTTTGAGCTGCGTTTTCCCAGCGAGAAGGAGCAAAGTTCGCTGCTGATCGACGCCGATGCGCCGGTGTATGACTTCGTCCGCCTGCGGTTGCTTAACGGCGAGCCGGTCTCGCTGGATCTTACGGTAATGCCGGTGGCGCTGGTGCCGGGGCTCAATAAAAGCCATCTGCAGAGTTCGGTGTTTCGTTACGTGCAGGAGACGCTGGGGCTGAAGCTGATGGGGTCTTATCGGGTGGTGCGGGCGAAGAAGCCGGATGATCTGGATAAATTACATCTTAACTGCGAGCCGACCGATCCGGTGCTGGAGGTTGAGCAGGTGATTTATCTGGAAGATGGTACGCCGCTGGAGTACGCGCACTGCCACTACCGCTACGATCATGGCGGGGTCATTCTGGTCAATAACGGCTAGCGGGAAGATTTGCCCTGCTGGCGCTGCGAGCAGATAAAAAAACGGCGGGCACCTGGCCCGCCGTTTTCATGTGCTAGCTGAAATTAGTTCAGGCGCACCGGCATCCCTGAACGGTTCTGGATCGCCTGATCCATTACGCTCTGGTCAACGTCAGGCTGGCTGGTCACCGACTGCACGGCCTGAGTCAGGCTGATAGGCACGATTTCGCCGCCTTTGAACTGCGCTTCGGTGGTCGACAGCGGGTTGTGTACTTCGACGTAGCGGCTGCCATCCGGTTCGGTAGTGGCTTTCACCGGCTCATCGATAAACTGCACGCGGGTGCCGACCGGCACGTTCTCAAACAGGAATTTGATGTCTTCGTTACGCAGACGCACGCAGCCGTGGCTCACGCGCAGGCCGATACCAAAGTTGGCGTTGGTACCGTGGATAGCGTACAGACGACCGATATACAGCGCGTACAGGCCCATCGGGTTATCCGGGCCTGCTGGCACGACTGCCGGCAGCGGGTTGCCTTCCGCGGCGTATTCGGCGTGCATTTTCGCCGTCGGGGTCCAGGTCGGGCCCGCTTTCTTACGTTCAACTTTGGTCGTCCAGTTGATCGGCGTATCTTTGCCCAACTGGCCGATACCGATCGGCAGTACGATCACGGTATTGGTGCCTTTCGGGTAGTAGTACAGACGCATCTCGGCGCTGTTGATGACGATACCTTCATGCACGGTGTCCGGCAGAATCAGCTGTTGCGGAATATTCAGCACGGTGCCGCCTTTCGGCAGGTAGGTATCCACGCCCGGGTTCGCTTCCAGCATGTTGGACAGACCCATCTGGTATTTGGCAGCGAAATATTCCAACGGCTGTTTATTATCGTCTGGAATAGTAATGACCTGGTTCTGGCCAATCAGACGGCTGCCGTCGGTCGGCAGAGGATAGGTAACAGCTGAAGCTGTGTTGCAAAAGCCCACGATGGCGAAGGCTGCCGCTAAGAGTGTCGATAATTTCATATTCTTCATGTCGTGCGCGGTGTCAACGCCACACGGGCCTTGTTAGATATTCAGATAGTAGATGGGAGCGCATTATATGTGCTTTCCGATAAACAGGTAAATCAGATGTGTACGAAATCACAATTTTTTCCTGTTGCTACTAGTGTAGTGCGCAACGCGCCGCTTTCACGGCGAATTGTCTGGTTATCGAAACGTGGATTAATCTTCCAGCAGCCGCGACTGTAACGCTTCGCGCGCCTGCGGCGTCAGGCGATATTCCTGCTCCAGCCAGCGGTCGACATGACCGTAACGTTGTTCAATGCTGGACAACGCGGTCGCCAGATACGACTCCTGGACGGTCATGATGGCGGCGAGATTTTTACGTCCGTTATCATTAAGGCCTTCGCCGAAGGTGTCGAGCAGGAATCCTTCGACCTGCGCCAGCATCCCCTGGGTCAGCAGATACTCTTCCATGACCGTATTGCTATCGCAGCCGAGCGCGAACAACGTTAGGGCGCAGCCGACGCCGGTACGGTCTTTACCAACCGCGCAGTGCTGCAGTAGCGCGCCGTCGAAAGGTTCCATCAACCACTGAGTCAACTGGCGATAGGCGGCGTTATCAAACGGCAACTGACGGTAGAGCTGTAGCATAAACTGCTCGCCGTCCATGGTGTTGAGGGTCGCGGCGTTAAACTCGGTGACTTTCGCATTGACGCTGCTGGAAAGCGGATTGGCCGGAGCGTTGAGGTAGAAGGCCTCGCTATTTAGCCGGTCAGGGCTGCGATTGACCTCTGTCGGATCGCGATAATCCAGCACCCGGCTCAGCGGAATAGCGCTGAGATGATTGAGATCCTCCGGCGTCATGTTGTGCAGCGAACCCGAGCGCAGCAGTTTGCCAGAACGTACGCGCCGGCCATCGGCCGCGCGTTGACCGCCGAGGTCGCGAAAGTTGATGCCGCCTTGAAGCGAGATAAATGCAGGATGGCTGGTGCGGGTGGTCATAAATTCCCTCTGAATTGCGGATAATTATTATGTCTTAGCAATCGGTCATTTTGCGGTAAAACCCTGACCATAGCATAGTTATTGGCGGGCTTTTTACCGCAGTCCGTGAAAAGTGAACCATTTGCTGGCATAATGTCTGGTTCATCACATCCCTAATTCTCTATTTTCAGGATATCCTCGTGCTAGTATCCAGCAACGTCACCATGCAGTTTGGCAGTAAGCCGCTGTTTGAAAACATCTCCGTCAAATTTGGCGGCGGCAACCGCTACGGCCTGATTGGCGCCAACGGCAGCGGCAAATCCACGTTTATGAAGATCCTCGGCGGCGATCTTGAGCCGACGCTGGGCAACGTGTCTCTCGACCCGAACGAGCGCATCGGTAAGCTGCGCCAGGATCAGTTCGCCTTCGAAGAGTTCACCGTGCTGGATACGGTTATCATGGGCCACGGCGAGCTGTGGGAAGTGAAGCAAGAGCGCGATCGCATCTACGCGCTGCCGGAAATGAGCGAGGAAGACGGCTATAAAGTGGCCGACCTGGAAGTAAAATACGGCGAGATGGACGGTTACTCCGCCGAAGCGCGCGCCGGCGAACTGCTGCTCGGCGTCGGTATTCCGGTGGAGCAACATTACGGCCCGATGAGCGAAGTCGCGCCGGGCTGGAAATTGCGTGTCCTGCTGGCGCAGGCGCTGTTCTCCAATCCGGATATCCTGCTGCTCGATGAACCGACGAACAACCTCGACATCGATACTATTCGCTGGCTGGAGCAGGTGCTGAACGAACGTGACAGCACCATGATCATCATTTCGCACGACCGTCACTTCCTGAACATGGTCTGCACCCATATGGCGGATCTCGATTACGGCGAACTGCGCGTGTATCCGGGCAACTATGACGAATATATGACTGCGGCGACCCAGGCGCGTGAGCGTCTGCTGGCCGATAACGCCAAGAAGAAAGCGCAAATTGCCGACCTGCAGGCCTTTGTTAGCCGCTTTAGCGCCAACGCTTCAAAATCGCGTCAGGCGACCTCTCGCGCTCGTCAGATTGATAAAATTAAGCTGGATGAAGTGAAAGCCTCCAGCCGTCAGAACCCGTTCATTCGCTTCGAACAGGATAAGAAACTGTTCCGTAACGCGCTGGAAGTGGAAGCGCTGGCGAAAGGTTTTGATAACGGCCCGCTGTTCAAAGGGGTTAATCTGCTGCTGGAAGTCGGCGAAAAGCTGGCGGTACTGGGGACCAACGGCGTCGGTAAATCAACGATGCTGAAAACGCTGGTTGGCGAACTGGAAGCGGACAACGGTACCGTTAAGTGGTCCGAAAACGCCCGTATCGGCTACTACGCGCAGGATCATGCCGAAGATTTCGAGAATGACCTGACGGTCTTTGACTGGATGAGCCAGTGGAAACAGGAAGGCGATGACGAGCAGGCGGTACGCAGTATCCTCGGTCGTCTGCTGTTTAGCCAGGACGATATCAAAAAGCCGGCGAAAGTCCTCTCCGGTGGCGAGAAAGGTCGCATGCTGTTCGGTAAGCTGATGATGCAGAAACCGAACATCCTGGTGATGGATGAACCGACTAACCACCTGGATATGGAATCGATCGAATCGCTGAACATGGCGCTGGAAATGTATCAGGGCACCCTGATTTTCGTTTCTCACGACCGTGAGTTCGTTAGCTCGCTGGCGACTCGCGTACTGGAGATCACCCCAGAACGCGTAATCGATTTCAGCGGCAACTACGAAGATTACCTGCGCAGTAAAGGTATCGAGTAATCCCTCTCCGTTACCCGGGTAGCGGCTGCGCCTTACCCGGGTAATACGAGGTGCCGTTTTTTGTCGGGTGGCGGCTAACGCCTTACCCGACCTACGGTCCTTGCCATTGTGAGCTTAAGGTCTCTATCTTGTACCCATGGCTTCTGAAACTGTCCGTTATCGGGGCGACCAAACCGCACAGTGTTGTTTGCGCCGGATGGCGGCTGCGCCTTATCCGGCCTACGGTCCGTGCCATTGTAAGCTTAAGGTCTCTATCTTGTACCCATGGCTTCTGAAACTGTCCGTTACCGGGGCGACCAAACCGCACAGTGTTGTTTGCGCCGGATGGCGGCTGCGCCTTATCCGGCCTACGGTCCGTGCCATTGTGTGCTTAAGATCTCTATCTTGTACCCATGGCTTCTGAAACTGTCCGTTACCGGGGCGACCAAACCGCACAGTGTTGTAGCCCCGGTAAGCGGTAGCGCCACCGGGGATTTCGAGGTCACCAATACCGGCGGTTTCAGCGGGCCTTGGTCAGAGCATCCACTCCGTTCCTTCGACGCCATTCACCAGCAGTTGCCGTTTTTCTCCCGCCGGTAATGACAGCTTCAGCGCTTTCCAAGCCGGGCGATAGTTGCCGCGAGCATTGATATTCAGGTTTATGCTGTTGGCGCTGCAGGTCATTTCCCACTCCAGCCATAGCGCATCCCCCTCTTTATAGCCCCAGCTTTCGCCGTCGTCTTCAAACAACAGACCGCGGGTTGAGCCGGTACCTTTCAGCGGGAACAACTGCAGTTCGCGACGATCGTCTTTTTGCGCATCGACGTGGCTGATACGTTCACTGAGCGGCAGACCGGCGCCGGCGCGGACCAGCAGCGGCAGTTTTTCCAGCGGCGCGTCCAGCGTTACCCACTGACCGCCGGCAAACCACTGGTGGCTGTAAAAATCGTACCAGCCGTCCTGATTATCGGGCAGCCACAGCTGGCGCTGACGGGCGCCGGGCTCGACCACGCTTGCTACCAGCAGATCGCGCCCCAGCATGAAGTCATCACACTCGGCGAAGGTCTGGGTATCGTGCTGGTGATCGAGGAAGGTCGGGCGCAGCATGGGTTCGTCATCGGCATGCGCCTGCCATAACAGGGTGTACAAATAGGGCAGCAGACGGTAGCGCAGCTCGATGGCTGAGCGGATCGCCGGGGTGATTTCCGGGTACATCCAGGGTTCATTGACCGTCTGATCGTCATTCCACGAGTGAATGGTAAAGCGCGGATGCATCACGCCGTTTTGCACCCAGCGAACGAACAGTTCTGGCTCGGGTTTATCGCCGGAGAAACCGCCGACGTCATGGCCGACGTTAAACAACCCGGAGAGACTCATCCCTAATCCCATTCGGGTGTTATAGCGCAGCGTATCCCAGTTGGTGCGGTTGTCGCCGCTCCAGGTCTGTACGTAGCGCTGCATCCCGGCGCAGCCGGAGCGGGAGATCAGATACGGGCGCTTTTGCGGCGCAAAGCGCTGCTGCGCTTCCAGCGAGGCGCGCATCATCAATAGCGGCATCACCGGACGAATATGCTTAATGGCGATTTCGCGGCCAAAGCCGTAGCAGCGGGCTTCGCCGTCCCATACCTCATATTCGTTGTTATCGTTCCAGGTCGAATCGATACCCATCTCCAGTAGCTGGGTGGTTACGCCTTCCTGCCACCAGGCCACGGTGTGCGGGTTGGTGAAGTCGAGATGCGAACCTTCATCGTCCCAGAAGCTGGAGCGCTCCGGCGCATCGGTTTGCGAATCGCGAATAAACAGGCCGCGTTCCGCCACTTCGCCATAGCGCGGGTGATCCTGCAGCAGGCACGGTTTGATATTGGCAGCCAGTTTCAGCCCGGCATCGTGGAACGACCGGCTCATCACTTTTGGCTGCGGCACCTTGTCGTAGTTCCAGTTAAAGACGTAGCGCTTGCCGTTGATTGAGGTATAGCCGGAAGAGAGCTGGAACGAATCACAGGGGATCGCGTGCTGCTCGCACAGGCGGATAAAATTCATCAGCTGATTTTGCGCATCCGGCGCGTCAGTATAGTGCATCGTTGAGCCGCTGTAGCCGAGGCTCCATTTTGGCCCAAAGAGGGTTTTACCGGTCAGACGGACGAACGCCTTGGTCACATCCAGCACTTGCTGACCGGTAAACAGGTAATAATCGATGTCGCCGGCTTCCGCCTGCCAGCGGCGATAGGCGGTGTGGTAGTTGTCGATTTCGTTACCCAGATCCAGCCAGCAGCTGCTCAGGTTGTCATAGAACAGGCCGTAGCTGATATCGCTGCGCTGCGTGATGGTAAACGGAATATGTTTATACAGCGGGTCTGTGCTGACGGCGTTGTAGCCCATAGCATCGAGGTTACGCATTTCGTAGCGCTTACCGTTACGCTGCAGGTCGCCGGCCTTTTCACCCAGACCATAGAAACGCTCATCTTTACGACGGCTGAGATAATGGGCGACGCCATCCCCGTGGGCATTTGCCAGATAGGCGCTGGTTGGGCGGTCATTGGCGAGCGTCCGCCACTCGCCGGCGTCGTCGCGATAGCTCCACTCCAGCCAAAGCGGCTGGTGGACGGTGACGCGCAGCTGGCTGGTGGCGATGGTCAGCGCGTCATCTTCTTTGGTCATCTGCCAGGCCGGGAGGCTAAAACCGCTGAGGTCATCCCGCGCGCGGCCTTCCCACGGCACATCCTGCTGCGGGGCGATACTCCAGGTGCGATCCAGCGCCAGTTGGCCCTGGCGCTTCAGCAGGACGCGGAATAAATTCTCTTCCAGCACGTACAGACACAAAGTGTGCTGACCATCAACGGTCAATTCAACGTGATGCTCCAGCTGTTGGTGCAAACTCCAGTGTTTCAACGTCTTCATATTTTACATCCACTCTCAGGCGCGCTTGGCGCGACGTTCAGCAATAAATGCCACCAGGAAAACGGCGCCAATCAGGTCAAAGAACCCCATGGCGATAAACAGCGGGTTGAAGCCGATTTTGTCGGCGGTCACCCCGATTAATAATGAGAACAGGAAGCTGGCGATCCATGCCGCGGAACCGCGCATACCGTTGACCGTCGCCATTTGTCCCTTGTCGAAAGACTCCACCACCAGCGCGCTGAGCATGCAGGAGATGATCTGGTGGCCGAAACCGCCAATGGAGATCAGGATGATGGTGATATAGGGATCGCGGGTAATAGCGACCAGCGCCAGCGAGATCATCAGAAACGCGCCGGTAACGGAACTGGCGATGACCGAGTTGACTCGCGTACAGCCGAACCAACGGACGTACAGGCGGGTGAGGTAGCCGCTGACCACGCTGCCAAGATCGGCGGCGAGGAACGGCAGCCAGGCGAACATCGCTATCTGTTTAAGATCCATACCGTGCTCTTTCGCCAGGTACAGCGGCACCCAGAAGCTCAGCACCGCCCAGGCGGGCTCGGCCATAAAAGCGGGGATGGCGATACCGTAGAAACGTTTGTTCTTCGAGACGGTTTTTAGCGCGGTAAAAAAGGGCAGCTTCACCGGCGGCGCTTCGTTATCCTGCTTGATGTACTCCAGCTCGCTTTGGCTGAGATTCGGGTGTTTTTCCGGGCTCTGATAGAACGCCCACCACAGCACGACCCACAGCAGCGCCAGCACGCCGGTAAACATAAACGCGCCCTGCCAGCCGAAGGAAGCGTGGGCGAAATAGATGATAGGCGGCGCCAGCATTGCGCCGATAGAAAAGCCGACGCCAGCCCAGCCGGCGGCGATCGGCCGTTCGGATTTCGGGAACCACTCGCCGATGGTTTTAGCGTTAGCCGGGGTGGCGGCCGCCTCCGCGCCGCCCATAAAGAAGCGTAAAATAGCCAGATGCAGCCAGCTGCCTGCTCCGGCGTGCGCGATACAGGCTACTGCCCACAATGTGGCGCAAACCATAAAGCCCAGCTTGAGCCCGATGACGTCGATAAGCCAGCCGCACAGCGGTTGAAAGATGGTATAAGCCAGCTGAAATGCGCCGACGATCCACGAATATTGCTCGGTGGTAATACCGAGAGTGGCTTTCAGTTCCGGGGCAATAATCCCCAGCGAGTTGCGTGTGATGTAGTTGACGGTGACGCCAAGTAAAAACAGCACCAGCACCCACCAGCGCAGGTTTTTCACCACCCGACGCGTTTTGCTGACTGCCATATCATTGTTGAGGCCTTGACTCATAGAACTCTCCACAAGACGTTGTAGGGGGAAGTGACGCTTCAGCCGCTGAGTCGTCACGTAATAGTTCTAACCATTTGAATTATTTGTTTTTATTTCAATATCTATTGGTATAACTAGTATGGAAGATATTGGACCAATTCAAAATAAGGGAGAAAGGCGGCGGGCAGTAGCGCTATTTATGCAAAATTTTTCATGAGATGACGTAGTTCTCATAATTTGCCGGAGTATTTGCTTGTTGATCAGGGTTTGGCGACTATGAAAATTCTTTCATTTTTGAATTGGAGCTGGATCACATAATGGATAAAAAGCTGCGAGTCGCCGAAATTGCCGCCCGCACCGGGCTCTCAGCCAGTACGGTTTCGCGCGTCTTAGCCGGAAAAGCGAATACCAGCGAAAAGGCCCGTCAGGCGGTATTGGCCTGCGCCCGCGAACTGGGGGTGATGCAGGGATTGGCCGCCGGGCGGCTACTGTTGAATAATCTGCTGATTTTTGCGCCGCAGCGGGCCTTCGACGAACGCTCAGATATCTTCTACTACCGCGTCATCCAGAGTATCAATAACGCGCTGGCGCCGCATGAAGTGCGTCTGCGCTATTGCGCGCTGGAAGAAAACGACAGCGACGCCAATCTGTTTCTGGCCCGCATGAACGAGACCGATACCCAGGCGGCGGTGTTGCTGGGGATCGACGATCGGCATATCCACGCGCTGGCGGCGGATCTTGGCAAACCTTGTGTATTAATTAACTGCCGGGATGAAGGGATGCGTCTCCCCTCCATTGCGCCTGACCATCGGCTGATTGGCCAGTGCGCCGCTCGTTATCTGTTTGATATGGGCCATCAGGCGGTAATGAACGTGATGTGCCTGCGCCGCTATACCATGGAGCTACGGCTGGTGGGTATTAAAGAGGCATGGCGCGCGCGCAACCTGCGGTTTACCGGTAGCCGCGACCTGATTAGCGTCGCCAACTTTAGCGCCCGAGAAACGGAAGAGCAGGTCGGGGCCTGGCTCGACGCTTTACAGGGGCGCCCGATACTGACGGCGTTCCTGGTGGGCGGCGATTTTATGGCCGCAGGTACCGTCAGCGCGCTGCAAAAACGAGGCCTGCGGGTGCCGCAGGATGTCTCGGTGATGAGTATCGACGGTTTTAATCTGGCGGCGATTCAGGACGTGCCGCTAACGGCGATTCATGTGCCGCGGGATGAGCTCGGCAGCGAGGCGGTGCATCTTTTGCAGCAGCGTCTGCTGCGCCCGGAAGCGCCGCACGGCTCGCTGCTGCTGCACGGCGCCCTGGTGGTACGCGATTCGGTGCGGCGGATCCGGCCTGGCAAGAGCCATACCGCCGTAGAACAGCAAGGTCTGTATGATGATTAGATCTTCATGCCCAATGCGCGTTTGCCGTGATCGTTAAGATCGGCCACGGTGAAGCGCGCCTGCCAGTCGCATTCGTAATCTTCACGCGGGAAATCCCCCGGCGAGGCGCCTTTTTCCAGGGCGATTTTTACCTTCTGCGCATAGGCAAGATTCTTCTCGCACATCGGCGCGGCTGGGATGTACATGACGTTGCCCCAGCCCTGTTGATTTTCCACCGGCGCGACCGAGTGAATGACATCGCAGTGCCACCAGACGGAATCACCGGCATTTAGAGCGGGAATCGAGCTTAGCGCTTTGATGAGCAAAGGATGCCATTGCTCAGAGATAGGCAACACCTTGCCCGGCGCGACGCCGCACAGTTCATCTTCCGGCACATCATCCAGCAGCGGACGCAGCAGTACGTAAGCCATCGCCTCCGGGATCGGCACCACGTGCAGTAGCCCTTGACCGGGGATCATGTCCGACAGCGCCGTCCAGCCCTGGAAGGTGCGGAACACCGAACATTTGGTGGTGTTATCGACGGTGTACTCTTCCACTTCGGTACGGTGCGCCGCGTCCCACGGATCGTAGGCGTCGATATTGCCATTAAAGACGTTGGCGAAAACCTGCTGATAGGCGGGAAGCAGCCAGCGCTCGAGCGCCCCGGAATCGGTATGCGCGCCCAGCCCCTTTGACGTGGTTCCCGGCGGGCGGCGGCGGATACGGTCAGGGTAAATCACGCTGACATCCGGATCGAACCAGCGTTTGCCGTCCTGTTCGAAGCGCCACAGGCGGTTAAGGAAGGATTGTACCGCCGCCATTTCATCGCTCTGGCGCGCCTGCATTTGCGAGGGCGACCAGTAGATCGGATAGATCTCCGGGCGCGAAGCCTCCAGCGAGCCGAAGAAGCTGTCGCCAGGCCCTTTGTAAACGTCGTCGAAATGGTTCAGATCCAGGTATTCCAGCATCGCGTTATCCCAGGCCAGCGCCTGTTCGCGCGGGTAGTGGCCTTTGATAACCGCGCAACCGCGGCGCTTAATCGCCTCGCGCTGCGCATCGCTCACTTTACCCTGGGCGATATCGCTAAACGGGATCGTCGGCCAGACCTCCTGGCCTGCGGCTTTCAGGGCGTTAATCTCGTCCAGGCGCTCGCTGATACGCGCCGAGAGTTTATTGAACACTGCCTGAACGTCGCCGATTTGCGCGCGTAGGGCCTGTTTCATCTGGCAAATCGCCGCTTTATGGTCGGCAGGTAATGTTTCGTGGGTAGGGAGAGCAGCCATAATCACCTCGCTGTATCTTTCATTCGAAAGTATTAAATCTTACAAACGTTAATTTAAGTTAAATTAAAGTTAATGCAAGTTTAAAATTATGCAGCGGCGCACAAAATGGAAAAGCCGGGGATTGATGCCCCGGCACAGGATCAGTCGTTGAAAGGGGAGGTCTTATCGAGAACGGCCTGAATCACCTTCAACGCGCCGTCGTGGTTATTGTCATCGGTGGTGAAACCGGCGATGGCTTTGATGCTGTCGGCAGCGTTGGCCATAGCAAAAGCATATTTCACCAGTTTTAACATTTCGGCGTCATTGCCGCTGTCGCCAATTGCTACGCATTGCTGCGGCGAAAGGTTCCAGCGTTTGAGCAGGCGGCTGATGCCGTTGGCTTTATGCAGGCCGGGGATAATCAAATCGACAAAGCCAAAGCCGCTGGTGACCGGCTTCATGATCCCATCCAGCGAGACGTGCAATTTATCGATAAGCTGTGGGATATCGCTATCAGGCAGGTTGAGGGAGAATTTGAATAGCGTATCGTCGATGCGATGGTAATCGCTTACCCGCTGCAGACGATGGTAGTGCTTCGACATCAGCTCAACAAAAGCGTCCGGGGCTTTATCGCTCACGTATGCGCTTTGCAGGCCGCAGGCGACAAAGTTGAGCTGCGGATCTTTCAGCAGTTCGCCAATCACCACCTGCGACTCGTGACGGGTCAGTTCGCCGTGGAACAACTGTTTGCCATGCTCGTAAACCAGAGCGCCGTTTTCTGCGACGAATGAAATCTGCTCGCGAATTTCCGGGAAAAATGAGATCAGCTGATAGTACTGGTTGCCGCTGGCGACAACAAATTCAATACCTTGCTGTTTAAGCTGCGCAAACTGCGCGAGGAAACGCGGGCGGTCATACTGCTTGGCGTCATTGAGAAAAGTTCCGTCCATATCGGTGACGATAACTTTAACGGTCATAAGAGGTGCTCCTGGCTTAACTTCGACCAGTAACATTCTAATTACAATGTGATGGGGAGCACAAATTTATTTCGAATGAAAGTTACCTATTCATCAGCATGCCCGTCAGCGTAGCTACCGGGCATGGAAGCAGTAACCCGGCTCAGCGCAGCGCCGGCCGGGTATTTTCCTTACAACGTATGCTCGGTACGGGCGATGATGTCGTCCTGGGTATCCGGCGACAGGGCGGTGAAGAACGCCGAGTATCCGGCGACGCGGACCACTAAATCGCGGTACTGGTCAGGGTGTTTCTTGGCTTCCAGCAGCGTTTCGCGTGACACGATGTTGTACTGGATATGCCAGCCTTTATGCACCTCGAAGAAGGTGCGCAGCAGCACCATCAGCTTCTGCTTATCAGACTCGTTCTCCAGCGTGGCAGGATTCAGCTTCTGGTTGAGCAGCACGCCGCCGAGGATCGCGCCGGTCGGCAATTTACCTACCGAACTGATAACCGCCGTTGGCCCCAGGTGATCGGTACCGGAGGCCGGGCTGGCCCCTTCCGCTAGCGGCGCGTGCGCTTTGCGGCCATCCGGCGTCGCCATGGTCTGCGCGCCGAACGGGACGTTAGCGGAGATAGACGACGTACCGGCGTAATAGTTACCGCCAATCGGGCCGCGGCCGTAACGCGGGTTATGGTACTGCTTCAGCTCGTCGATATAGGTCTGATAGGCGCGGGCCAGCAGAATGTCGACGCTGTCGTCGTCGTTACCGTACTTCGGCGCGCCGTTGATCAAGCGCTGACGTAACTGCTCGTGGGTCAGGCCGGCAAAATCTTCCGCCAGCGCCTTCGCCAGCTCCTGCTGGCCGATGACGCCCTGATCGAAGACCAGTTTTTTCACCGCCGCCAGGCTGTTGCCGAGGTTGGCAATCCCGACCTGCAGGCCGGAAACCCAGTCATATTTCGCGCCGCCTTGCTTGATGCTTTTCGCCCGTTCGATGCAGTCATCGACTAATGCTGAGCAAAGAATATCGTGGACGTTCTCTTCCAGCATGGTATCGACAACGTACTCAATCTCGATGGATTTACGGGTGTAGTAGCGGATCTGGGTGTCCCAGTCTTCCAGCACCTGGTCGAAGTTAGCGAAGTTACCTTTCGATAGCGCATGTTGCTGGGCAAGGAATACCTGGCCGCTGGTGGCATCGCGGCCGCCTTCCAGCGTCGCTAGCATCACCCGCGCGAAGTTAATAAAGCTCATGCCGGTGCAGCGATAGCCCCATTTGCCGCCGACCGCGGTTTCGATACAGCCGATAGCGGCGTAATCGTAGGCGTCCTGCGGCTCAATGCCGAGCTTGATAAATTCCGGGATGACGATTTCATCGTTATTAAACGCCGGCATGCCGAAACCGCAGCGGATCACCTGAACGCAGGCGTCGAGGAAGTCGTTGCTCATCCCGGCGTGGTAACGCACGCTGAGGTTCGGTTGGGTAGAGCGCAGGCGGCCGCAGGATTCGAGGATCGCGTACGACAGCGGGTTGACGGCGTCCTGCGGTTGACCGTCGACCAGATTTTGCCCGCCGATGGTGACGTTCTGGTACAGCGGGCTACCAGCGGAAGCTTTGGAATGCGAGCCTGAGCGAATTTTGTTGACCTCCAGCAGCTTCAGCCAGCAGCAATGCAGCAGCTCAATGGCCTGTTCGCGATCCAACGATGGCTGCAGTTCAACGTCGCGGCGGTAGTATGGATAGAGGTACTGGTCCATGCGGCCAAAAGAGACCGAGTGGCCGTTGGATTCAATCTGCAGGATCAACTGAATGAAGTAGCAGAGCTGCAGCGCCTGCCAGAAGGTTTTCGGCGGCTCGTGGGCGATAATTTCACAGTTTTCGGCGATCGCCAGCAGCTCGTCGCGGCGCAGTTCGCGCGGCTCCTGTGCCGCCATGTCGCGCGCCAGCGTAGCGAAGCGTTTGCAGTGTTCGCTCACTGCCGCGAGCACGATATCGATCGCCTTCAGGAACTGTTCGCCGTGCAGATCTTCCAGCACCGTCAGATTAATACGCGAGCGGCGTTCAGCGACCTTCGCGCGCATGCCGTCGAGCCCTTTTTCCAGCAGCAGCGGATAGTTGACCGCCAGGTGGGCATCGCCGGAAGTCATGTTACCTTCGGCTTTGATAATACCGGTAGCGAGCAGCGCTTTTTGTTCATCGGTAAACATGCCGTAGCAACGGTCCTGAACGGTCTGCCCGCGCCACCATGGGCACACTTCATGTAATACGCGCTTATTCTCTTCGCTGACCGAGAAGCCGGCGCCCGGACGGTCGGCGAGATCGTCGATCTCTTTCTCAATCCAGCTGACGGTATATTCCGGGAAAATCGGCGCGGCGCGAACTTCGCTGGCCTGGTTGCCGACGATCAGCTCATCGTGCTTGATCCAGATAGTGCGTTCCGCCAGGTGATGAGCCAGCGCCAGCGCGCGACGTACCGGGATCGGTTTATCGAGATGTTGCTGATAGGCGGCGGTATAGTGTTGGGCGCGCTCGGTACAAACCGGCGGCTTAACGATATGCACCAGCGCCATTTTATGCGCCTGAATGCGGGCGCTCAGAGTATCCAGTTTTAAGGTGGTCATAAGTTATCCTCGTAGGGTCGCCGTTAAACCTTTGCTTTGCGCGTACTGCTGCGCAAAGGCCAGCAGCTCTGGAGCGGCCAGCGGTTTGTCCGGTGCGGTATAGGGCTGACTGAGTAGTTGGTATTTATTCATTCCCAGCGTGTGGTACGGCAGGAAATGGATTTCGCTGACCTGAAGACGGTCGGCGGCAAAATCGGTAATCGCGGTAATGTCGGCTTCGCTGGCGTTAAATCCCTGAATTAATGGGACGCGAATGATGATTTTTTTCCCTGCCTGCGCCAGGCGCTGCAGGTTATCCAGCACCCGGCGGGCGCTGCCGTCGGTCCACTGCTGGAAGACGGCGTCATCGACGTGCTTCAGGTCGGCCAGAAACAGATCGACAAACGGTAAAGAGGGTTCAATGTACTTCCACGGTACGTGCAGGCAGGTTTCCACGGCGGTGTGAATGCCCGCCTGATGGCTGGCTTCGAACAGCGCCTGCGCCAGCGTCGGGTTCATAAAGGGCTCGCCGCCGGAAAGGGTGATGCCGCCGCCGCTGCGATCGTAAAATGGTTTATCACGCAGCACCGTCGCCATAATTTCCGCCACGCTTTTTTCCTCGCCGCAGACCGTCAGCGCGGTAGTGGGGCAGCAGTCGCGTAGCGCGGCGATATGGTCGTCGTTGACGTTTTGCCGATGGATAATCAGGCCGTCCAGAGTACGGGTAATCACCTCCGGCGCCGCCTGCTGACACAGCTCGCAGCCGTCAAGACACAGCCGCGCGTCGTACAGCAGGTCTTCGCTGCGGGCGCGGCTTTCCGGGTTCTGACACCAACGGCAGCCCAGCGAACAGCCTTTAAGGAATACGACGGTACGGATCCCCGGGCCGTCATGGGTGGAGTAGCGCTGGATGTTGAAGATCATGATTTACCCTCTTATTTGCATATGAAGATTAAATAACTTTCGAATGAAAGTTATATTGACGCAAATCAACAATCAGAGTGGGTAGTAGAGATGGGAGAAAAAGAACGGCGTGGTTCACAAAATAACCGGCGACCTGCCTCGCCGGCGGCTGGAATTAGCGTGAACCACACACCTCGCATTGGGGGTGGCGCATCAGCTTCATTTCGCGAAACTGGCAGGTCATCGCGTCATACATCACGATTTTTCCCCTGGCGGGGGTGCCGTAACCGGTCAACAGTTTAATCGCCTCCATGGCCTGCAGCGAACCGATAGTGCCGACCAGCGGCGCCATCACCCCGGCTTCGACGCAGGTGAGGGCGTTTTCGCCGAACAGGCGGCTCAGGCAGCGATAGCATGGCTCGCCGTCCTGATAGGTAAAGACGCTGATTTGCCCTTCCATACGAATCGCCGCGCCGGAGACCAGCGGGGTTTTGTGCTGGAAGCAGCCGGCGTTAAGCTGATTGCGAATAGCAACGTTGTCGGTACAGTCCAGTACCAGATGGTGATCGGCAATCTGCGTTGCCAGCGCCGCGTCATCCAGCATTGCATTGATGGCGGCCAGCCGAACGTGCGGGTTAATGCGCGCCAGCGCATCGCGGGCGGAATCGACCTTCGGCTGGCCGATGGTCGCGTCGCTGTGCAGCGTCTGGCGTTGTAGATTGGATAACGAAACGGTATCGAAATCGACGAGCGTGAGCTGACCCACCCCGGCCGCCGCCAGATATTGAGCGGCGGCACAGCCGAGCCCGCCGAGGCCGACGACCAGTACGCGAGCGGCTTTTAGCCGCTCCTGACCGTCGAAATCAAACCCCCGCAGCACGATCTGCCGGTTATAGCGCAGCATCTCCTCGTCGCTCAGCTCAACGGCCATTACAGCCCCCCAAACAGATGATTAAAGGGCTCGACTTCGACCCATTCGCCCGCTTCGACGTTGCCGCGTTCGCGCTCCAGTACGATAAAGCAGTTACCGAGGCTGAATGAGCTGAAAATGTGCGAACCCTGATGCCCGGTGGTGCTCACCACCAGTTCGCCTTCCGGATTGCGCTGCAGCACGCCGCGCTGGAAGTCGAGGCGGCCCGGCGATTTTTTCAACCGGCTGGCGGCGCGCACGCGCAGACGCATCGGCTGGGTTTGGCCGCGGTTGCCGGAGAGCTTGGCCAGCAGCGGCTGAACCAGTTGATAGAAGGTTAAGGTGGCGGAAACCGGGTTGCCCGGCAGGCCGCAGAACCAGCTGTTGCTGAGCTTACCGAAGGCGAACGGTTTACCCGGCTTAATCGCCAGCTTCCAGAAGCCGATCTCGCCCAGTTCTTCGAGGATGGTTTTGGTGTAATCGGCTTCGCCCACGGAGACGCCGCCGGAACTGATCACTACATCTGCCTGCTGGTCGGCGGCGATAAAGGCGTCGCGCAGTTTCGCCGGATCGTCAGGAATAATACCGAGGTTGATCACCTCGCAGCCCAGCTGTTCGAGCATCAAATGTACCGCCAGGCGGTTGGTATCATAGATCTGGCCGTCGCCGAGCGGTTGGCCTGGCAGCTGGAGCTCATCGCCGGTCGAGAAGACCGCGACGCGCACTTTACGCAGCACCTCAACTTCAGCTATGCCCAGCGACGCCAGCACCGGCAGTTCCGCAACGGTAAGACGAGTCCCTGCCGGGAATACTACCGCGCCGTTGGCGATATCTTCGCCGCGACGGCGTATATTTTGCCCGGCTTTCACCGGCGCGATGAAGCGCACGCCCGCATCGCTTTGTTCCGTTTCTTCCTGCATAACCACGGCGTCGCAGCCTTCAGGCACCGGCGCGCCGGTCATGATGCGGATACAGGTGCCCGCCGGCCAGGTATCGTGGAACGGTTGGCCGGCAAAGGCCTTACCGGCAACCGGCAGCGCCGCGCCGTCGGCGACATCGGCCAGGCGCACGGCATAGCCGTCCATCGCCGAATTATCAAAACCGGGTACGTCCAGCGGCGAAACGACATCATGGGCGGTCACGCGCGAAAAGGCCTGCAGCAGCGGCAGGGTCTCCGTGGCCTGCAGCGGCGAAATACGGTCGAGCATCTGAGTCAGGGCTGTGTCGAGCGGCATCAGTCCGGCGGTAAAATCCATGGGTTACTCCTGCTGGCAAAACGTCGAAAACGCCTATTATGGCAGAAAAGCGCCGGCGACTGTATGCCACTGCGGTACGAGGCTTTACATCACCGGATGCTCTTTCTATATTCAAAAAATGTATAAAAGGTTAGTCAGTATAATGATATCTATAGAGTTTATGGCAAAGGAAAGATCGAATGGGTAAGGCGGTAATAGCAATCCACGGCGGCGCCGGCGCAATTAGCCGAGCGCAGATGTCGCCGGAGCGCGAACGCGAGTATGTAGCCGCGCTGTCGGCCATCGTCGATAGCGGACAAAAAATGCTGGCAGCAGGCGCCAGCGCACTGGATGCGGTGACCGAAGCGGTACGTCTGCTGGAAGAGTGCCCGCTATTTAACGCTGGAATAGGTTCCGTGTTTACCCACGATCAAACGCACGAACTGGATGCCTGCGTGATGGATGGCTATAGCCTGCAGGCTGGCGCGGTCGCGGGCGTAAAGCATCTGCGTAACCCGGTGCTGGCGGCGCGTATGGTGCTGGAAGAAAGTCCGCACGTGCTGCTTATCGGCGAAGGGGCGGAAAAGTTTGCCGCCTCGCGCGGGATGGCGCTGGTTGAAAACGAGTTATTTTCTACCACCGAGCGGCTTCTGCAGTTGCAGCAGTCGAAAGAGGGCGGCGAGATTATTCTCGACCACCATGCCGCGCCGCTCGACGAACGCCACAAAATGGGGACCGTTGGCGCGGTGGCGCTGGACCTGGCCGGTAATCTGGCGGCGGCGACCTCCACCGGCGGAATGACCAATAAACTGCCCGGTCGCGTCGGCGACAGCCCGCTGCCGGGCGCGGGCTGCTACGCCAATAACGCCAGCGTCGCGGTCTCCTGCACCGGCACCGGCGAAGTCTTCATGCGCACACTCGCCGCTTACGACATTTCAGCGTTGATGGAGTACGGCAACCTCAGCCTGTTTGAGGCCTGCGAGCGGGTGGTGCAGGAAAAACTGCCGGCGCTGGGCGGCAGCGGGGGCCTTATCGCCGTGGACCGCGAGGGGAATGTCGTGCTGCCTTTCAATAGCGAAGGTATGTACCGGGCGTGGTGTTATGCGGGCGATACGCCGACGATTGGAATTTATCGCGAATAAAAGGAGAAGCGAGCTTGCCGCAAAGTCATGAAATTGATGAAGACGATGTGCTGGTGGTACGCGATCTTAACGTCGCCTTTAGCCAGCAGCGGCAGCGCGTTTCCGCGGTGCGTAACCTGTCGTTCAGCCTTCGCCGCGGCGAGACGCTGGCTATCGTCGGCGAGTCCGGTTCCGGAAAATCAGTGACCGCCCTTGCGCTGATGCGCCTGCTCGACGAGGCGGTCAGCGAGGTCAGCAGCGAGGCGTTGCTGCTACGTCGACGCAACCGTCAGGTGATTGATATTAATGCACAAACGGCGGGGCAGATGCGTCAGGTTCGCGGCGCGGACGTGGCGATGATTTTTCAGGAGCCGATGACCTCGCTGAACCCGGTATTCACCATCGGCGAACAGATTGCCGAATCTATCCGTCTCCATCAGGGGCTACGGCGTGACGAGGCGCTGCGGGAAGCCAAAAAGATGCTCGAGCGGGTGCGCATTCCGGAAGCGGCAGCGATGCTTTCACGCTATCCGCATCAGCTTTCCGGCGGCATGCGCCAGCGGGTGATGATCGCCATGGCGTTATCGTGTCGCCCGGCGGTACTGATTGCCGATGAACCCACCACCGCGCTGGACGTCACGATTCAGGCGCAGATCCTGCAGCTTATCGCCGCGCTGCAAAAAGAGATGGCGATGGGGGTGATGTTTATCACTCACGATATGGGCGTGGTGGCGGAGATCGCCGATCGCGTGCTGGTGATGTATCGCGGCGAAGCGGTAGAAAGCGGGCGCGTCGACGATATTTTTCGCGCCCCGCAGCACCCTTATACCCGGGCGCTATTGGCGGCGGTGCCGAAGCTCGGCTCAATGCGCGGCAGCGATTTACCGCGGCGCTTCCCGCTGCTCAACGACGGTGTGACCCAGCAGCCGGAACAGAATACCGTGGTCGCCGGCAAACCGATTTTACAGGTGCGCGATTTGGTCGCGCGTTTCCCGATCCGCGGCGGTATTCTCAACCGCGTCACCCGCGAAGTACACGCGGTGGAAAAAGTGAGTTTCGATCTGTGGCCGGGCGAAACGCTGTCGCTGGTCGGCGAATCAGGCTGCGGTAAATCGACTACCGGGCGGGCGCTGCTGCGGCTGGTGGAAGCGCAGGGCGGCAGCATCACCTTTAACGGCCAGCGTATTGATGCGCTGTCCGGCGGCAAACTGCAGACGCTGCGTCGCGATATTCAGTTTATTTTTCAGGATCCTTACGCCTCGCTCGATCCGCGGCAGACGGTCGGGTATTCCATTATGGAGCCGCTGCGCGTGCATGGTCTGCTGGAGGGAGACGCGGCTCGCGAACGCGTCGGCTGGCTGTTGCAGCGCGTGGGGCTGGAGGCGGAACACGCGTGGCGTTATCCGCATGAGTTTTCCGGCGGCCAGCGGCAGCGTATCTGTATCGCCCGTGCGCTGGCGCTCAATCCGAAAGTGGTGATCGCCGATGAGTCGGTGTCGGCGCTGGACGTGTCGATTCGCGCGCAGATTATTAATCTGCTGCTCGATTTACAGCGTGAAATGGGCATCGCATTTCTGTTTATTTCCCATGACATGGCGGTGGTGGAGCGCATCAGCCACCGCGTAGCGGTGATGTATCGCGGGCGGATTGTGGAGATTGGCCCGCGTCGCGCCGTGTTTGAGAACCCGCAGCATCCTTACACCCGTAAACTGATGGCGGCGGTGCCGGTCGCCGATCCGGCGCATCGTCAACCGCAGCGCGTATTGCTCTCTGACGAGTTGCCGGGGAATATCTATAAACCGGGAGAAGAAATCGACAGCGCGCCGTTACAGCTGGTAGCGCCGGGGCATTATGTCGCCCGCGAGCCCGCCGATGTACTGAGCCGATAACAACCTAACGCACTCTTGCAGGAGCATAACAACATGACTCAACCTGTTACACGCAAATGGCTACTGGCGCTTGGCATCGCCTCGGCGCTGGCGGCGACGCCGGCCTTCGCCGCGAAAGATGTGGTAGTGGCAGTCGGTTCCAACTTCACGACCCTCGATCCCTATGACGCGAACGATACCTTATCGCAGGCGGTGGCGAAGTCGTTTTATCAAGGCCTGTTCGGCCTTGATAAAGAGATGAAGCTGCAAAACGTGCTGGCGGAAAGTTATACCGTTTCGGCGGATGGGCTGGTGTATACCATCAAGCTGCACAGCGGGGTGAAATTCCAGGATGGCACCGATTTTAACGCCGAGGCGGTGAAAGCGAATCTCGACCGCGCCAGCAATCCGGATAACCATCTCAAACGCTATAACCTGTACAAGAATATCGCCAGCACCGAGGCGGTGGATCCGACGACGGTCAAAATCACGCTCAAACAACCGTTCTCGGCGTTTATCAATATCCTTGCCCATCCGGCGACGGCGATGATTTCGCCAGCGGCGCTGAAAAAATATGGCAAGGAGATTGGCTTCCACCCGGTAGGTACCGGGCCGTATAAGCTCGACACCTGGAATCAGACCGATTTCGTCAAGGTCAGCAAGTTTGACGGTTACTGGCAGCCGGGGCTGCCGAAGCTGGATTCCATTACCTGGCGCCCGGTAGTCGATAATAACACCCGTGCGGCGATGCTGCAGACCGGCGAGGCGCAGTTCGCCTTCCCGATCCCTTACGAGCAGGCGCCGCTGCTGGCGAAAAACAGCAAGCTGGAGCTGGTGGCCAGCCCGTCGATTATGCAGCGCTATATCAGCATGAACGTAACGCAGAAGCCGTTCGATAATCCTAAGGTGCGGGAAGCCATTAACTATGCGATTAACCGTCAGGCGCTGGTTAAGGTCGCGTTTGCCGGATACGCCACCCCGGCGACCGGCATCGTGCCGCCTTCTATTGCCTACGCTCAGACTTTCACCGCATGGCCTTACGACCCGGCGAAAGCCCGTCAGTTGCTGAAAGAAGCCGGTTTCCCTAACGGCTTCAGCACCACGCTGTGGTCATCGCATAATCACAGCACCGCGCAGAAGGTGCTGCAGTTTACCCAGCAGCAGCTGGCGCAGGTGGGTATTAAAGCGCAGGTGACGGCGATGGATGCCGGACAGCGTGCGGCGCAGGTTGAAGGCAAGGGGCAGAAAGAGAGCGGGGTGCGGATGTTCTACACCGGCTGGTCAGCGTCGACTGGCGAAGCCGACTGGGCGCTGTCGCCGCTTTTCGCCTCACAAAACTGGCCGCCGACCCTGTTTAACACCGCGTTTTACAGCAACCCGCAGGTCGATAAAGACCTGAGCGAGGCGCTGAAAACGACCGATGCGCAACAGAAGACCAAACTCTATAAAGATGCGCAGGACATTATCTGGAAAGAGTCGCCGTGGGTGCCGCTGGTGGTAGAAAAGTTGGTGTCGGCGCATAGCAAAAACCTGACCGGGTTTTATATTCAGCCGGATACCGGTTTTAGCTTCGAGCAGGCGGATCTGACGCAGTGATAGTGCTTATGCTCACGCGTTCCCTCTGCCGAAATGGGAGGGGACGATGCTGAATTACGTTCTGAAGCGCCTGCTGGGGCTCATTCCGACGCTGTTTATCGTCGCCGTGCTGGTGTTCCTGTTTGTGCATATGCTGCCGGGCGATCCGGCGCGGTTGATCGCCGGGCCGGAAGCCGATGCGCAGGTGGTGGCGATGGTACGCCAACAGCTGGGGCTCGATCAGCCGTTGTACGTGCAGTTCTGGCACTACATCACCAATGTATTGCAGGGTGATTTCGGTATCTCGATGGCTTCGCGCCGCCCGGTGACCAGCGAAATCGCCAGCCGCTTCATGCCGACGCTGTGGCTGACGCTTGCCAGCATGAGCTGGGCGGTGCTGTTCGGCATGGCGGCGGGCATCGCCGCGGCGGTGTGGCGCAATCGCTGGCCGGATCGGCTGGGGATGGCGCTGGCGGTAACCGGTATCTCCTTCCCGGCGTTCGCTCTCGGCATGCTGCTGATGCAGGTCTTTTCCGTTGAGCTGGGCTGGCTGCCGACGGTCGGCGCCGACAGCTGGCGGCACTATATTCTGCCATCGTTGACCCTTGGCGCCGCGGTGGCATCGGTGATGGCGCGCTTTACCCGCGCGTCGTTCGTTGACGTGCTGCATGAGGATTACATGCGTACCGCACGGGCTAAAGGGGTGAGCGAAACGCTGGTGGTGTTGAAGCATGGTCTGCGCAACGCGATGATCCCGGTAGTGACCATGATGGGTCTGCAGTTCGGTTTTCTGCTCGGCGGCTCCATTGTGGTGGAGAAGGTCTTCAACTGGCCGGGGCTTGGGCGACTGCTGGTCGATTCCGTGGAGATGCGCGACTACCCGGTGATTCAAGCGGAAGTGCTGCTATTTTCGCTGGAGTTCATTCTTATCAACTTAGTGGTGGACGTGTTGTATGCCGCCATTAACCCGGCTATCAGGTACAAGTAAGGTGCGATTGCTCAACTGGAGAAGGGAAGCGGTTATCAACGCCATGCCGGGCGTTAAGCCCGGACAGATCCGCACGCCGTGGCATGAGTTCTGGCGGCGTTTTCGTCGCCAGCCGGTGGCGATGACGGCGGGGATATTTGTGCTGCTGCTGATTGTCGTCGCGATTATCGCGCCGTGGATAGCGCCGTATGACGCGGAAAACTATTTCGATTACGACCGCCTGAACGAAGGGCCGTCAATGGTGCACTGGTTCGGCGTCGATTCGCTGGGGCGCGATATTTTCAGCCGGGTGCTGGTCGGCGCGCAGATTTCGCTGGCCGCCGGGGTACTGGCGGTGCTGATTGGCGCGCTGATTGGCACCGTGCTCGGCCTGCTGGCCGGGTACTACGAAGGTTGGTGGGACCGAATCACCATGCGCATCTGCGACGTGCTGTTTGCTTTCCCCGGCATTCTGTTGGCGATTGCGGTGGTGGCGGTGATGGGGAGCGGGATGGCCAACGTGATTATCGCGGTGGCGATATTCTCAATTCCGGCGTTCGCCCGCCTGGTGCGCGGCAATACGCTGGTGCTGAAGCAGCAGACGTTTATTGAGTCGGCGCGCAGTATTGGCGCCAGCGACACGACTATTCTGTTCAACCATATTTTGCCCGGTACGGTATCGTCGATCGTGGTCTATTTTACCATGCGCATCGGCGTGTCGATTATCTCCGCCGCCAGCCTGTCGTTCCTCGGCCTTGGCGCGCAGCCGCCGACGCCGGAGTGGGGGGCGATGCTGAATGAAGCGCGCGCGGATATGGTGATGGCGCCGCATGTGGCGTTATTCCCGGCGATCGCCATTTTCCTGACGGTGCTCGCGTTTAATCTATTGGGCGACGGCCTGCGCGATGCGTTGGATCCGAAGATAAAGGGGTAGGGGACGAGCACGGCGGTAGCAAAGTTGGTAGATACTGTTATCGGCTTGCAGCCGTTTCGCTCCAGGATAAAGGGTTGTCCTGTGCTGTTTCCGAGAACATTGCGCTCCCGATATTTCTTCTGCGTTATGGCTCTCATGGCGCAGGGAGCGCACAGAGGGCGGCCAGTCGCCGCCGCCCTCTGTACTCCCGGGCTCTGGCCGCCAAAATCGCCACTTCGTGGTTCCTTCGACTTATCCC
>NZ_JBYEZM010000005.1:0-513622 GCF_057624675.1 Klebsiella sp. PK01
ATGTCACTTTGAGTGCCCACACAGATTGTCTGATAAATTGTTAAAGAGCAGTTGCAACGCGGCTTTCAGCTCACCGTTGCGAGGTCCCGTATATTACGTTTTCCTCATTCAGAGTCAAGCGTTTATTTTCACTTTTCTCTGTCGGTTTTCAGCGTCGTATTTTACTGCTGAAACCCTGCTGACCCGGCGGCTTGCTTGCCGTTGTTCCGTGTCAGTGGAGGCGCATTATAGGGAGTTCTGAGACGTTGACAAGCCCTGTTTTCAAAAAACTTTTCAACCGTCTCTTTTTTCGCCAAAGCGGATGTTGAAATCGTAAAAAATGGCCCTTTTGCTGTTTTAACCACCGAAATAAGCCGTCAGGTGGCATACTGATGAAGTAGAAAAGAGAAAGGAACGGCATTCATGTCTATAAGCGCACAGCAGCTGGCGGCACAAAAAAACATCTCCTGGGTCATCGCGGAGAAGATCGCCCAAAAAATCCTCACTGGCGAATATCCGCCAGAGAGCATCCTTCCCGGTGAAATGGAGCTGGGCGAACAGTTTGGCGTCAGCCGGACGGCAGTACGAGAAGCGGTAAAAACGCTGGCGGCTAAAGGCATGCTGCTTCCGCGTCCGCGTATCGGTACTCGCGTTCTGGCGCGCAGCAGCTGGAACTTTCTGGATAAAGAACTACTCGCCTGGTGGCTGACGGAAGATAATTTCGAAGAAGTGGTTAGCCATTTCCTGGTGATGCGTAGCAGCCTGGAGCCTCAGGCCTGTTTTCTGGCGGCGATTGCCGGTACCTCCGAGCAGAAAGCGCAGCTCAATACGTTAATGGAAGAAATGATCGAGCTGAAAAGACATTTTATCCGCGAACGCTGGATTGAAGTCGATATGGCCTGGCATGAACATATTTATGCGATGAGCGGCAACCCGTTTCTCACCTCTTTCGCGTCGTTATTCCATTCGGTCTATCAGACCTATTTCACCTCGATTACGCAAAATGAAGTCGTTAAACTGGATCTGCACCAGGCTATTGTTGACGCCATTCAGGAAAGCGATGGTCCACGCGCGCAGCTTGCCTGCCAGACATTGTTGAATACCCCAAACCACACAGGTAAATAAAGAAGGAAAAGGCATGACCGGGAAGAAAGGGCGGAGTATGGCCGGACTGCCGTGGATTGCGGCCATGGCTTTCTTTATGCAGGCGCTGGACGCCACTATTCTTAATACCGCGCTTCCCGCTATTGCGCATAGCCTTGGTCACTCCCCGCTGGCGATGCAATCCGCCATTATCAGCTACACCCTGACGGTAGCGATGCTGATCCCGGTGAGCGGTTGGTTGGCCGACCGCTTCGGCACCCGCAAAGTCTTTATCATTGCCGTCAGCCTGTTTACCTTAGGTTCCCTTGCCTGCGCGCTTTCCACTTCGCTACCCGAACTGGTTGTCTTCCGCGTCATCCAGGGGATCGGCGGCGCAATGATGATGCCGGTTGCGCGTCTGGCGCTGTTACGCGCCTATCCGCGTAGCGAACTGCTGCCGGTACTCAACTTCGTTACCATGCCTGGCCTGGTCGGCCCCATTCTCGGTCCTGTACTCGGCGGCGTGTTAGTCACCTGGGCCAGCTGGCACTGGATTTTCTTGATTAACATCCCGATTGGTATCATCGGCATTCTCTACGCCCGCAAATATATGCCGGACTTCACCACGCCCCGCCGTCGTTTCGATACCAGCGGCTTTGTTCTTTTTGGGTTAAGTCTGGTGCTGTTCTCCAGCGGTATTGAACTCTTTGGCGAGAAAATCGTTGCCAGCTGGATGGCGCTGTCCGTCATCGCCCTGAGCGTCGTGCTCATGCTGGCCTATATTCGCCATGCTCGTCGCCATCCCACGCCGCTGATTTCACTCTCCTTATTTAAGACCCATACCTTCTCTGTCGGGATCGCCGGCAACCTGGCCACACGGTTAGGAACCGGCTGCGTACCGTTCCTGATGCCTCTGATGCTACAGGTCGGTTTCGGCTACCCGGCCATTATCGCCGGCTGCATGATTGCGCCGACGGCCATTGGCTCGATTATCGCCAAGTCGACCGTCACACAGATACTACGCTGGTTTGGTTATCGCAAAACGTTGGTGGGGGTCACTATCTTTATTGGTTTGATGATCGCGCAGTTTGCGTTGCAGTCGCCAGGAATGCCGCTGTGGCTGCTACTACTGCCGCTATTTGTGCTGGGGATGGCGATGTCCACGCAGTTCACCTCGATGAACACCATTACGCTTGCTGATTTAACCGATGACAATGCCAGTAGCGGCAACAGCCTACTCGCGGTAACCCAGCAGCTGTCCATTAGCCTTGGCGTGGCCATCAGCGCGGCAGTCCTGCGTTTTTATGAAGGATTTGATAACGCCAGCACCATCGAACAATTCCACTATACCTTTATCACGATGGGTGCGATCACCGTGGTATCAGCGCTGATGTTTATGCTGCTCAGAGCTAAAGATGGCCGCAACCTGATAACGGAGCGTCACAAGCACTAAGCTGAACCGCGAACCACCAGCTCGGGGGTAAGCTGCACGCGCTGCTGTTTTTGCCCGGGATCCGCCATGCGGTGAATCAGCACATCGATAGCCAGCTCTCCCAGTTCATCTTTGGGTTGATGAATAGTGGTGAGCGGCGGGGTCATATAGCGCGCCAGTTCAATATCGTCATACCCCACCAGCGCCATATCCTGCGGAATACGCAACCCGGCCTGATACAGCGCCTGATACGCGCCGACCGCCATCGCATCATTACCGACAAATACCGCCTGCGGCCGTGGCGTTAACGCCAGCAGTTGCTGCATCGCGGTAAAACCGCCGCCAAATTCAAAATCGCTGGTAATGACATAACCTTCGGCGACATCCAGCCCGGCGCGCGCCATCGCCGCATGGTAGCCTTCCAGGCGCAGTCGCGACGGCGTCTTATCCAGCGGCCCGGCAATGCAGGCAATACGGGTATGACCGCGATCGATCAGATACTGGGTCGCCATATCGCCACCGAGCAACGAATTATCCTGAATGAGATCGCTGTCGCCGTCGAACGGCGCCCAGTCCATCATCACCGTCGGCACCGACGGATAACGCTGCATGATCTCCTGGGAAGGTTGATGCGTTTCGGTGCACAGCAGCAGCAGACCATCGACGCGTTTTTGCATCAGCGTTTCCAGATTGCGATTCATCCGCTGCTCATCGCCTTCGGTATTACATAAAACCAGGCTGTAGCCGCG
The DNA here is from genome assembly GCF_057624675.1 of Klebsiella sp. PK01. Taxonomy (NCBI): domain Bacteria; kingdom Pseudomonadati; phylum Pseudomonadota; class Gammaproteobacteria; order Enterobacterales; family Enterobacteriaceae; genus Klebsiella; species Klebsiella sp. PK01. The sequence goes on from NZ_JBYEZM010000005.1 coordinate 3,244, forward strand.
CTCGAAACAGCTGCGTTCCACGCCGCGCACCAGCTCCGAATAAAACGGGTTAGTACTGGCGGTGATCAACATGCCGATGGTTCGCGTCTGATTTAACTTGAGGCTACGCGCCAGCGCCGAAGGTGCGTAGTTAAGACTTTTGATCGCCGCATCAACTTTGGCGGTAATCGCCTCGCTGACAAAGCGGTCTTTATTAATGACGTGAGAAACGGTCGAGGTGGAAACGCCCGCGACGCGGGCCACATCCTTCATGGTAGCCAAGCATTACCCCTGTTGACGCAAGAATTCGTCGATCTCTTTGCGCCACGGCACAGACGGTTGCGCTCCCTTACGGGTGACGGCAATCGCGGCGGCAGCATGGGCAAAACGGATGGCGTCTGCCACTTCACGGCCTTCCAGCAGCGCGGTGACAAATGCGCCATTAAAAGTGTCGCCAGCGGCGATCGTATCGATGGCCTGAACTTTAAATCCGGGGACCCGGCGGCTTTCGCCCTCGCAGCTTAACCACACGCCGCGGCTGCCGAGAGTAATCATCACCGTACCAATTCCCTTCGCATGAAGCGCACTGGCAGCTTTCGCGGCATCGTCGTCGCTTTCAACGCGAATACCGGTCAATTTTTCCGCTTCGGTTTCATTCGGCGTAATGACATCCACCAGCGCCAGCAGTTCATCCGAAAGTTCACGCGCCGGTGCGGGATTGAGTACCACGGTAGTCTGATGCTGATGAGCGATTTTCGCAGCGGCCATCACGCTCTCCAGCGGCGACTCCAGCTGCATTAACAATGCCTGCGCGCTGGCAATTCGTTCTTTTTCCGCCTCAACCTGAGAAACAGAAAGCGCAGCATTTGCGCCGGCATGAATACCGATGACATTCTCGCCTTCCGCGTTAACGAAGATCAACGCCACGCCGGTTGATTCGCCAGCAACGGCACGCACCGGCGCCACGTCGATGTTATCGCTCGCCAGTTGGCGGCGAACGCGTTCGCCGATATCGTCATCGCCAGTACAAGCAATGAAGGCAATATCCGCGCCGCTACGCCCGGCAGCGACAGCCTGATTGGCGCCTTTACCGCCGAAAGCCACTTGATAGTGGTTTCCGGTAACGGTTTCACCTGGAGTAGGGAAGGATTCAAGGTTAAGAATGTGATCGGCATTGATGCTGCCAAGGACGACAAGTTTACCTGCGGTTTTCATCATCTTTGTTCCCGGGAAAGCGCGCCACCGGACTCCGGTGGCGCATGCCCTGCTTTTCTTTTTTATGTTGTCCCTCGGACCGTTGCCGGCCCGAATCGCATTTTACTGCTTAATGACCAGTTTCAGCTCAACCGGATAGCTGGCATCCACTTTTTCACCCTTCAGCACTTTATCAGCGGTTTCGACGCCTTTAACGCCGATCTGCTCCGGCAACTGGGCGATGGTCGCTGCCAGTTTGCCACTATTTACTGCTTTTTCGCCATCCGGAGTGCCGTCAAATCCAACCACCATCACATCAGATTTTCCAGCAGTCTGCAGCGCACGCAGCGCGCCCAGCGCCATTTCGTCGTTCTGCGCAAACACCGCCTGCACGTCCGGATGCGCCGTCAGCAGGTTCTGCATCACGTTCAGACCTTTGGTACGGTCGAAGTCAGCGGGTTGGCTGGCCAGTACGTTGAACTTATGCGCCGCCACGGCCTGTTTGAAACCTTCGCCGCGCTCGCGCGCCGCAGAGGTACCGGCAATGCCTTGCAGCTCAATGACTTTCGCATTTTCCCCGACTTTCTTCGCGATATAGTCGCCGGCCATTTTACCGCCCAGCACGTTATCGGAAGCAATATGACTCACCACATCGCCTTTTGAAGCCTGGCGGTCCAGGGTAATAACCGGGATTTTGGCCTGGTTCGCCATCTTCACCGCATTGCCGACAGCATCGGAGTCGGTTGGGTTAATCAGCAGCAGTTTGGCGCCGCGAACCGTTAAGTCCTGTACGTTCGCCAGCTCTTTCGCCGGGTTATTCTGGGAATCCAGCACCACCAGGTTGTAGCCCAGCTTATCGGCTTCTTTCTGCGCGCCGTCTTTCAGAGAAACGAAGAAGGGGTTATTCAGGGTAGAGATAACCAGTGCGATGGTATCTTTCGCCATCGCGTTTGCGCTAACGGTCGCGCTTAGAGCAACAGCAGAGACCAGGGTCGCCAGTTTTTTCATATTCATAGTTAAGATGTCCTGTAGAGTTCTCAGTTACTGCTTTTTGTTATCTACCAGTACCGCCAGCAAAATCACCACCGCTTTGACGATCATCTGGTAATAGGAAGAAACGCCTAAAAGGTTCAGACCATTGTTCAGGAAGCCAAGAATCAACGCGCCAATCAGCGTGCCGACGATACGACCTTTACCACCGGCCAGGCTAGTGCCGCCAAGTACGACCGCTGCGATCGCGTCTAATTCATAGCCCGTCCCCGCCGTCGGCTGCGCAGAGGAAAGACGCGCCACTTCGATGATCCCGGCCAGTGAAGCCAACATTCCGCACAGCGCATAGACGATGATTTTCACTCTATTCACGCTGATGCCGGAAAGCCGCGTCGCCGCTTCGTTACCGCCCAGGGCATAAATATAACGGCCCAGGCGAGTATGGTGCAGCATGTACCAGGCCGCCAGGAAGACAATCGCCATAATCCATACCGGCGTCGGGATCCCAAGCGGGCGTCCGATACCGAACCAGCCGAACAGATCGGCGTTATCGCTAAAGCCGGTGTTGATCGGGCTGCCGTTGGTGTAAACCATCGTCACGCCGCGCAGCAGCAGCATCATTACCAAAGTGGCGATAAACGCCTGCACGCGCCCTTTCGCGACAATCACCCCTGTCACCGCGCCAATAGCCGCACCGAGCGCCAGCGCGGCGGCAACGGCCACCAGCGCATTCACTTCGATACCGACGATAGACGCCGCGACGGCGCCGGTCAACGCCAGCAGAGAACCGACGGACAGATCGATCCCCGATGTCAGAATGACCAGCGTCATCCCGACCGCCATGATGGCGTTAACGGAAGTCTGCTGCAGAATATTGAACAGGTTATTGACGGTAAAAAAGTTGGGGCTCATGGTCGAAACGATCGCGATCAGCACCAGCAGGGCGATCAGCGATTTTTGCTCCATCAGCCACGCTTTAGTGAAATAGCGGCGACCAGTAACAGCCTGGGTAGTCATCTTTTTTACTCCTGATTCACACGGTTAAGCTTGCCCACAGCGGCAGCCATCAATACTTCCTGGGTGGCCTGCTCGCGTGTGAATTCACCGCCGAGATGCCCTTCATGCATCACAATGATGCGATCGCTCATGCCCAGCACTTCCGGCATCTCCGAAGAGACGAGAATGATGCTCAGGCCATCGGCTTTAAACTGGTTAATCAGCTGGTAGATCTCTTTCTTCGCCCCAACGTCGACGCCACGGGTCGGTTCATCGAGGATCAGCACTTTCGGCCGTGTCATCAGTCCGCGAGCGATAGCGACTTTTTGCTGGTTACCGCCGGAAAGCAGGCCGATTGCCTGCTCCATTGAAGGCGTCTTCACATTAAACAGCCGAATGAAATCACTGACCGCCTGCTGTTCATCTTTATGCTTAAGGCTGCCGCCCGCCCGGCTGAAGTAGCGTAGCGCGGTCAATGACATGTTTTCTTTGACCGACATTCCGAGCACCAGGCCATCACGCTTACGGTCTTCGGAGATATAGACAATGCCGTTCGCCAGGCCATCCTGCGGCGAACGGGTGACGACTTCATGGCCATCCAGCGTCACGGAACCGCTGCTACGCGGCAGCGCGCCGTACAGCACCTTCATCAGTTCAGTACGCCCGGCGCCCATCAGCCCGGCAACGCCGAGGATTTCGCCCTGACGCAGGGTAAACGTCACGTTTTCCACCCCGGATCCGCAGAGATTATCGACCTTCAGACGTACCGCGCCGGGTGCCTTATCGAGATGCGGATATTGATCTTCCAGCTTACGGCCAACCATCATCTCGATCAGTCGGTCTTCATCCAGCGAAGCCACTTCACGCTCGGCAATAAATTGCCCGTCGCGAAATACGGTGACGTCATCGCAGATTTCGAAGATCTCTTTCATGCGGTGGGAAATATAGACAATGCCGCGCCCCTGCGATTTCAATTCGCGGATGACGCGGAACAGCGATTCGGTCTCGGTGTCGGTCAGGGCATCGGTGGGCTCATCCATAATGATGACCTTCGATTCGAAGCTCAGCACTTTGGCGATTTCCACCATTTGCTGATCGCCAATCGACAGATCGCCCACCAGCTTCTGGCTGTTAAAACGTAAATTCAGCTTCGCCAGCAGCTTGTCCGCTTCGGCATACATCTTTTTCCAGTCGATTTTGCCAAAGCGGTTAACGAACTCGCGGCCAAGGAAGATGTTCTCGGCAATCGTTAATTGCGGGATCAGGTTGAGTTCCTGGTGAATGATGCCGATACCGGCTTCCTGTGAGGATTTTGGGCCGTTAAAGGTCGTTTCTTTACCTAACCACAGCAAAGAACCGGCATCACGGGTATAGATACCGGTGAGTACCTTCATCATTGTCGATTTACCGGCGCCATTTTCCCCTACCAGCGCCATTACCCGGCCAGCATAGACATTCAGCGCCGCGCCGGAGAGCGCTTTGACGCCAGGGAACGCTTTATCGATCCCTTTCAGCTGTAATAAAGCTTCCATGGCGGCGACCTCAGAAAGTGACGCCGGCACAGAGAATAATATTCGCATACGGGGAACACTCCCCGCTGCGAATTACCGCCTGACTATCTGCGGTTTGTTTTTTGAACTGCTCATGACTGGTGTAACGAATTTCAATCGTATTTCCCTGGTGCTGCTGCAGCTGCTCAAGATGATTGAGCAACGTCGCGTGGAGTTGCGGATTATGGGTTTTAATCTCTTCCGCGATGACCGCCGCCTCAACCTGCATTTCCGTCGTTACGACCTCCAGAACCTGCATAAATGAAGGTACGCCCTGAGTAAGCGCCATATCGATTCGCGCGCTGCTGCGGGGAACCGGCAACCCGGCGTCGCAAACAACCAGCATATCGGTATGACCGAGGCGGGAGATAACGGAAGAAATATCAGCGTTAAGTACGGTGCCTTTTTTCATTTTTTCTCTTTTGCTCCACTAGCGAAACGTTTCGCTAACATTAGTATTGTAAATGCAGGAGCAAAAAACCATCATCAAAAGAGATAAATGTGATCGCCATCGAAACGTTTCGCAAGGCGTGGGCAGGAAATTGCATCGAGATGTGAGAGACAAAAAAGCCCTTCATTATTGAAGGGCTTTTTGACATCAGATTTCTACCTGAGTACCGAGTTCGATAACCCGGTTCGGCGGGATTTCAAACTGATCCGGCGCGCGCAGAGCGTTACGCTGCAACAGCAGATACAGTTTGCCGCGCAGGCGCAGATACCATGGCCGTTTGCCGATAATCAGCGACTCGTGGGACATAAAGAACGACGTTTCCATCATTCGGCAGCTCAGCCCTTCCAGGCCGCAGCGATGGAACACCTCTTCGACGTTCGGCGTTTCACGCCAGCCATAGCTTGCTACAACGCGCCAGAACGACGGCGACAGTTGCTCAATCTGCACGCGGCGAACGTTATGCACATACGGAGCATCTTCGGTGCGCAGGGTCAGCAGGATCACGCGTTCATGCAGCACCTTGTTGTGTTTCAGGTTATGCAGCAGCGCAAATGGGATCACGTTCAGGGCGCGAGACATATAGACCGCGGTACCCGGCACGCGCACCGGCGGCGATTTCTCCAGCGAGGAGATCATCGCTTCCAGCGAGTTGCCATGCTCATGCATCCGGCGCAACAGGCGGAAACGCTCGCTCTTCCAGGTGGTCATCACCGTAAACATCACCAGACCCAGTGATAACGGCAACCAACCGCCGGAGACGATTTTATCGAGGTTCGCCGAGAATAGCGGAATATCGATACACAGGAAGGCCACCAGCATCAGGCCGACAAACAGCTTATTCCAGTGCCAGTTTTTGCGCGCCACGGTCGCCGACAGAATGGAGGTCAACACCATGGTGCCCGTTACCGCAATACCGTACGCCGCCGCCAGATTAGAAGAGTGCTCGAAGCTGACAATGACGATGACCACAGAAACGTACAGCAGCCAGTTAATGAACGGGATGTAAATCTGCCCGGACTCCATTTCCGAAGTATGGATAATGCGCATTGGCGACAGATAGCCCAGACGCACGGCCTGGCGAGTCAGCGAGAAGACCCCGGAAATCACCGCCTGCGAGGCGATAACCGTCGCCAGGGTCGCGATAATCAGCATCGGGATCAGCGCCCATTCCGGCGCCAACAGGAAGAACGGGTTTTTAATGGCTTCCGGGTGCTTCAACAGCAGCGCGCCCTGGCCAAAATAGTTAAGCACCAGTGATGGCAGTACTACCGAGAACCACGCTACGCGAATCGGTAGTTTGCCGAAGTGACCCATATCGGCATACAGCGCTTCCACACCGGTAATCGACAGCACCACCGCGCCGAGCGCAATAAAGGAGACCGTTTTGTACTGCAGGAAGAAGTTCACTGCCCAGTAAGGGTTCAGCGCCTGCAGAACTTCCGGGTTATCGAGAATACTGCGCGCGCCAAGCACCGCCAGCAACAGGAACCAGATAAGCATAATTGGCGCGAACAGCTTGCCGACCATCCCGGTTCCGTGTTTTTGAATAGCAAAAAGCAGGGTCAGCACAATAATGGAGATGGGGACAATCCAGGTATCCAGCTGTGGGGCGATAATTTCCAACCCCTCTATCGCCGACATCACCGATATTGCCGGGGTTATTACCACTTCACCATAGAAGAAGCTACCGCCAATCAGGCCGAGGATCACCAATACGGAGGTCATCTTTGCCGAGGTGTTGCGCCCCGCCAGCGACATCAGCGTCAAGATCCCGCCCTCGCCGGCGTTATCCGCCCGCATCACGAAGGTGATGTATTTTATTGATACGGTAAAGATCAACAGCCAGAAAATCAGCGACAGAAAGCCAAAAACCGCATCGCGTTCAACGCCAAAGCCAAACTGGCCTGACAGACATTCGCGAAGGGTATACAGTGGACTGGTACCGATATCGCCGTAAACCACGCCGATTGCCGCCAGCGTTATTGCCGGCAACGATTGTTTATTATCAGTGCTCATAGACTAGTCTTTTCGTTTATAAAACAAATGTGTGCCTAGTCCCTTGGCCCACAAAAAGCGCACAGTATGCACGATTATTTGCTGAATCGTACCCCTAACTGACACCATATTAACTTAGCTCAAAGAAAATAAATCGATTCTTCAGGCTATTACCACCCCTAATCAAACATCTATACTCGACGCAATAACGACACACGACAAAGCACGCAACTCTATTATGGCTCAATCACATTTACTGGCAGAAAGAATTTCCCGACTTAGCGCCGCCCTGGAAAAAGGACTCTTTGAACGCAGCCACGCAATACGTCTGTGCCTGCTGGCTGCGCTCAGCGGCGAGAGCGTATTCCTGCTGGGTCCACCCGGCATCGCGAAAAGCCTGATCGCCCGCCGGCTTAAGTTCGCTTTCAGGCAGGCGCGCGCTTTCGAATATCTGATGACCCGCTTCTCCACCCCGGAAGAAGTTTTCGGCCCGCTGTCTATTCAGGCGCTCAAAGATGAAGGGCGCTATGAGCGTTTAACGGCAGGCTATCTGCCAGAGGCGGAAATCGTCTTCCTGGATGAAATCTGGAAAGCCGGCCCGGCTATCCTTAATACCCTGCTGACGGCCATCAACGAACGCCACTTCCGCAACGGCGCCCATGAAGAGAAAATCCCGATGCGCCTGCTGGTTGCGGCGTCGAACGAACTTCCCGAAGCGGATAACAGCCTCGAAGCCTTATATGACCGCATGCTGATCCGCCTGTGGCTGGATAAAGTGCAGGATAAAACTAACTTCCGCTCGATGCTGGTGAGCCAACAGGATGAAAACAGCAATCCGGTTCCCGAAAACCTGCAAATCAGCACCGAAGAGTTCACCCAGTGGCAGCATGACATTGGTACCGTGAAGTTGCCGGACAATGTCTTCGAGCTGGTTTTCCAACTGCGCCAACAATTAGATGCCTTGCCTAATGCGCCTTACGTTTCCGATCGCCGCTGGAAAAAAGCCATCCGTCTGCTGCAGGCCAGCGCCTTCTTTAGCGGCCGCGACGCCATCGCGCCTATCGACCTGATCCTGCTGAAAGATTGCCTGTGGCATAACATCGAAAGCATGAATCTGATGTCGCAGCAGTTGGAATCCCTGATGACCAGCCATGCCTGGGGCCAGCAGGCGATGCTGACTAAACTGGGCGCTATCATCCAACGCCGTATTCAAATCCAGCAGCAGCACAGCGATAAAACCGCGCTTAAAGTCACGCGCGTGGGCGGCATGTTCAGCCGTAAGCCGCATTACGAACTGCCGGACGGAATTGAAGGCGAGACGTTGACGCTGCTTCTCCAGCAACCGCTGAAATTGCACGATCTCGAAGTCATTCATATCGCCTTCGAACGCGAAGCGCTGGTCAACTGGCTGGAGAAAGGCGGCGAGATCCGCGGCAAGCTCAACGGCATCGGTTTTGCCCAGCCATTGACGATGGATGTCGATGCCAGCCAGCACCTGGTGGTGCGCGACGTCAGCCTGCAAGGCTCACGCCTGTCGCTGCCAGGCAGCGAATCTCAGGAAAATATGCCAGCCGAGATCCGCCAGCAGCTGGAAGCGCTGGATGACGAGTGGCACCAGCAACATAACCGCTTTAGCGAACAGCAAAAATGCCTGTTTATTCCCGGCGACTGGCTGGGGCGTATCGAAGCCAGCCTGCAGGACGTCGGCGCGCAAATTAAACAGGCGCGCCAGCCATGACGCTCGACATGCTGAATGTCATGCTGGCGGTCAGCGAAGAAGGGATGATCGAGGAGATGCTGCTGGCGCTGCTGGCCTCGCCTCAACTGGCGGTGTTCTTTGAAAAATTTCCGCGGCTGAAAAATATCATCGCCGCCGATATTCCGCGCTGGCGAGAAGCGGTTCGCGCCCGGCTCAAAGAGACGCAGATCCCTCCCGAGCTGGACGCCGAAGTGCAGATCTATCAGCAGGCCCAGCTGCTTTCAACATCGCAATTTATCGTGCAGCTGCCGCAGATCCTCGGCAAGCTGCATAAGCTCCAGTCGCCCTTTGCCGCCCAGGCGCAGCAGCTGGTGGACGATAACGCAACCTTCACCCCAGCGCTACATACTCTGTTCTTACAACGCTGGCGCTTAAGTCTGGTGGTACAGACCACCACCCTCAACCAGCACTTATTAGACGATGAGCGCGATCAGCTGCTCAGCGAGGTGCAGGAACGAATGACGCTGAGCGGGCAGCTAGAGCCGGTGCTGGTGGAAAACGACAACGCCGCCGGCCGCCTGTGGGATATGAGCGCCGGCGAGCTTAAACGCGGCGATTACCAGCTGATCGTGCGCTATGGCGATTTTCTCAGCCAACAGCCGGAACTGATGCAGCTTGCTGAGCAGTTGGGCAGATCGCGGGAAGCCAAACTGGTGCCGAAGAAAGATGCGCCGATGGAGACCTTCCGCGCGATGGTTCGTGAACCGGCAACGGTACCAGAGCAGGTCGATGGCCTGCAGCAAAGCGACGATATTCTACGTCTGTTGCCGCCAGAGTTGGCAACGCTCGGCATCACCGAACTGGAGTTCGAGTTCTACCGTAAGCTGGTGGAAAAACAGTTGTTAACCTATCGCCTGCATGGCGACGCATGGCGGGAGAAAATCACCGAACGCCCGGTAACCCGGCAGGATTTTGATGAGCAGCCGCGGGGGCCATTTATTGTCTGCGTAGATACCTCAGGTTCGATGGGCGGCTTTAACGAGCAATGCGCTAAAGCCTTTTGTCTGGCGCTGATGCGCGTCGCGCTGGCGGATAACCGTCGCTGCTACATCATGCTGTTCTCCAGCGAAGTGGTGCACTACGAACTAACCGGCCCGCAGGGGCTTGAACAGGCGATCCGTTTTTTAAGCCAGCGTTTTCGCGGCGGCACCGATCTGGCCAGCTGTTTTCGCGCGATCGTTGAACGTTTGCAAAGCCCGCAATGGGTCGATGCCGATGCGGTGGTGATTTCCGATTTTATCGCCCAGCGGTTGCCGGATGAGGTAGTCAATAAGGTGGGGGAGTTGCAGCACAAACATCAGCACCGTTTTCACGCGGTGGCGATGTCGGTACACGGCAAACCCGGCATCATGCGCATCTTCGATCATATCTGGCGCTTTGATACCGGATTGCGTAGCCGCCTGCTGCGTCGCTGGCGGCGTTAATCTTTACAACAGAGCGGCGACGCTTTCACGCACCTGCGTGGGCCATACGCCGCACTGTACCTGGCCGATATGGTCAAGCTGCAGCAACAGCATGGTTAAACGCGACTGGCCAATACCGCCGCCAATGGTCTGCGGCATTTCGCCGCGCAGCAGCGCCTGGTGCCATTCCAGCTGCAGACGGTCTTCATCGCCGGTCACCGCCAACTGGCGCTTCAGCGCCTCGGCGTCAACACGGATCCCCATAGAGGAAAGCTCAAAAGCGTCTTCCAGCACCGGGTTCCACACCAGGATATCGCCGTTCAGGCCGGCAAACCCCTCCGCCGATGGCGAGCTCCAGTCGTCATAATCCGGCGCGCGAACATCGTGGCGCTTGCCGTCAGACAGTTTACCGCCGATACCGATTAAGAAGACGGCGCCAAGCTCTTTAGCGATCGCCCGCTCGCGGCCTTTGGCATCCAGACCCGGATAACGGCTCAGCAGCTCCTGACTGTGAATAAAGTGGATCTGTTCCGGCAGGAATGGCGTCAGACCAAATTCCTGACTTACCGCCAGCTCGGTGGCTTTGATCCCGGCGTAGATCGCCTCAACGGTCGCTTTCAACGTGCCAGTATGGCGTTCGCCGTCGCCCATGACGCGTTCCCAGTCCCACTGGTCAACGTAAACGGAGTGAATTGGGGTGAGGCGGTCTTCATCGGGGCGAAGGGCCTTCATGTGCGTGTACAGCCCTTCGCCCGCGCTGAAGTCGTGTTGTCCCAGGGTTTGACGCTTCCACTTCGCCAGTGAATGAACCACTTCGAATTGGGCGTCTGGCAGTGTTTTCACTTTTACCTGAACCGCTTTCTCGCAGCCGGACAAGTTGTCCTGCGTCCCATCTCCTACGCGGCTTAAGATCGGCGCCTGCACTTCAATCAGGCCAAGCTTCTCTTCCAGCTGACGGGAAAAATGGGATTTAACGAAACTAATCTGGCGTTGTTTTGCGATGTATGCGGTTTTCATTTTTTATGACTCCTGCGTCCTGTTGATATTGATTAAGCAACAGAAATGGCACTGAATTCAATAATCAATCAATAAAAAGACGCCTTGAGTTTTGATTCATTAAATTAACAAGCTAAAATAGAAAGAATCATCAAACATCATAAGAAAAAACAATGGAAAATTATCAGATCGACAATCTGGACCGCGGCATTCTTGATGCCTTAATGGCCAATGCGCGCACTGCCTATGCCGAACTGGCCAAACAGTTCGGCGTGAGCCCAGGTACGATTCACGTACGCGTAGAGAAAATGAAACAGGCGGGCATTATTACCGGCGCGCGAATTGACGTTAGCCCGAAACAGCTCGGTTATGACGTCGGCTGTTTTATCGGCATCATTCTTAAGAGCGCTAAAGACTATCCTTCCGCCCTCGCCCGGCTGGAGAGCCTGGAAGAGGTGACAGAGGCTTACTACACCACCGGCCACTACAGCATCTTTATTAAGGTGATGTGTAAATCCATCGATGCCCTGCAGCAGGTACTTATCAACAAGATCCAAACAATCGATGAAATTCAGTCCACTGAAACCTTGATCGTGCTGCAGAACCCGATCATGCGTACCATCAAGCCCTGATCGCTTTTTTTAATCCCACATTTTTCCACAGGTAGATCCCAGCTCGCTCACAGCGTACAATACGCCACTCAGAATAGTTGAGCGAGCGATCGGCGATCATGGCAGACATTACACTTATCAGCGGCAGCACCCTGGGCAGTGCGGAATATGTAGCAGAACATCTGGCAGAAAAGCTGGAAGAAGCGGGCTACAGCACTGATATCCAGCACGGTCCGCTGGTTGACGATCTGCAGGCTGAAGGGATCTGGTTAGTTATCTCTTCTACCCATGGCGCCGGCGATATTCCGGACAACCTGGTCCCCTTTTATGAAGCGTTGCTGGAGAAGCAGGTCGAGCTTTCTGCCGTTCGCTTTGGCGCGGTGGGCATCGGTAGCCGCGAATATGACACTTTTTGCGGCGCAATCGACAAACTCGAAGCGGCATTAAAGGCCAACGGGGCAAAACAGATCGGTGAAACGCTGAAAATTAATGTCCTCGAACACGAGATTCCTGAAGATCCGGCCGAGGTTTGGGTGGGATCCTGGAAAGATTTACTCTGAGTTTTGTAAAGATCCACACTTTCTTCTGTGGATAAACCTGCTCAAAAGCTTGGATCAACCGGTAGTTATCCAAAGAATAACCGAAGTATGCTTTTTGAGCTGTGCATAACCCTTCATTCTGATCCCAGCTTATACGGAACAGGATCACCGATCATTCACAGATTGTGATCCTTCTTAAGCGTTTGATCTTAAATCGTGGATCCGACTTATCCACAAAGAGAGTCGATCCTAATAAGAGATCACAATAGAACAGATCTCTAAATAAAAGATCTTCTTTTTAATACTCAGGATCCCGGAGTCTTTCTCGAAAGAGCAAAGTTGAGTAGAATCCACGGCCCGGGCTTCAATCCATTTTCAAACCGCGTTATGCGAGGCAGATCACCATGTTTTATCAGGATCCTTTTGACGTCATCATCATTGGCGGGGGTCATGCAGGCACTGAGGCCGCGATGGCAGCAGCGCGAATGGGCCAACAAACCCTGCTTTTGACACACAATATCGACACGCTGGGGCAGATGAGCTGCAACCCGGCGATTGGCGGCATTGGGAAGGGACACCTGGTAAAAGAAGTGGATGCGCTCGGTGGTCTGATGGCGAAGGCGATCGATCAGGCAGGTATTCAGTTTAGGATACTAAACGGTAGCAAAGGCCCAGCTGTTCGTGCGACCCGCGCCCAGGCCGACCGCGTGCTGTATCGCCAGGCGGTACGCACCGCGCTGGAGAACCAGCCGAACCTGATGATCTTCCAGCAGGCGGTAGAAGATCTGATTGTCGAAAACGATCGTGTCGTCGGCGCGGTGACCCAAATGGGCCTCAAGTTCCGCGCTAAGTCGGTGGTGCTGACCGTCGGCACCTTCCTGGATGGCAAAATCCACATCGGTCTGGACAACTACAGCGGCGGCCGTGCCGGCGATCCGCCGTCAATCCCGCTGTCTCGCCGTCTGCGTGAACTGCCGCTGCGCGTAAGCCGCCTGAAAACCGGTACTCCGCCGCGAATTGACGCGCGCACCATCGATTTTAGCGTGCTGGCGCAACAGCACGGCGATAACCCGATGCCGGTCTTCTCGTTTATGGGATCCGCGGATCAACATCCGCGCCAGGTACCGTGCTATATCACTCACACCAACGAGAAAACCCATGATGTGATCCGCAGCAACCTCGATCGCAGCCCAATGTACGCCGGGGTGATTGAAGGTATCGGCCCACGTTACTGCCCGTCGATCGAAGACAAGGTCATGCGCTTTGCCGATCGCAACCAGCATCAGATCTTCCTTGAACCGGAAGGGCTGACTTCAAACGAAATTTATCCAAACGGTATCTCCACCAGCCTGCCGTTTGATGTGCAAATGCAAATCGTCCGCTCAATGCAGGGGATGGAAAACGCGAAGATCGTTCGCCCTGGCTACGCCATTGAGTACGATTTCTTTGACCCGCGTGACCTGAAGCCGACGCTGGAAAGCAAATACATTCAGGGTCTGTTCTTCGCCGGCCAGATCAACGGCACTACCGGCTATGAAGAAGCCGCCGCGCAGGGTCTGCTTGCCGGTCTTAATGCCGCCCGCTTCTCAGCGGAAAAAGAGGGGTGGGCGCCGCGTCGCGATCAGGCCTATCTTGGCGTTCTGGTGGACGATCTGTGCACCCTCGGCACCAAAGAACCGTACCGTATGTTTACCTCCCGTGCTGAATATCGCCTGATGCTGCGTGAAGACAACGCCGATCTGCGCCTGACCGAACAGGGACGAGAGCTGGGGCTGGTGGACGATGAGCGCTGGGCGCGTTTCAACGAGAAACTGGAAAGCATTGAGCGTGAACGCCAACGCCTGAAAACCAGCTGGGTTAACCCGCTGGCGGAAAGCGCAGCCGAAGTGAACGCTCATCTGACCGCGCCGTTATCGCGTGAAGCCAGCGGCGAAGATCTGCTGCGTCGCCCGGAAATGACCTACGAACAGCTGGTTCAGCTTTCTCCGTTCGCGCCGGGCCTGCAGGATCAACAGGCGGCCGAGCAGGTTGAGATTCAGGTTAAGTACGAAGGCTATATCGCTCGTCAGCAGGACGAGATCGAAAAACAGCAACGCAACGAGAATACTTTGCTGCCGGCAACGCTCGATTACCGTCAGGTATCCGGCTTGTCCAACGAGGTTATTGCCAAGCTAAACGACCATAAACCATCATCTATCGGTCAGGCATCGCGTATTTCCGGGATTACTCCGGCGGCAATTTCTATTTTGCTGGTGTGGCTGAAAAAGCAGGGGATGCTGCGCCGCAGCGCCTGATAGCCGTCAGAGCGCGTTAATTTGGCGGATGCAAAATCAGCGATCGCCTTTATAATTCACAGCCCGGTAAGCGTTAGCGCCTCCGGGCTCATTATTTTTAGAAGGTACTCACCGTGCTCAACAAACTTTCTCGTCTGCTGGACGAAGCGGGTATTTCGCTCACCGATCACCAGAAAAATCAGCTGGTGGCGTATGTCGGGATGCTGGATAAGTGGAACAAAGCCTATAACCTGACCTCTGTTCGCGATCCTAACGAGATGCTGGTTCGCCATATCCTCGATAGCATTATCGTTGCGCCGTATCTACAGGGCTCCCGCTTTATCGATGTGGGAACAGGCCCAGGCCTGCCGGGGATTCCGCTGGCTATCGTGCGCCCGGAATCTCATTTCACATTACTGGATAGCCTTGGCAAGCGTGTACGCTTCCTGCGCCAGGTCCAGCATGAGCTAAAACTGGATAACATCACCCCAGTGCAGAGCCGTGTGGAAGAATTTCCCGCAGAGCCGCCGTTTGATGGCGTCATTAGCCGTGCTTTTGCCTCGCTGAACGATATGGTGAGCTGGTGCCACCACCTGCCGGCGCCACACGGACATTTCTACGCGTTGAAAGGACAGGCGCAGGAAAGTGAAATGGCAAACCTGCCAGAAGGTTACCAGGTTTGTGACGTGATTGAACTGCATGTCCCCCAGCTGGAAGGGGAGAGACATTTGGTGGTCATTAAGCCAAACGCCTTATAATTTTTATCAAAAAATGTGGAAAAAATGTGGCCTGCGCATGTTACAAAAATCAAAGTTACCTGCGGGTATTATCTGGCCACTTTTAACCTTGTTTTTACTATGGCTTTTCTAGCGTTTAACTTTAGCGTGGTGGTTTACTGGCAGAATAGTCAACTTTGAAAATATCAGGGTGCTAAAAATCGATGAACTGTCAGTTCATATTGATGTTAAATTTTTATTATAAATGTCAATAAAAGGTTTTTATTGTATGTGGGGTTGTTTTGCAAAAAGACCTCACTTTTTATCTTGAATATCAAAAAGATGAAAACTTACTGATTCTGTACAGATTTAATTCGATTGCACCGAAAATGTTTATTATGTGATCTAATGCACGCTTTAATGGCCGCGTTTTCTCATTATTTGCACTTCTGGTTGATCCCTCACTGATTGACGAAATGCATGAAAAATTGCCGCTCAGAAAATAATTAAACATTTATTCACTATTTTGCTACTTAATGTTTGAAATCACGTGTTGTCACCGTATAATTTGTCCGCTTTTTGACGCTTGACTCTTGGTCTTAAAGAACGTTTTATACGACACGCGGCATACCTCGAAGGGAGCAGGAGTAAAAACGTGATGTCTATGTCGCTCGTGAGTCGAAACGTTGCTCGAAAGCTTCTGTTTATTCAGTTACTGGCAGTAATAGCAAGTGGACTGCTGTTCAGCCTCAAAGACCCCTTCTGGGGCATCTCCGCCATATGCGGAGGTTTGGCAGTTGTTTTGCCAAACGCGTTGTTTATGATTTTTGCCTGGCGCCATCAGGCGCATACACCAGCACAAGGCCGAGTGGCCTGGACCTTCGCCTTCGGTGAAGCATTCAAGGTGTTGCTGACCTTCGCCCTACTGGCGATGGCGCTGGCGGTTTTTGAAGTGGTATTTTTGCCGCTGATAGTGACGTGGGTTTTGGTGCTGGTGGTACAAATTCTGGCTCCAGCTGTAATTAACAACAAAGGGTAAAAGGCATCATGGCTTCAGAAAATATGACGCCGCAGGATTACATAGGACACCATCTGAATAACCTTCAGTTGGACCTACGTACATTCTCGCTGGTGGATCCGCACAACCCCCCAGCCACCTTCTGGACGCTCAATATTGACTCCATGTTTTTCTCGGTGGTTCTCGGTCTGCTGTTCCTTGCCATGTTCCGTAGCGTTGCTAAGAGAGCGACCAGCGGCGTACCAGGGAAATTCCAAACCTTCATCGAAATGATCATCGGCTTCGTCCATGGCAGCGTCAAAGACATGTACCATGGCAAGAGCAAGGTCATCGCGCCGCTGGCGCTTACCGTGTTCGTCTGGGTATTCCTGATGAACCTGATGGACCTGCTGCCAATCGACCTGATTCCTTATATCGGCGAACACATTTTCGGCCTGCCTGCACTGCGCGTGGTTCCGTCTGCGGACGTGAACATCACCCTGTCGATGGCGCTTGGCGTGTTCATCCTGATTATTTTCTACAGCATCAAAATGAAAGGCGTTGGTGGGTTCGTTAAAGAACTGACCATGCAGCCGTTCAATCACTGGGCGTTCATTCCTGTCAACTTAATCCTTGAAGGGGTAAGCCTGCTGTCCAAACCGGTTTCTCTCGGTCTGCGACTGTTCGGCAACATGTATGCCGGTGAGCTGATTTTCATTCTGATTGCTGGTCTGTTGCCGTGGTGGTCACAGTGGATTCTGAATGTGCCTTGGGCCATTTTCCACATCCTGATTATTACGCTGCAAGCCTTCATCTTCATGGTTCTGACGATTGTCTATCTGTCGATGGCATCCGAAGAGCATTGATTTTTACCAACACTACTACGTTTTAACTGAAACAAACTGGAGACTGTCATGGAAAACCTGAATATGGATCTGCTGTACATGGCTGCCGCTGTGATGATGGGTCTGGCGGCAATCGGTGCTGCGATCGGTATCGGCATCCTCGGGGGTAAATTCCTGGAAGGCGCAGCGCGTCAACCGGATCTGATTCCTCTGCTGCGTACTCAGTTCTTTATCGTTATGGGTCTGGTGGATGCTATCCCGATGATCGCTGTAGGTCTGGGTCTGTACGTGATGTTTGCTGTCGCGTAGTAAGTTGTTCGAAAGAAACCTAAGCCACAGAGTTAATTTAAGAGGTATTGTGCTGTGAACATGAACGCAACAATCCTCGGCCAGGCCATCGCGTTTGTTATCTTCGTATGGTTCTGCATGAAGTACGTATGGCCGCCGTTAATGGCTGCCATCGAAAAGCGCCAGAAAGAAATTTCTGACGGTTTAGCTTCTGCAGAACGCGCTAAGAAAGATTTGGACCTTGCACAGGCCAACGCGACCGACCAGCTGAAAAAAGCGAAAGCGGAAGCCCAGGTAATCATCGAGCAAGCGAACAAGCGTCGCTCTCAGATTCTGGACGAAGCTAAAGCTGAAGCAGAACAGGAACGCACCAAAATCGTCGCACAGGCGCAGGCTGAAATCGATGCCGAACGTAAACGTGCTCGCGAAGAACTGCGTAAGCAGGTTGCTATCCTGGCTGTTGCTGGCGCCGAGAAGATCATCGAACGTTCCGTGGATGAAGCTGCTAACAGCGACATCGTGGATAAACTTGTCGCTGAACTGTAAGGAGGGAGGGGCTGATGTCTGAATTTGTAACGGTAGCTCGCCCCTACGCCAAAGCAGCTTTTGACTTTGCCGTCGAACACAAAAGTGTTGAGCGCTGGCAGGATATGCTGGCGTTTGCCGCTGAAGTGACTAAAAACGAACAAATGGCAGAGCTTCTCTCCGGTGCCCTGGCGCCGGAAACGCTCTCAGATGCGTTTATCGCTATCTGCGGCGAGCAACTCGACGAAAATGGTCAGAACCTGATTCGGGTGATGGCTGAAAATGGTCGTCTGAAGGTGCTCCCGGATGTTCT
Organism: Klebsiella sp. PK01; assembly: GCF_057624675.1. Classification (NCBI taxonomy): domain Bacteria; kingdom Pseudomonadati; phylum Pseudomonadota; class Gammaproteobacteria; order Enterobacterales; family Enterobacteriaceae; genus Klebsiella; species Klebsiella sp. PK01. The sequence continues at coordinate 21,664 of NZ_JBYEZM010000005.1, forward strand.
TGAGCAGTTCATTCACCTGCGTGCGGCCAGCGAGGCCATCGCAGAGGTAGATGTTATTTCTGCCAACCAACTGAGTGAAGAACAGCTTGCGAAGATCTCCGGCGCGATGGAAAAGCGTCTGTCACGCAAAGTTAAGCTGAATTGCAAAATCGATAAGTCTGTTATGGCAGGAGTTATCATCCGCTCGGGTGATATGGTCATTGATGGTAGCGTACGCGGCCGTCTTGATCGCCTGGCAGACGTCTTGCAGTCTTAAGGGGACTGGAGCATGCAACTGAATTCCACCGAAATCAGCGAACTGATCAAGCAGCGCATTGCTCAGTTCAATGTTGTGAGTGAAGCTCACAACGAAGGTACTATTGTTTCTGTAAGTGACGGTGTTATCCGCATCCACGGCCTGGCCGATTGTATGCAGGGTGAAATGATCTCCCTGCCGGGTAACCGTTACGCTATCGCACTGAACCTGGAGCGCGACTCCGTTGGTGCGGTTGTGATGGGTCCGTATGCTGACCTCGCCGAAGGCATGAAGGTTAAGTGTACTGGCCGTATTCTGGAAGTTCCGGTCGGTCGTGGTCTGTTAGGCCGCGTGGTGAACACCCTGGGTGCGCCGATTGACGGTAAAGGTCCTGTTGAGCACGATGGCTTCTCGCCAATCGAAGTTATCGCTCCGGGCGTTATCGATCGTCAATCCGTAGACCAGCCGGTGCAGACCGGTTACAAATCTGTTGACGCCATGATTCCAATCGGCCGTGGCCAGCGTGAGCTGATCATCGGTGACCGTCAGACCGGTAAAACCGCGATGGCAATCGATGCGATCATCAACCAGCGTGATTCCGGCATCAAATGCGTATACGTAGCTATCGGCCAGAAAGCGTCCACCATCTCTAACGTGGTGCGTAAACTGGAAGAGCACGGCGCGCTGTCCAACACTATCGTTGTTGTGGCGACCGCTTCTGAATCTGCTGCGCTGCAATACCTGGCGCCGTATGCCGGTTGCGCAATGGGCGAATACTTCCGCGACCGCGGTGAAGATGCGCTGATCGTTTACGATGACCTGTCTAAACAGGCTGTTGCTTACCGTCAGGTTTCCCTGCTGCTCCGTCGTCCGCCAGGACGTGAAGCATTCCCGGGCGACGTGTTCTACCTCCACTCCCGTCTGCTGGAGCGCGCATCCCGCGTTAACGCGGAATACGTTGAGAAATTCACCAATGGTGAAGTTAAAGGTAAAACCGGCTCCCTGACTGCGCTGCCGATTATCGAGACGCAAGCGGGTGACGTTTCCGCATTCGTTCCGACCAACGTAATTTCCATTACCGATGGTCAGATCTTCCTGGAAACCAACCTGTTCAACTCCGGTATTCGTCCGGCGGTTAACCCGGGTATCTCCGTATCCCGTGTTGGTGGTGCTGCTCAGACCAAGATCATCAAGAAACTGTCCGGTGGTATCCGTACCGCGCTGGCGCAGTATCGTGAACTGGCTGCGTTCTCTCAGTTCGCATCCGATCTGGACGAAGCGACTCGTAAGCAGCTGAGCCACGGTCAGAAAGTGACCGAACTGCTGAAACAGAAACAGTATGCACCTATGTCTGTAGCACAGCAGGGCCTGGTACTGTTCGCTGCTGAACGCGGTTACCTCGAAGATGTGGAACTGGCGAAAATCGGTAGCTTCGAAGCCGCTCTGCTGGCTTACGTTGACCGTGACCACGCTCCGCTGATGCAAGAGATTAACCAGACCGGTGGCTATAACGACGAGATCGAAGGCAAGCTGAAAGGCATCCTCGACTCCTTCAAAGCAACCCAGTCCTGGTAAAGTCTGGCGGCTTGCCTTAGGGCAGGCCGCAAGGCATTGAGGAGAAGCTCATGGCCGGCGCAAAAGAGATACGTAGTAAGATCGCAAGCGTCCAGAACACGCAAAAGATCACCAAAGCGATGGAGATGGTCGCCGCCTCCAAAATGCGTAAAACGCAGGATCGCATGGCGGCCAGCCGTCCATATGCAGATACTATGCGCAAAGTGATTGGTCACCTTGCGAACGGTAATCTGGAATATAAGCACCCGTACCTGGAAGAACGCGACGTTAAACGCGTGGGCTACCTGGTGGTGTCGACCGACCGTGGTCTGTGCGGTGGCTTGAACATTAACCTGTTCAAAAAACTGCTGGCGGATATGAAAGCATGGTCCGATAAAGGCGTTCAGTGCGACCTCGCAATGATCGGCTCTAAAGGCGTGTCTTTCTTTAACTCCGTGGGCGGCAATATTGTGGCCCAGGTGACCGGTATGGGTGATAACCCGTCCCTGTCCGAACTGATCGGCCCGGTAAAAGTGATGTTGCAGGCCTACGATGAAGGCCGTCTGGACAAGCTTTACGTTGTCAGCAACAAATTTATTAACACCATGTCTCAGGCTCCGACCATCACTCAGCTGCTGCCATTACCGGCTTCAGAAGATGATGATCTGAAACGTAAGTCCTGGGATTACCTGTATGAGCCCGATCCGAAAGCGCTGCTGGATACCCTCCTGCGTCGTTATGTGGAATCTCAGGTTTATCAGGGCGTGGTAGAAAACCTGGCCAGCGAGCAGGCCGCCCGTATGGTGGCGATGAAAGCCGCGACCGATAATGGCGGCAGCCTGATTAAAGAGCTGCAGTTGGTATACAACAAAGCTCGTCAGGCCAGCATTACTCAGGAACTCACCGAGATCGTCTCGGGGGCCGCCGCGGTTTAACCAGGTTATTTCGTAGAGGATTTAAGATGGCTACTGGAAAGATTGTCCAGGTAATCGGCGCCGTGGTCGACGTCGAGTTCCCTCAGGATGCCGTACCACGCGTGTACGATGCCCTTGAGGTACAGAATGGTAATGAGAGCCTGGTGCTGGAAGTTCAGCAGCAGCTCGGCGGTGGCGTAGTTCGTGCTATCGCCATGGGTTCTTCCGACGGTCTGCGTCGTGGTCTGGAAGTTAAAGACCTCGAGCATCCGATCGAAGTCCCGGTAGGTAAAGCGACTCTGGGCCGTATCATGAACGTCCTGGGTCAGCCGATCGACATGAAAGGCGACATCGGCGAAGAAGAGCGTTGGGCTATCCACCGCGCGGCGCCTTCCTATGAAGAGCTGTCCAGCTCTCAGGAACTGCTGGAAACCGGCATCAAAGTTATCGACCTGATGTGTCCGTTCGCTAAGGGCGGTAAAGTTGGTCTGTTCGGTGGTGCGGGTGTAGGTAAAACCGTAAACATGATGGAGCTGATCCGTAACATCGCGATCGAGCACTCCGGTTACTCCGTGTTTGCGGGCGTCGGTGAGCGTACTCGTGAGGGTAACGACTTCTACCACGAAATGACCGACTCTAACGTTCTGGATAAAGTATCCCTGGTTTACGGCCAGATGAACGAGCCGCCGGGAAACCGTCTGCGCGTTGCGCTGACCGGCCTGACCATGGCTGAGAAATTCCGTGACGAAGGTCGTGACGTTCTGCTGTTCGTCGATAACATCTATCGTTACACCCTGGCCGGTACTGAAGTATCTGCACTGCTGGGCCGTATGCCTTCAGCGGTAGGTTATCAGCCGACTCTGGCGGAAGAGATGGGCGTTCTGCAGGAACGTATCACCTCCACCAAAACCGGTTCTATCACCTCCGTTCAGGCGGTATACGTACCTGCGGATGACTTGACTGACCCGTCCCCAGCAACCACCTTTGCGCACCTTGACGCAACCGTGGTACTGAGCCGTCAGATCGCGTCTCTGGGTATCTACCCGGCCGTTGACCCGCTGGATTCCACCAGCCGTCAGCTGGATCCGCTGGTTGTTGGTCAGGAACACTACGACACCGCGCGTGGCGTACAGTCCCTGCTGCAGCGTTATCAGGAACTGAAAGACATCATCGCCATCCTGGGTATGGATGAACTGTCTGAAGAAGATAAACTGGTGGTAGCTCGCGCTCGTAAGATCCAGCGCTTCCTGTCCCAGCCGTTCTTCGTAGCAGAAGTATTTACCGGTTCTCCGGGTAAATACGTTTCGCTGAAAGACACCATCCGTGGCTTTAAAGGCATCATGGAAGGCGAATACGATCACCTGCCGGAGCAGGCGTTCTACATGGTCGGTTCCATCGAAGAAGCCGTGGAAAAAGCCAAAAAACTTTAACGCCTTAATCGGAGGGTGATATGGCAATGACTTACCACCTGGATGTCGTCAGCGCAGAGAAACAAATGTTCTCTGGCCTAGTCGAGAAAATCCAGGTAACGGGTAGCGAAGGTGAACTGGGTATTTTCCCGGGTCACGCGCCGCTGCTCACCGCCATTAAGCCTGGTATGATTCGCATCGTTAAACAGTTCGGTCACGAAGAGTTTATCTATCTGTCCGGCGGCATTCTTGAAGTGCAACCGGGCAACGTGATCGTTCTGGCCGATACGGCAATTCGCGGTCAGGACCTCGACGAAGCACGAGCCCTGGAAGCGAAACGTAAAGCGGAAGAGCACATCAAGAGCTCTCACGGCGACGTGGATTACGCTCAGGCGTCCGCGGAACTGGCCAAAGCGATCGCTAAACTGCGCGTTATCGAATTGACCAAAAAAGCGATGTAACACCGGCTTGAAAGCTAAAAGCCAGTCTGGCAACAGACTGGCTTTTTTTATGCTTAATGACCTACCCTGAGTTTAGAATCAGATGTATTGTTTACTTCCGCTACGGTTGTTAGGTCTGCCTTTAAAGACGGCAGGGCCATTCATCGTGAGTTCCAGGCTGTTGTCTTGTCGGCGGGTTAACCAAGGAGTGGATTCACTCATCGGTTTAGATGTCACACCTGATGGATATAATTCGATAGTATCCTGATCTATTTCAATCAGGCCAATAACGTAGGTATAAATACAGCTACTGAAGAAACCTTTCTTTTTCGTGAAATCAAAAGAGCATTCTACAATCTTGTCACCATACTCCATGCGCATTTTCGGTTTTAATGACGCTACGGCTACCACACCGTTACTGACGGCGGAATAGACACTACATACCAGCGCAATTTTCCCACCCGCCAGTCGGGATATTTCAGGGTTAATTTCTACCTTTTCAACGCCAGGCGCAGAAAGACTTGCGCTAACGACGTCGCCCGTATGGTAAACCCAGGGTTTTTTATTAAACGCACCTGATTTATCCGGCGCCTGAATGAGGGACATATTACCGTCAGGCCACAGAATTCCTACTCGTAAATCCAGGTCATCATTATCGCGACCATCGCCGTTATCTACCCATGTGGCGCTAATCGTAATTTTTGGGGGCGCATCGCTTCCCTTTATAAGCGAAACGCGGTGTTTATCTTCTGGTTTTTTGAGCGAAACTACCGCATTGTTTATATTAGGTTTTTGTAAGCCAGCAGTTGCAGGCGCCGGTTCACTTTCTACCTCGACACCATACATATTACAAAGCCCGACCAGGCCTGAGGAAAATCCCTGCCACACGGATCGGGCTTTAAATTGACCGTTATGCACATATAATTCCAGCACGATAATCCCAGTCTCCTGATTAAATGAACCGGGAGCTAGTTCCAGTATTTGTTCGCCCGCTTTTATTTGTGCCTGCAGATCGTTAACAGTAGAAAACCCCGCAGCGCTTCCGTCTTGAGTCAATGTGATGGCTATTTTCGTGATGCCAGCTGGTAGCTTTGATAAATCAAAATGAATGCTATGGGACATCACATTATTTTGTAGTTCAGGTTGTATAAACATAGCACAACCAGAGCTATGCTTTTGAGCGTTAAAAAACACCATGCCGTTATCATCTTCCGTCTTTCCTGATGCAGTCAGTAAAAAAGCGGTAAGGTTGATATCCAGCCCATTGCCAGTCCGATGGGAAACGGTGACCAATCCAGTTGGCGCGTTTAAAGACGAGTTTTCGCCAGGTGTGAGGTATTTATGCATGGTTAATTGTTCTTAATTATTGTGGCATAATTTTTTGAGTCTACACTTTTTATTTTCTCTTGGCTTTTGATTTTATTATTGAGCTAGGTTATATATTTTCTGGATTTATTTAATTAGCTATTATTTTTAATAAGTGGGTTCGGCTAATTAAATATCAGAATTAAATATAGAGAGACCTTCAGGTTCCTGTTCGTAGCATAAAAAGTGCGAGGCCCTCCTTCTTTGTTATTGATTAGTTAAATGATGAGGCGTAGACTCTGTTTTGTGATGTGTATCACAAAAAAACATAACCCGCACCTGCAATCTGGAAATCATCATGAAACTGTTCCACAAAATCATCGCCAAATTTAGCGCCCTGAGCTTCTAATCGCTGCGCTACCACCCTGTTTTCACACACTATCGCTCATTCAAACGCCAACATATGTGATGTGAATCCGCGGACAAGAGGTCGCATGAGGGGGGATGCTGGTCACTTAAGGCGATCGGCATTTTTGTCAGGGTATGGTTCGTCACTGCGGTGAGTGCCCTGGGAGAATTTGTCCCCTCAATTCCCTTCTTCATTTCAGTAGAACAAAGGCCTGGTCATTTCAACAATCACCTTTGTTATCGTCGATGAACTGCTTTGTTTTTTTATCCTGAACTTTGGCTAATTCACCCTTAACTATAAAGTAACGGTATTCCTTATCGCTTAGAACGAATGTTCCTGGGGTTGTGTTTTTATCTTTATCCCAATGTAATCTTTTCTTGTTTTTTTCACCACATTTAAACAATGTCTTACGATTATCGATGCTTTGATTCGCTTCATCATAAATCACCCCATGGCTATCAATAAATTTTGAATAATCATAACTCATTAGAAAATCCGAAAAAACGACGGGGCCACGTCTATCATATTTATCTCTTCTATTATGATTTTCGAGATTATATAAAGTGTTGTTGATAATGAGGTACGCGCTTCCGCTATATTTTGCTTTAACAAGAAAGTAAATCTTGTCCTGTGGAGTGATGTCTATTTTATATATATCTTCATGATGGTGTTTGTTTATTTGTACCCATATATTATTTTTTGTACGAATAACAGTGTAACCATCATTCTTCATCGTATTATAAATACTATTATCAGGAAGGTAGCATTCCAGATGGGGAAAGCCAGGAACCGGGCACACAGGTGTTACGAGCGCCGGTGGGATACCCGCTAGCGTTTCAATAGCCTTTCCATAGTAAAAAAGGTGCTGGTTATCTGTGGATAAACCCCGACCACTTGGCAGCGCATAGAGATTGGCAGATATGTCGTTACGAGGCGTTAAAATTAAATTACCTTGTTGATTTTCTATTTTATAAATTTGCTTTCCGGTGCTAATTAATGATTCATTGATCAGATTGACTTCACCGGTAACTGGCACATCCAGAGGTTTTTCTAAGTAATAAATATTGTTCTTATCCCATGCCAGATTACATCCGAGAGAGTATATGTCATGCTCTTTCATTTCGTATGCTTTGAATGATTGAGGGTCGGCGTTTTTTATTTTTGTTCCTTTATAATAAACGTTCTTGTCATCTATGATGTAATTTATCCTACTATACCCACAGTTGTGATTTGGTTCTTTTATTATATTTATACGATTGACGTTAATATTGAGTGAATAATAGTGTTTTTTTTCACGTTCAATTTCCGGAAGGATATTTAAGTCAGGTGTCATGCAGATAACGCCAGCACAACCAGAGTGCCGATTATATGTCCTGCTATTGTAATTAGTATACCAGGCTTTGTTGTTTTTTAATACATAAGGGCTATCTGGTATTGGTTTGTAATTGCTGCCGCATGACATTTTTTCAACTTTGCCATCGTCGTGCCAATATTCCGTGCATGAATGAAATTTCGCATAGCATGCTGAAGTATTAATAAATAACAATAAAGTAAGGATAATTCCGAATTTTAATTTATGCATTGTATTACGCTTCCTGTGCGGATTAACGAGCAGCCTGTTCCTGGCTAACGGCATAGTGAAATAAAAATGAGCTAGCTCAGCGTAAACCAAAATGCCCATAGAGACTATTGAAATGAAACCATCACTGCTTCGCTGGCTAAACAGACTCGCCCATCCATTTGCATAAATGATAAAATGCATATTAATCATAAGATGGTATCCATTTACTCATGCTTTATTTATGTATAAAAAAAACAGCAAAAGCAGTGAGATAGGCGACTATCTCTCTCCCTGTCATCGTTTTTCAGCGTTAAACTGATTTGCGATGGTGAAAAATAGCGCCCTAAAATGGTGTATAGCATTGAGCCTGGACGTTTTCTCCGCGTCTCGTTTCATGATGAAAAATATGTAGCAATTTCAACGTGAAAGGCTTTTACTTTTCGTTCTAACAGCTGTCAGGATGCGTATGTCAAACAGTGCGATGAGCGTGGTTATCCTTGCCGCAGGCAAAGGGACCCGCATGTATTCCGATCTTCCTAAGGTGCTGCATACTCTGGCCGGGAAGCCAATGGTTCAGCACGTCATTGATGCGGCTAAAGATTTAGGCGCTGCCGCGGTACACCTGGTGTACGGCCACGGCGGCGATCTGCTGCGTCAAACGCTGCATGAAGATAACCTCAACTGGGTGCTGCAAGCAGAGCAGCTCGGTACCGGCCATGCGATGCAGCAGGCGGCGCCGTTCTTCAATGATGATGAAGATATCTTGATGCTCTATGGCGATGTGCCGCTGATTTCGGTTGAAACGCTACAGCGCCTGCGCGCCGCAAAACCGCAGGGCGGCATTGGCCTGTTAACGGTGAAGCTGGATGATCCAACCGGTTATGGGCGCATCACGCGTGAAAATGGCCAGGTAACAGGCATCGTTGAGCATAAAGACGCCAGCGAAGCACAGCGCCAGATTCAGGAGATCAATACCGGGATTCTGGTTGCTAACGGCGCGGACCTGAAACGCTGGTTGGCGAAGCTCACTAACAATAACGCCCAGGGCGAATACTACATCACCGATATTATCGCGATGGCTCATCAGGAAGGTCATGAGATCGTTGCGGTGCATCCACAGCGTCTGAGCGAAGTTGAAGGGGTGAACAACCGTCTGCAACTTTCGCGTCTGGAACGAGTATATCAGTCAGAGCAGGCAGAAAAACTGCTGCTGGCGGGCGTGATGCTGCGCGATCCGGCGCGTTTCGATCTGCGCGGCGTGCTGAAACACGGGCGCGATGTCGAAATTGATACTAACGTTATTCTGCAAGGTCATGTTGTGCTGGGCGATCGCGTGAAGATCGGCGCCGGCTGCGTCATCAAAGACAGCGTCATCGGTGATGACTGCGAAATCAGCCCGTATAGCGTGGTTGAAGATGCGCAACTGCAGGCTGCCTGCACCATCGGCCCGTTTGCGCGTCTGCGTCCGGGGGCTGAACTGCTGGAAGGCGCTCACGTTGGCAACTTTGTCGAAATGAAGAAAGCCCGTCTGGGCAAAGGTTCGAAGGCAGGACACCTCTCCTACCTCGGCGACGCTGAAATTGGCGACAACGTTAATATCGGCGCAGGTACCATCACCTGTAACTATGATGGCGCAAATAAGCATAAAACGATCATCGGCGATGACGTGTTTGTCGGTTCTGATACGCAACTGGTCGCGCCGGTCAGCGTCGGTAACGGCGTGACGATTGCCGCGGGCACCACCGTCACGCGTAATATTGCTGACAACGAACTAGTGCTAAGTCGCGTGCCGCAGGTCCACAAACAGGGCTGGCAGCGTCCGGTAAAGAAAAAGTAGTTTTTAGATTGTCGCCGGGTGAGAGTTCGCCCGGCGAACCAGGATGAGAGGATCAATATAGGTCCCCATCCGCAGGCAGTACCATAAAAATAACCCCACTCTCTACAAGGCTCGGGGCGCCCGTAAAGGGCAAATACAGGTCAGCGACAACGCATGGCATATCGCCATTATCAGGAAATTTAACTATGTGTGGAATTGTTGGCGCAGTCGCGCAGCGTGATATTGCTGAAATCCTTCTCGAAGGTTTACGTCGTCTGGAATACCGTGGCTATGACTCTGCTGGTCTGGCTGTGGTCGATAACGAAGGTCATATGACCCGCGTTCGTCGTCTCGGTAAAGTTCAGATGCTGGCTCAGGCGGTAGAAGAGCAACCGTTACACGGCGGTACCGGGATTGCCCATACCCGCTGGGCGACGCACGGCGAGCCGTCTGAGAGCAATGCGCATCCGCATGTTTCTGAACATATTGCGGTGGTCCATAACGGGATCATCGAGAACCATGAGCCGCTGCGCGCCCTGCTGCAGTCTCGCGGCTATGTCTTCGTCTCCGAAACCGATACCGAAGTTATCGCGCATCTGGTGCACTGGGAGCTGGAACAGGGCGGCACCTTGCGTGAGGCCGTACTGCGCGCAATCCCGCAGCTGCGCGGCGCCTATGGTACGGTGATCATGGATACCCGCGATCCGGGGACGCTGCTGGCGGCACGCTCCGGTAGCCCGCTGGTCATTGGCCTGGGCATGGGCGAAAACTTTATCGCTTCTGACCAGCTGGCGCTGCTGCCGGTGACCCGCCGCTTTATCTTCCTCGAAGAGGGCGATATTGCCGAAGTTACCCGTCGTACGGTGGTTATTTTCGATAAATCCGGCGCGGAAGTGAATCGCCAGGAGATCGAATCTAATCTGCAGTATGACGCCGGTGATAAGGGGATTTATCGCCACTATATGCAGAAAGAGATTTACGAACAGCCGAACGCGATTAAGAACACCCTGACCGGGCGTATCAGCCATGGCGAGGTCGATCTCAGCGAACTGGGGCCGAATGCCAACGCGCTGCTGTCGCAGGTTGAGCATATCCAGATTGTTGCCTGCGGAACCTCGTATAACTCCGGGATGGTCTCCCGTTACTGGTTCGAAGCGTTAGCCGGTGTGCCGTGCGATGTCGAGATTGCTTCCGAATTCCGCTACCGCAAATCCGCGGTGCGCCGCAACAGCCTGATGATCACCCTATCCCAGTCCGGTGAGACGGCGGATACCCTGGCGGCGCTGCGCCTCTCTAAAGAGCTTGGCTATCTGGGTTCGTTGGCCATCTGCAACGTTCCGGGCTCCTCGCTGGTGCGCGAGTCCGATCTGGCGTTGATGACCAAAGCCGGTACCGAAATCGGCGTGGCATCGACCAAGGCCTTTACCACTCAGCTGACCGTGCTGTTGATGCTGGTGGCGAAACTGGCGCGTCTCAAGGGCCAGGATGCGGCTATCGAGCAGGATATCGTGCATGGCCTGCAGGCGCTGCCGAACCGTATCGAGCAGATGCTGTCGCAGGATAAGCGCATCGAACAGCTGGCGGAACGTTTCTCCGATAAGCAGCACGCGCTGTTCCTTGGCCGCGGCGATCAGTACCCGATCGCGCTGGAAGGGGCGCTGAAGCTGAAAGAGATCTCCTATATTCATGCTGAAGCTTATGCGGCGGGCGAGCTGAAACATGGCCCGCTGGCGCTGATTGATGCCGAAATGCCGGTTATCGTGGTGGCGCCGAACAACGAACTGTTGGAAAAACTGAAATCCAATATTGAAGAAGTTCGCGCCCGCGGCGGTGAACTGTACGTCTTCGCCGATGGAGACGCCGGTTTCAGCGGCAGCGACAACATGCACATCATCGAGATGCCGCATGTCGAAGAGGTGATTGCGCCGATCTTCTACACCGTGCCGCTGCAGCTGCTGGCTTATCACGTTGCGCTGATCAAAGGCACCGACGTTGACCAGCCGCGTAACCTGGCGAAATCGGTGACCGTAGAGTAATCAGGCTGTACGGACCGACACTCTTTTGAGTGACGCTATAATCCGGTATTTCTGCAAAGGGATGCCGGATTTTTTTATCCGCTATCAACGGTTGATAGTGTGTTTGTGGATAGAGTTACGCCATTGCTTATAAAAAACCATTAAATTTTACTCAGTGGCGATTCTAAAATGAAAAACTTATGTGGTAATAATTTCTTAGCGCTTCTCAAGCATGGTGTGGAAATCGATCAACTTATCAAGCGAAGAGATAGAGATGAGATCGCGCAGCATACAACAACAGATATGATGAGCTTGTCTCATGGGCAACGCTTATCACCTTCTCCGCTAGTTCCTGCTTGTATTTATTTGATATTAATTGTTATTTTTTCAGTTAATGCGGCTTTTATATTGCAGAGTCTCCAACTTACTCCGCCCCGTTTTCTGGCTTTCTACTTTCCGCTGCTCTTAGGGGTTATTGTTATAACTAGCGTAGCTGCAGGGTTAGTAGGTCGAGGTCATGCTGTTGGATTACGTATTTTTATGTACCTATATCTCGCCAATTTGTTTGTTTTTTGTATAGTGCTGGCGCTTGCCGTCATCGCAGATGAAGCTATTGCTGCCAATAAGGTCATTCTTTTTATGTGTGAGATAGCCGTACTCTGGTTAGGCCGTAGATTGATGAATGGAACGGCTTTTACCCTGTTTACGCTTTATCGCCGTACGATCAGGCTTGCTATGGTTGCCCAACATCTCAACGTTGCCAGGTGATTTTACGTTATCCATAATCATGTAATAAAAGCAAAATCTTCCTGTCATATGACCAAAAGATAAAAATGTAATTAATTGATATTATTAATTTTATTTTAGGTTTTCTTACTTTCCCCTGGTGTGTCATAAAACTGTCATAATTCGTACATTTTACTGTCACCTGTTTGTCCTATTTTGCTCACCATAGCTTCGAAACAACGGTTTACGAATCCCAGCAGGAGACATTATGAACGTTATGCGTACCACCGTCGCAACAGTTGTCGCCGCGACCTTATCGATGAGCGCTTTCTCTGCTTTCGCAGCAGCAAGCCTGACTGGCGCAGGTGCAACTTTCCCTGCTCCGGTGTATGCCAAATGGGCTGATACCTATCAGAAAGAAACGAGCAATAAAGTTAACTACCAGGGTATTGGTTCCTCTGGCGGCGTTAAACAGATTATTGCCAACACCGTGGATTTCGGTGCTTCTGATGCTCCTCTGGCTGATGACAAACTGGCGCAGGAAGGCCTGTTCCAGTTCCCGACCGTGATCGGCGGCGTGGTGCTGGCGGTTAACCTGCCGGGCGTTAAATCCGGCGAGCTGGTGCTGGATGGTAAAACCCTCGGCGACATCTACCTGGGCAAAATCAAAAAATGGGATGACGAAGCGATCGCTAAACTCAACCCTGGCCTGAAGCTACCGGCTCAGAACATCGCTGTGGTTCGCCGCGCGGATGGTTCCGGTACTTCATTCGTCTTCACCAGCTATCTGGCGAAAGTGAACGAAGAGTGGAAATCTAAAATTGGCGCAGGATCTACCGTAAACTGGCCGACCGGTCTGGGCGGTAAAGGCAACGACGGTATCGCGGCCTTCGTTCAGCGTCTGCCGGGCGCGATCGGCTACGTCGAGTATGCTTACGCTAAGCAGAATAACCTGGCTTACACCAAACTGCTGTCCGCTGACGGCAAGCCGGTCAGCCCGACGGAAGATAACTTCGCTAATGCGGCGAAAGGTATCGACTGGAGCAAGTCCTTCGCTCAGGACCTGACTAACCAGAAAGGTGAAAATGCATGGCCGATCACCTCAACCACTTTCATCCTCGTCCACAAGGCCTCCAATAAGCCGGAGAATACCGCGGAAGTGCTGAAGTTCTTCGACTGGGCATATAAAAACGGCGGCAAAGAAGCGAATGCGCTGGATTACGCCAGCCTGCCGGACAGCGTGGTTGAGCAGGTTCGCGCCGCATGGAAAACCAACGTGAAAGACAGCAGCGGTAAAGCGCTGTACTAATACCCGCGGAATGTCGAGCTGCCGGCTAGCTTCCTGCAGCTCGAATTATTTCGGGTATAGCATTACCTTTGCCCGTAAGCTCAGTAAAATGCTGGCTTTTTGGGCCCGAACTTAAAGAGTAACCTATGGCTGCAAGCAAGCCGGCATTCAACCCTCCGGGGAAAAAGGGTGACATGATCTTCAGCGCGCTGGTAAAACTGGCTGCGCTGATTGTGCTATTGATGCTGGGTGGCATCATCGTTTCCCTCATCATCTCTTCATGGCCAAGTATTCAGAAATTTGGCTTTTCCTTTTTGTGGACCAAAGAGTGGGATGCGCCGAATGAGATCTTCGGTGCGCTGGTACCGATTTACGGGACTCTGGTTACCTCCATTATCGCGTTGTTGATCGCCGTTCCGGTGAGCTTCGGCATCGCGCTGTTCCTGACTGAACTCTCCCCAGCCTGGCTAAAACGCCCGCTGGGTATCGCTATTGAGCTGCTGGCGGCGATCCCAAGTATCGTATACGGCATGTGGGGCCTGTTTATTTTTGCCCCGCTGTTTGCGACTTACTTCCAGGAACCAGTCGGCAACGTCCTGTCGACGATCCCCTTTGTCGGCGCGCTGTTTGCCGGCCCGGCGTTCGGTATCGGCATCCTGGCGGCCGGCGTCATTCTGGCCATCATGATCATTCCTTATATCGCCGCGGTAATGCGTGACGTCTTCGAGCAGACGCCGGTGATGATGAAAGAGTCCGCTTATGGGATCGGCTGCACCACGTGGGAGGTGATTTGGCGCATCGTGCTGCCGTTTACTAAAAACGGGGTGATTGGCGGCGTCATGCTTGGTCTGGGGCGCGCGCTGGGCGAAACCATGGCGGTCACCTTTATCATCGGCAACACCTATCAGCTCGACAGCGCTTCGCTGTATATGCCGGGCAACAGTATTACCTCGGCGCTGGCCAATGAATTCGCGGAAGCGGAAAGCGGCCTGCACGTAGCGGCGCTGATGGAACTGGGCCTGATCCTGTTCGTTATCACCTTTATCGTTCTGGCCGCGTCGAAGTTCATGATTATGCGTCTCGCTAAGAACGAGGGGGCACGCTAATGGCAACGATCGAATTGCAAACCACCGCCGAACTGGCGGAATCCCGTCGCAAGATGCAGGCTAAGCGCCGCCTGAAGAACCGCATCGCCCTGACCCTGTCGATGGCGACCATGGCATTCGGCCTCTTCTGGCTTATCTGGATCCTGATGTCGACCATCACGCGTGGCATCGACGGCATGAGCCTGGCGCTGTTTACCGAAATGACGCCGCCGCCGAATACCGCGGGCGGCGGTCTGGCGAACGCCCTGGCGGGCAGCGGCCTGCTGATCCTGTGGGCGACCGTCTTTGGTACGCCGCTGGGTATCATGGCCGGTATCTATCTGGCGGAATATGGCCGTAAGTCGGTACTGGCGGAAATCATCCGCTTTATCAACGATATTCTGCTTTCCGCGCCGTCTATCGTCGTGGGTCTGTTTGTCTACACCATCGTGGTGGCGCAGATGCAGCATTTCTCCGGCTGGGCGGGCGTTATCGCGCTGGCGCTGCTGCAGGTGCCCATCGTGATTCGTACCACTGAAAACATGCTGAAGCTGGTGCCGGATAGCCTGCGTGAAGCAGCCTATGCGCTGGGGACGCCGAAATGGAAGATGATTTCCGCGATCACCCTTAAGGCGTCGGTATCCGGCATTATGACCGGTATCCTGCTGGCCATTGCCCGTATCGCCGGGGAGACGGCGCCGCTGCTGTTCACCGCGCTCTCCAACCAGTTCTGGAGCACCGATATGATGCAGCCGATCGCCAACCTGCCGGTGACCATTTTTAAATTTGCCATGAGTCCGTTCGCGGAATGGCAGCAACTGGCATGGGCCGGGGTATTGATTATTACCCTGTGCGTCTTGCTGCTGAATATTCTGGCGCGCGTTGTCTTCGCGAAGAAGAAACACGGTTAATTTTTGCGGCGCGGCCTAAGCGGCGCCGAATGAGGAAGAGATTGAGATGAGTATGGTGAACGCGAATCCGGGTAAAATTTCAGTTCGTGACCTGAACTTCTACTACGGCAAATTCCATGCCCTGAAGAACATCAACCTGGATATCGCTAAGAACCAGGTGACGGCGTTTATCGGCCCGTCAGGATGCGGTAAATCCACTCTGCTGCGTACGTTCAACAAGATGTTTGAGCTGTACCCGGAGCAGCGTGCGGAAGGCGAAATTCTGCTGGATGGCGACAATATTCTCACCAATACCCAGGATATCGCGCTGCTGCGCGCGAAGGTGGGGATGGTATTCCAGAAGCCGACGCCGTTTCCGATGTCCATCTACGACAACATCGCCTTCGGCGTGCGCCTGTTTGAGAAGCTGTCGCGAGCCGATATGGACGAGCGCGTGCAGTGGGCGTTGACCAAAGCCGCATTATGGAATGAAACCAAAGATAAACTGCACCAGAGCGGGTATTCTCTCTCCGGTGGTCAGCAGCAGCGTCTGTGTATCGCCCGCGGTATCGCGATTCGCCCGGAAGTGCTGCTGCTCGATGAACCTTGCTCAGCGCTGGACCCGATCTCCACCGGGCGCATCGAGGAACTTATCACCGAGCTGAAGCAGGATTACACCGTCGTTATCGTTACCCACAACATGCAGCAGGCTGCGCGTTGTTCCGACCATACGGCATTTATGTATCTCGGCGAGCTGATTGAATTCAGCAACACGGACGATCTGTTTACCAAGCCCGCTAAGAAGCAAACTGAAGATTATATTACTGGCCGCTACGGTTGATTGCCCTTCTGCTTTCAGGTGCTAACCCGATGGGCAATCAGGAGACATCATGGATAACTTAAATCTTAATAAACATATTTCCGGCCAGTTCAACGCAGAGCTGGAGTACATTCGCACCCAGGTGATGACCATGGGTGGGCTGGTGGAGCAGCAGCTTTCTGATGCGATCACCGCGATGCATAATCAGGACAGCGATCTGGCGAAGCGCGTAATCGACGGCGACAAGCAGGTCAATATGATGGAAGTGGCGATCGACGAGGCCTGCGTGCGCATCATCGCTAAACGTCAGCCGACCGCCAGCGACCTGCGCCTGGTGATGGCGATCATCAAGACTATCGCCGAGCTGGAACGTATTGGCGACGTAGCGGATAAAATCTGCCGCACCGCGCTGGAGAAGTTTTCCCAGCAGCACCAGCCGCTGCTGGTGAGCCTGGAGTCGCTGGGCCGCCATACCGTCCAGATGCTGCATGACGTGCTGGATGCCTTTGCGCGTATGGATCTTGATGAGGCGGTACGCATCTATCGTGAAGATAAGAAAGTCGACCAGGAATATGAAGGCATCGTGCGCCAGCTGATGACCTACATGATGGAAGACTCACGCACCATTCCGAGCGTCCTGACCGCGCTGTTCTGCGCGCGTTCCATCGAGCGTATTGGCGATCGCTGTCAGAATATTTGCGAATATATTTTCTACTTCGTCAAAGGCCAGGATTTCCGTCACGTAGGCGGCGACGAACTGGATAAACTGCTCGCGGGTAAAGATCCGAAAGAGTAAAGATCATGATGGTTGATTCTGGTAAAGGGAATAATCAGAATCAACAATGATTGTCTGCATCGCTGACATATTGCTGCGATTATCGTCACAATTAATACTCTGGCTATTTGAGTTTTAAATTTTATCGCGTAACAATCTTTCCCACTGACCGGGCGTTGCTGCTCAGAAGGTCAAATGGATTGTTACTGCGACAGCAGGCAAAACCTGATATTGCCCCAGGCGGCGATGTCAGGTTTTTTTGTTTTAGACGCTGAACGGTTGGTGATAAGGGTTGTTACCGCAATGAGCGGGCAAAACCTGAAGAGGATTATCTGTTAATGCAGATGGTCTCCTTCAGGTTTTTTTTTGCCACTTATTCGGCAGGGAAATAAAAGCTGCAGTTATGTGGAATGGTATTAATGCAGTTTATTAAAAACATAACGCTATTTATTCATTACGTGTTTCATTTACGCCAATGCTTATATAAGGGATTATTATGATTAGAAGAAATATGATCGCTTCGGCGATGGTTTTGCTGGCGCCGCTTTCTTATTCAACAAATCTTATTGCCGGGCAACTTACGGTTGAACAACGGCTGGAGCTTCTGGAAAAAGCGCTTCAGGACACGCAAAAAGAACTCAAGAAATATCAGGATCTGGAGAAAAAAAGGAACCAGGTCTGGGCCGCCTGGTCGCAATCGGTAAATAGCCAGAAGAGCCAGAGTGCGAAAGCGCCCACGGCGACCCAAGCGGCCGCTAAGCCGGATGCGGTACTGGTCAAAAATGAACAGCCGGCGCAGGGCGGCGAGCCAACCTATAGCGCCATGACGCTGAAAGATTTTAGCAAGTTTGTAAAAGATGAAATCGGCTTTAGCTATAACGGCTATTACCGTTCTGGCTGGGGGACCGCCTCGCACGGTTCGCCAAAATCGTGGGCCATCGGCTCGCTTGGCCGTTTGGGTAACGAGTATTCCGGCTGGTTTGATTTACAGCTTAAACAGCGCGTTTTTCAGGAGGGCGACAAACGTGTGGATGCCATCGTGATGCTCGATGGCAACGTGGGTCAGCAGTATTCTACCGGCTGGTTTGGCGACAATGCCGGCGGCGAAAACTACCTTCAGTTCTCGGATATGTACGTCAACACTAAAGGCTTTCTGCCGTTTGCCCCGGAAGCGGATTTCTGGGTCGGTAAGCACGGCGCGCCGAAAATCGAGATCCAGATGCTGGACTGGAAAACGCAAAGAACCGATGCGGCGGCCGGCGTGGGGCTTGAAAACTGGAAGGTGGGCGCCGGTAAATTTGATATCGCGCTGGTGCGCGAAGACATCGATGACTATGACCGCTCTTTGACTAATAAGCAGCAAATTAATACCAATACCCTGGATGTGCGTTACAAAGATATTCCGCTGTGGGATAAAGCCTCGCTGATGGTGAGCGGGCGCTATGTCGCCGCCAATCAAAGCTCATCAGAGAAATATAAAGAGGGGAATGAAGGTTACTACCAATGGAAAGATACCTGGATGGTGGGGACCTCATTAACGCAGAAATTTGATAACGGCGGCTTTAACGAGTTCTCATTATTACTGGCGAACAACTCTATCGCCAGCAGCTTCTCGCGCTATGCCGGTTCGAGCCCATATACCACCAATAATGGGCGCTATTATGGCGATCATACCAACGGCACCGCCGTGCGCTTAACCTCGCAGGGGGAAACCTATCTGCGCGATGATGTCATTATGGCGAATGCAACCGTCTACTCATTTGGTAATGACGTTTATAGCTATGAAACCGGCGCCCATTCAGATTTTGAATCTATTCGCGCCGTGGTCCGTCCGGCATATATCTGGAATAAATATAATCAGACCGGCGTTGAATTGGGCTACTTCAAACAGCAGAACAAAGATGTGACGGGGAAGAAATATAACGAATCCGGTTATAAGACCACCTTATTCCATACCTTCAAAGTCAATACCAGTATGCTGACCTCGCGCCCGGAAATCCGTTTTTATGCGACTTATATTAAAGCTGAAGATATCGATCTGGATAAGGCTGCTAACAATACCACCGCGGTTTTTGAAGATGGCAAGAACGACCAGTTCGCACTCGGCGCGCAGGCCGAAATTTGGTGGTAAGGCCGCAAGCGCCTGCTAATAAAAACGTAAAAAGGAATCAAAATGAAACGACATGCAATTTACTTCGCCCTGGCGCTGGCTGGCGCCACATTATTTACGGCGCACGCCGCACCGCTGCCGACGATGCCTGATGCCGCTATTCCTGTCAGCCAATATATTACTCAGGTGAATACGGATAACAGCGTGACTTTCCGGTTATTTGCCCCCGATGCCAGGCGCGTTTCCGTCGTCACGGGGTCGACGCCGGATACCTTTGTCTCTCATGACATGACCAAAGACACCCAGGGCGTATGGACGTGGAAAAGCGATCGCCTGGCCGCCAATCTTTATGAGTACTACTTCGATGTGGACGGTTTTCGTTCCGTCGATACCGGCAGTCGCTACCAGAAACCGCAACGCCAGGTGAATACCAGCCTGATCCTGGTGCCCGGCAGCATTCTTGACGATCGGGCGGTCCCGCACGGCGATCTGCGTACCGTCACCTACCATTCGACGGCGCTTAAGTCAGAGCGTCGCGTCTACGTCTGGACGCCACCGGGCTATAACGGCAGCGGCGAGCCTTTGCCGGTGCTCTATTTCTACCACGGTTTTGGCGATAGCGGTCTGTCGGCCATCGACCAGGGACGCATCCCGCAAATGATGGATAATCTGCTGGCGGAGGGCAAAATCAAGCCGATGCTGGTGGTGGTGCCGGATACCGAAACCGATATTCCTCAAGCGATCGCGGAAAACTTCCCGCCGCAGGAGCGGCGTAAAAACTTCTATCCACTCAATGCGAAAGCCGCAGACAACGAACTGATGCACGACATCATTCCGCTGATCGATTCCCGATTTAACGTGCGTAAAGATGCCGACGGCCGGGCGCTGGCGGGGCTGTCGCAGGGCGGTTACCAGGCGCTGGTGTCCGGGATGAACCATCTTGAGAGCTTCGGGTGGCTTGCCACCTTAAGCGGGGTTACGACAACCACGGTTCCCGACGCTGGCGTGGAGGCGCAGTTGAATAACCCTGACGCCATCAATAAGCAACTGCGTAACTTTACGCTGGTGGTTGGCGAAAAAGACGCCGTCACTGGCAAAGATATTGCCGGCCTGAAAAGCGAACTGGAAAAGCAGAAGGTCAAATTTGATTACCACTCTTATCCTGGCCTGAATCATGAAATGGACGTCTGGCGTCCGGCCTATGCCGAGTTTGTGCAAAAGCTCTTTAAATAACCGTCAGGGGGCATGGCGCCCCCTGTCTCAACCAGTAAAGGAAGATGAGATGAAATTGATTGTGACGGAAGATTATGAAGAGATGAGCCTGGTCGCCTGCCATCATCTTTTAGGCTATATCACGATGCCGCGACGAATGAATCTGGCGGTGACGGCGGGGAGTACGCCGAAGCGTATGTATGAGCATTTGGTGGCCGCCATCAAAGGGAAATCATTCTATGATCGGGTGCACTATTACAACTTTGATGAGATTCCTTTTCGCGGCCAGCAGCGTGAAGGGGTGACGATTTCCAACCTGCGCCAGCTGTTTTTTACTCCAGCGCAAATCAAAGAAGAGAACATCCATAAATTGACGCTGGAGAACGCGGCTCAACACGATCGCCGCCTCGAAGAGGCCGGCGGTCTTGACCTGGTCGTGCTGGGGCTGGGCGCCGACGGCCATTTTTGCGGCAACCTGCCGAACACCACGCGCTTTCATGATGAGACGGTCGAAGTGCCGATTCAGGGGGATCTGATTGGCATTGTCGCGAACGGTGAGATGGGGGGCGATTTCAACGTGGTGCCGGATAGCTATGTCACCATGGGGCCGAAAAGCGTGATGGCGGCAAAAAACCTGCTGCTGATTGTCAGCGGCGCGGCGAAAGCGCAAGCGCTAAAGCAGGTGGTGGAAGGCCCGGTCAGCGAACAGGTGCCGGCATCGGTGCTCAAATTGCACCCTTCGTTGGTGATTATTGCGGATAAAGCAGCAGCGGCGGAATTGCAGCACTAAAAAGCCGCTGGCCAGCGGGGCTACCGTTGTGATCAACCGTAGCCCGGCCGAGCGTAGCGACGCCGGGTCTTAACGAGTAATATCCCAGCCACGCGCTCTCCACAATGCCGGCAGCTCAGCTAAATCGGTGAAGGTCGTTACCTTTGGATGATCGATCGGTTGGTTGTGCGGGTCGGCGCAGAAGTAAAAGACTTCCATACCCGCGGCGATCCCCGATTGGGCTCCCGCGCTGGAATCATCGACCAGAATACAGTTTTCGACTTGTACCTGCATGGCCTCTGCCGCATGGAACATCAGCGCCGGGTCGGGTTTCCAGCGCTGAATGTCGTAACCGCTGTACAGCCGGTCGGGGAAGTGGTGCAGCATCTGTGTTCTACCGAGCGAATGCTGCATTTTACTGACCGGGCCATTCGACACCACGCACATCGGGATCTTCACCGCGTCCAGCAGCGCAGCGGCGCCGGGGATGACCTCCAGCTCGCTATCGAACAGACGGGCGACTTCGGCGCGATACACCGGCTCCAGAGTCTCTTTCTGCAGGTTAACGCCATATTCAGCGTTGATGGTGTCGATAATCTCGTACAGCTTAACGCCCTTGAAGCGCTTAAAAATTTCGGCTAAATCCAGCGTAATACCGAATTCCTGAAACATGTGAACATAGGCGCGTGAGCAAATCACCTCGCTGTCGACCAGCGTGCCGTCACAATCGAAAAATACTGCTTGTGGTTGGGTCATACTCTTTCCAGTTTAACAAGTTTAACGTTTTCGTAATGCTCAATGCCGCGACGCAATCGTTGCCGTATAAGCAAAATAAATGAAAAAAATTACCATACAACCGCGCCTGGTGCCGTAATTTGGTATAGGATAGCCTCGAATTTTCCCTCCTTTTACGTTCGGAAACCGATAATGAGTCAACAACAAACCAGCCAGTCTTCTGGCCAGGGTCTGCTGGAGCGCGTATTTAAACTGCGCGAGCACGGCACCACGGTGCGCACTGAAGCGATCGCCGGTTTCACCACGTTCCTGACGATGGTCTACATCGTCTTCGTGAACCCACAAATTCTTGGCGTGGCGGGTATGGATACCAGCGCTGTCTTTGTGACCACCTGTCTGATCGCGGCCTTCGGCAGCATCCTGATGGGGCTGTTCGCGAATCTGCCGGTGGCGCTGGCGCCAGCGATGGGTCTGAATGCCTTCTTTGCCTTCGTGGTGGTTCAGGCGATGGGCCTGCCGTGGCAGGTGGGGATGGGCGCGATTTTCTGGGGCGCCGTTGGCCTGCTGCTGCTGACCCTCTTCCGCGTACGCTACTGGATGATTGCCAATATCCCGGTGAGCCTGCGCGTGGGCATTACCAGCGGTATCGGGTTGTTTATCGGCATGATGGGCCTGAAGAACGCTGGCGTTATCGTGGCGAACCAGGACACGCTGGTCAGCATCGGTAACCTGACCTCCCACAGCGTGCTGCTGGGCGTGCTCGGATTCTTTATTATCGCTATCCTGGCATCGCGTAATATTCATGCCGCCGTGCTGGTCTCCATCGTGGTCACCACCCTGTTGGGCTGGATGCTCGGCGATGTGCACTATACCGGCATCGTCTCCGCGCCGCCGAGCGTAACCTCGGTTGTGGGTCAGGTCGATCTGGCCGGTTCGTTGAACCTTGGCCTGGCGGGCGTGATCTTCTCGTTCATGCTGGTTAACCTGTTCGACTCCTCCGGCACCCTGATTGGCGTCACCGATAAAGCCGGGCTGGCGGATGCGCAGGGTAAATTCCCGCGCATGAAGCAGGCGCTGTTCGTTGATAGCGTGTCGTCCGTCGCCGGCTCCTTTATTGGCACCTCTTCGGTTACGGCTTATATCGAATCCTCCTCCGGCGTTTCGGTTGGCGGGCGTACCGGCCTGACCGCCGTTGTCGTGGGTATCCTGTTCCTGCTGGTCATCTTCCTGTCGCCGCTGGCGGGGATGGTTCCGGCCTACGCCGCCGCCGGGGCGCTGATTTACGTTGGCGTGCTGATGACCTCAAGTCTGGCGCGCGTGAAGTGGGATGACCTGACGGAAGCGGTACCGGCGTTTATCACCGCGGTGATGATGCCGTTCAGCTTCTCGATCACCGAAGGTATCGCCCTGGGCTTTATTTCCTACTGCGTGATGAAGATTGGCACTGGCCGTCTGCGTGAACTCAGCCCGTGCGTGATTATCGTTTCGCTGCTGTTCGTGCTGAAAATTGTCTTTATCGATGCGCATTGATCCGCACGCATGATGAAATGGCCCGGCATCGCTGCCGGGCTTTTTTATGCTTTAACCCGCTGAATATAATCGCCAAAGGCGGTCAGCTGGCCGCGCAGATGGTCCAGCGTGCTCTGATCGACCACTTCACCCGCCTGCGGATCGACTTTATTCTGAATCACGCCGCCCATAAACTCCGGCTTGTTCATGACCATCGCATCGAGGAAGACCAGAATCTGGCGCAGATGATACTGGCAGCGGGCCCCGCCGATAGCGCCCATTGAGCTGGTCTGGATCAGCACCGGCTTACCGGCCAGCGGCTGTTCCGGTAGACGTGAGAGCCAGTCGATGGCGTTCTTCAGGCCGCCGGGTACCGAGTAGTTATATTCCGGGGTAACGATCACCACGCCGTCCGCTTCGCGGATTTGTTTCGCGATCTCCTGCACGCTCTGCGGGAACCCCTCTTCCTGTTGGATATCGGCATCGTACAGCGGGATATCGCCGATCGACGGCAGCGCGGAGATTTCCATGCCCGCAGGCGCAATGCCTGGCAGCGTACGCGCAACCATGGCATTAAAAGAACCTTTGCGCAGACTTCCGAGTAACGTAACAACTTTCAACGTATCAGACATGAGTGCTCCTTTGCATCATGATGGCCGGCTAAACCGGTCAGTTGAGGGAGAATACTTTTTCTACCGGTAAGCTGGTAAAGCGCATCAGGCGCGCGTCAGTCTCTTTGGCGCGCGTTTGCGCATCAGGCAGGCAGCGCCAGCCCTCTTTACTATCGAATTCCCAGACCTTCAGCGGCCCGATATTCGGGGTGACGGCAATTGACCACACCAGCAGCGTTTC
Source organism: Klebsiella sp. PK01 (assembly GCF_057624675.1). Lineage (NCBI taxonomy): Bacteria > Pseudomonadati > Pseudomonadota > Gammaproteobacteria > Enterobacterales > Enterobacteriaceae > Klebsiella > Klebsiella sp. PK01. The sequence goes on from NZ_JBYEZM010000005.1 coordinate 46,093, forward strand.
GGCATCACAGATGGCTTCAATCGATTGGGTGCCAGCGGTACGCAGGCGACCAGACCCCGGCAGCAGTTGTACTCGTACCGGGGCTTCACCGGTGAGCTTCAGCACGCTGCGGCGCAGCGCGACCAGTTGGGCGCGGGCTTCATCCGGATCGTGCTGGATGTTAATCCATAAATTCTCATTGCTATTGAAGACATAGCGATCGGCGGCATGTAGCGGATGGACGCCACGCGAGGCGTGCTGCAGTTCCATATCGAGACCGCAGTCACCTTCCGTCGTTAGCGCTACGCCGACGATATTCCCGGCATAAGAGATGGAAAAGCGGGGAAGGTGGGGATCGCGAAATACGGGCCGTCCATTGGGTTCGCTGATGATTTCCGGCAGCTCGCCGATACCATAAAGCATGAAAAGCAGTTCAGCGAGCAGCGAACGCGAGGCGCGATAGCGGCTCTGTCGGTATTCGGGTAGGTTACGTGCGGATTGATGACATGCCGCCGACAAACGCGTCGATAGCGGCTCCCTGGTGTTGAGTATCCCTCTTGCAAAATGCGTTGCCATTCGTCGCTCCGTGATTAATGGTCAGAGATAAAAATTGTGAATGATATTATCGCTCACAATGAGCAGGTTTTAATGCGGAAATTCTTCCTTGAGAAGGGATAATGTCTGACTTTTACAATTTCTTGCGCAACAACGTGAGGATGATGGGCAAATTCCCTACAGCGTATTGGAATAGAGCTGTTTGAGGGTCTCTCTGAGCCATACGATCTTTGGATTATAGCTATTACGCTTATGCCACAGCAGGGTGAACGGCACGCGCATTTTTTCCAATAGCTGCGGCTCCAGCGGTAGCGGACGCGATACCAGCGGCAGATGGTGTTGCTGATTATAGTGCTGACAATAGCGCGGCGCGGTGGCTATCATGGTGTGATTCGGCTGCGCCGCCATAAACAATGACTGTTCAAAGCCGGGTAGGGTCAGCGCGACGGTGCGCTTGTAGCCCAGATCATGTAACACATCATCCAGCGCCCAGGTATCGCTCTGTTCCCAGCAGATGTTGATGTGCGGATAGCGCAGGAAAGCCGCCAGGTTCCACTCTTCATTAAGCGCCGGATGATCGGCGCGCAGCCACACCTGCGGCAGGTCGCTAAACAGGATATCAAAATCGATATACCACGGCAGCAGGCTCAGCTGTTCGCGCGAACGGGGATGGGTTTCCCGGCCGCAAAAACCGATATCGACCTCGCCGCGAATGATCGCATCCAGCGAGTCGTAATCCCAGTTGCGTAAGCGGATCAGCGCCTGTGGATAACGTTGATAAATTTGCTGGGAGAGGGTGTTGAACAGGATCATCAGCAGCGGCGATTCTGCCGCCAGCTCAAACTTCAGGCCGCTTGGCATGGTGTGGTGCGGTTTATCGAGGATCTGATTGCCCATCTGCATCCAGTCGGCGAGATCCTGCTCCATGCTGCTCATTAACGGCGTTGGCGCCAGCCCTAGTGGGGTTTTAACAAATAGCGGATCGTCAAACCAGGCGCGTAGCTTGGCCAATGATTTACTCACCGCCGACGGCGAAACGTTCATCCGTTTCGCCGTGCGGGTGACGCTGCGCTCCTGGGTCAGAAGCTGCAGGCACAGCAGGAGATTAAGATCGAGACTCGACAGGGATTTCTTCATTATCTTGCGTCGCGCGCGCCGGCGAGACGACCAGTATCAGAACAATACTGACTATGCTACAGGCAATGAGTATCCCGATCAGCATATTCATGGCGCTCAGCCCGATGATAGCCGCCAGCCAAATCCACAGCGAAGAACCACAGACCTGAGCGATACCGAGAGCGGAACTGGCGACGCCCGCGCGCAGCGTGAAAGGCCCTAGCGCCTGGCTCATCGCGACGCCAAAGCCGACCGAGAAACCCGCGCAGATCATGCCTAATCCCAGCATGGTGAGGGGCTGGCTGACGGCGAGGCTCAATACCACGCCAGCGACAAGGAACAACGTCTGCGAGGTCAGCATCAGGGTGCGTGGTTTAAACAGCGTCAGGGCGAACGGCGTGGAGAACGACACAGCCATGCTGACCATCGCCATCAGCGCCATCGCCATTGAATAAGTTCCGCGGTCGAAACCCATCTCTTCCATCATCAGCACCGGAGAGACGTTCACGTAGGTCAGAATTGCGGTGACGCTAAGAGTCGTAATGACTATGCGGCTAAGGAAAAACCGGTTTAGCAGCGATTCAGCAGTGGCATTATGCTGTGCGCCTGCCTGCGGATGCGTTGTCGGGCGCGTCTCGCGCAGCATAACCACCGACAATAACCCTACCATCACCCCCATGCCTGTCATGGTGTAGAACAGGCTCTGCCACGGATATTTCAACATGATCAGATGGCCAAGTACCGGCGCGAGAACGGGAATGATGCAGGTAATGCCATTAAGCAGCGACAGTACCTTGGCGCGGCGGCGCTCGTCCAGCGTATCGCGCAGAACGGCAAAAGCGACGACGTAGCAGCTTCCCGCGCCGATCCCCTGGATAAAGCGGCCGATCAGGAAATGCGTGCTGTTATGCGCCTGCGAGCACAGTAGCGAGGCCAGTATGAAGGTGATGGCGCCAAAAATCGCGACCGGTTTACGCCCGGATTTATCCGCCGCGCGCCCGGCAAAAAGCATCGCGGTAGCCATACCGGCTAAATAGACCGAAAAGGCGATATGCAGCTGCGCCTCGCTGGCGCCAAGATCCTGGGCGATGCGCGGTAGGCCGACCAGATACATATCAATGCCGGATGGATAGAGCAGTACCAAAGCGAAACTGCAGATAAGAAAGCGTGCCATAGGACCCTCGCAATAAGAATGGCGTACAGCATAGTGGCTAGCGCCAGGGAGTACGAGTTGCCATTTGGACAACACTCTTTTCCTGAAAGGAAAAACAGGTGATTGCTTCACAGAGTTGATGTGATTAGGGACATTAAATAAAAAACCCGCCATAACAGAACGTTATGGCGGGTTAGTAGATGCTTACCTGTAATGCTTACTTACCGATACAGAAACTGGAGAAGATGCGGCCCAGCAGGTCGTCAGAGGTAAATTCGCCGGTGATTTCGCTTAATGCCTGTTGCGACAGACGCAGCTCTTCCGCCAACAGTTCCCCGGCCCAGGCGCCCAGCAGTTGGGCTTTGCCCTGCTGCAGATGGTTCGCTGCCGTTTCCAGCGCCTGCAGGTGGCGACGACGGGCGAGGAAGCCGCCTTCCATGTTGGTATCGAAGCCCATGCTCTGTTTAAGGTGGTTGCGCAGCACCTCGACCCCTTCACCAGTACGCGCCGACAGGCGGATTAGTGAGTGGCCATTTACTTCGCTGAGCCCCAGCGCTTCGCCGGTGACGTCGGCTTTATTACGCACCACGGTAATCGGCAGTTTAGCGGGCAGGCGCTCGATAAAGTCCGGCCAGATCTCCGCCGGGTCAACGGCGCTGGTGGTTGTGCCGTCGACCATAAACAGCACCCGATCCGCCTGTTCAATTTCCTGCCAGGCGCGTTCAATACCGATGCGCTCCACTTCATCGCTGGCGTCACGCAGGCCTGCGGTATCGATGATATGCAGCGGCATACCGTCGATATGAATATGCTCGCGCAGCACGTCGCGGGTGGTGCCGGCGATATCGGTGACGATCGCCGCTTCACGGCCGGCCAGGGCGTTTAGCAGGCTGGATTTACCGGCGTTAGGCCGTCCAGCGATCACCACTTTCATCCCTTCACGCAACAGGCTGCCCTGACGGGCTTCGGCGCGGACGGCATCGAGATCGGCGATCACGTCGTTCAGTTGGGCTTCAATTTTACCGTCGGAGAGGAAATCAATTTCTTCATCCGGGAAATCAATCGCCGCTTCCACGTAGATGCGCAGGTGAGTGAGCGCTTCCACAAGATGGTTCACACGCGCGGAGAAGGCCCCTTGCAAGGAGTTCAACGCCGAACGGGCCGCCTGCTCTGAGCTGGCGTCGATAAGATCGGCGATGGCCTCTGCCTGCGCCAGGTCGAGCTTGTCGTTGAGGAACGCGCGCTCGGAAAACTCGCCAGGATTGGCGATGCGAACGCCGGGCAACGTCAGAATACGTTTGAGCAGCAGATCCAGAATGACCGGGCCGCCGTGGCCCTGCAGTTCGAGGACATCTTCGCCGGTAAAGGAATTGGGGCCCGGGAACCACAGCGCAATCCCCTGATCCAGCGGCGTACCGTCGGCGTCTTTGAACGGCAGATAGTCGGCATAGCGCGGCTTCGGCAGCTTGCCGAGTACCGCCTGCGCGACGTCTCGCGCCTTAAGGCCGGAGATACGCAGGATGCCCACACCTCCGCGTCCCGGAGGGGTTGCCTGGGCGACGATAGTGTCGTTATGGCTCATGATATGTCTCTTCAAATCGCAATAAAAAAAGGCGGTCATTCGACCGCCTTTTGATTGTAGGCCTGATAAGCGTTAGCGCCATCAGGCAACCCGGCGCGCATTGCCGGATGGCGGCTTCGCCTTATCCGGCCTACACCGAATCAGGATTTTTTCTTCTCGCGGCTATGCAGGCCACGCTTCTCCAGACCACGGTAAATCAGCTGCTGCTGAATAATGGTTACCAGGTTGCTGACGATGTAGTACACCACCAGACCAGACGGGAACCACAGGAAGAACACCGTGAAGATGACCGGCATAAAGGTCATGATCTTCTGCTGCATCGGGTCGGTCACGGTGGTCGGCGACATCTTCTGGATGAAGAACATGGTCGCGCCCATGATGATCGGCAGGATGTAGTACGGGTCTTGCGCGGACAGGTCGTGGATCCACAGGATAAACGGCGCATGACGCAGTTCAACCGAGGCGCTCAGCATGTAGTACAGCGCAAGGAAGATAGGCATCTGAATAATCAGCGGGAAGCAGCCACCCAGCGGGTTAACTTTTTCTGCTTTATACAGCGCCATCATTTCCTGGCTTTGACGTTGTTTATCGTCGCCCAGACGCTCGCGCATTGCCTGAATCTTCGGCTGCAGCATACGCATCTTCGCCATGGAGGTGTACTGCGCTTTAGTCAGCGGGTACATGATGCCACGAACGATAAAGGTGATGACGATAATCGAGAAGCCCCAGTTGCCGAGGAAGCCGTGGATGAATTTCAGCAGCTTAAACAGCGGTTGGGAGATGAACCACAGCCAGCCGTAGTCGACGGTCAGATCCAGGTGCGGCGCGACGGCAGCCATTTTATCCTGCAGAGCCGGGCCGACCCACAGCACGCTTTCCAGCTTGTCGGTTTGACCAGGCTGCACCAGTACCGGCTGTGATTTATAGCCGATAGCGACAACGCCATTACCGAGGTTAGCGGTATAGAAGTTGTTGGTGCCGTTGTTATGCGGAACCCACGCGGTGGTGAAGTACTGCTGCAACATCGCCACCCAACCATCTTTGGTGCTGACGTTCAGGTTTTCGTTGTCGACGATAGTATCGAATTTATATTTTTCGTATTTCGAATCAGCAGTGGAGTACGCCGCGCCACGGAAGGTGTGCATGGTAGACAGACCGCCGGTTTGCGTATCGCGGCTTGATGGCAGCGCTGCCGTTTGCTTCAGCTGACCGAAGGAGGAGATCTCCAGCGGTTTTTCGCCGACGTTTTTCACGTTATAGCCAACGTTCACCGCATAATCACCGCGTTTCAGGGTGAAAGTTTTGGTGAAGACGTTGCCCGCTTTGTCGGTGTAGGTCAGCGGAATAACGATTTCGTTCTGGCCGTCAGCCAGTACATACGCATCTTTATCAGCGTTATACAGCGGACGCGGGCCGTTAGCCGGGTTATCCGGGCCGTCACGACCGGTTAAGCCGCTCTGTGCCTGATAGATAAACTGTGGCGTGGTTTCCAGTAACTGGAACGGTTCAGTAGATTTCAGCGCTTTCGGGTAAGCCGGAAGCAGCGCTTGCTCAACATCACCACCGCTGGTGTTGATGGTCAGATCAAGCACATCAGTTTTAACCGTAATCAGTTTCCCCTGGCCACTGGCCGGTACGCCCTGGTCTGCGGCGCTACCCGCTGCTGTGGTCGTAGTCTGCGTGGTCTGCTGCTGGGTTTGCGGATTTTTGTCCTGCTCCCAGGCTTGCCAGATCATGAAAGACACGAACAACAAAGCGATGATAAGAAGATTGCGTTGCGAATCCATCGTTAGTGTTCTCTGGTATCAAATGGTCCAGGCGGGACGGGGTCGTCACCACCAGGGTGTAAAGGGTGGCATTTTAATACGCGTTTCACCGTCAACCAACTGCCTTTTATCACTCCAAACCTGCGCAATGCCTCAATTCCGTATTGAGAACAGGTTGGCGTGAAACGACAGTGCGGCCCGAGTAGCGGACTAATCAGGCGCTGATAGACCCTGATAAGGCCTATCAGGACCCGCGAGCCAGGCGACAATGGCGGCGCCATAATTTTTCCAACGCTTCCGAGAGAGCACGGTTATCGAGGTCGGCAACCCCTTTCTTTGCCACCACCACGAAATCCATTGGCGGGAGTTCATGTTGACGTAAACGGAAGCTTTCACGCGTCAGACGTTTAATCCGATTGCGTTCATGCGCGCGCTTAACGTTTTTCTTGGCGACGGTAAGACCGATGCGGGGATGCCCCAGCGAATTCAGGCGGCCGAGGATGGTGATTTGCGGCGTGCCAGCCCGTTGTGGCTGCTGGAAGACGAAAGTGAAATGACTGGGAGTTAACAAACGTAACTCCCTGGGAAATGCTAGCTTAACCACGCAGGGTTAGCTTTATTACTTGGAAACGGTCAGACGAGCGCGGCCTTTAGCACGACGACGTGCCAGAACCTGACGACCATTTTTATTAGCCATACGAGCACGGAAGCCGTGAGAACGGTTGCGCTTCAGTACAGACGGTTGAAAAGTGCGTTTCATGGCGATTTCTACCTAAACTTGAATAAATTCACTGACTTTTGCGTAGACCCGAACGAACTTCGAACGACTTACGCCTCAGCGTGGGTGATTAAAGAGGCCGGATTGTAATAATTGTACACTCCGGAGTCAATTCTCTTTCCTTATTTCTCGCACCTTGCCGCACAAAAAATAAGCTGAGACGAGTTGCGAAAACGGGCGTTACGCGCCGGGTGGGGGATTATACGGCCTGGCGGGTAAAGCGCAAGGATCGTAAAGGATCTTTGTTAGATCGATTCTGTTCAAAACCGGCATAGCTCATTAATTTTTCCAATATGCGGGCGAAATCGTGCCGCACTCTCGCCAGGATCGATTACACTTACCCGGTTTCGATCCTCCTGTGGATAAATCGGGAAGAATCTGTTGAGAAACACAAGATCTCTTTCTCAGTTTAGGCTATGATCCCCGGTCCCGATCGCGATCCACGGATCCGTCCCGGGTAAAACCGCAAATAGCGGTTCGCACGTCACCCCTTTTGCGCAGGGGCTTTTTCGGCTTATGCAGGGTCTTGCGACGTGTGCCAACAATCACGATTGTTTCAGTTTTTCTTTTATATCGATTTTATGTTCGAGTGGAGTCCGCCGTGTCACTTTCGCTTTGGCAGCAGTGTCTTGCCCGATTGCAGGATGAGTTACCAGCCACAGAATTCAGCATGTGGATCCGCCCATTGCAGGCGGAACTGAGCGATAACACGCTGGCACTGTATGCGCCAAACCGTTTTGTGCTCGATTGGGTAAGGGACAAATACCTCAATAATATCAATGGGCTCCTCAATGACTTTTGTGGTGCGGACGCCCCACAGCTGCGCTTTGAAGTGGGCGCGAAGCCTGCGGCGCCGTCCCACCAGGGTACGGCCAACGTCGCCACGGCGATCCCGGCCGCTCAGGTGCAAACCGCGCGCGTCGCGCCGGCTGTCGCCCGTCAGGGCTGGGATAACGTTCCGGCGCCGGCAGAGCCCACCTACCGTTCCAACGTCAACGTCAAGCATACGTTTGATAACTTCGTCGAAGGTAAATCTAACCAGCTGGCACGCGCGGCGGCGCGTCAGGTGGCCGATAACCCTGGCGGCGCGTATAACCCGCTGTTCCTATATGGCGGCACCGGTCTGGGTAAAACCCACCTGTTGCACGCCGTCGGCAACGGCATTGTGGCGCGTAAGCCAAATGCTAAAGTGGTCTATATGCACTCCGAGCGTTTCGTGCAGGACATGGTAAAAGCCCTGCAGAACAACGCCATCGAAGAATTTAAACGCTATTACCGCTCCGTTGACGCCCTGCTGATCGATGATATTCAGTTCTTCGCCAATAAAGAGCGTTCGCAGGAAGAGTTCTTCCACACCTTTAATGCCCTGCTGGAAGGTAATCAGCAGATCATCCTCACTTCGGATCGTTATCCAAAAGAGATCAACGGCGTTGAGGATCGTCTGAAATCGCGCTTTGGCTGGGGCCTGACGGTGGCGATCGAGCCGCCTGAGCTGGAAACCCGCGTTGCGATCCTGATGAAAAAAGCCGATGAGAACGACATCCGCCTGCCGGGCGAAGTCGCATTCTTTATCGCCAAGCGTCTGCGTTCGAATGTGCGTGAGCTGGAAGGGGCGCTGAACCGCGTGATTGCTAACGCCAACTTTACCGGCCGGGCTATCACCATTGATTTCGTGCGCGAAGCGCTGCGCGATTTACTGGCGCTGCAGGAAAAATTAGTCACCATCGACAATATTCAAAAGACGGTGGCGGAGTATTACAAGATTAAGGTAGCGGACCTGCTGTCCAAACGCCGCTCCCGTTCGGTGGCGCGCCCACGCCAGATGGCGATGGCGCTGGCCAAAGAGCTGACTAACCACAGCCTGCCGGAAATCGGCGATGCGTTTGGCGGCCGCGACCATACCACCGTGCTGCACGCCTGCCGTAAGATTGAGCAGTTGCGTGAAGAAAGCCACGATATTAAAGAAGATTTTTCCAATTTAATCAGAACATTATCCTCGTGACGCTATGAAATTTACCGTAGAACGTGAACATTTATTAAAACCGCTGCAACAGGTGAGCGGTCCGTTAGGTGGTCGTCCGACGCTGCCGATTCTCGGTAACCTGCTGCTTCAGGTCGCGGACGGCACGCTGTCGCTAACCGGTACCGATCTGGAAATGGAAATGGTCGCGCGCGTGTCGCTGATTCAGCCGCACGAAGCGGGCGCCACCACCGTTCCGGCGCGTAAATTCTTTGATATCTGCCGCGGCCTGCCTGAAGGCGCGGAGATCGCCGTGCAGCTTGAAGGCGACCGTATGCTGGTGCGCTCAGGCCGCAGCCGCTTCTCGCTGTCGACCCTGCCTGCCGCCGATTTCCCGAATCTCGACGACTGGCAGAGCGAAGTGGAATTTACCCTGCCGCAGGCGACGATGAAACGCCTGATTGAAGCCACCCAGTTTTCGATGGCGCACCAGGACGTTCGTTACTACTTAAACGGCATGCTCTTTGAAACCGAAGGTAGCGAACTGCGCACCGTCGCCACCGACGGCCACCGTCTGGCGGTTTGTTCAATGCCGCTGGAAGAGTCGCTGCCGAACCATTCGGTGATCGTGCCGCGTAAAGGGGTGATTGAGCTGATGCGTATGCTCGACGGCGGCGATACGCCGCTGCGCGTGCAGATCGGCAGCAACAATATCCGTGCTCACGTCGGCGATTTCATCTTCACCTCGAAGCTGGTTGACGGCCGTTTCCCGGACTATCGCCGCGTATTGCCGAAAAACCCGGATAAACACCTTGATGCCGGCTGCGACATTCTCAAGCAGGCTTTCGCCCGCGCGGCAATCCTCTCGAACGAGAAATTCCGCGGCGTGCGGCTGTACGTCAGCGAGAACCAGCTGAAAATCACCGCTAACAACCCGGAACAGGAAGAGGCGGAAGAGATCCTTGACGTGACCTACGCCGGAACGGAGATGGAGATTGGCTTCAACGTTAGCTACGTGCTGGATGTGCTCAATGCGCTGAAATGCGAGAATGTGCGCATTCTGCTGACGGATTCCGTATCGAGCGTGCAGATTGAGGATGCGGCTTCACAATCCGCCGCCTATGTTGTTATGCCTATGAGATTGTAGAATCTGCAAAGGGGCTGGTTTACTTGCCATTTCGCCTTCCGGCAGTGCTCGACAAAACGCTATGCGTTTTGGACGTCTGTAAGACGGTCCGAAGGACGAGCGGAGCGAGCAAATGCTCACGTACTTCGTGTACGCTCCGCTTTCTGCGCGCTGGCGGTAGACGAACTGGCTGCGACACCCACGCCCCTTGAATGATGACGAGTTGATATGTCGCTATCCCGACTCCTGATCAAAGATTTCCGCAATATTGAAAATGCGGATCTCGCTTTATCCCCCAGCTTTAACTTCCTGGTTGGCGCAAACGGCAGCGGCAAAACCAGCGTGCTGGAAGCTATCTATACGCTCGGCCACGGTCGGGCGTTTCGTAGTTTGCAAATTGGCCGGGTGATTCGCCACGAGCAGGATTCGTTTGTCCTGCACGGGCGTTTACAGGGCGAAGAGCGGGAAACCGCCATTGGCCTGACCAAAGACAAACAGGGTGACAGTAAGGTGCGTATCGACGGCACCGATGGCCACAAGGTGGCGGAACTGGCGCACCTGATGCCGATGCAGCTGATCACGCCGGAGGGGTTTACTTTACTCAACGGCGGCCCCAAATACAGAAGAGCGTTCATTGATTGGGGATGCTTTCATAACGAAGCCGGATTCTTCACCGCCTGGAGCAACCTGAAGCGCCTGCTGAAACAGCGCAACGCCGCGCTGCGCCAGGTGAGCCGATATGCGCAACTGCGGCCGTGGGACCTGGAATTAATCCCGTTGGCGGAACAAATCAGCCGCTGGCGTGCCGAATACAGCGCCGCTATTGTCGAAGACATGGCGGATACCTGTCAGCAATTTTTACCGGAATTCACCCTCACCTTCTCTTTCCAGCGCGGCTGGGAAAAAGAAACGGACTACGCCGAGGTGCTGGAGCGGAATTTCGAACGCGACAGAATGTTAACCTACACCGCCCACGGTCCGCATAAAGCGGATTTTCGCATTCGCGCCGATGGGGCGCCGGTGGAAGACACCTTGTCGCGCGGGCAGCTTAAGCTGCTGATGTGCGCCCTACGACTGGCGCAGGGCGAGTTCCTGACCCGCGAAAGCGGGCGGCGCTGCCTGTACCTGATAGATGATTTTGCCTCGGAGCTTGACGATGCCCGGCGCGGGCTGCTTGCCAGCCGCTTAAAAGCCACGCAATCGCAGGTTTTCGTCAGCGCAATCAGCGCTGAACACGTAATGGACATGTCGGACAAAAATTCGAAGATGTTCACCGTGGAAAAGGGTAAAATAACGGATTAACCCAAGATTAAATGAGCGAGAAACGTTGATGTCGAATTCTTATGACTCCTCCAGTATCAAAGTCCTGAAAGGGCTGGATGCGGTGCGTAAGCGCCCGGGTATGTATATCGGCGACACGGATGACGGCACCGGTCTGCACCACATGGTATTCGAGGTTGTGGATAACGCTATCGACGAAGCGCTCGCAGGTTACTGTAAAGACATCGTTGTTACTATCCACAGCGATAACTCCGTCTCCGTACAGGATGACGGTCGCGGCATCCCAACCGGCATTCACCCGGAAGAGGGCGTCTCCGCGGCGGAAGTTATCATGACCGTCCTGCACGCCGGCGGTAAATTCGATGATAACTCCTATAAAGTGTCCGGCGGTCTGCACGGCGTAGGCGTCTCGGTGGTTAACGCCCTGTCGCAGAAGCTGGAGCTGGTTATCCAACGCGATAACAAAGTCCACAAACAAATTTATGAGCACGGCGTGCCGCAGGCGCCGCTGGCGGTAACCGGCGAAACCGAAAGCACCGGTACCATGGTGCGTTTCTGGCCAAGCCTGGAAACCTTCACCAACGTCACTGAATTCGAATACGAAATCCTGGCGAAACGTCTGCGCGAGCTGTCGTTCCTGAACTCCGGGGTCTCTATCCGCCTGCGTGATAAGCGCGACGGTAAAGAAGACCATTTCCACTACGAAGGCGGCATCAAGGCGTTTGTTGAGTATCTCAACAAGAACAAAACGCCGATCCACCCGAATATCTTCTATTTCTCCACCGAAAAAGACGGTATCGGCGTTGAAGTGGCGCTGCAGTGGAACGACGGTTTCCAGGAAAATATCTACTGCTTTACCAACAACATTCCGCAGCGCGACGGCGGTACTCACCTGGCGGGCTTCCGCGCGGCGATGACCCGTACCCTGAACGCCTACATGGATAAAGAAGGCTACAGCAAAAAAGCGAAAGTCAGCGCCACCGGCGACGATGCGCGTGAAGGCCTGATTGCCGTGGTTTCCGTGAAGGTGCCGGATCCGAAGTTCTCCTCACAGACCAAAGACAAGCTGGTCTCCTCCGAGGTGAAATCGGCGGTTGAACAGCAGATGAACGAACTGCTGAGCGAATACCTGCTGGAAAACCCGTCCGATGCGAAAATCGTGGTCGGCAAAATTATCGACGCCGCGCGTGCGCGTGAAGCCGCGCGTCGCGCCCGTGAAATGACCCGTCGTAAAGGCGCGCTTGACCTGGCAGGTCTGCCGGGCAAACTGGCGGATTGTCAGGAACGCGACCCGGCGCTGTCTGAACTGTACCTCGTGGAAGGGGACTCCGCGGGCGGCTCTGCGAAACAGGGCCGTAACCGTAAGAACCAGGCTATCCTGCCGCTGAAGGGTAAAATCCTTAACGTCGAGAAAGCCCGCTTCGATAAAATGCTCTCTTCTCAGGAAGTGGCGACGCTGATTACCGCGCTGGGCTGCGGTATCGGCCGCGATGAGTACAACCCGGATAAACTGCGTTATCACAGCATCATCATCATGACCGATGCGGACGTCGACGGCTCGCACATTCGTACCCTGCTGTTGACCTTCTTCTATCGTCAGATGCCGGAAATCGTGGAGCGCGGTCACGTTTACATTGCTCAGCCGCCGCTGTACAAAGTGAAGAAAGGCAAGCAGGAACAGTACATTAAAGACGACGAAGCGATGGATCAGTACCAGATCTCCATCGCGCTCGACGGCGCGACCCTGCACACGAACGCCAGCGCACCGGCCTTAGCCGGCGAGTCTCTGGAAAAACTGGTGGCCGAGTACAACGCGACGCAGAAAATGATTGGCCGCATGGAGCGCCGTTTCCCGAAAGCGATGCTGAAAGAGCTTATCTATCAGCCGACGCTGACCGAAGCCGATCTGAGCAACGAGCAGACCGTCACCCGCTGGATTAACCAGCTGATTAGCGAGCTGAACGAAAAAGAGCAGCACGGCAGCCAGTGGAAGTTTGATATTCGTGAAAACAGCGAGCTGCAGCAGTTCGAGCCGATCGTGCGCGTGCGTACCCACGGCGTCGATACCGACTACCCGCTGGATAACGAGTTCATCACCGGCGCGGAATATCGCCGCATCTGCACCCTCGGCGAGAAGCTGCGCGGGCTTATCGAAGACGACGCGTTTATCGAACGCGGCGAGCGCCGCCAGCCGGTAGCCAGCTTCGAACAGGCGCTCGACTGGCTGGTGAAAGAGTCGCGTCGCGGCCTCTCTATCCAGCGTTATAAAGGTCTGGGCGAGATGAACCCGGATCAGCTGTGGGAAACCACCATGGATCCGGACAGCCGCCGCATGCTTCGCGTCACCGTGAAGGATGCGATTGCCGCCGACCAGCTGTTCACCACCCTGATGGGCGATGCCGTTGAACCGCGTCGCGCCTTTATCGAAGAGAACGCCCTGAAAGCGGCGAACATCGATATCTAAGCCTGTATTTCCCCGGTGACATGATGTCTACCGGGGCTACGGTTTTGCTAAACCCGGTACGCGTTGCGCTGCCGGGTTTTTCTTTTGCGGCAAAAGGGGAATCCGCCTGCGCAATCCATCCTCGTTTTCTCCCGCTGCGAGAGCTGTTTTTTGAGCGGAATCGCGTTAGCATGAGTGAAGACTCATCTTACCCGGGGATCCCATGGCTATTAAACTGATTGCAATTGATATGGACGGCACGCTGTTGCTGCCGGACCATACCATTTCTCCGGCGGTGAAAACCGCCATCGCGGCAGCGCGCGCCCGCGGCGTTAACGTGGTGCTGACGACCGGCCGCCCGTACGCTGGTGTCCATAGCTACCTGAAAGAGCTGCACATGGAACAGCCGGGCGACTACTGCATCACCTATAACGGCGCGCTGGTTCAGAAAGCCAGCGACGGCAGCACCGTGGCGCAAACGGCGTTAAGCTACGATGATTATCGCTTCCTTGAGCAACTCTCTCGCGAAGTTGGCTCGCACTTCCACGCGCTCGATCGTAATACGCTCTATACCGCGAACCGCGATATCAGCTACTACACGGTGCATGAATCCTACGTGGCGACCATTCCGCTGGTATTCTGCGAAGCAGAAAAGATGGACCGTAATATTCAGCTGCTGAAAGTGATGATGATCGATGAGCCTGCCGTTCTCGATCGGGCTATCGCCCGTATTCCGGCGGAAGTGAAAGAGAAGTATACCGTGCTGAAAAGTGCGCCGTACTTCCTCGAAATCCTCGATAAACGCGTCAATAAAGGCACCGGCGTGAAGTCGCTGGCCGATACGCTGGGCATCAAGCCGGAAGAAATTATGGCGATTGGCGATCAGGAAAATGATATCGCGATGATTGAATTTGCCGGCGTCGGCGTGGCGATGGATAACGCTATCCCGACCGTTAAAGAAGCGGCGAATTTCGTCACCAAATCGAACCTTGAAGATGGCGTTGCCTTCGCCATTGAAAAATACGTTTTAGCCTAAGCGCATTTCGGGCCCGGAATTCTCCGGGCCTCAGACTGCTGACAAAGAAGGAAAAAGCGTGGTTTTTCCTTCTTTGTGGTTATCAACCGAAAATCAATAAATTGATTTTCCATGTTTTTTGTCTGGTGCAATCTGTAAGTGCAACGGTTGCATGAGGTTTGTCATCAATCTCAGGCCCGGAATTCTCCGGGCCTGTCTTCTCTTTTTTCATGAATAGATGTTAATCCGCATTTAAATCCCTTAATCAGTATCCGGGATTCTATAAGCTACCCGCCCCCTTTTAACAATACGTTAATAACTAACATCATATTTCCTATGAATAAAAATCACTTTTTGATGTTGGTTGCGCTGCCTTTCTCCTCTCTTCAGGTCTGCGCGGCCGCAGAACCAACAACCCAACTTGAACCCGTATACGCCTGGCACGATAGCGAACCGGCGGATCTGCCCGCGCCTGACAATAGCCAGGCCGCGGCGCCGGAATCGACATCGGTATTGCCCTTTTTAGGTGATGAAGCCAGAAAACACGGCTACGTCCTGCCGCTGCCGTTTGGCGTCGGCGTTAACTATATGGATATGCGGCAAAATATTAATGTCGATAGCATTAATTTTACCGGCTTATCGTTAGGTAATTTTTCACTGGATAACGCCTTCCAGATTGGCGTCGGTAATACGCGGGAAAGCAGTAAAACCGAGACCCTTAAGCTGGATGCCTGGCTGCTGCCGTTTATGAACGTCTATGGCCTGGTTGGACATACTAAAGGCCATTCTATCTCGCAAATCGCCGTCGGTCTGAAAGGGCCGAATGGTAAAGTAGTACCTATGCCAGGTATGCAGGATCTTGATTTTCGTCTTGATTTTAAAGGCACTACCTACGGCGTCGGTACCACGCTGGTGGGCGGCGTCGGCAACTGGTTCACGGTATTAGATGCCAACTATACACAGACGCGTTTTGATATTCTCGACGGCAGCATTGATGCTTTTACCTTTTCGCCGCGTTTGGGCTATCGTTT
The DNA here is from genome assembly GCF_057624675.1 of Klebsiella sp. PK01. Lineage (NCBI taxonomy): Bacteria > Pseudomonadati > Pseudomonadota > Gammaproteobacteria > Enterobacterales > Enterobacteriaceae > Klebsiella > Klebsiella sp. PK01. Next base: position 61,878 of record NZ_JBYEZM010000005.1, read on the forward strand.
CAATACGCCGTCGGTAGATGCGCTGCATCTGCCGAACGGGAAGCTGAATGTCTGGGTAGGCAGTATGTATCAGGATGTGCAGCAGGAATTTAAGGGCAGCCTGAACGATCTGTCGATGCCGTCGACGATGCTGCAAAACATGGTCAATCTTGCCAACAAGAACGGCAACGGTCGCTTTGATGTGAAACAGCATCTGCAGTCGCCGTGGAACGTGCTGGTAGGCGCGCAGTATGAGATGACCCGGAACTTTAATATCACCACGGAGTTTGGTTTTGCCGAACGTAACAGCTTCTTTATCGCCGGCGAGTATCGCTTTTGAGCCGACTGTTTAACCCTATCCTGCTGTTGCTAACATGCCTTGTTATTGGGCAGGCACAGGCACAGGCGCAGGCGCTCAGCCGCGAAAAAATCGACGGCTGGTTGCAAAACCTTGGCGCCAGCGACAAGTTTGACGCCAGCAAAGGCATCGACTGGGGCGTCATGCCGGGGCCATTTTATACGCCGGAGCTGGGGCTTGGGCTGGGCACGGCGGTCGTTGGCATGTATCGCCCGGACCCAAGTGACACCATCAGCCAGAACTCCACGCTGACGCTTAGCGGCTACGTTAGCTCCACCGGCGCATTTGGCCTCAGCGTTAAAAACTATGCTTTTTTCGACAACGATTTGTGGCGGGTATTTGTTGAAGGCTCAATGGCCAACACGCCGACATACTACTGGGGACAAGGTTTTCACGCCGGCGACAAAGACAATGAGAAAGAAAAATATACCGCCCAGGTGCTGACCCTGCGCCCGATGGTCTACCGGCAGCTCATCGATAATGTTTATCTGGGAGCGGGGTGGTCGCTGGCGGCGCAAAATGCCGATGAGATGGACCATGACGATCTGCCGAAAATAGAAAACACCCCACAGGGGCCGTCGGTATTCAGCTCCGGCGCCAGTATTGATATTAACTGGGACGATCGCGATTTTGTCCCCAACCCACGCAAGGGCCAGTACGCCAATTTTCGCTATACCCACTATGCGCCGGGACTTGGCAGCGACACGCGATTTGATGAGTTTCGCCTGCACTACAGCCGCTATCAGGCCCTGAGCGATAAAAGCGTGCTGGCCTGGGAAGCGGATGGCACCTTCACCCAGGGCGATGTGCCGTGGAGCATGATGCCGCTACTCGGCAGCGATGAACGTATGCGCGGCTATTACCAGGGGCGCTACCGCGACAAAAACGTGGTCAGCTCTCAGCTTGAATACCGTCGTCAGTTGACGTGGCGACACGGCGTTGTTGCCTGGGTCGGCGCGGGCACCATGGGGCCATCCATTGATTCACTGAATGATGGACGCTGGCTACCTTCGGCGGGCGTCGGCTACCGCTTTGAATTCAAACCTCGGGTTAATATTCGCCTCGACTACGGTATCGGTAAGGGCAGCAGCGGCTTTTACTTCCAGGTCGGCGAAGCGTTCTAACTCTTATTTACCCTCCTTTCCTGATTTGACGGCGCCATCTGTCGTGGTCACAGGCATTTTTATTTTTATGGGTTGTTCTTTTTGTGATCTAAATTGTAGTACAACACAATCATGTTGTACTACATTGAGCTCATGACGACGACGCCTGACATCACGCTAGTAGTACAAAAGTGAGGCGAAATTCGACAGCGACGGTAAAGTAGAGCAGTACACATAGAGCATAAGGACTCTCCATGACTCTCAATAAGACCGATCGCATCGTGATCACGCTGGGCAAACAGATTGTCAGCGGTAAGTACGTACCGGGTTCGGCGCTACCGGCCGAAGCGGAACTGTGTGAAGAGTTTGAAACTTCGCGCAACATCATCCGCGAAGTGTTTCGCTCGCTAATGGCGAAGCGGCTGATCGAAATGAAGCGTTATCGCGGCGCGTTTGTCGCTCCCAGAAACCAGTGGAACTACCTCGATACTGAGGTTCTGCAGTGGGTACTGGAAAATGATTATGACCCGCGTCTTATCAGCGCGATGAGTGAAGTGCGTAATCTGGTAGAGCCCGCCATTGCACGCTGGGCGGCGGAACGCGCCACCTCAAGCGATCTGGCGGAAATCGAGTCGGCGCTCAATGACATGATCGCCAACAACCAAAACCGGGATGCCTTTAACGAGGCCGATATTCGTTACCACGAAGCGGTGCTGCAGTCAGTACATAACCCGGTTTTGCAGCAGCTTAGCGTGGCGATCAGTTCGCTGCAGCGGGCGGTATTTGAACGTACCTGGATGGGCGATGAAGGCAACATGCCGAAAACCCTCCAGGAACATAAAGCGCTATTTGACGCCATTCGGCATCAGGATAGCGACGCGGCGGAGCAGGCGGCGTTGACGATGATCGCCAGCTCGACACGAAGGCTCAAGGAAATCACATGACGGCTCGCTACATCGCAATAGATTGGGGATCGACGAATTTACGCGCCTGGCTTTATCAGGGCGAAGAATGCCTGGAAAGCAGGCAATCTGAAGCAGGCGTAACGCGCCTGAACGGTCGCTCTCCCGCTGCGGTGTTAGCGGAAATTACCCAACACTGGCGCGATGGCGCCACACCAGTGGTGATGGCAGGTATGGTTGGCAGCAACGTGGGCTGGAAAATCGCCCCCTATTTGCCGCTTCCTGCCGCTTTCTCGGACATTGGCCAGCAGTTAACTGCCGTTGGCGACAATATCTGGATAATTCCCGGTCTTTGCGTTTCCCGTGACGATAACCATAACGTCATGCGTGGAGAAGAAACGCAACTGCTGGGCGCACGCGCCTTAGCGCCTTCATCTGTCTACGTGATGCCGGGAACCCACTGCAAGTGGGTACTGGCCGATCGCCTGCAAATTCACGATTTTCGTACCGTTTTGACCGGTGAGTTGCATCATCTGTTGCTTCAGCACTCGCTGGTGGGCGCCGGCTTACCGCCGCAGGAGACGTCCACCGACGCATTCGCGGCCGGTCTGCAGCGCGGTATCAACAACCCCGCCGTCCTGCCGCAGCTGTTTGAAGTTCGCGCTTCGCATGTGCTGGGCGCGCTGCCTCGCGAGCAGGTTAGCGAATTTCTTTCCGGTCTGCTGATTGGCGCTGAAGTTGCCACCCTCAGCGACACGTTCGCCGGGCAGCAGGCTATTAGCCTTGTCGCCGGGGCATCGTTAACGTCCCGCTATCAGCAGGCATTCGCCGCCATTGGCCGCGAAGTCACCGCGGTTGCGGGCGATACGGCATTTCAGACAGGAATAAGGAGCATCGCTTATGCAGTGGCAAACTAACCTTCCGCTTATCGCTATCCTGCGCGGTATTACGCCAGACGAGGCGCTGGCTCACGTTGGCGCCGTTATCGACGCCGGTTTCGACGCGGTCGAAATCCCGCTGAACTCGCCGCAGTGGGATAAAAGTATTCCGCAGGTCGTCGACGCTTACGGCGAGCAGGCGCTTATCGGTGCGGGCACCGTGCTGCAACCGGAGCAGGTCGACAGGCTGGCGGCCATGGGCTGTCGGCTGATTGTGACGCCAAACATTCAACCGGAAGTGATCCGGCGTGCGGTGGGTTACGGCATGACCGTGTGCCCAGGCTGCGCCACCGCCAGCGAAGCCTTCAGCGCCTTGGATGCTGGCGCGCAGGCGCTGAAAATTTTCCCGTCATCGGCTTTTGGCCCGGATTACATCAAAGCGTTGAAAGCCGTGCTACCGCCGGAGGTTCCGGTCTTTGCCGTCGGCGGCGTGACGCCGGAAAACCTGGCGCAGTGGATTAATGCCGGCTGTGTGGGGGCAGGGCTGGGTAGCGATCTCTATCGCGCCGGCCAGCTGGTTGAACGTACCGCGCAGCAGGCAGCCGCATTCGTAAAAGCGTATCGAGAGGCAGTGAAATGAAAATAACCAACATCACCACGTACCGTTTACCCCCACGCTGGATGTTCCTGAAAATTGAAACCGATGAAGGCATCGTCGGCTGGGGCGAACCGGTGATTGAAGGGCGCGCCCGCACGGTAGAGGCGGCCGTTCATGAATTTGGCGACTACCTGATTGGCCAGGATCCGGCGCGGATTAATGACCTGTGGCAGGTGATGTACCGCGGCGGCTTTTACCGCGGCGGCCCGATTATGATGAGCGCCATCGCCGGTATTGACCAGGCATTATGGGATATTAAAGGTAAGGTCCTGAATGCCCCGGTCTGGCAACTGATGGGCGGGCTGGTGCGCGACAAAATTAAAGCCTACAGCTGGGTGGGCGGCGACCGCCCCGCCGAAGTGATTGACGGGATTAAGAAACTGCGCGGCATTGGTTTCGACACCTTTAAATTAAACGGCTGCGAAGAGATGGGGCTCATCGATAATTCCCGCGCGGTTGATGCGGCGGTGAATACCGTGGCGCAAATCCGCGAAGCGTTTGGCAATGAAATTGAGTTTGGTCTCGATTTTCATGGCCGCGTTAGCGCGCCGATGGCTAAGGTATTAATTAAAGAGCTGGAGCCATATCGCCCATTATTTATTGAGGAGCCGGTATTAGCCGAGCAGGCGGAATATTATCCACGGCTGGCGGCGCAAACGCATATTCCAATTGCCGCCGGGGAACGTATGTTCTCGCGCTTTGAATTTAAACGAGTACTGGAAGCGGGCGGGGTGGCTATTTTACAGCCCGATTTGTCGCACGCAGGCGGTATTACCGAATGCTATAAAATTGCCGGAATGGCGGAAGCCTATGACGTTGGGCTGGCGCCGCACTGCCCGCTGGGGCCGATCGCGCTGGCGGCTTGTCTGCACGTCGATTTCGTTTCACATAACGCGGTCTTCCAGGAGCAGAGTATGGGGATCCACTACAACAAAGGTGCAGAACTGCTTGATTTTGTGAAAAATAAAGAAGATTTCAATATGGAAGGCGGCTTCTTTAAACCTCTGATGAAGCCGGGGCTGGGCGTAGAAATTGATGAGGCCCGCGTGATTGAGTTGAGTAAAAATGCGCCGGACTGGCGAAATCCGTTGTGGCGGTATGAGGATGGCTCTGTCGCCGAATGGTAAATGCTCTTCATATTTCACGCCACAGGTGCGTTGGCTGCGATTGCGCACCCCAGTCACTTACTAATGTAAGCTCCTGGGGATTTGCAATCTTGCCGCCTTCCTGCGACGTGAACTATTTAGAGCATTCGTAAGTAAAAAATAAAAAACAAAAACACCCTCTGTAAATTACCGGGCATGGTGAGCGGCTTCGCTATGCCCAAAATCTGGAGACAGATTGCGATGGATATTTCAGTTACCGCTGTAAAAACCGGGCGTCGCCGTTATCTGACGCTCATCATGATCTTTATTACCGTGGTTATTTGTTATGTTGACCGCGCCAACCTCGCCGTCGCCTCGGCGCATATTCAGGAGGAGTTTGGTATTAGCAAAGCGGAAATGGGCTATGTATTTTCCGCCTTTGCCTGGCTGTATACCCTCTGTCAGATCCCTGGCGGTTGGTTCCTTGACCGCGTGGGATCCAGACTTACCTACTTTATCGCTATATTTGGCTGGTCGGTGGCGACGTTGCTACAAGGTTTCGCCACCGGCTTAATGTCGCTGATTGGTTTACGCGCCATTACCGGCATCTTCGAAGCGCCAGCCTTCCCGACCAATAACCGCATGGTGACCAGTTGGTTCCCGGAGCACGAACGCGCCTCCGCCGTCGGGTTTTATACCTCGGGGCAATTTGTGGGCCTGGCCTTCCTCACGCCGCTACTGATCTGGATCCAGGAGCTATTAAGCTGGCACTGGGTATTTATCGTTACCGGTGGTATCGGCATTATCTGGTCGTTAATCTGGTTTAAGGTTTATCAACCGCCGCGCCTGACTAAAAGCATCAGCAAAGCCGAACTCGACTATATCCGCGACGGCGGCGGCCTGGTGGATGGCGATGCGCCGCTGAAGAAAGAGGCGCGGCAACCGTTATCGAAAGCGGACTGGAAGCTGGTCTTTCACCGTAAGCTGGTTGGCGTTTACCTTGGGCAGTTCGCGGTTACCTCGACGCTGTGGTTCTTCCTGACCTGGTTCCCGAACTACTTAACCCAGGAAAAAGGCATCACCGCGCTGAAGGCCGGCTTTATGACCACGGTGCCCTTCCTCGCCGCGTTTTTTGGCGTCCTGCTCTCCGGCTGGCTGGCGGATAAGCTGGTGAAAAAAGGCTACTCGCTGGGCGTGGCGCGCAAAACGCCGATTATCTGTGGGCTGCTGATCTCCACCTGCATCATGGGGGCGAACTATACCAACGACCCCGTTTGGATCATGGCGTTGATGGCGCTGGCATTCTTCGGCAACGGCTTTGCGTCTATCACCTGGTCGCTGGTCTCCTCCCTGGCGCCGATGCGCTTGATCGGCCTGACCGGTGGGGTCTTTAACTTTGTTGGCGGGCTGGGCGGCATCACCGTCCCGCTGGTGATTGGCTATCTGGCGCAGGATTACGGCTTTGGCCCGGCGCTGGTTTATATCTCCGTGGTGGCGCTGATAGGCGCGCTGTCTTATATCCTGCTGGTCGGCGATGTGAAACGTGTAGGCTAAATTTTGGTGATACGATACCCTGATGCGTAAGTCTCGCATCAGGGTATCGTCATGAAACAAGTCACTTTTGCTCCCCGTCATCATCAGCTTACCAATATCAATACCTGGACCCCGGACAGCCAGTGGCTGGTTTTCGACGTGCGCCCGTCGGGGGCCTCTTTCACCGGCGAGACCATTGAACGGGTGAATATCCATAGCGGCGCCGTTGAAACGCTGTATCGCGCCGCTGACGGCGCCTGCGTTGGCGTGGTCACCGTACACCCGACGCAAGATAAATACGTTTTTATTCACGGCCCGGAACACCCGGACGCCAACTGGCATTACGATTTTCATCACCGTCGCGGGGTGGTTAACTGGCAGGGTGAAACCCGCAATTTGGATGCGCTGGATATTACCGCGCCTTATACTCCCGGCGCGCTGCGCGGCGGCAGCCATGTTCATGTCTTCAGCCCTGACGGCCAGTTCGTTAGCTTCACCTATAACGACCACGTACTTCACGAATACGATCCGGCGCTGGATCTGCGCAACGTTGGCGTAGCCGCGCCCTATGGCCCGGTGAGCCCGCAGGGCACCCATCCACGCGAATATGCCGGCAGCCACTGGTGCGTGCTGGTAAGCCGTACCACGGCGAACCCAGGACCCGGCAGCGATGAGATCAATCGCGCTTATGAAGAGGGGTGGGTCGGCAATCATGCACTAGCCTTTATCGGCGATACGCTGGCGGAAAACGGCGACAAAGTGCCTGAACTGTTTATTGTGACGCTGCCCCGGGATGAGGCAGGGTGGAAGCGGCAGGGCGATGCGCCGCTGGCCGGAAGTGCAACGACGATGCCCGCGCCGCCGGCAGGCGTCAGCCAGCGTCGTTTGACCTTTACCCACCAGCGCCGCTATCCGGGGCTGGTGAATGTGCCGCGCCATTGGGTACGCGCCAATCCGCAGGCCACCGAGATCGCCTTTCTGATGCGTGATGATGCAGGCGTTGTACAGCTGTGGCTTATCCCGCCTGCGGGCGGCGAGCCGCGTCAGTTAACACATACTGCTACGGGGATTCAGTCGGCGTTTAACTGGCATCCATCGGGCGCGTGGCTGGGATGCGTGGTGGAAAACAAAATCGCGCTCTGCGATGCCCGCAGCGGCGCGGTAAGTTATTTGACGACCGATCGCGAAAATCCGCCGTCCGCGGATGCCGTCGTATTTTCGCCGGATGGCAAATACCTGGCGTGGATGGAAGACGTCGACGGTTATCGCCAGTTATGGATAACCGAAATGCAGCGCTAGCTTAGCGCGAAGGCATTGGCGCTGGCGGGATAACGGAGTTGGTCGCCAGCGTCTCCTGCTCGCTTTTCTCGACGCGCGATTTTACCGAGCTGTCGGTGCGGAACATATCCCACGGCAGCAGCAGCGTGTCCATGACCGCGGTGAACGGCATATCGAGGGCCACCAGCGATTTCACGCCCCAGTTGGTGTCGTCGTCGCCCAGCGTATGGGCGCTGGAGCGCGTGCCTGGGTAGGTTCCTTCCTTGCCGCCGGTATGCGACATTACGCTGGAGCAACCGCCCACACTAATCATCCCGCTGAACAGGACCAGCTTTAACAATCCGCTTTTCATCACTCTTCCGTCATTTTATCGGGGTTACTTCGGTTATAACGAGCCGTCCCGTGAATGCCTAGCGTTATTGCACTGCACTGTGGCGAGTATCGCACTTTGCCTTTTGTGCTTTGCAACCAGTCTAAGCATTCGCCAGCAAACTGCAAAAAAATTTGGCCGAAAAGGCCTTGAAAAGCGTCGGGGCACACCCATTTTAGTAGTGTCACCCAATGAGGATACGCCTGAGGGGTATTCCGGGTCATAACGGCTTGTCCATGATGGAAAGCCATTGAATTCTCGCTGATTTCAGGAGCTATTTACTATGCGTAATTTCGATCTCTCCCCGCTTTATCGTTCTGCTATTGGTTTCGACCGTCTGTTCAACCTGTTAGAAAATAATCAAAGCCAGGGCAACGGCGGCTACCCTCCGTATAACGTTGAATTAGTGGACGAAAACAATTACCGCATCGCGATTGCCGTCGCCGGTTTTGCGGAAAGCGAATTAGAGATAACCGCGCAAGACAATCTTCTGGTGGTGAAAGGCTCCCATGCCGCCGAGCAGAAAGAGCGCACCTACCTGTACCAGGGGATCGCGGAGCGCAACTTCGAGCGTAAATTCCAGCTCGCCGATAACATTCATATTCGCGGCGCTAACCTGGTCAACGGCCTGTTGTATATCGATCTGGAACGCGTGATTCCGGAAGCGAACAAACCGCGCCGTATCGAAATTAACTAATTGCCCGCTTCAGGCCGCGCGGCGGCCTGAATAAACAACTTGCTCGCCGTCAGGGAGCAGATGCGAATTCGCTGAATTCGCAGGTACCTACTCGCTTCTCAGAAGGAGAAAACACTATGCGTAACTACGATTTATCCCCACTGCTGCGTCAATGGATCGGTTTTGACAAACTGGCTAACGCCCTGCAAACCGCCGGTGAAAGCCAAACCTTCCCGCCCTATAACATCGAAAAAAGCGACGATAACCATTACCGCATTACCCTCGCGGTAGCCGGGTTCCGTCAGGAAGATTTGGATATTCAGCTGGAAGGTACGCGTCTGACCGTTAAAGGCACGCCGCAGGCGGCTGAAAAAGAGACCAAATGGCTGCATCAGGGGCTGGTGAATCAGGCCTTCAGCCTGAGTTTCACCCTCGCGGATAATATGGAAGTCTCCGGCGCCACCTTTACCAATGGCTTATTGCATATCGACTTAACCCGCCACGAGCCGGAAGTCGCCGCCCCGCAGCGTATCGCCATTAGCGAGCGCCCGGCGCTGAATAGTTAATTAAGCCACATCGCTTTCAAGCCCCGATAACTCGGGGCTTTTTTGTGCGTGAAAGCGCATTAAATCACCTTGCTGCAACAGATGTTTCAGTTTAAAAACGAATGCTTGCCATATAAGCTTACTAAAACAAGGGATATGTTATGAATGAACGGCAGTCACTTGAAGTGAGGGGAGCGGCCACCCGTTCCAGTGATGCTGTTAACAGCTATTATGATAAATGAAGCAAGGAGCGATATGTACTACCGGAATGAAGTTCAGGGATATTTTAAAAATAATAGAATCTTAGCTTTGAAATTTGATAGGGCTCTGTCCAGTGTCAGAGTGGGGGTGTCAAATCAGATTGAAATGATAGGTTCAGGAGCTAAAAGAGCGTTGTATTATTCCTCATGCTTTACCAGTGAATATCAGGATGTCTGCAAGCAACAAAAGCAAGAGGATATAAGATTTACAATAGGTCTTGGTCGTGTTATTGAAGGGGATAGTGTGGTTTTTGAAATGGTTAAGGTTTATTTTGATGAGGTTTTTAAGTCCAAAACGACACAGCAATTAGAAAAAATAAAAAAATCCTCATGACTGTAAATATTCACATAGCAGCAAGCACCTTGACACAACAGGGCTTTTCTCTGGGGGTGGCATCGGCTGTCGCAGTAAGTACAAATGTAAGCTTTAGCATGAGTGCATTAACCGGTCGGGCTGCTGGTATAGCTGTTGGGATTGCTGGAGTATATGGCATTGTACAAAAAGCTGCTGAGAGTGCTAATCAACTGCGCTCGCTTCATCCATGGTATTATTTTGCATTATATTCAAAGGGGCTGGAAATGATGTATTTTTCTTGTCTCATCTATATTTGAAAAGGCCGGTGCATTTAGAGTGCATCAAATCTCTGATGATGATATTGCTGATATTATTAAACGAATGATTAGGTAGATGATATGGGGTTTGTGAAGTCACTTTTGAAACGGTTTTTTAAAACGTTAATATCAGCTTATGTTCCAGCTTTGTTGGTTGTTATATTCGCCGTTGTGTTTTTCAGATTTTTCCCTGAAGGTCCTGTTTGGCCTGTGGGGGTATTTGTTATTTTTATTATTTATGTCTTTGCCCGCTATGTTAAGTAGGATGTATTTTAATGATGAGGAGCTTCAATAACGATCGATTCAAAATCCGCAGGCCCCTCGAGTCTTCTACGCAAAGCGCACCTTGCAGCGGCGTCCCTACTGCGCCTGTCGAGTAAAAAGTGCTGCAAAAAAGAAAATGCTCCCGAGTAGCGGAGCTACTCCGCAATTATTGTGCGCCATGCGGCATACAACCCACCCGGCAGCAGTCATAATCCCTGTTAATGATAATGTTATTCACAGGGAAAATAGTATGAGTGATATAGCATTGACCGTCAGCGTGTTGGCGCTGGTTGCGGTGGTGGGATTGTGGATCGGCAATGTCAAAATCCGCGGCGTTGGCTTTGGTATCGGCGGCGTGCTGTTTGGCGGCATTATCGTGGGCCACTTCGTGGATCAGGCAGGGATTACGCTGAGCAGCCCGATGCTGCATTTCATCCAGGAATTTGGCCTTATTCTCTTCGTTTATACCATCGGTATTCAGGTCGGTCCGGGCTTTTTTGCCTCGTTACGCGTCTCCGGCCTTAAGCTCAATCTGTTCGCGATCCTTATCGTCGTACTTGGCGGACTGGTGACTGCGATCCTGCATAAACTGTTCAATATTCCGCTTCCGGTCGTTCTCGGCATCTTCTCTGGGGCGGTCACTAACACCCCCGCGCTTGGCGCCGGGCAGCAAATCCTGCGCGATCTTGGCCTGCCGTTTGATGTCGTCGATCAGATGGGGATGAGCTACGCGATGGCCTACCCGTTTGGTATCTGCGGCATTCTGCTGACCATGTGGCTGGTGCGGCTGTTCTTTCGCATCAATGTGGAAAAAGAGGCGCAGCAGTTTGATGAGAGCAGCGGTAACGGCCATGCTCATCTGCATACCATTAACGTGCGGGTGGAAAACCCGAATCTAAATAATATGGCGATTCAGGACGTGCCAATGCTCAACAGCGACAAAATTATCTGCTCGCGGTTGAAGCGCGATGAGCTATTGATGGTGCCGGCGCCGGCTACGCTTATCCAGCATGGCGACCTGCTGCACCTGGTCGGGCGGCCGGAAGATTTACATAACGCGCAGTTGGTGATTGGTAAAGAAGTGGCGACTTCGCTCTCAACGCGCGGTACCGATCTCAAAGTGGAACGCGTGGTGGTCACTAACGAGAAGGTATTAGGGAAGAAAATCCGCGATCTGCACTTTAAACAACGCTATGACGTCGTGATTTCGCGGCTTAATCGCGCCGGGGTTGAGCTGGTGGCCAGCAGCCATGCCAGCCTGCAGTTTGGCGACATTCTTAACTTAGTTGGACGGCCTCAGGCCATTGATGCGGTGGCTAATGAACTCGGCAACGCGCAGCAAAAGCTGCAGCAGGTACAAATGCTACCGGTGTTTATCGGCATTGGTCTCGGGGTGCTGCTGGGGTCTATTCCGCTGTTTATTCCCGGTTTCCCGGCGGCGTTAAAACTGGGGCTGGCCGGCGGGCCGCTAATTATGGCGCTCATCCTCGGGCGTATCGGCAGCATCGGTAAGCTGTACTGGTTTATGCCGCCGAGCGCCAACCTGGCGCTGCGCGAACTCGGTATCGTGCTGTTTCTGGCGGTGGTGGGGCTGAAATCCGGCGGCGATTTTGTCGACACCCTGCTCCACGGCGAGGGGCTAAGTTGGATCGCCTACGGTATTTTCATCACCGCTATCCCGCTGCTGACGGTGGGCATAGTGGCGCGGATGCTGGCGAAGATGAACTATCTGACCCTCTGCGGCATGCTGGCGGGCTCAATGACCGACCCGCCGGCGCTGGCCTTCGCCAACAACCTGCACGCCACCAGCGGCGCGGCGGCGCTCTCCTACGCCACGGTTTATCCGCTGGTGATGTTCCTGCGGATAATCACCCCTCAACTACTGGCCGTGCTGTTCTGGGGGTTGAGTTAGCGGGCTCTGTGCCTGGACCCGGCGCAGGTGGTAATCCACCTGATACTCGCTGGCGTTGCGGAACATCACGGAATAGTTAAGAAACTCGCCGCTATCGCTGTAGGAAAGCGAGGTAATGCGCAGCAGCGGCGTCTGCTCCGGCACGTTCATTGAGCGTGCCAGCTGTTTATCCGCCAGTACCGGGGTGAGGGTTTCATAGTTGCCGCTGATGGTGATACCGCACTCTTTCTCGATATAGTCGAACTTCGACCCCTCCAGATGACCCAACGACAGATGGCGGAACAGTTTAACCGGCATATAACTGTCCTCCAGCATTAGCGGTTTACCATCGACGTAGCGCACCCGGCGTGAGAAATAGATCCGTTCATCAATTTTAATTCGCAGCTGACTGGCGATAGCCGGCGGCGCGGGCATCACTTCGAATACCAATACCTGACTTACCACTTCTTTACCCTGCTGGCGCAGAACTTCCGCCAGCCCGGTCAGGTTGCTGGTCTCATGGTGTACATCTTTGCGCGCGACATAGGTGCCGGAGCCTTGGCGGCGCACCACTAATCCACTTTCCACCAGCAGGTCAATGGCTTTGCGAATCGTCATGCGCGCCACGCCGAACTCCTGCGCCAGTTTTTTCTCGCCCGGTAACGGGCTGCCAATGTTGAAATCGGAAGAGTTGAGCCGTAAACGCAGTTTGTCAGCAATAGATTTGTAGATCACCAGTAGACCTCTATTCGTCATTGATGAATCAGCGATAGCCAGCTGACGTGAATTATAAAATTATAAAAAACAATAAATTAAAAACTATAAGTGACATTGATTTCGTCACCTCAATTCATCGTGTCTATGTTTTACGCAAAAAGTAGACAACATTGACCGAATTAAAACCATGAATGCGATCACGAATCGCAGCGGCGCAGCATGTTGCCGACGGGGCGAATTCCTATGCTCGAAGCAGGCCGGTAAAGAACAAAAAAAAGGCCACTTACCCTACGAGTTGTTACATGAGGATTTTCAAATGCTCAGTCAAATACAACGCTTTGGCGGCGCCATGTTTACCCCGGTTTTGCTGTTCCCATTCGCCGGGATTGTGGTGGGTATCGCCATTATGCTGCGTAATCCGATGTTTGTCGGCGAAGCGCTCACCGCACCCGATAGCCTGTTCGCGCAAATTGTTCACATCATTGAAGAGGGCGGCTGGACCGTCTTTCGTAATATGCCGCTGATTTTCGCCGTCGGCCTGCCGATTGGCCTGGCGAAGCAGGCCCAGGGCCGGGCCTGCCTGGCGGTACTGGTCAGTTTTCTTACCTGGAACTACTTCATCAACGCCATGGGGATGACCTGGGGCCACTTCTTCGGCGTTGATTTCACCCTGGATCCCACGGCGGGAAGCGGCCTGACGATGATTGCCGGGATTAAAACCCTGGATACCAGCATTATCGGGGCCATCGTTATCTCCGGCATCGTCACCGCGCTGCACAATCGTTACTTCGATAAACCGCTGCCGGTGTTCCTCGGTATTTTTCAGGGATCGTCGTTCGTGGTGATAGTTGCCTTTCTCGCGATGATCCCTTGTGCCTGGCTTACGCTGCTCGGCTGGCCGAAGGTACAGATGGGGATTGAGTCGCTGCAGGCTTTCCTGCGCTCAGCCGGCGCGCTCGGGGTGTGGGTTTACATCTTTCTTGAGCGCATTTTGATCCCGACCGGCCTGCATCACTTTGTCTATGGGCCATTTATCTTTGGTCCGGCGGTAGTGGAAGGCGGCATCCAGGTCTACTGGGCGCAGCATCTGCAGGAATTTAGCCAGAGCGTTGAACCGTTGAAAGCGCTGTTCCCTGAGGGCGGTTTTGCGCTGCATGGCAATTCGAAAGTCTTTGGTTCGGTGGGTATTGCGCTGGCGCTTTACTTCACCGCCGCGCCGCAAAACCGGGTGAAGGTCGCCGGTTTGCTGATCCCCGCCACTTTGACCGCGGTGCTGGTGGGCATTACCGAGCCACTCGAGTTTACCTTCTTGTTTATCTCACCGCTGCTATTTGCCGTGCATGCGCTGCTGGCGGCCACCATGGCGACGGTGATGTATATCTGCGGCGTCGTGGGGAACTTCGGCGGCGGCCTGCTCGATCAGTTCCTGCCGCAAAACTGGATCCCGATGTTCCATCACCACGCGTCGATGATGTTTATCCAGATAGGCATCGGCGTCTGCTTTACCGGCATCTACTTCGTCATCTTCCGCACCCTGATCCTGCGCCTGAACCTGAAAACGCCGGGTCGCGAAGACAGCGAAATCAAGCTTTACAGCAAAGCGGATTATCAGGAGGCGCGCGGTAAAACCAGCGTGGCGGCAGTTGCGGAAAACAAGCTGGGTCAGGCCGCCGGCTTCCTGCAGGCGCTGGGCGGGGCCGGCAATATTGAAAGCATCAATAACTGCGCCACCCGACTGCGTATCGCGCTGGTGGATATGGCGAAAACGCAAAGCGACGAGGTGTTTAAAGCACTCGGCGCTCACGGCGTGGTCCGCCGCGGCAACGGCATTCAGGTCATTGTTGGTCTGCATGTCCCGCAGGTTCGCGACCAGCTGGAAACCTTAATGAAAGATTCTTTATCGACCGAACACACCACCATGACGGAGGCAGTATCATGAAAAAATTCTCAGTTGTTATCGCAGGCGGCGGCAGCACCTTTACCCCTGGCATCGTTTTAATGCTGTTGGCAAACCGCGATCGTTTCCCGCTGCGGGCGCTAAAATTTTATGACAACGACGGCGCGCGTCAGGAGACTATCGCCGAAGCCTGTAAAATTATCCTCAAAGAACAGGCGCCAGAGATTGAGTTCAGCTACACCACCGACCCGCAGGCCGCCTTTAGCGATGTCGACTTCGTGATGGCGCACATCCGCGTCGGCAAATACCCGATGCGCGAGCAAGATGAAAAAATACCGCTGCGCCACGGCGTGTTGGGTCAGGAAACCTGCGGACCGGGCGGGATTGCCTATGGTATGCGCTCTATCGGCGGCGTGCTGGAGTTGGTGGATTATATGGAGAAATATTCGCCAAACGCCTGGATGCTCAACTACTCCAACCCGGCGGCGATAGTGGCTGAAGCCACCCGTCGCCTGCGGCCTAATGCTAAAATTCTCAATATTTGCGATATGCCGATCGGCATTGAAGGGCGGATGGCGCAAATCGTCGGGCTGAAAGACCGCAAACAGATGCGCGTGCGTTACTACGGCCTTAATCACTTCGGCTGGTGGACCTCGATTGAAGATCTCGACGGCAACGATTTGATGCCGAAACTGCGCGAGTATGTGGCGAAATACGGCTATGTACCGCCATCAAATGACCCGCACACCGAAGCCAGCTGGAACGATACGTTTGCCAAAGCGAAAGATGTACAGGCGCTGGATCCGCAAACGATGCCAAACACTTACCTGAAATATTATCTGTTCCCGGATTACGTGGTCGCGCACTCCAACCCGGAACGTACCCGCGCGAATGAGGTAATGGATCATCGGGAGAAAAACGTCTTTAGCGCCTGCCGGGCGATTATTGCCGCCGGTAAATCTTCCGCGGGCGATCTGGAGATTGACGAACACGCGTCGTATATCGTCGATTTAGCGACGGCTATCGCCTTTAACACTCAGGAACGAATGTTGTTGATTGTGCCGAACAATGGCGCAATCCATAACTTTGATGCCGACGCGATGGTAGAGATCCCTTGTCTGGTCGGTCATAACGGACCGGAGCCGTTGACGGTGGGCGATATTCCGCATTTCCAGAAAGGGATGATGAGCCAGCAGGTGGCGGTGGAAAAACTGGTGGTGGATGCGTGGGAGCAGCGTTCATATCACAAGCTGTGGCAGGCGATTACGCTATCGAAAACCGTACCGAGCGCCTCGGTGGCGAAAGCGATCCTCGATGACCTGATTGCCGCCAATAAAGCGTACTGGCCTGAGCTGCATTAACCCTCGTTTTACCGGCATCCATCGGGTGCCGGTTCTTCTCTCCTGTTCGTGATTTAGGCTATGCTGTGGCCTGCTTGCGTGACGAACAAGGACTGCTGATGAAAATTTCCCGCATTGGCGAAGCGCCGGATTACCGCTTTTCGCTGGCCAATGAACGCACCTTTCTGGCGTGGATCCGTACGGCGCTCGGCTTTCTCGCCGCGGGCGTCGGGCTCGATCAGCTGGCGCCGGATTTTGCCACTCCGCTTATTCGCGAAGTGCTGGCGCTGCTGCTGTGCCTGTTTGCCGGCGGGCTGGCGGTGTATGGCTATCTGCGCTGGTTGAGTAACGAAAAGGCGATGCGCCTGAAGCAGGATCTCCCCTATACCCGTACGCTGCTGGTGATTAGCGTCCTGCTGCTGGCGGTCGTGGCGGCGGTGATGCTGCTGGTGCTGTATGGCGGATAAACGCCGGGCGCGGCGGGAGAACGATCCCGGTTTACAGCCGGAGCGCACCTCGCTGGCGTGGTTCCGTACTCTGCTTGGCTACGGGGCGCTGATGGCGCTGGCGATCAAACATAACTGGCATAGCGCCGGGCTGGCGTTCTGGATATCGATTGGCGTACTGGCTGTGGTGGCGATCGTTCTCTGGCGCTACACCCGCAGCCGCCATTTAATGGATGTTGCCGAGAGCGATTTTTTGCAGCCGGGAGCAGTTCGTGACAAATTTTTGATCTCCCTCGCAGTGCTTTCGCTGTCATTATTGTTTGCTGTAACGCATCTACGGCAGATCATTTTATTTCTTAAGGATGTGACATGACAGGATGTCGGACAGAATGCCACTCCCTCGCTCACAACGAACCGGCAGTGCAGGAGGTCAAAGTTTATCGCCACCACTGCCAGCAACCGCAGCAGCTATATCGGGAGCTACGCGCGCAGGGCGTGCGCGCCGTTCGTTTTATTCCGCAGCTCAGAGCGGAAGATGCCAATGCATGGGGAAAATTCCTTTGCGCCATTTTCCATATCTGGGCGCGGGAAGATATTGGCCGCATAACGATTACGTTGTTTGAGGAAACCCTGCGTATCTGGTGCGGCGAACCGCTGCGCGAACAGCGGCAGGTGGCCGCCAATAGCGCCTGTTTTGTCTGTGCATGGCGGCGGCTGTGCGCGGGCGACGACGACCCGCTCTGTGAAGGCTACCGCCAGTTCTATGTCGCCAGCGCCCCCTGTATGCGGGTCATGCGCGATCTGCGTAAACAGCAGCGGTCACCGGGCGAACTGATGCCGCTGCTGCGAGCGATTTAACGTCCCTTCGCCAGATACTGCGCCATCTCTTCTTCCGGCACCATACCGCCGCCGGTCGCCCATACCAGGTGGGTGGCCTGACGTAGCTGTTCGTCGCTCAGTCCTTGTAGCTGATGGTACGCTTTACTGGCGCAGACGCGCTGCGGCCCTGCCATCCCGGCCAGCGCGGACGGCTCAAGGCGAATGTTTTCCGCCGTTGCCAGCCAGCCCAGCATGTCGTACATCGTTTGATCGTCAAGGGTATACAGGCCGTCGAGCAGGCGCTCCATCGCCCGGCCAACGAAGCCGGAAGCGCGGCCGACCGCCAGACCATCGGCGGCGGTCAGGTTATCAATCCCTAAATCCTGCACCGCAATCTGGTCATGGAGCCCGGTGTAAATGCCGAGCAGCATACAGGGCGAATGGGTCGGTTCGGCGAACAGACAGTGAACGTGGTCGCCAAACGCCAGTTTCAGGCCGAATGCGACGCCCCCGGGGCCGCCGCCAACGCCGCATGGCAGATAGACGAACAGCGGGTGATCGGCATCGACCACGCGTCCTGCCTGGGCAAACTGCGCTTTCAGGCGTTCGCCGGCCACGGCATAGCCGAGGAACAGCGTGCGCGAGTTTTCATCGTCGATGAAGAAACAGTTCGGGTCGGATTCCGCCGCCTTGCGCCCCTGTTCGACCGCCACGCCGTAATCTTCTTCATACTCAACGACCGTTACGCCGTGGCTGCGCAGTTTGGCCTTTTTCCATGCGCGGGCATCCGCCGACATATGCACCGTGACCTTAAAACCGATGCGCGCGCTCATGATGCCGATCGACATACCGAGGTTGCCGGTAGAACCGACGGCGATGCTGTACTGGCTGAAGAACTGTTTGAATTCCGGCGTCAGCAATTTGCGATAATCATCTGCGATGGTGAGCAGTCCGGCTTCCAGCGCGAGCTTTTCCGCATGGGTCAGCACTTCATAAATGCCGCCGCGCGCCTTAATGGAACCCGAAATCGGCAGGTGGCTATCTTTTTTCAGTAACAGATCGCCATTAATCGGCTGATTGAATTGTTGCTCGAGGCGGCGTTTCATTGCCGGAATGGCAACCACTTCTGATTCGATAATCCCGCCGGTGGCGGCCGTTTCTGGAAAGGCTTCCGCCAGATACGGCGCGAAGCGCTGCAGGCGTTCGTGAGCGTCTTTTACATCTGCGGCGGTCAAGCCGACATAGGGCAAACCTTGCGCCAGCGTCGTCGTCGCCGGGTTAAACCAGGTGGTTTCTTTCAGCGCGATCAGCTCCTGCACAAGCGGGAAGGTCGCGGTTAATTGGGTCAGGTCAGCGTTTTTCATATTACGTCTCGTTCGCTTAGATGATGAAAGAAAGCAGGAAGGTGGCGGCGAGTGCAAGTAAAGAAGCGATAAATGTCGCCGTCGTATAATACTTGAACGTTTCGCTGAGGCTTGCGCCACAGTATTGTTTCACCAGCCAGAACAGGGAATCCGTTACGATCGTGCAGCCAATGGCGCCGGAACCGATGGCAATAGCGATGATCTCCGGGCTTACGCCGGGATACAGCGGCAGCATCGGGGCGACGATAGCGGTGGCGCCCATCATGGCCACGGTAGCGGAACCGACGGCGGCGTGAAGGATCAGTGCCACCAGCCAGGCCAGCAGAATCGGATGCATATGCAGATTCGAGAGGATCACCGCCAGGCTATCGGCCAGGCCGCTGGATTTCAAAATCGCGTTGAACGCGCCGCCCGCGCCAATAATCAGCAGAATATTAGCAATCGATCCGAAGCCGTTTTCAGTATGAGTCAGCAGGACGCCCATCCCCATCTGGCGACGAATACCGAGAATGTAATAAGCGACAAAAACGGCAATAAACATCGCGGTGATCGGGTTGCCGATAAATTCCAGCAACATATACAGCGTGCCGCCTTTAGCCATGTTCAATTCAGCGACGGTTTTCACCAGCATCAGCCCAATCGGTAGCAGCACGGTAAATAGCGTAGCGCCGAGCGAGGGCAGCGTCGATTCTTCGCGTACTTCAAGGTTGGAAAACTCGGTCGGCACCGGTTTAAACGGCAGGCGGTTGCCGAGCAGCTTGAGGAACAATGGGCCGCCAACCAGCGAGGCAATCAGGCCCACCAGCAGGCCATAGACGATGACCGTACCGATATCTGCGCCGAGTTTATTCGCCACGAACAGCGCGGCCGGATGCGGCGGCACCACGCAATGCACCGCCATCAGCGCGGTACACAGGGGGATGGCCAGCTTCAGCAGCGAGGTATTGGTTTTTTTGGCAATGGAGAACGCCAGCGGGATTAGCAGCACCACGCCGACTTCAACAAACAGCGTAATACCGCAGATCAGGCCAACCAGCACCATAATTACGTCCGCCGACAACCAGCGACAGCGCTGTAGCGCCAGGCCGATGCGTTCCGCCGCGCCGGAGACTTCCATCATCTTCCCGAGGATGGTACCGAGACCGATCACCGCCGCCAGGAAGCCAAGCGTACCGCCAATACCGCTCTCAATGGCGTTGACCATATCCAGCGGCCCCATGCCCATCATCGCGCCGACGAAAAAGCTCGCCAGCAGGAGCGCCAGAAACGGATGAAACTTCAGTTTGACGATCGTTAAAACGATTAACACGATACTGATAAATAGCGTGCCTACCACCCAGATTTGAGATTCCATACCCCACCTCGCCGTAGATAACGTGTGGTTATTGAACAGAAAAGCGACATAGGCTGACAAACGATATAAATCGCTTTTCAGGTGAGCCAAATTGATGCAATAGCGTGATTTGGTTCTTAAATAGCCCGTTAAATGTGTATTGGGTCACTTTTATTCATCTTTCAGGCGCGCTCCGGCTGCGTTTTTTTTACACTTACCGGCAAAGAAAAGGCGAGGAATTGTGATGGATGTGATGAAAGAGATAGGCAATCGGCTGCTGAACGGCTGGCAGTTGTCAAAGCTGTACACCTTTGAAGTCGCGGCTCGCCATGAGTCCTTTGCACTGGCGGCGGAAGAGCTGTCGCTGACGCCGAGCGCAGTTAGCCATCGCATCAACCAGCTGGAAGAAGAGCTGGGTATTCAGCTATTTATACGTTCTCACCGCAGGGTGGAGCTGACCCGCGAGGGGCGGCGGGTATTCTGGGCGTTGAAATCCTCGCTGGATAGCCTTAACCAGGAGATTCTGGATATTAAAAATCAGGAGCTCTCCGGCACGCTGACGGTGTACTCGCGCCCGTCGATCGCGCAGTGCTGGCTGGTACCGGCGCTGGGCGATTTCACTCGCCGCTATCCGTCCATCTCGCTGACTGTGCTCACCGGCAACGATAACGTCAATCTACAGCGCGCGGGTATCGATCTGGCAATCTATTTTGATGACGCGCCGTCAACACAGCTCAGCCATCATTTTCTGATGGATGAAGCGATCGTGCCGGTATGTACGCCGAAATACGCGCAACAGCAGCAGTTAATCCACAATCCAGGCAATCTGCGCTACTGCACGTTACTCCATGACCGCCAGGCATGGAGCAATGATTCCGGCACCGATGAGTGGTTCAGCTGGGCGCAGCAATTTGCAATTGAATTGCCGCAATCGTCGGGTATCGGCTTCGATCGTTCTGATTTAGCGGTGATTGCGGCGATGAATGACGTCGGGGTAGCGATGGGGCGTAAGCGGTTGGTGCAGAAGCGGTTAGAGAGCGGGGAGCTTATTGCGCCGTTCGGCGACATGACGCTGAAGTGTCACCAGCACTACTATGTGACGACCCTGCCGGGCCGTCAGTGGCCGAAAATCGACGCCTTTATCGAATGGCTGCACAGCCTGACATAGGGCGTAAGCCGCCACCCGGGGGATTTCCCTGCTTGCGCTACGCTTAGCAGGGCTACGGTTCTGCGCAACCCACTGCCGGGGGCCTTCATCAGAACGGTAGCCCGGATAAGGCGTAAGCCGCTATCCGGGGATTTCCCTGCTTGCGCTGCGCTTAGCAGGGTTACGGTTCTACGGAACCCACCGCCGGGGCCTTCATCAGAACGGTAGCCCGGATAAGGCGTAAGCCGCTATCCGGGGATTTCCCTGCTTGCGCTACGCTTAGCAGGGCTACGGTTCTACGGAACCCACCGCCGGGGCCTTCATCAGAACGGTAGCCCGGATAAGGCGTAAGCCGCTATCCGGGGGATTTCCCTGCTTGCGCTACGCTTAGCAGGGCTACGGTTCTGCGCAACCCACTGCCGGGGGCCTTCATCAGAACGGTAGTCCGGATAAGGCGTAAGCCGCTATCCGGGGATTTCCCTGCTTGCGCTACGCTTAGCAGGGTTACGGTTCTACGGAACCCACCGCCGGGGCCCTTCATCAGAACGGTAGTCCGGATAAGGCGTAAGCCGCTATCCGGGGATTTCCCTGCTTGCGCTACGCTTAGCAGGGTTACGGTTCTACGGAACCCACCGCCGGGGCCTTCATCAGAACGGTAGCCCGGATAAGGCGTAAGCCGCATCCGGGGATTTCCCTGCTTGCTCTGCGCTTAGCAGGGCTACGGTTCTACGGAACCCACCGCCGGGGGCCTTCATCAGAACGGTAGCCCGGATAAGGCGTAAGCCGCTATCCGGGGAGCGCCATCGGCGCTTATACCGGCTGCTGGTGGCTGGTAAAGCGCGAGGCCAGCGGCAGCCAGCACAGCAGAATCAACAGCCCCATTAACATCATCAGCAGGCCGAGGCTGCTTTGCCCCGTTTGCGGCATCATCGCCGACAGCCAGGCCAGCACGCCGGAGCCGATATTCTGCAAGCCGCCAACCAGCGCGCCAGCGGTACCGGCGAGGAACGGAAATGGCTCCATCGCGCCGCTGGTAGCCAGCGGGAACAACATACCCGCGCCGAAGAAGAACAGCGCCGCAGGCACCAATAATGTCCAGACGGTCATAATGCCGAACAGCCCCGGCAACCACATCATAACTCCCGCCAGCAGGCAGCAGATAACCGACTGCCACATTAGCGTTGAGAAGCGTTTATTCGGACGGCCAGCGAACCACGCGCCGAAGAACGCCGCCGGGATCGGCAGAATAAACAGAATACTGACCGCCATACTGCTCAGGCCGAGCACCGCGCCCATCAGCACGCCGGAACAGGCTTCGAACACCGCAATCCCGGCCAGCCCGCCCACCAGCATCAGCAGGTAACAGTTAAAGGCGCCGGTACCGAACAGCGTTTTGTAACTGGCCAGTAGTTTCGTCCGCGGCGCGCCTTGTGGCCGCGTTTCCGGCATCCATTTCGCCATGCTGAAGGTCACGCCCGCGCACAGCACCAGTAAGAAGGCGTAGCAGGCGCGCCAGTTCCACAGGGTATCGAGGATGCCGCCGAGCAGCGGCGCAATCAGCGGGCTGACCAGTATCCCCATATTTAACAAACTGTTGGCGTGACGTAGCTGCGCGCCTTCATACAGGTCTCGCGGCAGGGTGCGCGCCATGACGCCGCCGACGCCGGTGCCCATCCCCTGCATGGCGCTGGCGGCGATCAACACCGGCAGGCTATGGGTGGTGATGGCAACCAGCGTCGCCAGCATAAAAATAGACATCCCGACGAGGATCACCGGGCGGCGGCCCACGCGGTCAGAGAGCGGGCCGTAGAACAGCTGCGAAATGCCGTACGTCAGGAGGTAGGCCGCCATTACGCTTTGTACTGCCCCTTCACGGACGTTAAGCGATACCGCCATGTCGGCGATAGCCGGAATATAAATGGTCTGCGCCATCTGGCCAACGGCCACCAGCAGTACCAGCATCAACAACAAATTGAAGTTCTTATGCCGTTTCATGTCGATGAATACTTCGTGAGCAATGAGAAATGAAGAATATGTGACTGGCACACCCCTTAAACGATGGAGGAATCTACCACAATAAAATGACAGAACAACTACATAGCACCGATTGTTGGGGAAAATTCAGGCAGGTTTTGTAAACAGGATCGGCAACTAATGTTGCCATTTTAATCTATGAGAGACGCAGCAGGATTGCTCCAGCGGCAATACCACAGGCGGCAACGATGCGCAGCGCTACCACTTGTTCCTTCAGGACGATAAATGCGATCAGCGCGCCGAACAGAATGGAGGTTTCACGCAGCGCGGCGACCACCGCCAGCGGCGCCTGAGTCATCGCCCATAGCGCCAGGCCGTAGGATCCCATGGTGCCGACGCCGCCGAAGATGCCCTTTTTCCAGTGCTGGCGTAAATAACGGCTGGCTTCGCGCCGCCGTGCCGCCATCGCCCAGCACAGCAGGCAGCAACTGTTCATAAAAAAGGTCCACAGGGTATAGCCGAGCGCCGATCCCGCCAGCCGAACCCCGGTGCCATCCACCAGCGTATAGCCCGCGATAAAACAGGCGTTGATCAGCGCCAGCATGATGCCTTTGCGGGAACTGACGCGGCCGTTGAAGGCCATTGCCAGAATCGCCAGACAGATGACGCCAATACCCAACCAGGCCAGCGGCGATAAGCGATCGCCGAGAAATATCACGCTGATAGCCGCGACCAGCAGCGGCGCGGTGCCGCGCATTAGCGGATAGGTCTGGCTCATATCCGACACCTGATAGGTCTTCGCCACCAGTACCGTATACACCACCTGTAATACACATGACGCCACCAGATAGGGGGCGCTGGCCAGCGTCGGTTGTGGCGCGAAGGGGAGCATCACCAGGGCGATCAGCGAGGCCGACCCGCTGACGCTTATCGCCGCGTACATTTTATCGCCGCTGGCTTTGACGATAGCGTTCCAGCTGGCGTGCAGCAGTGCGGCGAACAGCAAAATGCAGAATACGGTGATGGTCATCGCAGGCAAATTCAGCAGTTAAGGTCAGCGGACTGTAACACGCGCCCGCTGCGCCAACCAGCCGCGCTTACAGCGAGCAGAACAGGCGATGCGTAACCCGAGGCTCATCGTATACCGGGCGGAAACCAAAGCGTTCATAAAAGGGCCAGGCCTGCGCCGGGGCATGGGTATTAAGGAAATCGAACCAGGCGCCGGAATGCGTGATGACCGAGACCAGCAGCTGCTGGCCAATTCCCTGGCGGCGATGGCTATCGCGAATATAGAGATGGCGAATGCGCCCGGCCCGCGGCTGCTGGCTGAAGGGGTCGACGTTCAGACCGCAGACCCCAACTAACTGGCCACGGACGAACGCGCCCAGCAGCTTTTCACCAGGGGCGTTAAAGCGGTTTTTGCCGCTTTGCCAGTTTTCCGCCAGCCGACGCAGCATATTGAAGTGCTGTTCAAGGCTTTCGGCGCGTAGCGCGACGAACCCCGGATCATCCGGCGTCGTTGCGGCAATTAATAGCGGTGGCATGGTTCCTCCATCAAGTCATCCCGGAACGCCCGCAGGGCGCCTGCAGGGGGGCGGTTGCCCACCCCCCTCAGGTGCGACTTGAACCTGAATCAGCGGAACTGTTTCAGGACTGCATCAAGTAGTTGCAACACAGCAACCATGAGTTTCAGGATTAAAATAATAATATCCATTCCGCCCATACGCGCGTCTCCTGTGGTTAAGGAGCACAATAAGCTGACGTACCTTTCCGCTGCCTGTTGCCAGCTTATCCCTGTTCTCACAGGGGTTGCGCAGTGATGGCCGCACGGGCCGGACACGACGCATTGTTGACGTAACACAGTGTGCTCTCTCGGGGTTAAGGCACTGACGGCACCACCCGTTTCAGCCAGGACTTCGTTGCGCCGGTCAAACTTGCGGCCCCCGAATGGCACAAAGTGAACACATCCAGTATAGATAAATACTGTATGCATGAACAGTATTTTTTGGACAAATTCGCACCCGCCATCCATACTCTATGACAGAGAAATTTCGACCTTAAATTGCGCGAATTGCAGCGATCGCGTATACTTTTGTCGTTGACGTAATACAGTGTGCTTGCGGCTACCACCCGTAAAAATGCTGATAAAAACCTCGCTCCGGCGGGGTTTTTTGTTTTCTGCCGCTGATGTCGCGAATTGTGATCTTTCGCGCAAATTCTCGTGGATGAAAATAAATCCATTGTGAAAACGCAAAACCTGTGTTTGTATAAATTCAGCTTATTTTTTGACACAACAGGTCCCTAATGAACGCTGCCATGATGACTTCGACCCTACTAAAAACCGCGCCTGCCGCGGTGGTCGTCGTGTCTGTGGTGGTCGTCGTCGGCAATGCGCCGTAGGGTCCGGAACAACACGAATTCCAAACCCCGCCGGCGCAAACCGAGCGGGGTTTTTTGTTGGCGAGCCCCCCGGTAAAGTCGGCCCAGAATAAAAGGACTGGAGCATGGCAAGTTCGGGCACCACATCAAACACAATGCGCTTTACCGGCGCGCAGCTGGTTGTTCATTTACTGGAACGCCAGGGTATCACTATGGTCAGCGGCATTCCGGGCGGCTCCATCCTGCCCATCTACGATGCCTTGAGCCAAAGCACGCAGATCCGCCACATTCTGGCGCGCCACGAGCAGGGGGCGGGTTTTATCGCTCAGGGGATGGCGCGTACCGAAGGTAAACCCGCGGTCTGCATGGCCTGTAGCGGCCCGGGCGCCACCAACCTGATTACCGCCATCGCCGATGCCCGCCTCGATTCTATTCCGCTGGTCTGCATCACCGGCCAGGTTCCGGCCTCAATGATCGGCACCGATGCCTTCCAGGAAGTCGATACCTACGGCATCTCTATCCCCATCACCAAGCATAACTACCTGGTGCGCGACATCGCCGAGCTGCCGCAGGTGATGAGCGACGCCTTCCGTATTGCCCAGTCCGGGCGACCGGGCCCGGTGTGGATAGATATTCCTAAGGATGTGCAGTCGGCGACGATTGAACTGGAAACGCTGCCTGAGCCAGGCGAGCGCGCCCCGGCACCGGCATTCGCGCCTGAAAGCGTGCGTGAAGCGGCGGCAATGATCAACGCGGCGAAACGCCCGGTACTGTATCTGGGCGGCGGCGTGATTAACGCGCCGCAGCCGATTCGGGACCTGGCGGAAAAAGCCAACCTGCCGACCACCATGACCTTAATGGCGCTGGGTATGCTGCCGAAGGCGCATCCGTTGTCGCTGGGCATGCTGGGGATGCACGGCGCGCGCAGCACTAACTTTATTCTGCAAGAAGCTGACTTACTGATTGTTTTAGGTGCGCGTTTTGATGACCGGGCGATTGGCAAGACCGAGCAGTTCTGCCCGAACGCGAAGATTATTCACGTCGATATCGACCGCTCGGAGCTGGGCAAAATTAAGCAACCGCACGTAGCGATTCAGGGCGATGTGGCGGAGGTCTTAGCCCAGCTTATTCCGCAGATTGAAGCGCAGCCGCGTGATGAGTGGCGCCAGTTGGTGGCTGATTTACAAAGAGAATTCCCCTGCGCCATCCCGCAGGAAAGCGACCCGCTCTCCCATTACGGCCTGATTAACGCCGTGGCCGCCTGCGTTGATGATGAGGCGATCATCACCACCGACGTTGGCCAGCATCAGATGTGGACGGCGCAGGCCTATCCGCTCAACCGTCCGCGCCAGTGGCTGACTTCCGGCGGTCTCGGTACCATGGGCTTCGGCCTGCCGGCGGCCATCGGCGCGGCGCTGGCCAATCCACAGCGTAAGGTTATTTGCTTTTCTGGCGACGGCAGCCTGATGATGAATATTCAGGAGATGGCCACCGCTGCCGAAAATCAGCTGGATGTAAAAATCATCCTGATGAACAACGAAGCGCTGGGGCTGGTGCATCAGCAGCAGAGCCTGTTCTATCAACAGGGCGTCTTCGCCGCGACCTATCCGGGGATGATTAACTTTATGCAGATCGCTGCCGGTTTTGGTCTGCAAACCTGTGATTTAAATAACGAATCAGATCCGCAGGCGGCGCTGCAGGCGATTATCGACCGCCCAGGTCCGGCGCTGATCCACGTGCGTATCGACGCGCAGCAGAAAGTGTATCCGATGGTACCGCCGGGTGCGGCCAATACTGAGATGGTGGGGGAATAAGCCATGCAAAAGCAACACGATAACGTCATTCTGGAACTCACCGTCCGCAACCACCCTGGCGTCATGACCCACGTCTGCGGGCTATTTGCCCGCCGCGCGTTTAACGTTGAAGGCATTCTCTGCTTGCCGATCCAGGGCAGCGAGCACAGCCGCATCTGGCTGCTGGTAAATGATGACCAGCGGCTGGGGCAGATGATTAGCCAGATTGAAAAGCTGGAAGATGTCACCAACGTGGCGCGTAACCAGTCCGATCCCACCATGTTTAACAAAATTGCGGTGTTCTTCGAATAACGCTCAAGGCTTGAACAGCTACGCGCTTACCGCTAAGGTAAGCGCCTTTGCCGGATGGCGCTGCGCTTATCCGGCCTACAGGGAGTGAATCCGTAGGCCGGATAAGGCGTTTACGCCGCCATCCGGCGCTTTCAGGCACCAGGAAACACCATGACTACCATCGCCCTTATTGACGATCATTTGATTGTCCGCTCCGGTTTTGCTCAGCTGCTGGGGCTGGAAGCTGATTTTCAGGTTGTCGCTGAATTCGGCTGTGGACGGGAGGCGCTGGCGGGGCTACCGGGGCGCGGTGTACAGGTCTGTATCTGCGATATCTCAATGCCGGATATTTCCGGGCTGGAGCTGCTAAGCCAATTGCCGAAGGGGATGGCGACCATCATGCTGTCGGTGCACGATAGCCCAGCGCTGATCGAGCAGGCGCTGAACGCCGGCGCGCGCGGCTTCCTGTCGAAACGCTGCAGTCCGGATGAACTTATCGCCGCGGTCCGCACGGTGGCGGCGGGCGGTTGCTATCTCACGCCGGATATCGCCATGAAGCTGGCTGCAGGGCGCCAGGATCCGCTCACCAAACGTGAACGCCAGGTGGCGGAAAAGCTGGCGCAGGGCATGGCGGTGAAAGAGATCGCCGCCGAGCTTGGCCTATCGCCGAAAACCGTTCACGTTCACCGCGCCAACCTGCTGGAAAAACTGGGCGTCAGTAACGACGTTGAGCTGGCGCGCCGCATGTTCGATAGCTGGCAATGAAGGCCGTCGTCTCACGATTGCTGTCGGTGATCGGCTGCGCCTTTATCTTCTCAGCCGCCTGGTTCTGCCTGTGGAGCATCAGTCTGCATCTGGTGGAACGCGCGGACCTGGCGGTGCTGCTGTTTCCCTTTGGCCTGCGTTTAGGGCTGATGCTGCAGTGCCCGCGTGGCTACTGGCCGGTGCTGCTGGGAGCCGAGTGGCTGCTTATCTTCTGGCTGGCGCAGGAAGTGGCGCTGGCGCACCCTATAATATTGATGACCGGAAGTCTGCTGACCCTGCTGCCGGTAGCGTTGATTTCACGCTATCGCCATCAGCGCGACTGGCTGACATTATTGCGCCAGGGCGGGGCGCTGATCGCCGCCTCGCTGCTGCAATCGCTGCCGTGGTTGGCGCAAGGGAGCGAAGGATTGACCGCGCTGTTGTTGACGTTGACCGGCGGCCTGACGCTGGCGCCGACGTGCCTGGTTATCTGGCACTATCTTACCAGCACCGTCTGGCGGCCGCTGGGACCGTCGCTGGTGTCGCAGCCGGTTAACTGGCGTGGCCGACATCTGATCTGGTACCTGCTGCTCTTTACCGTCAGCCTGTGGCTACAGCTCGGGTTGCCCGCCGAACTCTCCCGCTTTACCCCTTTTTGTCTGGCGCTGCCGATTATCGCTCTCGCCTGGCACTATGGCTGGCAGGGGGCGCTGATCGCCACCCTGATGAACGCCATCGCGCTGATTGCCAGCCAGACCTGGCACGATCACCCGGTTGATTTATTGCTTTCACTGCTGGCCCAGAGCCTGACCGGACTGCTGCTGGGAGCAGGGATCCAGCGATTGCGCGAGCTTAACCTGTCGCTACAGAACGAGCTGGCGCGTAATCGGCGGCTGGCGGAACGCCTGCTGGAAACGGAAGAGAGCGTGCGGCGCGACGTGGCGCGCGAGCTCCACGATGATATTGGCCAGACTATCACGGCAATTCGCACCCAGGCGGGGATCGTGCAGCGTCTGGCGCCACACAACGGTAGCGTACGGCAGAGCGGTCAGTTGATAGAACAGCTATCGCTGGGGGTTTACGACTCCGTGCGAAGACTGCTTGGTCGTCTGCGTCCGCGCCAGCTTGACGATCTGCCGCTTGAACAGGCGATACGTTCGTTGATGCGCGAAATGGAACTGGAAGACCGCGGCATCGTCAGCCACCTTGAATGGCGGATTAACGAGGCGGGGCTGAGCGAAAACCAGCGCGTAACGCTGTTTCGCGTTTGCCAGGAGGGACTGAATAATATCGTCAAGCACGCCAGCGCCAGCGCCGTCACCCTCCAGGGCTGGCAGCAGGATGGGCGATTGATGCTGGTGCTGGAGGATGACGGCTGCGGCCTGCCGCCGGGTTCGAATCTGCAGGGATTCGGCCTGACCGGCATGCGTGAACGCGTGACCGCGCTGGGCGGTACGTTAACTATCTCCTGCACACACGGTACCCGCGTGTGCGTCAATCTACCGCTGCGTTACGCCTGAAAGGAGCGCCGATGTTTGCCTTTTTAAAAGCGCCGCCGGACGCCGCGCCAATTAGTGATAAACGCGAGCTGGACCAGCGTTATCGTTACTGGCGTCGACATATTCTGCTCACTATCTGGCTTGGTTACGCGCTATTTTATTTCACCCGCAAAAGCTTTAATGCTGCGGTACCTGAAATTCTGGCCAGCAATGTGCTGACCCGCAGCGATATCGGCCTGCTGGCCACGCTGTTTTACATCACTTACGGGCTGTCGAAATTTTTCTCCGGTATCGTCAGCGACCGCTCCGACGCCCGCTATTTTATGGGGCTGGGACTCATCGCCACCGGGGTGGTGAATATTCTGTTCGGTTTTTCCACCTCGCTGTGGGCTTTCGCGCTGCTATGGGCGCTGAATGCCTTCTTCCAGGGCTGGGGCTCGCCGGTGTGCGCCCGGCTGCTGACCGCCTGGTATTCGCGGACCGAACGCGGCGGCTGGTGGGCGCTGTGGAATACCGCGCATAACGTCGGCGGCGCGCTGATCCCGATGGTCGTGGGGGCGGCGGCGCTGCACTACGGCTGGCGTGCGGGGATGACGATTGCCGGCTGTCTGGCGATCCTCGCCGGACTGTATCTGTGCT
Source organism: Klebsiella sp. PK01 (assembly GCF_057624675.1). Taxonomy (NCBI): domain Bacteria; kingdom Pseudomonadati; phylum Pseudomonadota; class Gammaproteobacteria; order Enterobacterales; family Enterobacteriaceae; genus Klebsiella; species Klebsiella sp. PK01. The sequence goes on from NZ_JBYEZM010000005.1 coordinate 92,652, forward strand.
GGCGGCTGCGCGATCGCCCGCAGGCGGTGGGGTTACCCGCCGTAGGCGACTGGCGTCACGATGCGCTGGAAATCGCCCAGCAGCAGGAAGGCGCAGGGCTGACGCGCAAAGAGATCCTGACCCGCTACGTATTGGCCAATCCCTATATCTGGCTGTTATCGCTGTGCTATGTGCTGGTGTACGTGGTGCGGGCGGCGATTAACGACTGGGGCAATCTGTATATGTCGGAGACGCTAGGCGTCGATCTGGTGACCGCTAACTCGGCGGTGACCATGTTTGAGCTGGGCGGTTTTATCGGCGCGCTGGTGGCGGGGTGGGGCTCGGATAAGCTGTTTAACGGCAATCGCGGGCCGATGAACCTGATTTTCGCCGCCGGAATTTTGCTGTCGGTTGGCGGGTTGTGGCTGATGCCGTTCGCCAGCTACGTCATGCAGGCGGCCTGCTTCTTCACCACCGGGTTCTTCGTTTTCGGCCCGCAGATGCTGATCGGCATGGCGGCGGCGGAATGTTCGCATAAAGAAGCCGCCGGGGCGGCGACCGGGTTTGTCGGCCTGTTCGCTTATCTTGGCGCCTCGCTTTCCGGCTGGCCGCTGGCGCAGGTGATGGATATCTGGCACTGGACCGGATTCTTCGTGGTGATTGCGATTGCCGCCGGCATTTCCGCGCTGCTGCTGCTGCCGTTTTTAAACGCGCAGGCGCCGCGTACCGCCAGCGAAGCGTGATGTAGCTCACCCTTTCGCCGCGAACGGGGCAAAACTAAGAAATTTTCCTGGTTTCACCTGGACGCCGTCTCAGGCCAGACGGCGCGCTGGTTTTTACAATGCCTGGTTATTACGCAGGCATAAAAAATCAGCTCAGGAGATACCCATGCTGGCCTTTCTGAATCAGGTGCGCAAGCCGACCCTGGATCTGCCGCTCGACGTGCGGCGCAAAATGTGGTTCAAACCTTTCATGCAGTCCTACCTGGTGGTCTTCATCGGCTACCTGACCATGTATCTGATCCGCAAGAACTTTAACATCGCTCAGAACGACATGATCTCCACCTACGGGTTGAGCATGACGCAACTGGGGATGATTGGCCTGGGCTTTTCCATTACCTATGGCGTGGGCAAGACACTGGTCTCTTATTATGCCGACGGTAAAAACACCAAGCAGTTCCTGCCGTTTATGCTGATCCTCTCCGCCATCTGTATGCTGGGCTTTAGCGCCAGCATGGGGGCGGGTTCAACCAGCCTGTTCCTGATGATCGCCTTCTATGCGCTGAGCGGTTTCTTCCAGAGCACCGGCGGCTCGTGCAGCTATTCCACCATCACCAAGTGGACGCCCAGACGCAAACGCGGCACCTTCCTCGGCTTCTGGAATATCTCCCACAACCTCGGCGGCGCGGGCGCGGCGGGCGTGGCGCTGTTTGGCGCCAACTATCTGTTCGACGGCCATGTGATAGGCATGTTTATCTTCCCGTCGATTATTGCGCTGATCGTTGGCTTTATTGGCCTGCGCTACGGTAGCGACTCTCCGGAATCCTACGGCCTCGGCACGGCGGAAGAGCTGTTTGGCGAAGCGATCAGCGAAGAGGACAAAGAGACTGAAGAAAATGCGATGACCAAGTGGCAGATCTTTGTTGAGTACGTGCTGAAAAACAAAGTGATCTGGCTGCTGTGTTTCTCCAACATCTTCCTCTACGTGGTGCGTATCGGTATCGATCAGTGGTCCACCGTGTATGCCTTCCAGGAGCTGAAGCTGTCTAAAGAGGTGGCGATTCAGGGCTTTACCCTGTTTGAAGTTGGCGCGCTGGTTGGCACGCTACTGTGGGGCTGGTTGTCGGACCTGGCCAACGGCCGCCGCGCGCTGGTAGCCTGCGTCGCGCTGGCGCTGATTATCGCCACCCTCGGGGTTTACCAACATGCCAGCAACCAGTACGTCTATCTGGCCTCGTTGTTTGCGCTGGGCTTCCTGGTGTTTGGTCCGCAACTGTTGATCGGCGTCGCCGCCGTCGGCTTTGTGCCGAAAAAAGCGATCGGCGCCGCCGATGGAATCAAGGGCACCTTCGCCTATCTGATCGGCGATAGCTTCGCCAAACTGGGGCTCGGGATGATCGCCGACGGCACGCCGGTCTTCGGCCTGACCGGCTGGGCCGGCACCTTTGCGGCGCTGGACGCCGCCGCCATCGGCTGTATCTGCCTGATGGCCATCGTGGCTATCTTCGAAGAGCGTAAAATTCGCCGCGAGAAAAAGAATCGAGTTTTGCAGACTGCCTGATTCACCAGGTATTTGGTAACCTTGCCCGGCCATTGCGCCGGGCTTTTTTATTTCTTGCGTAATATGCCAGGTCCGACAGTCGACAGCAGGCAAATTCCCATTATGATAGTGAGGCTGCGATTGGATGAGAGGATGCATGATCTGGATAGGACTGGCCACCCTGGTAGTGGTATTTGTTGTGGGATTTCGGGTGCTTACCTCTGATTCACGCCGCGCGATTCGTCGCCTGAGCGAACGCCTTGGCATTACGCCTGTTCCGTTGGAATCGATGATCGATCAGCTGGGAAAAACCGCCGGTAATGAGTATTTGCGTTACCTGGAGCGGCCGAATGAAGCACATTTGCAGAACGCCGCGCAGGTGCTGCTCATCTGGCAGGTCGCGATTGTCGACGCCAGCGAAAAAAACCTGCATTACTGGTATCGCCTGATGCAAAAAGCGCGATTAGCGGCGCCGATTACCGACGCGCAGATCCGCCTGGCGCAAGGTTTTCTGCGCGACCTGGACCCGGATGTGATCGATTTACATAACCTACAGCAGCGCTATAACGACCTGTTTCTCCCGGAAGACGGCGTGCACTGGCTGCACTGATCTCATTGTTATCCGGCCTGTGGTTCAAAACCATATCTCCCTTACGTTCTTTGTAGGCCGGATAAGCGTAAGCGCCATCCGGCAGAATGACTACAGTAGGATTTTCAGGCCGTGTTTTTGTACGACGCTAAGCAATTTTAATGACATTCCGCTCGGTCGTTTAGCGCCAGTCTCCCATTTTTGCACGGTAGACACGCTGGTATTCAGATAACGAGCGAACACGGGTTGGCTAACATTGAGTTGTTCACGTAGCGCTTTAATTTCAATGGGTTGAAGTGCGGCTACGCTACCGAGACATGATTCATCAAAATGGCGCATTGTTTCCTGTGGGATTGCGCCAACGCTGAATAGCCCCGACGCAGCGCTATGGATCGCTTCGAAAGCCGGGCTTTTGTATTTATTTTTTGCTGTCATCGCAAATCTCCACCAGTTCTTTACTTTTAACTAAGGCCGTCGTTTTCTCTTCAGAGAGATTGGCATAGTGTTTTGCTAACTCACGAAACCCCATTAATTCGCGATGGTTGATATTGGTCATATCCTGTTTGGCATATAGAAAGGTATAAAACCAATACCCTGCGCTTTTGGTAAGGATGATTGCGCGATCGCGATTCTTGTTGAGTCGCTTTTTATAAACCCCCCCTCCTAAATCAACCACTTTGCCCTGAAGCGCAGATTGAATTGCCTGATAGAGCTCGTCGTCGGAAATGCCATGAGAGCTAGCCTCTCTGGCGAACCATTTGGTTTTAAAGATACGCATTGCTGACATCCTGTCGTTAAAAGTATAGCACATAGTGCTATATTAAATTCTCCTGAGATTTGTTAAAGCGATAGCAAGCATCGTTTTTTTAAACATGCGAGCAGCTACGCATCCTCTTATGAAAAGCGAGAAGAGTTGCGAAAACGTTAAGTACGTCACATACAAAATGTTACACTGCGCAGCTTTCCGCCACTTTCTTCGCAGGTCACTCATGAGTCATTCAAATGAAACCAAACCCCATGCACGCGATCTCGCGCGGCCAAACTGGTCGGCGGTCTTCGCGGTTGCTTTCTGCGTCGCCTGCCTGATTACCGTCGAGTTTTTGCCGGTCAGCCTGTTAACGCCGATGGCGCTGGATTTAGGCATCTCCGAAGGGATGGCCGGGCAGTCGGTGACGACGACGGCATTCGTCGCGATGTTTTCCAGCCTGTTTATCACCACGGTGATAGGTAAAACCGATCGCCGCTACGTGGTTATCCTGTTTTCGCTGCTGCTGACCCTTTCTTGCCTGCTGGTATCGTTTGCCGATAGCTTCACCCTGCTACTGCTGGGGCGCGCCTGTTTGGGCCTGGCGCTCGGCGGTTTCTGGGCGATGTCGGCATCGCTGACCATGCGTCTGGTGCCGATGCGCGTGGTGCCGAAAGCGCTATCAATTATTTTCGGCGCGGTATCAATCGCGCTGGTGATCGCCGCCCCGTTGGGCAGTTTCCTTGGCGGGCTTATCGGCTGGCGCAACGTCTTTAACGGCGCGGCGGTGATGGGCGTGCTGTGTACGCTCTGGGTGCTGAAAGCGCTGCCGTCGCTGCCGGGTGAATCGGCGGCTCAGCAGCAAAATATGTTTGGTCTGCTGAAGCGTCCGGGGGTGATGGCCGGGATGTGCGCCATTTTCATGGCCTTTGCCGGACAGTTCGCCTTCTTTACCTATATTCGACCGGTATACATGACACTCGCCGGTTTTGACGTCGACGGCCTGACGCTGGTGCTGCTGAGCTTTGGTATCGCCAGCTTTATCGGCACCTCGCTCTCCTCGGTGGTGCTGAAGCGCTCGGTCAAAGCGGCGCTGGCGATTTCGCCGCTGGTGCTGACCGCCTGCGCGGCGGCGCTGGTACTGTGGGGAGAAAGCAAAATCGTCGCCTCGACGGTGGCGATTATCTGGGGCTTCGCGTTTGCGCTGATCCCGGTGGGGTGGTCAACGTGGATCACCCGTTCGCTCTCCGATCAGGCGGAAAAAGCCGGGTCGATTCAGGTGGCGGTGATCCAGCTTGCCAACACCTGCGGCGCCGCGGTCGGCGGCGTTGCGCTTGACCACTTAGGGCTGCTGTCGCCGCTGGTGTTGTCAGGAATATTAATGCTGTTTACCGGCCTGCTGGTGACGACCAAAGTGAAGGTGAATTAACCCGCTTACGGCCGCTCGCCTTTTGCCAGCCGGGCGTTGATGTCGGCAATCACTTCCGGCAGATCCGCTATGGTATCAACCACATAGTGAGCCCCGGCGGCATACAGTTGGCCTGCCGCCCGCTCGCGACGGGTGGCGATTTCCTCTTTCGACATCGTCTGGTACTCCTCCCAGGTAGCGCCGAATTCGTTACCGGACACCGCCAGGCCGACGCTCCACATCCCGGCATGTAACCCTTCGCTGATGCCCGGTGCGGCGTCGTCGACCTTCACGCAGTGGGCCACATCGTCTATGCCCAGGGTAATCACGTTTTGCAGCGCCATCCACGGCCCCGGACGACCGCCGACGGCAAGATCATCGGTGGCGACCCAGTGGTCCGGGGCGTAGCCCTGGGCGGCGGCGGCCGGTACCAGCTTTTCCATCACCGGGCGCGGATAACCCGAGCAGGAGCCAATCTTCAGACCCCCGGCGCGTAGCGCGGCGAGGGTGTCGACAACGCCGGCAATCGGTGCGGAAAAATCGACAACCTTAGCGATTTGCAGCGGCATAAACGCGGCATAGATCGCATCGATATCGGCGGCAGTCATCGCGCGGCCAAATTTGGCCTGCCAGCGGCTATCGACAGCAGGGAGTTTGCCCAGCGCCTCAATGTGCTGCCACTTGCCAAGCCCCATTGGCACGCGGGCCTCTTCAAGGGTGATCTCAATATCGAAGGCCTGGCGGAAGGCCTCGACGAAAATTTGCGTCGGGGCGAAAGAGCCGAAGTCTACGGTGGTGCCTGCCCAGTCAAGGATCAGTGCGCTAATACGGTTCATGGCGGTTCCTTATTGTTTCCAGTACATGGCGTTGTCGATAGCCGCCAGCAGGGCGGTGATATCGGCGTCGTAGACTTCGCCAATGTTGCCGATGCGGAAGCAGTCGCTTTGCGATACTTTGCCCGGATAGATAACGAAGCCCTGATCTTTCAGCTTCTGGTAGAAGGTGTGAAAGCGGTACTGCGGCGCATCCGGTGAATAAAAGGCGGTAATAATCGGCGAGTGCAGGCTATCGTCGAGCAGCGGCCGGAAGCCGAGCGCGCGCATTCCGGCGACCAGCCGGCGCTGGTTGTTGCGGTAACGCCGATGGCGGGCGCTGACGCCGCCTTCCTGCGCCAGCTCTTTCAGCGCCTGGGCGAAGGCCAGCACGGTATGGGTCGGCGAGGTGAAGCGCCACTTACCGTGGTTATCTTCCATGCAGCGCCACTGGGCATACAGATCCAGAGATAGCGAGCGCGAACGGCCTTTGCAGGCGGCCAGCTCCGCTTCGCGGGCAATCACGAAGGCAAAGCCCGGTACGCCCTGAATACATTTGTTGGCGGAGCTTATCAGGTAATCAATATTCAGCGCGGCGATATCCAACGGAATGCCGCCAAAGCTGCTCATCGCATCGACGATATAGCGTTTATCGTACCGTTTCGCCAGTTCGGCCACCTCGTCGATCGGATTCAGCATGCCGGTGGTGGTTTCGCTATGTACCATCGCGATATGGGTGATCGCCGGGTCGTTCTGCAGGATCTGTTCGATCGCCGCCGCGTCCGGACGGGAGACTTCGCCGCAGTCGTAAGGGTGGCAGGCGATGCCCATCATTTGCGCCATCTCAATCATACGCGCGCCATAGGCGCCATTGCTGACGATCAGCACTTTGCCTTGTTCGCCGATGACGCTGCCGAGTACCGCTTCGACCGCGTAGCTGCCGCTACCCTGCAGCAGCACCGCTGTATAACCGTCGGCCGGGGTAGCCAACTGTACCAGCTGCTGGCGAATGGTCTGTACCACGCCGAGATTGTAATCATCATCCCAGGTACAGCTATCGAACAACATCGCCTCTTTCACCGTACGGGAGGTGGTTAGCGGGCCGGGGGTCAGCAGCAGGTAGTTCCGTGAAGTCATTTGTCTCACCTTTTGGTCTATACCAGATTTGCATTTATCATGGAGACAAAGCCGGGGCAGGGTCAAAGGAAATGTGGCGTTGCAACAAAAAATTCATCTGGCTATGTATAATGAGCGCACGAAAAGTGGCAGTGAGTAAACATGAAATCACCCTCTGGCGAGATGCCGCAATACCTGATGATTAAGGCGCAGCTGCAGGCGCGTATTCAAAACGGCGCGTTGAAAAGCGGTGACAAGCTGCCTTCCGAGCGCGAGCTGTGCGCGCTGTTCAACACGACCCGGATTACGGTGCGTGAGAGCCTGGCGCAGCTGGAGGCCAGCGGCGTGATTTACCGCGCCGACCGCCGCGGCTGGTTTGTGACGCCGGAGCGTCTATGGCTGGATCCGACGCAGAACACCAACTTCCACAAGCTGTGTCTCGAGCAGGGGCGCGAGCCGAAAACGGTGCTGCTTGATGGCCGCCTGGCTGCCGTGCCGCTGGATGTGATGGCGCCGCTGGCGCTGCAGCCCTTCGATCAGGTCTATTTGCTGACCCGGCTGCGCTATGCCGACGGCCGGCCGGTGTGCTACTGCGAAAACCACTGTCTGCCCGCGCGGGTGCCTGAGCTGCTGCGCCACGATCTCAACGGCAGTCTGACCGAGATTTATCAAACACAGTACGACCTGATCTATACCAGTATGCATCTGTCGTTTTATCCCACCTCAATGCCGCCGCAGGCCGCAGAGGCGTTGGGGGTGATGGAAGGGCGCCCGGCGCTGCTGTTGCGCCGGCTGAATTACGATCAGCACGGGCGTATTCTCGATTACGATATTGAATACTGGCGGCATGACAGCCTGCGGATCGAAGTCGATACCCATTGATTTTATTGGTTAAATTTTTTGATCTCCCCGGGGCGCTAGCGCGTGCCGGGGCTACGCACTTCCCCTCGTTTTAACTCTTTCGACACACTTCTTTCATCGTTTTGTCATAAACCCCCGGTAGCGTGAAGGCAAATCTGGTCTACACCAGAATAACTGACTATCCGATGAGGCTTAAACGATGAAACTCTCCCGACTTGCTCTGCTGTCCCTGTTCGCGCTGACCAGCTCTCCGGTTTGGGCGGACGGCGTCGTCACGGTTTACTCCGCCGACGGCCTGCATGACGGCGATAACAGCTGGTATCAGAGCCAGTTCGCCGCCTTCACCAAAGCGACGGGCATCAAAGTGCAGTATGTGGAAGGCGGCTCCGGCGCGATTGTGGAACGTCTGGCGAAGGAGCGTACCAATCCGCAGGCTGACGTGTTGGTTACGGTGCCGCCGTTTATCCAGCGCGCCGCGAAAGAGCAATTGCTGGCAACCTTTACCCCGCAAGGTAGCGCGCAGATCCCCGGCGCTAACGACCGCTACGCGCCGCTGGTGAACAACTATCTGACCTTTATCTATAACAGCCAGTTGCTGAAAAGCGCGCCGGCCAGCTGGCAGGATCTGCTGGATAGCCGCTACAAGAACAAGTTGCAGTACTCCACGCCGGGGCAGGCGGGCGACGGTACCGCGGTGATGCTGCAGGCGTTCCACAGCCTCGGCGATAAAGACGCCGGTTTTGCGTATCTGGGTAAGCTACAGGCCAATAATGTCGGCCCGTCGGCCTCGACCGGCAAGCTGACGGCGCTGGTCAACAAAGGCGAGCTGTACGTCGCCAATGGCGATCTGCAGATGAACCTGTCGCAGATGGCGCGTAACCCGAACGTTAAAATTTTCTGGCCGGCGGATGACAAAGGCGAGCGCAGCGCGCTGGCGCTGCCCTACACTATCGGGCTGGTGCAGAACGGGCCGAACAGCGAAAACGGCAAGAAGCTGATCAATTTCCTGCTGGATAAACCGGCGCAATCCAGCGTCAGCGCGCGCTCCTGGGGCCTACCGGTACGCAGCGACGTGGCGCCGGATGACGCTAATTTTAAGGCGGCGAAAGCGGCGCTCGACGGCGTGAAGAGCTGGGAGCCGAACTGGGATGATGTCGCGGTATCGCTGTCGGCTGACATTGCCCGCTGGCACCAAGTGACCGATAGCGAGTAAGCCTGATGTTGATGAAAACCACCGTCACTTCCTCCCCGTCGCTGGCGGGGACTTCCGGGATCACCCTGGACTCGCTGCGCGTTTCATACCACGGCAACGTGGTCTTAAAACCGCTGTCATTGACCATTGAACCCGGTGAGGTACTGGCGCTGATAGGCCCTTCCGGTTCCGGGAAAACCACGGTGCTGCGGGCGATCGCCGGTTTTGTGCAACCGGCTGGCGGTCGGATTGTGATCGGCGATACTGACGTCACCCAGCTGCCGCCGTATCAACGCGGGCTGGCGATGGTGGTGCAGAACTACGCGCTGTTTCCGCATATGAAGGTAGAAGATAACGTCGCCTTCGGCCTGCGGGCGCAAAAGCAGCCCAGGGGGCTTATCGCCGAGCGGGTGGCTGAAGCCTTAAAAATCGTCGGTATGGCGGATTACGCCACCCGCTACCCGCATCAGCTTTCCGGCGGCCAGCAGCAGCGCGTCGCGATAGCCCGCGCGATTGCCGTGCGTCCTCGGGTACTGTTGCTTGATGAACCGCTGTCGGCGCTGGATGCGCAAATTCGTCATAACATGGTGGAAGAGATTGCCCGTCTGCATCGCGAACTGCCGGAACTGACCATTCTCTACGTCACCCACGATCAGACCGAAGCGCTGACCCTGGCGGACAAAATCGGCATCATGAAAGACGGTTCGCTGATTGCCCACGGTGAAACGCACGAGCTGTACCACTATCCGCCGAACCGCTTTAGCGCCGAATTCCTCGGCCGCGCTAATATTCTGCAGGCGACGGCGCTGAAGGATAGCACCGAGCCGGGACTGGTTAGCGTGAGCTGCGGCGGCGGCCTGATTAACGCCTTCAGCCGGGGCGGCCTGCATGGCAACAACAAGCTGTTATGCATTCGCCCGCAGCACATGAGCCTGGCGCCGCGATCGGCAACCAGTAATCGTCTCAACGCCACCCTGACCTCGGTACACTGGCAGGGCGATCTGACGCATCTGCTGTGCGATGTTGCCGGCGAAGCGGTGCGGATCGTCATGACCCACGTAAACCCGCTGCCGCGCGCGGGGGACAAGCTGGCGCTCTACTTCGAACCTGGCGATGCGGTTCTGATCGAGGTGCAATGATGGCGCAAACCCTAACGCTTGCGCGTCCGGCGCGAAACTTACGGCCTTACCTGTGGCTGGCATTGCCGCTGCTGGTGCTCGCGACGCTATTTTTCTATCCGCTACTGCTGATCGCCGAACAGGCGTTACGCGACGCCAGCGGCAATCTAAGCCTCGAAACTTTCTGGCAGGTGATTGACTCAAAACGCTTTATTGGCGCGCTGCTCAATACCTTACAGATTGCTGTGTTCGCCACCCTTGGCTGCCTGGTGCTCGGCAGCGTGCTGGCGCTGATTCTGGTATTTATTCCGTTCCCCGGCAGCCAACTGGTGAGCCGGGTCATTGATACTTTTATTGCGCTGCCGACCTTTCTTATCACTCTTGCGTTCACCTTTATTTACGGCTCGGCGGGGCTGCTCAACGGCACCCTGATGGCATTGTTTGCTTTTGAACTGCCGCCGGTAGACTTTCTCTATTCGATTAACGGCGTGATTCTGGCGGAGATTACCGTCTTTACGCCGCTGGTGATGCGCCCGCTGATGGCCGGACTGCGGCAGATAGATAAGAGCCAGCTGGAAGCGGCGAGTATTCTCGGCGCTCACCCGTTACGGGTGATTACCCAGGTTATCTTCCCGGCGGCGCTACCGGCGCTGATGGCGGGCGGCAGCCTGTGCCTGCTGTTGACCACTAACGAGTTCGGTATCGTGCTGTTTATTGGCGCCAAAGGGGTTAATACCCTGCCGATGATGGTCTACAGCAAGGCGATTCTGGAGTCGGATTACAGCGTGGCTTGCATGATTGCGCTGATTAATATTCTGCTGTCGCTGGGGCTGTTTATGCTCTATCGGCTGGCGGCGGCGCGCACTGGCGTAAGGAGTTAACGATGTTGATTTGGTCGCGTAAAGGCCGCGCGGCGGCGGGCGCGCTGGCGGTGACGCTTTTTGCCGGCGTTTTCCTGCTGCCGCTGGCGGTGATTTTACTCTCCAGCCTGAGTAAACAATGGAACGGCCTGCTGCCCACCGGTTTTACCTTTACCCACTTTGTTAACGCCTTTCGCGGCGCGGCGTGGGATTCGCTGTTTTCGAGCCTGATGGTGGGCTTCTGCGCCAGCCTGTTGGCGCTGCTGTGTGGGATGTGGGCGGCGCTGGCGCTGCGCCAGTATGGCGCGACGCTACAGAAATATCTTGGCCTGGCGTTTTATCTGCCCAGCGCTATCCCCTCGGTTTCCGTCGGGCTGGGCATTCTGGTGGCATTTAGTCAGGGACCGCTGCAGATGAACGGTACTTTTTGGATCGTCCTGGCGGCGCACTTTGTACTGATTTCCGCCTTTACCTTCAGCAACGTAACGACCGGGCTGGCGCGGATTTCCGCCGATATTGAAAACGTCGCCTCAAGCCTGGGCGCTTCGCCGTGGTATCGCCTGCGCCATGTGACGCTGCCGCTGATGACGCCGTGGATGATTTCAGCGCTGGCGCTGAGCCTATCGCTGTCGATGGGAGAGCTAGGGGCAACGGTGATGATCTATCCGCCGGGCTGGACGACGCTGCCGGTGGCCATTTTCAGCCTCACCGATCGCGGTAATATCGCCGATGGCTCGGCGCTGACCATTGTGCTGGTGGGCGTCACGCTGCTGTTGATGATGAAGCTTGAGCGCATCGCCCGCCGATTAAGCCAGAGATAATTTGTACCCGGAGCTGTAGCCCGGCTCAGCGTAGCGCCAGCCGGGAATCGGATTGCCTCAGCGCTGTAGCCCCGGTAAGCGGCAGCGCCACCGGGGATTTTGAGGCCGCCAACACCGGCAGTTTCAGCCAGCATGGTGAATAAATTAAAGGCAGGCCGCACGGACCGTAGGCCGGATAAGGCATTTATGTCGCCATCCGGCATAAATGCGGACACAGGTTATTGCCTCAGAACCATGCCTCAAACATGCCGCCGATGTTTAACGAATCCAGCCGCTCGTCGCTGGTGTCGTTGACCTTCGCGGTGTGCTCGTTATCCACCTGGCCGCCGGTAACATAGAAGCGCAGCATCGGGCGGAACTCGGGCCCCATGCCGATGGCGATGTTCTGCGACAGCGTCAGCTTCCAGCCGTGGTTATCCCCGCCCTGGTCGTAGTCAACGCGCTGGTAGCCCGCTTCCAGCCACGTCGAGTGAACGTCGTTCCAGAAGTACATTGGCCGGACGATCGCGCCGTAGTTTTTACGGTTATCGGTATTGTCCTTGCCGTTGTCGTAATCGTGGAAGGCCAACAGATACTCGATCTGCGCCTGCTGAGTGAATTTATGGCTGCCCTCGAAGCTGGCATAGACCGTGGTCAGGTCGTCGGTCTTGTTATAGACGCTGTTATCCGAGTTGTCGGAGTAACGCAGAATAACTTTGTTCACCCCGCTGTCGTTGCTATGGCTCAGCACCAGCCCGCCCTGCCAGGCATCGAGGCGCGCGTCGCTGTCCACCGCTTTTGAGTCAAATCCGTAGTTGGCATATACCTCGACGTCGATCGGCCCGGCCTTGATGTTGTGGGTTTTGGTGGTCAACGCGTAGTGGCCGTTGTCACCGGTATCAGAGCTGCCGGTACAGGTGATGCGCGACGGGTTGGTCTCGTCGGCCATCACTTCCGGGCTACAGGATTTCACCTGCGACACCGTCGCCACGTCGAACTGCACGCCGCCGATATCGAAATTCTTCACCCCGGCGCCCTGGCCGTCGTGGTTCATCCAGAAGTAGTCGTTGATCCCCTGTTGCGGCCGCTGGTGGAAGTCGCGGCCGGCCCAGATATAGGCGTTGGGGTTAGATTCGAGGACGTTGGTGACGCCGACGTAGGCTTTTTTCAGGTTAACCTCGTCGCTCCAGTGGTCAAACATGACGTTGAGATCCCAGATAGCCCCCTGCGCGCTTTTGAACGCTTTGCTGATCTGGAATTCGCCGCCGTTGCTTTCGTTGCCGAGACGGCCGATCGCCGAGGCGCCGTTATAGGAGCCGTCGACGCCGACATATTTCTGGTCGCCGGTCTGGAAGTGGGCGCCATAGCGGGCGTAACCGCTAAATTTCAGGCCGAAAGGGATCGCCAGATCCGGCGAAGCCGCGGTGGTTTGCGGGTTGGTCATCACGTCGACTTTTTTATTGGCCGCGGCGTCGATTTTGGCCTGGCGGTCGGCCAGCGCTTTATCGACGGCTTTCGCGACGATGGCGTCGATCTGCTCCTGGGTAAACTCCTGCGCCAGTACGGAAATTGGGCACAGCGCGGCGATAACCGCCATGGCTAATGGCAGCTTTTTAACTGTATTCATGGTTATCTCACTTTAATAATTAATATATGCAGACAATAACCGCCCCATTCTGGTTAAAATAAAAATAACCAAAATAAGCTGATTTGTTTTTTTCAGGGTACAGCTACGCCGGAGAATAAATATCTTATTCTCAGTGGCGAAATTTAACGACTAATACAGATGGATTAATTTATTAGAAAATAGATCATAATATTTCCTGAGGTTATTGAGTTTATTATCAGGTCAGTGGGTGAAAGTCCCTTTTCCGCATAAATTCATATTTTCAGGTAAGACAATAATTACTGGCTAACGGCTCCGGCGACAGCTGCAACGCTTTTCGCCTTTTCCACTTCATTCTTTATTAATGAACGCTCATAGGCACGCAGGAATGGCAGATAAATCACCGCCGACATCACCATGCAGATAACGCACATCACCACCGGGCTTAAGGTCCAGTTGGCCGCCCACGAGGCGCCAATCGGCGCGGGCGTCGTCCACGGCGTCAGCGACACCACCTGGCTCAGCCAGCCAAGACGGGTTGCGCCGTAAGCCAGCACCGCGTTAACCATCGGCACGCAGACGAAGGGGATAAACATCATTGGGTTCATGATGATCGGCGCGCCGAACAGAATCGGTTCGTTGATATTAAAGAAGCTCGGCACGATGCCCATTTTGCCGATAGTCCGCAGATGCGTGACCCGGCTACGCAGCAGCAGGAAGGCCAGCGGCAGGGTCGAACCGACGCCGCCAATCAGCAAATAGTGATCCCAGAAGCCCTGCAGGTAAACGTGCGGCAGCGCCGCGCCGGCCGCCAGCGCCGCCTGGTTTGCCGACAGATTGGCCATCCAGAACGGGTTCATAATGCCGGTGACGATAAGCGAGCCGTGAATACCGGCGAACCAGAAAATCTGGCACATCAGCACCGACAGCAGAATCGCCGGCAGCGAATCGGAGGCGGAGACCAGCGGTTCCAGCAGATGCATAATCGCCTGCGGCAGGATCATGCCGGTTTGCGCTTCAATGAACAGGTTGAGCGGATGCAGAGTACCGATGACCACCAGTACCGGAATGAGGATCTCAAATGAACGGGCGACGCCGGTCGGCACCTCTTTCGGCAGGCGAATGGTCACGTTGTTTTGCTTAAGCCAGGCGTAAACGCGGGTGGAGTAGATGGCGGTGATCAGCGCGGTGAAAATGCCCTGGCCGGATAAATACTGAGTAGAAATTTTGCCATCGGCATAGGGCGCGGCGACCAGCAGGAAGGCCATAAACGCCAGCAGGCCTGACATGACCGGATCGAGCTGGAACTGGCGTCCGAGGCTGGCGCCGATGCCGACCGAGATAAAGAAGGTCATGACGCCCATGCTGAGATTAAACGGCAACATCAGCTGTTCACGGTACTGCTGGGAAAAATCCAGCCAGCCGCGGGCAAAGCCGTTCGTGGTCTCCGGCGAGAAAGGCGGAAAGATAAATACCAGCATGAAAGAGCCGATGATCATGAACGGCAATGCGGCGGTAAAGCCATCGCGGATGGCGATAACATATTTCTGTTGCCCAAGGCGTCCTGCCAGCGGAGTAATAGACTGCTCGATCACGGCAATCATCGACTGATACAGAGAACTCATTTGAACACCTCTTAGTGCGCCGCGGCGATCAGCGACAGGGCATGATTCAGAACGTTATCTCCCCGCTGCATTCCGTAATCCATCGTATCGATAGGCTGGACGGGAATATTCAGGGGAGCGGCTTTCTCGCTAAGCATTTTCAGCATGTATTTGACCTGCGGGCCAAGCAGCACCACCTGGTATTGCGGAAACTGCATATCAAATTCGGCAACGCCATAGGCGTCAATCTGCACCGGCAGGTCGCGTTCCTTTGCGGCATCCACCATTTTCCTCACCAGCAGGCTGGTGGACATTCCGGCGGAGCAGCACAGCATAATCTTGTACATCGACGGCTTTCCTCATATGTAAAAAGTTATTGCGAGGATGATTTGATATCAGACGGAAACCGGTTTCCATTTATAAAAAACAGAACTGTGAGCGCGGTCAATAACTCATCGTTAGTGGCCTTACTAATTAGATTTTGCTCACAAAATAATGTCTATTTGGCGTGGTTTTTTGCCAAAATGGAAAATCGGTTTCCAAATAAAAAAGGAAACGGCTATACTGCCGCTGGTTATAATTGAAGCGATTCAGGACACAGCGTTACAGGGGCCTAACCGCGCCTGCCAGGGGAAAAAAGATGTCGACAATCAATGACGTATCACGGTTAGCCGGGGTATCGAAAGCCACGGTTTCGCGCGTGCTGAGCGGTTCGCGCGGGGTAAAAGAGGCCAGCCGCCAGGCGGTGCTCCAGGCGGCGGAAACGCTTAACTACCGGCCTAATATGATTGCCCAATCCTTACTGAGCCAGTCGACGGGCTGTATCGGCGTGATTTGCGCGCAGGACAACATCAATCAGACCACCAGCTATCTCTACGCCCTGGAAAAACAGCTCAGCCAGCATCAGAAACATCTACTGCTGCGCTTCGCCAATAACCGCGGCGACGTATTAAGTGCGCTGGATGAACTTACCTGTGGCCTGTGCGATGACGTGCTGATCATCGGCGCGCGCTTTCCGCTGCAGATCGAGCGCCCCGATGTGGTGCTGATTGATTGTCTGGAAAGCGATGGCGAGAACAGTATTCAGTTCGATCACGCCTTCGCCGCGGAAACCGCCTGTCATTATCTGATTAATCAGGGGCGGCGGCAGATTGCGCTGATCCATCCGCAGGGGAGCGGCTTTGCCGACCAGGTGCTGCTGGGCTATAAGCATGCGCTGGAGAAGAACTTCCTGCCGTTTAATCGCAACCTGGTCTTCCTGGACTGCGCCTCGTCGTCGGTGGCGGTGCAGGAGCTGATGAATAACGCCACTACCCTGAACTTTAATGCGCTGTTGGTGAGCGATGAACTGCAGGCGCAGCGGGTAGTGCCGCAGCTGCAGGCGTTTAACCGCGCGGTGCCGGAAAAGGTGATGGTCTTCAGTCTCGCGGGTTCGCTGCAGATGCCGGGTATTCCAACCATCCCGGCGATTGAGTATTCGATGGATGCGATGGCTTCGCGGATCGTCAACTGGCTGATCGGCAAAAGCCCGCAGCCCGGCGGCAGCCTGCTGCGCGGCGACTTAATTATTCCCTAATATCGGGCCAGGTTACGGGTCGCGCATTTAGCGCGTGAGTTTGATTAACTGGCGCCACGCGCGGTTATGCAGCGTGAACAACAGCATCTTATAAAAGGCGGTGGAATGGATACAGACGCCGCTGAGCAGCAACATAATGGCGCCCACCAGTGCCGCTGTTAGATTAACTCCCGGGTAAGAGGCGTCACTCAGTGCGTAAAGCAGGTAGACCACCGTTAATACCAGACTCATCACCGCTAACATAATATGCACTCGCACGGCGCGCATGCTGCCTTTGCCGATCATAAACATCGTGATGCCGTTGATACCAGCGATCAGCAACGAAATCAGCACTACCCACGCAAACACGCTTTCGGCAGGCTGATGGAGTACGCTCAGGATGCAGTAGCCTAACCACAACTGCGGAATAGCAAGACTGATAGTTATTCCGAGCGTGCTAAATGCTGCCGGGATCCCCATGGTATGGATTCCTACAGGCGCCCCCATTTCTGCGGCAAGCTGTGCCTTCAACTGTTGCAACTGCATAGTGCTGGCTTTGCTCATGCTGAGCGCCACGTCGTGACAGTGCTGCAGGCGGAGGGGTAGTACTTTAAACATATGAATATCCGCCTGCATCACTGCGGGTTATTTACCCGGGCAGCGAATTTTATCAATGGCGGCCAGATAGCCTTTTTGATTATTGCGCTCTTTCGCCAGCGTCGCTTCGCGAACGTAACTCTGGTTGTCTTTCGAGGCGAGGATTTTATTGGCGAAATCGTTATCGCTGAGGGTGCTCGCCGGGGCGCATTTTTCCTTCACCGCTTTCAACACCTGCTGTTTTTGCTGCTCAAACTGCAGGCTTTGCAGCGGCGATTCGGCCCACGCCGCGCTGGCGCTAAGGGCAGTAACCAGACACAACATCCAACACGCTTTCATGGCGCTTCTCCTTCACTTTTCGCTTCAGTCAACTATATGCGCAGCAGGTGAATTGCGCAAATGTTAGGCATTTTTTGTTGTTTAAAATCAGACAATTGCTATTACGCCGCGCGTACCCGCCGCCGGGAATCCACCGCGATAAGAATGACCGAAGAGAGAATCAACAGCGTCCCCAGCCAGTCCGGCAGAGTAAAGGTAATGCCCAACAGCAATAGAGAGAGCAGGGCGCTGCTCAGCGGCTCGGCGCAGCTGAGGATCCCCGCTTTCGCGCCGCCAATCTGCTGGGCGCCGTTGAGATATAGGCTGAAGGTCAGCGAGGTGCCGATCACCACGAGATAGAAAAACGCCAGCAGCAGACGGCCGTTCACCACAAAATTCGCGCTCTGGCTGCCATAAAACGGCAACAGCATCGCCCCGCCAATCAGCATGCTCCAGCCGACGATCGGCAGTGTGCCGTAGCGGGCGATAAGCGTTGAGGGATAGGTGGTATAAAACGCCGCCGCGAAGGCAGAAGCGATCCCCCAGAACAGCGCCGCCGGCGAGATGGAGAGCGAGGTCGGGTTGCCGTGGGTGACCAGCAGGAAGGTGCCGGCAAGCGAGGTGCCAATCGCCAGCAGCACAAAGGGACTGGGCCGCGCCTTACGCGCCAGCGCGAACCAGGCGACGATAATCGTCGGCGACAAAAACTGCAGCACCGTGGCGGTGGCGGCGTTCGACTTCTCGATAGTCATCAGGAAGGTGTACTGCACGGTTAACGCGCCGACCAGCGAGAAAAACAGCAGGCTAAGGGCATCTTTGCGGTTTTGCATGACGCGGAAAATCTTGTCGCCGTGAACGAAAGCGAGCATCAGCAAAATCAGCCCGGCGAACAGCAGGCGGATCATGGTCAGATAGGGCGATGACATCTGACTTTGCTGCATAATGTACTGCGCGCAGACCCCGGAACTGCCCCACAGGACGGCGGCGATCAATACGTTCAACATCCCTCTTTTGCTGGAACCCATTTTTCCCTCGCGTGAAATAGCGCAAAGCAGGAATCATAGCACGGCGATGACGCGGCGCGCGCTTTACTGCCGACGCCACTCGCCCGGCGTCATGCCGTAGTGTTTTTTAAAGGTTTTCGCAAATGAAGCCTGTGATTGAAAACCGCAGCGTTCGGCAATCACTTCCAGCCGCGCCTGGCGATCGAGATGCAGCAGGCGAGCGGCCATCGCCATCCGTAGCTGCGACAGCCACGCCTGCGGCGTCAGATGATAGACGCGGGCAAAATGGCGGGCGAAGGTGGCGCGCGATAAAAACGCCCGCGCCGCCATGCTCTCGATAGTCCACGGCTGTTCCGGCGCGGCCAGCACCGCGAGAACGGCCGGCATCAGCCGCGTATCGCTCATCAGGCGCAACAGGCCGCCCGGCGGCTCCTGCGCGCCGAGCAGGGTACGTAACAGCAGCACCAGCAGCGTATCGCCAAGGCTGCGCACGATAGCGCTGCCGCCGGGATGTTCCGCCAGGCTTTCGCGTACCAGTACGTTAAGCAATATATCCAGCTCCGGGCAATCTTCGCGCTCATCGGTATGTAAATGGATAAGCGCCGACTCTTCGGCGAACAGCCAGTCGACGTGCGGGCCGAAGTAAAACTCGCCGCACAGCATCTCCAGCGCGTCGCTTTCCACGGCGGTACGCACTTCCGTTAGCGTGCCGTTAAAGCGATGGGCGACGGGCAGTACCTGGCCCCACTCCACCAGGCTCTCCATCAGATGCGGCGAACCGTGCGGCAGCAGGATCACGTCGCCGGCGCGCATGTGGCGGGTTTGATGACCGACGGTTAACCGCCCTTCGCCGCGCAACACAAAGTGCCACGGCACCACGCCCGCTCGCATTTGATCGTGTCCGGCCTGCCAGCGGCCGCCGAAACGGCAATGCAGATTCACTTCGCAACGCGGGGCCAGCAGCGTCAACAGATGGCTCAAACTATCCATGCGACTCCTGAGACGATAAGACAAAAAAATGAGACGAAGAACGCCAGTCTAGCACGTCGCCGACCACTAAGATGTCTCCATTGCCACAACATACCCTCAAATAACAGGAGTACACCATGAGCCGTTTAGCCGATATCCGTGAACAAGATGCTACCGGGAAAGCCGCCGATATTTTCGCCGGAATTAAAAAAGCGATGGGTAAAGTGCCGAATGCCTATCTGACCATCGGCGGCCACTCGCCGGCGGCGCTGCAGCAGGCGCTGGCGCACAACGCGATGCTGCATAAAAGCAGCCTCAGCGCGCAGGAGCTGGAAGCGATTAATTTATCGGTCAGCGAAGCGACCGGCTGTGATTACTGCCTGGCCGCCCATACCCTGATGGCCAAAAAAGCGGGCTTCAGCGGCGAGCAAATCCACGCCCTGCGCCGCGGCGAGTATACGGAAGATGCGCACCTGGACGCGCTGGTGAAATTCGCCCAAACCCTGGTGACCACCACCGGTACGCTGCCGGAAGCGGATGTCGCCGCGCTGCGTCACGCCGGTTTTAGCGACCAGCAGGTGATTGAGATCATCAGCGCCGTCAGCGCCATCCTGTTCACCAACATGGTGAACCGGGTTAACGACACGGTAGTGGACTTCCCGAAAGCCGATTAACCCGTCGTCGCGCGCCTGTTTACAGTCCCAGTTCGCTTAGCCCCGGATGATCGTCAGGGCGGCGACCCTGAGGCCAGTGGAACAGGCGCTCGCTTTCCGCGATCGGCAAATCGTTGATGCAGGCGTAGCGCGTGGACATTAGGCCGTGCTCATCAAACTGCCAGTTTTCATTGCCGTACGAACGAAACCAGTTGCCGCTGTCGTCGCACCACTCATAGGCGAAGCGTACGGCGATGCGATTATCCTGCCATGCCCATAGCTCCTTAATCAGCCGGTATTGCAGCTCTTTACGCCATTTTCGCTGCAGAAACTCCACGATTTGCCCCCGTCCGTGGACAAATTCGCTGCGGTTGCGCCATTCGCTATCCACGGTGTATGCCAGCGCGACTTTTTGCGCATCGCGGCTGTTCCAGCCATCTTCGGCGGCGCGCACCTTCTGCGCGGCGCTGTCGCGGGTAAACGGCGGTAACGGGGGACGTTGTTCGCTCATCAGGACTCTCCTTTTGGGGATAATTGTTGCTGCAGGCGCTGATTCTCCTGCTCCAGTTCATGAATACGCTCTTGCAGGCTCTGGCTGTATTCCGCGACCTGCTGTGCGCTGTAGCGCGGCGTAATGTGCTGCGGGCAGTTCCAGTCAAAAGCCTGCAGATGAAAACGAAACAGGCGTTCGATGCGGGCGCGGTAGTTTGCCGGCGTCACTAACGCCAGCAGCTCAGGCTGCTCTTCCGCCGCCAGCACCTCGACGGTGGCGTAGATTTTCAGCCTGGCACGGCGCGGGTAATCCATCAAAAACAGGCAGGCCCGGTCGCTGCCGCGCAGGTTGCCGGTGGTGATGTACTGGCGATTACCGCCGAAATCGGCCATGGCCAGCGTGGTGTCATCCAGCAGGCGCAGAAAACCCGGCGGGCCGCCGCGATGCTGAATGTAGGGCCAGCCGCTTTGCGACACCGTCGCCAGATAAAAACTGTCGCGGGTGGCGATCATCCCCTCTTCGCTGGCGCCGAAGCGATCCGCCTGACGGCGGCTGTGCGGCGTTTGCCACAGCTGGTCGCTGCCCATTTCATGTTGCACATCCATGACATCCGGGGTGATCGCGATATCGAGAAAGGTTGCTGCCATAACGCCTCCTGAAGGTAGGGGGCTATCATGGACTGTGCTGTGAAAAATGATAATACTGCTTATCTGGTAATCATCTTTCCGGATAACGGGAGAATAATGGACCGATTAAGCGCTATGGCGCTGCTGGTGAAAGTCACTGAACTGGGCAGTATGTCGGCGGCGGCGCGGGCGCTGAATACGCCGTTGACGACCGTGAGCCGTAATATCGGCGAGCTGGAGAGCGCGCTGGGAGTCCGTTTATTGACGCGCACTACCCGTAAACTCACCCTCACCGATGCCGGCGTCGATTATGTCGCCGCCGCGCGGCGGATCCTCGAAGAGGTGGAAAACGCCGAACGCCGGGCAACGGGTGAATACCAGGAGCCGAAGGGCGAGCTGGTGATCTCCGCGCCGACCATGTTTGGTCGACAGCACGTTCTGCCAGTTATTAGTGAATTTATCGCCCGTTATCCGCAGATTCGCGTACGTTTGTTACTCAGCGACAGTAATGCCGATCTGGTCGGTGACCATATCGATCTGGCGGTACGGATTGGCGAACTGGCTGATAGCAGCATGGTGGCGACCCGGCTGGGTGCGATGCGCATTGTCGCCTGCGCCCATCCCGCGCTGTTGGCGAAATACGGCGAACCGCAGCGTCCGCGCGATCTGGCGGCGATGCCGATCATCCGTATTGAATCGCCGATGCCCTATCGCGGCTGGCGCTTTCGCGCCGTTGAGCGCGAGGACCAGCTCATTCATCTGCCGCCGGTGTTAGCCGTCACCACGCCGGAGAGCGCCGCCGATGCCGCCCGGCTGGGCGTTGGGGTGGCCCGCTTGCTGCACTATCAGGCGCTGGATGGCCTGCGCTGCGGGGAACTGCGTCTGCTGCTGGAAAGCGTCGAGCCGGAGCCCGCGCCGGTTCATTTGTTATATACCGCGCGGGAGCTGGCGCCGCTTAAGCTGCGGAAATTTATCGATTTTGCCGCGCCGGCGCTGCGCCAGTCCTTGCTGCGTATTGCCGGGGCCGCTTAATGCGCCGCGGTTTTCAGCGGCGCCTCCTTCAATAGCCAGGAAAGAACAAACGCGACGGCCATAATGCAGGCCGCCATCAGGAACGCCGCATGGATCGCCGCGCCGAAGGCGTCGAGATAATCGAGGCGGATCGCCGTTGGCAGATGCTGTACCGCCACCGGGTTCATGGCTGGCGGCAGCGCCGCGCCCTCCGGCAACAGTTTCTGCAGGTTATTTTGCAGCACATGGGTAAAGACCGCGCCGAACAATGCCACGCCGATGGAGCCGCCAATTGAGCGGAACAGGGTCACACCGGAGGTGGCGACGCCGTACATCTGCGCCGGCATTGCGTTCTGTACCGCCAGCACCAGTACCTGCATCACCAGCCCCAGGCCCGCGCCGAGCACGCCGGTAAACAGATAGAGCTGCCACATTGGCGAATGTATGGTGATGCGGGTCAGCAGCACCATGCCGGTCACGCCGAGCAGGGTACCGATAATCGGGAAAATCCGGTATTTCCCGGTGTGGCTAATCACCCGGCCGCTGATGATCGAGGTCAGCAACAGGCCGCCCATCAGCGGGATTAACTGTAACCCGGCCTCGGTTGGCGTCGCCTCTTTCACCACCTGCAGATAGAGCGGCAGGAAAGTGACCGAACCGAACAGCGACATGCCGATAACAAAGCCAATCAGACTACACAGCAGGAAGCTGCGGTTGCGGAATAGCGACAGCGGAATAATCGGCTCGGCGGCGATCCGTTCTTCATAGATAAAGCCGATGATCCCCACGATGCCGAAGGCCAGAATGCACCACAGCTGCGGGTCATTCCACGCATGGACGCTGCCGCCTTCCGAGGTAAACAGGATGATGCACAACAGCGCCATGCTGAGGTAAATCGCCCCCAGCCAGTCAATCTGATGCTGGCTGCGTTTGTTGCTGCTGTGGAATACCGCGCCGATAACCAGCAGCGCGAACAGACCCAGCGGCAGGTTGATATAGAAAATCCAGCGCCACGAGGCGTGCTGTACCAGGAAACCGCCGATCAGCGGGCCGATAACCGTCGCCAGGCCGAAGACGCCGCCGAACAGCCCCTGATAGCGTCCGCGGTTGGCAGGAGGGATAACGTCGGCGACCGCCGCCATGCTGATCACCATCAGGCCGCCGCCGCCGAGCCCCTGTAGCGCGCGCATCAGTACCAATTGCGTCATGTTCTGCGCCAGCCCGCAAAGCGCGGAACCGGCAAGAAACAACACGATCGCCACCTGCAGCACGATTTTACGCCCGAACAGATCGCCGAATTTACCGTACAGCGGCACTACGATGGTCGAGCTGAGGATATAGGCGGTGACCACCCACGAGAGTTTATCCAGCCCGCCGAGCTCGCCAACGATAGTAGGCAAGGCGGTGGAGACGATGGTCTGGTCCAGCGCCGACAGCAGCATCACCAGCAGCAGGGCGCTGAACAGCAGGCGGATTGACGGCGCCGGTTGGCTTGCGACTTCAGATGTCATTGCATCACTCGCTTGAAATTAATTAAATGCATAATTAATATTTAGGGAAATGATGAATCGGGTCAAGAGATCGCCAACATATGCCAGCACAAAAAGCTAATGAAGCGCCGCGCCGCCCCGGTCGGCCACGCGGTAAAAAGCCGGGAACCGCTAACCGCGAGCAGTTGATCGATATCGCCCTGGCGCTGTTTGCTCGTCACGGCGCGGCCCGTGTGTCGCTAAATGCCATTGCCAAAGAGGCCGGGGTGACGCCGGCGATGCTGAATTACTATTTTACGTCGCGTGAAGCGCTGATTGAGAATTTGCTGGAAGAGCGCTTTATGCCGCTGCGCAACGATATCAGCCGCATATTTGTCGACCATCCGCAGGATCCGGTGACGGCGTTGACGATGATGGTTGAGACGCTGGCGGACATGGCGGAGCAAAATGCCTGGTTCGCGCCGCTGTGGATGCAGGAGATCATCGGCGAGATGCCGATGCTGCGCCAGCACATGGATGCGCGCTTCGGCGAGGAGCGTTTTCAGGTGATGCTGGAGACGGTTCGCCGCTGGCAGCAGGAGGGGAAAATTAACCCGGCGCTGGCGCCGGAGCTGCTGTTTACCACGGTGATTAGCCTGGTGCTGGTGCCGTTCTCGCGCATCCATAGCGATCCGCGTTTACAGGCGGTAACCCGGCAGACCATTGTGAGCCACGCGCTGGCGTTAATGGGCCACGGGGTCGGCGGTTAAGGTGTTAATTCAGATGCCGACACTGCTTCTGCGTTATGACTCTCCTGGCGCAGGGATTTTCCCGGAGGCGGCGCGTTGCGCCTTGTCCGGGCTACCTAAGAACTGTAGGCCGGATAAGGCGTAGCCGCCATCCGGCGCAAAAGTCGCGCCTTATCCGCGGTTATCGTTACAGCGCTTTCGACAAGTAGTGCCGCTGCATACCCGCGTGCGGGAAATCGGGCAGCGACATCTGCAACTGATAGCCTAATTTCTGATAAAACGGCAGCGCCTGGAAGCTAAAGGTATCGACCAGCAAATGACTGCAGCCCAACGCCTGCGCCTGTCGTTCCGCTTCCTGCATAAGCTCGCGGCCCAGACCATTGCCGCGCGTCGCTTCGCTCACCCACAGGTATTCGATACACAGCCAGTTGCCTTTGCGTTTGGCGATAAGCCCGCCGCGCATCACCGCTTGCTCATCGCGGGAGTAAATGCCCAGATCGCTAAACTGATCTGCGTCGAGATACTGCTGATTATACTGCCGTAGGCCGGCAAACAATTCTTGTTGATCGTCGGGATTAATGCTTTTTGTAATTATTAGAGCCATTAAGTTTCTCCAGTTGCACAGGCTATCGTTATATTTTCCTCTACTGACTTTCACAAAATATTCTTATTTTCTCCATTATTTTTTGTCTTAATTTTGTCCTTCAAAGTAAGCGAAATAACCTTTCCATGACTTTCGAAAGGGCGGGCTGAGAATCCCCACAATAATAATAGTGTTAAGGAACATCTAAGCTTCATTGCGATATTTCCATTGAGACGAAAATGCCGCAGCGCCCCTCTTTTCCTCGCGATTTAATTCACGGGGGGACGTCTTACATCTTGAGAAAATAAAATGAAACACATCATAGCCCCCATCGCGACAGCATTATTTCTCCTGAGCGGATGCGATAATGCGCAGACAACTGCGCCGCAACAACCCACGCCGGAGGTGGGAATTGTTACGCTGCAAGCCCAGCCGGTGCCGGTGGTCAGCCAACTGACTGGCCGCACTACCGCCTCGCTCAGCGCCGAAGTGCGCCCGCAGGTCGGCGGCATCATTCAGAAGCGCCTGTTTACCGAAGGCGATATGGTGAAGGCCGGGCAGGCCCTTTACCAGATCGATCCCTCCAGTTATCGCGCCGCCTGGAACGAAGCGGCGGCCGCGTTGAAGCAGGCCCAGGCGCTGGTGGTCTCTGATTGCCAGAAAGCCCAACGCTACGCGTCGTTGGTCAGAGATAACGGCGTCTCTCGCCAGGATGCCGATGACGCTGCCTCCGCCTGCGCCCAGGACAAGGCCAGCGTGGAGTCGAAAAAAGCGGCGCTCGAGAGCGCGCGCATCAACCTGAACTGGACCACCGTCACCGCGCCGATTGCCGGGCGCATCGGCATCTCCTCGGTTACGCCGGGAGCGCTGGTCTCTGCCGACCAGGATACCGCGCTGGCGACGATCCGCGGCCTCGACACCATGTATGTCGATCTGACGCGATCCAGTGTCGATCTCCTGCGCTTACGCAGGCAGAGCCTGGCCAGCAATAGCGATACCCTCAGCGTGACGTTAACCCTTGAAGATGGCAGTACCTATCCCGAAAAAGGGCGCCTGGCGCTCACCGAAGTCGCCGTCGATGAATCCACTGGCTCGGTGACCCTGCGCGCCATCTTCCCCAACCCGCAGCACGTCCTGCTGCCGGGAATGTTTGTCCGCGCGCGTATCGATGAAGGCATCATGAACGACGCGATCCTCGCGCCGCAGCAGGGTATCACCCGCGATGCCAAAGGCGACGCCACGGCGCTGGTTGTCAATGCCGACAACAACGTTGAGCAGCGTACCGTGCAAACCGGCGATACCTACGGCGATAAATGGCTGGTGCTGAGCGGTCTGAAAGCGGGCGACAAGCTGATTGTCGAAGGCACCGGTAAAGTGTCCCCCGGACAAGCGGTGAAGGCCGTTGCCGTCAAAAATAACGGAGGCAATGCCTGATGTTCTCCCGTTTCTTCGTACGTCGCCCGGTCTTTGCCTGGGTGATCGCTATCCTTATCATGCTTGCCGGGGCGCTGGCGATCCGCACGCTGCCGGTGGGACAATATCCGGACGTCGCCCCGCCGGCGGTCAAAATATCCGCTACCTATACCGGAGCTTCCGCAGAAACCCTGGAAAACAGCGTCACCCAGGTTATCGAGCAGCAGCTCACCGGACTGGATAACTTACTTTATTTCACCTCCACCAGCAGTTCGGATGGTACGGTAAGTATTACCGTCACCTTTGAGCAGGGAACGGATCCGGATACTGCGCAGGTACAGGTACAAAACAAAGTGCAGCAGGCGGAATCGCGTCTGCCGAGTGAAGTACAGCAATCTGGCGTAACGGTAGAAAAATCGCAAAGCAGTTTCCTGTTAATCCTCGCGGTGTATGACAAAACCAACCGCGCCACCAGTTCTGATATCTCCGATTGGCTGGTCAGCAATATGCAGGACCCGCTGGCGCGCGTGGAGGGCGTCGGCAGCCTGCAGGTATTCGGCGCCGAATACGCGATGCGCGTCTGGATGGACCCGACCAAACTCGCCTCTTACTCGTTGATGCCTTCCGACGTACAGTCGGCTATTGAGGCGCAGAACGTGCAGGTTTCCGCGGGTAAAATCGGCGCGCTACCGTCGTCCAATGCCCAGCAATTGACCGCCACCGTGCGCGCGCAGTCGCGGCTGCAAACTCCTGACCAGTTCAAAGCGATCATTGTAAAGAGCCAGTCCGACGGTTCGGTGGTGCGCCTGAGCGATGTCGCGCGGGTGGAGATGGGCAGCGAGGATTACACCGCTACCGCTAATCTGAACGGCCACCCCGCAGCCGGGATTGCGGTGATGATGGCACCCGGCGCCAACGCGCTGGATACCGCAACGCTGGTGAAAAGCAAAATCGCTGAATTCCAGCGTCAAATGCCGCAGGGCTACGATATCGCCTACCCGAAAGACAGCACCGAGTTCATCAAAATCTCGGTCGAGGACGTCATTCAGACCCTGTTTGAAGCGATTATTCTCGTGGTCTGCGTAATGTATCTGTTCCTGCAGAATTTCCGCGCGACGCTCATTCCGGCGGTAGCGGTACCGGTCGTGTTACTTGGCACCTTTGGGGTGCTGGCGCTGTTCGGCTACTCCATTAATACCCTGACGCTGTTCGCCATGGTGCTGGCGATCGGCCTGCTGGTGGATGATGCCATTGTGGTGGTGGAAAACGTCGAACGTATTATGCGCGACGAAGGGCTGCCCGCTCGCGAAGCCACCGAAAAATCGATGGGCGAAATCTCCGGCGCGCTGGTGGCGATCGCCCTGGTGCTGTCGGCGGTATTCCTGCCAATGGCCTTTTTCGGCGGTTCGACCGGGGTAATCTATCGCCAGTTCTCGGTGACGATTATCTCGGCGATGATGCTGTCGGTGGTGGTAGCGCTAACCCTCACTCCGGCGCTGTGCGGCGCGCTGCTAAGCCACTCCAAACCTCATGACAAAGGATTCTTCGGCGCCTTTAATCGCCTGTGGGGGCGTACGGAAGAGGGCTACCAGCGTCGCGTACTCGGCGGCCTACGCCGCGGCGCGGTGATGATGGGCGCTTACGCCTTGATTTGCGGGGCGATGGCGTTGGCGATGTGGAAACTGCCGGGCAGCTTCCTGCCGGTGGAGGATCAGGGCGAAATCATGGTCCAGTACACCTTGCCTGCCGGGGCGACCGCGGTGCGTACCGCCGAGGTGCGCCGTCAGGTGACCAACTGGTTCCTCACCAAAGAGAAAGCCAATACCGAGGTTATCTTCACCGTCGACGGCTTCAGTTTCAGCGGCAGCGGTCAGAATGCCGGTATGGCCTTCGTCTCATTGAAAAACTGGTCGCAGCGCAAAGGCGACGAAAATACCGCGCAGGCCATTGCGCTGCGCGCCAACAAAGAGCTGGGCGCGATCCGCGACGCCACCCTGTTCGCTATGACGCCGCCATCGGTGGACGGCCTTGGGCAAAGTAATGGCTTCACTTTCGAGCTGATGGCCAGCGGGGGTACCGATCGCGATAGCCTGATGAAGCTGCGCAGCCAACTGCTGGCCGCAGCCAATCAGAGCGGCGAACTGCAGTCGGTTCGCGCCAACGATCTGCCACAAATGCCACAGCTGCAGGTGGATATCGATAACAACAAAGCCGTCTCGCTGGGGCTGTCGCTCAGCGACGTGACCGATACGCTCTCCAGCGCCTGGGGCGGCACGTACGTCAACGACTTTATCGATCGCGGCCGGGTGAAAAAGGTCTATATCCAGGGCGAGAGCGACGCGCGCGCCGTGCCGTCCGATCTTGGTAAATGGTTTGTCCGCGGCAGCGATAACAGCATGACGCCGTTCACCGCGTTCGCCACCACCCATTGGGAATACGGCCCGGAAAGCCTGGTACGCTACAACGGCTCGGCCGCCTTTGAGATCCAGGGGGAAAACGCCGCGGGCTTCAGCTCAGGGGCGGCAATGGACAAAATGGAAAAACTGGCCGATAGCCTGCCGGCGGGTTCCACCTGGGCATGGAGCGGTATTTCGCTGCAGGAAAAACTGGCCAGCGGCCAGGCGATGAGCCTGTACGCCATTTCGATTCTGGTGGTGTTCCTGTGCCTGGCGGCGCTGTATGAAAGCTGGTCAGTGCCGTTCTCGGTGATCATGGTCATCCCGTTAGGCCTGCTTGGCGCGGCGCTGGCGGCCACGCTGCGCGGCTTAAGTAATGACGTCTATTTCCAGGTGGCGCTGTTGACGACCATTGGCCTGTCGTCGAAGAACGCCATTCTTATCGTTGAGTTCGCTGAATCCGCGGTGGATGAGGGCTATTCGCTCTCGCGGGCGGCGATCCGCGCCGCGCAGACCCGTCTGCGCCCGATTGTCATGACCTCGCTGGCATTTATCGCCGGGGTACTGCCGCTGGCCATTGCTACCGGCGCCGGGGCCAACAGCCGCGTGGCGATTGGTACCGGGATTATCGGCGGCACCCTGACGGCGACGCTGCTAGCGGTGTTCTTCGTCCCGCTGTTCTTTGTGTTGGTGAAGCGTCTCTTTACCCGCCCACGTCCTTCTCAGGAGTAAGTTATGTTTCGTTTGAGTTTAATGTTTATCGCGCTCCTGACCGCGGGCTGTGTCTCTCTTGACCCGCACTACGAGCGCCCGGCCGCGCCGGTGCCGGCGACCCTTCCCGGCGCACACGGCGAATCAACGGCGGTGGTCGGCGACTGGCAAAAAGTGGTCAATGATGTGCGGTTAAAAAAAGTGGTCAGCATCGCGCTTAATAGCAACCGCGATGTGCAAAAAGCATTGGCCGATATTGAAGCCGCTCGCGCCCAGTATGGCGAAACGCGCGCATCGTTGTTTCCCACCGTCGATGCCGAGCTGAGCCATACCCGCAGCAAAACGATCGCCAGCGGCTTAAGTTCTACCTCGCAGGCTGACGGCGCGGTCTCGAGCTTCGAACTGGACTTGTTCGGCAAGAACCAGAGCCTGTCGCGTGCGGCGCGAGAAAGCTGGCTTGCCAGCGAATTCACCGCGCAAAATACCCGACTGACGATGATTGCCGATTTGACCACCGCCTGGGTGACGCTGGCGACGGATAATAGCAATCTGGCGCTGGCGCAGCAGACGATGGATAGCGCGGAGAACTCGCGCAAAATCGTCGCTCGCCAGATGGCGGTGGGCACCGCCTCCGCCGGTGATTTAAGTTCGGCGGAAAGCGTCTATCAGCAGGCGCGAGCCAGCGTCGCCAGCTACCGTACGCTGGTGGCGCAGGATAAAAACGCCATTAACCTGCTGGCGGGGGAAACCGCGCCGGAGAGCCTGCTGCCCGGTACGCTGGAGAGCCTGGGGGATAACAGCATCGCGCTGGTGCCGGCGGGGGTATCATCATCGGTACTGTTGCGCCGGCCGGATATTCAGGAGGCGGAACATAATCTCAAGAGCGCTAATGCCGATATCGGTGCGGCGCGAGCGAACTTTTTCCCCTCCATTTCGCTGACCGCCAGCGCCGGGGTCGGCAGCGATTCGCTATCGTCGCTGTTTAGCCATGGCATGCAGGTGTGGTCGTTCGCCCCGTCCATCAGCCTGCCGCTGTTCACCGGCGGCAGTAATCTGGCGCAGCTACGCTATGCGCAGGCTGAGAAAAAGGGGCTGATTGCCACCTACGAGAAATCCATTCAGAGCGCCTTTAAGGACGTTGCCGATGCGCTGGCGCGCCGGGAAACGCTGAGTGAACAGCTCGATGCCCAGCAGCAGTATGTTGCCGCCGAGCAGAAGTCGCTGGATATCGCGATGAAGAGTTACCAGGCTGGGGTCGGCGATTATCTGTCGGTGCTGACCGCCCAGCGGACGCTATGGTCGGCGAAGGCGACGCTGCTGTCGCTGCAGCAGACCGACCTCAATAACCGCATTACGCTCTGGCAATCGCTGGGCGGCGGCGCCAGTTAATGTTCCTCTTCGGACGCGTTATAGCACCTTAATCACTCCTGGCACATGCGTTAACTCCAGGTTGCGGTAATAAAATATTCCACCTTTATTACCGCAACATCTCTGGATATACCTACAATTCTCCTATTATCCCCAGCGTATTAATCGTGATACTCTTCACATGAATGGAATAAAAAATTCCTTATACTGCGCGCAACTGAGAATAACGAGGTTTTTATGAGTATCGACCTGAGCAAACTGCTGACCGAGCGACGCAACGCCAACAGCGCCAACATTGACACCCTCTCCACCGTCGACATGCTGACGGTGATAAACCATGAAGATCAGCTGGTGGCGCAGGCGATAACGCCTTACTTGCCGCAGATAGCGGAAGTCGTGGATAAAGTGGCGGCGGCGCTGCGGGCCGGCGGGCGGCTGATTTACATCGGCGCCGGTACGTCGGGGCGTTTGGGTATCCTGGACGCCAGCGAATGCCCGCCAACCTTTGGCACCCGTCCGGAGCAGGTGGTGGGGATTATCGCCGGCGGACATAAAGCGATTCTGAGCGCCGTGGAAAACGTGGAAGACAATAAAGCGCAAGGGGCGATGGATCTGCAGAACCTTAACTTCAGCAACCGTGATGTGCTGGTGGGGCTGGCGGCCAGCGGGCGTACGCCGTACGTCATTGGCGCGATGGAATACGCCCATAGCCAGAATGCGTTTGTCGCTATCGTCAGCTGTAACCCGCACGGTGAAATGGCGCAGCTGGCGGATGTCGCAATTACCCCGGTGGTCGGCCCGGAAGTGGTTACCGGATCGACCCGCCTGAAAGCCGGCACCGCACAGAAACTGGTGCTGAACATGATCTCCACCGGGGCGATGATCCGCATCGGTAAGGTCTACAGCAACCTGATGGTTGATGTGGAAGCGACCAACGCCAAGCTGATTGAGCGCCAGGTGTCTATCGTGATGGAAGCGACCGATTGCGATCGCGCCACCGCGCAGAATGCGCTGGATGCCTGCGGCCGCCACTGTAAGACGGCGATTGTGATGGTGTTGGCTGACTTAAGCGCCGCAGAAGCGCAGTCGCTGCTGGCGAAAAACAACGGTTATATCCGCAAGGCGCTAGGCAACACCTGAGCGCCGACAGACAGGTAACAGGCAATGGCAAAAATAACGAAAGAGATGATAGCGCGGATCCTGGCCCACGTCGGCGGGGCCGCAAACGTGGCGCAGGCGGGTAACTGCATGACGCGCCTGCGCTTGACCCTGCGCGATGAAAGCCTGGCCGATAGCGCCGCCATTCGCCAGATTGACGGCGTGATGGGGGTTATCGTCAGCGATGAACAGTTCCAGGTGGTATTAGGCCCCGGCAAGGCGCAGACCGCCGCGGAAATGATGAACGGCCTGATGGACGCGGCGCCGCAGGCAGCCGCCTCGCTGGCGGATATGGCGGCGGAAAAAAAGCAGGCGCTGAAGAGCAAACAGACCAGCGGGGTACAGAAATTTCTCGCGAAGTTCGCCACTATCTTTACGCCGTTGATCCCCGGATTCATCGCCGTCGGTCTGCTGCTGGGCTTTGCCACGTTGGCGGAACAAATCTTCGTGCTGGAGAACGCGCACCCTAACGCCAGCCTGGTGGCGCTGATTGGCTACATGAAGGTATTCAGCAAAGGGATGTTTACCTTCCTGAGTATCCTGATTGGCTATAACGCTCAGAAAGCCTTCGGCGGTTCGGGCGTGAACGGCGCGATTATCGCCTCGCTGTTCGTGCTGGGCTACAACCCGGAAGCAACCAGCGGATTCTACGCCGGAATTTCGACCTTCTTCGGCCACGGTATCGACCCGCGCGGCAATATTATCGGCGTGCTAATCGCCTCGATTCTTGGCGCGTGGGTGGAGCGTCAGGTGCGGCGGATAATGCCCGCTAACCTCGATATGATCCTCACCTCGGCGGTGACGCTGCTGATTATGGGCGCGGTGACCTTTACGGTGATTATGCCGATTGGCGGCTGGCTGTTTACCGGTATGTCGTGGCTGTTCCTGCATCTTAACGGCAATCCGTTTGGCTCGGCGGTGCTGGCCGGGCTGTTCCTGCTGGCGGTGATGTTCGGCGTGCATCAGGGGTTTGTGCCGGTCTATTTTGCGCTGGTGGATGCGCAGGGCTTTAACTCGCTGTTCCCGATCCTGGCGATGGCCGGGGCCGGGCAGGTGGGCGCGGCGCTGGCGCTGTTCTGGCGCGCGAAGCGCGATTCGCTGCTGCGAACCCAGATCAAAGGAGCGATCATTCCAGGCTTCCTCGGCATTGGCGAACCGCTGATTTACGGCGTAACCCTGCCGCGTATGAAACCGTTTATTACCGCCTGTATCGGCGGCGCCTGCGGCGGTTTCTTCGTGGGCCTGATTGCCTGGCTGGGGCTGCCGGTCGGCCTGAACACGGTGTTCGGCCCCTCGGGGCTGGTGGCGTTGCCGCTGATGACCTCCGGAAGCGGAATTTATGCCGGGATGGCGGTGTACGCCGGCGGTCTGGCGGTTTCGTATCTATGCGGTTTTGTGCTCACCTGGCTGTTCGCCAGCAAAAACGTCGACCTGAGTTAAGCGTATTTCCCCGGCTACGGTTGCCCCGGTAAGCGTAAGCGCTACCGGGGAAGAGTCCCGGATGTCGGCTAACGCCTCATCCGGGCTACGGTTGGGTATCCGGTCGGTAGCCCCGGTAAGCGTAAGCGCTACCGGGGAAGAGTCCCGGATATCGGCTAACGCCTCATCCGGGCCACGGTTGGGCATTCGGCCGGTAGCCCCGGTAAGCGTAAGCGCTACCGGGGAAGAGTCCCGGATGTCGGCTAACGCCTCATCCGGGCTACGGTTGGGCATTCGGCCGGTTGCCCCGGTAAGCGTAAGCGCTACCGGGGAAGAGTCCCGGACGTTGGCTAACGCCTCATCCGGGCCACGGTTGGGCATTCGGTCGGTAGCCCCGGTAGCGCAAGCGCTACCGGGGAAGAGTCCCGGATGTCGGCTAACGCCTCATCCGGGCTACGGTTGGGCATTCGGTCGGTAGCCCCGGTAAGCGTAAGCGCTACCGGCGAAGAGTCCCGGATGTCGGCTAACGCCTCATCCGGGCTACGGTTAGGCATTCGGCCGGTAGCCCCGGTAAGCGTAAGCGCTACCGGGGAAGAGTCCCGGATGTCGGCTAACGCCTCATCCGGGCTACGGTTGGGCATTCGGCCGGTAGCCCCGGTAAGCGCAAGCGCTACCGGGGAGCTGCTGGCCATCGCTTCATCCCGCGCTTAGACGATTTTCATCTTATTGATACCTTTTCGTATTTAAAAATCGAGCACAAAATCGTTATAGTTTTGCTCGAAAAATAATAATGATTTTCCATGGACTGACGGGGTACTAACGATGAAATGGCGTTTACGCACGGCGGCGGCAGTGATGCTGGCTGGCCTGCTGTTAGCGGGCTGTGACCAGAAGAATGACAATGCCAAACACATAAAAGTCGGCGTGATTAACGGCGCGGAACAGGATGTGGCGGAAGTGGCGAAGAAGGTGGCGAAAGAAAAATATGGCCTCGACGTCGAGCTGGTGGGCTTTAGCGGCTCGCTGCTGCCGAACGATGCCACCAACGCCGGGGAGCTGGATGCCAACGTCTTCCAGCATCGTCCCTATCTGGAACAAGACAACAAAGCGCACGGCTACCACCTGGTGGCCATCGGCAATACTTTCGTCTTTCCCATGGCCGGCTATTCGCGCAAGATTAAATCCGTTGCCGATATTAAAGATGGCGCGACCATCGCCATTCCCAACGACCCGACCAACCTCGGCCGCGCGCTATTGTTATTGCAAAAAGAGCAACTGATTACCCTCAAAGCGGGCACCGGCCTGCTGCCGACGGCGGTGGATATCACCAGCAACCCGCGCAACCTGAAAATTATGGAGCTGGAGGGCGCGCAGCTGCCGCGGGTGCTGGACGATCCGAAGGTCGATGTCGCCATTATCAGCACCACCTACCTGCAGCAAACCGGGTTATCGCCGGTGCGCGATGGCATCTTTATTGAAGACAAAAACTCGCCATACGTGAACATCATTGTGGCGCGTGAAGACAATAAAGACGCCGAAAACGTGAAAGAGTTTATGCAGTCGTACCAGTCGCCGGAAGTGGCGAAGGCGGCAGAAACCATCTTCAACGGCGGCGCGGTACCGGGCTGGTAATCATCTACGCTGCGCCATCAGGTGCAGTAGCGGCACCAGAGACAGCCCGTCCGGCATTTCGCCGCGGGCGATCAGCTGGTTTATCTCCTCGAAGGTAAACCAGCCGGTTTCCATCACTTCATCCTGATCTGCGTCCATGCCAACCCAGCTTAAATCGGTGGCGAGCCAGGTGATAAACAGCTGGTCGCTGCTGCCGTATGACGGGTTGTAGCGGATGATTTCCTCAGCGCGTTGCGCCTGCCAGCCGGTCTCTTCGCGCAGTTCGCGCAGCGCGGCGACGGCGGGCTCTTCACCTTCATCGATGCCGCCTGACGGGATAGCCCACACCACCTTATCGATCAGATAGCGGTAATGACGAATCAGCAGCACTTTGTCATCCTGGAGCGCCACAATTCCGACCGCCGGGCGCGGGTAGTGAATGGAATAAAAGTCGCGCCGCTCGCCGGGGGCGACATCAATACCTACCTTGCGCATGCTGAACCACGGCGTCTCGGCGATGACCTGCGGGTTGTGCATATCGGCGGCGGTTAGTTTCTTCTTCATCCTGCCATTCCTGTAGAAAGTTTAACCTTCAGAACAACATAGCCGGCTGTGATTGGCAACCGTCGCAGGTTGGCCCGATTCCATCGATCATTGCCCAAACGCCCATATTGCGCCAGGCTGGTACTCAGTACGATGTTCGTCAGATTACCCCACAGAGGAACGCTAACATGAACATCACCCATATCCGCAATGCTACACAGATTATTGAATACGCTGGTAAAAAGTTCCTGATCGACCCCATGCTGGCGGACAAAGGCGCCTGGCCGGGCTTTCCCGGAACTGCGCGCAGCGAGCTACGTAATCCGCTGGTGGCGCTGCCGTTTTCCCGCGAAAAGATTATCGACGTTGACGCGGTTATCGTCACCCATACCCATGACGATCATTGGGACGAGGCGGCGATCGCGGCGATCCCGAAAGCCCTGCCGGTTTTCGTCCAGCATGAGGCTGACGCCGCGCTGCTGCGCAGCCAGGGATTTCAGGATATCCGCCTGCTGTCGGCAGACAGTGAATTTGCCGGCGTTAGTCTGCAGAAAACCACTTCCGGGCAACATGGCAGCGACCGTACCTACGCGGTACCGGCGATGGCTGAACGTCTGGGCGAGGCCTGCGGCGTGGTGTTCCGTCATCCGCAGGAGAAGACGCTGTGGCTGGTCGGCGATACCATCTGGCGCGATGAGATCGAAGCCGACATGCTGAAGCTGCGCCCGGATGTGGTGGTGCTTAACGCCGGTTACGCTCACGTTATCGGCTTTGGCCCGATCATCATGGGTAAAGAGGATCTGCTGAAGGCGCATTTCGCCCTGCCGGAAGCGAAAATCATGGCCATCCACCTGGAGGCGGTTAACCATTGTCTGGTGAGCCGCGAAGAGATGCGCCAGTACGTCGCGGATAATCAGATTGCCGGGGTAGTGAGTATTCCGCAGGATGGGGAAACCGTTGTTTATTAACCTGCTCAAGGGGAAGGGATGATGACATTAACCGACGTGGCGATTGTCGCCGTAGAGGGCTTTAGCCCGTTTCATTATTCCGTCCCCTGTATGCTGTTTGGCGATACGGTCTCGGAAACCAAACGTTTTAATCTGCAGATTTGCGCCGAACAGCCGGGATTACTCAGCGCCCGCGACGGCTTTGCGCTATATGCCAGCGGTGATTTTACCGCGATGGAACAGGCCGATATCGTGGTGGTGCCCTACTGGGGCGAGGTTAACCAGCGCCCGCCGCAGGCGCTGATCGCGAGTTTGGTTCGAGCGCGCGATAACGGCGCGGAAATCGTCGGCCTGTGCCTCGGCGCGTTTGTCCTTGGCTACGCCGGGCTGCTCGACGGTAAGCGGGCGGCGACCCACTGGGAGTTCGAGCAGGATTTCCAGCGCCTGTTTCCGCAGGTGCGGCTCGATATCAACGCCCTGTACGTCGATGACCAGAAGGTGATTACCTCGGCGGGGACCGCGGCGGCGCTCGATTGCTGCCTGTATATCATTCGCCAGCGTTTTGGCAGCCTCGCCGCCAACCAGATCGCCCGGCGGATGATCGTGCCGCCGCACCGCGAGGGCGGCCAGGCGCAGTTTATCGCCCAGCCGGTGCCGCGCAACACCCGCGATGCGCGGATGAACTGCCTGCTGGATTATCTACAGCAGCACATTGCCGAGCCGCATAATCTTGATTCGCTGGCCGAAGTGGTGGCAATGAGCCGCCGTACGCTGACCCGCCACTTCGCCCGGGCGACCGGGATGAGCATCGCCGACTGGTTGACCGCCGAGCGCCTGCGCCGTAGCCAGAGCCTGCTCGAAGCGGGGGATTTACCGGTCGAGCAGGTGGCGGAAGCGGTGGGCTATCTTTCCGCCGTCACCTGGCGCCAGCAGTTTAAAGCGCGTTTTGGCGTCAGCCCGACGGAGTGGCGGCGGACTTTCCGCCGCGGCGTTTAGCCGGCGAGGGTCGAACTGTCGATCACGAAGCGATATTTCACGTCGCCCTTGACCATTCTTTCCCAGGCTTCGTTGATCTGATCGCCGCGAATCAGTTCGATATCGGCGACGATGCCGTGTTCGGCGCAGAAGTCGAGCATCTCCTGGGTTTCCGGGATACCGCCGATCATCGAGCCGGCAATCGAGCGGCGACGGAAGATCAAATTGAACACTTCCGGCGACGGATGCGGCGTGGCCGGGGCGCCAACCAGCGTCATGGTGCCATCGCGTTTCAGCAGCGTGGTGAAGGCATCGAGATTGTGCGGCGCCGCCACGGTGTTGAGGATGAAATCGAAGCTTTTGGCGTGGGCCGCCATTTCGTCTTCGTTACGCGACACTACGACCTCATCCGCGCCCAACGCTCTGGCCGCGTCGCGCTTGGATTCCGAGGTGGTAAAGGCCACTACGTGGGCCCCCATGGCGTGGGCCAACTTGATCCCCATATGTCCCAGGCCGCCAATGCCGACGACGCCGACTTTTTTGCCCGGCCCGGCGTGCCAGTGGCGCAGCGGCGAATAGGTAGTGATCCCGGCGCACAACAGCGGCGCGACGGCGGCGAGCTGCGCTTCGGGATGATTTATCCGCAATACGTAGCGTTCATTAACCACGATCTGCTGTGAATACCCGCCAAGCGTATGCCCTGGCGCGTCCTGGGTCGGCCCGTTATAGGTCAGCACCATATGGTCGCAGTAGTTCTCCAACCCTTCAGCGCACTCCTCGCACTGCTTACAGCTATCCACCATACAGCCGACGCCCACCAGATCGCCAACGGCGTAACCTGAGACGGCATCGCCGACCGCCGTCACCCGGCCAACGATTTCATGGCCCGGCACGCAGGGATACAACGTCCCGGCCCATTCCGCTCGCGCCTGATGGAGATCGGAATGGCAGACGCCGCAGTATGCAATGGCGATCTGCACATCCTGTGGGCCGGGTTCGCGGCGGGTGATAGACATCGATTCGAGCGGCTGGCTGGCGGAGTACGTACCTATGGCGTTGATCTGCATAGCATTACCTCTTGTGCAATAGCGTGATAAATCAAGCGGAAGGGAGTGAGCGTTTTTTGCGCGGCAAGGGTAAGCGTAGCCTGGCTAAGTCAGAATGAGAAAAGCGCAGCTCGAAGGGTTAAAAAAGGCGCCTCACCGAGATGAGGCGCCCGTGATATCAAGGCGCGATGGGTGTCAGATAATCCAGCCGCAGCGGCTCGGCGAGCAGGCTCTCCATTTGGCCGATAAAGGCCTGGAAGTAGGGCTGGGCGATATGCTCATCCAGCGCCTGTTGGTCGCGCCAGGACTCACGCATGTAGAAGGTATCCGGCGCGTCGCGCAGCTGAAACAGCGCGTAGTCGAGATTGCCCGGCTCCTCGCGGGTTGGCAGCAACAGCCCCTGCAGCGCGTCGCGCAGGGCCTCGGTTTGCCCGACCTTCGCCTTCAGAACCGCGATAAGCGCAATGGTGTCGTCGCGCATTTAGAAACCCTCCAGCACGATTTTGCCGACCGAGCGCCCGGTTTCCAGCTTAGCGTGGGCTTTTTGCAGATTGGCGGCGTTGATAGTGCCGTAGTGTTCGCCAAGGGTGGTGCGCAGCGTGTTATCGTCAATCAACGCGGCGACGCGGGTCAGTAGCTGATGTTGGGCGATCATATCATCCGTCTCAAACATTGAGCGGGTGAACATAAATTCCCAGTGCAGCGAAATGCTTTTCGCTTTCAGCGGCACCACGTCCAGGCTCTCCGGGTCATCAATCAGCGCCAGCTTACCCTGCGGGGCGAGCGCGGCGATCAGTTCGTTAAAGTGCTGATCGGTATTGGTCAGGCTGGCGACGTGGGTCACGGCATGAATGCCGATTTTCGCCAGTTCTTCACCGAGCGGTTTGCTGTGGTCGATGACGTGATGCGCCCCGGCCTCGCGTACCCACTTCTGGCTTTCCGGGCGCGATGCGGTGCCAATTACCGTCATGTTGGTGAGTTTGCTGGCCAACTGGGTGAGGATAGAGCCAACGCCGCCCGCCGCGCCGACAATCAGCAGCGTATCGCCGGCGTTACCGCCTTCCTGCACGCCAAGGCGGTGGAACAGCAATTCCCAGGCGGTGATAGCGGTCAGAGGCAGCGCGGCGGCGGCGGCATTCTCCAGCGAGCGCGGCTTCAGCGCCACGATGCGTTCATCAACCAGCTGCAGTTCGCTGTTGCTGCCGGGGCGGCCCAGCGCGCCGGCGTACCACACTTCATCGCCCAGCGCGAACAGCGTCACCGCATCGCCAACGGCTTTCACCACGCCAACCGCATCCCAGCCCAGCACTCGCGGGTTATCGGCATTAAACCCGGCGCGCACTTTGGTGTCGACCGGGTTCACCGAAATGGCTTTGACCTCGACCAGCAGATCGTGCCCCTGCGCCTGCGGATCCGGCAGATCGATATCGCGTAAAAAGGGGATGTTGTTGCCGTCGGCGGCGGCCTGGGTAATGGCAATGGCTTTCATAGGTTCTCCGATCTACAAAGAGGATTCATGGTGCGAATGCGTCGAGGATAGACCGGTCTAGCGTCGGGAAAAACGGCCCGGCGGCGATAACAGTTATATAAAAAAAGTGAAAATCGGCGACACCACCCATCCTGCGCCCGCCTGCCACTACAGATAAACAGTACGATGGTCAGGTACCAGGACCATGATGGTTCAACAATATAAATTACCATAAACATAGTGTTTCATATTTGAGAAAGTTACCTCCTCCATGTCGCAAATATTAATATCACTCCGGAAGAATAATAATATTGCGTTATGGCTCAAGGTTTATACCTTGACGCCCGACATCCTGCGTGCGATTTTTCTTCTATCAAATAATAAACAGAGTTTCATATTTGGAACAAAAATAAAATCATCATGCTATTTAATTAAGAGTTTCACCGCTGAGACAAAATAATAAGTCGATATTAATCGACGGTTTTTTATCGCTTATAAAAATAAAGTGAGGGATGTGCTATGCGTAAAATACTCCTTTCTCTGCTGCTGGCAGCCGCGACCAGTGGGCCGGCGCTGGCGGACGACGGCAAGCCGTTCCCGCATATCGGCTGGCGCAGCGCGGATAATCTCGCCGGGCTGGATTTCGGCGGCGCGCTGCGGGCAAACTATCGCTATGAAGACTGGAAAGGCAGTAATTATCGCAACCCGCCGCATCTGCGTTTTGATACCTTCCGTATCGACAGCAGCGGCTTCTATGATAATTATTTCTTTGATGCCGGATTCTGGTTCCAGGATCACCGTAAATACGCCATCGACCGCGCTTACGTAGGGTATCGCTTCGACAATAATAATAATATCCAGCTGGGGATCCCAGGCAAACCATTTGGCCTTGAACCTTATCCGCAATTTGGCTGGTCCTACGGTATTCCGTTTTATTTAGGCTTTGGCGTGAGCGCCGGTAGTGGCGTGAATTATCAATATCACGATAATAACTGGTCGCTGGATGTGGCCTATTTCCCGTGGATGGAACCGGAGAATTTGCGCTATGCGCCGGACGTTGGCGATTACGATCGGCTGAAAAACACTATCTATCCGACTCAGCATCAGCAGCATAATGAAAAGCGCGACCAGGTGAATGTGCGTATTGCGCGGGATTTTCACGGCGGCGGCTGGAATAACGAGCTGGGCGGCTCGCTGGCGCTGGCGCGGTTGCACAACCGCGAGACCGACGACGACGGCACCTTCTGGGCGGCAGGCGTGCACGGCATGTTGCATAACGGGCCGTGGCAACTGACCTCGCAGCTGATTCGCTACCAATACGATCCGAAGAACCCGGCGGGCGTCAGCGACGATACGATTCTGATGGGCGGCAACGGCCTGACGCCGGCCTACCTGATCCCGGCGAAAGCGACGACCGCGTCGCTGAACGTCGCCCGCGATGTCGACGTGAAGTGGGGCGGCGTGTCGAAGCTGCGTTTTTACAACGACTACAGCGTGCTGTGGAAAGATAAAAGCGGCTGGAGCGATTCGCAGATGAACACCCTTGGCGTACAGGTCTT
The DNA here is from genome assembly GCF_057624675.1 of Klebsiella sp. PK01. Classification (NCBI taxonomy): domain Bacteria; kingdom Pseudomonadati; phylum Pseudomonadota; class Gammaproteobacteria; order Enterobacterales; family Enterobacteriaceae; genus Klebsiella; species Klebsiella sp. PK01. The sequence goes on from NZ_JBYEZM010000005.1 coordinate 134,242, forward strand.
CGCTCTGCCGGTGATGTTCTGGGTCGATCTCAGCTGGGCGAAGAACGTTAATCCGTGGGGCGGCGCGCTGAACGCTACCGGCTGGACCAGCACCCAGTCCGAGGGCAGCGGCAAATGGTACTTTCGCACTAACGTCAATATTGGCTATTACTTCTGAGGCGGGAATTTTCCCTGCTCGCGCTGTGCTCAGCAGGGCTACGGTTCTGCGCCGTCTGGTAGCCCGGGTAAGGCGCTAGCCGCCACCCGGGGATTTTTCTTGCTCGCGCTATCAGGTATGTTGCAGCGTGCCGTTGACGCTTTTCAGCGATTGTTGAATATGCCGTAATTCGGCTGTTAGCTTCTCTTCTTTATCGCTGAGAGGCAGCAATACAATGCAGCCATCCATCACCTTAACCGTGACCGGCTTCCCGGTATCGAACCCCGCTTCGCGTAGCTACTTGCCGGAAAGGGTAAGACTTAGTGTACTGGTATCCTGGCCATTGGGCCGATAGCCAACCAGCAGCTGACGCTCGGTTCCGCTAGCGGTGATATCTGGGGTAGAATGAAAATCAGCCATAATCAACTCCTTGATAGTTGGTGAGGTTAGCACTTATCAGATATTGCGAGTACCTGATGGGGTCGATGAACTTAACTCTCCTCTCGGCTGGGAACACCAACAATCTCCATTTTATAGTCCCTTCATCAGTGATTATGGATGCCAGACCCTTTCTTATTTTTAATTGATCGTTTTCAATTTCACCGTGTGCTATTGGCGAGTAGATAGCAGTTTGTAACTGAACGCGCTCAAAATCATAACCAATATCTTTTGCAATAGCTGAAAGAAGGTCACAAATAAATTATTGCTGTTTTGATTCCAGATAAGACCGCTGGCGTTATCGTTGTTTGGATATGTTGTATTTAGATGTGAGAAATACAACTTCCAGAAGGAAGTATTCAACAGGGTAGGCTAACAGCAGAATATTTAATATATGCCGAATGGCCGATAGAGAATGAGAAACTTTGGCGGAAGATCACAGGAGTTGAACCTGCCCGGGACCGCTGGCGGCCCCAACTGGATTTGAAGTCCAGCCACCTCACCGGAGATGACGATCTTCCGCGCCTCGATTGCTACATGGAGGCGGGCGCATTATAGCTACTTTCAGGCATTTACCACATACCTAAACGCACTTTTTTACTGTTAAAACTGGACTTTGCAGAACAGTCTGAGACAAATCCGTTCAAAATCCATGGGTTACACTTTTTCACACTCTTTCGGGCTACCGCGATCACAGAAAACAAGAAACGTAATTTGATAACGAGATATCGCAATTCATCTTACTGCGCCAAAGGTTTAAAAAAACCGTAACCGGTACCAATCCGCGGTGCCGCTAAGGGAATAGTGCGCAAATGAAAGATCATATTCTGTCCGTCAAAGAGAAAATTGGCTACGGTATGGGTGACGCCGCCAGCCACATCATTTTTGATAACGTCATGTTATACATGATGTTTTTCTACACCGATATTTTCGGTATCCCCGCCGGCTTTGTCGGCACCATGTTCCTGCTGGCGCGGGCGCTGGATGCGATTTCCGACCCGTGCATGGGCCTGCTTGCCGACCGTACCCGCAGCCGCTGGGGTAAGTTCCGCCCGTGGATACTCTTCGGCGCTATCCCGTTCGGTCTCGTCTGCGTGCTGGCCTACAGTTCGCCGGATTTAAGCCACAACGGCAAGCTGATCTACGCCGCCGTGACCTACACGCTGCTGACCCTGCTCTACACCGTGGTGAATATCCCCTACTGCGCGCTCGGCGGCGTGATCACCGATAACCCGACGCAGCGCATCTCGCTGCAGTCCTGGCGCTTCGTGCTGGCGACGGCGGGGGGCATGCTCTCCACCGTGCTGATGATGCCGCTGGTCAACTTTATCGGCGGCGAAAATAAAGCGCTGGGCTTCCAGGGTGGCATTGCGGTGCTCTCGGTGGTCGCCTTCCTGATGCTGGCCTTCTGTTTTTTCACCACCAAAGAGCGTGTCGAAGCGCCGCCGAGCAGTACCTCGATGCGTGAAGACCTGCGCGATATCTGGCGCAACGACCAGTGGCGGGTGGTCGGCGTACTCACCATCCTCAATATCCTCGCGGTCTGCGTTCGCGGCGGCGCGATGATGTACTACACCACCTGGATCATGGGCTCGGCGGCGCTGTTCACCGTCTTCCTCACCACCTACTGCGTCGGCAACCTGATTGGCTCGGCGCTGGCGAAGCCGCTGACCGACTGGAAATGCAAAGTCAGCGTCTTCTGGTGGACCAACGCCCTCCTGGCGGTGCTCAGCGTGGCGATGTTCTTCGTACCGATGGACGCCGAAATCACCATGTTTGTCTTTATCTTCGTTATTGGCGTACTGCACCAGCTGGTGACGCCAATCCAGTGGGTGATGATGTCCGACACCGTCGACTACGGCGAATGGTGTAACGGCAAACGCCTGACCGGCATCAGCTTCGCCGGCACCCTGTTTGTGCTCAAGTTGGGGCTGGCGCTGGGCGGCGCGCTGATCGGCTGGATGCTGGCCGGCGGCGGCTATGACGCCGCCGCTAAAACCCAGAACAGCGCCACCCTCACCATCATTATCGCCTTGTTCACCCTCGTTCCGGCGGTGTGCTACCTGCTGAGCGCGGTAATCGCCAAACGCTACTACACGCTAAAAACGCCGTTCCTGAAAAAAATGATGGCCGAGCTGGCCCAGGGCGCGCGTCGCAACGAACAAGAATTCACGGCAGCCCCGATCGACAAAGAATGGCAAAACTAAGAGGACGTTTTAATGAAAATCAGTGATGGAAACTGGCTCATTCAACCAGGGCTCAACCTGATCCAACCCGTACAGGTTTACGAGGTGGAGCAGCAGGGGAATGAAATGGTGGTTTATGCCGCGCCGCGCGATGTCCGCGAACGCGCCTGGCAGCTGGATACGCCATTGTTCACCCTGCGCTTTTTCTCGCCTCAGGAAGGGATAATCGGCGTGCGCATGGAGCACTTTCAGGGCGCGCTGGATAACGGTCCGCACTATCCGCTGAGCGTGCAGAAAGACGTCCATGTCGAAATAGAAAATACGGCAGAGTTCGCCGAGCTGAAAAGCGGCAGCCTCAGCGTGCGGGTGACTAAAGGTGAATTCTGGGCGCTGGATTTTCTGCGCGACGGCGTGCGTATCACCGGTAGCCAACTGAAAAACAACGGCTACGTGCAGGATAGCAAGACCCAGCGCAACTACATGTTTGAGCGCCTCGACCTCGGCGTCGGCGAAACCGTCTACGGCCTCGGCGAGCGCTTTACCGCGCTGGTGCGCAACGGCCAGACGGTAGAAACCTGGAACGAAGACGGCGGCACCAGCACCGAGCAATCCTACAAGAACATCCCGTTCTACCTGACCAACCGTGGCTATGGCGTGCTGGTGAATCACCCGCAGCGCGTCTCTTTCGAGGTGGGCTCGGAGAAAGTCTCTAAAGTCCAGTTCAGCGTTGAGGGCGAATACCTCGAGTACTTCGTGATCGACGGCCCTACGCCGAAAGCGGTGCTTAACCGCTATACCCAGTTCACCGGCCGCCCGGCGCTGCCGCCGGCATGGTCGTTCGGTCTGTGGCTGACGACCTCGTTCACCACCAACTATGACGAAGCGACTGTAAATAGCTTTATCGACGGTATGGCCGAGCGCCATCTGCCGCTGCACGTCTTCCACTTCGACTGCTTCTGGATGAAGGCCTTCCAGTGGTGCGATTTTGAATGGGATCCGCTAACTTTCCCGGACCCGGAGGGGATGATCAAGCGCCTGAAGGCGAAAGGGCTGAAGGTCTGCGTGTGGATCAACCCTTACATCGGCCAGCGCTCGCCGGTGTTCAAGGAGCTCAAAGAGAAGGGCTACCTGCTGAAGCGCCCCGACGGTTCGCTGTGGCAGTGGGATAAGTGGCAGCCGGGGCTGGCGATTTATGACTTCACCAACCCGGAAGCCTGCCAGTGGTACGCCGACAAGTTAAAAGGCCTGGTGGCGATGGGGGTCGATTGCTTTAAGACCGACTTCGGCGAGCGTATCCCGACCGACGTGCAGTGGTTTGACGGTTCCGATCCGCAGAAAATGCACAACCACTACGCATTCATCTATAACGAGCTGGTGTGGAAGGTGCTGAAAGAGACCGTCGGCGAGCAGGAGGCGGTGCTGTTCGCCCGCTCCGCCTCGGTGGGGGCACAGCAGTTCCCGGTGCACTGGGGCGGCGACTGCTACGCCAACTACGAATCAATGGCGGAAAGCCTGCGCGGCGGGCTGTCGATCGGCATGTCCGGCTTCGGCTTCTGGAGTCACGATATCGGCGGTTTCGAAAACACCGCGCCAGCCCACGTTTATAAGCGCTGGTGCGCCTTTGGCCTGCTCTCCAGCCACAGCCGCCTACACGGCAGCAAATCCTATCGTGTGCCGTGGGCCTACGACGAAGAGTCCTGTGACGTGGTGCGCCACTTCACGCAGTTGAAATGCCGCATGATGCCGTATCTCTATCGCCAGGCGGCGCTGGCCAACGAGTTCGGCACTCCGATGTTGCGCTCGATGATGCTCGAGTTCCCCGACGATCCCGCCTGCGACTATCTCGACCGCCAGTATATGCTGGGCGATTCGGTCATGGTGGCGCCGGTGTTCTCCGAAGCGGGCGAGGTGCAGTTTTATCTGCCGGAAGGGCGCTGGACGCATCTGTGGCATAACGATGAATTGCCTGGTAGCCGCTGGCATAAGCAGCGTCACAATGCGCTGAGCCTGCCGGTCTATGTTCGTGACAACACCCTGCTGGCGCTGGGCAACAACGACCAGAAACCCGATTATGCCTGGCATGAAGGCACCGCCTTCCAGCTGTTCCAGCTTGGCGATGGCAATGAAACGGTCTGTCAGGTTCCGGCGGCCGACGGTTCCGCGATCTTCACTCTGAAGGCGAAGCGCCAGGGCAACACCATCACCGTGAGCGGCGAAGGCGAAGCCCGCGGCTGGACGCTGTGTCTGCGCAATATCCCGCAGATAACAGGAGTGCAGGGTGGGACGCAGGTCGGCAGCGAACTGGGCGTGGTGGTGAGCGCCCAGGGCAATGCGCTGACGATTACGCTATAAATAACAACTCCCGCAGCATATCGCGGGAGTTATTCTTTCTGCGAATTTGAGATCGTTATCACGTATATTAATGACTGAAATGTGATCTGACTTATAAATATCGGTCATTTCTCTGTCTTGTCTTATTTCTGTCCGGATATCCGGACACGATTTAGTATTGTTGTTTACCCCCCGTCTCCCTATATTTATCCTCAATGATTTTCATAGAGATCGCGTCGTATAGCGATATCTTATTGGCATTAATCTGCTATGCAATAAGGGTAAATAATGCAAATGGTTACCTCGCGACAGAACAGATTATTAAAATTTCTCTTGCCTAAACGAGAATACGTTACGTTATTAAAAATGGCTGAATACTTAAATGTTTCAGAAAAAACAGTTCAGCGTGACTTACGTTTTCTTGAACAATGGCTCTCTGACTGGAAAATCAGTATTGATAAACGTGCCGGCGCGGGCGTCATGCTATTGGCTGATAACGTCGCCGATCTGTTGCAATTAGACCAGTTACTCAGTAGCGAAAGTGATGATACAGATGCCATGATGAATAATTCCCGGCGTGTGAAAATTGCTTCTCAGTTATTAAGTGAAACGCCGCGCGAAACATCGATCAGTAAATTGTCTGAACGTTATTTTATTAGCAGCGCCTCGATTGTAAATGATTTAAAAGTGATCGAATCATGGATTAGGCCACTGGGTCTGATGCTTATTCGTAGCCAGAGCGGCACTCATATTGAGGGGAGTGAATCACATGTTCGCCAGGCTATGGCCTTATTAATTAATGGTGTTATTAACCATAATGAACCAGGAAATATTATTCACTCCCGTCTGGATAGTGGTAGCTATAAGGCCCTGGTGCATTATTTTGGTGAAGAAGATGTCATCTTTGTGCAGTCGCTTCTTCAGGATATGGAACGAAAATTAAGTTGGTCGCTAGGCGAGCCATATTACGTCAATATCTTCACCCATATCCTGATTATGATGTATCGCATAACCCGCGGCAATGCCTTACCGCGCCGGGAACAGGGACATCCGTTATTTGATGAGTCCATCTTTCGTATCGCGCAGAATATGCTGCAAAAAATTGAGGCCCGCATTGCCCATCCTTTACCAGAGGACGAAAGCTGGTTTATTTATCAATACATTATTTCGTCCGGCATGCTGGTGGAAGAACGTGATGATGTCAGCATGCTGCGCAATATACATTCCAGCGATGAGGCCCGGCAAATCACCTCCCGGCTGATCGCCCTGTTTTCCTCGGTGGTTGATATCGATCTTACGCATGACACCGCGTTATATGAAGGGCTGCTCATTCATATTAAGCCGCTGCTTAACCGGCTGAATTATCGTATCTATATCCGTAATCCGCTGCTGGAAGATATCAAGGGCGAATTAACAGAGGTGTGGCCATTAACTCTGCGGGTGGTGAATCAGGTATTTGCCGCCTGGGGCGAGAACGCGGTTTCGGAAGATGAAGTGGGTTATTTAACCGTGCATTTCCAGGCCGCGATGGAGAGGCAGGTGGCCAGAAAGCGGGTTCTGTTGGTGTGTTCGACCGGGATTGGTACTTCGCATCTGTTGAAAAGCCGGGTCCTCAGGGCCTTTCCTGACTGGACCATCGTCGGCGTACTGCCTGCGGGTAGTCTACATACGCTACAGCGACAGGATGATATTGAACTGGTCATTTCAACCATTCATCTGCCGGAGATTGCGTTACCGGTAGTCTATGTCACGGCTTTTTTTAATGACGCCGATATTAAGCGGGTAACAGAAAAAGTTATCACCGAGAAATTACACCATGCTGCAACGTCAACTGCCAGCAATGAAATTTTATATCCATGAGGTAAATAATATGGACATCAGCCGGATTTTAAATACTAAGCGTGTATTGCTGGATATGAAGGCCACGACTAAAAGTGAAGTTATTGAAGAATTAACCGATCTGCTGCAGAAAGATGGGGCCATAAGCTGTCGCGAAACGTTTATTCAGGACGTTTGGCAGCGTGAATCGGAAGGTTCGACCGGATTTGAAAATCACATCGCTATTCCTCATGGGAAATCATCCGCGGTGCTGAATACTACGCTTGCCATTGGTCGTACTCGCCAGGATATTGCCTGGGAAACGCTCGATGGAAGCCAGGTTCGTTGCATTATTTTATTTGCTGTCCGTCTGGAAGACCAAAATACCACCCATATCCGCTTACTCTCCCAGGTCGCTGGAGCGTTGGCCGATGATGACATTATTGCGCAATTGCTCGAAGAAACCAGTCCGCAGAAGATTATTGATCTCTTTAGTCAATATGCTGAATCGGATGTTTACTAACAATAACTATTGGAGTCTGAGATGAATATTGTCTGTGTTGCCGCCTGTACGGCGGGTATTGCTCATACTTATATCGCACGTGAGAAGTTAATGAAAGGCGCGAAAGCGCTGGGCCACAATGTCAAAGTTGAAACTCAGGGAACAATAGGTACTGAGAATGAACTGACAACTGAAGATATCGCTGCCGCCGATGTCGTTATTCTTGCCGTTGATGTGAAAATTAAAGGCGAAGAGCGTTTTAAAAACAAACGAATTGTCCGCGTGAAAACGGAGGTCGTTATTAAGTCACCGATTCAGTTTATCGAAAAGGTCGAGAAATCCTTAGCTAATGCCTGATCCTTATTCTGGAGGGATCTACCATGAGTGAGAATAAACCACCTGTTTCGCAGGAAATTAAAAAGCATTTGTTAACGGGTATTTCATGGATGATACCGCTGATTGTTGCCGCCGGGATCTGCATTGCCCTCGGTCAGGTCCTGGGCGGTACCAATGTCGCCGAGAAAGTCGGCACCATTCCGTGGATGTTGAATCAAATCGGCGGTTGGGGGATGGGGCTCATCGTCCCGCTCATCTGCGCGGCGATTGCATATTCAATCGCCGACAGACCCGGTTTTGCCCCAGGTCTGATAGTTGGGTTTGTCTGCGGGCAAATCCACACCGGTTTCATCGGCGGGATGCTGGGCGGTTTCCTGGTGGGTTATACGGTGCTGCTGTTAAAGCATTACGTTCGATTGCCAAAATCGATGCAAGGGCTGATGCCCATTATGGTGTTGCCGGTATTAAGCACCATTATCAGCGGTCTGTTGATGATGACCCTGATAGGCAAGCCGATTGCCTGGCTGCAGGAGGCCTTGATTCATCTGTTGGAGTCGATGCAGGGCGGTTCACGATTCCTGTTGGGGGCCATTCTTGGCGCGATGGCCACCTTTGATTTTGGCGGGCCGGTGAATAAAACCATGTCGTTATTCGCCGATGGCTTGCTGGTGAGCGGGGTCTATGGGCCGGAGGCGGTCAAGTTTGTCGGCTCCATGATCCCGCCGTTCGGTATTACGTTGTCCTTCCTTCTGACCCGCCATAAATATACCCGTGCCGAAAGTGAAGCGTTAAAGGCCGCCTTCCCGATGGGTATTTGCATGATCACCGAAGGGGTGATCCCTATCGCGGCCCGCGATCTGCTGCGGGTGGTGGGATCCTGCGTCGTGGCTTCAGCGGTGGCAGGCGGTTTGATTATGACCTGGGGCGTGGAAAGCCCGGTGCCACATGGCGGTATGTTTGTGGTGCCGCTATTCACCCATCCACTGCTGTTTTGTCTGGCGCTGGCGATTGGGACGGTTATCTGCGGCGTGATGTTGTCGCTATGGAAAAAACCGGTCACGGAGCGTGATGAAGAGTTTGATGAACTGAGCGACCAAAAAGTCGCCGATGATGAAATCACCTTTACCCTTGAGTAAACGGAGGCCCTATGTTTGCCGATATGAAGCAGATGGTTGAGAAAGCCTGGCGTGAACAGTATGCCCTGCTGGCGATTAACTGTATGAATCTGGAGAGTGCCCGCGCCGCGGTACGCGTGGCGGAAAAATACCGCGCGCCGATTATTCTCAATCTCTATCAGGGCCATCTGGCGCATTTCCCTCCAGCGACGGCGATGGCGGTGGTCAGGACCCTTGCCGAAGAGGCCAGCGTTCCCGTGACCTTGAGTCTCGATCATGGGAAAGAACCGGTGAAGATCCGTCAGGCTTTTCGCGCTGGATTCAGCGGGTTGATGATTGATGCTTCTGCATTTCCACTTGCGGAAAATATCCGCCAGACCCGCGAGGTCACCACTCTGGCTGCCAGCATCGGGCTGTGTGTTGAAGGGGAATTGGGGCATCTGGCGGATGCTCCGCGCTATGACTCTGCGACGAACGCCGACCTGATGACGCAACCTGAGGACGTCGCTCCGTTTATCGAGCAAACCGGTATCGACTTACTGGCGGTCTCCGTCGGCACGGCCCACGGCATGTATGCGCCTGGGGTCACGCCCGCGCTGGACTTTGACCGTCTGGCGCAGGTGCAGCGAGCCTCTTCGGTGCCCTTGGCCCTGCACGGCGGCAGCGGCACGCCATTTGATCAGCTTGCCTGCTGCCCGGCATTTGGCGTGGCGAAGATTAATGTCGGCGCGGCGGTGTTTGAGGCAGGTAAAGCCGCACTACTCCATACCCTTTGCCATGACAGCTCTATTGAACTGGCCGATGCCATGGCGGTGATGGAACACGCCAGCGCTGAAGCTATCGTCCCTTACTTACAAGCATCCGGCGCGATAAACCGCGCCTGATTCACTTATCAGTCACGCCCTTTATGCCAGCGCATATTCGCCCTGGCAGGGCGAACTACACCCTGAAACTGGAGAAGACCATGTTAGTTTCCATGCAAGAAATACTTAAACCGACTCGTGAACACGGCTTTGCTATCGGCGCATTTAACGTTGCGGACAGCTGCTTTATTCGCGCCGTCGTGGAAGAGGCGGAAGCGACAAATACTCCCGCCATCATTTCAATTCACCCCAGCGAGCACGACTTTGTCGGCGATTCCTTTTTTAGCTACGTGCGGGATATCACCCAGCGTAGCCGGGTGCCGTTTACATTACATCTCGATCATGGCGCCTCGGTGGAGCATGTGCTGCGTGCGATCCAGTGCGGTTTTACCTCGGTGATGATCGATGGGTCGCTGCTGCCCTATGAAGAAAACGTCGCTCTAACTCGGGAAGTGGTCAGGCTGGCGCATGCGGTTGGCGTCTCTGTCGAAGGTGAACTGGGGACCATCGGCCAAACGGGAACGTCTGTAGAGGGCGGAGTGTCGAAAGTGACTTATACCGACCCGGCGCAGGCGCAGGATTTTGTCACGCGTACCGGCGTCGACACGCTGGCGGTGGCGATTGGTACCGCGCACGGCATCTATCCAAAAGGGATGCAGCCTGAACTGCAGATGCACATCCTGCGCGATATTGCCGGACGAGTGTCGATTCCGCTGGTGTTGCACGGCGGCTCCGCCAATCCGGATGCGGAAATTGCCGAGGCGGTCACGCTCGGAGTCGGGAAAATCAATATCTCCAGCGATATGAAACACGCCTACTTCCTGAAAGTACGTGAAATTTTAAGTAAAGAGAGCTGGTGGGATCCAAATGTGATTTATCCGGAACCGATTAATGCCGCACGTGAAGTTATTCGCCACAAAATGAAGTTGTTTGGTTCCACCGGCAAAGCAAGCTTGTATTGACCCAGTCGGAAGGCGGGTACGCCCGCCTTCCAATCGGCAGGAGGCAAAGATGAATTACCTCGGACTGGATGTCGGTGGGACGAAAATCGCCGCCGTCGTGATGGATGAGCAGGGACGGGAGCGGGGGCGTTACCGCCGCGCAACACGGAAAGAAAACCGTCAGGCATTTATATCGTGCATCGTGGATTTCGTTGCCGATATTCGCGCGCGGACGGGAACGCCGATGGCTATTGGCATCGCGTTGCCGGGTAGCGTTTCGCCACAGCATGGCGCCATTCGTAACGCCAACATTCAGGTAATTAACGGCTATCGTTTACAGGATGCGCTTGAACAGGCGCTCGGTCAGCCGGTGGTGTTAGCCAACGATGGCAATTGTTTCGCCTTATCAGAAGCATGCGATGGCGCCGGAGAAGGGTTTTCATCGGTTTTCGGCATGACGTTAGGGACCGGCTGCGGAGGTGGTATTACCCTGGAGCGGCAGCCTTTCGTCGGCGCCTCAGGTATTGCCGCAGAGTGCGGGCATATCGCCTTGCCCGGCTATTCTCCTGAGGAGGATGGGCCGCCGACACGTTGTTATTGCGGCAGATTTAACTGTGTGGAGTCTTTTATTTCCGCAACGGGGCTACGTGAACGCTATCGACAGCTCAGCGGAGAGCGTTTGTCGAGCGAGCAGATTCTCGCCCGCGCGCAGGCGGGAGAATCCGCCGCTTGCCATCAGATCCATCGCTTTCGTCAACAGTTGGCGCGGACGCTGGCGACTATTGTCAATATCATCGATCCCGGCGTGATTGTGTTGGGCGGCGGTTTATCCAACGCGCCGCAGCTGGTAGCGGATTTACCATCGGCGGTCGCCCCGTTGGTCTTCACCGACCATTTTTCTACCCCTATCATTTCTGCGCGGCATGGCGACAGTAGCGGTATGCGCGGCGCTGCCTGGCTTGCCGTGCGAAGCGGAGTTAAACCATGAAACGTTCCCAGATTAACTATGCGATAGATAAAGCGCTGGCGATGGCCGAAACTTTTCGCATCAGCCTGCCGGAATTTGCCCACTTTACGGCGTCAATCTGGCCGCAGAAGCGGCATGAAGGTTGGCATGAAGTCCAGGATCTACAGCTTGGATGGGATGTGACGGATTTCGCCAGCGGTTGCTTTCGCGAAACGGGCCTTACGCTGTTGACGTTACGCAACGGTTCCTTATCCGACCCGCGTTATACCAAACCCTACGCGGAAAAAATGTTGCAGATTCAGCAAGATCAGCAAACCCCCTGGCATTTCCATTACCACAAAATGGAGGACATCATTAACCGCGGCGGCGGCGACCTCTGCATGCAACTGGCCTGGGCGACGCAGGACGAACAGTTAGACCAACAGCGCCATGTTAGCGTGATGATCGATGGCTGCCAGCGTACGCTGAAACCCGCTGAGACGCTGGTGCTGCATCCGGGGCAGAGCGTCTGTCTACCGGTGGGCCTCTATCATCGCTTCTGGGCCGAAAAAGGGATAGTGATGGGTTGGGAGATTTCAATGGTTAATGACGACCATACGGATAATCGTTTTCTCGAAGCGGGCGGGCGCTTTCCCTCCATTGAGGAAGATGAACCTGCAAGATGGCTGCTGTGCAGTGAATACCGGCAGTGACGTTGAGAGCCATCCCACAGACCGATTTGCCCTCCGGTGGTAGCGTAATCTGCCGCTGAGAGGAGCCCGTAATGGACTTAGAAAATATCTTTCGTGACGTGAAGTTGAGTAAAACCGAAATGACCGTGCTGCGTTTTATTCAGAATGACCCGCAGCTATGTATCCGCGAAGGGATCCGCACCGTCGCGGAGCGCTGCTACAGTAATCCTTCTTCGCTGGTGCGGCTGGCGAAGAAGCTTAAGTTCAGCGGCTGGCTGGAGCTGGTCTATTTCATCAAGTTCAATATCACCATGCCAAAACTCGATGTCACCAACGATATTGATTATATGAGCATTCAGCCAGCAGAAGCGCTGACGCCGCTGCTGGCAGGCCTTGAGCAGCAGCGTATTTTGATCCACGGTAGCGGCTTTTCGCAGCTGATCGCCCAGTATATTTATAATAAGTTTCTCGTTACCGGCGTGAACGCCAGCCTGGCGCTGTGGCCCGATTACGAAATCCTTGAGCAAAAAAACGCTGCCCGCTTTGATTCTATCTGGATCATTTCGAAATCCGGACGCAGCAGTTCGGCGTTAAATTGGGTTAAGGCGCTGGAAGGTAAGGAGATAAACCTGGTTTGCTTTACCGGCGATTATCAAAGCCCGCTGGCGCAGGCCGCGAATACAGCGTTTATTATTCACGACCCGCAGAAGTTCGACGATGATATTTACTGGAGCAACCCGTTTTTTGGCTACTGCATATTGGGCTTTGAGCGGTTGTTAAAAATGTGGTTTACCAGCGTACGTAGCAATAGGTAGCCCCGCTAAGCGTAGCGCCGCCGGGCAATATCCGCGGATAAGGAGCCGCTTTTGCGCCGGGTGGCGGCTACGCCTTACCCGGCCTACAGTCCGTGCGACCTGCCTTTAATGTCTTCACCACGCTGGCTGAAACTGCCAGTGCTGATGGCCTCAAAATCGCTGAGACGTTCCCGGAAGGCCGGGGCAGCCCGCATGGATGCGGGCTGAGGGCCGTGATTTGCAGGGACGCTGCCTCGGCCCGACCCGAAGCCTGCAGGGATAAGTCGAGGGGACCGCGTAGCGGCGATTTTGGCGGCCAAAGCCCGGGGGTACAGGGGGCGGCGGCGACTGGCCGCCCCCTGTGCGCTCACTGCGCCACGGAAAACATATTGCATAAAAATCAACCGGGAGCGCAATGTCCTCTGAAGCGACATGCGATAAACGTTTTCTCAAGCGAAAAAGTTGCAAATCGATAACAGTATCTACTCAATCGAGCGTGAACTCGTTACCGCCACCCGGCGAACTGTTCATCGTCGAGATAGGCCGCAACCAGCCTCTTCGCCAGCGAATATGAACCGACCAGCGGATGAGCCATTAACGCCCTTACCGCCAGCGATTTGTCCTGCTGCAGAATCGCCGCCACCGCCAGCCGTTCATACTCCTTCACGCTGGCAATCATATTTTTCTGCGCCGTCGGTACCTTAACCGGCGTCACTGGCTTAAGACCCTCTTTGCTCAGATCGCAGCTGATTTCAATTACATCGTCGGGGCGTAAAAAATCGAGCGTGTCGTTATTCTGTATCGACACCACAATGCGTTTGGTGGTGGTGCTGTTGACCGCCTCCAGAATATCCAGCGCCACCCCGGCGTAGCCGCCGGTATCCGGCTCTTCGATAAACTGCCGCAACGTTAACGGCTCGCGAGTATGGAATTTTTCCTGCTGCGACTCGTTCTGCATATAGCTGTTTTCGCGGCGCAGGTAGTGCTTCATCCAGATGGTAAAGGCCGCCTGCGGATCCGCTTTAACATCCACGCCGCTGAGCTCCTGACGCATATCGTGGTTGATACGGGCAATCTGCTCGCCGCGGGTCTCCGGCGCCTGTTGAATCGCCCGTAGCGCCACTTCGCGATAGTAGTAGTAATAGAGATACTCGTTGAGCAACTGGTTATCGCACAGTTTGACCAGCTCCGGCGAGAAGTACTGCATCGCCGTTTTGCGATACAAATCCGGGTTGGCGACCAACTGAGCGGTAACATCTTCCCCGCGCACGGTGAAATGCGTAAACCAGGAAAAGTGGTTTAAGCCGTAGCATTCCACGCTCAGGTCGTGCGGGTCGCAGCTGAGGATCTCCGGCAGCTCGCGGATGAGCTCCGACGGCGCATCGCAAATCCCGTACACCCGGCGTTTGAAACCGGATTTGATAATCGCCTCGGTAACCAGCCCGGACGGATTGGTAAAGTTAAACAGGATCGCGTCTTTGTCGGCGTGTTCCTCGATCAACTGACAGTAGCGCAGGATCGCCGGGATCGAGCGCATCGCCATGGCAAAACCGCCCGCGCCGGTGGTCTCCTGGCCCAGCGTGTTATGCTCCAGCGCAATCCGCTCGTCGCGGATGCGGCTCTCATCGCCGCCGACGCGCAGCGTGGTAATCACGTAATGGGTACCCTGCAGCGCGGCAATCGGATCGCTGGTGGTAGTAAAATGAATATCCGGGCGAATGGTATTAAATACATAGCGGGCGATTTCACCAAATAGCGATAAATTCTCCGCTGAGCTATCCTGAAATACCACTTCCGTTAAACCAATGCGGTGCGCGTTATAAGCCAGCGACTTCGCCAGAAATGCAGAGCGTACGCCGCCCCCGCCTAATACGGTTAATTTCATACATTACTCCCAATTAATTTTCTGCTAGCCAGCTATCAACCCGGGAACGGACTTGCCCGACTTTGACGCCATAAATAACCTGAACTTCATTACGATTGCGTACTACGCCATTTGCGCCGGTGCTTTTTAATATTTCATCATCAACTAATGCCATATTATGGACGGCCACCCTCAGGCGCGTGAAACAGTTATCAACGGAGATAATATTGGCTTTACCGCCTAAACCATTAATAATTTCATCCGTTATTGACTGCGGGCCGCTAACTTTTTTACGGTAGTCCGCCTTACTGTATAACTTGACGTTATCGTCATCCTCGCGGCCCGGCGTTTTCAGATTTAACTTCACGACCAGCGTGCGGAATATCGCGTAATAAACGATAAATTGGCCAATACCGATCAGCACGTACCCAGGCCAGCGGGTTAACGACACTGGCAGCGGCAGGTTGTAGATCAGAAATTCAATCAGGCCGGAGGCGCCCCACGGTCGCACGGTGAAGATGTCGCAAATTGCCTGTGAAGCGGCGGTTAAGGTCGCATGGATCACCCACAGCAGCGGCGAGACAAATAAGAAGGTGAACTCAATGGGTTCGGTGATGCCGGTTAGCATCGAGGTGATAATCGCCGGCAGCAGAATCGCCTTCGCCATCGCTTTCTTCTCCGGCTTCGCGGTGTGATAAAACGCCAGCGATGCGCCCGCCAGGCCAAAGATGGTGGTCATCCCCTGTTGCGAGAAACGCAACGCGTCGTTCATCACCGGGGTCAGGTCTGGATGGCGCATATAGGCGAGGAAAATCGCCTGGGTGCCGGAGACCACCTGGCCATCGACATTCAGCGTGCCGCCGATTTGCGTGAGCTGGAAAGGCGACCACACGAAATGGTGCAAGCCGGTGGGAATAAGGAATTTTTCAAAGAAGCCGTAGACAAACACTCCCGCGACGCCGGCGTTCTTCATAAACCCGGTCAGCGCGCTAATACCGTGGGTCATAAACGGCCAAATCCAGGTAAAAGCAATGGCGTAGCAGATAATGACTGGCGTCATCGCGACCAGCGTCAGCTTCGCCCCGCCATACATCGATAGCGCGCCGGGCAGCTCAATATTGGAGACTTTATTATGTACCCAGGCAATGGTGCAGCCAAGGATGATTCCGAGGAATACCCCCATATCGACGACCACAAAGCCTAATAGCTGCGTTTGCCCGGTGCCGTAATATTCGCCGTTAATTTTTTCCGCAACCGCATGCGTATGTTCCAGCCATGAATGGTTGGCGCCGAGAAACATGATAAAACACATCACCGAGACAAGCGCGACTTCCGTTTTTTTATCTTTTGCCAGGCCGTAACTTATTCCCACGCAAAACAATAATCCGAGGTTGCCGAATAATGGCCAGAAGGTATCGCCAAGTAGTTGCCCTAATTGATGAAGGAAACTGGTTTCAGCAATAAGAGTTGGGTTAGTTAAGACGGAACTGAGAGCCAGAATTAATCCAATGACCGGCAAGAACAATACTGCGCCGATCATGGCCCTGGAGAATTTTTGCATATTCTCCAGAATACGTTGACGTATTACAGACATGGTTGTTCCTTTTATTTTTGTAGGTACAGGGGATCATTATTTTTATCAACTTCCAGTATTTTGGTTATAGCAATTCTGATATTTGAAAGGAACCTGTTGCGGGAAATAGGTACAAATAGCCGCTCATTGCGCACAGGTTTCAGAACCCTCTCCCTGAAAGGGAGAGGGTTCTGTCAGAGCTGAGTTTTGCGGGGAGAGGGCAGGGTGAGGATGACTTTACTGCGGCGCGGCGGGCGCGTTGCTAACCTCGCCGTTGCGCATCACCTGCGCCGCCTGCTGCTTATCCATATTGGCGGCGCTGAGCTGGCCGTTGACGCTCGGTTTCAGCGGCGCATTGGCCTGCACGCTACCGTTCGCGGTTAGCTGGAAGTTGCCGTCGCCGCTAATCGGCAGCGCAGGCCAGCCCCAGGCCTGCAGAATATTCAGCGGCACGCCGCGGCCGTTCAAGCTCAGATTAACCTGGCGTTGCGGCAATTGTGACACCGCGGCGGTCGCCTGCAGAATGCCGCGCTCGGTAAAAGCGCTCAGCTCGCTAATGTTGACCGTCGAAGCGTTCGCGCTCAGCTTCAGCGACGGGCGGCGTACGTCGATGCGGTTGAAGGTCGCGGCGGCGGCATTGAGGGTGGCGCTACCGTTCCACACGCCCCACTGACCATCTTTCACCAGCTGTAGTTCACCGCCGTAACCGTCCAGCGCGGTGATCTGCCACGGGAAGGCCGGGTCGATATCGATAATCAGATTTCGGCTGGCGCTGAATTTCTTCAGCGTCAGGCTTTGCAGCCAGCCCGGCATCGGCTCCATCCACAGCTGTTTCCAGTTGGACGGCAGCGTATATTCCAGCCCGGCGAAGACGGCATCGTCGAGCACCAGCGCATTACCGGCGCGCAGCCAGTTGCCGGAGGTACGCACCATGCCGCCCTCCCAGCGGGAGCTGAACTGGCGTAGCGCAATGCCCTGCGGCGAGAATTCGGCATTGACGATGGGATCGAGGAAATTCAACGAACCGTAGATAAACTCGCTGGCGTTCATCGATAGCGTCCCGTCGTCGCTCTGCCAGCCGTTATGGCTCAAAGTCAGATTGCGCAAGTTGAGGTCGAGGTCGGTCACCGCCCAGCCTGGCCCCTGCAAACGAGCATCGGTCACATCCAGCCGGCCAATCTGCAGCGACGGCACCGAGGTGAGCGGCGCAAGGAACTCATTCAGCGGTTTGGTGCTCTGTAGCCGAATTTCATTCAGGCGCAGGTTATCAACCAGCCAGCTACCGTCGGCGCGGCGTTTGGCGTTGCCGGTCAGCGTGCCGAGCGCGATATCGGCGCCAAGGGTGTTCAGAGTCACCTCGCCGTTATCAATTGCCCCCTGGATCAGGACGTTGCTGGCTTCGACGCCGTTAATATTCATCGAGCCCGCGCTCATCTGAATTTGCGCTTTTCTGCCCAGCACGTCGCCCGCTTCCGGCTGCCACGGCATCACGCCGCCGGTCACCCGCTGCGCGCTCAGGTTCCACTCGCTGTCCGGGCTGTTAAAGGCCATATCGCGTAGCTGCAGGCGGTCGGCGGCAAACGGCATCGAGGCGGAAGCCGGAGAGAGATTCAGCGTGCCGTCGCTGAGGACGATTTCATCGGCGTGCAGCGGGTCGCTGAACTGGCGGGTGCTAAAACCGATATCCACCGTTCTGGCGACCAGCGTCGGCGGCTTGCCGTCGCGGCCAAAGGTGACATTTTGCAACTGCAGATGCAGTGGGGAAGAGAAGTCATGCGCCATCTTATCGAAGGCGATTTTCCAGCCGGTGCTTTCGCTTAACCAACTGCTCGCCTGGCGCGCCCCCCAGCGGGTTTGCAGCGCAAAGTAAGCGGCGACAATAACGACCAGCAGGGCGATCAGCAGCCAGAGAATCAGCTTTCCAAGAAATTTCATGATCTTCCATCCTGATAAGTACACATCACCGTGTTATGCACGATTTATGCGCAATCCTCAAGGCAGGAATAGTGAAATGAGATGAAGTGAGGTGAAGAGATGTTACAGCCGCCGCGCTCCCTGGTCGCTGTGGCGATACCGGGGAGCGCAACTTCAATGCGTTAGTTCTTCTCAGGTGGGAAGATTAAATTCAGAACAATCGCCGTGATACCGCCAGCGGCAATACCGGAGGAGAGCAGGTTTTTCAGCCAGTCCGGCGCGAACTGCAGGATCAGCGGCTGCTGCGATACGCCGAGACCCACCGCCAGAGAGAGGGCGATAATCAGAATGGCGCGGCGATTCAGCGGCTCG
Organism: Klebsiella sp. PK01; assembly: GCF_057624675.1. NCBI lineage: Bacteria > Pseudomonadati > Pseudomonadota > Gammaproteobacteria > Enterobacterales > Enterobacteriaceae > Klebsiella > Klebsiella sp. PK01. The sequence continues at coordinate 153,063 of NZ_JBYEZM010000005.1, forward strand.
CGGGAGACGATGCGCACGCCGGATGCGGCAATGGTACCGAACATCACCAGCGTCGCGCCGCCAAGTACCGGCTCAGGAATATGCTGCACAAAGCCGCTTACCGCCGGGAACAGGCCGAGCACAATCAGCATCAGCGCCACCACAAAGCCCACATAGCGGCTGGCGACGCCGGTCAGCTGGATCACGCCGTTGTTCTGGCCGAAGCAGGAGTTCGGGAAGGTATTGAAAACGGCGGAAACAAATGAGTTCAGGCCGTTCGCCAGTACGCCGCCTTTCAGGCGTTTCATATACAGCGGGCCGGAGACCGGTTGTTCAGAGACGTCGGAGGTGGCGGTGATATCGCCGATCGTTTCCAGCGAGGTGATCATAAAGACCAGCATCAGCGGCAGCAGCAGGCTCCAGTCGATGCCCAGGCCGTAATAGAGCGGCGTAGGGATAGTGATCAGGCTGCTGTTGGTAGGCGCGGTGTTAGCCGGCAGCATATCGAGGAACCACGCCGCCAGATAACCGGCAGCCATCGCGATGACCAGCGAGGCGATGCGCAGGTACGGGTTGCGCTGGCGGTTGAGGATAATGATCAGCGCCAGCACGATGCCCGCCAGCAGCAGGTTTTTCGGCGCGCCGAAGGTGTGGTCGGCCATCGCCGCATAGCCGCCGCCGATAGAAGTCAGGCCAACCTGAATCAGCGACAGGCCGATAATCATCACCACCACGCCGGAGACCAGCGGCGTAATAATGCGGCGCGCCAGATGCAGAACCCGCGAGAGGACCATTTCGGTGCAGCTCGCCAGCATCAGGGTGCCGAACAGCGCGGCCATCATCGTCGGCACGTCGGCGCCGCCGGTTTTCAGCGCGGTGCCGCCCATAATCAGCGGGGCGACGAAGTTGAAGCTGGTGCCCTGGATGGAGAGCAGGCCGGAGCCTACTGGTCCCCAGGCTTTAATCTGGATAATGGATGCCACGCCGGAGGCGAACAGCGACATGCTGATGATGTGTTGCGTATCTTCGGCCGGAAGGCCGAGCGCCTGACAGATAAGCAGCGCCGGGGTGATGACCGCGACAAACATCGCCAGCAGGTGCTGGAATGCGGCAAACAGCGTTTGCGGAAGCGGCGGGCGGTCTTCGAGGCGATAGATTAATTCGCTGGCTGGTTTATGCGCAACCGGTTGCGCATTTTCTGACTCTGCGGTCGTAACGGACATCACAAACAATCCCAAGGTGGCAAAGCGGGAATTTTATCGGACTGTAGACCAAAAGCAAACGTTTGCCACGATTTGGCGCAAAAAATATCCTCACTGAATAGATGTAACAAATTAATTAACATTTTGTATGCTTGATCGCATCAACACTAATACAAAATATCTTTTTCTGTCATTTTTTACGCACTTCTGCTTAAAATCGCTCTCCGACTCCTCAAGATGAGAAGTAATCGACACCGGGAATACCGTCGCGTGTGAATGAATCATGCGCCCATAAGGAGCTCTTTTTTATGTTGCATCTCGATACCTTATCGACGCTCGTTGCCGCAACCATGGTGTTGCTTTTAGGGCGAAAGCTCGTTCAGAACGTCCCATTCCTCAAAAAATATACCATTCCTGAACCCGTCGCCGGCGGCCTGCTGGTGGCGCTGGCGCTGCTGGTTTTGAAAAAAAGCATGGATATCGAAATTGATTTCGATATGAGCCTGAAGGACCCGCTGATGCTGGCATTCTTCGCCACTATCGGCCTTAACGCTAACCTTGCCAGCCTGCGGGCGGGCGGCAAAGTGCTTGGCACTTTCCTGATTGTGGTGGTAGGCCTGCTGCTGCTGCAGAACGCGCTCGGTATCGGCATGGCGAAGCTGCTGGGGCTGGATCCGCTGATGGGCCTGCTGGCCGGTTCTATTACGCTTTCCGGCGGTCACGGCACCGGGGCGGCGTGGAGTAAATTGTTCGTTGAGCGTTACGGATTTGCCAACGCCACCGAGGTCGCCATGGCTTGCGCAACCTTCGGCCTGGTGCTCGGCGGCCTGATCGGCGGGCCGGTGGCGCGTTATCTGGTGAAGCACTCTTCCTCGCCGGACGGTACGCCGGACGACCAGCTGGCGCCGACGGCGTTTGAGAAGCCGGATATGGGCCGCATGATCACCTCGCTGGTGCTGATTGAAAGTATTGCGTTAATCGCTATCTGCCTGACGGTAGGGAAGGTGGTTGCGCAACTGCTGGCAGGCACCGTGTTTGAATTGCCGACCTTCGTCTGCGTGCTGTTTATCGGCGTGATCCTCAGCAACGGCCTGGCGCTGGCTGGGCTGTATCGCGTGTTTGACCGCGCGGTATCGGTACTGGGCAACGTCAGCCTGTCGCTGTTCCTCGCGATGGCGCTGATGAGCCTCAAGCTGTGGGAACTGGCGTCGCTGGCGCTGCCGATGATTATTATTCTGGCGGTGCAGGCGGTGGCGATGGCGCTGTATGCGGTGTTTGTGACTTACCGGATGATGGGCAAGAACTATGATGCCGCCGTGCTGGCAGCCGGTCATTGCGGGTTCGGGCTTGGCGCGACGCCGACGGCGATTGCCAATATGCAGGCGATTACCGACCGTTTTGGCCCGTCGCATATGGCTTTCCTGGTGGTGCCGATGGTGGGGGCGTTCTTTATCGACATCGTCAACGCGCTGGTGATTAAGCTGTACCTGTTGCTGCCGATATTTGGCTGATAAAAAACCCGGAGGCGGTGCTGCGCACCTGTCCGGGCTACAAGATCGTGCTGTTTGGGATTTTGTAGCCCGGCTAAGGCGTTTACGCCGCAAGCCGGGAATACCTCCACAATCTTACGCTTCGTCGTGCTCTTCCCACGCTAACGCGCGTTTCACCGCTTTCTTCCAGCCGCTGTAACGATAGTTGCGCTCGGTGGTTTCAATACCCGGGCGGAATTCACGTTCAATCACCGCTTTCTCCTGCAGCTCGTCGAGGTTTTGCCAGAAGCCGACTGCCAGACCTGCCAGATAGGCGGCGCCCAGCGCCGTGACTTCACGCACTTCCGGGCGTTCCACGCGGGTGCCGAGAATATCGGACTGGAACTGCATCAGGAAGTTGTTGGCGACCGCGCCGCCGTCCACGCGCAGGGCGTGCAGACGGATACCGGAGTCGGCCTGCATCGCTTCCAGAACGTCACGCGTCTGATAGGCGATAGATTCCAGCGTGGCGCGGATAATATGGTTGGCGTTCACCCCGCGGGTCAGGCCGAAAATCGCGCCGCGGGCATACGGATCCCAGTACGGCGCGCCAAGACCGGTAAAGGCCGGCACCACATACACGCCGTTGGTGTCCTTCACCTTAGTGGCGAAGTATTCAGAATCGAAAGCATCGTTGATGAGTTTCATTTCATCACGCAGCCACTGAATCGACGCCCCGGCCATAAACACCGCGCCTTCCAGCGCGTAGTTCACTTCGCCGGTCGGGCCGCAGGCGATGGTGGTCAGCAGGCCGTGGGTTGAGGTCACCGCCTTTTCACCGGTGTTCATCAACATGAAGCAGCCGGTACCGTAGGTATTTTTCGCCATCCCTTCTTTCACGCACAGCTGGCCAAACAGCGCCGCCTGCTGGTCGCCGGCGATGCCGGAGATAGGAATACGGGTGCCGCCTTTGCCGCCGATGTTGGTCTGGCCGTACACTTCAGAAGACTTACGTACTTCCGGCAGCATGGCGCGCGGGATATCCAGCGCGTCGAGCATTTTGTCGTCCCAGTCCAGTTCATGGATGTTGAACAACATGGTACGCGAGGCGTTGGTGTAGTCGGTGACGTGCACGCGCCCCTGGGTCATTTTCCAGATAAGCCAGGTATCAACGGTACCGAACAGCAGCTCGCCGCGCTTGGCGCGCTCGCGGGCGCCTTCGACGTGGTCAAGGATCCACTTCACTTTGGTGCCGGAGAAGTACGGGTCCACCACCAGGCCGGTGGCTTTACGGATGTACTCTTCCATGCCGTCGCGCTTGAGCTGCTCGCAGATATCCGCGGTACGGCGACACTGCCAGACGATAGCGTTATAAATAGGCTTGCCGGTCTCACGCTCCCATACGATGGCGGTTTCACGCTGGTTGGTGATGCCGATGGCGGCAATTTCGTCGGAGTTGATGTCGGCTTTCGCCAACACTTCGACCAGCGTAGAGCTCTGCGAGGCCCAAATTTCCATCGGGTCGTGCTCAACCCAGCCTGGCTTCGGATAAATTTGTTCGAATTCACGCTGTGACACGCTGACGATATTGGCGTCGTGATCCATCACGACGGCGCGGGAGCTGGTAGTGCCCTGGTCGAGCGCAACGATATATTTTTTCTCGGTCATAATTGGTGTCCCGTAGTCAGATTACAGCGAAGCTTTTTGTTGCGACGCGGAAGAAGCGGATTCTTTTTCTTCCTCGACGCAGGTGTCGCAAGGCAGATGGCGGCCAATGAATTTGCGGTAGCTGAATGCGCCCAGCGCCGCGCCGACCACCGGTGCGCACAGCGGCACCAGGAAATAAGGAATATCTTTGCCGCCGGTGAAGGCGACGTTGCCCCAGCCTGCCAGCCAGGCGAAGGCTTTCGGTCCGATATCACGCGCCGGGTTCATCGCGAAGCCGGTCAGTGGGCCCATGGAGGCGCCGATAACAGCAATCAGCAGGCCAATCAGCAGCGGCGCCAGCGGGCCGCGCGGTACGCCGTTGCCGTCGTCGGTCAGTGCTAAAATCACGCCCATCAGGATAGCGGTAATCACCATTTCTACCGCGAAGGCCTGCACAAAATTGATATGCGGGTTAGGGTAGGTCGAGAAGATACCGGCGAGCTCAAGGCTTTCCACGCTGCCGCGTACCATGTTGTGGGTGTGTTCGAAATCGAAGAAAAGATTGTAATAAAGCCCGTAAACTAATGCCGCAGCGCAAAAGGCGCCGGCGAATTGCGAAATAATAAAAGGAACAACTTTGCGCCCATCAAAGCAGGCGAATAACCATAAGGCGATGGTGACCGCCGGATTAAGGTGCGCACCGGATACGCCCGCGGTCAGGTAGATAGCCATAGCCACCCCCAGACCCCAGATGATGCTGATTTCCCACTGACCGAAGCTGGCTCCTGCGACTTTGAGCGCAGCTACGCACCCAACGCCGAAAAAGATCAACAACCCGGTACCGAGAAACTCTGCGATGCACTGGCCTTTTAATGTTGATGTCTGGCTCATAATCGGATCCTGAAGCGAAGTGATTATTGTAAGTATGTTGGTCGCGGACGACCACGGTGCCTTGTAGGCATAGTGTTAATTTATCGTTAACGAGCATAAACGAGAAATATCGAAATTTAAATTTGTGTCCCTCGTCAAGAAAATGAGCGTTTTCGCGCCATAAACGCGTGTTGCGGCACATTTACCCACCTTTTTCTGCGTATTTTGTTATCTCATTGATTAACAATCGCCAGAGAAGTTCGGGGCAATTGCCGCGAACGCACCAGGTAAAGACTGAAAAGTGTTGCAAACCGCAATCTGCGCGGGTTGTCGCTGGACAGGTGAGGCGGGGATTCATACAATCGACGACAACACCGCTATTGTGCGCTAATTCGTTAAGGCGGGACCGCGTATACGAAACACGAGTTTCTATCAACGCCTTGCAAGATCAGGAGAGGTATGACGATGTCATTAGAAGTGTTTGAGAAATTAGAATCAAAAGTTCAGCAGGCGATTGATACCATCACTCTGTTGCAGATGGAAATCGAAGAGCTGAAAGAAAAGAACACCACGCTGGCGCAGGAAGTGCAGAGCGCGCAGCACGGCCGTGAAGAGCTGGAGCGTGAAAATAGCCAGCTGAGAGAACAACAGCAGGGCTGGCAGGATCGTCTGCAGGCGCTGCTGGGCCGCATGGAAGAAGTCTAATCGCTTCCCGCCCCTTCCCGCCCGGGAGGGGGTTTTCTCTATCCCCCGCTTTATATCTCCAGGTTATAGCCAATCTTTTTTTATTCTTTAATCATTGATTCGCTTTCTGGCAGGCTAAGTTCATCACAACACACATAAAGAGAGCGGTGCGATGAATAAGTGGGGCGTAGGGTTAACTCTGTTGCTGGCATCCGCCAGCGTGCTGGCAAAAGATTATCAGCTGTTGAACGTCTCGTACGATCCGACGCGCGAGCTGTACGAACAGTACAATAAAGCGTTTAGCGCGCACTGGAAGCAGGAAACCGGCGATAACGTGGTGATCCGTCAGTCGCACGGCGGCTCCGGCAAACAGGCGACGTCGGTTATCAACGGGATTGAAGCGGATGTCGTCACCCTGGCGCTGGCCTACGACGTAGACGCCATTGCCGAACGCGGTCGTATCGATAAAAACTGGCTGAAACGCCTGCCGGATAACTCCGCGCCGTATACCTCAACCATCGTGTTCCTCGTCCGTAAGGGCAACCCAAAACAGATCCATGACTGGAACGACCTGATTAAACCAGGTGTATCGGTCATCACCCCGAACCCGAAAAGCTCCGGCGGCGCCCGCTGGAACTATCTGGCGGCCTGGGGCTATGCCCTGCATCAGAATCACGGCGATCAGGCTAAAGCGCAGGAGTTCGTGAAGGCGCTGTATAAAAACGTGGAAGTGCTGGATTCCGGCGCGCGTGGTTCCACCAACACCTTCGTGGAACGCGGGATCGGCGACGTGCTGATTGCCTGGGAGAACGAAGCGCTGCTGGCGACGAAAGAGCTGGGCAAGGACAAGTTTGAAATCGTGACGCCGAGCGAGTCCATTCTGGCCGAGCCGACGGTTTCCGTCGTCGATAGAGTGGTGGATAAGAAAGGCACACGTCAGGTGGCGGAAGCGTACCTGAAGTATCTCTACTCGCCGGAAGGCCAGGAGATTGCGGCGAAGAATTTCTATCGTCCGCGCGATCCTGATGTGGCGAAGAAATATGCCAACGAGTTCCCGAAACTGAAGCTGTTTACCATCGATCAGGAGTTCGGCGGCTGGACGAAAGCGCAGAAGGAGCACTTCTCCAACGGCGGTACCTTCGACCAGATTAGCCAGCGTTAATCCTCTTGTCCCTGCTGGCGCTACGCTTAGCAGGGCTACAGTTCTGCGCCGTCCGGTAGTCCGGGTAAGGCGCCAGCCGCTACCCGGGAGTCCCTGCTTGCGCTACGTTAAGCAGAGCTACAGTTCTGCGCCGTCCGGTAGCCCGGTAAGGCGCCAGCCGTTACCCGGGATAACTCCTCGCCGACCATCTGTTTTCATTTAGTCATCAAATTACGTTACTCTTCCGGTTCAGGCTTAACAGGGAACGATAATGAGAAGAGTAAGATACTTTTTGTGGGCGCTGCTGGTGGTTATTCTGGCGGCTTTGGCCGGCGGCTACTATTGGCTGCATTCCGGCAACCCGAACGCGTTACGTCATATTGTCCTGCAGCAGTGCGTACCCAATCAGCAGCAACATCAGAACCCGTCGCCGTGCGCGGAAGTGAACCTGAAAGGCGGCTACGTATTGTTTAAAGATCGCAACGGCCCGCTGCAATATCTGCTAATGCCGACCTACCGTATTAACGGTACCGAAAGTCCGCTGCTGTTGGATCCGCTAACGCCGAATTTCTTCTGGCAGGCCTGGCAGGGGCGCGAAATTATGAGCCAGCGCCGCGGCGCGCCAATTGATGATAACGCGGTATCGCTGGCGATTAACTCGCGCAGCGGGCGCACGCAAAACCACTTCCATATTCATATCTCCTGCCTGCGTCCCGATGTCCGCGCGCAGTTAGATAATGATGCGGCGACAATTAGCAGCCGCTGGCTACCCTTGCCGGGCGGTCTGCAGGGCCATGAATATCTGGCGCGTCGGGTAACGGAAACCGAGCTGGCTCAGCGCAGCCCGTTCCTGATGCTGGCGGAAGAGGTACCGGAAGCGCGCGAACATATGGGGCGTTATGCGTTAGCGATGGCGCGACAAAGCGACGGCTCGCTGGTGCTGTTGGCGACAGAGCGTAACCTGCTGACTCTCAACCGTGCTTCGGCGGAAGAAATTCAGGATCATAGCTGCGCAATTCTTAACGCAAACCACTAGTTCTGGCGTTTACCTGTCTTTCCTGTCGTCGTATTCTTGCTGAAAAAAACGACAGGAGACAGGCATGTCGCTCTGGCTAACCCACCCGCTGTTCCTCCCTTCGCTGATCGTCGGCATCACCATTGTGCTCTGGGCGACTTCGCTGTTACCGGAATTTATCACCGCGCTGCTGTTCTTCGCGGCGGCGATGATGACCAAAATCGCTCCGCCGGAGGTGATCTTCGGCGGTTTTGCTTCCTCGGCGTTCTGGCTGGTGTTCAGCGGCTTTGTGTTGGGGATCGCCATTCGAAAAACCGGACTGGCGGATAGAGCGGCGCAGGCGCTATCGGCGCGGCTCACCGACTCCTGGCCGCGGATGGTCGGCAGCGTGGTATTACTGAGTTATGCGTTGGCGTTCGTGATGCCATCAAATATGGGGCGCATCGCGCTGTTAATGCCGATCGTGGCGGCGATGGCCCGGCGCGCGGGGATAGCCGACGGCACGCGTGGCTGGTACGGCCTGGCGCTGGCGGTGGGCTTTGGCACCTTCCAGCTATCTGCGACCATTTTGCCCGCTAATGTGCCGAATCTGGTGATGAGCGGCGCGGCGGAAGGCTCTTACGCGATCCATCTGAATTACGTTCCCTATTTACTGCTGCATACGCCGGTACTTGGCTGGCTGAAAGGGGCGGTGCTGGTGGCGCTGATCTGCTGGCTGTTTCCCGGCAAGCCGCATCCGCCGCGCGAGCTGGCGCCGCTGGCGCCTATGAGCCGCGACGAAAAGCGTCTGGCGTGGCTGCTGGCGGTGGTGTTGACGTTATGGGTGACAGAGAGCTGGCACGGCGTCGGCCCGGCGTGGACCGGCCTGGCGGCGGCGGTGGTCACGCTGCTGCCGCGAGTGGGATTTATCAGCGGCGAGGAGTTCGCCAGCGGGGTGAATATGCGCACCTGCATTTATGTTGCCGGCATTTTGGGACTGGCGATTACCGTGACCCAAACCGGGATTGGCGGCGCGGTGGGTAACGCGCTGCTGCAGGTGATGCCGCTGGATAAAGATAATCCGTTCACCAGCTTCCTGGCGCTGACCGGAATTACCAGCGCGCTGAATTTTATTATGACCGCCAACGGCGTCCCGGCGCTGTATACGACTTTTGCGCAGAGCTTTGCCGACGCGACCGGCTTTCCGCTGCTGAGCGTGATTATGATTCAGGTGCTGGGTTATTCCACGCCGCTGCTGCCGTACCAGGCGTCGCCGATCGTGGTGGCGATGGGATTAGGTAAAGTCCCGGCGAGAGCGGGGATGTTGCTATGTCTGGCGCTGGCGGCGGTGAGCTATTTGATTTTGCTGCCGCTGGATTACGCGTGGTATCAGCTATTGGGGAAATTGTAGCGATAATATAAAACCCGGCTCGCGCTGCGCTAAGCCGGGTTATGACTCGTGCGAATTTGTCAGCAACCCCGGCGGCGTTTCACCACCGGGAAAGCGAATTACGCTTTTTTCGCCGCTTCTGCAGCTTTAACGATCACCGCGAAAGCGTCTGCTTTCAGGGATGCGCCGCCAACCAGCGCGCCGTCGATGTCCGGCTGGGTGAACAGCTCTGCGGCGTTGCCAGCGTTAACGGAACCGCCGTACTGGATGATGACCTGCTCAGCGATTTTAGCGTCAGCTTTAGCAATGTGGTCACGGATGAATTTGTGTACCGCCTGAGCCTGCGCTGGGGTAGCGGATTTACCGGTACCGATAGCCCATACTGGTTCGTACGCGATAACCACGCCTTCAAAAGCGGCTGCGCCCTGAGTTTTCAGAACCGCGTCGATCTGACGTGCGCAAACTTCTTCAGTTTTGCCCGCTTCGTTTTCCGCTTCGGTTTCACCAATGCACAGAACCGGCGTCAGGCCCTGCTCTTTCAGTACAGCGAATTTCTTCGCGATCAGTTCGTCAGATTCTTTGTGGTAGGTACGGCGTTCGGAGTGGCCGATGATGATGTACTGCGCGCCGATATCTTTCAGCATTTCGGCGGAGGTTTCACCGGTGAATGCGCCGGACAGGTTCACGTCAACGTTCTGCGCGCCCAGGTGAATGTGGCTGCCTTCTGCCGCACGCTTAGCCAGGTCGAGATACATTTCCGGCGGCGCGATTGCCACTGCACAGCCGCTTACGCCGGCCAGTTCAGTACGCAGGTTAGCAACCAGTTCGTTTACCATGTGGCGGCTGCCGTTCAGTTTCCAGTTACCCATCACTAAAGGATGTCGCATTTTAATTCTCCACGCTACTAAGCGAATTAAGGAATATAGCCGCCCCAGAGGGCAGCATGGTCTGTGAAACAGTATAGAGACTCGTCACTGGAAAGGCTTTGCTTTTTGTCATTTATTGTTGTCTTCCAGCGTTTCAGATAGCGCCAGCTTAATCGGTTCAATGGCGAAAGTTAGCCCTTTTTCCCCGTGATCTGCCACTACATAGCGCACCGCGCCTTCGGTTTCGGTGTAGTAGCGTTTGCCTTTGCCGGCGGTCAGCAGTTTTTGCAGCTTTTGCCGGCTCTGCAGTGGACTTAGCGTCGGTACAAAAGCGCGAAGAATAGCGCTCATATACTCCTGCGCTTTCGCTTTCGCCGCTTTTTGCTCCGGCCCCTGAATCGGCAGCCAGGTTATCTGCATCGATTTAATCTTTAGCGTACCGCGCTCCAGCGCGGTAGAGGCATACAGATTCTCGTTAATCTTGGTGGCGGCGCGGGTCAGGTTGGCTTTATCGCGGCTGGAGGCGATAGAACGAAACTCGTTAAGCGGCAGTTTCGGATTATCGGCATTAAATTTCTCGCGGAACTCGCTGATGCTGACATCAAAAATCGGCGCGCTGGGTAAAAGATAGGGGGCGGTGGCGGCGGATTCCGTTTCTGCGGACAACGCCATCGGGCCGACAGATAACGCTGTCAGCCCAATCAAACTTAAGATTGCCCACTTCTTCATGCCCATCTTTCCTTTTTTTGCCTGCCGACGATTAAAACGGGAACCGTCACGCTTGTCAAAAAGTGACGCCTTCAGGGTAAACTACGCGAATGATGATGATAAGGAATAAAACATGACCCTACAGCAGTGGTTATTCTCAATTAAAGGCCGTATTGGCCGCCGGGATTTCTGGATTTGGATCGTTATCTGGGTGTTGACCATGAGCGCGCTGTTTACCCTCGCGGGCAGCAATTTGCTGAGTTTGCAGACCGCGGCGTTTATTCTCGTCTGCCTGCTCTGGCCGACGGCGGCGGTAGTGGTGAAGCGTCTGCACGATCGCGGGAGATCCGGCCTCTGGGCGCTGCTGATGATTCTGGCGTGGATGCTGCTGGCGGGCAACTGGGCGATGTTGCCGCAGGTCTGGCAGTGGGGCGTCGGGCGCTTTGTACCGACGCTGATTATCGTCATGATGTTGATCGACCTGGGCGCGTTTGTCGGCACCCAGGGCGAAAATAAGTTTGGCAAAGAGACGCAGGATGTCCGCTGGAAAGCGGACGTCTGATTACCAGTAGTGCTCTGCCGTCATATGGCCCGGTCGGCGACGCAGATGTTTGGTCATCTGCCGGGTCTCTTTCAGCAACTGCTGGGTATCACGCACCATCTGCGGGTTGCCGCACAGCATCACGTGGCTGGTATCGGCGGTCATCGGCAGGCCGACCGCCTCTTCCAGCGCGCCGGTTTCAATCAGGAACGGCACCCGGCCCGTCAGCGAACCTTCCGCTGTCTCGCGGCTGACCACGGTCTGGATACGTAATTTGCCGGCATAGCGCTGCTCCAGCTCGCGCATTTGCGGTAAATAGCTGAGGTCGGCGGCATAGCGCGCCGCATGCACCAGCACCAGATTCTTGAAGCGATCCAGGTCTTTCCCTTCTTCCAGAATCGACAGATAGGGGCCGATCGCCGTACCGGTGGCGAGCATCCACAACGTGTCGCAGTCCGGCACCTCTTCCAGCACGAAGAAACCGGCGGCTTCGCTGACAATCTGAACGTCGTCGCCGGGTTTCAGCGCGGCCAGTCGCGGGCTGAGTTTACCCTCCGGAACGGTGACCAGGTAGAACTCGAGATCGGGATTGCTGGGGGCGTTGACGTAGGAGTAGGCGCGCTGCACGCGCTCGCCGTCAACATCCAGGCCCAGTTTAGCAAACTGCCCTGCGGTGAACGGCTCAACGGGCGCGTGAATGGTGAGGCTAAACAGTGCATCGGTCCAGTTTTGCACTTTTACAACTTTACCTGTAACCCAGTTTGCCATTGCGTCTCTCCTTTCAATCTCGTCAGTCTATCTTCACCGCGACGGGAGAAGATTTCCAGCCCGAAAAAGCTGGAAAGCTCGATTGATCAAATGTTTTACAGGATGTGTTGCTGGACGTCCGGGTCTTTTCGGTCGAGGTAATGAATCGACTGAATACGGCGGATAGTCCGCGATTTACCGCGGATCAGCAGCGTTTCAGTAGTCGCCATATTGCCCTTGCGGGTAATGCCGTCCAGTAGATCGCCTTTGGTAATCCCGGTGGCGGAGAAGATGACGTTATCGCTGCGCGCCATTTCATCAAGACGCAGCACTTTGCCCGCTTCGATGCCCATGGTTTTGCAGCGCGCCAGTTCGTTTTCACCGATACGGCGGTTCTCTTCGCTGTCGCCCTTCACGTGGTGACGAGCCAGCAGGCGGCCCTGCATATCGCCGTCCAGCGCGCGGATCACCGCCGCCGAAACCACGCCTTCCGGCGCGCCGCCGATGCCGTACAGCACGTCGACTTCGCTATCCGGCATGCAGGTAAGGATAGAGGCCGCCACGTCGCCATCGGGGATCGCGAACACGCGCACGCCCAACTGCTGCAGTTGCGCAATGACCGCGTCGTGGCGGGGTTTCGCCAGCACGGTTACGGTCAGTTCAGCGAGCGGTTTATTCAACGCGCGGGCGATGTTGCGCAAATTATCTTCCAGCGGCAGATTGAGATCGATAGCGCCTTTAGCGCCGGGGCCGACAATCAGCTTTTCCATATACATATCCGGCGCGTTGAGGAAGCAGCCTTTATCGCCGACCGCCATCACTGCCAGCGCGTTGGCCTGGCCCATGGCCGTCATGCGGGTGCCTTCAATTGGGTCGACGGCGATATCTACCGCGTCGCCTTTGCCGGTACCCACTTTTTCGCCGATATAGAGCATCGGCGCTTCATCGATTTCGCCCTCGCCGATGACGATGGTGCCGTCGATATTGACGAGGTTAAGCATAATGCGCATGGCGTTAACCGCTGCGCCGTCGGCGGTATTTTTATCGCCGCGGCCCAGCCATTTATAGCCCGCCAGCGCGGCGGCTTCGGTGACACGCGAAAATTCGATGGCCAGTTCTCGTTTCATAATCCACTCATTGTGTAGAAAAGTTGCCCGTAGCGCGGCAAAAAGGACGCGCTACGCGTTGGAATAGCGTTCGGTTTCCGGCATCCAGCGCTCAATCAGCGCCTGCGCCTGCAGCGGATAGCGTTCGTGAATATGGCGAGCAATGCGCTGAACCTCGGGGATCATGGCCTGATCGCGCAGCAAGTCCGCTACTTTAAATTCGGCGTTGCCGGTCTGGCGGGTGCCGAGAAGCTCGCCGGGGCCGCGGATTTCAAGGTCTTTCTGGGCGATGACGAAACCGTCGTTGCTGTCGCGCAGCACCTGCAGGCGCTTCTGCGCCGTTTTGGAGAGCGGCGATTTATAGAGTAGCACGCAGTGGGAGGCGACGGCGCCGCGCCCGACGCGCCCGCGTAGCTGGTGCAGCTGCGCCAGACCCAGACGCTCCGGGTTTTCGATAATCATCAGGCTTGAGTTAGGGACGTCAACGCCGACTTCAATCACCGTGGTGGCGACCAGCAGGTGCATCTCGCCCTGCTTGAAGGCCTGCATCACGGCCTGTTTCTCCGCTGGTTTCATTCGCCCGTGAACGAGACCGATGTTAAGTTCCGGCAGCGCCAGCTTGAGCTCTTCCCAGGTGGCTTCCGCCGCCTGGGCTTCCAGCAGATCGGACTCTTCAATCAGTGTACAGACCCAATAGGCCTGGCGACCTTCCTGGGTGCAGGCGTTGCGCACGCGGTCGATAATGTCGCTGCGGCGCGTATCCGGGATAGCGACGGTAGTGACCGGGGTACGGCCCGGCGGCAGCTCGTCGATAACCGAGGTATCGAGATCGGCATAGGCGGTCATCGCCAGGGTGCGCGGGATAGGCGTCGCGGTCATGATCAGCTGATGCGGGTGGAAGCCCTGCTGCTGGCCCTTTTCCCACAGCGCCAGGCGTTGATGAACGCCAAAGCGATGTTGTTCGTCGATAATCACCAGCGCCAGGCCGTTAAACTGTACCTGCTCCTGGAAAATGGCGTGGGTGCCGACAATCATCTGCACTTCGCCGTTGGCAATGGCTTCCTGCTGCGCCTGGCGCGCTTTGCCTTTCTGTTTGCCAGCCAGCCAGCCGACTTCAATGCCCAGCGGCGCGAACCAGCTGCGGAAATTATTGGCGTGCTGCTCGGCCAGCAGTTCGGTCGGCGCCATCAGCGCCACCTGCTTACCATGGGCGATAGCGCGCAGGGCGGCCAGCGCGGCGACCAGCGTTTTACCAGATCCGACGTCGCCCTGCACCAGGCGCATCATCGGCACGTCCAGCGCCATATCGCGCTCGATCTCCGCGGTGACGCGCGCCTGCGCGCCCGTTGGTTTAAAGGGTAGAGAAGCCAGAAGCTGGGTTTTCAGCGTGTCGTTGGCGCTGAGCGGCAGCGCATGGTAGCGCTGGGCGCCGGCGCGGAGCGCCAGCATGCTGAGATTATGCGCCAGCAACTCTTCCAGGATAAGACGCTGCTGTGCCGGATGTTTACCGCTCTCCAGCTCGCTGAGCTGTAGCGACGGCGGCGGGCGGTGCAGCGTACGCAGCGCCTCCGGCAGACTCATCATCCCCTGCGCCAGCTCCGGCGGCAGCAGTTCGCTAATCGCGCAGGTTTCCAGCAGCTCAAGCGCCTGATCGGTGAGTTTGCGCAGCGTCGCCTGCTTAATGCCTTCAGTGGTCGGGTAGACTGGAGTCAGGGTTTCCTGCAGCTCCGGGGTGCTCATATCGCCCTGCACGCGATATTCCGGGTGGATCATCTCGGCGCCGAACTTGCCGCGTTTAGCTTCGCCGTAGGCCAGCACGCGACGACCGGTCGCCAGGCTGTTTTTCATCGCCGCATTGAAGTTGAAAAAACGCATGGTCAGGATGCCGGAGCCGTCGCTGATTTGACAGGTCATCATCCGGCGGCCGCCGAAGGTGATATTGCTGTTGAGCACTTCACCCTCTACGGTTGCGTAGACGCCCGGCAGCAGTTCGCCGATTTGGTACAGGTGAGTCCGGTCTTCATAGCGTAGCGGCAGGTGTAGTAGCAGGTCCTGAACCGTATGCAGACCGATTTTCGCCAGTTTGCTGCTCTGTGCGGCGCCAACGCCGGTCAGCGAGTTGAGCGGTACGGCATCTAACAGGCGGCCTGACATCGGATTTACCTCGCCGCCTGCATCGTTGCCCACCACTCGGCATCGGCTTCGACTTCGCCCTGCTCGTTGACGTGGGGATAAGGCAGACCTTTTTGCCTGGCGACGCGTGCCAGCACCGGGTACCCGCCTTCAAATAGCAGCCGCTGCTGCTCTTCAGGCGGCAGCATGCTATTGGCGCGTTGGTACATTCCGGCGTTCTGCCGCTGACGCTGCGCTTCGTAAAGGATCAGCGCGGAGGCGACGGAGACGTTCAGCGACTGCACCATACCGACCATTGGAATAATGATGTCCTGGTCTGCCAGCGCCAGCGCTTCCTGGGTGATGCCGGTTTTCTCCTGGCCCATCAGGATGCAGGTCGGGCGCGTATAGTCGATTTCGCGAAAATCGATGGCTTTGTCGGAAAGGTGCGTCGCGAGGATTTGCATGCCCCGGCCTTTTAAGTGGCTGACGGCATCGCCGATCGTGCGGTGTGTTTTCACCTGCACCCAACTATTGCTGCCGGCGGCGGCAGAGGCCATGGTGCGCATACGACTGCCAGGCCAGATGGCGTGTACTTCGTGTACGCCGATGGCGTCTGCGGTGCGGATGACCGCAGAGACGTTATGGGGTTTATGGACCTGCTCCATGCAGACCGTCAGATCAGGCTGACGCCTGGCGAGCATCTCGCAGATACGCGCATAACGCTGTGAATTCATTCTACTTAATCCTTCGAACTGCCTCGGCGTTAGCTGCACTCACTCACCCCAGTCACGTACTTCAGTACCTTCCTGGGGATTCGATTTTTGTAAAAGCTAATTTCGGTTACGAGTGACTTTAATCACGTCCGGCATGACGCGAATTTTGCGCATGATATTCGCCAGATGCACGCGGTCGCGCGCGGTCAGGCGGATAAAGGCGCTGTATACGCGGCCATCTTTTTCTTCCGTATTCAGGCTCTGAATATTGGAAGACGCGGTGTTGATTGCGGCCGTCAGGTTAGCCAGCGCGCCCTGGTGGTTGAACATATCCACCTTAATTTCGGCGATAAATTCCTGCGCAGTTTCTTTATCCCATTCGACCGCCATAAACTTCTCAGGCTCTTTCTGGTAGCCGCGGATGTTACGACAGGATTCATGGTGGATAACCAACCCTTTGCCTGGGCTGACGTGGGCGATGATCGGATCGCCCGGAATCGGACGACAGCACTTGGCGAAAGTAATCAGCACGCCATCGGCGCCCTTGATCGGCAGATGGCCGTGATTCGACGCGTTGGCCGGCACCGGTGCGGCAGAGGCTTCGCCCTGCTGCAGGTTTTTCGCCACCACCACGCTCATTGCGTTACCGAGACCGATTTCCGCCAGCAGATCGTCAAGCGTGGCAAGCTTCATGCGGTCAAGTTCGCGCTGGATGTTCTCCGGCGGGATTTCTGCCAGCTTGCGGCTGCCGCCTAACGCGTGGTTGAGCAATCGGCGGCCAAGGCTGACGGAATCGTCGCGCTTAAGGTTCTTCAGCAGTTGGCGGATCTTGGCGCGCGCTTTCGAGCTGACGACAAAGTTCAGCCATGCGGCATTCGGACGCGCGCCCGGCGCGGTAATGATTTCGACAGTCTGGCCGCTGGAGAGCGGCTGCGACAGCGGATAGGGCTGACGGTCGACGCGCGCGCCGACGCAGGCATGGCCGATATCGGTATGCACCGCGTAGGCGAAGTCCACCGGCGTGGCGCCGGCAGGCAGTTCGACAATGCGCCCTTCCGGGGTGAAAACGTAAATCTCATCCGGGAACAGATCGGATTTAACGCTCTCGATAAATTCAAACGAGCTACCGGCGCTCTGCTGCAGTTCCAGCAGGCTTTGCATCCAGCGCTGAGCGCGGATTTGCGCGGTCGTGCTGCTTTCGCCCCCGTGCTCTTTATAAGCCCAGTGCGCCGCAACCCCCATCTCCGCCATCTGATCCATATCTTCGGTACGGATTTGTACCTCGACCGGGACGCCGTGGGGGCCAATCATCGAGGTGTGCAAAGATTGATAGCCGTTCGCTTTCGGAATGGCGATGTAATCTTTGAAACGACCTGGACGCGGCTTGTAGAGGCTGTGCATTTGGCCCAGCACGCGATAGCAGATATCGGGATCGTGAACGATAACGCGGAAGGCGTAGATGTCCATAATCGAGTGAAAACGCTGCTCTTTGAGCACCATTTTGCAGTAAATAGAGTACAGATGCTTTTCGCGACCGCTAACGCGGCAGGGGATCCCCGCTTCCTGTAAACGCCCTTCGATCTCAGAGAGGATTTTCTGAATCATCTCTTTTCGGTTGCCGCGCGCCGCTTTGACCACTTCTTTAATGACGCGGTAGCGGTTAGGGTACAGCGCTTCAAAGCCCAGCTCTTCGAGCTCGGTTTTAATGTGATGGATACCTAAACGGTGCGCCAGAGGGCTATAAATTTCCAGCGTTTCGCGGGCGATGCGACGGCGTTTATCCGGGCGTAGCGAGCCCAGGGTGCGCATGTTGTGGGTGCGGTCGGCAAGCTTGATGAGGATGACGCGGATATCCTGCACCATCGCCATGATCATTTTGCGGAAGTTTTCGGCTTGCGCCTCTTTCTTATCGCGGAACTTGAGCTTATCAAGTTTCGACACCCCCTCTACCAGTTCGGCGACGCTTTTACCAAAAAGCTGTTCCATGTCCTGGTAGGTGGCAGGGGTATCTTCAATCACATCATGCAGCAGCGCGGCCATCAGCGTTTCGTAGTCGAGTTTCATCTCGGCCAGAATGCAGGCCACCGCTACCGGGTGCGTGATATAGGGTTCACCGCTTGAACGTGTCTGACCCTCGTGAGCGTCACGTGCAACGAGATACGCCTGCCGAAGGCGCTTGATTTGCTCTTCCGGCAGGTAGTTTTGAATCAGCTGATTCAGGCTTTCAAACAGATACAAGGGCGACCCGCTGTGTGATTAACGACGACCTTCAGCAATCGCGGTAACGGCTTGTAATTCAGCGGCTTCCTGCTCTTGCTGTTCCTGGCGCTCACGTACGTCGAGGATCTGGTTGTTGATCAGACCTTCTTCGATTTCGCGCAGTGCGATAACGGTGGTTTTATCGTTTTCTTCCGGTACCAGCGGATCCTTTCCGCCTACCTGCATCTGACGAGCGCGACGCGCGGCGACCAGTACCAGGTCAAAACGGTTACCAATTTTCTCTACAGCGTCCTGAACAGTTACGCGTGCCATACTTAAAATGCTCCACAGGTGAAGAAATGACTGGGCATGATACTGAATGTGGGTTCAGTCTGCCAATAGTTTGGTGATTAAAGCGCCATGTCGCTGCTTTTGGCGGCTCATGCGCAGACGTTCAGCGCGGATAATGTTTTTTAGATCGCCTAAAGCGGTATCAAAATCATCATTCACAATAAGGTAATCATATTCCGCGTAATGGCTCATTTCTGCAACTGCCTGCGCCATACGTTTTGCGATGACTTCTTCGCTGTCCTGGCCGCGGCCGCGCAGGCGGCGGTCAAGTTCGTCTTTTGACGGCGGCAGAATAAAGATACTGCGCGCGCCGGGCATTTTATTACGGATTTGCTGGGCGCCCTGCCAGTCGATATCAAGAAAAACATCAACGCCGGTCGCCAGAACCTGCTCGATAGCTTCACGAGAGGTCCCGTAATAATTGCCAAAAACCTCAGCGTGCTCAAGGAAAGCGTCTTCGCTAATCATCGACCTGAATTTATCGTGATCGACAAAGAAATAGTGTTCACCGTGAACTTCACCCGGGCGCGGATTGCGCGTGGTATGCGAAACAGAAACCTGGGAATCGTACAACGGTTGGGTTTTCAATAAAGCCTGAATCAGGCTGGATTTACCCGCGCCGCTAGGGGCGGAAACAATATAAAGCGTGCCTTGAGCCATGAGTGTCTTTTGTATGTGATTGTCGAAAGAGATCCTACATACGAGCCTATTATACACGCCGCCGCCGCGTGACGCAGTCATTGTCACACTTTTTGCCGCTGTTTCTTTCATTTTGCCTGCCGCTTTCCTGATTTCTTAAGCAGTTGCAGCAACAAGGCGTAAATCCTGGAAAGCTGCTCGCAGCGTAATGATTTGCCTGTCGCTGTGGCTTCGGTCTTTAGCGCACGATGTCGCAAGGTAGAACAAGGAGGTAAAGGCATGTGCAGATGGCTGATAGCGACAGCGTTATGGATGGCGGCGGCAATGGCAACGGCGGCCTGCCCGGCGTGGTCTTTGCAACAAGCCGGGCAGGAGATAGAGCGCCTGAGCCAGCAGATTGCCGACTGGAAAGCGGCCTACTGGCAGCAGGGCCGCAGCGAGGTCAGCGACGAGGTCTACGACATGCTATCTGCCCGGTTGGTGCAGTGGCGGCGCTGCTTCGGTCAGGAGACGCCTGAAGATGAGCTGCCGCCGCCGCGCGGCGAAGTCAAACATCCCATCGCGCATACCGGCGTGCGTAAACTGCCTGATGCCGCAAGCGTCGGCCGCTGGATGCGCGAGAAACCCAATCTGTGGGTACAGCCGAAAGTCGACGGGGTGGCGGTGACGCTGGTTTATCGCGGAGGGAGGTTAATACAGGCGATTAGCCGCGGCGACGGTCTGGCGGGGGAAGACTGGACGGTAAAAGTGCGCCGGATCCCCGGCGTACCGCAAACTACCGCAGGAGCGCTGGCAAATAGCGTGCTACAGGGCGAGATTTTTCAGCTGCAAGAGGGGCACATACAAAAACAGGCGGGCGGTATGAATTCACGGGCGAAAGTCGCCGGGATACTGATGCGCAAAGCGCCATCGGCAACGCTGAATACGCTGGGGGTGTTTATCTGGGCCTGGCCCGACGGTCCGGCCCGGATGTCCACCCGCCTGGCGCTGCTTGCCGACGGCGGGTTTCCTCTGGCGCAGCGCTATTCCCATCCGGTGAAAGACTGGCAGGAGACCGCCGTCTGGCGCGAGCGCTGGTTCGCCTCGCCGCTGCCCTTTGTCACCGATGGCATTGTGATCCGTGCGGAAAAAGAACCAGCCGGGGGCCGTTGGCTTCCAGGACAGGGGCACTGGGTGGCGGCCTGGAAATATCAGCCGTTTTCGCAGGTGGCGGAAGTGACCACAATCCAGTTCACTGTCGGGCGCAGCGGCAAGATAGCCGTTGTGGCGCATCTCGAACCGGTAAAACTGGACGATAAACTGGTGCGTCGGGTCAATATTGGCTCGGTGGCCCGCTGGCGGCAGTTAGACATCGTCGCCGGAGACCAGGTGCTAATAAGCCTGGCTGGACAGGGGATCCCGCGTCTGGATAGCGTGGTCTGGCGGGCCAGCCACCGCGATGCGCCACAACCGCCTTCGCCCCGTTTTCATTCCTTAACCTGTTATTTTGCGTCGTCCGAGTGCGCCGGGCAGTTTCTCTCCCGGCTTGTTTGGCTATCGTCTAAGCCAGTTCTGGATATGGGGGGAGCAGGAGAGGCGCTATGGCGCACGCTAATAGACGATCGCCGCATGGCACATCTGTTTTCATGGCTGGCTTTGACGCCTGAACAACTACAGAGCGTGCCAGGCATTACCAGCAAGCGTGGCCTGCGGCTGTGGCATCAGTTCAATTTGACCCGCGAGCAGCCGTTTATTCGTTGGGTGCTGGCGCTGGGGGTACCGATACCTCAGTCCGCGCAAGCGAGCGTTGCGTCAGAAAACTGGCAGCTATTGCAGGAGCGCAATGAGTCCCAGTGGCGGCAATTACCGGGGGTGGGGCAGGAAAGGGCGCGTCAGCTGGTCGCCTTTTTGCAAAACCCGGATATTGCCGCGCTGGCGCAGTGGCTCAACGGGCAACATATCCCGGGTTTTTGAGGAATCAATGTGCGTCGTGCTTGTAGTAGAAGACCGGCAGGCCGAGCTTCCAGCGCAGGGCGAGCATACGCGCGGTAAAGCCGAAGAGCAGCGTGGCGATGACCACGACGTCGTGGCTGCTGACGTAGTGCTGTAAGGCGATATAGAGCACCGCGGCGGCAAAAGAGATGCCAGCGTACAGTTCTTTCTGAAACACCAGCGGGATACGTTTACAGAACATATCGCGCAGCACGCCGCCAAAGACGCCGGTGATCACGGCGGCAATAGACGCGATTATCGGTCCTTCGCCCATATCCAGCGCGATTTGCGCGCCAATAATCGAGAATACAATCAGGCCCAGGGCATCCAGCACCAGAAACAGGCGGCGCAGGTGCGGCATTACCGGCGCGGCGATGGTGGTGAGAACGGCGGCAACCGCCACAATGATGACGTATTCCGGGTGCTTCACCCAACCGAGCGGATAATGGCCGAGCAGGATATCACGCACGGATCCCCCGCCGAGCGCGGTGGCGGTAGCGATAATAATCACCCCAAAAGTGTCCATCCGGCGACGCCCGGCCGCTAAGGCGCCGGTCATCGCTTCCGCCGTAATACCAATCAGATAAAGAACATGAAGCAGCATAAATCCCCCACAATGATGGGCAAAGGGTAGCGATTTGTGCGACAGATCACGATTGAGTTTTTCTAAAGTGAGCTGATTTTCATGAAAAAAGCTAATGCTGAATGATTGATATGGTCAATCACTGTGGGGGATTTGGCTTTTGCTTTTCAAAAATGAATAAGAAAAAGTAATGCTGGCCCGCGGGGGCAGGCCAGCCGGGGAAGAGATTACTCGATATTCTGGATCTGCTCGCGCATCTGCTCGATCAGCACCTTCAGCTCAATCGCTGAATTGGTCACTTCGGCATTGATGGATTTGGAGGCCAGAGTGTTCGACTCGCGGTTGAATTCCTGCATCATGAAGTCGAGGCGGCGACCCACGGCTTCTTTCTTCTTCAGAATGTTGTAGGTCTCTTTAACGTGCGCTTCCAGGCGATCGAGCTCTTCGGCGACGTCGATACGCTGCGCCATTAACACCAGCTCTTGCTCGAGGCGGTTGTTTTCCAGCTGCACTTCGGCGTCTTCAAGCTTGGCGACCAGGCGCTCGCGCTGCCACTGCAGGATTTCCGGCATATGGGCGCGGACTTTGCTGACTTCGGCGCTGACGCCTTCCAGACGCTGTTCGATCAGCGTTTTCAATGCCTGGCCTTCGGTCTCGCGAGCGACGATAAAATCGTCCAGCGCGCCATTCAGGGCGTTGAGGATTTCAGCGGCGATGGCATCAAGGTCTTGCTCCTGAGCGGCCATAACGCCAGGCCAGCGCAGGATATCAACCGGGTTGATTTCGCCTTCATCGCTCTGCATTTTTACCCAGTTAGCGGCGTTAACCAGCTGCTTGGCCAGGTTTTCATTAAGAATCAGCTCACCCTGGGCGCTGGGATCCTGCTCAAAACGCAGGGTACATTCGATTTTGCCGCGAGTCAGGCGAGAGCGGATGCGCTCGCGAACCACGGGCTCCAGGCTCCGGAACTGTTCCGGCAGGCGGAAGTAGGTTTCCAGATAGCGTTGGTTTACCGAGCGCAGTTCCCACGCGGCGCTACCCCAGTCACCCTTGATTTCACGCCGGGCATAGGCGGTCATACTGCGGATCATAGACGTTCCTGTTTTTTAAGGAGAGTGGGGAGGATTATAGCTTTCGAGGCCCTTTCAGGATAGGAATAAGCGCGCATTATCCACATTGGCAGGCGCGCGTCGTCGCGATGCAACTTGGCCGAATTTGTGTATAATGCGCAGCCACATTCGTTTCAAGCCGGAGAGTAATCATGCGTCCAGCAGGCCGTAGCGCTAATCAGGTGCGTCCAGTAACCCTGACCCGTAACTATACAAAACACGCTGAAGGCTCCGTGCTGGTCGAATTTGGCGACACCAAAGTGCTGTGCACTGCCTCTATCGACGAAGGCGTGCCGCGCTTCCTGAAAGGTCAGGGCCAGGGCTGGATCACCGCCGAATATGGCATGCTGCCGCGCTCCACCCATACCCGTAACGCTCGCGAAGCCGCAAAAGGCAAGCAGGGCGGCCGCACTATGGAAATTCAGCGTCTGATCGCTCGCGCGCTGCGCGCCGCGGTGGATCTGAAAGCGCTGGGCGAGTTCACCATTACGCTCGATTGCGACGTGCTGCAGGCCGATGGCGGTACCCGTACCGCGTCCATTACCGGCGCCTGCGTTGCGCTGGCCGATGCGCTGAACAAGCTGGTTGCTGCCGGTAAACTGAAAACCAACCCGATGAAGGGGATGGTAGCCGCCGTTTCCGTTGGTATCGTTAATGGTGAAGCCATCTGCGATCTGGAGTACGTGGAAGATTCCGCCGCGGAAACCGATATGAATGTGGTAATGACCGAAGACGGCCGCATTATTGAGGTGCAGGGCACGGCGGAAGGCGAGCCGTTCACCCATGAAGAGCTCCTCACTCTCCTGGCGTTAGCGCGAGGAGGAATCGAATCCATTATTACGACGCAGAAAGCGGCGTTAGAAAATTAATGATTAAGGCGACTGAGAAGTCGCCTTTTTTTTGCGCTTTATCCTTCATGACACCTGCGAAGGACAAAGCGTGTAGTCCGACATTGATGACAGTACTAAAAGGAGCGAATCCATGAAGCCGTATCAGCGCCAGTTTATTGAGTTTGCGCTTAGCAAGCAGGTTCTTAAGTTTGGCGAATTTACGCTGAAATCCGGGCGTAAAAGCCCCTATTTCTTCAACGCCGGCCTGTTTAATACCGGGCGCGATCTGGCTCTGCTGGGCCGTTTCTACGCCGAGGCGCTGGTGGATTCCGGGATCGAGTTCGACCTGCTGTTCGGCCCGGCCTATAAAGGTATCCCTATCGCCACCACTACCGCCGTCGCGCTGGCTGAGCATCATGATCGCGACCTGCCGTACTGCTTCAACCGTAAAGAAGCCAAGACCCACGGTGAAGGCGGCAACCTGGTCGGTAGCCCGCTCCAGGGCCGCGTGATGCTGGTGGACGACGTGATTACCGCCGGTACCGCAATTCGTGAATCAATGGAAATTATTCAGGCTAACGGCGCTGAACTGGCTGGCGTGCTCATCTCGCTTGACCGCCAGGAGCGTGGTCGCGGCGAGATCTCCGCGATTCAGGAAGTGGAACGTGATTACGGCTGCAAAGTGATTTCTATCGTCACCCTGAAAGATCTTATCGCCTATCTGGAAGAAAAGCCTGAGATGGCTGAGCATTTGGCATCGGTACGCGCTTACCGCGAAGCCTACGGCGTCTGAAGATGAGCCCGGCAGCCAGCGGCTGCCGGTATAGCCAGAGCACGCTGAGAAGGTGAATGATGAGCCATGCAGCCTTGCGGCTGCATATAGAGCTTTACTGCAGTTGCGCCGCGACCAGCGGCCAGCGGGCATCGAAATCATCCGTTGGGCGGTACTTGAACTCGCTACGCACAAAACGCGACAGCATGCCTTCGCAAAATGCCAGCAGCTGGCTTGCCAGTAGCGTCTCGTCGAGGGTGTAGCCCTCTCCCTCACGCATTTTCTTTTCACGCATCACCTGACGCAATTGAACTTCGATACGTTCAAATAGCTGGTTGATACGACCCTGCAGACGGTCCTGTTCGAACATTAAGGCGTGGCCGGTGAGGATACGCGTCAGCCCAGGATTACGCTCGCCAAACCCAAGAATCAGCAGAACAATCAGGCGCAGACGAGCCGTGGTGTCCTTTTCATCTTTCAAAATCAAATTGATGCGCGTAATCAGACTGTCTTCAATGAACTCGATCAGGCTGTCAAACATGCGGGTTTTACTGGGAAAATGACGGTATAACGCCGCTTCGGAAACACCGACGGAGGCCGCCAGCTTCGCCGTGGTAATACGTTGACTACCATCGCTGGATTCAAGCATCAGCGCCAGAGATTGAAGTATTTCTTCGCGACGATTCCTTTTCGCAGTTTGTTTTTCTGCCATGTTTTAAAATACCCCTGAAAATAAGCACTTGTCAGGCAGGCATCCACAAAGCGACCGCAAACCTTAGTTTGCGGTGATGTTATTGCATTATGCGCTTTGGGATGCGGGTTCCGTATAGCCGGGCTTATTTGCGCCCTGAGTGGCCGAAGCCGCCTTCGCCGCGGTCGGTGGCGTCAAACTCTTCCACCAGATTAAATTCCGCCTGTACCACCGGCACAAAGACCATCTGCGCGATGCGCTCGCCCGGCTCGATAGTAAAGCTCTGCTGGCCGCGGTTCCACACGGACACCATCAGCTGCCCCTGGTAGTCGGAGTCGATAAGGCCGACCAGGTTGCCCAGCACGACGCCATGTTTATGGCCCAGACCAGAACGCGGCAGAATCACCGCCGCCAGAGACGGATCGGCGATATGAATCGCAAGGCCAGTCGGCAACAGGGTGGTTGCGCCCGGCGCCAGCTCTACGGCGTCGTCAAGACAGGCGCGCAGGTCAAGTCCGGCCGAGCCGGAGGTGGCATAAGTCGGCAATGGGAACTGCTTGCCAACACGCGGGTCCAGAATCTTAACGTCGATTTTTTTCATCATAACGGGTAACGATCTCGTCGAGTAATAATTGGCCCAGGAATTCCTTGCGCTCAAGTGGTAAGCGCTTATCCCCATCCTGCCAGAAAAGGTGTAATGCGTTGTTATCGCTATTAAAACCTTGATTTGGCTGAGAAACATCATTGGCGCAAATCAGGTCGAGATTTTTGCGGGCACGTTTTTGCCGGGCGTATTCTTCCACATTATTTGTTTCGGCGGCAAATCCAACAACGTACGGGCGGTGATTTTTTAGTGCGGCCACCCCGGCGACGATGTCCGGATTTTTGACCATTTTTATTGTTAATTCATCACCTTGTTTTTTGATTTTCTCGTCGGCGACAATCGCTGCGCGGTAGTCGGCAACGGCGGCGCAGCCGATGAAAATATGCTGCTGTTGCACGCCATTCTGCACCGCCGCTTCCATTTCCAGCGCGGTGCCAACATCGATGCGCTGCACAAACGGCGGCGTCGGCAGCGACACCGGGCCGCTTACCAGCGTGACGTTCGCACCGCGTTGTGCGGCGGCGGCGGCAATCGCGAAGCCCATTTTGCCGGAGCTATGGTTGGTGATGTAGCGCACCGGATCCAGCGGCTCGCGGGTTGGGCCCGCGGTAATCATGATGTTGAGATGTTGCAAATCTTTGACAGGCGAGAAATGCTGCGCCGCCATCTCCACGATAGTGAGCGGATCGAGCATGCGGCCCGGGCCAACGTCGCCGCAGGCCTGGCTGCCGCTATCCGGGCCCCATACCAATAGGCCGCGTGCGGCAATTGTGCCAAGGTTGTCTTGGGTGGCGGCGGCGCGATACATCTGTTGGTTCATCGCCGGGACGACGGCCACCGGCGAGGGCGTAGCCAGGCAAATCGTGGAGACCAGATCGTTCGCCATACCGGCGGCGACGCGGGCGATTAAATCGGCGGTTGCCGGGGCAAGGATAACCAGATCGGCCCACTTGCCTAGTTCAATATGGCCCATTGCCGCTTCGGCAGCCGGATCCAGCAGGCTATCGGAGACCGGATAACCGGAAACCGCCTGCAGGCTCAACGGGGTAATAAAGGCCTTGGCGGCTTCCGTCATGGCGACGCGTACATCGGCGCCGCGTTCTCGCAGTCGGCGCACCAGTTCTGGCGTTTTATAGGCGGCGATACCGCCGCTCACGCCAAGAACGATCTTTTTACCAGCCAGACTCATCATGATTTTGTCCTGTTGAAATACACCAGAATCCGCGCATCTTATCACAATCCCTGTGGCATCGTGCGTATGCCGGGTATTCACTTTGCGAGGGTCTACGCAGACCTTGAAATCACCGGTCGGCAGCGCGGAGAGGCTATGCCAGGATGGGTGATGGACGGGTAAGGAGACAGGGTAATGGATATACAGGAATCATTGATGCCGCGGGAAAAAATGCTGCGCGACGGCATTGAAACATTGAGCGACATTGAGCTGCTGGCGTTGTTTTTGCGTACCGGCACGCGTACCCAGGATGTGCTGGCTTTTTCACATAGCTTGCTACAGCGCTTCGGTTCGCTGTACGGGCTGTTGTCGGCTGAGATAGAACAATTTGCCGATATCGACGGTATCGGCATTGCGAAATATGCGCAACTCAAAGGCATTGCCGAACTGGCGCGGCGCTATTTTAGCTTGCGGATGAGAGAGGAACCGTCGCTGGTGACGCCGCTCATGACGCGAGAATTTTTACAAAGCCAGCTCGCCGATGAAGAGCGGGAGATCTTTATGGCGATCTTTTTAGATAATCAGAATCGGGTATTGAAACATAGCCGCCTTTTTTCTGGTACTCTTAGCCACGTAGAGGTGCATCCGCGAGAAATTGTACGCGAAGCAATCAAAGTGAACGCCGCCGCGGTGATCCTTGCCCATAATCATCCTTCAGGTAGTCCTGAACCGAGTAAGTCGGATAAGTTGATGACCGACAGGGTGGTTAAGTGTTGTAGATTCATGGAGATACGCGTGCTTGATCATCTGATTATTGGCCGCGGCGCGTACGTCTCTTTTGCCGAACGTGGCTGGATTTAGCCCCGATCATGCGATCTATCGGGATCTTTGTCTGTTCGGGACTTGAGCACACCGCCGAGTCAGCGTATACTACGCCACCTTTGAGAATCTCGGGTTTGGCATTTGGGCCTGGCAATCGAGAGTTCAATAGAACTATGCGATGACCGGGCTGTAAAGCCTGACGAGGCGCCAATACCCCATACGAAGCTCGAGCTAATTTGATTTTTGGAGAATAGACATGTCCCGAGTCTGCCAAGTTACTGGCAAGCGTCCGGTGACCGGTAACAACCGTTCCCACGCACTGAACGCGACTAAACGCCGTTTCCTGCCGAACCTGCACTCTCACCGTTTCTGGGTTGAGAGCGAGAAGCGTTTTGTCACCCTGCGCGTATCTGCTAAAGGTATGCGTGTAATCGATAAGAAAGGCATCGATACAGTTCTGTCTGAACTGCGTGCCCGTGGCGAAAAGTACTAAGTACTTAGAGGAAATAAATCATGGCTAAAGGTATTCGTGAGAAAATCAAGCTGGTTTCTTCCGCTGGTACTGGTCACTTCTATACCACCACGAAGAACAAGCGTACCAAACCGGAAAAAATGGAACTGAAAAAGTACGATCCGGTTGTACGTCAGCACGTTATCTACAAAGAAGCTAAAATCAAATAATTTTAGTCTCCTTGTACTAAAACCCCGCTCCGGCGGGGTTTTTTGTTTTATGCTTCACCCTTCGAGCACAGGTGCGTTGGCTGCACGCGTACAGCCTGGCCGCTTGCTTTATTAAGCCTTCCGGCCTCTCTTCCCGCTGCCTCCCTGTCACCCGAAACTGTGTGGTTAAGAGGAAAAAAATGCCTGAATTACCTGAAGTCGAAACCAGCCGTCGCGGCATTGAGCCGCATCTGGTAGGCGCTAACATCCTGCACGCCGTAGTACGCAACGGGCGCCTGCGTTGGCCGGTATCCGAAGAGATTTATCGCCTGAGCGATGAACCGGTGCTGAGCGTGCGCCGACGCGCCAAATATCTGCTGCTGGAGCTGCGCCACGGCTGGATCATTATTCATCTTGGCATGTCCGGTAGCCTGCGCATCCTCAGTGAAGAGCAGCCGGCTGAAAAACACGACCACGTCGACCTGGTGCTGAGTAACGGTAAAGTGCTGCGCTATACCGATCCTCGCCGCTTCGGCGCCTGGTTATGGACTAAAGAGCTGGATGGTCATCCGGTGCTGGCGCATCTCGGCCCGGAGCCGCTAAGCGATGAATTCAACGCCGACTATCTCCAGCAGCGTTGCGCGAAGAAGAAAACCGCCATCAAACCCTGGCTGATGGATAACAAGCTGGTGGTGGGCGTGGGGAATATCTACGCCAGCGAATCGCTGTTTTCCGCCGGGATCCATCCCGATCGGCTGGCCTCGTCGCTCTCGCATCAAGAATGCGAGTGGTTAGTGAAGATGATTAAGCTGGTGCTGCTACGCTCAATTGAGCAAGGTGGAACGACGCTGAAGGATTTCCTGCAAAGCGACGGCAAACCGGGATATTTCGCCCAGGAGCTACAGGTTTATGGCCGCAAAGGCGAGCCGTGCCGGATCTGCGGTACGCCGATTATCGCCAGCAAACACGCGCAGCGAGCGACCTTTTATTGCCGCCAGTGTCAGAAGTAGTGGAGAGGGTTGGGGATTATGCTAGGCCAGGTAAGCTGGTAGCCCCGCTAAGCGTAGCGCGAGCGGGGGAAGGACATACTACTTCAGCTTATTTAACAACGCCTGATGCACGTTGGGCGGCAGGAAGTGGGAGACATCGCCCTGGTGGCGCGCCACTTCCTTAACCAGCGATGAAGAGATAAACGACCACTCTTTGCACGGCATCAGGAACACGCTTTCCAGGGTGGGCATCAGATGGCGGTTCATGTGCGCCAGCTGCATTTCATATTCGAAATCCGCCACTGCCCGCAGGCCGCGAATGAGAATATTGGCCTGCTGCGCGCGGGCGAAATTGGCCATCAAATCGCTAAAGCCAATCACCTCAACGTTGACCAGATGCGCCGTTGCCTGCTCCGCCAGCGCAATTCGTTCATCGAGGCTGAACATCGGTTTTTTGCTCGGGCTGGCGGCGATGGCCAGCAAAACCTTATCAAACATACCCGCCGCGCGGGTGACGATATCGATATGGCCGTTGGTGATAGGGTCAAAGGTGCCCGGATAGATCGCTTTTGTGCCCATAATTACACTTTCTCCGAGTAGCCGCGGCTGAGTGCCCACAGCTCGGTGTATTTATTAAACGTGTATTGCGCATTGACTACCGCCAGCAGCCAACCCTGTTTTCCATCCAGTACGCCGCCGCGCAGCAGCAGCGTTTTGACGAAGGCGCCCAGCGTATGGCTGAAAATCCCCGCCATCGAGGTCTTCTTGCCCTTCTGATGACGCTCAAGCGCCCAGGCTGCGGCATACGCCAGCTGTTTTTGCTGGAAGCCGGAGAAGTCGCGGCAGGTCAGGTGCAGCAGATCGCCGCTGAGCGGCACCACTTCGGCCCCAAGGCTATCCAGAGATTCATGCACCAGATTATCGTTATAGCGGTAACGCGCGCGTTCGTACAGGCGCATCACCCGATCGGGATACCAGCCGCTGTGGCGCATAAAGCGCCCGAGGAAGTAGTTACGCCGGGCGATGCTGTAGATAACGCCGCGCTGCGGCGCATCCAGTACCTTGAGGATAGACTCTTTCAACTCAGGCGTAACGCGCTCGTCGGTATCAATCATCAGCACCCAGTCGTGAGTGGCGTAATCTTGCGCGCGCTGGCGCTGAATGCCGTAGCCTTGCCAGTCGGTGTTGCTATAGACCTGGGCGCCCAGGCTACGGGCCAGTTCGACGGTATTGTCGGTACTGCCGGAGTCCAGCACCACCACTTCATCCGCCCAGCTTACCGACGCCAGGCAATCGGCGAGCAGGTCGGCGGCGTTTTTGGCGATCATCACGACGGAGAGTCGGGTTGACATTAGTGGCTCCGCTGCGGCAGGTAGGGTTGCAGTAACTGTAGCAGACGCGACAGCGCGCCCTGGTTTTGATGCAGCACTTCCACCGCGTGGCGGCCGTACCACAGGCGATAATCTTCGTCGGTCAGCAGGGTAGAAACTTCTCTGACCAGCGAGTCGGCGTCCGTGACGGTGATCAGACCATCGTCCTGCTGCAGCTTGGCGCAGATATCTTTAAAGTTAAAGGTGTGCGGACCCATCAGCACCGGAATAGCATGGGCGGCGGGTTCGAGCGGATTGTGTCCGCCGCGTTCAACCAGGCTGCCGCCGACGAACGCCAGGTCGGCAATGCCGTAGAGCAGCATCAGTTCGCCCATAGTATCGCCAATCACCACCTGGGTGCTGTTAGACGGAATTTCACCGGTGCTGCGCATGGTGAAGCTCATCCCGGCTTTTTGCACCATGTCGCGGGCGTCGCCGAAGCGTTCCGGATGGCGCGGCACGAGGATAAGCAGCAGGTCGGGGAAGGTTTCCAGCAGTTTTTTATGCGCCTGCAGGATGATCTGTTCTTCGCCGTCGTGAGTACTGGTGGCTATCCACACTTTACGGTGCGGCGCCCACTGGCGACGCAGGGTAACGGCGCGCGCCGCCAGTTCCGGGGTGACGGAGATATCGAATTTCAGGCTGCCGGTGACCGCCAGTTGGTTACGTTTGAGACCGAGCGCGAGGAAGCGGTTGCCGTCTTCTTCATTTTGCGCGGCGATAAGCGTGATACGGCTGAGCAGGCGGCGCATAAAACCGCCGAGTTTGGCATAGCCTTTCGCGGAACGTTCTGACAGTCGTGCGTTAGCAATTACCAGCGGAATTTTACGTTTGTGCAGCGCGGCGACCATGTTCGGCCACAGCTCGGTTTCCATCACGATGACCAGTTTCGGCTGCACGCTGTTGAGGAAACGGTTCATCGCGCAGGGGAGGTCATACGGCAGATAGACGTGGTGAACATCTTTGCCGAAAGCGGACATGGCGCGTTCAGAACCGGTCGGCGTCATGGTCGTGACGGTGATCGGCAGTGATGGATAACGATGGCGTAGCGCGCGCACCAGCGGGATTGCCGCCAGCGTTTCACCGACGGAGACGGAGTGCAGCAGAATGCCATCCGGCACTACCTTGTTTTGACAGAAGCCATAACGTTCAGCCCAGCGTTTACGGTATGCCGGGGCCTTACGGCTGCGCAGCAGCAGTCGCAGCCACACCAGCGGCTGAATGAGGTAGAGTAGGGTGGTATAAAGCAATTCCAAACTATTTATCCGTTTTAGGTTTTTTGCGGGCAAATTCTAAGCATTTAACCCGCGTAAAGCTATCTCTTTGGCGGAAACCGAGGGATTTCGACCTATGCGGCGTTGAGATAGCGCTTGATGCGCAAATAGCGGCGTCCCAGACGCCAGCGTAAACGGAACGTGCAGGCGTTACTCCAGATCAGGCGCCAGATGCCGCGTTCGAAGAATTCTTTGATGATAATATGCTTTTTCGACTCATCTTTCATGCAGTCGAAGGTATGAATAATCCCCAACCCCTCTTTGGCTATCTGCCAGCGGCAGGCGGAAATGTGCCGTACCTTGTCCGGATAGCGTTGGTTGATGGCGCTGAGCATCTCGAGGATCTTCATATAATGGCGCGCTGAGCGCATCAGCGTATCGTCGTTGTCCGGCTTATGCGAGACCGATTCCGAGTGAATGTAATAGTCGTAAAATTGCTCGCTGGTGTACTGCACGCGTTCGGCTGCCAGCAACGCTTCCGTCGTCCAGGGAATATCCTGATGGCGCAGGCCCGGCTCAAAGTGGAAATGGTGCTGGTTGATAAAATCGCGGCGATAGATGTTCAGCCAGGTGACGTGCAGAAACTTACGCGAGTCGAGCGCCTGCTTTAGCCAGACGTAACCCGGCAGGACGCCAGTAGACTGCAGGCGCTCCGGCGGGAAAATCGGGTGAATATCGTCGCGGCTTTCGTACACATAGCGGCCATTACAAGTCGCGACATCGAGATTGCCCTTCTCGGCCATTTCCAACAGCGTGCTGTACATGCCGGGATAGAACTTATCGTCAATGTCCGGGAAGGCGAGGTATTTACCGCTTGCCGCCGCCATACCGGTATTACGCGCCACCGAGACGCCCTGATTCTCCTGCTCCAGCACGGTGACGTTCTGCAGCCTGTCTTTCCATTGGTCGATAACCGCCAGGCTACCGTCGGTAGAACCGTCGTTCACCAGGATCAGCTCATAGCTTGCCAACTGCTGTTGTTCGAGGCATTCAAAGAATTGCGCAAGGAATTTTTCACCGTTATACACGGCGGCCACGATGCTCAATAAAGGCGTTTGACTCATAACTCATTCGATCCTGGTTAAAAAACGACGTCAGGCGCTGCGCAGCTGACGGTACTGTTGGCAAATCGACTCTACGCTGAATTTTTCCAGCGCGGCGGAATCAATGGCCGGCGGGCTATGGTAAATGCTTTGCATCGTCTGGGCTAGCGCAGAACTGTTGAGATCGGCCAGACCGCGGGACAGTTCGCCGCTGAGGATCTCGCTGACCCCGCCAGGACAGCGGGTGCTGGCAACCGGCGTATTCAGCAGTAGCGCTTCAACAATGACGTTGCCAAACCCTTCGCTGTCGGAGCTGAGCGTTAGCATTCGCGCATGTTTAATCCACGGCAGCGGGTTGGGCTGAAAGCCTTTAAACAGCACCCGATCGCCGACCTGCAGCTGCTGCGCCAGTTGACGAAGCCGCTGTTCCTGCTCCGGTTTGCCCTGCCCGAGCAGCACCAGCGGCGCCTCGATACCGCTTTGCGCGTAGGCTTCAATCAGCCGGTCATGGCGCTTACCGGGATGGAAGCGGCCGACGTGGATAATATAGTCCCCTTGAGGAATATCGGCCGGCTCCTCAGCCGCCGCGTGAATGGCGGCGATATCGAACGGGTTATAGATGGTTTTAAGCTGTGCCGGGCGCAGTGCGAACTGCTCGACCAAATCCTTTCCAACCGCATCGGAAACGGTCACCACGTTGCGCCCCTGGTATACGCGCTTGATTTTTTGCTGCTTCATCCAGCGGTCAAAACCGCTGCGATGGCCAAGATAAGAGGTAGAGAAAACGCCGTGCAGACAGAACCAGACGTTGCGATCCTGCAATGCCCGGCTGCGGGCGACGATGCGATCGGTTTTGTGCAGATTCGACAGTACCAGATCGAAGCGACCATGCTGTTCTGCTTGTTCAATCGCGCGATCAAGCTGGCGCGCGCGGCGGGAGAGTTCCGTTAGCTTGCGCCACGGTTTGCGGCAGCGGTCGGCAATCACCTGATAATCGAGCCCTTCCGGCAGCGGATAATCGCAGACGTCGCGCAGCGAAAACAGCGATACCTGTTCGCCCTGGCTGAGAAAATGTTCCGCCAGCGTGAGCACGACTTTCTCCGCGCCGCCGCCCGGCAGGCCATCGATAACAAACAATATGCGCATCGTTATTTCACCAGATCCTGATAGAGAGAAAGCAGCTGCGTCGACAGTCGTTCGCTGTTGCAGTCCATAATTCGTTCGCGGGCGCGTGCGCCTTCAGCCGAACCCAGCGCGCGCGCGGGCAGCGCCATGACCGCCTGCTGTAACGCGGCGATATCCAGCGCGTCGCAGACGTAGCCATTGCTGCCTTCGACGATGAACTCCGCGCCGCCGCAGCCGGTGGTGGTGATAACCGGCAGGCCGCAGGCCATCGCTTCCAGAATTACATTCGGGAATGGATCATACAGCGTCGGCAGCAGCAGTCCGTCGGCCATCTGATAGAACGGCAGCGTTTCGGACTGCATGCCGAAGAAACGCACGCGATCTTCGCAGTTCAGCGATTTTGCCAGCTGTTGATAGCGGTTCTGTTCTTTGTCTTTGCCGACCACCAACAGATAACGGTCGGTGGGGGCGATGGCGCGGATTGCCGCATCCAGCCCTTTTCGTTCAAAGCCGGAACCAACATAAATCAGGCAGCTTGCCTGTAGCGGCAACTGCCATTTAGCGCGTAATGCGGCAAAGGTCTCTTCGCCTGGCGGCAGAAAACGTTGGTTATCAATAGCGTTATAGATGACGTGGATTTTATCCGCCGGCAGGCCGAAGTCTTCGATAATTTCCTGCTTGATCATCTCCGCGTTGCAAATCACCCCACGCAGGTGCGCGTCCTGATACATCTCGCGTTCCGCCTGCATCACATAACGGTGATAGCGGTCGGCGAACAGCAGGCGGCTTTTCCAGGCCGGTAAAATGCGCGAGCGCTGTTGCAGCCAGCGGCGATGAACGCCGTCGCCTGCGCGGTACAGATCGCAACCCGGAATACGCTCATGGCTTTGCACCAGGTCGAATGATTCACTCTGCCAGAGCGCGCGCGCGGCGTTGGCGAAACCGCGTTCACGGCTGATGCGCCCCCATTTGCGCGGGTTGCAGATGTGAATATGCCAGTCCGGTTTGACAGGCCCTTGCCACTCGCGGGTGATGACGTTCAGTTCCAGATTACTGCTGTCGAGGGCTTCCAGCGCGCGGGAGACAAAGCGCTCCGCGCCGCCGTCGGGGCGATACTTTTGCCGTACCAGAGCCAGCCGGAATTTACTCATGCCAGTACCTTTTTCGCCGCCGCGATAACCGCGTCGGTAGGGATTAAATCAAGATAGCGTTCTTCGGTGTTGGTGTTGATGTCGTCAGGGTCGGGCAGCGGGCCGAAGTCGCCGGCCCAGATAACCTCGCCTTTCGCCTGCCACGGCCGCCAGAAGGTCAGTTTCGACGGGCCAAATAGCGCGACGAGCGGCGTACCCAGCGCTGCCGCCATATGCATCGGCACCGAATCTACGCCGATAAACAGGCGGGCGTGATCGATAACCGCCGCCAGCTGGCGGAGCGTCAACTGACCGGCTAATGAGTGCAGTCGCGCCTGCGGGCAGCCGCTGATGATGTTCTCTACCATCTGCTTTTCTTTGGCGTCAGGGCCAGAGGTAAGCACCACCGCGTAGCCTTCTGCTGACAGCGCATTAATCAGCGCGCTCATGCGCTCTTCGCGCCAGCATTTAAAGAACCAGCGCGAAGTCGGTTGAATAACGATGTAGTTCTCCTGGAAGCCGTCCGGCAGCAGCGAACGGCTGGTCGTCCAGTCAGATTCGCTGTAGCCCATCCGCGCCGGCGCATCGTTTATCTCAAGCCCCAGCGGCGCCAGAATAGAGAGGTTTTGCTGCACCGTATGCAGCTGATTGTGCTGCTGGGTAGAAGCAAGCGCGGTGTGGCAGTAGCGCCAGAACGGATGACGGCGCTTAGGGAAATCGAAACCGATGCGCGTCGGCGCGCCGGTTAATTTGCTGATGATCGCGCTGGGCCATTGATCGGCAAGGTTGAGCACCATGTCGTAGCGCTGCTGGCGCAGATTGCGGATGAGCTGCCATTCCATCTTAAGCTGATGCCGCTTGCCCTGCTTTTTCCAGCTGCGATCGATCGCGTAAATCTGGTTAATCTCCGGATTCGCCGCCAACATGTCGCGGGTTTCAGCATACAGCAGTACATCGACGCGAGCGGCGGGATATTGCTGTTTGAGCGCGTTTATCAGCGGGGTGATCAGCAACATGTCGCCATGATGGCGCAGCTTAATGACCAGGATCCGCGCCGGGTTCTGCTGGCCGGGGGAGAGGGTTTCAGGCGTCATACTCTGTTCTTCATCCAGGATAAGGGTTCCGATTCTAGGGGATCGTGCAGATTGAGAGAAGCGTTGTATTGCTCTACCATGGACCGATACGTATGGCCTGAGGACGTTTTCGTGCACAATCCCGCATTTCTCATCACGATTGATACAGAGGGTGACAACCTCTGGCAAAAACATGACAGCATCACCACGGAGAATGCGCGCTATCTTCCGCGTTTTCAGCAGCTTTGCGAAAAGTATGGCTTCAAACCGGTCTATTTGACCAATTATGAAATGGCCATCGACCCTTTTTATATCGAGTTTGCTAAAGATGTCATCGCGCGCGGCACGGCGGAAATCGGTATGCATCTGCATGCCTGGAACAGTCCGCCGACCGAGCCGCTGACCGCGGATGACTGGCGTCATAAGCCTTATCTCATCGAGTACAGCGATGCCGCCATGCGTGAGAAGGTCGACTATATGACCCATCTACTGGAAGATACCTTCCAGACCAAAATGGTGAGCCATCGCGCCGGGCGCTGGGCGTTTGACGAGCGCTACGCGCGCCTGCTGGTGGAGTACGGTTATCAGGTGGATTGCTCGGTGACGCCGCGGGTGAACTGGAAAACCGCTAAAGGCGCGCCGCAGGGCGATGGCGGTACGGATTATCGTCGCTTCCCGCAACATGCTTATTTTCTTGATGAAAATGATATCAGTCGCGAAGGTCATTCCCCGCTGCTGGAAGTGCCTATGAGCATTCAATACAAACACTCAGCATGGATGAATAGCGTTAAGCAAGGCTACGATAGGCTACGCGGCAAAGTCCGTTCGCCGTCCGTACACTGGCTGCGTCCGATGGGCGGTAACGTCGAGACCATGAAAAAAGTAGTTCAGCAGACGCTGGCGCAGGGTAATGATTATGTTGAGTATATGCTGCATTCATCGGAGTATATGCCAGGCGGTAGCCCGACCTTTAAGAATGAACAAGATATTGAACGTTTATATGCCGATCTGGAAGCGTTCTTTAGCTGGCTTGCGCCGCAGGTCCGCGGAATGTCTTTAGCAGAATATTATAATTTCAAGAGAAATCTTACATAAAACAATCATTACTGATAGAGGTGCGGCGTTAATCTGGTGTAATATCATCAGTCGAATGAATAATTAACGCCTGAATTATTAATATACTGAGGTTTTATGAAGATAGCAACCGTACTACGCTCTGGCGGTGATTATAACCAAAGCCATGTGCAGTGGTTATACAAACAATTGCCAGCAGACATCGAGAAAGTGTGCTTTACCGATTTAACTATTCCTGGCGTTAACACCATTAAACTAACTGAAGATTTGCCTGGCTGGTGGTCAAAAATCGAGATGTTTAATCCGGATTCGGTTGCCGAAGATATTTTTTATCTCGATTTAGATGTCGTCGTTGTCGGTGATATTAGTGATATTCTGGCAAATAAACAGCTGACCATGCTGAGTGATTTTTTCTTTCCGCAGAAAACCAAAAACTCCGCTATCATGCGCGTTCCGCATGAGGAAAAGTACAAGGTCTGGGAAGCTTTTAAGCGCTATCCGGAACTATTCATGACGCGCTATCAGAGCGGTGGTGACCAGGAGTTTATCAGCAAAATCTATCCACACGCCGCTATCTGGCAGGACATTTTACCCGGACAGATCGTTAGCTATAAAAAGCATGTCATTCATAAGAAGAAGAATGAACATGCCACCGGTGATGGCACCGTGCCTGCGGGGACGCGAATTGTCTGTTTCCATGGAAAACCACGCCCTTGGGACTGCGGTGAAGCTTGGGTGCCACCATTTGAGAAAGCTTAATTATTTATGAGTAAAGTGATGTCGCCAGTGACAATATTGCTTCTGGCAATATTGTCATGTGTTTTTGTGATGCCGGAGAAAATTATGGGTAGAAATCTCTTTTACCTGTCTTCGGTTATTACCTTAATTTATGCGGTAATTAACAGAAAACGTCTTACTATTAAAAAAGAGGAGATGTTTCTTTCTCTGACGCTATTGATGTTAGGAGCTTCACAGCTTATTTGGTCATATCGCTTTCCGGGTAATCCGGCTGAAATTTATATGGCTGATGTTAGCTATCCTCGCTCAGGCGCTTATTTGATGATCGGCGCTGTGATGATGTTACTCTTGCCTGCGGTATTAAGGACAACAGCAATACAATATGGCAAAAGCTTGAGTTACGCATTAGTCGCGGGCTTTTCAGTATTGACGCTATACGCTTTACATTATCATTTTTTTGTTTCCGGCGATCGCCTGAGAATCGATAACTCCGCAACCTTAAGCGCCTATCTTTATACGATATACTCGTTATTGACGCTATATGCTTTAGCTTGCGTCAATATCCGCTATCGCAACTATATTGCCAGCGGTGTGATATTTTTCTCGCTGTGGATTATTTTTCTGACTGAAACTCGCTCGGCGCTGCTTATTTATCCGGCGGTACTGCTCTATGCCCTACTGACCGGTAACGTGATGTCGAAGAAAAAATC
Organism: Klebsiella sp. PK01; assembly: GCF_057624675.1. Lineage (NCBI taxonomy): Bacteria > Pseudomonadati > Pseudomonadota > Gammaproteobacteria > Enterobacterales > Enterobacteriaceae > Klebsiella > Klebsiella sp. PK01. Next base: position 192,163 of record NZ_JBYEZM010000005.1, read on the forward strand.
AGCGCTGGCGTGCCTGATGCTGTTGGTTGCTGGCCTGGCAGTGATTGAGTTGGCGTTTCCCTCGCTGAAAGATCGGGCGAGTGAAGCGGTCACTGAGATCTCGGACTATCAAAGCGATAACAATACCTCGATGGGTTCCCGGCTCAGTATGTGGCATACCGGGATCTATGAAATTATTGCTCATCCCGGTGGCGTAAGCTCGCAGCAGCGTTTCCAGATCCTCTCGCAATTGATGTATGAGAAAGAGCAGGGGAATCCCGAGGGGTTACGCAACATTGTTTATCATCTTCATAATGATTTGATCGAAACCATGTCGCTACAGGGCGTTATTGGCGGCCTCTTCCTGCTGGCATTGTATGGCGCGATGCTGCTCTATGTTTACAGAAAGGCGACGCTGAAATGTGCATTGGCGTTTATTGGCGCGCCGGTGATTCTTTTTGGCTGCGTCGATACTCTGTTTATCCACGACAGATTTATCATTATGTTTATTGTGGCGTTAGCCGTTTTCACGGCGTTATCGCCGGAAAAATCTGCGGAAGAATCGTGATGGAGTGATGAAGTGGCCGTTCAGGCCACTTCATGTAGCGCTTGAGATAACGGCATTTTAGGAAATACCTGTTCAGGAATTGCGCTATTAAGGGAAAGATTAATTACCGTAATACCCTTTGCCTGTAAATGACGGCTGGCGAGTTCAAAGGCTGGGAAAACCATACCATCTACTTTATCGGCGAGATACGAGGGAAGCTTATTCTCACCGTTTTCATAAAATCGCGGTTGCTCAAAATTATTCATATCCAGACCGGCAATAATAATTCTGTTGAATCCCAGCCAGGCGATAATCTGCAGCGCCCAGTAAGCCACCGTTCCCGCGTCAAATATCCCTTTGCGAATATCGGTTGAGAAACCAATATGGCTTAAGTTTTGGTGCAGGAGCGCACTTGGGGAGCGGCTAAAGACCGTCGCGATATCGTTACCGGGGATCTTTGGCTGGTAAATCTTATAACAGGCATCTTCAATCAGGACTAGTCGACACTGAATATTGTTGAGCCCGATGCGCTCAATGATTTTGGCAATACCGTGGGTAGTGGTAAAAAAGAGGATCCGTGGATTGCTGACAATACCGGCGATAACCTCGGGTTTACGGTCAAAAAACTCCATATCAACGATCAGATACAGAGAAAACCCTACCTTTCCTTCGAGAAAGTAAGCGCCGTTGACGCCCATTACCGGCAACGATGACGGGATAATTGAAAAATCGACATCGTTGATCGATGGACCGGTCGCGGTGAGCAGCATTGGCCCGGAGAAAGCGTCTTTTAATTCACTTAGGCTACACAGCGGTACCGATTCGCCCTTGTATTGTAAGGCACAAATTTCACCGCTTTCCGCCCGGCGGATCTTTACCCACGGCCACAGGTTTTCATTGTGGCGGTAGGCGCGCGGGCGGGTATAGCGATAAATTTGCTTGAATAGCGATCCCATTAAACCAATCCCTGTGCTTGCAACAGTTGCTGAACATGCTCAGCGGTAATATCGCCGGTGCTGCTACCGTACGGCGGGCGGACGATATGCTGGTTTTTGCCATATCCGCCAATCAGTCCCGGATCGGTTGGGCCGTAGAGCGTGAAATTGGGTTTATCGAGCGCCGCGGTCAGATGGCTCAGCCCGGTGTCGACGGAAACTACGCCGCGTGCGCCAGCCAGAATCTGCGCAACCTGCTCAAGGCTCATGCGCGGGAGTACATCGACGTTATCGCGCCCTTCCGCTAGCCGTTTTGCCCGCGCCTCTTCGTGCGGTGCTCCCCACGGCAGCTTAATACGCACGGCGCTAGCCGCCAGCAGATCCAGAAGCGCTTGCCAGCGCGCTTCCGGCCAGTGTTTATCATCGCGGGTGGTGGCGTGCAGGAAGACCAGATACGGCTCTGCTACAGGCGCGTCAGGGCGAATAAAGTGGCTTGCGATGGCGTAATCACCCTGCGTTTGCGGCCTGGCATAGCCCAGGCTTTTGGCGAACAGTTCGCGCGTGCGCTCTACTGCGTGCTGCTCGACAGCAATATGGTGGCGACGGTTATAAAACAGGCTTGCCAGCGGCTCGCGGGCGGACTGCCAGTCCATGCCATGTTTGACGCCGTGCGCCAGACGAGTTACCAGCGCGGCGCTTTTCACCAGCCCCTGCGCATCAATAATGGCATCGTAGTTGACGGCCTTTACGGCATCGCGAAAGGCCTTTCTTTCCGCTTTGATAGGCGCGGAAAACCAGGCTTTGCGCCAGCGGCGAATCGCCACCGGAATCACCCGCTCGACGGCGGCATGCCATGAAGGGATCTGCGCGAAGCCTTCTTCAACCACCCAGTCAAAGCGGATACCGGGGATGGCCTGCGCGGCGTCGGTTAGCGCGGGCAGCGTGTGTAGCACGTCGCCCATGGACGAGGTTTTTACGATCAATACCCGCATCCGTTACGCTTCCTCGTGCTCGGTTTTTTCCGCTAACAGTTCGTTCAGCTCTTGCAGGACGCGTTCTGGAGTGATGTCGATCAGGCTTTGATGATAGCCCTCAGCGGCATCGCCTTTGCGCACCTTGTGGTAGCCGCTAATCAGGCGAATAACCCGCGCTTTATGCGATAGCGGCGGGGTAAAGTCCGGGCTGCTCGGGCCGTACAGCGCCACCAACGGGCGATCCAGCGCGGCGGCGACGTGCATCAGCCCCGAATCGTTGCTGACCACAGCCTGACAGGCGGCAATCAGAATCACGGCCTGTTCCAGCTGGGTTTCGCCGGCCAGGTTACGGCACCAGGCCTGCTGCTCGCTGCTGAGCGCGGCGATGATCTCTTTGCCGGCATCGTTATCTTTCGCCGAGCCGAAGAGCGCTATCTGATAACCATCGTCAATGAGCTTTTTCGCCAGCGCGGCATAGTGATAATGCGGCCAGCGTTTGGCCGGGCCGAATTCCGCGCCGGGGCAGAAGCCGATAATCGGCCGATCGTTCGAAAGATTAAAAGCGTTGCAGGCCTGTGATTTTTCGCCATCGTTGACCTGCAGCTGCGGCCACAGCAGCGGTTGTGGAAGGTCTTTAGCGCAGCGCATGACGCCATTGTCGTAGGCCAGCGCCACGTAGCGCTCCACCATCAGCGGCCAGGCGTCTTTGTCCAGCACGCGGGCGTCGTTAAGCAGGCCATAGCGCATCTCGCCGCGCCAGCCGGTGCGCAGCGGAATGTTGGCGAAGAAAGGCACTAATGCCGATTTAAACGAGTTCGGCAGCACGTAAGCGCGATCGTAGCGACGATCGCGCAGGCTGTGGCCGAGTTTACGACGCTCGCCGATAGCCAGCGCGCCGTGGCCGAGCGGCATGGCGATCGCTTCGTTGACTTCCGGCATGCGCGATAACAACGGACGGCACCATGCCGGCGCCATCACGTCAATAATCGCCTGGGGATAGCGCGCCCTGAGCGTACGATAAAGACTTTGCGACATCATCATGTCGCCCACCCAAGACGGGCCTATCACCAATATTTTCATGCTTGTTTCTTACGCGTCGCGGTTTAGCCAGGCCATATATTCCGTTACGCCTTCGGCAACGGTTTTGAACGGTTTGTCATAGCCCGCTTTACGCAGGTTAGTCAGGTCGGCCTGCGTGAATGCCTGATAGCGGCCTTTCAGTTTGTCCGGGAACGGGATGTATTCAATGCTGCCTTTCTTATGGTACGCCAGGGTCGCATCGGCGACGGCCTGGAAGGATTCCGCGCGGCCGGTACCGAGGTTGAAGATACCGGAAACGCCATTTTCCCAGAACCACAGGTTTACCGCGGCGACGTCGCCGACATAGACGAAGTCGCGTTTAAAGCCGTCGCTGCCTTCGAACAGTTTCGGACTTTCGCCATTATTCAGCTGGGTATTGAGGTGGAAGGCCACGCTCGCCATGCTGCCTTTGTGCCCTTCGCGCGGTCCGTAGACGTTGAAATAACGGAACCCGACGATCTGCGAATCCGCTTCCGGCAGGATCTGACGGACGTATTCGTCGAACAGGAATTTAGAGTAGCCGTAGACGTTCAGCGGTTTTTCAAATTCGCGTGATTCGATAAAGTCGCTGGTGCGCCCGCCGTAGGTGGCGGCAGAAGAGGCGTACAGGAACGGGATTTCGCGCTCCAGACAGTAGTGCAGCACCTCTTTGGAGTACTGATAGTTGTTATCCATCACATACTTGCCGTCCCACTCGGTCGTGGAAGAGCAGGCGCCTTCATGGAATACCGCTTCGATCTCGCCGAACTCTTCGCCGGCCATAATCTGGATCAGAAAATCTTCTTTATCCATGTAGTCAGCGATGTCCAGATCCACCAGGTTTACGAATTTGGTGCCGTCTTTCAGATTGTCTACAACCAGAATATCGGTGATGCCTTTGTCATTCAGGGCTTTAACGATGTTGCTGCCGATAAAGCCTGCGCCGCCGGTTACGATGATCATAACTGTACCTTTGAAGTAGAAAGCCCGGAAACAATCCGGACATGAATACTCATATCATATCACTACATCCGAAAGGCTTCAGCCATTCGCCGAAAAGGTGCTGGCCGTGCGTGATTTATGCTGCAAATTATTCATTCAGGCATGCATCATCTCGTATCAACGTATAGCTTTGGGTAATATGTGCCAAATTTTGCCGAATCTGGAGAGTTGCAATGCGTGGTGATTTCTACAAACAGTTAACCAATGACCTGGATACCGCGCGCGCGGAAGGGTTGTTTAAAGAAGAGCGTATCATTACTTCGGCTCAGCAGGCGGACATCACCGTCGGCGACAGCCACGTGATTAACTTCTGCGCCAATAACTATCTGGGTCTGGCGAACCACCCGGAACTGATTGCCGCGGCGAAATCCGGCATGGACAGCCATGGCTTCGGGATGGCCTCGGTGCGCTTCATCTGCGGTACCCAGGACACGCATAAGCAGCTCGAGAAGAAGCTGGCGGATTTCCTCGGTATGGAAGACGCGATTCTCTACTCCTCCTGCTTTGATGCCAACGGCGGCCTGTTTGAAACGCTGCTGGGACCGGAAGATGCCATTATCTCTGATGCCCTGAATCACGCGTCGATCATCGACGGCGTGCGCCTGTGCAAAGCTAAGCGTTTCCGCTATGCCAACAACGACATGCAGGAGCTGGAAGCGCGTCTGAAAGAAGCGCGCGAAGCCGGCGCTCGCCACGTGCTGATCGCCACCGATGGCGTTTTCTCGATGGACGGCGTGATCGCCAACCTGAAAGGCGTCTGCGACCTGGCGGATAAATATGATGCGCTGGTGATGGTCGATGATTCTCACGCTGTGGGCTTTGTCGGCGAAAACGGCCGCGGTTCCCATGAATATTGCGACGTGATGGGCCGCGTCGACATCATCACCGGCACGTTGGGTAAAGCGCTTGGCGGCGCGTCAGGCGGTTACACCGCCGCACGCAAAGAAGTCGTTGAGTGGCTGCGCCAGCGTTCTCGTCCGTATCTGTTCTCCAACTCCCTGGCGCCGGCCATTGTCGCCGCCTCCATCAAGGTGCTGGAGATGGTGGAAGCGGGCAGCGAACTGCGCGATCGCCTGTGGGCTAACGCGCGCCTGTTCCGCGAAAAAATGACCGCCGCAGGCTTTACCCTGGCAGGCGCCGACCACGCGATTATCCCGGTGATGCTCGGTGAAGCCACCATCGCCCAGGAGTTCGCGCGCGAATTGCAAAAAGAAGGTATTTACGTCACCGGATTCTTCTATCCGGTGGTTCCAAAAGGCCAGGCGCGTATTCGCACCCAGATGTCGGCGGCGCATACCCCTGAACAAATTGAACGTGCGGTAGAAGCCTTTACCCGCATCGGCAAACAACTGGGCGTCATCGCCTAATAAGGGTGTGAGATGAAAGCGTTATCCAAACTGAAAGCGGAAGAAGGCATCTGGATGACCGACGTACCGGAACCGGAAGTCGGCCATAACGATCTGCTGATTAAAATCCGTAAGACCGCGATTTGCGGTACCGATGTGCACATCTATAACTGGGATGAATGGTCGCAGAAAACCATCCCGGTACCGATGGTGGTGGGTCACGAGTATGTCGGTGAAGTCGTGGGTATCGGTCAGGAAGTGCGCGGCTTTAAGCTCGGCGATCGCGTTTCCGGCGAAGGGCACATCACCTGCGGACACTGCCGTAACTGTCGCGGCGGCCGCACGCATCTGTGCCGCAATACCATCGGCGTGGGGGTAAACCGCCCGGGCTGTTTCGCTGAATATCTGGTGATCCCGGCCTTCAACGCTTTCAAAATCCCGGACAATATCTCTGACGACCTGGCATCCATCTTCGACCCGTTCGGTAATGCGGTGCATACCGCGCTCTCCTTCGACCTGGTCGGTGAAGACGTGCTGGTTTCCGGCGCCGGCCCGATTGGCGTGATGGCCGCGGCGGTGGCGAAACATGTTGGCGCGCGTAACGTGGTGATTACCGATGTTAACGAATATCGCCTGGAACTGGCGCGTAAAATGGGCGTCACCCGCGCGGTCAACGTGGCGAAAGAGAATCTTAACGATGTGATGGCGGAGCTGGGGATGACCGAAGGCTTCGACGTGGGCCTGGAGATGTCCGGCGCGCCGCCTGCGTTCCGCACCATGCTTGATACCATGAACCACGGCGGACGTATTGCGATGCTGGGTATTCCTCCGTCGGATATGTCTATCGACTGGACCAAGGTCATCTTCAAGGGGCTGTTTATCAAAGGGATTTACGGCCGCGAAATGTTTGAAACCTGGTATAAGATGGCGGCGCTGATCCAGTCGGGCCTCGATCTTTCGCCGATTATCACCCATCGTTTCGGTATTGATGACTTCCAGAAAGGCTTTGACGCGATGCGTTCCGGTCAGTCTGGTAAAGTGGTACTGAGCTGGGATTAAGCGAATTATCGTCAGGATGACGATAATAAGCATTCTTGCTGCCCATGGTTTATGGGCAGCATATTCCCAACATATATATTAATAATAAATTTTTTGTTATTACTACGATCGCTATTGAACTGGCTCCGGTTTTATTTATATTCTGCCATATCTTCATATAACAAGGATGATATATATGGCATACCCTATTTTCATCAATCGTGTTTGGCAATTGAAGAATATCATCTTACCGGCGTTGCTGCTTTTAATGAGTTTTAGCATTCTGGCTGAGCAAAGGCTTGAACATGGCGTGCTGCAAGCCTACTGGAAGGCGCAATGGAGCGATAATGCTACCATTAATGTTCCGGCCCTCGGATTTCGCTATTATTGGCTGGATGACCAGGGGAAATTGAAAAAAGTCATCAATATATATGTTAAGGGAACGCTGAAAGAACAGTTGCTGTTTATTAGGCAGAACTTTAGTGATATCCCGGAAAATTTTATCAGATTTCGCGAGTGGTACGTTAACCAGCAGGGCAGTCTGCTGGTTAATAATATCGCGCAGTATACCGAATGTAGCAGTGAGAATTATAGCGCCGTATTGCTTTCTTTTGTTCCTGCGAGAAATAAACCTGCATCCTGGATAGACGATATGCATGCTCAGGTCCCCTGCGGCGGCGACGGGCGCTATCCCTGGTTAACGACATATCATTTACAGCATGAATGGAATCAGCTTTCATTCAAAGAATGGCCAGATGATAATGCGAATAATACATATTCCGTTATGGCTGATGACGTGGTGGTTAAAATACGCACTATTAACAAATACTGGATCTATGCCGCTCTTTACGATGACAGCAAAGCTGACCGTATGAGTGAAAAACGGGGGTACATAAGGAGAGGGCATCTCAAACCCGATAACTGACACCCGATGGTATCGGGCAAGGTGATGAAATTTATCTCAAGGTAGATTTATTTAGATTTGGATAACATTTCTAAAATAATACGCATCTACCGCACTATTTCCGCATCGATCTTTTGCCTATTCGTTTATACAGTTGGTTTACTCTTCGTTTAATCGCATAAACCCTATGTTTAAGCTCTCAGTATGCTTGCTTACCTGTAATTCGGCCCGCTTATTACGGGAAGTCTTGCCGCCGCTGTTGCGGGTGGCGGATGAGTTTATTGTCGTTGATTCAGGCAGTACGGATGAAACGCTGCAGATATGTCAGCAGTTTGGCATAACGGTTCACCATCACCCCTATGCCGCCCATGGCATGCAGATGAACTATGCGACCTCGCTGGCGACCCATGACTGGGTGCTATGTATGGATAGCGATGAAATTCTGGATGAAGAAGTGGTTGCGGCGATTCTGGCGCTTAAGGCGGGAGAGGAACCGGATCCGAGCTGCGCGTGGCGTCTGCCGCGCTACTGGTTCGTGCTTGGCGAGCAGGTGCGCACCATTTATCCCATCTCATCGCCGGATTACCCGGTACGCCTGTTCAACCGTCAGCGTGCCAGCTTTAACCAGCGGCCGGTGGACGATCAGGTGGTCGGCCATCTGACCTCGACCAGGCTACCGGGCTTTGTCCGCCACGATACCTTCTATTCACTGCATGAGGTGTTTAACAAGCTCAACAGCTACACCACCCGGCTGGTGAAGGCGCAAAAGGTCAGGCCGTCGCTCAGTCGCGGGATTATCAGCGCCATCGGCGCGTTTTTTAAGTGGTATCTGTTCAGCGGCGCGTGGCGTAGCGGTAAGGTGGGGGCTGTCACCGGACTGTATGCCACCTTGTACAGCTTCATGAAGTATTTTAAAGCCTGGTATGCTCACGACGGGAAGCGGCAGGGAACCGTGACGGAGAAGCGCACGGATCCCTGATGAAGATTAGTTGGTGGGGCTATCCCAGCCCTGCCATTTAAGCTGGTAATACTGGACCAGCGCGCTCTGGCTGATGCTTTCGCTGAGAATGCTAAAGAAGCGGCTGGCGTTCACCGGCTCCAGCGGACGCTTCGGTTTGCAGTACTTCACGCCGTGGAACGGGTTACGCGGCTTCTGCTGCTGCGGCACGTTTGGTTGCGCAGGCGTGTTCGGCGTCGAGTTATCGACCTGCGGTTCGTTCAGCAGGCTGCTCGGGCGCACCAGCGTGATATCCGGCGGCAGGTTATAAACCATTTGCTGTAGTACCCGCACCGTTGAAGGGTGTGGATGACCAATGGCGATCGCCGAACCGTTACGCCGCGCCAGCGCGATGGCGCGATTGAACTGGGTGCGGATGTCCGCCTCGTTCTGGGTATCGTCGAGAAACACTTTGCGTTTAATCACCTTCACGCCGGTCCCCTGGGCGGCGCGCATGGCCTGGGTGTTGCCGATGGTCACACTATCGAGAAAATAGAGATTGTAGCGTTCCAGCGCCTGCATCACCTTCTGCATGCCGAACAGGTTAGAGGTCATGGCGCTACCCATGTGGTTGTTCAGCCCGACGGCGTAAGGCACTTTCCCGTAAGCCTCACGAATAATACGTTCGATCTCATCGCTGCTCATATCCGGGCGCAGGGTGTCTTTTTCCAGCGGTTGCTTGCTGAGCGGCGCCATCGGCAGGTGGATCAGCACTTCGTGGCCCAGATTATGCGCTTTAGTGGCCATTTCCCGGGCGTGGGGGGCGTTCGGCAGCACGGCAACGGAGATGGTGGGCGGCAGCGCCAGCACCTTATTTTCCGTCTGTGGACGATAGCCGAAATCATCGATAACGATAGAGAGTTTACCGGCGAAAACCGGCGCAGCTATAGCCAGTGAACCGGCTACAGCAAGTGCAATCATGCGAAATTGGAGCAAAACTTATCTTCCCAACCACGGCTGTGGATTGACCGCCTGACCCTGGCGGCGAATTTCGAAATAGAGCGACGGACGACCCTGACCGCCGCTACTGCCTACCAGCGCGATAGCCTGGCCCGCGCGGACCTGGGTACCGACGCTGACCAGCGCGCTTTGGTTATAGCCGTAAAGACTCATGTCGCCTTTGCCGTGTTCAACGACGACCACCAGCCCGTAGCCCTGCAGCCAGTCGGCGAGGATCACCCGACCATCGGCAATAGCTTTGACTTCGGTGCCTTCAGACGCAGCGATAACCATCCCTTTCCAACGTAGTTCACCTTGCAGCTGTTCGCCATAACGATGAAGAATTGTTCCGCGAACCGGCCAGAAGGCCTGCCCGCGCGGCGCGCCGAGGCCGCCGGTTCGCGACATCAGCGAACGTTCGCTTTCGGTTGGTTTATAGGTGGTGCCTTTGCGCGAGGCTTCCTGCTGACGGTCGCGTACCGCCTGGGCATCGCGAGCCTCGCGGTCGGCGCGGGCTTTGGCTGCCGCTTCCGCCTGGGCGATGCGACCGCGCAGGCGCGATTCGTTAGCGCGCAGTTCGCTGAGCTGCTGTTGGCCTTTCTGAATGGAGGATTCGAGGCTGGAGAGCGTCTTTTTACGCTCGTTGCGCGCCTGCTCAAGCTTGGCCTGCTGCGCTTTTTGCTCGTAAACCAGCGTTTGCTGCTGGCTTTGTTTTTCTTCCAGCATCGATTTCTGCACCGCGACTTCTTCGCGCGTCTGCTTGAGCTGGGCGATAGTCTCCTGACGGGCCTGGTTAAAGTAACCAAAATAGGCCTGCAGGCGCTGGTTGCGCTGCCCCTCTTCGCCGCTGAGGATCATCTGCATGCCGGTATGCGGCCCCTGGCGGAAGGCGGCATCAAGCTGCGCGGCGAGGTTACGTTCCTGGGAGGCGCGCTGGCGCTCCAGCTTAGCGATAGACGCGTTCATCTCGTCGATCTGCTTATTGAGCTGGTTGAGGGTATCCTGAGTTTCACGCAGCTTACGCGCGGCGGCGGAGATCGCTTCTTCCTGCGCTTTTAGCTGGGCCAGCAGAGAGGAGCGTTGCTGCTGCTGTTGCTGAATCGCGCGCTGTTTGGCGGCGATATCGGCCTGAATGGATTTCAGCTGGTCGCGGTCATCGGCGTGAGCGGATGCGGCGCACAGCAATACGCCAGCGCTAAGCGCGCTGGCGTAAAGAACGGATCGAACAGCCGTTGCGATCCATGTATTTGAATAAGTCGCCTTTCCCCTCATGGGGAAGGATTATTCCACGATGAACAGCGGCTTGCCAGTCATCTCTTGCGGGATTTCCATTCCCATTAGCGACAACATGGTTGGCGCGATGTCGGAAAGCTTGCCGCCTTCGGCCACTTTCACGGTTTTGTCGCCAACGTAGATCAGCGGAACCGGCAGGTTAGTATGCGCGGTGTGCGCCTGTCCGGTCGCTGGATCGCGCATTTGCTCGGCGTTGCCGTGGTCGGCGGTGATCAGCAGCTGACCGCCGACGGATTCAACGGCCGCAGCCACTTGTTCGATGCAGTGATCCAGCGCTTCAACCGCTTTTACCGCCGCTTCCATCACCCCGGTATGGCCTACCATATCGCCGTTCGGGTAGTTACAGATAATGGTGTCATACTGGCCGCCTTTGATGGCCGCAACCAGTTTCTCGGTCAGCTCGGCGGAACTCATTTCCGGCTGCAGGTCGTAAGTGGCGACCTTCGGCGAGTTAATCAGAATACGGTCTTCGCCTTTGAACGGCTCTTCTACGCCGCCGTTAAAGAAGAAGGTCACGTGCGCATATTTCTCGGTTTCGGAGATGCGCAGCTGGGTTTTGTCGTGCTTCGCCATCCACTCGCCGAAAGTGTTAACCAGTGAAGCTGGCGGATAGGCGCAAGCGACTTTGATGTCGGCGGCGTATTCGGTCAGCATCACGAAGTCGAGGTTAACGACTTTCTTACGCGCGAAGCCGTCGAAGTCGGCGTTAACGAAGGCGCGGGTGATTTCGCGCGCGCGGTCAGCGCGGAAGTTCATGAAGATCAGCGCGTCGCCGTCTTCCATCGCGGCATCGGCCTGGCCGGCGGCGCGGATAACGGTCGCTTTGACGAACTCGTCGTTTTCGTCACGGGCATAGGCTGCCTGCAGGCCCGCCACGGCGGTGTCGGCCTGGAATTCGCCTTTGGCCAACGTCATCAGGTCATAGGCTTGTTCAACGCGATCCCAGCGGTTGTCGCGGTCCATGGCGTAGTAGCGACCAATGATAGAGGCGATACGGCCTTTGCCCAGCGCGGTGAATTTAGCTTCGAATTTAGCCAGCGTCGCTTCAGCGCTGCGCGGCGGCGTGTCGCGGCCATCGAGGAAAGCGTGCAGATAGATTTTCTCTGCGCCGCGCTCGGCGGCCAGTTCTACCATCGCCATGATATGGTCTTCGTGGCTGTGAACGCCGCCAGGCGACATCAGGCCCATGATATGTACCGCTTTACCTGCGGCGACGGCTTTGTCGACCGCGCCGGTCAGCACCGGATTGGCGAAGAAGGTGCGTTCTTTGATTTCAACGTCCAGACGGGTCAGATCCTGATACACGATACGACCCGCGCCGAGGTTTACGTGACCCACTTCGGAGTTACCCATCTGGCGGTCAGGCAGCCCGACTTCCAGACCGGATGCGTCAATCAGGGTGTGCGGACGTTTTGCCCACAGTGCGTCCATTACCGGCGTTTTCGCGCTATAAATGGCGTTATCCTGCTGGTCTTCACGGTAGCCGTAGCCATCCAGAATCACCAGTACCATAGGTTTTTTAGTAACCGACATTGCGACAACCTCATGCTCAAAGACAGAAAATTTGCGTAATTTTACTACAGCTGAATCGATCAAATCACCGTAAAAGATCAAAGAAAGGGAAGGGACGGCGCCAGAGCCGATGGCGAAGTCGGCTTTTTTTTCGTGACGGGCCGCAGAAAATACATTACATCGCGCTCACTGGCTGTATTTGCCGCAATGCACAGGTATACTCCTTGCCTGGTTTTTTTATCACTTAGTCGGGAGTTGTAACCCCCCATGCAAGAAATTATGCAATTCATCGGCCGTCACCCGGTCCTGAGCATCGCGTGGATCGCGCTGCTGGGTGCGGTACTGTTCACCACCTTTAAGGGCTTGATGTCGAAAGTTAAAGTCATCACCCGTGGTGAAGCGACGCGTCTTATCAACAAAGAAGAAGCCGTTGTTGTCGACCTGCGTCAGCGTGACGACTTCCGTAAAGGCCATATCGCCGGCGCTATCAACCTGCTGCCTGCCGATATCAAAGCAAATAACGTCGGCGAGTTGGAAAAACACAAAGCACAACCCATTATTGTTGTGGATGGGTCCGGCATGCAGGCGCAAGAACCTGCCAGCCTGCTGAATAAAGCCGGATTCGAAAAAGTCTTTGTACTGAAAGAAGGCATCGCAGGCTGGAGCGGCGAGAACCTTCCGCTGGTACGCGGCAAATAATTTACCCCCGCGTCGTTATGGCGCAGCGGTTCCCCCGATAACCTCTCAGGCGGCGGGGAGCCTCTGCGGCGTAAAATCCCTCGGGGTAAAAACAGGAGTGAGTCATGGCCAATATTGAGATCTATACCAAAGCGACCTGCCCGTTCTGCATCCGCGCCAAAGCGCTGCTGAACAGCAAGGGCGTGACGTTCAACGAACTGCCTATCGATGGCGATGCCGCAAAGCGTGAAGAGATGATCCAGCGCAGCGACCGGACGACGGTTCCGCAGATTTTTATTGATGCGCAGCACATTGGCGGCTGTGACGACTTGTATGCGCTTGATTCACGTGGTGGACTTGATCCCCTCTTGCGCTAATTTTTACGCTTTCCCCATTCAGGGGCCGCGTATTTAAGGACAACACGAAAGGGTTTTACTATGTCAGAACAAAACAGCACCGAAATGACTTTCCAGATTCAGCGCATCTACACCAAAGACGTTTCCTTCGAAGCGCCAAATGCGCCGCAGGTTTTCCAGAAAGATTGGCAGCCGGAAGTTAAACTTGATCTGGATACCGCTTCCAGCCAGCTGGCTGAAGGCGTTTATGAAGTGGTGCTGCGTGTCACCGTAACGGCATCGCTGGGCGAAGAAACCGCATTCCTGTGCGAAGTACAGCAGGGCGGCATCTTCTCCATCGACGGCATCGATGGCAACCAAATGGCGCACTGCCTCGGCGCGTACTGCCCGAACATTCTGTTCCCGTACGCTCGCGAGACCGTTACCAGCCTGGTTTCCCGCGGCACCTTCCCGCAACTCAACCTTGCGCCGGTGAACTTTGACGCGCTGTTTATGAACTATCTGCAACAGCAGGCTGGCGAAGGTGCTGAACAACATCAGGATGCCTGATGAACGCGCTTAATGCTGCAATGACTGTGATCGGTGCCGGCTCTTACGGCACCGCTCTTGCCATCACCCTGGCAAGAAATGGCCACGAGGTTGTCCTCTGGGGCCATGACCCGAAACATATCGCGACGCTGCAACACGATCGCTGCAACGCCGCGTTCCTTCCCGATGTGCCTTTCCCGGACACGCTGCGCCTTGAGAGCGATTTAGCGACGGCGCTGGCCGCCAGCCGCGATATCCTCGTGGTGGTGCCGAGCCACGTCTTCGGTCAGGTTTTGCGCCAGATTAAACCGCTGATGCGTTCCGATGCGCGTCTGGTGTGGGCGACGAAAGGTCTGGAGGCCGAAACCGGCCGTCTGCTGCAGGACGTGGCGCGTGAAGCGCTGGGCGATGACATCCCATTAGCGGTCATCTCCGGTCCGACTTTCGCCAAAGAGCTGGCCGCCGGCCTGCCGACGGCGATTTCTCTGGCGGCGACGGATCCGCAGTTTGCGGAAGACCTTCAGCGCCTGCTGCACTGCGGTAAAAGCTTCCGCGTCTACATCAACCCGGACTTTATCGGCGTGCAGCTGGGCGGCGCGGTGAAAAACGTTATCGCCATCGGCGCCGGGATGTCTGACGGTATCGGCTTTGGCGCGAATGCCCGTACGGCGTTGATCACCCGTGGTCTGGTGGAAATGTCCCGTCTCGGGGCAGCGCTGGGCGCCGATCCGGAAACCTTCATGGGCATGGCCGGGCTGGGCGACCTGGTACTGACTTGTACCGATAACCAATCGCGAAACCGCCGTTTTGGCATGATGCTCGGACAGGGCATGGACGTGCAAAGCGCGCAGGACAAGATTGGCCAGGTGGTTGAAGGCTATCGCAATACCAAAGAGGTTCGCGTTCTGGCGCAGCGTTTAGGCGTCGAAATGCCAATAACCGAGGAAATTTATCAGGTATTGTATTGCGGAAAAATTGCGCGCGAGGCAGCATTGACCTTATTGGGTCGCGCACGCAAGGACGAACGCAGCGCCAACTAGCCGCAGGGAAAGTCTGTTACCTGTATGACCCGGTCAGCGAAGAACTGACCGGTCATAATTCTTACCGTCTGGAGTATGCAATGCCGTGTGAAGAACTGGATATCGTCTGGAACAATATTAAAGCCGAAGCCCGGGCTTTGGCCGACTGTGAGCCGATGCTCGCCAGTTTTTACCACGCAACGCTACTCAAGCACGAAAATCTGGGCAGCGCCCTGAGCTATATGCTGGCGAATAAGCTGGCCTCGCCGATTATGCCCGCTATCGCCATTCGCGAAGTAGTGGAAGAGGCTTATGCCGCTGACCCTGAGATGATCGCTTCCGCCGCCTGTGATATCCAGGCGGTACGTACCCGCGACCCTGCGGTCGATAAATACTCAACGCCGCTGTTGTACCTGAAAGGCTTCCATGCGCTGCAGGCCTACCGCATCGGCCACTGGTTGTGGAATCAGGGGCGCCGCGCGCTGGCTATTTTCCTGCAGAACCAGGTCTCCGTCTCGTTCCAGGTCGATATCCATCCGGCGGCGAAGATTGGCCGTGGGATCATGCTCGACCACGCCACCGGTATCGTGGTCGGTGAAACGGCGGTGATTGAAGACGACGTATCCATTCTGCAGTCCGTGACCCTCGGCGGTACCGGCAAAACCAGCGGCGACCGTCACCCGAAAATTCGCGAAGGCGTGATGATTGGCGCCGGGGCGAAGATCCTCGGCAATATCGAAGTCGGGCGCGGGGCGAAGATTGGCGCCGGTTCCGTGGTGCTGCAACCTGTGCCGCCGCATACCACCGCTGCAGGCGTACCGGCGCGTATCGTCGGTAAGCCGGAGAGCGACAAACCGGCGATGGATATGGATCAGCATTTTAATGGCATCCACCATACCTTCGAGTACGGCGACGGGATTTGATTTATTGCCATTTGCCGCCGCGAAGCTCATAGAGGTAGCCCGGCTAAGGCGCAAAGCGCCGCAATCCGGGAACCGCTCAGGTTAGCTGCGTAACACGGCGCCCGGGTATCCCAACTGGCGCCAGGCTTCATACACCACCACCGACACCGCGTTTGACAGGTTCATGCTGCGACTGTCCGGCATCATTGGAATACGGATCTTTTGCTCCGCCGGTAGGGCATCGAGGATGCTGGCCGGCAGGCCGCGCGTTTCCGGACCAAACATCAAGAAATCACCATCCTGATAGCTTACCGCGCTGTGGGCGGGCGTGCCTTTGGTGGTGAGGGCGAACAGGCGCTGCGGCTTCGCGCTGGCGATAAACGCCGCATAATCCGCGTGGCGCTGTACGGCGGTGAACTCGTGATAATCCAACCCGGCGCGTCTCAGGCGTTTATCGTCCCAGGTAAAGCCCATTGGCTCAATGATATGTAAATTGAAGCCGGTGTTGGCGCACAGGCGGATGATATTGCCGGTGTTCGGCGGGATTTCTGGTTCGAATAACACGATGTTCAGCATACTGCCCCCTTAATTGCGGGGGGCAGAATAGCAGATATTTGCCGAACCCTCACCCCGACCCTCTCCCAGAGGGAGAGGGGGAAAACCGATGCCAGCCGGATGGTCTCTCTCCCTTTGGGAGAGGGGGAGAGTGAGGGAATTACGCGGCGTTGCCCTGCTTGAGCGCATCAAAGGTCTGCAGCGCTTCGGCATTCTGCACCAGCGAATCGCGGCTGATTTCACTGATGGATTTCGCCCCGGTCAGCGTCATCGCCACTTTCATCTCTTTCTCGATAAGATTGAGCAGATTCGCCACCCCCTGCTTGCCGTGGGTCGCCAGCGCGTACAGATACGCGCGGCCCAGCAGCACGCTGTCGGCACCAAGGGCGATCATCCGCACCACGTCGAGACCGTTGCGGATGCCGCTGTCGGCGAGAATAGTGATGTCGCCTTTAACCGCATCGGCAATGGCGGGCAGGGCGCGGGCGGAAGAGAGCACGCCGTCAAGCTGGCGGCCGCCGTGGTTGGAGACGACAATGCCGTCAGCGCCGAAGCGCACCGCGTCGCGGGCGTCTTCCGGGTCGAGGATCCCTTTGATCACCATCGGGCCGTCCCAGAAGTCGCGGATCCACTCCAGGTCTTTCCATGAAATCGACGGATCGAAATTATTCGCCAGCCAGCCGATGTAATCCTCAAGACCGGTCGGTTTGCCGAGATAGGCGGAGATATTACCCAGATCGTGCGGGCGTCCGTTGAGGCCGACGTCCCATGCCCACTGTGGATGAGTGACGGCCTGCCAGTAGCGGCGCATGGCGGCGTTTGGGCCGCTCATGCCAGAATGGGCGTCGCGATAGCGCGCGCCGGGGGTCGGCATATCCACGGTAAAGACCAGCGTGGAGCAGCCTGCGGCTTTAGCGCGCTCCAGCGCATTGCGCATAAATCCGCGATCGCGCAGGACGTACAGCTGGAACCACATCGGGCGTTTGATGGTCGGGGCGACCTCCTCAATCGGGCAAACGGAAACGGTAGAGAGGGTAAACGGGATGCCTTTGTCGTCTGCCGCACCCGCCGCCTGCACTTCGCCGCGGCGCGCGTACATGCCACATAGCCCGACCGGCGCCAGCGCCGTCGGCATTGACAGCTTCTCGTTGAATAACGTGGTTTCCAGGCTCAAATCCGACATATTGCGCAGAATGCGCTGGCGGAGCGCCACGTCGGAGAGGTCTTCAACGTTACGGCGCAGGGTGTGTTCGGCGTAGGCGCCGCCGTCGATATAGTGGAACAGAAACGGCGGCAGGATACGCTGTGCGGCGGCGCGATAGTCGCTGGCGGCGGAAATAATCATCACGAGTTCTCCCTGGAATTTTCATTGTGGTCACCGGGCAGGCGGGTAATGCGCGCCTGGCGGGCCTGGTCTTCATCAAAACGTTTAATGGTGGCGTGGACAAAACCGAGGTGGGCCATCATCGCCTGGCGCGCGCCTTCCGCGTCGCCGGCGAAGATCGCTTCCATCACCGCCTGATGTTGTTCGGTCAGACGCGCGAACACCGGCGGCACCAGATACATGCGCTGGCGGCTCTGCTTCACCGAGGATTGCAGAAGCTCGAAGAAACCGCGCATGGTTTGCAGCAGCACCACGTTATGCGAGGCTTCAGCGATCGCCAGGTGGAAGCGAACATCCGCCTGTGAGGCGAGATCCGGGTCATCGCTGAGGGTGGCTTCAAAACAGAGGCGGATTTTTTCTTTTTCGGCGTCGGTGGCCCGCATCGCCGCATGCCAGGCGGTGCTGGCTTCAATAGCGTGGCGGGCTTCGAGAATATCAAAACTGTAGTCGGGGTCGTCGGCGAGCAGCGTTTTCAGCGGCTGGACGATGTTTTGCTCCGACCAGGGCTCATGCTGCCAGCGCACGAAGGTGCCGCCGCCGCGACGGCTAAGTAGCACCCCTTCGTTGACCAGCATCGCCAGCGCTTCACGCAGCGAATTGCGTGAAACACCGAGCTGTACGGCAAGCTGGCGCTCGGCGGGCAAACGCATGCCCGCCTCCATCTGTTGTTCTTCTATCAGCGCCCGGACGCGATTTGCGACGTCGTCAGCCAGGCGTTTTGGCATTACTTTCACGGAATCATCCAGGTTAAGACATACGCCTGCAGGGTGGTAATCAGGCCCACCATGCAGGTGAATATCAGGCTGTGCTTGACGGTAAAGCGGAACAGGTCCGACTCTTTACCCACCAGGCCTACCGCGGCGCAGGCAATGGCGATCGACTGTGGCGAAATCATCTTGCCCGTCACCCCACCGGTGGTATTCGCGGCGACCAGCAGAATATCGGAGACGCCGATTTGCTGGGCTGCCGTCGCCTGCAGCGCGGCGAATAGCGCGTTAGACGAGGTATCCGAACCGGTCAGGAAAACCCCCAGCCAGCCGAGGAACGGCGAGAAGAAGGTAAACGCGTGGCCGGTATGCGCCAGCGCCAACGCCAGCGTCGATGACAGCCCGGAGTAGTTCGAGATAAAGGCGAACGCCAGCACCATGCCGATGGAGTAAATCGGCAGCGCCAGCTCTTTCAGCGTCCCGGCGAAGGTGGTCAGCGCATCCTTTGGCTTCATACGCAGCCAGACGATAGACAGTATAGCGGCGAACAGAATGGCGGTGCCGGTTGCCGACAGCCAGTCGAATTTATACACCGCGGCGTATGGCGTCGCGGCGCTCACCACCGGCGGCATACGGGCGACCATTTTGTCGAGGAACGGTACCGAAATATTAACCACGAAGTCATACATCGCCCCGCCCGGCGCAAACAGCGCTTTAAACGGCGGCACGCTCCACAGGGTGACGGTAGCGGTGAGGAACAGGAACGGCGACCAGGCGCGAATGACCTGACCGGCGGTGTAATGCGTGCGCGCCAGGGTTTGATCAACCTGCGCGGCGCCCATATCGCCAAAGCGGAAGATACGTACCGGCTGCCAGCGTTTGAGGAACAGCGTCAGGCATACCAGCGACACCAGCGAAGAGATGATGTCCGGCAGTTCCGGGCCGAGGAAGTTGGAGCTGAGGTACTGCGCGATGGCGAACGAACCACCCGCGACCATCACCGCCGGCCACGTCTCTTTCACCCCGCGCCAGCCGTCCATAATCGCCATGATCCAGAACAGCACGATAATGGTCAGGAACGGCAGCTGACGGCCAACCATCTGGCCAATGGCGAAGCTATCGATGCCGGTGACCTGGCCGGCGACCAGAATCGGGATCCCCATGGCGCCGAAAGCCACCGGCGCGGTGTTAACAATCAGGCACAGCCCGGCGGCGTACAGCGGATTGAAGCCGAGCCCGACCAGCAGCGCGGCGGTAATCGCCACCGGCGCGCCGAAACCGGCGGCCCCTTCGAGGAAGGCGCCAAAGGAGAAGCCGACAATCAGCATCTGCAGGCGCTGATCCGGCGTAATCGAAAGAATCGACGAGCGGATAATGTCGAACTGCCCGGTCTTCACCGAGATTTTATAGACGAAGACCGCGGCGATAATAATCCACGCGATAGGCCACAGGCCGTAGAAGAAGCCGTATACCACCGACGATAAAGCGCGATCGACCGGCATTTTGTAGAACAGCAGGGCGACAAGCAGCGCGATGGCAACGGTCCAGGTGGCGGCGATATAGCCTTTAAGCTTGAGCTTAATCAGGGCGAAAAAGAAAAACAGAATCGGCAGTGAGGCGATAAGGCTCGATAGCCAGATATTACCAGCCGGATCGTAATTTTGTTGCCAGAGGTTCATGCAGGTCTCCATCGGGCCACATCCAGTGCGTCAGGTTGGGTCTGCGCCCATTGCCGATCACACTGTTTGTAAAATTGGCCCAGCCAAATTGCGATTGTAGGGTTAACGACAATTGATGGTTAACCAAATGTTATGATATGGCAACGCGTTTGTGATGCAAAGTGATGGATATGTGAACCGATTGACGGTTTAAGAAATAATTGGTTGGGCCAATTTGGTGGGGAAGGAGAAATTGGCTGTGAGTTCACGGCCCGGTAGGGCTACCGGGTAATAGACGACGAACTCACAGCGGGCAAAAGATTAAAACTCGCTCTTCGCGAAGCCGGTCATCTCTTTGAGGCCCATTTCGCGGCCCAGCGCGGTCATCGGGTGGACGACAACCAGTCCGCGCACGCTTTTCTTCAGCTTGCCCATATCGGCCTGCTCTTTCTTGGTAATAGCGCGACGGTGCGGCATGCTCATCAGCTTCTGCGCTTCTTTGCTCAGCTTCTGCGACTGGACGGAACGCAGACGTTCGATTTCCGTTTCCAGGGTCGCTTTTTCTTTTTCCAGCTCCGCGTATTTATCGGCGGCTTCGACCAGCGACAGGTCGGCCTGCTGGTGGCGGATGGCGTCGAGACGGTCGCTCAAACGCTTGATTTCATTCTTTTCGACTTCTTTCATGGTAATTTTATCTGTGAATAAAAGGGCTTCGACGTTACATAGTATGGGCCGGGCGGGCCTTTGTTGATAGTTTTTTATCGAAATACTCGCGGCTATACGGCCATAAGCATGAGACCAGATAGATTATAATTATTTGAAAAATAATGATATTGTCGTTTTAATTAAGCTGTTTGTCATTTTTGTGAAGCCTGACGGCCATTCCGCACGTTTTCCTCAACTTGCTCCCTTTTTTTCGCCAATCCTTAATAAGATCCCCCTGAACAGAGGAGAGCGTGATGGCGAAAATCGGCGACGGCGTACCACGTATCATCGATAAAACGGTAGATTTCATGGCCTCGAGCCAGGCGTTTATGGAATATCTGAAAAAATGCCCGCGTTTACAGCGGATACCGCGCGATATTCCTGAGGATAAAAAGGAGCTATTCCTGAGTCGTCTGGAGTATTACCGGCAGCTGTACCGGCCGACGTGCGACCAGCAAGAAACGGAGTCAGAGCGTTGATTTCTGGAAGGCTTTTTTTAAGCTGATTCGAGAAATCAGCTCAGTCAGAGACAACACCATCGTTGAACGTACCATCTGCTGGTAGCGCAGTTTCTGCATTGCCAGCAGTTCCCTATCGCTCTCATCAAATAGCGGCGTCGGCGGAAGCGCGGCGACGCAGTGCAGTTCGCCTAACGGCCCGAGAATTTCATCATCGGTGAAAGTGTACTCATTACCGTCATGATTGAGCTCTTCACGCAGCGCCATCAATAGCTCGGCATCTTCGTATTCGGCGCGGCTTATCACCCCAAGGCCGTAGATAAGCTTCAGGCGTACGGAAAGGTCGCCCAGCGGCCCACTGCCGTCCAGCAATGGCTCCACTGCGTATTTCACCGCGTAATCGTCTTTGCGGAATACCTGAAGTACCAGAATATTGACCGCCTCCGTCAGGAGTTCGACGGCGGCTATCAGGAAACTTCTTACGGTCTTACCAGCATTTAAACGCTCAAGTACGCGGTTTTCAAATGCCTGTGTTTCTTCCATTATTGCCTGCATATCGGACAGGAGTGGTATTGGGCGCGGCATCGGCCGCGCCAGGTTGTACATCATTTTACCGCGTTGTAGTCGTTAACGGCTTCCGCCACTACCGCGCTTGCCGCATCCAGGCCGGAAATCTGCGCCAGCGCGGCCTGTGGGCCTTTTTCGCTAATCAGCGCCGCCAGCTCCTGCGCCTGCGGATCGTCTTCGCTGCGGAAATGCATAGCCGCGGCAATCCCTTTTACCAGGTTCCGATGCGGCAGGCCGTATTGCAGCGTGCCAAGCAGCGGCTTGATCAAACGATCGCCCGCGCTCAGTTTACGCAGCGGCTGGCGGCCGACGCGCTCCACATCATCTTTCAGATACGGGTTCTCAAAGCGACCAAGGATTTTCTGGATATAAGCCGCGTGTTTCTGCGCATCAAAGCTGTAGCGTTTGATCAGCACCGCGCCGCTCTCTTCCATTGCGCCTTTTACGACGGCGCGAATGTTCTCATCAAGAATCGCGTCGCGAATCGTTTGATGGCCCGCCAGTTTCCCGAGGTAGGCGGTTATAGCATGCCCGGTGTTTAAGGTGAATAGCTTACGTTCGACAAATGCCATCAGGTTATCGGTTAATTCCATTCCTGGGATGTTCGGCAGCTCGCCCTTAAACTGGGTTTTATCCACAATCCATTCGCTGAAGGTTTCAACGGTGACTTCCAGCGGATCGTTGGTGGCGGAAGCCGACGGCGGCACGATACGGTCTACGGCGGAATCGATGAAGCCGATATGCGCTTCAACCCACGATTTATCTTCTTCCGCCAGCGCGTTAAACACATGGCCTTTCAGCTGGGTGGTGCCGCGCACCATGTTTTCGCAGGCGATGATATTCAGCGGGCGTTCAATACCCTGCGCTTTGCGTTTCACCAGGCCTTTGGCGATGGCCGGAGCGATACGCTCCAGAACGACGGGACCGACGGCGGTGGTCACCAGGTCGACATCGGCGATCAGATCCACCACTTCATCGCCAATGCTGCTGACGGCATTCACGCCGGAGACGGTGTCAACCTGTTCGTTTTCGCCCACTACGTGAACCTGATAGCTATGACGGGCATTCAGGGCGTCAAGGACCACCTGATTGACATCGGCGAACGTGAGGGTGATACCGGCGTCAGCCAGCAGTTTGCCAATGAAGCCACGTCCGATATTACCTGCGCCAAAATGTAATGCTTTCATAGTATTAACCTTCAATTAATGTTTTTACCTGAGAGGGCTGGGGTGAGGCTTTTCCCTCACCCCAACCCTCTCCCTTTGGGAGAGGGTGTGGAGCGTTGTGGTTATTTATTCAGCAACGACAGGACTTCTTCGACGCTGGTGGTTTTCGCCAGCCGCTCAATCACGGTTTCATCATCCAGCGCGTTGGTAAGGCTGGTGATAACGTGAATGTGTTCGTTGTTGCGAGCGGCGATACCGATGACCAGACGCGCGACCTCATCTTCTTCTTCGCCGAAGCGCACGCCTTCCGGATACTGGCAGAAGACGACGCCGGTTTTCAGCACCCGGTCTTTCGCTTCGATGGTACCGTGCGGTACGGCGATGGATTCGCCAAGATAGGTCGAGGTCAGCTTCTCGCGCTCGAGCATCGCCTGCACGTATTCCGGCTCAACGTATCCGCCTTTCACCAGTTGTTCACCGGCGAAGCGAATCGCCTCTTCTTTGGTGGCCGCTTTACGCCCCAGGAAGATGTTATCCGCGCCCAGCTGGAACAGGTTTTTGTCGTCATTATCAAAGCTATCTTTCAGGCTATCGGTGACCTTTACTTCGTTGTCGATGTGGCGCTGCGCCGCAACCAGACGCTCGGTCAGGCTGGTGTACAGGCCGCTGTCGAGGAAGTTGGTCAGCGAAATATGCTGTGCCTGCGGTACCTGGCGCATGGCGCGCTCGGTCAGGTCGCGGTGGGTGATCACCAGGTCGACATCCGGCGGCAGATTGTTAATCGCGCTGTTGGTGACCGAAATGTTGCTCAGTCCGGCATCCTGCACCTTCTTACGCAGTACCCCGGCGCCCATGGCGCTGGAACCCATACCGGCGTCGCAGGCAACGATGATTTTACGCACGTGGCTCAGGTCGTTAGCCACGTCGCCCGCGGCCAGCGGCGTCGCCGCGCCTTTGGACTCGGCTTTCATGTCGTGCATGCGACGGGTTGCGGCTTCGATATCGTCTTCTTCTTTCACTTTGCTGGTTTTCAGCAGGATGGCAGAGACAATAAAGGAGACCGCCATCGCCGCAATGATGGCCGCGATGTTAGCGAAGTAGGCACCTTTTGGCGTCATCGCCAGTACCGCCAGAATGGAGCCTGGGGAAGCCGGAGAAACCAGGCCACCGTTGAGGATAGTCAGGGTGAAGACGCCGGTCATACCGCCGAGGATAACGGCCAGAATCAGACGCGGGTTCATCAGCACGTACGGGAAGTAAATTTCGTGAATACCGCCCAGGAAGTGAATGATTGCCGCACCACCCGCAGACTGCTTCGCGCTGCCGCGGCCAAAGAACATGTACGCCAGCAGGACGCCCATCCCCGGACCCGGGTTAGCTTCAATCAGGAAGAAGATGGATTTGCCAAGCTCATGGGACTGCTGAATACCCAGCGGCGAGAAGATACCGTGGTTAATCGCGTTATTGAGGAACAGGATTTTCGCCGGTTCAACAAAGATAGACGCCAGCGGCAGCATGTCGTGCGCCACCATGAAGTTAACGCCGGCCGCCAGCAGTTTTGACAGCACTTCAACCGCCGGGCCAATGCCGAGGAACGCCAGAATGGCAAGGATCATCCCGATGATACCGGCAGAGAAGTTATTCACCAGCATTTCGAAACCGGATTTGATCTTACCGTCTACCCAGGCGTCAAATTTCTTGATGCAGTAGCCGCCGAGCGGACCGGCGATCATCGAACCGAGGAACATCGGCATATCCGCGCCGACGATAACGCCCATGGTGGTGATAGCGCCGACGACGCCGCCGCGTTCGCCGCCCACCAGCTTACCGCCGGTATAACCGATCAGCAGCGGCAGCAGATAGGTGATCATCGGGCCGACCAGCTTCGCCAGCGTCTCGTTCGGCAACCACCCTGTTGGAATAAATAACGCGGTGATAATCCCCCACGCGATAAACGCGCCGATATTCGGCATCACCATATTGCTGAGGAAACGACCAAAGCTTTGCACTTTGATCTTGATATCGGATGACATAAAACACCCCTTCTTCTGTTTTGCTTATCGCGCAGGCTGAACGCCCGAGGTTTGTTGTTAATGTGGCGGCAGAGGTAGCCGGACCCTGATTGATAGTGCGAAATCTGGCACTGAATCGTTAAGCTGTCCAGCAAGTGACTTTTTATGTGATGTGCATCACATGAATATAGGGGGCTGGTACTTATATGTAGTGATCGTAATCACAAAAATGATGTGTAAAAAAACAACAACACGTAATGGGAGGCCATAAATCGCATATTTATGTGATGTTTGTCACATTATAACTTTGCTGTTTTGTTATTTGTTTGTGATATACGTCACAAAATATTTTGCGCTCAATTCCGTCATGTGTGATCTGCGGCAGGTTCTGTCTTCCCCAGCGGCCAACGATGTAACTTTGCAACTCGCCTGCATGAAGAACATTTTTTGCCGCTGATGGCGGAAATGAATACGGTGAATTATGCTCAAATTGTCAGCCAGGCGCCGCTTCGTGGTCGCTCACAATTCCAATAATCTATTAGCGTGAATCGAGGAAATTATGTTTCTCAATTATTTTGCGCTGGGCGTTCTGATCTTCGTTTTTCTGGTTATTTTTTACGGGATTATTATTTTGCACGATATTCCGTACCTGATTGCGAAGAAACGTAATCATCCGCACTCTGACGCAATTCACGTCGCGGGGTGGGTCAGCCTGTTTACGCTGCACGTAATATGGCCATTTTTATGGATCTGGGCCACCCTCTATCAGCCGGAGCGCGGCTGGGGAATGCAGCATAAGCCGAATGAAGCAGGGTCTGATGATGCCGACAGCGAGCTGGCGCAGCTCAATCAGCGTATCGCTGAACTCGAACATAAAATCGCGCATCTGCAGCCGACAGCGCCGCCATCCTCGACGGAGAAATAATCATGGACCTGTTGATCATTTTGACGTACGTGGCCATTGCGTGGTCGGTATTTAAAATATTCCGTATTCCGGTAAATAAATGGACGGTCCCGACCGCGGCCCTGGGCGGCGTATTTATTGTTAGCGCGCTTATTTTATTGATGAACTATAACCACCCTTATACTTTTACGGCGCAGAAAGCGGTTATTTCCATTCCTATTACGCCGCAGGTTACCGGCATTGTCAGCAGCGTGACCGATAAAGCCAACCAGCGGGTGAAAAAGGGCGAGGTATTATTTACTATCGACCCGGCGCGCTACCAGGCGCGTGTCGACCGACTGCAGGCCGATTTGGTCACCGCATTGCACAGTATCAACACCCTGAAAGCCCAACTGCAGGAAGCGCAGGCGAACACCGTGCGCGTTTCCGCCGAGCTCGACCGGCTGTATAAAGATTATCAGCGCTATTTGAAAGGCAGCCAGGCGCGGGTCAACCCGTTTTCGGAAAGCGATATCGATAATGCCCGGCAAAACTACCTTGCCCAGGATGCATTGGTGAAAGCCTCCGTCGCCGAGCAGGCGCAGATTCAGAGCCAACTGGATAGCACGCTGAATGGCGAACAGTCGCAGGTGGTGAGCCTGCGCGCGCAGTTGGCGGAAGCGAAATATAATCTCGATCAGACCACCGTCCGGGCGCCGAGCGATGGCTACATTACCCAGGTACTGATTCGCCCGGGAACCTACGCCGCGTCGCTGCCGCTGCGCCCGGTGATGGTCTTTATTCCGCAACAAAAACGGCTGATTGTCGCCCAGTTCCGCCAGAATTCGTTGCTCAGGCTGGAAGCCGGCGATGATGCCGAAGCGGTGTTTAACGCACTGCCAGGGCAGGTATTCCACGGTAAACTGGTAAACGTATTGCCGGTGGTGCCGGGGGGGACTTATCAGGCGCAGGGATCGCTGCAGTCGCTGAGCGTCACGCCGGGTACCGATGGCGTGCTGGCGACGATTGAACTGGATCCCGATGCGCAAGTCGATGCGCTGCCCGACGGCATCTACGCCCAGGTAGCGGTCTATTCCGACCATTTCACCCACGTGTCGGTGATGAGAAAAGTGCTGCTGCGCATGACCAGCTGGATGCACTACCTCTATCTCGATCATTAATGCGATCGGCGGCAGGTTGAGACAACGTCGCGCCTGCCATTTGCCTGCGCCTGAACCATACTGATCTTTTCGTTGGCGAAAGGAGCAGGCAATGAAACTTATCGGCAGCTATACCAGTCCTTTTGTACGTAAAATTTCCGTCATCTTGCTGGAAAAGGCGATTCCCTTCGAGTTTGTGAACGAATTCCCCTATAACGACGTCAACGGCGTGGCGCAGTACAACCCGCTGGGTAAAGTCCCGGCGCTGCTGACCGATGACGGCGCGTGCTGGTTTGATTCGCCCATTATTGCGCAATATCTGGAACTGCTTAACGTCGCGCCGGCGATGCTGCCCGCGGAACCTCTGGCGGCGCTGAAGATACGCCAGCTGGAAGCCTTATCTGACGGCATCATGGAGGCGGCGATCGCGCTGGTGCGGGAAAAAGCGCGTCCGGCGGCCCAGCAGTCAGAAACCGAGCTGCTCCGCCAGCGGGAAAAAATCGCCCGCGGTCTTGATATGTTGGAAGGGTATGCCGTCGACGGTACCTTGCGTAATGGTGAACTGAATCTGGCGACCATTACTGCCGCCTGCGCCATTGCTTATCTGAATTTCCGTCGCGTGGCTCCCGGATGGTGTGCGACGCGGCCAAAACTGGTCAAACTGGTCGAGACCTTATTTCAGCGCGCCAGTTTTGCGCGTACCGAACCGCCAGGGAGTTGACCCAGGCAGGTAACAGTTTCCTCGCGCAGGCGTTACAATCGCCACTCATTGTTGACTCCCTCTCCCGTCGGGAGGGGGGAAAATAACTTATCGTCAGGTTCACTCATGTCTACCGATACTCGCGCGCTTTATACCCGGCTTCCGGCCATTGATCGTTTACTTCGCGATCCCGCTTTTGCTTTACTGCTCGATCGTCATGGCCATTCGCAAATCGTGGCGCTGCTGCGCCAGATGTTGGATGAGGCGCGGGAGCATATCCGCCAGGCGCAGGCATTGCCAGAGTGGTGCGACGACTGGCCGCAAGAGACCGCCAGCCGGCTGAATCTTAATCAGCAGAGCGCGCTGCGTCCGGTATTCAACCTCACGGGCACCGTGCTGCACACCAATCTGGGGCGCGCAATCCAGGCGGAAGCCGCGGTACAGGCGGTAGCGCAGGCGATGCGCGCGCCGGTCACGCTGGAATACGATCTCGATGATGCCGGACGCGGTCATCGCGACCGGGCATTGGCCGATCTGCTGTGCCGCATTACCGGCGCGGAAGATGCCTGTATCGTCAATAACAACGCGGCGGCGGTGCTGCTGATGCTGGCGGCGACGGCCAGCGGGAAAGAAGTGGTGGTCTCGCGCGGCGAACTGGTCGAGATCGGCGGCGCATTTCGCATCCCCGACGTCATGCGCCAGGCCGGCTGTCTGCTGCATGAAGTGGGCACCACTAACCGCACCCACGCCAAAGATTATCGTCAGGCTATCAATGAGCAGACCGCCCTGCTGATGAAAGTGCATACCAGCAACTACAGCATTGAAGGTTTTACCAAAGCGATTGATGAAGCGGAACTGGCGGAAATTGGCCGCGAATATGGCGTACCGGTGGTGGCCGATCTCGGCAGCGGCTCGCTGGTGGATTTGAGCCAGTACGGTTTACCGAAAGAACCAATGCCGCAGGAATTGATTGCCGCGGGCGTGAACCTGGTGAGCTTTTCCGGCGATAAGCTGCTCGGCGGGCCGCAGGCGGGGATTATCGTCGGCGACAGGTCGCTGATCGCGAAGTTACAGAGTCATCCGCTTAAGCGCGCGCTGCGGGCGGATAAAATGACCCTGGCGGCGCTGGAGGCGACTCTGCGCCTGTATCTGCATCCGGAAGCGCTGGCCGACGAGTTGCCGACGCTACGCCTGCTAACCCGCCGCGCCGAGGATATTCGCCAGCAGGGCGAGCGCATACAGCCTGGGCTGGCGGCGCACTATAGCGATTTCGACGTGCGCGTTGAAGCGTGTTTGTCGCAGATTGGCAGCGGGTCGTTGCCGGTCGACCGACTGCCCAGCGCCGCGTTAACCTTTACGCCGCGCGATGGTCGCGGCAGCCAGCTGGAAGCGCTGGCCGCCCGCTGGCGCGCCTTACCGATACCGACGATCGGCAGAATCTATGATGGCCGTCTGTGGCTGGATCTGCGCTGTCTTGAAGATGAACCCCGGTTTATGGAGATGTTATTGAGATGATTATTGCCACCGCCGGTCATGTGGACCACGGCAAAACCACGCTGCTGCAGGCGATTACCGGCGTCAACGCCGATCGCCTGCCGGAAGAGAAATCACGCGGGATGACTATCGATCTCGGCTACGCCTATTGGCCGCAGCCCGATGGCCGGGTGTTGGGTTTTATCGATGTTCCGGGGCATGAAAAGTTTTTGTCCAACATGCTGGCCGGCGTGGGCGGGATCGATCACGCGCTGTTGGTGGTGGCCTGCGATGACGGCGTGATGGCGCAAACCCGCGAGCATCTGGCGATTCTGCAGCTGACGGGAAAACCGACGTTAACCGTCGCGTTGACCAAAACGGACCGCGTGGAAGCGGCCCGCGTTGCCGAAGTTCGGGCGCAGGTGGAATCCACGCTGAGCGAACTGGGGTTCAACGCCGCTGCTTTCTTCGCCACCGCGGCGACGGAAAATCTCGGCATTGCCGAACTGCGCAGCCATTTGCTTCAGCTGGCTGAGCGCGAGCATCCGCGACATCAGCGTTTTCGTCTGGCGCTGGATCGCGCCTTTACCGTCAAGGGCGCGGGGCTGGTGGTGACCGGGACGGCGTTATCCGGCGAGGTAAAAATCGGCGATACCCTCTGGCTGACCGGCGCCAATAAACCCATGCGCGTCCGCGGGCTGCATGCGCAAAATCAGCCGGTTGAGCAGGCGCGGGCCGGGCAGCGTATCGCGCTGAACATCGTCGGCGACGCGCAAAAAGAGGATCTCAGCCGCGGCGACTGGCTGCTCTCGGCGCAGCCCGCAGAACCTTGCGAGCGGGCGATTGTCGAGCTGACCTGCCACGCGCCGCTCAGCCAGTGGCAGTCGCTGCACATCCACCATGCCGCCAGCCATATCACCGGCCGCGTTTCGCTACTGGAAAGCAATTTGGCCGAGCTGGTGCTGGATACCCCGCTGTGGCTGGCGGATAACGATCGCCTGGTGTTGCGCGATATCTCCGCCCGTTTGACGCTGGCTGGCGCGCGGGTGGTGACGCTGAATCCGCCGCGCCGCGGTAAACGCAAACCGGAATATCTGCAGTGGCTCTCTTTGCTCGCCGCCGCGCGAGACGACGCGCAGGCGTTGGATATTCATCTGCAGCGTGATGCGGTGCGTCTTGACGAGTTTGCCTGGGCGCGGCAGCTGAGCGCCGACGGCCTGACGGCATTAATTAACCGTCCGGATTACCTGCAGGCCGGTAACAGTCTGCTTAGCGCGCCGCTGGCCGCCCGCTGGCAGAAAAAGCTGCTCGACGCGCTGGCCCGTTATCACGACCAGCATCGCGATGAGCCGGGGCCCGGTCGTGAACGCCTGCGGCGAATTGCGCTGCCGATGGAAGATGAAGCGCTGGTGCTGCTGTTGATTGAACAGATGCGCAGCAGCGGCGTCATTCAAAGCCATCACGGCTGGCTGCACCTGCCGGAGCATAAAGCCGGGTTTACCGATGAGCAGCAGGCCATCTGGCAGCGCGTGGAACCGCTCTTCGCCGATGAGCCATGGTGGGTACGCGACCTGGCGCGCGATCTGAACGTCGAAGAGTCGTTGATGCGCGCGGTGCTGCGGCAGGCGGCGCAGCAGGGGATGATTACGGCGATCGTAAAAGATCGTTATTATCGCAACGATCGCATCGTTGAATTTGCGCAGTTGATCCGCCGCCTGGATCTGCAGCGCGGTTCCACCTGCGCAGCGGATTTTCGCGATACGCTAAATATTGGCCGTAAACTGGCGATTCAAATTCTTGAATATTTCGACCGCATTGGCTTTACCCGCCGTCGTGGTAACGATCATCTTCTCCGCGACGCGCTGTTATTCCCTGAAAATAAAAACGGCGAATAATAACGCAAATGAAAAATTAAGCCGGTAATGTTTAACAGTACGTTAAAAATGAAAATATTAACGTACTGTTTTTCATCCAATTTCTTGCCAAAAATGGCGTTCAGGTCATGTTTTTTATTGCGACATCCTCGTACCCTTCCATGATATTCACCTAAATGAAGGAATCATCATGGCTGCATCGACTTTTTATATTCCGCCAGTAAACGTTATTGGCGCTGGTTCTGTTACTGAAGCGATGAATACTATCCAGCAATACGGATATCGTCGGGCATTAATCGTCACCGACGCGATGCTGAATAAATTAGGTATGGCGGGTGAAGTACAAAAGGCGTTGCAGGAACGGGATATCTTCAGCGTGGTGTATGACGGCGTGCACCCGAACCCGACGACTCTGAACGTCGAAAACGGCCTGGCGTTGCTGAAAGAGAATAACTGCGACTGCGTGATTTCTCTGGGCGGCGGTTCGCCGCACGATTGCGCGAAAGGGATCGCGCTGGTCGCGGCAAACGGCGGCAACATCCGTGACTATGAAGGGGTGGACCGTTCGGCAAAACCGCAACTGCCGATGATCGCTATCAATACCACCGCCGGTACGGCTTCTGAAATGACCCGCTTCTGCATCATCACCGATGTCGATCGCCACATCAAAATGGCGATTGTCGATAAGCACGTGACGCCGGTTCTGTCGGTTAACGACTCTTCGCTGATGATGGGGATGCCGAAATCACTGACCGCCGCTACCGGTATGGACGCGCTGACTCACGCTATCGAAGCCTATGTTTCTATCGCGGCGACGCCGATCACCGATGCCTGCGCGTTGAAAGCGATGACCATGATTTCACAGAATTTAACTCACGCAGTGGAAGATGGCGGTAATGAACAGGCGCGTGAAGCAATGGCCTATGCGCAGTTCCTCGCCGGGATGGCCTTCAACAACGCGTCGCTGGGCTATGTCCACGCGATGGCGCACCAGCTGGGCGGCTTCTACGATCTGCCGCACGGCGTCTGCAACGCCGTCCTGCTGCCATTCGTGCAGGAGTATAACTGCAGCGTCGCCGCCGCGCGTCTGCGTGACTGCGCGCAGGCGATGGGTGTGAACGTTGCCGGGCTGAATGACAAACAGGGCGCGGAAGCCTGCATCGCGGCCATCCGCGAGCTGGCGCGTAAAGTCGGCATTCCGGCCGGTCTGCGCGATCTGAACGTTAAAGAAGAGGATATTCCGCTACTGGCCAGCAACGCGCTGAAAGATGCCTGCGGTTTAACCAATCCGATTCAGGCGACCCACGAAGAAATCATGGCGATTTTCCGCGCCGCGATGTAATCCTAAAAACTCCCCGGCGGCGATACGCCGCCGGGTGATGTTAGTTTTGCCCGTAATAGGCATTCGCGCCGTGCTTACGCAGATAATGTTTGTCGAGCAGTTCTTGCTGCATATCGGTCAGCTGTGGCGTGAGCTGACGGGAAAAAAGCCCCATATAAGCGCACTCTTCGAGGACGACGGCATTATGCACGGCGTCGGCGGCGTTTTTACCCCACGCAAACGGACCGTGTGAATGCACTAGCACTGCCGGGACCTGCATGGGATCGAGATCGCGCGCTTCAAAGGTTTTAACGATCACCTCGCCGGTCTGATACTCATATTCACCATTAATTTCATCGGCAGTCATCAGGCGGGTACAGGGGATCGCGCCATAAAAATAATCCGCGTGCGTGGTGCCCCAGGCCGGTAAATCCAACCCTGCCTGCGACCAGATCGTCGCGTGGCGCGAGTGGGTGTGAACGATACCGCCGATTTGCGGGTAGCGGCGGTACAAGGCAAGGTGGGTTGGCGTATCGGAGGAGGGCTTTTTAGTGCCTTCAACCACATGGCCGCTGGCGATATCGACGACCACCATGTCGTCAGCGCGCATGACGTCGTACTCCACCCCGGATGGCTTGATAACCATCAGCTTGCCCGTTTCATCGACGGCGCTCACGTTGCCCCAGGTGAACGTCACTAGCTGATGCGCAGGTAGCGCCAGGTTGGCGGCTAATACCTCAGACTTCAATTGTTCTAACATGTGAAACCTCCTTCTTGCATCCGCGCTTCTATCCAGCGGCGCGCCTGTATAATTTCCAGTACCGGCTCTTTGGCTTTTTCCGTCCACATCTCAATTAAGAATGAACCGCGATAGTTCAGCTCATGCAGCGTTTTGAAGATGCCGACAAAATCGACACAACCCTCGCCGAAGGGGACGTCGCGAAACTGCCCCGGCGATTGTGCGGTTACGGGTAGCGCGTCTTTAAGATGGATAGCGGCGATGCGGTCGATGCCCAGTTTAAGCTCGGCGCTGACGTCGTTGCCCCAGGCGCTCAGATTGCCGACGTCCGGATAGACGCTGAACCACGGCGAGGCGAGCATCTCGTCCCACTTTTTCCATTTGCTGATGGAGTTCATAAACGCGGTGTCCATGATTTCGACCGCCAGCATAACCTGCGCCGCGGCCGCCTGTTCGACCGCCCACGCCAGCCCTTCGGCAAAACGCTGCTGCGTGCCGTCATCGTGTTCTTCGTAGTAGACGTCATAACCTGCCAGTTGGATGGTGCGGATCCCTAAATCGCGAGCCAGTTGAATGGCTTTGGTCATGATCTCGCGCGCCCGCAGCCGGGTTGGCTCATCGCGGCTGCCAAACGGGAAGCGGCGATGGGCAGACAGGCACATTGACGGAATGGCTACCCCGGTCTCCAGCATCGCCGCGACCAGAGAGGCGCGCTGGGTGGCGCTCCACTCCAGGCGCGCCAGACGTTCGTCGGTTTCATCGACCGACATTTCGACAAAATCAAAACCGCAGCTTTTCGCCAGCACCAGCCGTTCTGGCCAGCTAAGATTTTTCGCCAGCGCTTTCTCATAGATGCCTAAGGGATGATTACGCATGCTGTTCTCCCCAGATGGCGTTGATTTGGGTTTGGAAATCACTCGCAACCTGCGCGGGCTGCGCCGCGCCCGCCAGCGCGCGTCCGGCAATAAACGCTTTGACGTCAATATCGCTAAACAGGGGTAAGTCGGCCGGCGTGATGCCGCCGGTAATAGACAGTTGCAGGCCGATATCCGACAGCGCTTTCATACGCGCCAGATCGGCGTCGCCCCACTGCTGGCCGCTGGCCTGTGCATCGCGGCCGCGGTGATAAATCGCCTGGCGGACGCCGATGCGGTACCAGTCGCGCGCGTCATCCAGCGTCCAGTTACCGAAGAGTTCAATCTGAATATCGCCGCCGCAGGACTGGGCGACGGCATGGCCTTTCTCAACGGTCGCCAGCGGCGCGGCGCAGATAATGGTCATCCAGTTGGCGCCTGCGGCAAAGGCCTGTTGGGCCAGCGTTTCGCCAGCGTCGGCGACTTTCCAGTCGGCGACGATAATTTTATCCGGACACTGGGCGCGCAGGGCTTTTACCGCGTTGAGTCCTTCCGTCAGACACAGAATTGTGCCCGCTTCCACGATATCAACGTGATGGCGCAGTACGGCGACATCGCGCTGGGCGGCTTCCAGGCTGGTATGGTCGAGCGCCAGTTGTAGTAATGGTCGGCTCATAATGTGTGCTCCTTAATGCGGGCGTGATAGCCCTGTAGTGCGCTAATCAATTGCTGGTATTGGCGGTATTTACGCTGATAAAGACGGTGCGCGGTCATGTCAGGCAGCAGGGTTCGTACCGGATGCTGCAGGCTGCTCAGGGCCTCGCGGAAGTGGCGATAGACGCCGGTACCGACGCGGGCGGCAAGCGCGGCGCCAAAACAACCGGTCTCTTCAACCTGCGGCAGTTCGATGCGCAGACCGCTGACGTCCGCCAGCATTTGCATCCATACCTCGGAATGCGCCGGACCGCCGGTGACGCGCAGAGCCTGGACTTGGGTAAAGCGCTCGCGCATGCGGTTGAGATGTGTCATATGGCTGAAGACCACCCCTTCATACACCGCCTGTAGTAAATGCGCGCGGGTGTGCATGGCCTGCATGCCGTAAAAACCGCCGGTCATCTCCAGGCCGGCGTTGCTACCGTAAAGGAACGGCAGAAAGAAGAGCTCGCTTCCCGCTTTTGGCAGGCTGGCGACGGCCTCATTAATCTCGGTAAATGAGAGCCCGCCCCACTGCGCGGTAAACCATTCAAGATTGCCGGAAGAGGTGGGGCTCGCTTCGTGGACGATGTATTCACCGTCATTGACGAAACGGCCATAGACGTAAGGATGAGCCTCATGCTCACGCAGTCCGTGGGTGATCCCGCTGGTGACCGCCCAGGTCCCCATCACCGCATTGAGCACTGATTCATCATTGAGGCCCGCGCAGAGCGCGGTAGAAACCACATCAAACAGACCGCCGACAACGGGTGTTCCCGCCGCCAGACCGGTAACGGCGGCCGCCTGAGCGGTGATTTCCCCGCATATTTCCGCAGAGCCGACGATCGGCGGTAGCGCCTCGTCAATTTCACTTATGCCTAACCACTGGGTCAGGCGCGGATCGTATTGCCCGCTGTTCATGTTGTAGAGATTGGACTCAGAAATGTTGCTCTCTTCACAGCCCTTCATCCCGGTTAAACGCCAGCGAAGATAATCATGGGCCATCATGACGCAGCCGATTTGCCCATAGCGCTGCGGTTCATTTTCTTTCAGCCACCGCAGCAATGAAGCGGGATGGCCTGTCCACAGCGTCTGGCGGGTAAGGGGATACAGTCGCTCAGGGATGCCATCCTGCTGCCAGCGTTGAACGATTTCCAACGCCCGACGATCGGAGGAGAGCATCGCGTTACCTAACGGGCGATCCTGTTTATCAAGTAGAAATAGCCCTTTGCCCTGCGCGGAGATAGCGATGCCCTTGATTTGCTTACCATTGACGTTAGCGGCGCTGAGCAGCCTGGCGATGGTTTCATGGCAGCGTTGCCAGAGCAGATCCATTTCCCGCTCGGCGTATCCCGGCTGCGCGCTGAGGGTGCGTAAAGGGCAGCGCTCGATACGCCGCTCTACGCCCTGGCTGTTATATAAACCGGCTTTTAGATAAGTACCGCCACAATCGATACCCAGCCAGAAGGTCTCTTTTTCACTCATCTTAGTCTTCCAGTTTTTCCGGACGACGCCTGGCCGTCCGGGACAGTTTTAAGCTGCGTGGTTACGCGGAGTCATCGTCTTTGCGGGTGCTGCGCCGGCATCGCATTTTGCCGGCAGCAGCAGCGCCATCAGGGCCGCCAGCGCCAGTGAGATAGCCAGGCAATAGACGCCGGCATCTTTGCTGTAGAGGGTGATCAGTACGCCCACGGCGTAAGGACCGCAGAAGCCGCCGAGGTTACCGAGAGCGTTGATCACCCCGCGGGCGCCGCCGGCCATTTCGGCGCTGAACAGGCGTGCCGGTATGGTCCAGAACACGCCTGCGGCGGATTGCAGGAAGAATCCGCAGCCAACCAGCGCGGCATAGGCCAGCCAGATGTGATTTTTCAACGCCACGGAGAGGAACATGCACAGTGCGAAGCCGATCAGCGGCAGGCAGACGAATAGCTTGCGTTTGCCGGTACGATCGGAGAGCGA
Organism: Klebsiella sp. PK01; assembly: GCF_057624675.1. Taxonomy (NCBI): domain Bacteria; kingdom Pseudomonadati; phylum Pseudomonadota; class Gammaproteobacteria; order Enterobacterales; family Enterobacteriaceae; genus Klebsiella; species Klebsiella sp. PK01. Next base: position 229,039 of record NZ_JBYEZM010000005.1, read on the forward strand.
AGAGAAAAGGAACATACCGGCAATCGCGCCAACGTAGGGCAGGATGGCGAGCACGCCGACTTGTCCCATGCTGCTATGGGTCAGCTCTTTCAGAATGGTCGGCAGCCACAGGGTGTAACCGTAAATCCCGGTTTGGTAGAAGAAGTTAAGGGCGATGAGCTGCCACATGGTTTTGTCAGAGAGCACCGCGCCGAGCGAGGCATTTTTGACTTCAGTTCCGGCAATCGCCTTTTGTTCCGCCGCCAGCGTTTCGACCAGGTAGGTTTTTTCCGCTGCGGATATCCAGCGCGCTTCCTGCGGGCGGTCATAAACGGTGTATGCCCACAGCGCCAGCACGACCACCGAGAGCAAGCCTTCGATAATAAATAGCCAGCGCCAGTCGAGAACGGTGATGATCCAGCCTGACAGCGGGGCGGTAATAATCCCGGCAATCGGCACAAACATAATCACAATGGCGTTGGCGCGACCGCGTTCAGCGTCCGGGAACCAGTTGCTGATCATCGTTAGCACCACCGGCAGCATGCCGCCTTCCGCCACCCCTAATAAGAAGCGCAGGATCAGCAGTTGGTATTGATTGGTGATTAAACCGGTCAGTACGGAAATAATGGCCCAGGCGACCAGCGACCAGCCGATAAATTTCTTGCCGCTGCCGTGTACGGCAATTTTTCCGCCAGGGACTTGTAAGAATAAATAACCAATAAAGAAAATACCGCCAGCGAGCCCCGCCATGGTGGCGGAAATACCCAGTTCGGCATCCATACCGCCCGGCATCGCAAATGCGATATTAACGCGGTCCATATAGGAAATAATACAGGCAATAAGAATCGGTGGGATAATTCTCAGCCAACGCTGGCGTGGAATATCTTTTGCTGTAGGGCGAGAGGTCATGTTCATATTAATATTCTCGTAGAGTAAATATTATGACAATGAAAACGTAGTTGTTCTTATGCGTTTTTTAATATGGTGATACCGTCACGCAAAATGGCTATGCGGTGGTTAACATCGGCATTCGCGTCTATTTCCAGTAATTTAATACCGGCGAACTGCAACGATGCGCCGGCGGCGCAGGCGAAAATATCGCGGGCATGCTGCGCGGTCATCAGGCTTTGCGGGCAGAAGGGGGCAAACGGCGCGTGTAAATCCTGCCATTCGCCATATTCGCCTGTTTGGGTGGTGCCGGAAAACATCAGCGCGCCCAGTTTACCGGCCTGTTTAACCTGCCGGGTATGGGCCAACGGCAGCGCGGTATCGCGGCCTTCAATGGCCGAGCGCGCCCAGTTAATGCACACGCTTATCTCATAGTCGGCAATAACTTCCAGTACATTATCCAGGGGCAGAAAGCCTTTACGCGGCGCCGGGCCATTCATCGCGTCACAGTGTTCCAGCACCAGATCGCAGCGCCAGTCCCAACTGGCGATTTCTTTGAGCGAGCGGGAAAAGGCGTCCGTTGCCTGGGTGATGTTTTGATCTCCCGCCAGCGGCGCGGCCTGTAACTCAAGTGCGGTGACTTTGCCGGGTTGAATACCGTTGATTTTATTAATTTTGCGATGAAGGTGGCGGTAGTATTCAACGCAGGCTACACGCTGTTGTTCATCGCTGGAGGCCAGACCGAAACCCGCGTTCTCTCCGCGGCGGCGCATGGTTTCCATAATGGCGGTAATCACAATTTGCCAGTTATCCGGCGTATGGCGCAGCAGCCACTCATCGCCTAAAGGATGGATATGCTCAAGACAAGGCTGTTCTATGCCACGAATATCTGGAGTATCGGCAAGTTGTCGCCAGAATTCCTTCTCTTCCTCTTCACTCTTTTGGTGAAATGAGGGGGCACAGGGATACGCACCGATAATATAACCGGTAGTAATGTTCATTATGTGCTCCTGTAAATTTAATGAGATAATTAGTTCTTTTACAGAATATCGATAGCTACCTTGATGACTATTTTTCTAATAGGGGTGGCAGTCATTTTAATGCATCCAGGGCGATGCACATCTTGTGGAAAGAATATGGCATAGCTACCGGGTATCATTTCAATAAACGATTCGTGTTGACTATCGTGATAAAAAATAATATCGCGCTGTTCTAATAACGATTCGCTGATCTGGTTATTTCCGCTATCGATGGCGATACCTATTTTTTCTTCACCGGAAGCGAGAAATTGAATATCTAAATAACGCCGATGTACCTCCGGACGGTTTTCTGTCGCCGCGCGGGTGGTCAGATCGATGATCTGCGCAAAAATATTCTTACCCTCAATTTCGACGACGCCGGGCGGGTGGTGGCGAAAATCGGTAGTCCGAAGAAAATCGAGCGCCTTTTCAATCGCTGCCGGTAGACGGCACGGATTCGGTTGTGAAATATGGCCGAAGATCATAGTGGTTTCCCCTATAGAGCCTGAATTTTGGCCCATACGCTGTCGTCGACGGTGATCCCATTACGGCGGTTTTCTTCCAGCAATCGCGTAAACTCGTGGCCCGGTAGGCGGACCGCCACATTTTCATCGGCGCGTTCGGCGGTGGTGATAAAGTCCATGATCCGCTGTAGTTTGGCATCGCGAGTTTTGCCATCAATGAGCTTGTCGACTTCAATGGCGATGAAAATCTGCGATACGCCATATTCGTCGCTATTGTCCTGGGTGACTTCAGCAACGGAGGAACCGTTGGAAAGCAGAGTGGCTATCATATCCAGCACAATTGATAAACCGGAACCCTTCCAGTAGCCCATCGGCAGGATACGGCGATTTTTCTCAATCACGCCGGGTTCTTTCGTCAAATTACCGTCATCATCAAACCCGCCATCTACCGGCAGCGTGCGGCCAGCCAGGCGATTAACCTCCAGCATGCCGTAAGAGAACATCGACATCGACATATCGACCATTGTGATGGGAGTGGAGGGAATTGCCACGATCAGCGGATTGGTGCCAATGCGGCACTCTTTCGCGCCCCACGGCGGCATGACGGCGATGGAGTTGGTCCAGCAAATGCCGATATAGCCTTTTTCCGCCGCCTGCCAGCCGTAGCTGCCGCCGCGCATCCAGTGGTTGGCGTTGCGTAATGCCACCAGGCCAATGCCGTGGTCGGAGGCCAATTCAATGGCGCGATCCATCATCTTTTTCGCCGTCAGATTGCCAATCGAACGCCGGGCATCCCACTGCTCAATAGCGCCAAGGCTGGTGACGCGCTGAGGTTTCGCATCCGGAATGATATCGCCGTTATCCAGTTGCTGAATAAAACGTGGAAAGCGATTCACTCCGTGTGAGTAGACGCCGGATTCCGTGGTGCGGGCGAACATTTCCGCGCAGGCGTCGGCGGTTTCCGCCGCAATACCGCGTGAGAGTAATACCCGATTGAACGCCTCTTTTAGCTGCGCAAAAGTTACTTTCATTCCCGTGTTCCCCTTAGGATTTGAGTGATTTTTTATCTTCACGTTTCACATATCGAAATCTGATTTCAAATATAACGATCAATTTTTGACAGATCAACGGCAGATGCTATTTTTAAAAATCATTAAAATCAGTTGGTTGTGTTTTTTCGGTTCAGATCGTGAACTGAACCACACTTTGCGCTACCATCAGAGCGCGATTAAAAAGGAAGCCGAAGCGATGGGCACAAAAGAGAGTGAAATGACGCAAGAGAAAGAGAGGCCAGCTGGAAGCCAGAGTCTATTTCGCGGGTTAATGCTGATTGAGATCCTCAGTAACTATCCAAACGGTTGTCCGTTGGCGCATCTGTCTGAACTGGCGGGCCTGAACAAAAGTACCGTGCATCGGTTGTTGCAGGGCCTGCAGTCCTGTGGCTACGTTACGCCGGCGCCTGCCGCCGGAAGTTACCGCCTGACCACCAAATTTATAGCCGTGGGCCAAAAGGCGCTGTCGTCGCTGAATATTATTCATGTCGCTGCGCCGCATCTTGAAGCTTTAAACATCGCCACCGGCGAGACGGTGAACTTCTCCAGCCGTGAGGACGACCACGCGATTCTGATTTATAAGCTGGAGCCGACTACCGGTATGCTGCGTACCCGCGCCTATATTGGCCAGCATATGCCGCTGTACTGTTCGGCGATGGGTAAGATCTACATGGCGTTCGGCCATCCTGACTACGTTGCCAGCTACTGGGACAGCCATCAGGATATTATTCAGCCGTTGACCCGTAACACCATTACCGGCCTGCCGGCGATGAACGACGAGCTGGCGCAGATTCGCGAACGTAATATGGCGATGGACCGCGAAGAGAACGAACTCGGCGTCTCGTGCCTGGCGGTACCGGTATTCGATATTCACGGTCGCGTGCCTTACGCCATTTCGATTTCGCTGTCGACTTCGCGCCTGAAACAGGTTGGTGAGAAAAATCTGCTTAAACCATTGCGTGAAACGGCAGAGGCGATTTCCCGCGAGCTGGGGTTTGTTATTCGCGAAGGCTAAGGCAACTGGCGAGATCTTGCTGGGTATTTGCCTAAAACGCAGCTGATTCCATTCAGGATCAAAGCGCGCAGCGGGGTTTTTCTGGCACGCTGCGTTTTTATCCCGAAGGGAGTTGAGGATGAACCGGTTTATTATCGCCGATGCACAAAAGTGTATTGGCTGCCGAACCTGCGAGGTGGCCTGCGTGGTGTCGCATCAGCAGGGGCAGGATTGTTCTACCGTTTCTGCAAGACGCTTTGCGCCGCGGATCCGGGTAGTGAAGAGCGATGAGTTATCAACGGCGACGCTGTGTCGTCAGTGCGAAGATGCCCCTTGCGCGAACGTCTGCCCGGAAGGGGCAATACGCCATGAGGGCGACGTCTGGCGAGTCGATCAACGGCTGTGCATTGGTTGTAAAAGCTGTATGGTGGCGTGCCCTTATGGGGCGATGACGGTCATGTTGACCGACGAAGGCGTGCAGGCGCTGAAGTGCGACCTGTGCGCGCACCGGCAAACGGGGCCGGCGTGCGTAGCGGCCTGCCCGACTCAGGCGCTGCGCTGTATTGAGCCCGCCGAGCTGGAAAGATTAAGCGCCGAGCGCCGTCGTTGGGCGGCGCAGGCAATGTAACTGGATGTTCCCGGCCAGCGATGGCCGGGAACATCATCAGGCGTCTTGCTCCTGCCAGGCGCGCTCAATCTCTTCGGCAAGAATTTTAACCCCCGCCTCGATTTTCTCCGGGTCCGGCACGTAGTTCATGCGCATGCACTGATGCGTATGCGGCCACGGCTTGTCCAGCCCCGGGAAGAAGTAATCGCCCGGTACCATCAGCACGCCGCGTTGCTTCAGGCGCTGATACAGCAGCTCGGTGGAGATCGGCAGATCCTTAAACCACAGCCACAGGAAAATCGCCCCTTCCGGTTTATGAATCAGGCAGCGTTCTTCCGGCAAATAGCGGCGAATGGTAGCGATAGTTTCCTGAACACGCTGATAATAGAACGGTTTAATTACCGTTTCGGACAACCGCAGCAGGTCCTTGCGCTTGATCATTTCGCACATCATCGCCGGCCCAATTCCGCCCGGGGCGAGGCTGATAATGCCGTTCATATTACTGATCGCGGTGATGATTTTTTCGTTGGCGATGATGATGCCGCAGCGGGTGCCCGGCAGTCCGAGCTTGGATAAACTCATGCACAGCACAATATTCGGGTTCCACAGCGGGCGCGCTTCGCTAAAGATAATGCCGGGGAAAGGTACGCCATAGGCGTTATCAATAACCAGCGGGACGCCATGCTGGTTAGCGAGAGCATCCAGTTTGATGAGCTCTTCATCGGTAATGACGTTACCGGTCGGGTTGGTTGGCCGGGAGACGCAGATCATTCCCGTCTCTTCGGTGATCTGCAGGTGTTCGAAGTCCACGTGATATTTGAACTGGCCTTCCGGCAGCAGTTCAATGTTGGGGCGGGTGGCGACAAACAGATCCTCTTCCAGCCCGGAATCGGCGTAGCCGATATATTCCGGCGTCAGCGGGAACAGCACCTTGCGGGTGGTGCCGTCGGCACGGCGGCCGGCAAACAGGTTAAATAAGTAGAAAAATGCGCTCTGGCTGCCATTCGTCAGAGCAATATTCTGTGGTTCGATCTCCCAGCCTAATTCTTCGCGCAGCATTTGCGCAAGCAAGGTCAGAAGCTCGCTTTTCCCTTGCGGACCATCATAATTGCAAAGCGCATCAAGGGCTTTGCCGTTATCCAGCATATCGGCCAGCAGGCTATTGAAGTATTCATTCATCTCCGGGATTTGCGCGGGGTTGCCGCCGCCCAGCATGATCGCGCCCGGTGTGCGCAGGCCGTCATTGAGGTCTTCCATCAGGCGGGTGATGCCTGAATGACGGGTGAATTTGTCGCCGAAAAGTGAAAATGTCATCGCGGATATTCTGTTGGTCTTCTGGAAAGGGAATTACCATAACGCCAGCGTCAACGCGGTGCAAATCGGCACAGGAGGGAGCGATCTATTTTTTGTTCTGCTAATAGGGGAGATATTAGTAATTTGTGCTGAAAAGGCTCCCGCCAGCGGCAAGGAGCCCGGTAAGCGACTGCTATTGCTGTCCGGCCCAGACAACCATCACTTTATCAGCGCTGCTTTCACGCACGAAACCATAGCCCTGCTCTAGCATCAGCGTCTGTTGTTTACCCATACCAATGGCCGGATGGCGGGCGCGGAATTGGGCGATTTTTTGCCAGTGCGCGACGTTATCGGATGCGCTACCGACAACATCCTGCCAGTTCATATCGGAGCGGGTACCCTGCAGCGGGTCGGAACCCGTGGGGCCGAACGGACGTGAAGATTCATCGCCATAGAAGAGTTGTACGGCGCCTGGCGCGAGTAATAGCAGTTCCGCCGCCCGGCTTCCGCCTTCGCGGAACAGGCGGGTATCGTGCGAGGAGAGATAGCTCAGCACGTTGAAATCCTGCAGCTTGTCCGCCATCTGCTGCCAGGTGGCGTCCATGTTTGCGAGACAGTTTGCTGCTTTCGCCGCTTGATCCTGATAATCGAAATTAATCATCGCGTCGAAACCGTGGCGATAGTAGTCGCTCTGCATCACGCCGTGGCCCCAGGCCTCGCCGGTCATCCAGAATGGGGCGTCATCCAGCGCTTTCTGCGGATTCGCTTTTTTCCAGTCTGCCAGCGCGGCCGTGGCCTGCGTTTTGAGCTGCTGCCAGGCGTCCAGTTCGACGTGTTTCGCAGTATCGACGCGGAAACCGTCAATCCCATAGTCGCGTACCCATTGGCTAAGCCAGTGGGTCAGATAGTCGCGCGGCGTGTAGCCGGCTATCTCTTTGGCGGCGGTATCCGGCTTGTGACGGTAGAAATTTGGCAAGCCAGAAGGGAGCGTCGATTCGGTTTTCAGATCCGGCAGGAACGCCAGCGACATGGTGAGATCGTCGAAACCTGGATTGTCGTAGTCGCCGATATCGGTGCGGATCCATTTTTTCCCCCACCATTGTTCCCAGCCCGCTTTATCGCTGAAGTTGATATAGTCATTGAAGCTATGCCAACTTTGCCCCGGCGCCGGTTTCCAGTCGGTCCAGCGCTCGCCAAGTGTTTTTTTCAGTTCATCGCCTTTCAGGTACAAGGAACCGAAGTGAAATTCCTGCATATCGGCGAGCGTGGCGTAACCGGTGTGATTCATGACGATATCAAACAGGACGCGCATGCCGCGCCGATGGGCTTCATCGACCAGTTGCCGAAGATCGGCTTCGTCACCCATGTTGGCGTCAAGACGGGTCCAGTCCTGGGTGTAGTAACCGTGATAAGCGTAGTGGGGGAAGTCGCCTTTGGCGCCGCCGCCAACCCAGCCGTGAATTTGCTCCAGCGGCGAGCTTATCCACAGCGCGTTGACGCCAAGCTGTTGAAGATAATCCAGCTTGCTGGTCAGCCCCTGTAAATCGCCGCCGTGGAAGGTGCCTATCTCCTGCATACCGTCTTTATGGCGCCCGTAGCTGTTGTCGTTGGCCGGATTGCCGTTGACGAAGCGATCGGTCAGGACAAAATAGATCGTGGCGTTATGCCAGTTAAACGCCGCGCTGGCGGCGCTATCCGCTTTTTCAAGCAGCAGGAGCCCATTACTGCCTTCGGCGGGCCGCAGCGTGATTTTGCCCGCTTTCACCGTAGCGATATTACCGCTGTAAAAATCGCGGACCTGGCTTCCCTCGGCAAACGTCTGGCCGACATCAAACGTTAACGGTTTACCATCCCATTTCGGACACTGGCGCACCAGCGGCTGCGTGCTGGCTGTTTCCTGTTCCGCCAGCGACAGCATCAGCGTTGGCGTACCGGAGCGGGTATCGACTTCCAGCGTATAGCGCCCGTCGCGGAACACGCGCCACTGCGGCGGCGTATCCCGACAAGGTTCCAGCGATAGCATCTGATTGAGTTTTATCGCCCCCGCAGGCTGCCAGCACTGTTGGTCAAAACTTATCCGCAAAGGGCGGGTACCCTTCGTCACCTCATTTTGCGTCGTGAAGCGGCCTGCATCCTGTTCAGTGAAGGCGGGAAAGTCAGCGGTTGTCCAGGCGGCAAAAGCCATCCCGGGCAGCAGTAGCGAGGCGAGCGCAGCGAGTTTCATGCTGGAGTCCTGTTAGCGGTTTTTATCACAGTGTGCCTGCGCGCCATAAGGTTGAACTCATCCTGCCGCTAAATTTGCGGGGAGGATGAAAAGGGGTGAGTGATTTAGTTCAAAAAATGAGCTATAAATGAGACGGAGATAGCATTTCTGCACCTTCGCGACGGTGCAGAAACCGATTTCAGATGACAGCGATTCGGAATTGGACTATTTCTCTTGATGCTCTCTCTGGGTATTTTTGATACTATTCGCGATTCAACTATCGATTTTTTGCGAAAAACAAGGTGTTGGAATGAGTAAATCCGACCAGGAGACCTAATGATATCGATTCCCATGCGACGATATGGGGCTGCGATACTCATGTTACTTACCTGTATATTTTCAGGTAGTGTGTTGGCGACAACGCACACAGCAACAAAGAGTCATAAAGCCTCAGTAGTTAAGAAAGTAAAGAAGCCCAGTAGTATCAAGGTTAGCAGTAAACAAGAGTATTCTCGCAATAGTGTAAAGAGCAGTTCACTTCCTGATTTGCGAAAATACCCTTCCGGGACACCAAGGAAAAAAGCGTTTCTCCGGACGGTTATGCCTTACATTACAAAGCAAAATCAAGCGATCACGGCAGATCGTAACTGGCTTGTCTCTAAGCAATACGACGGCCGTTGGTCGCCGAGCGAGCAGGCGCGCCTGAAAGACATCGCCTCACGTTATAAAGTGAAGTGGTCTGGCAATACTCGCCATATACCATGGAACTCGCTGCTTGAGCGCGTCGACATTATTCCGAACAGCATGGTGGCAACCATGGCGGCGGCGGAAAGCGGTTGGGGCACCTCGAAGCTGGCGCGTGAGAACAACAACCTGTTTGGTATGAAGTGTGGCGGCGGTAACTGTCGCGGTGCAATGAAAGGCTACTCCCAGTTTGAATCTGTCGAGCAGTCGGTTCAGGCTTATGTAAAAAACCTGAATACGCACCCGGCTTATTCATCCTTCCGTAAGTCTCGCGCACAGCTGCGTAAGACGGATCAGGAAGTAACTGCCAGCGCGATGATCCACAAGCTGAAGGGATATTCGACAAAAGGGTCGAGCTACAACAACTATCTCTTCGCCATGTATCAGGACAATCAGCGCTTAATTGCCGCTCATATGTAATCATCAATGCCCGGTGCGTAAGCCCGGGCATTTTTCTTTCCCGCTACATCATTACTTCACTGTGCTGGTCGCGGTATTCCTTTGGCGTCACGTCGTACTCTTTCTTAAACACCGAATAGAAATACTGCAGCGACGGATAACCGCACATCTGCGAAATTTCGTTTATCGATAGCGTGGTGGAGACCAGCAGGCTGCGCGCTTTTTCCAGCTTTTCGCTGTGGATCACCGTGTGGATGGTCTCGCCGACCTCTTCTTTAAAGCGTTTCTCCAGATTAGAGCGGGAAATACCGACGGCGTCGAGCACCTGCTCAACCTTAATGCCTTTGCAGGCGTGGTTGCGGATGTAATGCATCGCCTGAATCACCGCAGGGTCGGTGAGTGAGCGATAATCGGTGGAACGCCGCTCAATGACGCGCATCGGCGGCACCAGCAGGCGCTGCAGCGGCAGCGCTTCGTTTTCCATTAAACGGTGCAGTAGTTTCGCCGCCTGGTAGCCCATTTGCCGGGTACCTTGCGCCACGGAAGAGAGCGCGACGCGGGAGAGATAGCGGGTCAATTCTTCGTTATCGATACCGATAACGCATAATTTTTCCGGCACCGGAATATGCAGCAGCTCACAGGCCTGCAGGACGTGACGTGCCCGGGCATCGGTCACGGCGATAATGCCGGTTTGCGGCGGCAGCGTTTGTAGCCAGTCGGCGAGCCGATTTTGCGCATGCTGCCAGTTCTCCGGCGCGGTCTCCAGCCCCTGATAGACCACGCCACGGTATTTTTCTTTGGCGACTAGCTGGCTGAAGGCGTGTTCGCGCTCCATCGCCCAGCGCTTGCCGCTGGAGGTCGGTAGCCCGTAAAAGGCGAAGCGGTTCACGCCTTTTTCTTTCAGATGCAGGAATGCGCTTTCGACCAGCGCGGCATTATCGGTGGCGATATAGTGAACAGGCGGATAGCATTCTGGCTTATGGTAGGAGCCGCCGACGCCGATAATCGGCACTTTGACATCCGCCAGTAGCTTTTCAATCTCCGGGTCGTCGTAATCGGCGATCACGCCATCACCCAGCCACTCTTTGATGTTTTCGATACGCGCGCGAAAATCCTCTTCGATAAAAATATCCCATTCCAGCTGTGATGCCTGCAGATATTCGCCAACGCCTTCAACCACCTGACGGTCATAGGCTTTGTTGGCGTTGAATAACAGCGTAATGCGGTGACGCTTTTCAAACATAGATGATATTCCTGCTCTTACCCCGGTCATACAATACCGGCTAATGCCCGAATTATTTCAAGCGCCTTATTGCGAAGTTTGGCGGTGGCGCAAGTTATTCGGGCATTTTTCATAGTGATACCGTTATGTTCTCCGTTTGGTAGCCGAATCCATCCAGACCGCCAACAGTAAAATGGCGCCTTTGACGATGTATTGCCAGAAGGTGGCGACGTCCATCATGCTCATGCCATTATCCAGCGCCGACATAATAAATGCCCCCATCACCGCGCCAGCAACGCTGCCGACGCCGCCCGCCAGACTGGTGCCGCCAATCACGCAGGCGGCGATAGCGTCCAGTTCGGCGATGTTGCCGGCGGAAGGCGAACCTGCTCCCAGCCGCGAGCTGAGAATCAACCCGGCGATGGCCACCATCAGGCCGTTAATGGCGAAGACCGCAAGCTTGGTGCGCTCGACGTTAATCCCGGAGAGGCGAGCCGCTTCCAGATTGCCGCCAATGGCATAGATGCGGCGGCCAAAAGCGGTGCGGGTCGCCATAAACATGCCCGCCAGCAGCAGAGCGGCGAGTATGAGCACCGGCGTCGGTACGCCGCGATAGTCATTGAGCAGCCAGATAGCGCCCAGCACAATAACCGCGGTGATGGTCTGACGACCAACGGCGCCGCCAGAACTGGTGGTCGCCAGCCCTAACGCCTGTCGGCGCATCCGTCCGCGCCATTGCCAGATGATAAAAGCCGCCATGCCAATAACGCCGATTCCAAAGCCGATGCCGTCCGGTAAATAACTTTGGCCGATTTGCGACATTGCCGGCGTGGTGGGCGAGACGGTGGTACCGTTGGTAATGCCGATTAAAATTCCGCGAAACGCCAGCATGCCGGCAAGGGTCACAATGAAAGAGGGCACCTTACGATAGGCGACCCACCATCCGTTCCACGCGCCGAGCAGTAGCCCCATAACCAACGTAACGAGGATGGTGAGCGGTAGCGGCCAGCCGAGCCAGACGTCGAAAATCGCCGCCGCCCCGCCGAGCAGACCCATCATCGAGCCGACGGAGAGGTCAATTTCCGCCGAAATGATCACAAACACCATGCCGACGGCGAGGATGCCGGTGATGGCGGTTTGCCGCAGGAGGTTGGAAATATTACGTGCGCTCAAATAGGCGCCGTCGGTAACCCAGGTAAAAAACAGCATAATGGCGATAATCGCGGCGATCATCACGAAAACCTGGAGATTGAGCCCTTTCAGCGCCGGAAAAGCGGCAGGGGCGGATGGGGTGAGTTTGATTTCAGACGACGTGTTTTTCGACATGGCGTTCGCTCCTCAGCGCGGCTTCCATCACCTGTTCCTGGGTCAGACCTTGATTAAGTAAATCGGCCTTAAGCTTGCCTTCGTGCATCACCAGTACCCTATCGCTCAGCCCGAGCACTTCAGGCAGTTCGGATGAGATGACGATGACGGCGATGCCTTGCTGCACCAGTTGATTGATAAGCTTGTAGATTTCGTATTTCGCGCCGATATCGATGCCGCGGGTTGGTTCATCGAGGATCAAGATGCGCGGGTTGAGCAGCAGGCAGCGGGCCAGAATCGCCTTTTGTTGATTGCCGCCGCTCAGGCGGCCAATCGCCAGATCCGGCGATGACGTTTTAATTTTCAGCCGCTGAATCGACTGCTGGATGCAGTGCTGCTCTGCGGCGTCGTCGAGACTGCTCACCGGGCCGGTGAACTGGTTTAACGCCGCGAGAGTGATGTTCTTGCCGACTGCCATCACCGGCACGATGCCGTCTTTTTTGCGATCTTCCGGCACCATGGCGATGCCATGGGCAATCGCCTGTTGGCAATTGTTAATTGTCACCGGTTGGCCATCGATAAAAATGCTTCCCTGCCAGCGCCCCGGCCAGACGCCAAACAGGCACTGTACGGCTTCGGTGCGCCCGGCGCCGACTAACCCGGCGATGCCGAGGATTTCGCCGCGGCGGAGGGTAAATGAGACGTCGTTGACGCGCTTAATATGGCGGTTTACCGGGTGCCATGCGGTGAGATGCTCGACACGCAAGATTTCTTCGCCATGGCTATGGGGTTCGTTTGGATACAGCGCCGTGAGCTCGCGCCCGACCATCATAGTGATGATGTCATCTTCGTTCATTCCGCTGGCGTCGCGGGTGCCAATATGCTGACCGTCACGTATTACGCAGATAGTGTCGGAGATGGCTTTAACTTCATTGAGCTTGTGCGAAATATAAATACAGGCGATACCGTGGTTTTGCAGATCGCGAATAATCGCCAGCAGCGTCGCGGTTTCTTGTTCAGTTAACGATGCCGTGGGTTCATCGAGGATCAGCAAACGTACCTGTTTATTCAGCGCCTTGGCGATCTCGACCAGCTGCTGCTGGCCCAGACCTAAATCACCGACGCGGGTATCCGGCGAGATCGATAAATTCACCTGCGCCAACAGCTTCTGGCAGCGCAGGGTCATGGTTTCGTAATCCAGCAGGCCATGGCGTGAGATCTCGGCGCCGAGAAAGATATTTTCCAGCACCGTGAGATGCTTCACCAACGCCAGCTCCTGGTGAATAATGGCGATACCTTTACGCTCGGTATCGCGAATATGATTCGCCTGCAGCGTCTCGCCGGCGAAAATAATTTCACCTTCGTAGCTGCCGTGCGGATAGATCCCGCACAGCACTTTCATCAGCGTTGATTTCCCCGAACCATTTTCACCGCATAACGACACCACTTCCCCGGCATTCAGCCGCAGGCTGACGTTATCCACGGCTTTAACCGCGCCGAAGGCTTTGGTGATGTTCTTCATTTCGAGTAACCAGGACATAGAGACTCCGCAAAAGCGATATCCGGCAGGACGAAAATGACGCCCCGTATCGGGGCGTCAGCCATTACAGTTCACTCTTTTTGTGGAAACCGTCTTTAATCACCGTGGCGTCAATATTCTCTTTATTGACTTCAATTGGCGTTAACAGGCGCGAGGGGACATCTTTTAAGCCGTTATTCAACGTGGCGTCGGCCTTGGGTTGCTGGTCGTTGCCTAATTCAACGGCGATTTCGGCAGCGTTGGTGGCAAGGGTGGTGATAGGTTTATAAACGGTCATCGTCTGGGTGCCGGAAATAATACGTTTCACGCCAGCCAAATCGGCGTCTTGCCCGGAGATAGCGACTTTACCCGCCAGCCCCTGGGCGCTTAGCGCCTGGATAGCGCCGCCGGCGGTCGCGTCATTGGAAGCCACTACCGCGTCAATTTTGTTGTTATTCGCCGTCAGCGCGTTTTCCATGATTTTTAACGCATTTTCCGGCAGCCAGCCGTCGACCCACTGATCGCCGACGATCTTAATTTTGCCCTCATCGACATAAGGTTTGAGTACCTTCATCTGGCCGGCGCGGAACAGTTTGGCGTTATTATCCACCGGCGAGCCGCCCATCAGGAAATAATTACCCTGCGGCACTTTGTCAACCAGGCTTTGGGCCTGCATTTCACCGACTTTTTCATTATCGAAAGAAATATAAAAATCGATATCAGCATTATTAATCATGCGATCGTAGGCGAGGACTTTAATTCCCTCTTGTTTTGCTTCCTTAATAACGTTGCTGAGCACCTGGCCGTTGTAAGGAATAATCACTAAAACATCGACGCCGCGGTTGATCATATTTTCAATTTGCGACATTTGCGTTTCTTCGTTGCCATTGGCGGACTGCACAAATACTTTGGCGCCTAAGGATTCTGCTTTATTAACGAAAATATCGCGATCTTTTTGCCAGCGTTCCAGACGAAGGTCGTCGATGGCCATCCCAATCTTAACTTCTTTAGCCATACCCGCCATGCTGGCGAGAAGGAGCGATGAGGCGCAGAGCGTAAGGCAAAGGTTCTTTATCTTCATAATAACGATACCTTTTCAAAGGGTAGGTAAGGCGTACAGGAATAAACTTCAGGTTGCAGATACGTTGCAGATTCTTAACGGGGAAGCGAGGGCTGGCAATTACCTGTTCTTATTTTCGCATTATGAAATTTAGTTTGTTTTGTAATTTATGACCGCGATCGTATTTTATTCAAGAGTATGCAGATTATTTCATTCTTCTTCCATCATAGGATTCCAGAAATTATGCGGAGAGGAATTATTTTTGCGAGCTGGCGCACGTTTGTGGATTCTCTCAATGGCGGTGTGAAATAACGTAATTGAGGAAGGCGAAAGTGGAATTCTATATTGGCGTATAACTTGTTACTCGCCGCACCCCTGAATATGGAGTTCTCTATGCAGACCTATTTCGATCAACTCGAACGCGTTCGTTATGAAGGCCCGAAATCGACTAACCCGCTGGCTTTCCGCCACTACAATCCGGATGAATTAGTACTGGGTAAACGCATGGAAGACCACCTGCGTTTCGCCGCCTGCTATTGGCACACTTTCTGCTGGAATGGCGCGGATATGTTTGGCGTGGGGTCCTTCGATCGACCATGGCAGCAGCCGGGCGAAGCGCTGGAAATGGCGAAGCGTAAAGCCGAAGTGGCATTTGAGTTTTTCCATAAGTTGAATGTGCCGTATTACTGCTTCCATGATGTCGACGTTTCTCCGGAAGGCGCTTCGCTGAAAGAGTACAGCAACAACTTCGCGCAGATGGTGGACGTGCTGGCGGAAAAACAGCAGCAGAGCGGCGTCAAACTGCTGTGGGGGACGGCAAACTGCTTTACCAACCCGCGTTATGGCGCAGGGGCGGCGACTAACCCCGATCCGGAAGTCTTTAGCTGGGCGGCGACTCAGGTAGTCACCGCAATGAATGCGACCCACAAGTTGGGTGGTGAAAACTATGTTCTGTGGGGCGGTCGCGAAGGCTATGAAACCCTGCTTAATACCGACCTGCGTCAGGAACGCGAGCAGATCGGCCGCTTTATGCAGCTGGTGGTTGAGCACAAACACAAAATTGGTTTCCAGGGCACCCTGCTGATCGAGCCGAAGCCGCAGGAGCCGACCAAGCACCAGTATGATTATGATGCCTCCACGGTTTATGGATTCCTGAAACAGTTTGGTCTGGAAAAAGAGATTAAACTGAACATTGAAGCCAACCACGCCACCCTTGCCGGCCACTCTTTCCATCACGAAATCGCGACGGCTATTGCGCTGGGCCTGTTCGGTTCGGTTGATGCTAACCGCGGCGATGCGCAGCTTGGCTGGGATACCGACCAGTTCCCGAACAGCGTGGAAGAGAACGCCCTGGTGATGTATGAGATCCTCAAAGCGGGCGGCTTCACCACCGGCGGCCTGAACTTTGATGCTAAAGTTCGTCGCCAGAGCACCGACAAATACGACCTGTTCTACGGTCATATCGGTGCGATGGACACCATGGCGCTGTCGCTGAAGGTCGCGGCGCGCATGATTGAAGATGGCGAGCTGGATAAACGCGTGGCAAAACGCTACGCCGGCTGGAACGGTGAATTGGGCCAGCAGATCCTTAAAGGCCAGATGACCCTGACCGACATCGCGCACTATGCGACTCAGCACAACCTGGCGCCGCAGCACCACAGCGGACATCAGGAACTGCTGGAAAACCTGGTGAATCATTACCTGTTCGATAAGTAATGCCGACAAAAGCGCCCGCTAAATCCGGGCGCTGGCTGTAACCATTTTTGCTGCGCCACGCTTTGCCGTGGCGTTCGTGTTAAGGAGACGCTGCATGTATATCGGGATTGATTTAGGGACCTCGGGCGTAAAAGCCATTCTGCTCAATGAACAGGGCGACGTACTGGCGACGCATACCGAAAAACTGACCGTCTCGCGCCCACATCCGCTCTGGTCCGAACAAGATCCCGAACAGTGGTGGCAGGCGACGAATACCGCGATGCAAGCGCTGGGATCGCAACACGCTCTGCGTGAGGTAAAAGCCTTAGGGATCGCCGGACAAATGCATGGCGCCACGCTGCTCGATAAACAGCAACGGGTGCTGCGTCCGGCGATTTTGTGGAATGATGGCCGCTGCGGCGAAGAGTGCATGCTGCTGGAAGAAAAAGTCGGCGCTTCGCGGCAAATCACCGGTAACCTGATGATGCCGGGCTTTACGGCGCCTAAGCTGCTGTGGGTGCAGCGTCATGAAACCGATATCTTTAAACAGGTTGATAAGGTCCTGTTGCCGAAAGATTATCTGCGGCTACGCATGAGCGGTGAATTCGCCAGCGATATGTCCGACGCCGCCGGCACGATGTGGATGAACGTCGCGCGTCGTGACTGGAGCGATGAGATGCTCGCCGCCTGCGGGCTCAGCCGCGACAATATGCCGTCGCTATTTGAAGGCTGTGAGGTGACCGGCCAACTGCGCGCTGAGGTAGCCCAGGCGTGGAATATGCCGCGGGCGCTGGTGGTTGCGGGCGGCGGTGATAACGCCGCAGGCGCTGTCGGCGTTGGCATGGCCGATGCCGGGCAGGCGATGTTATCGCTGGGAACCTCCGGCGTCTATTTCGCCGTCAGCGATGGTTTTCTGAGTAAACCGGAAAGCGCGGTGCATAGTTTCTGCCACGCGCTGCCGGGCCGCTGGCATCTGATGTCGGTGATGCTCAGCGCCGCGTCTTGTCTGGATTGGGCGGCGAAGTTGACCGGCCTTGGCAGCGTACCGGCGCTGCTCGCCGCGGCGCAGGGGGCGGACGAAAATGCCGATCCGGTGTGGTTTCTCCCCTATCTTTCCGGCGAGCGTACGCCGCACAACAATCCGCAGGCTAAAGGCGTGTTCTTCGGCCTTACCCATCAACATGGTCCCGCCGAACTGGCGCGGGCGGTGCTTGAAGGGGTGGGTTACGCGCTGGCCGACGGTATGGATGTTGTGCACTCCTGTGGCGTGAAACCGGAAAGCGTCACTCTTATCGGCGGCGGCGCGCGGAGCGCATACTGGCGGCAAATGCTAGCCGATATTAGCGGGCAGCAGCTGAATTTCCGCACCGGCGGCGATGTCGGCCCGGCGTTAGGCGCGGCAAGATTGGCGCAGCTGGGCGTTCATCAAGGTGCGGCTTTCTCTGACCTCCTGCCGCAGCTGCCGCTGGAGCAGGCGCACTTGCCTGATGCTCAACGGTTTGCCCGTTATGCGCCGCGTCGTGAAACATTCCGCCAGATCTATCAGCAGCTTAAGCCACTGATGTCATAAGATGTTCTCGCCCCATTTATTGGGGCGAATTCCCTTTCTGAATGATTCACTTTGCATTGATTTAATTCACATATTTATTTATTCCGAATTGTGGATTTCAATTCGCTGAAACCGCCGCAACTGGCAATTCCCCGGTCATAATGAGCGTTACGATGGCCAGGGAGGCGCAATGAAATTAAAACGTACGACGGCAAGATTGGTCATGCTGCTGGGCTCGCTGGTTTACTTAATCGGCATCTGGCGAACGTGTCCGCTATTCAGCGGCAAAGGGTACTTTCTTGGTGTGCTGGTGATGGGGATGTTTGCCGTGCTCACGCATCAGCGAACGGAGCTGGAAGCGCAGCGAGACGACGATTTTATCTCTCTGTGCCGGCTGGTGCTGTTGCTATCGGTGGGATTGCTGCTGGTCGGCGCCTGGTTTGTCCCCGCGCCGTGGCGTGAAAAAAGCATTTACGTGATGGCATGGTTTGTCTGTATGTATGGCGCTTCAGCGATATCTTATCCCGCCAAAGTCGCGGATAAAGCTCGCAATAGCTCAGTGGAATAAGCTGTCAGTCGACAGCGAAGAGAGGTAGTCAGTAATGGAAATGAAAGCGACGACATATTCACCCGCGTTTCACCTGATCTCATGGATTGCGCTGGTGGGCGGTATCCTCGTGTATTTGATTGGCCTGTGGAACGCGCCAATGGAGCTCAATGAAAAGGGCTACTATTTTGCCGTATTGGTATTGGGTCTTTTTTCCGCCGCTTCTTATCAGAAAACGGTACGTGATAAATACGACAAAATTCCAACCACCGCTATGTATTACATGTCCTGCCTGATCGCCTTCGTGATTGCGATAGGCCTGCTGGTAGTGGGATTGTGGAACGCAACGCTGATGTTAAGCGAGAAAGGCTTCTATGGCCTGGCATTCTTTTTGAGCCTGTTCGGCGCGGTAGCAGTACAGAAGAATATTCGTGACGCCTGGGATCGCTCGCCGTTAAGCGAGGGGAACGCAGTAATCGAAGAGACCGCAGAGTAACCGACGGCGCCCGCGTTGAACGGCGGGCGCTTTTTTAGCTCACTAACCGGCGGCGGTCAATTCGCTGCACCAGTACAGACAGCGCCAGGCTACCCAAGAGCGCAGCGGCGAAAATCCATACAATATCCAGTAATGGCCAGCGGCTAAGCTCCAGACCACTTGCGCGCAGCGCGTGTATAAACAGCGCGTGAAAACCATAAATGCCTAACGAATGTCTGGAAATTAACGCAATACCGGGGAGCTCGCGATTATTGAGGATGTTTTTGCCCAGCGTCAGCAACGAGGTCGCGCAGACAAATACTGCTGGTCCGCAATAAAGATACCAGGTATCGCCGAAATCGCCGCGCCATTGCAGTTCATGCAGCGTGCCGCGTGAAATGACCCACACCGCGGCGGTAAACAGCAGCGCGCACAGCAGGGTTAATCCTCTTCTGTCGGTGTTCATGGCGCCGATCGCCCGGCCCAGTATCCCGTACAGTACGTAGTAAAAGGTATCGCCGTTGATATAAAGATTGATCGGTAGCCATTCAATGCCGCCGGCTTTAATACTTACCGTATTAGGGTTGGCGATGAGGCCAATCACCAGCATCAGCGCCAGCAGCATTTTGCCGCTGACCTGCTTCACCTGAATCAGCGGCGAGAGCAGATAAATCACCACAATGGCAAAGAAAAACCACAGGTGATAAAACACCGGCTTCTGCAGTAAGTTTTTTAATGACAGCCCAACGTTGATATGGGTAAACAGGGTGATATAGAGCAGCGCCAGCGCGCTGTAGAACAGGATACACAGCACGATGCGCAGATAATGGCGCGGCTGGGCGCTGCGTTCGCCAAAAAAAAGATAACCTGAAATCATGAAAAAAAGCGGGACGCTGACGCGCGATGCCGAGTTAAGCAGGTTAGCGATATCCCATTCAAACAGGCTGATGCTATGCGGATGGGTAATATACCAGGTGGTGCTGTGAATCATCACGACCATCAGACATGCTATGCCGCGCAAGTTGGTAATCCAGCTTATTTTTTCCTGCATCTGTACCTCATGGCTCCTGCGTAAAAAGAGTCTGACTCCCGTAGTTTGTCGTCATCACAATGGAATATTCTGAGTTTATCGCCACACTCTTGTAGAGCATCAGTGAGATTCGCAAAATGTTTGTCTGGGTTTACATGGTCTGCACGATAACAATTGGCTAACAAGGCGGTTGAGAAAAATAGTGATGAAATATTTCGTATCAGTCCTGGTGGCGCTGCTGCTGGTCGGCTGCAGCCAGACACCTGCTCAACCTGTCCAAAAAGCGCAAAAGGCACGTATCACGCCGCAAACGACGCTGAATATGGAAAAACTATGCAAGGATCAGGCGGCGTTACGTTATAGCACAGACACCCGTCGCGTCGACGTCAATCATTTCGAGCAGTTCCAGGCGAGCTATGAGCTTTCCGGCCTGACTTCGAGGAATGAACGTTTTATCTGTTCTTTTGATCCAGACGGCCAGTTTTTGCATCTTTCTATGCGCTAAATGCGGCTTGAACGCCGCATGATGGTGCCGCTTTGCTCAAATTTCGCTAAACAAAGGCGTTTCATACTGTATATCTCGCAGCCAGCGGGTATACTGATCCCTTCCTTTAAATCCACACGTATCCAGCACGAAATAATATGCAAAAGTTTGATACCAGGACCTTCCAGGGCCTGATCCTGACCTTACAGGATTACTGGGCTCGTCAGGGCTGCACCATTGTTCAACCACTGGACATGGAAGTTGGCGCCGGCACCTCCCACCCGATGACCTGCTTACGCGCGTTGGGGCCAGAGCCGATGGCGACCGCCTACGTGCAGCCTTCTCGTCGCCCGACCGACGGTCGCTATGGCGAAAACCCGAACCGCTTACAGCACTATTACCAGTTCCAGGTGGTGATTAAGCCGTCTCCGGACAACATTCAGGAATTGTACCTCGGATCTCTGAAAGAGTTGGGTATGGATCCGACCATTCACGACATCCGCTTCGTTGAAGATAACTGGGAAAACCCGACGCTGGGCGCCTGGGGGCTGGGTTGGGAAGTGTGGCTGAACGGTATGGAAGTGACGCAGTTCACTTACTTCCAGCAGGTTGGCGGCCTGGAATGTAAACCGGTTACCGGTGAAATCACTTACGGCCTGGAGCGTCTGGCGATGTACATCCAGGGCGTGGACAGCGTCTACGATCTGGTCTGGAGCGATGGCCCGCTGGGCAAAACCACCTACGGCGACGTGTTCCACCAGAACGAAGTGGAACAATCCACCTATAACTTTGAATATGCGGACGTAGACTTCCTGTTCACCTGCTTCGAGCAGTACGAGAAAGAAGCGCAGCAACTGCTGGCGCTGGAAAACCCGCTGCCGCTTCCTGCCTACGAACGTATTCTCAAAGCCGCCCATAGCTTTAACCTGCTGGATGCGCGAAAAGCCATCTCCGTCACCGAGCGTCAGCGCTATATTCTGCGCATCCGCACCCTGACCAAAGCAGTGGCAGAAGCTTACTATGCTTCCCGTGAGGCCCTGGGCTTCCCGATGTGCAACAAAGACAAATAAGAGGCGGCCATGTCTGAGAAAACTTTCCTGGTGGAGATCGGCACCGAAGAGCTGCCACCAAAAGCACTGCGCAGCCTGGCTGAATCCTTCGCTGCCAACTTTACTGCGGAACTGGACAACGCTGGCCTTGCGCACGGCGCCGTCGAATGGTTTGCCGCGCCGCGCCGCCTGGCGCTGAAAGTGGCGAATCTGGCCGCCTCGCAGCCGGATCGCGAAGTCGAAAAACGCGGCCCGGCCATTGCCCAGGCGTTTGACGCGGAAGGTAAACCAAGCAAAGCGGCCGAAGGCTGGGCGCGCGGCTGTGGAATCACCGTCGATCAGGCTGAACGTCTGACCACCGATAAAGGCGAATGGCTGTTGTATCGCGCCCACGTTAAAGGTGAAAGCGCGCAGACTCTGCTGCCGAACATGGTTGCAACCTCGCTGGCGAAGCTGCCGATCCCGAAACTGATGCGCTGGGGCGCTTCTGACGTTCACTTCGTGCGTCCGGTACACACCGTGACCCTGCTGTTGGGCGATCAGGTTATTCCGGCGACCATTCTGGGCATCGCTTCCGACCGTATCATCCGCGGACATCGCTTTATGGGCGAGCCGGAATTCACCATCGACAATGCCGATCAGTATCCGCAGATTCTGCTGGAGCGCGGTAAAGTGATGGCGGACTACGCCGAGCGTAAAGCCAAAATCAAAGCGGACGCTGAAGCGGCGGCGCGTAAGATTGGCGGTAACGCTGACCTGAGCGAAAGCCTGCTGGAAGAAGTGACCTCTCTGGTCGAGTGGCCGGTAGTGCTGACGGCGAAGTTTGAAGAGAAATTCCTCGCGGTGCCATCCGAAGCGCTGGTTTACACCATGAAGGGCGACCAGAAGTACTTCCCGGTCTATGCTAACGACGGCAAACTGCTGCCGAACTTCATCTTCGTGGCGAATATCGAGTCCAAAGATCCGCAGCAGATCATCTCCGGTAACGAGAAGGTCGTTCGTCCGCGTCTGGCGGATGCCGAGTTCTTCTTCAATACCGACCGTAAAAAACGTCTGGAAGATAACCTGCCGCGTCTGGAAACCGTGCTGTTCCAACAGCAGCTGGGAACCCTGCGCGACAAGACCGATCGCATTCAGGCGCTGGCGGGCTGGATTGCCGAGCAAATCGGCGCTGACGTTAACCATGCGACCCGCGCGGGTCTGCTGTCCAAGTGTGACCTGATGACCAATATGGTCTTCGAGTTCACCGACACGCAGGGCGTGATGGGGATGCACTACGCGCGTCATGACGGCGAAGCGGAAGACGTCGCAGTGGCGCTGAACGAGCAGTATCAGCCGCGTTTTGCCGGCGATGCGCTGCCGTCTAACCCGGTTGCCTGCGCGGTGGCTATTGCCGACAAGATGGACACCCTGGCGGGTATTTTCGGTATCGGCCAGCATCCGAAAGGCGATAAAGACCCGTTTGCGCTGCGTCGTGCCGCGCTGGGCGTGCTGCGTATCATCGTTGAGAAGAACCTGAATCTCGATCTGCAAACGCTGACCGAAGAAGCGGTGCGTCTGTACGGCGAGAAACTCACTAACGCCAACGTCGTTGATGACGTCATCGACTTCATGCTGGGACGCTTCCGCGCCTGGTATCAGGACGAAGGCTACGGCGTTGACACTATTCAGGCGGTACTGGCGCGTCGTCCGACTCGCCCGGCGGATTTCGATGCGCGCATGAAGGCCGTATCGCACTTCCGTACGCTGGAAGAGTCCTCCGCCCTCGCGGCGGCAAACAAGCGCGTATCCAACATCCTGGCGAAATCCGACGAGACCCTGAACGATATCGTTCATGCCTCGGTGCTGAAAGAAGCGGCGGAAATCAAGCTGGCCGGTAATCTGGTGGTGCTGCGTGATAAGCTGCAGCCATACTTCGCCGAAGGCCGTTATCAGGATGCGCTGATTGAGCTGGCTGCGCTGCGCGAGCCGGTTGATGAGTTCTTCGAAAATGTGATGGTTAACGCCGAAGACAAAGATGTCCGCATCAACCGTCTGACGCTGCTGTCCAAACTGCGCGAGCTGTTCCTGCAGGTTGCGGATATTTCGCTGCTGCAGTAACTATCTCGAGAAAGGTCAAAAGCCTGCCATCCGGCAGGCTTTTTTTTGCCTTATCGCGATGGTGAAAAAATAATCTTGAAATCCAGGTTCAGGCCTGGCTATCCTATGTCCCGACGAATCCCTCGTCTCACTGGAGCGCGCACGACAAATGAACAAACACGACTGATGAATTTCACGCCTTACCTTGCAGACGCTGCGGGTAGGGGAGTATTGATTTCATTCAGGAGTGCTTATGGCTCATTGCGCCCACACCCCCTCATTTGTTTTACATCAGGTCACCTGTCAGTTCGCGACGGGGCAGACGCTTTTTGGCCCGCTGAATTTATCGCTGGAACCGTTGCTTTGCGGCCTTGTTGGACGCAACGGCGTTGGCAAGACACGCCTGTTGCGTCTGCTGGCGGGCCTCGATTCTCCTTCCGGCGGACATATCGAACGGTCGGCTACGGTTGCCTGGGTGGCGCAGCAGCCGACCCTCACGGCCGGGACCACCATTGCCTCGCTACTGGGTTATGCACCGCTATTTGACGCTTTGTCCCGTCTTGAACAGGGGAAAGGACTGGCAGATGACTTCGAACTGTTAGATGGTCGTTGGGATCTGCCCGATCGCCTGAGTTCAGCCTTTCGCGATGCCGATCTCCCGGCATTCTCCGCCGATCGTCCCGCTTTTTCGCTCAGCGGCGGCGAACGGATGAAGGCGCTGCTGTGCGGCGCATTTGTTTCCGGCGCGGACTATCTGTTGCTGGATGAACCCACGAATCATCTCGATCGTCAGGGCAGGGAGTGGCTGTATCAGCAGCTGGAAATCTGGCGGGGCGGGGCATTAATCGCCAGCCACGACCGTGAATTACTGGCTCGGATGTCGAAGATTATTGAGCTAACGCCGGCGGCGCTGCGCAGCTATGGCGGTAATTATGCCGCATATCAGCAGCAGCGCGAAGCGGAGCAACAGGCCGCCCGAGCGGCGCTGGAGCATGCCGCTATCGAACGGCGGCGCACCCGGGCGCGGATGCAAAAGGAGCATGATGCGGCCCAGCGGCGATCGGCGCAGACGCTGCGTACCGTCGATTCGCTGAATATCGCCTCTTTCGAACGTGTGAAGTACAAGGGTGCCGCAAAAGAGCGCCCGGGCACGCTGCGCCGTCAGCATCGTGAACAGAACAGCAGCCTGAATGCCGCCGTGCAGCAGGCGTGGGAGCGGGTAGAAGAAGATAGTCCGGTGATGTTCACGCTACCGGGCAGTGAAGTGGCCGCCGGCAAGCAGGTACTGGTGCTGGAATCACTGCAGTTAGCTCACTCATCCACCGCGCCGCTCGACTGGCGGGTGGATGGCCCGATGCGCATCGCGCTAAAGGGGCCAAACGGCTGTGGCAAAACAACATTGTTGAAAACCCTGATGGGGCTGGAGCAGGCAACCTCTGGCGATGTTCGGCTGTCGGTGAGCGCGGCGTATCTCGATCAGCATCTGTCGCAGCTGGATTTATCACTATCGGCAATGGAGCACCTGAACTTAGGAAACACTCCGCTGGATGAAGGAATGCTGCGTAGCCGTCTGGCGCAGCTCCAGCTGGGGGCTGACAAGGTCAGCCTTCCGCTGGCGGCGTTAAGCGGCGGCGAGCGACTGAAAGCGGCGCTTGCCTGCGCGCTCTGGCGGCGGGACTCAACACAACTTCTGCTACTGGATGAGCCGACCAATCACCTCGATCTGGCTTCGACCCAGGCAATTGAAAGCGCGCTGGCGGCGTTTCCCGGCGCGATACTGGTGGTATCGCATGACGAGGCATTTTTACAAGGCCTGAAATTGACCCATTGCCTGGAGTGGCGGGATACGGGCTGGCATTTCACTGTCATTTAAAAGTGGTCGTTTTTGGGAATTCATTTATACCCGTCGGGCGATCGGGAGGGATATGATGACTGATAGCCCGCACATTTTAGGTATATATGGACAACCTAATATTAAAATTAATTGCTTTTTATCAACGGATTATCTCTCCACGCAAAGGCTACCGCTGCGCCTATAGCGTTTTACATCATACGCAGGGTTGTTCAGGTGCGGTAAAAGACATTATTCATAACAAAGGCGTCGTTGACGGTTGGCGAGAAATTCGTCAGCGATTCGCCGACTGTCGGGTGGCTGCGGAAACCCTACAGCAACAAAAACTCGCGGCTAACCCAGCGGGTAAAAAAAGACGTAAACCGGGAAGAAAGCGCGATGCTTGCGATGGTTGTGATGTTGTCACTGGCTGCGACGGTAAGTGCTGTTCCCACCTGGTGCCGGATAATCTGCCGGATCTGGATTGTCCTTGCGACTGTTTATCAGTGAGATTGTGGCGCCGGAATAATAGATAAAAAAAATCCCCGCCATAGGGCAGGGATTTATTATTCTTAGCGGCTTGAACTTACAGAGAAGTTACGTTGCCAGCTGCCGGGCCTTTAGCGCCGCTTTCGATGGTGAAGGAAACTTTCTGACCTTCGTCCAGGGATTTGTAGCCATCGTTCTGGATAGCAGAGAAGTGTACGAACACGTCTTTAGAGCCATCGTCAGGAGTGATGAAGCCGAAGCCTTTGTCAGCGTTGAACCATTTTACGATACCAGTCATTTTACCGGACATAGTGAATTACCTTTAAAAAAATTAGTGAGCCTTGCGGCGTAGTGGTCTGGACTACAGATTTAAAGCGATAAAGGGAAAGTTCACTACGGGGATATCTAATGGATAACCTTTGAAGGACTGCTCTATTCGACTGCTCTGTGGTCTGTACATCAAACCTGCGAGCATTAACGCATGTTCTCAGTCGGATAGCAAACTTTTTTTCATCAGGATATAAAACGGCCCTGCATCAGGACCGTTACCAAAAGAAGATAGTAAACCAGTTTTTCAATCTATTAGCTGCCTTGAGAGCTGCGGATTGGCCATCATCAGGCGCATCAGTTTGAGTTCCGTGGATGACGGTTTTACCCGTCGCGACTCCCACTCTTCGACCATTGCGACGCTGACGCCCATGGCATTGGCGAAATCATCGGTCTTAAGCCCTGTGCCTTTACGCAGCCGTTCAAATTCATTAAAAACGCTTGGGGTACGGGCAAGCGTGGCCGTTTGCGGCTGATCTTTAAAAACAATTTGTTCCAGGTTACTCAACAAATCAAATACGGGATCTTTATATTCCATTGAGAGCTCCTATTCTGTCTCACTGCGGAGAGGAAAATACATCGAGCCATTTAAGAATAGTCGCAAAAGCAAGGAAAATAATAACAGCAGTGATTATTTGTTGGCGTGGTTTCGTTAATCACCCGGAAAAGCGGCGTGCGTAAAAGCTAAGATGATGATTCCTAACATCGACAGCGGCTTTAGAAAATTTATGTAAATGATGGTTTGCGGCAAGAAAAAGCCAGCGCAGAGCGCTGGCTGGATTGATTAGGCTTTTTGTAAATTCTTGCTGTCATTTTCGCTGACGGTTGGCTGGCGCTGGCTCATTTTGTATTTCACCAGCAGAGCGATAGCGGATAAAAACGCCGGGATCGCCAGCATCGTGAAGATAGTTTCAAACGACAATTGCGCCTGCATCAGGAAAGCGCCGCTGAAGGCGCCGAGGATCCCGCCGAAGCGGCCGATACCGAGCATCCAGGCAACGCCGGTGGCACGGCCCTGGGTTGGATAGAACCCGGCAGCCAGCGCCGGCATTGATGATTGCGCGCCGTTCATAATGCTGCCGGCGATGAACACCATCACTCCCATCAGCAGCAGATTGCTGGTTGAGAAACCGACCAGGCAAACAAAGACGCCGGTGAGCAGCCAGCCGACGGCAACTACCTTGTTAGGGTTGATCTTGTCCATTAGCGCGCCGAGTATCAGTACGCCAATCCCGCCGCCGAGCGGGAACAGCGCGGTGATGATAGAAGCCTGGCTCATCGAGGCGCCGGTTTCGCGGATCAGCAGCGGTAGCCAGCTGGTCAGCAGATAGAAAATCAATAATCCCATAAAATAGGTCAGGCACAGCATCACGGTGCCCACGGCGTAGCGCGGGGAGAAAATCACGCCAATGGCCGACTTTTCATTCACCTGGCCTGCTTCACGTAGCTCAAATTCAACCGCATCCGGCAGCGGCGCGATACGCTTCAGGATGGCGGCGATGCGTTGTGCCGGCTGCCGTTTCACGACCATATAGCGGGCGGATTCCGGCAGCAGGAACATTAACGCCACGGCCAGCAGCAGCGGCATCACGCCGCCAAGCACTAACACGCTTTGCCAGCCATAGTGCGGGATCATCCAGGCTGACAGGAAGCCCCCGAGCGACGATCCCATCGGGAAGCCGACGAACATCAGGTTTACCATCAGCGCGCGGCGGCGTTCCGGAGCATATTCGCTCATTAGCGTCGCGGCATTCGGCATTGCCGCGCCTAAGCCCAGACCGGTGAGGAAGCGTAATAATGTCAGTTGGTTCAGGCTGCTGGCAAACGCGGTTAACAAACTAAAGCCGCCGAACACCAGGATCGACATAATCAGCACTTTCTTGCGGCCAATACGGTCGGCGAGCGGCCCGGCCGTCAGCGCGCCGACGGCGAGCCCGACCAGAGCGGCGCTCATTACCGGGCCCAGTGCGGATTTCTCAACGCCCCATTCCTGTACCAGGTCTGAAGCAATAAATCCGATAATCGCGGTATCAAATCCGTCCATCGCGACGGTAATAAAACATAAGGCGAGAATCATCCATTGGTACTTAGTGAATGGATGTTCGTTGATAAAAGCCTGAATATCGATGGTTGTTTTCTTCATACGGCATTCCTGGCAGGCTGAGCGGGGGACAGAGGGATTGTTATAGTCTCCCTCGCTATCATTGATGTTGGTTGTGCGATAATCGAACATAACGCCGTTAATCGCTCATTAATCAAACCATTGAACCTGCCTGTAGACAATGTACCGCCGTCAGGAAGCGTGCGATTATCGTCCGCTTTGCCCAATTCATTCACCGATGATTTTATTAATTTTAATTAAATCAAAAAGATATTTACTATTTTTGCCGGTTAAGTTATCGCGTTAAATGTGATGAACTTAACAGCGGACATGGCTGGCGCCGGGGTGGCAAAAAAGGGCATTTTCCACGGTAAGATTATCAGGAAAGGGTATCCTGCAAGCCCGTCCTGGACTATCCTTGTCAGCGTCTGGCACGCGTGTGCCTGTTTGCGCTTTTTTTGGCTGAAGGAGTAAAAAAATGGCGACAGGAAAGTCCTGCTCTCGCTGGTTTGCGGCCGTTGCGGCCATATTAATGGTGGTTAGCCTGAGTGGGTGTTTTGATAAAGAAGGCGATCAGCGCAAAGCGTTCATCGACTTCCTGCAGAATACGGCGATGCGTAGCGGCGAACGTCTGCCAACGCTTACCGCCGATCAGAAAAAACAGTTCGGCCCCTTCGTTTCCGATTATGCGGTGATTTACGCTTATTCACAGCAGGTCAGCCAGGCGATGGATGCAGGTCTGCGCCCGGTGGTTGATAGCGTTAACGCCATTCGCGTGGCGCAGGATTATACCACTCAGCGTGAACCGCTGCGTCAGGCTAACGGCGCGCTGGGCGTGCTGAGCCAGCAGCTGGAAAACGCCAAAATGCAGGCCGATGCCGCGCATGGCGCGCTGAAGCAGGCTGATGACCTTAAGCCGGTTTATGACCAGGTTTTTAATAAAGTCGTGACGGCGCCGGCGAATGCGCTGCAGCCGCTGATCCCGGCCGCGCAGATCTTTACTCAGCAGCTGGTCCAGGTGGGTGATTTTGTCGCTCAGCAGGGGACGCAGGTGAGCTTCGTGGCCAACGGTATTCAGTTCCCGACGTCACAGCAGGCGAGCCAGTACAATGCGCTGATCGCCCCGCTGGCCGCACAGCATCAGGCCTTTAATCAGGCCTGGACGGCGGCGGTTAACGCCACGCGTTAATCGGTATATTGCTGTTCTCCCGGCTGACGGCGTAAGCGCCGCCGGCCGGGCTTCTGCTTTTCTCGCTTACTTCACCTGCGGGTTCACACAGTTCTTCTCTACCTTGCCGTTCAACGCGTCAATCAGATTGTCTACCGCGCAGGCCGCCATGTTATAACGCGTCTCGTGGGTAGCGGAACCAATGTGCGGCAGCGCGACCACGTTCGACAGTTTCAGTAATGGCGAATCTTTTGCCAGTGGTTCATGTTCAAAGACATCAAGACCGGCGGCGTGGATCTCACCGGCCTGCAGCGCCGCAATCAGCGCCTGCTCGTCAACCACCGGACCGCGCCCGGCGTTAATGAAGATGGCGGAAGATTTCATTTTGGCAAACTGCGCTGCGCCGAACAGGTGGTGGGTCTCTTCGCTCAGCGGCAGGATCAGGCAGATGAAATCCGCTTCCTGTAACAGGGTATCCAGATCGCAGTAGCGGGCGTTAAAGCGCTCTTCCGCCTGCGGATGCTGACGGCGCGCGTTATACAGAATCGGCATGCCGAAACCGAAGTGGGCGCGCTGCGCCAGCGCCATGCCAATGCGGCCCATGCCGACGATGCCTAAGGTTTTATGGTGTACATCGCAGCCGAACCAGTCCGGCCCGATGCTTTTGGTCCATTCGCCCGCTTTCACGCGTTCAGCGACCTCAACCACCCGACGCGCGGTGCTCAGCACCAGCGCCATCACCGTATCGGCGACGGTTTCGGTCAGCACGGTCGGCGTATGCATCAGCAAAATCTTGCGCGCGTTCAACGCATCGACATCAAAATTGTCGTAGCCGACAGACACGGTAGAGGTCGCACGCAGCTTCGGCATTTTCTCCAGTAACGCGGCGTTAACCTTTTCACTCGAACCCAGTAAACCTTCCGCCTGGGCGAAAGCCTCCGCGTGCTGTGAAACGGTTTCCGGACGCAGGTTTTTCACCTGGGTGACGGAAAAATGTTCCTCCAGACGATGTAACAGGTCGTCGGGAAGCGTTTTATAGAGAATGACAGACGGCTTCATGCGAATCTCCGTAGCGTAAGTAGTTCAGGCGTGATGAGCGCCAAGCGGAAGTTTTTGATTCTTAGCAGGCTTAACAATTAAAGTAAGCCATACCGAGGCGAAAAGCGCCACACCCATGAAAATGTACGAGGCGGACGGGCTGCCGGTTGCGCCGTTGAGATAGCCGACGAACCACGAGCCAAAGAAGGAACCCAGCGCTCCCATACTGTTGATCAGCGCCATCGCGCCGCCGGCGACGTTGCGCGGCAGCATCTCCGGGATAATCGCAAAGAACGGGCCGTACGGGGCGTACATGGCCGCGCCGGCGATCACCAGCAGGGTATAAGAGACCCAGAAATGGTTGGCGCCGACGGCCCACGAGCCGATGAACGCCAGCCCGCCAATGAGCAGCAGCGGCCAGACAAACAGCTTACGGTTCTGCATCTTATCGGAAGCCCAGGAGACGGCGATCATCGCAATCGTTGCCGCCAGATAGGGTACTGAAGAGAGCCAGCCTACCTCGACCATCCCCATGTTTTCGCCGCCGCTGCGGATGATTGACGGCAGCCACAGTACGAAACCGTACACGCCGATGCTCCAGGCGAAATATTGCATACACAGTAGCACCACGTTGCGTGAACGGAAGGCTTCGCCATAGTTACGCACCGCTTTGATACCCTGCTGCTCGCGCTCCAGCTGTTCCTGCAGCGCCGCTTTTTCACTTTCCGCCAGCCAGTTCACCTGCGACGGTTTGTCTTTCACCAGTACCCACCAGCAGAAGGCCCAAATTACTGCAGGGATCCCTTCAAAGATAAACATTTCACGCCAGCCGAAGGCCTGGATCAGATAACCCGATACGACCGACATCCACAGTACGGTGACCGGGTTGCCGAGGATCAGGAAGGTGTTGGCGCGCGAACGCTCTGATTTGGTAAACCAGTTACTGATGTAAATCAGCATCGCCGGCATGACCGCCGCTTCCACCACGCCAAGAATAAAGCGGATGGCCGCCAGCGCCGGGATGTTATGCACTACGCCGGTCAGCGAGGCGCAGCCGCCCCACAGGATCAGGCAGATAAAGATAAGTTTACGCACGCTGCGGCGTTCGGCGTAAATCGCTCCGGGGATTTGGAAGAAGAAGTATCCAAGGAAGAAAAGGGCGCCCAGCAGCGATGAGATGCCTTTAGTGATGCCAAGGTCTTCGGTAATGCCCGCGGCCGATGCAAAGCTGAAGTTGGCGCGGTCAAGGTACGCCAGGCTATACGTGATAAACACGATAGGCATGATGTACCACCAACGTTTTGCTGCATTTGTTGAACTGTTCATAGGCTTGCCTCTGTCAATGAGGTGACATACGCCCGCCGGGACGGGCGCTGCTGTGCCGCACTGCATGTAGGGTACAGGACGGCTGTTTTAGGTGAAAAGATTATTCGCCCAGCGCTTCGCGGGTGGGCAGCCCTTCGCTATCGCCCTGGACCTGAATGGCCAGCGAGCCAATTTTGTTACCGCGGTTCACGGCTTGCGTCAGCGTTTTGCCTTCCAGCAGCGCGCTGATCACGCCGACGGCAAAGCCATCGCCCGCGCCGACGGTGTCCACCACGTTATCGACTTTAATCGCGGCGATGGCGCCCTGTTCGCCGTCAGCGGTCTTGAACCAGGCGCCGTCGCAGCCGGTTTTAATCACCACCGCCTTAACGCCGCGCGACAGATAGAAATCAGCGATACCTTCCGGCGTCTGCTGGCCGGTAAGAATCACCCCCTCTTTTAAGCCTGGCAAAACCCAATCAGCCTTGAAGGCGAGGCGGTTCAGTTTCTCCACCATCTCGGCTTCGCTTTTCCACAGTACCGGGCGCAGGTTTGGGTCAAAAGAGAGGGTTTTCCCTTCGGCTTTCATCACGTTGGCCGCATGTTCCAGCAATGCATACGAACTGTCGGACAGCGCGGCGGCGACGCCGCTTAAGTGCAAATGGCGGGCGCTGGTGAAGTAATCGGCGCGGAAATCTTCCGTCGACAGATGGCTGGCAGCCGATCCTTTACGGAAATATTCCACGATGGGATCGGTTCCATTTTCGACTTTAGATTTCATCTGGAAGCCGGTAGCGTAGCGCTCGTCAACGGCTACGCCGCGCGCGTCGATACCTTCTTTGGCCAGTGAATTCAGCACGAAACGGCCAAAACTATCGTTGCCGACGCGGCTCACCCAGCCCACCTTCAGCCCCAGGCGCGCCAGACCGGTCGCCACGTTCAGTTCAGCGCCGGCCACGCGTTTGATAAAGCGTTCAACTTCCGCCAGTTCGCCGGTTTCGGTGGCGACAAACATCGCCATGGCTTCGCCAATGGTAATGACATCTAAGTTTTCCATGGCTTAATCCTCGCGTAACAGATCAACGTAATGGCGGGTGACGGCGGTCAGGTCGTCGCCGACCAGCGGGAATTCAATACCGCGCGGCGCGTCGGCGGGCAGGTTATCGAGCAGCGCCAGCCAGCGTGCGTCCGCCTGGTCCGGTGGGACGGCGCGATACTTCTCATGATGAGGCTCCGCCGCCTTCACATGAATATAGCTGACTGCGGGGGCCAGATGGCGTGCGGCTTCTTCCGGCGAATCGCCAACCCACAGCCAGTTCCCCATGTCGAAAGTCAGCGTCACCGGCATCTGATGGACCCGGCAGGCGGCTTTGAAACGCTGCATCGGCGCCAGTTGGCCGCAATCGGTCTGGTCATTTTCGACCACCAGAGCCATGCCGCTGTCGCTCAGAATATCGCGCAGCGTCTCCAGCTGTTGATTATGGATGAAATGACCGAGGGAGAGCTTCAGCCACAGGGCGTTGAGGGCTTGCGCTTCCTCAAGTAATGACGGGAGATTAGGATTGAGCTCGCCATTGTCGGCGAACAGCGCCTGCGGCGCGGAGTAGCAGGCCAGCAGGCCCCGTTTTTCAATGTCGGCCGCCAGCGTCGGCAACTGCTTCAGTTCCGCCGCGCTGAACAGCTCGCGGCGAATTTCCACGCCATCGGCGCCGGAACCGGCGATAAAGGGTAATACGGCGGACTGCCCGCCAAGCGCTTTAACGTGGTCGTTGCCATAAGCGGCGGTGACGACAATGATTTTTCTGGCCATTGAACAAACTCCTGGCGTGGTGGGGCTTAACTCCCTATTACGCTAGATGGTACCGGTTCCAAAGAAAAGGCCAGGATGTTTAATTTATGATCGTCATCACGATGAATCGTTAACGAGAAGTTGATCCCCGCACAATGAGCTCGCCGGAGAACACCCGCTCGCAGATGGGGTCGCTGCCGCCTTCGATACGTCTGACGACCTGTTCGACTGCGGCATAGCCAATCTGCCAGGTTGGTTGTTTGAGGGTGGTGATGCCGACGCCGGCCAGCTCCGCCCATTCCAGCTCATCGAAGCCCAGCAGGCCGATATCGCTGCCCCAGATGAGGTCAACGCGCTTCAGCGAGCGGGCTACCTGTAACGTCAGGGCGCCGTTGGCGGAAATCACCGCTTTGCGCATTCCGCGGTGGCGGGCGTGGAACTGGCGCAGGACGTTATCCATCATAGCGCCGTCGTTGAGCGGCACCTCGGCGTTTTCCGCCACTACGCCAGTATAGCGCTGTAGGGTGGCGCGAAAGGCGTCCAGACGTTCGCGGCGGGTGTTAACGGAGCCAATCGGCTCGCTTAAAAACAGCAGCGCTTCAAAACCCTTTTCTACCAGATGCTCGGTGGCGGTGGTGGCGGCCTGGGTGTTATCCAGCCCCACGACATCACAGGCGAAATCGGGGATTTTACGGTCGATAAGCACCATCGGCAGCGCGGATTGCTGCAGACGGTTGAGGCCTTCTTCGCGCATGCCGACCGCATTAACCACAATCCCTTCAACCTGATAGCTGCGTAAGAGGTCGAGATAGTGGAGCTCCTGATCGATTTCGTTGTTGGTATTACATACCAGCAAGGTGAAGCCTTTTTCGCGGCAGGCGGCTTCGATCCCGCTTAACACGTTCACGGAGTAAGGGTTAGTGATATCGGCGATGATCAGGCCAATCAGGCGGGTACGGCCATGTTTCAGGCCACGGGCCATCAGGCTGGGACGGTAGTTGAGCTCGGCAATCGCTTTTTCAATCCGCGCCAGTAGATCGTCGGATAGCAGATGTTTTTCGCCGTTGAGATAGCGTGAAATGCTGGTTTTACCGGTCTTCGCGGCTTTCGCCACGTCGCTGATGGTTGCTCGCGCCGCTTTCGCCATGATGGCTTCCTTTGCTGAAAATCTGCCAACACCTTAGCGCGAAAAATAGCGATATCAAGCATTTTGCCCGGCAGGAAGGCTGCCGGGCCGGAAACGAGAAGATTACTGCAGCGGGCTGAGGGTAATTTCCACGCGACGGTTCTGCGCTTTGCCTTCCGCCGTGCTGTTGCTGGCGATCGGGTTCGCCGGGCCCATGCCGGTGGTGCGAATACGGTTAGCTGCCACGCCCTGAGTGATGAGCGCGCTGGCGACGCTGTCGGCACGCTGTTGTGACAGACGCATGTTCAGATCGTTGCTGCCGGTGCTATCGGTATATCCGACGACGTTAACGGCGGTTTTCTCGTACTCTTTCAGCACCATCGCGACGCCGGTCAGGGTGTTGGCGCCTGCAGGTTTCAGGTTGGCGCTGCTGCTGTCAAAGGTGACGTTATTCGGCATGTTAAGCACGATATTGTCGCCATTTCGCGTCACGCTGACGCCGGTTCCCTGCATTTTTTCGCGCAGTTTCGCTTCCTGCACGTCCATGTAGTAACCGATGCCGCCGCCGAGCGCCGCGCCTGCCGCTGCGCCAATCAGCGCGCCTTTGCCGCGGTCATGTTTGGAAGAGGAGAGCGCGCCGACGCCTGCGCCCACTAAGGAGCCGATACCCGCGCCGATGCCGGATTTTCCTGCTTCGCGTTCGCCGGTATAAGGGTTGGTAGTACAACCAGAAATAGCCAGTGTGCCGCTAACGATAGCAGCAATCATCAGTACGCGTTTTTTCATCTTATTTCCTTAATCCTTTTTATTCTTTGCCACCGCAAGCGTGACGGTTGATTATGACGTCCGAATACGGAGAAAATTCCCCGCAGGGTATCTCTTTTTGTAAGTAACATTGAACGGTTGACTAACAAACCGCCACAACACCTGCATTCGCTGACCCAGGAGCCTGCTTTGCCAACCTCATCTGCAACTAAAACCATCCTAACCGCGGCCCACTGGGGGCCAATGCTGGTAGAGACGGATGGTGAAAATGTGATTTCGTCCCGCGGCGCGCTGGACACTCCCTTCGCCAACTCGCTGCAAACGGCGGTGCGCGAACAGGTGCATAGTAAAACTCGCGTTCGCTATCCGATGGTGCGAAAAGGCTATCTCGCCTCGCCGCAACAGCCGCAGGGCGTACGCGGCCAGGATGAATTCGTGCGGGTAAGCTGGGAGCAGGCACTTGATCTGATTGATGCCCAGCATCGACGGATCCGCGAAAGCTACGGCCCGCAG
This sequence comes from Klebsiella sp. PK01, assembly GCF_057624675.1. NCBI lineage: Bacteria > Pseudomonadati > Pseudomonadota > Gammaproteobacteria > Enterobacterales > Enterobacteriaceae > Klebsiella > Klebsiella sp. PK01. The sequence continues at coordinate 265,147 of NZ_JBYEZM010000005.1, forward strand.
TCGATTTTCGCCGGTTCCTATGGCTGGCGTTCTAACGGCGTGTTGCATAAGGCGGCAACCTTGCTGCAGCGCTATATGAGTCTTGCCGGGGGCTATACCGGACACCTCGGCGATTATTCAACCGGCGCGGCGCAGGCGATCATGCCTTACGTGGTAGGCGGTAATGAAGTTTATCAGCAGCAGACCAGCTGGCCGCTTATTCTGGAGCACAGCGAGGTGGTGGTGCTGTGGAGCGCTAATCCGCTGAATACGCTGAAAATTGCCTGGAACGCCTCGGATGAACAAGGGATCCCCTGGTTTGATCGCCTGCGCCAGAGCGGCAAACGGCTGATCTGTATCGATCCCATGCGATCGGAAAGCGTTGATTTCTTTGGCGAATCAATGGAGTGGATCGCGCCGCATATGGGCACTGACGTCGCGTTGATGCTGGGGATCGCCCATACCCTGGTCGAGCATGGCTGGCAGGACGATGAATTCCTCGCCCGCTGTACCAGCGGTTATGACATTTTCGCCCGCTATTTGAGTGGTGAAAGCGATGGCGTCGCCAAAACCGCCGAATGGGCTGCGGCGATCTGCGGCGTAGCGGCGGATAAAATCCGCGAACTGGCAAAACTTTTCCATGAAAATACCACCATGCTGATGTCCGGCTGGGGCATGCAGCGCCAGCAGTTTGGCGAGCAAAAACACTGGATGCTGGTGACGCTGGCGGCGATGCTGGGGCAGATTGGCACGCCCGGCGGCGGTTTTGGTCTTTCTTACCACTTTGCCAACGGCGGCAACCCGACGCGCCGCGCCGCGGTGCTGGCCTCTATGCAGGGGAGCGTGGCGGGAGGAACCGATGCGGTGGAGAAAATCCCGGTCGCCCGTATCGTTGAGGCGCTGGAAAACCCTGGGGCAAGCTATCAGCACAACGGGATGACGCGACGCTTTCCCGATATCCGCTTTATCTGGTGGGCGGGCGGCGCCAACTTTACCCATCATCAGGATACCAACCGCCTGATTCAGGCCTGGCAGAAGCCGGAGCTGGTTGTGATTTCCGAATGCTTCTGGACCGCCGCCGCGCGCCATGCCGATATCGTCTTACCGGCGACCACTTCGTTTGAGCGCAATGATCTGACCATGACCGGCGATTACAGCAATCAGCATCTGGTGCCGATGAAGCGGGTAGTCGCGCCGCGCGATGAAGCGCGCGACGATTTTGATGTCTTTGCGGACCTGAGCGAACGCTGGGAGGCGGGCGGTCGCGAACGTTTCACCGAAGGAAAAAACGATTTGCAATGGCTGGAGACCTTCTACCAGATTGCCGTCCAACGCGGGGCGCAGCAGCAGGTGACGCTGCCGCCGTTTGCCGAATTCTGGCAGGCTAACCAGCTAATTGAAATGCCGGAAAACCCGGATAACGCCCGTTTCTCCCGCTTCGCGGCATTCCGCGCAGACCCGCAGGCTAACCCGTTAAAAACCGCGAGCGGGAAAATTGAAATTCACTCGCCGACCATTGCCGGCTTTGGCTATGCCGATTGTCCGCCGCACCCGATGTGGCTCGAGCCTGATGAGTGGCACGGCAACGCCGAGGCGGGTCAGCTACAGGTGCTTTCCGCCCACCCGGCGCACCGCCTGCATAGCCAGTTGAACCAGACTTCGCTGCGAGAACGCTACGCCGTCGCCGGGCGCGAACCGCTGACTATCCATCCGCTGGACGCGCAGGCGCGCAATATCGCCGACGGCGATCTGGTGCGGGTGTGGAATTCACGTGGTCAGGTACTGGCCGGCGCGGTGGTCACGGAAGGTATTCGCCCGGGGGTGATTTGCCTGCATGAAGGCGCGTGGCCGGATATCGACCCCGATGCCGGAATTTGCAAAAACGGCGCGGTGAACGTGCTGACGAAAGATATTCCGACCTCGCGTCTGGGCAACGGTTGCGCCGGGAATACGGCGCTGGCATGGCTGGAAAAATATGATGGACCCGCGCTGGCGCTCAGCGCATTTGACCCGCCGGCCAATGCATAATCCAGGTCGGATGCTGGGTGTCGTCCTGCCACGCGCAGTCTTCTATACGGAAGCCCTGCGCGTGGTAGAAATTCACCGCCCGCACGTTTTTCTGATAAACCTCCAGACTTAGCCAGTCGTAGTGCTGCTTGACCTCATCAAGCAGCGCGCGGCCGATACCGTGGCGGATCGCTTGCGGGGCGACGAAAAGTGCCCCGACGAAGCGCGAATCCATCACGCTGACAAACCCTTTCAGCGCATCATTCTCCTGCCACACCCAGGTGGCGGCGGCGGGAAGATAGACATCGCGCACGACTTCCAGACTCTCCCGCCAGTAGCTTTCTGCAATGAACGGATGCGCGTAAATAGTGCTTTCCAGCCACAACTCGAGTAGCGGGCCGGTCTCTGCGGCATCCCATTTTTTGATCATGCTGGTCTCCCGGGGTGGCAACAGCAACCGGTCACGTGATCGTTGACTAACCCGCAGGCCTGCATAAATGAATAACAGATAGTGGAGCCGACGAATTTAAAGCCGCGCTTTTTCAGCGCCTTAGATAGCGCATCGGAGGCTGGTGTGGTGGTGGGGATTTCGGCGAGCGTCGCGGCATGAGTAATTTGCGGCTGATTATCGACAAACGACCAGACAAAATCGCTGAATGCTTCACCGTTGGCTTCCATGGCGAGAAACGCCCGAGCATTGCCGATGATGGCCTGGATCTTCCCCCGATGGCGGATGATGCCCGCATCCTGTAGCAGGCGCTCGACGTCTGCTTCATCCATGGCCGCTACGCGAACCGGGTCGAACTGGTGAAAGGCCTGACGATAGTTTTCCCGTTTTTTCAGTACGGTTATCCACGAGAGTCCCGCCTGCTGGCCTTCGAGGCAGATCATTTCAAACAGCTTTTGCGGCGTTCTCTCGGCGACTCCCCATTCGTTATCGTGATACTGGATATAAAGAGGATCCTGGCTTACCCATCCGCAACGTTGCATGTTTCTCTCCCTTTCGTCAGAAAACTTTTTCATCCGCCTTGACGGCTGAAAGATAAAGATAATAGTTAATACAGGGAAACCACTTCCCATCAACTCCTTATACTTCAAGTTGCGTAGAAGTGGGCGGCAGCTCGAATTATTTTGAGTATAAAAACACAGCAACATTGCCGATTCGGCTCTTTTGGAGTCGCATTAATGATAATAAAGAAATGCAATGGCCTCCGGGGTGGGTTGGCCCCGGCGTGCATCACTATCTGGGTGTCGTGTGTTTCAGGCGCCAATGCCTGGCAACAGGAATATATCGCTAACGATACAAAAAGTAATACGTCGGAACGCTATACATGGGATAGCGATCACCAACCGCGTTATGAAGATATTCTCGCCGAGCGAATGAGGGCGTCAGAAGCGCCCGCCGGACTGGCGTTGAATCAGGCGCTGGCGCCGCCGGATTTGAGTCACGGCATGAGCGTGGGATGGAACTACTCGCTGGCCAGCGGGGTGACCTCCGGGCCGGTCGCCAGCTTGCGTAGCGATCTCAACCCGCCGCCCGCGACGCGCCGTGCGGGCGAAAGTATTTACGTCAACACGCTCGGCTGGCGTATGGATTACCAACAGCTATGGGGCGTGCATCCATGGGCGCAGGTGAGCTATAACCAGTCTATCTCTATCGATAACAATGCGTCGATTAGCCGCGGAAAAGACGGTAGCTGGGGCGACGTCACGCTGGGCGCAGATATGCCGCTGGGTTCACATCTGGCGGCGTGGGCCACACTTTCACAGGCAGATAACGTTCCGTCGGGTGAAAATACGCTGTATCTGATGGGCGTCAGCGCCAATTTCTGACCGAATTTGTTACGCATTTGAAATGCAGTCGTTACTGTAAAATCTCAGTAACGGCGCGTTTCTGTGAGGTAGCGCACACTAACTTTTTGAGTGAAATTTAGGGAATGAATGTTTTGCAATGTCATTCATTCCGCCATAAATGCATTTCATTCCTCGTTGATGGCAGTTCATGCCGTTTTCCCCCACCGGATTTGGGGATTTGGTTATTGTGGCGGCAGTTAATCCTTCAGGACATCTGCTATGAACGCTGCAAACACTCAATATACCCGTTGGCTCACGCTGATTGGCACGATCATTACGCAATTCGCTCTGGGATCGGTTTATACATGGAGTTTGTTTAATAGTTCTCTGGCCAGCAAATTGGACGAGCCAGTAAGCCAGGTGGCATTTTCTTTCGGCCTGTTAAGTCTTGGGCTGGCGCTATCCTCTTCCGTTGCCGGTAAATTGCAGGAACGCTTTGGCGTGAAACGCGTCACCATGGCATCCGGCATCCTGCTTGGCGTCGGCTTTTTCCTCACAGCCCATGCCAACAGCCTGATGATGCTGTGGTTGAGCGCCGGCCTGCTGGTCGGTCTGGCGGACGGCGCGGGCTATCTGCTGACGTTGTCGAACTGCGTGAAGTGGTTCCCCGAGCGTAAAGGTCTGATTTCCGCCTTCTCAATTGGCGCTTATGGCCTTGGCAGCCTCGGTTTTAAATTTATCGATAGTCACCTGCTGGCGACGGTCGGGCTGGAAAAAACCTTTGTTATCTGGGGCGCTATCGTACTGGTGATGATCGTCTTTGGCGCCACCATGATGAAAGATGCGCCGAATCATCCCGCGACCACTACCGCCAACGGCGTTGTCGAAAATGATTTCACCCTTGCTGAATCCATGCGTAAACCGCAGTACTGGATGCTGGCGGTGATGTTCCTGACGGCCTGCATGAGCGGTCTGTATGTGATTGGTGTAGCAAAAGATATCGCGCAGGGCATGGTGCATCTCGACGTGGCGACGGCGGCGAATGCGGTTACCGTGATTTCTATCGCTAACCTGAGCGGCCGCCTGGTGCTGGGTATCCTGTCCGACAAAATCTCCCGTATCCGCGTGATTACCATCGGTCAGGTGGTCTCCCTGGTTGGTATGGCGGCCCTGCTGTTCGCGCCGCTAAATGCGATGACCTTCTTTGCGGCGATTGCCTGTGTGGCCTTTAACTTCGGCGGCACCATTACCGTCTTCCCGTCGCTGGTAAGCGAGTTCTTTGGCCTCAATAACCTGGCGAAAAACTACGGCGTGATTTATCTCGGCTTCGGTATCGGTAGTATTTGCGGTTCGCTGATTGCCTCCGTGTTCGGCGGCTTCTACGTCACCTTCTGCGTCATCTTCGCTCTGCTGATTTTGTCGCTGGCGCTTTCCACTACCATTCGTCAGCCGAAAAGCGAAATTTACCACCAGGCGCACGCCTGATAGCATCGCCCTTCCTAAGCGAATAATGCCTTACCAGCCAGATATTTTGTAAATATCTGGCTGAATCACATTCCTCGCGGATACTTTTCCCATTTGCTGTGGTCTACTTAGCGCGCTTTGTAGAGGTTTCCGATAACCAACCCAGACGCACTTAATTAATCTTCCTGTTTATATCGTTTTAATCAGGGCGGTTTTATCTCTTCGTTTCCCAGGTTTGCTTGCATGAAATACATTAAAACGATGTCGCAGCAGAAGCTGAGTTTTTGGCTTGCGCTGTACATCGGCTGGTTTATGAACGCCGCGGTGTTTTTCCGTCGTTTCGATGGTTACGCTCAAGAGTTTACCGTCTGGAAAGGGTTGTCCGGAGTGGTGGAACTGGTGGCGACGGTGCTGGTCACCTTCTTCCTGCTGCGTCTGCTCTCGTTATTTGGCCGTCGGGTCTGGCGCATCTTAGCCACGCTGGTGGTGCTGTTTTCCGCAGGGGCAAGTTATTACATGACTTTCCTCAATGTGGTGATTGGCTACGGCATAATCGCTTCGGTGATGACCACCGATATTGACCTGTCGAAAGAGGTTATCGGCTGGCATCTGATCCTCTGGCTGGCCGCGGTTAGCGTGTTGCCGCTCCTTCTTATCTGGAGCAACCGCTGCCGTAAGACGCTGCTGCAACAGGTCAAAACGCCGGGTCAGCGGGTGAAAAATATCCTGATAGTCGTGCTGGCCGGGCTGATGGTCTGGGGGCCGATTCGCCTGCTTGAGCTACGTCAGCATGATATCGAGCGCAACTCTGAAGTCGATATGCCAAGCTACGGCGGCGTCATTGCCAACTCGTATCTGCCTTCTAACTGGCTGTCGGCGCTCGGGCTGTACGCCTGGGCGCAGGTGGATGAGTCGTCTGATAATAAATCATTGATTAACCCAGCGAAAAAATTTACCTACGTGGCGCCGCAGGATCTTGATGATACTTACGTGGTGTTTATTATCGGCGAGACCACCCGCTGGGATCATATGGGTATACTCGGCTATAACCGTAATACCACGCCGAAGCTGGCGCAGGAGAAGAATCTTGTCGCCTTCCGCGGCACCTCTTGCGATACCGCCACCAAGTTATCGTTGCGCTGTATGTTCGTACGCGAGGGCGGGGCGGATGATAATCCGCAGCGGACGTTGAAAGAGCAGAATGTGTTCGCTGTTCTGCACCAGCTAGGTTTTGCCGGCGACCTGTACGCCATGCAGAGCGAGATGTGGTTCTACAGCAATACGATGGCCAACAATATCGCCTATCGCGAGCAGATCGGCGCCGAGCCGCGCAACCGCGGCAAGAACGTGGATGATATGCTGCTGGTCGATGAGATGAAGCGCGGTATGGAGCAAAATCCTGATGGCAAGCGCTTGATTATCCTGCATACCAAGGGATCGCACTTTAACTACACCCAGCGGTATCCGCGCAGCTTCGCGCAATGGAAACCGGAGTGTATCGGCGTGGATAGCAAATGTTCGAAGGCCGAGTTGATAAACTCTTACGATAATAGCGTCACCTACGTGGATCACTTTATCGTTAGCGTGCTGGACCAACTGCGGGATAAAAAGGCTATCGTGTTCTACGCCGCCGATCACGGCGAGTCGATTAATGAACACGAACATCTGCACGGTACGCCGCGCATGATGGCGCCGCCGGAACAGTTCCGCGTGCCGATGATGGTCTGGATGTCGGATAAGTATCTGGCGAACCCGGACCATGCCGCCTCCTTTGCGCGTCTCAAGCAGCAGGCGGCGACGAAGGCTCCGCACCGTCACGTTGAGCTGTATGACACCATTATGGGTTGTCTTGGTTATACCTCGCCGGACGGCGGGATTAATGAAAACAATAACTGGTGTCGCGTGCCGGCTTCGAAGAAAGCGGTGAAAGAATAGCTGCAGTGGCGAGATTCTCGCCGCTTGATTGATTTTTTGCTAATAAGGCATTGACGGGTGTGCATCCCAGCAGTAAGATGCGCCCCGCATTCGGTGATTGGCGCAGCCTGGTAGCGCACTTCGTTCGGGACGAAGGGGTCGGAGGTTCGAATCCTCTATCACCGACCAAATTCGAAAAGCCTGCTCAATGAGCAGGCTTTTTTGCATCTGCGGCCCGAAGAGGATGAGAACCTCCGGGGGCAGGGGTTCGACTCGAGCGCTTCCCTGATCGCGGCGCAAGCGCCTTATCAGGGCTACATTCGCACAGCGCATAACCAGCCCGGTAGCCCGGCTCAGCGCAGCGCAAGCCGGGGTGAAAACCTTGTCAGAATCACAAAAATCGCATTTCCCCGCGCATCTCGCCAGCTGTTCGCTGTTTTGTGACATCTTCCATTGCTTTTTTTTATCGATGAATAGATCTTTTTTCGCGAAGCTTATGACTAAGTACAGCATTTTCCGCTGTGCGTTTTAACGTTCGCGCTATTAATCGCTCACATAATGGCCACATGGGAAGAAATTTTCACCATTTTTAAGAATTGTTTATCACCAGATGTTGCAAACTATTAAGGGCTTTATTCTGGTTTATTACCGGTAGCATAAATTTCTCTGCTGAAAATAGCGCCATCAAGTTTTTTTAATCTTTGCCCACCGATTCTCACCCCTGACGCAAAACCCGGTTAGCTGTATTGACGTTTCTCCATTCTGTTGACAGATTGTACGGCATGAGGGGCATTTCATGGAGAATCCGTACTGCAACTCAGTCGTTTTAGCGAACGGAATCCCCATCTCTCTCAACGCCTTCGGGCACCACCGACCAGACCGGGTAAAAAATAAATAAAGGTCTGGCGGCTATATGCAAACAACATCACAGTTTTGGAGCAGAATAATGAGTATTTCCTTGAAAAAGTCAGGGATGCTGAAGCTTGGTCTGAGCCTGGTCGCCATGACCGTCGCCGCAAGCGTACAAGCTAAAACCCTGGTTTATTGTTCTGAAGGTTCGCCGGAAGGCTTTAACCCACAGCTATTCACCTCTGGTACCACCTATGACGCCAGCTCGGTACCTATTTACAACCGCCTGGTTGAATTCAAAACCGGTACGACCGAAGTTATTCCTGGCCTGGCTGAGAAGTGGGATGTCAGCGAGGATGGTAAAACCTATACTTTCCACCTGCGTAAAGGCGTGAAGTGGCAGGATAATAAAGATTTTAAACCGACGCGCGATCTGAATGCCGACGATGTGGTGTTCTCCTTCGACCGTCAGAAAAATGACAAAAATCCTTACCATAAAGTCTCTGGCGGCAGCTATGAGTACTTCGAAGGGATGGGCCTGCAGGACCTGATTAGCGAAGTGAAGAAAGTGGACGATAATACCGTCCAGTTCGTGCTGACTCGCCCGGAAGCGCCGTTCCTCGCTGACCTGGCGATGGACTTTGCTTCTATCCTGTCGAAAGAGTATGCCGACAACATGCTGAAAGCCGGCACGCCGGAAAAAGTAGACCTCAACCCAATCGGCACCGGCCCATTCCAGCTGCTGCAGTACCAAAAAGACTCGCGCATTCTGTATAAAGCCTTCCCGGGCTACTGGGGCACCAAGCCGCAGATCGATCGTCTGGTCTTCTCCATCACTCCGGACGCTTCCGTACGCTACGCCAAGCTGCAGAAAAACGAATGCCAGGTGATGCCTTATCCGAACCCGGCTGACATCGCGCGCATGAAGGAAGATAAAAACATCAACCTGCTGGAACAGCCGGGTCTGAACGTGGGTTATCTCTCCTTCAACACCGAGAAAAAACCGCTCGATAACGTCAAAGTTCGCCAGGCGCTGACCTACGCGGTGAACAAAGAAGCGATCATCAAGGCCGTTTATCAGGGCGCCGGCCAGTCGGCGAAGAACCTGATCCCGCCGACCATGTGGGGCTATAACGATGACGTTAAAGACTACACCTACGATCCTGAAAAGGCGAAGCAGCTGCTGAAAGAAGCGGGCATGGAAAAAGGCTTCACCATCGACCTGTGGGCAATGCCGGTACAGCGTCCGTATAACCCGAACGCGCGCCGTATGGCTGAAATGATCCAGGCCGACTGGGCGAAAGTCGGCGTACAGGCCAAGATCGTCACCTATGAGTGGGGCGAGTACCTGAAACGTGCGAAAGCGGGCGAACACCAGACCGTGATGATGGGCTGGACCGGCGACAACGGGGATCCGGATAACTTCTTCGCAACTCTGTTCAGCTGCGCCGCGGCGAAAGACGGCTCTAACTACTCTCGCTGGTGCTACAAGCCGTTTGAAGACCTCATTCAACCGGCACGCGCCACCGACGACCACAACAAGCGTATTGAACTGTACAAACAGGCTCAGGTAGTGATGCATGACCAGGCTCCGGCGCTGATCATCGCCCACTCCACCGTTTACGAGCCAGTGCGTAAAGAAGTCAAAGGCTATGTGGTTGATCCGCTTGGCAAACACCACTTCGATAACGTCTCTGTCGAATAATAAGCACGATGCCTGACCCCCTCTCCCCGCGTGGGAGAGGCGGGGGGCGTATTCCCGCTATTCGGGGAATACATTTGTGAGCAATACAGACGCCTTGTCACCAGGCCTGGCGTCACTAGAGAGAATCCGGGTTATGTTGCAGTTTATTCTCCGACGTTTGGGACTCGTCATCCCGACATTTATCGGTATTACCCTTCTCACCTTTGCCTTCGTGCATATGATCCCCGGCGATCCGGTGATGATTATGGCGGGCGAACGTGGTATTTCCCCCGAACGTCACGCGCAGCTGCTGGCCGAAATGGGCCTCGATAAGCCGCTGTGGCAGCAATATGCCCATTATATTTGGGGCGTACTGCACGGTGATTTAGGGATCTCGCTGAAAAGCCGCATTCCCGTGTGGCAAGAGTTTGTCCCGCGTTTTAAGGCCACCCTCGAACTGGGCGTCTGCGCGATGATTTTCGCCGTCGCCGTCGGTATTCCGGTGGGCGTGCTGGCTGCGGTAAAACGCGGCTCCATCTTTGACCATACCGCCGTGGGCCTGGCGCTGACCGGCTACTCGATGCCTATCTTCTGGTGGGGCATGATGCTGATTATGCTGGTTTCGGTGCAGTTGAACCTGACGCCGGTATCCGGGCGTATCAGCGATACGGTATTCCTTGACGATACCCTGCCGCTGACCGGTTTTATGCTGATTGACACCGCCATCTGGGGTGAACAGGGCGACTTTATCGATGCCTTAATGCATATGATCCTACCCGCCATCGTGCTGGGTACGATTCCGCTGGCGGTGATCGTGCGTATGACCCGATCGTCGATGCTGGAAGTGCTTGGCGAGGATTACATCCGTACCGCTCGCGCTAAGGGGTTAACCCGCATGCGGGTGATTGTCATCCATGCGCTACGCAACGCGATGCTGCCGGTGGTCACGGTGATTGGTCTGCAGGTGGGCACGCTGCTGGCGGGCGCCATTCTGACCGAAACGATTTTTTCGTGGCCAGGTTTAGGCCGCTGGCTTATCGATGCGCTACAGCGCCGCGATTATCCAGTTGTGCAGGGCGGGGTGCTGCTGGTGGCGACGATGATTATTCTCGTCAACCTGCTGGTCGACCTGCTGTACGGCGTGGTGAACCCGCGTATCCGGCATAAGAAGTAAGGGGCCATCATGTCACAAATTACAGAAAATAAAGTTGTCGCCGCGCCGGTGCCAATGACCCCGCTGCAGGAGTTCTGGCACTATTTCAAACGCAACAAAGGGGCAGTCGTCGGGTTGGTATACGTGGCGGTGATGATTATCATCGCGGTATTCGCCAACTTTCTCGCCCCTTATAACCCGGCGGATCAGTTCCGTGATTCGCTGCTGGCGCCGCCGTTCTGGCAGGATGGCGGCAGTATGGCGCACCTGCTTGGCACCGATGACGTGGGGCGCGATATTCTCTCGCGCCTGATGTACGGCGCGCGCCTGTCGCTGCTGGTGGGCTGTCTGGTGGTGGTGTTGTCGCTAATCCTCGGCGTGGTGCTGGGGCTGGTTGCTGGCTATTTCGGCGGGGTGGTGGACTCCATCATCATGCGCGTGGTCGATATCATGCTGGCGCTGCCCAGCCTGCTGCTGGCGTTGGTGCTGGTGGCTATCTTCGGACCATCAATCGTCAATGCTTCGCTGGCGCTCACCTTCGTCGCCCTACCGCACTATGTGCGTCTGACGCGCGCGGCGGTGCTGGTGGAAGTGCACCGCGATTACGTGACCGCTTCCCGCGTAGCGGGCGCCGGCGCGATGCGCCAGATGTTCGTTAATATTCTCCCTAACTGTCTTGCGCCGTTGATCGTTCAGGCGTCGCTGGGCTTCTCTAACGCCATTCTCGACATGGCAGCGCTGGGGTTCCTCGGCATGGGCGCGCAGCCGCCGACGCCTGAGTGGGGCACCATGCTTTCCGACGTATTGCAGTTCGCACAAAGCGCCTGGTGGGTGGTGACCTTCCCGGGCGTGGCGATCCTGCTGACGGTGCTGGCATTTAACCTGATGGGTGACGGTCTGCGTGACGCGCTCGATCCCAAACTGAAGCAGTAAGAGGTTCGAGATGGCGTTATTAAATGTAGATAAATTATCGGTGCATTTCGGCGAGCAAAATGCGCCGTTCCGCGCCGTGGACCGCATCAGCTATAGCGTGAAGCAGGGCGAAGTGGTCGGTATCGTAGGCGAGTCGGGTTCAGGTAAGTCGGTGAGTTCGCTGGCGATTATGGGCCTGATTGACTACCCCGGTCGGGTGATGGCGGACAAACTGGAATTTAACGGCCGCGATCTGCAGCGAATTTCGGAAAAAGAGCGGCGTCAACTGGTGGGGGCGGAAGTGGCAATGATCTTCCAGGATCCGATGACCAGCCTCAACCCGTGCTTTACCGTCGGCTATCAGATAATGGAAGCGATTAAGGTCCATCAGGGCGGCAATAAGCAAACCCGCCGCCAGCGGGCGATCGACCTGCTGAACCTGGTGGGTATTCCTGACCCGGCGTCGCGGTTGGACGTTTACCCGCATCAGCTTTCCGGTGGGATGAGCCAGCGCGTGATGATCGCGATGGCTATCGCCTGCCGGCCAAAACTGCTGATTGCCGATGAACCGACCACCGCGCTGGATGTGACCATTCAGGCGCAGATTATCGAACTGCTGCTGGAGTTGCAGCAGCAAGAAAATATGGCGCTGGTGTTGATTACCCATGACCTGGCGCTGGTGGCGGAAGCCGCGCATAAAATTATCGTCATGTACGCGGGTCAGGTGGTGGAGACCGGGGATGCGAAAGATATCTTCCGCGCGCCGCGCCATCCTTACACCCAGGCGCTGCTGCGCGCGCTGCCGGAGTTTGCCCAGGATAAGGCGCGTCTGGCATCGCTACCGGGGGTTGTTCCGGGGAAATATGACCGCCCAAACGGCTGCCTGCTGAACCCGCGCTGCCCCTATGCCACGGATAAATGCCGGAGCGAAGAGCCCGCGCTCGCGGATCTCGACGGCGGCCGTCAGTCAAAATGCCACTACCCACTCGATGATGCCGGGAGGCCTGGATTATGAGTACGCAAAAGGCCGCCACGCAACAACCGCTGTTGCAGGCCATTGATCTGAAAAAACACTATCCGGTAAAGAAAGGGTTGTTTGCTCCGGAACGGTTGGTAAAAGCGCTGGACGGCGTCTCCTTTACCCTTGAACGCGGTAAAACGCTGGCGGTGGTGGGGGAGTCGGGATGCGGCAAATCGACGCTGGGTCGTTTGCTGACGATGATTGAAATTCCCACCGGCGGCGAGCTGTATTATCAGGGGCAGGATCTGCTCAAGCACGACCCGCAGGCGCAAAAGCTGCGGCGGCAAAAAATCCAGATTGTGTTTCAGAATCCATATGGTTCGCTGAACCCGCGTAAAAAAGTGGGGCAGATTCTGGAAGAGCCGCTGTTGATCAACAGTAGCCTGAGCAAAGAGCAGCGGCGTGAAAAAGCGCTGGCGATGATGGCGAAGGTGGGTCTGAAAACGGAACATTACGATCGCTACCCGCATATGTTCTCCGGCGGCCAGCGCCAGCGTATCGCTATTGCCCGCGGGCTGATGCTGGATCCGGATGTGGTGATTGCCGATGAGCCGGTCTCCGCGCTGGATGTTTCGGTACGTGCCCAGGTGCTGAACCTGATGATGGACCTGCAGCAGGATTTAGGCTTGTCCTACGTGTTTATTTCCCACGATCTCTCGGTCGTCGAGCACATCGCTGATGAAGTCATGGTGATGTATCTTGGCCGCTGCGTGGAGAAGGGGACCAAGGACCAGATCTTTAATAACCCGCGTCATCCGTATACTCAGGCCCTGTTGTCAGCGACGCCGCGTCTGAACCCGGACGATCGACGCGAGCGCATTAAGCTCACCGGCGAACTGCCGAGCCCGCTGAATCCGCCGCCGGGCTGCGCCTTCAATGCGCGCTGCCGCCGACGCTTTGGCCCATGCACCCAGCTTCAGCCGCAGCTTAAGGATTACGGTGGCCAACTGGTGGCCTGCTTTGCCGTTGATCAGGATGAGAATCCCGAGAAAGCGCGGGCGTGATGGGAAGCGGGTTGTCGCGTGATGATTTCTGCGGGGGAGGGCTGGAATGCGCCTCGCAGATTGCCAAAGGGCGTGGTGAAGGCGATGACAAGGAGCAGTAGAATCGACGCCAAGCCGGGTTCGCCCGGTGAGGCGCAATGTTGCGGGGGCTTGAACCCCGGCGGCATAGATAAGTTGCTGGAAAGAGAAAACCCTCGCACGTTGCTGGTGTTAACCAGGCAACTGAACGAGGGCTATCACTAACTCCAGACAAGTTAAAGATAGCCGCGAACGGTTGCCATTGCAATACAGGCGGCTCTATGACGCTCACACAGTTAGGTCTGATCTTATGGGACGATCTGGCGGCGCCGATAATTGCTGGCATCGTGGTCAGCATTATCGTCAGCTGGATGCACAACCAGAAGTGACGGACCGGCGGGCGTGAGTCTGCTGCGTTGGCAATTTGCGCCCGAACAGGCCGCAGGAATTCTCCTGCGGCCTTTTTCGTCTTTACTGCGGATACGGTACCCAACTGCCGCCGTTTAGCTGCACGTAGGGTTTGCCCTGATACTGAATGACAATGGCGTTGGAGTTTTCTGATACCGCCGCGGTCTGCGGCAGATTTGCGGTGTATTGCTGCCAGTTGACGTTATCTTCGGTAAACATCTTACCGTCCAGGGCGCGCACCACCAGTTCAGAAACCGCGAGGTAGCTGGAAGGCTGAGTGATTTCCACCGCGGCGCCCTGATGCGGAGCCTTCATGCCGAAGAATTTCACCGCCGCAGGTACGTTGGTAATCGACGGGCTTGGGATATCGCGCAGCCCGGAAACCTGCATCTTATCCCCCTTCAGCGCGGCGCCGTGTTCCGGCACCACCACCACCATCACTTTACGCCCCGATTTTTCCAGTTCGGTGAAGAAGGCGTCCAGCTCATCAAAGAACTTCTGCGCGCGGGCCTTATAGTCGGCCGTTTTGCTTTGGCCGGGATAATGGTTGCCATCGTGCAGCGGCAGCGTGTTGTAGAAGGTCGCGGTACGGGGCGTGTTAAGCTTCTCGGTAGACTGTAGCCAGCGATCGAGCGTCGCCTGGTCGTCGTAAACCGGCGATCCGTCGAAGCCTTGCAGGATTACCGGCAAACCGCTCTGATCCATCAGCGGACTCTGCATGCCGCCGAGCGAGCGAACCTCTTTGAGGAAGTCGCCGAATACGCCGTTGTGCCCCAGCATCAACTGTTGGGTAAAGCCGAGTTTGGCCAGATTTTCGAACAGGTAGCACTCGTTGCCAGACGGCTGATACAGGTTGTTATGCGATAGCTGGCCGCAGCTGGCGCGCAGCAGGCGAACGGCTGCCGGGCCGCTGTAGGAAGTGGCGGAGTTGAAGTTTTTGAAGAGGATATCGAAATGTTTCCACAGCGGATGATCCATCAACCCGGCAGCCTCAATGTCTGACCATGACAGGGAACAGATATTAATAACCAGCAGATCGAACGGCTGCGCATCCCCAGGCAGCTGATCCGGGAACGGTGTTTTTCTTTTCTGTTCAGAAGCATAGAAAGTTTTCAGCCAATTGCTAAGGTTAGCTGAGGTTGGCGGTTCGGTCTGCGGTGGGATATCGCCGCTGGCGGCGGCGCTGGTTGATGCCGCGGCTGATGTCGTTCCACCGGTCGTTGCCGCCGGCGTGGCCGCTGCGGTGTTCGGCTGGCCGGCGGGCCATAAAGTAAAGGAGGGCAGCAGCGGGCTGATAACCAGCCAGACCATGATCGCCGAAACGAAGACGGTAACGCGCAGCCATTGGCTGATGAATAGCCACAGCACCAGCAGCACAAAGAAGGCGCCGACCATATTCCAGTTAATAAAACGGGTGATCAGGTCCCAGATGTAATCGGCGCTGAAACCGGCGATTTGCGAGCCCTGGCTCATGATGCTTTCCGGACCCGGTAACCAGGTGTCATGCCAGAACAGGGCAAAGCCGAGCGGAATCGCTATCCAGTGGCGTATCCGGTGCAGTTTTTCACGGGGGATCGGCACCAGCAAAAAGGCGAGGAACACCAGGTTGAGCATTGGATGGAAGTTCAGGTATCCCGCCCACAGCAGGGCAAACTTCACGAGAAAATAGAAGTTCCAGCCGGACAGGCCGCGCCAGTACTGCCATAGCGGAAGCGGCGTAGCGGTAGTTTTTGCTTTGGTCATTTTTTCGGTTTGCCCTGCCTGGTCGCGCTCTCCCGGCGCAGTACGCCGGCCGGTTTCACGAAACGGGGTTTAAAGAACATCAAACGTAAAGTGGTGCGAATACGGCGCTGATAATGGCGCGTCAGGTATCCCAGCGGGAAAAATAGCAGGGCGCACAATACGATCAGCTGAATGATATCGGCGATAGACATCATGACCGCGGTTCTCCGTCGGTGGAGAGTCGCCAGGGTTCAGGGATTCGCCGCCACTGGCGCCCATCGTGTTTAACGTTAAGGGCTTCGTTTTTGCCCACCGTAATCGGCAGCGGCGTGTTCCAGTTGTCAGGAGATATGCCGCGCATCAACAGGATTTCCGCGGAAATTTGCTTATCTTCAAACCAAATCATACGGTTAGAAAAAATGTCTCCGGTCGGTAAAGGGAAGATATGGTTTAACGCCGTGTCCAGGTCATTTACCCGGCAAAACGATAAAAACAGCACTAATCGATTATTACCGATCGTCGCGATATCGCCCATGCGGTTGGGTTTACAAAGGGTTAACGCCTGTTCGACACGTAGCCCCGGCGCGGGGCGCAGCGCCACCATTACCCCTTTGCTATCCGGCGGCAGCAGCGTGTTGGCCATGATATTGCTGACCGCTTCACAGAAGGCGTCCCACTTTTGATAACCGCGAAGTTTAAGCGGCCGGCTCCAGGTCAACAGCGTGTTGAAGTCTTCCGGAACGTGGCGAGTAAATTTCTGCTTTTGCACGCTTTCAATAAGCGTAAGGCAGCGAGAAAGCCCGGCGCTGCAGGGGATTACCATGTTGGCGCCGCTGCTTAACAGCAAGCGTTCATCGGTGGCGCGCAGGCTCGGCGTTTGTTCACGTACCACGATTTTTAAGGCGCTGCCGCGCTGGCGACGCAGGGTATGGATATAGCGTCCGAGCTGCTCTATTTGCTCATTTTGGGTAATGGAAAATAGCAAGGTGGCCGCCTGCGCGGTACGACCGGCTTCAAAGACGGCGTCATTGGTTTCGAACAACGTCCAGTATTCGGAAAGCGCAGGCGCCCCTTCCAGCACGCGCAAATTACTGAGGACGATTTTTTCGTCGCTACGCGGTTGCACTGCCGCTTCTTCGCTCTGCGCCAGCCGCCAGCCTTCATCATCGTGTAAAATAACCAGCTGCTGCTGCGCGCTAATACCTTTCTCACTGCCCCACCACGCGATATCAAATAGATGGCTATCGCCCTGATAACGAATGCTCGCCAGCCCGGAAAGGGCGCGGTACTGGCGTAATAACGGAGAAAGTTGTTTGTCGGTATCATTAGCCGAATTAAGTACCATAAGAGAGCAGTTATGGTATTTGGCCCATCGATTAGATTTTTCTACCCAATGGAGTAATTCTTCGGTTTTTATATTTTGCCAGGAATTTTCTGTACATAGCAGAATAAATAAATAGTTGCCAGGTTCCATAGAACAAAGTATGTCGCGGTGCAACTCCTGCAGGCCTTCCGGGCGATCTGGCATCGTGAATAGTGCGATTTTATCAGGACCGCGATCTTTTTTTAATGATATGACTTCATTAGGTTTTTTACCCATTATTATGGCGGCGACCTTGCTTTCCGGAGCCTGGCTTTCCAGCGTTTGATTCAGCAGGCTGACGGCGTCGGCATAGCGGTCGACATTAAGCCACCATACCCCGCCAACGGGCATATGGCATACTTCGTCCCATAATGATGAAATACCCAATGTATATACAATATCCACGATGTTCCTCGCGTGCCCTATTTACAATGATTAGTTTACTAGCGAAAGCGTGAGAGTAAACCTAACATTGAAATTAAAGGACATCAGTTTTAGCATGTACACGTAATTTTAGGGATGAGCGGTTTCCACTTCCTGGTTTTATAATGTGTTTTTCGAATGGACAGAGAAATGCCGGAAAAAGACCCTACGGTACCTGGCGATGCAACGCTGGGATATACCTTCCAAAATGATTTCCTGGCATTAAGCCGGGCATTTTCCCTGCCGGATATTGATTACCACGACATTTCCCGACGCGAACAGCTCGCTGCGGCGTTGCAACGCTGGCCGCTGTTGGCCGAATTAGCTGAGAAAAAGTAAGGAAGCCGTCGATGGCGATTCTGGGATTACAAGGCATACGCGGCGGCGTAGGCACCACATCTATTACCGCCGCACTGGCCTGGGCGCTACAGCTGCTCGGTGAAACCGTGCTGGTGGTCGATGCCAGCCCGGACAATATGCTGCGCTTTTTCTTCAACGTTGATTTCGACCATCGCAACGGCTGGGCGCGCTCGTTGATTGACGGAGGTGACTGGCGCGACGCCGGGCTGCGCTACACCGCGCATATCGATCTTCTGCCGTTTGGCCGCCTGACGCCTGGCGAACGTGAGCACGTAGATAAGTTCAGTCCGACGCTGGAACCCATCGCGGAGCAAATCAAATTGCTCGACCAGCAGGGGAGCCACCGCTGGCTGCTGATTGATATACCCGAAGGCTACTCTCCGCTTACCCGCGAATTACTGAGCGTTTGCCATCGCGCTCTACAGGTTGTGCATCCCGACGGCAATAGCCATATTCGCCTGCATCAGCAGGCGCTGCCTGCTAATGCGGATATTTTGATTAACGACCTGCGCGTCGGCAGTCAGCTGCAGGAAGATCTCTATCAACTGTGGCTGGAAAGCCAGCGCCGTATTCTGCCGGTCACGATTCACCGCGATGAAGCGATGGCGGAATGTCTGGCGGCTAAACAGCCGCTTGGCGAATATCGCCAGGATTCGCTGGCGGCGGAAGAGGTGCTGACGCTGGCCAACTGGTGTCTGCTGCACTATGCCAGAGAGGGAGCGGCATGATCCGCCTGAGTACGTTGCTGCTGGCGCCGCCGGTGGGCGAGCGCTTGAGCGCACGTTATGATGACTATCGTCAGCATGGCGCGTCGGTGCTTTCAGCTTTTCTCGGATGCCTGTGGGTGTCGTTGGCGTGGGCGTTAATGCCGCTTGAGACGCCGCGCTGGCAAGCTATTCGCGAACACCACGGCGACTATTTTCCGCATATTAATCCGCATCGCCCACGCCCGTTAGATCCGATACGCTATTTGCTGCAGTCGCTCTGGCTACTGGCGACCCGGGTGCCGGAACCGGATAAAAAAATTAACTGGCGCTCGCTGGCGGCGCTGGAAGGGGTTCACGGGCGCTACGCGCAGTGGATGGAAAAATTACCGGAAAAGGTCAACACCCGTACCGGCCATCTCGATAAGCAGAAAGAGCTTGAGCACCTGCATCCACAGCTGCGGCGGCTGGTGCTGGGTACCATCACCTTCTTCTCGCTGATTCTGGCGCTGTTGTGTATCACCCAGCCGTTTAACCCGCTGTCGCAATTTATTTTCCTGCTGCTGTTGTGGGGCGTCGCGCTGCTGGTGCGGCGTATTCCGGGGCGTTTCTCCGCCCTGATGTTGATCGTGTTGTCGCTGACCGTTTCCTGTCGCTACATCTGGTGG
This sequence comes from Klebsiella sp. PK01, assembly GCF_057624675.1. NCBI lineage: Bacteria > Pseudomonadati > Pseudomonadota > Gammaproteobacteria > Enterobacterales > Enterobacteriaceae > Klebsiella > Klebsiella sp. PK01. Next base: position 284,594 of record NZ_JBYEZM010000005.1, read on the forward strand.
CGCTATACCTCCACGCTGAACTGGAACGATCCGGTCAGCCTGGTGTGCGGGTTGATTTTGCTGTTTGCCGAAACCTACGCCTGGATTGTGCTGGTGTTGGGCTATTTCCAGGTGGTGTGGCCGCTCAATCGCCAGCCGGTGCCGCTGCCGGAAGATATGAACGAATGGCCGACGGTGGATATCTTCGTCCCGACCTACAACGAAGATCTTAGCGTGGTGAAAAATACCATCTACGCGTCGCAGGGTATCGACTGGCCGAAGGATAAGCTCAATATCTGGATCCTTGATGACGGCGGGCGCGAAGAGTTTCGCCAGTTCGCAAAAGATGTCGGCGTCCATTACATCGCGCGTACCAGCCACGAACATGCCAAGGCCGGTAATATCAACAATGCGTTGAAGTATGCGAAGGGCGAGTTCGTCTCTATTTTCGACTGCGACCACGTGCCGACCCGCTCCTTCCTGCAGATGACCATGGGCTGGTTCCTGAAGGATAAAAAGCTGGCGATGATGCAGACGCCGCACCACTTTTTCTCGCCGGATCCGTTCGAACGCAACCTGGGCCGTTTTCGTAAAACGCCGAACGAGGGGACGCTGTTTTACGGCCTGGTGCAGGACGGCAACGATATGTGGGATGCGACCTTTTTCTGCGGATCCTGCGCGGTCATTCGCCGCGGCCCGCTGGATGAAATCGGCGGTATCGCCGTCGAGACGGTCACCGAGGATGCCCACACCTCACTGCGCCTGCATCGTCGTGGCCATACCTCCGCCTATATGCGCATCCCTCAGGCGGCGGGGCTGGCGACGGAAAGCTTGTCGGCGCATATCGGCCAGCGTATTCGCTGGGCGCGCGGAATGGTGCAGATTTTCCGTCTTGATAACCCGCTGTTTGGTAAAGGGTTGAAGCTGGCGCAGCGTATCTGCTACGTCAACGCGATGCTGCACTTTTTGTCCGGTATCCCGCGGCTTATCTTCCTTACCGCGCCGCTGGCATTCCTGCTGTTACACGCCTATATCATCTATGCGCCGGCGCTTATGATCGCGCTGTTCGTGCTGCCGCATATGATCCATGCCAGCCTGACGAACTCGAAGATCCAGGGCAAGTACCGCCACTCCTTCTGGAGTGAAATCTACGAAACGGTGCTGGCATGGTATATCGCGCCGCCGACCTTCGTCGCGCTGATTAACCCGCACAAAGGCAAGTTCAACGTCACCGCCAAAGGCGGACTAGTGAAAGATGAGTATGTCGATTGGGTTATCTCACGCCCCTATATTTATCTGGTGTTGCTTAATCTGGTGGGCGTGGCGGTCGGCATCTGGCGCTTTATGTACGGACCCGAGAACGAAATTTTAACCGTCTGGGTCAGCATCATCTGGGTGTTTTATAACTTAATCATCCTCGGCGGCGCCGTGGCGGTGTCGGTGGAGAGCAAGCAGGTGCGGCGTTCGCACCGCGTAGAGATGTCGATGCCGGCGGCGATTGCCCGCCCGGATGGCCACCTGTTCTCCTGTACCGTTCATGACTACTCTGACGGCGGCCTGGGGATAAAAATTCACGGCGACGCGCGGGTACTGGAAGGGCAACACGTGAATTTGCTGCTCAAACGCGGACAGCAAGAATACGTCTTCCCGGTTCGCGTCGCGCGGGTCAACGGCGGTGAAGTCGGCCTGCAATTGCTGCCGCTGACTAACCAGCAACATATTGATTTTGTGCAGTGTACGTTTGCCCGCGCTGATACGTGGGCGCTTTGGCAGGACAGCTTCCCGGAAGATAAGCCGATGGAAAGCCTGCTGGATATCCTCAAGCTGGGGTTCCGTGGATATCGTCACCTGGCGGAGTTCTCGCCGCCGTCGGTGAAGGTTATTTTCCGCTCGCTCACCTCGCTGGTGGCCTGGATTGTATCGTTTTTGCCGCGCCGTCCCGAACGCGCCGCGGCGGTGCTTTCGGCAGAACCAGCAATGGCTCAACAATGATGATAATGCGATGAAAAGAAAACTTTCCTTGATTTGTGCAGTGGCGGTGGGAATGAGCAGCTGGTACCCCTTCGCAACATTTTCGGCTCCGGCGGCGACGCCGAATGCCGCGGTGGTCGACGCTCCCGCCACAACGGGTGCGGCCCAGCCAGCGCCGGTGATTATCGATGGCCAGCCGACGGCGGCGGTTATCGATCCTGCCGCGCCGGTGGTGGTGGCGGACAACATTCCCTCTCGCGACGTGAAGCTGACTTTTGCGCAAATCGCACCGCCGCCGGGGAGTATGGTGCTACGCGGTTCGCACCCAGAGGGCGCCGTGGAATTCGGCATGCGCAGTGATGAAGTGGTCGCCAAAGCGCTGCTCAATCTTGACTACACGCCGTCGCCATCGCTGCTGCCGGTGCAATCGCAGCTGAAGGTTTATCTCAACGACGAGCTGATGGGCGTACTGCCGGTCACCAAAGAGCAACTGGGTAAAAAAGTGAGCGCCCAGATCCCCGTCGATCCACTGTATATCACCGATTTTAACCGCGTGCGGCTGGAGTTTGTCGGCCACTATCGCGACGTTTGCGAAAACCCGGCCAGCAGTACGCTGTGGCTCGATATCGGCCGTGAGAGCTCGCTGGATTTAACCTATCAGTCGCTGCAGGTACGTAACGACCTGTCCCACTTCCCGGTACCGTTCTACGACTCGCGCGACAACCGTCCGCTGACGTTGCCGATGGTTTTTGCTGCTGCGCCTGACGTCAAACAGCAGCAGGCGGCGGCGATTGTCGCCTCCTGGTTTGGCAGCAAGGCCGGCTGGCGCGGTCAGCAGTTCCCGGTCCACTTCAATGAGATACCGGAACGCAACGCTATCATCTTCGCCACCAACGATAAGCGTCCGGACTTCCTGCGCGACCATCCGCCGGTGAAAGCGCCGACCATCGAAATGGTCAACCACCCGAGCAACCCGTACGTCAAGCTGCTGGTGATCTTCGGTCGCAACGATCAAGACCTGCTGGTGGCGGCGAAGGGTATTGCCCAGGGCAATATTCTGTTCCGCGGCGATAGCGTGGTAGTGGATGGCGTGAAAGAGTTGAAGGCGCGCCAGCCGTATGACGCGCCGAACTGGGTCCGTACCGACAGACCGGTGACTTTCGGCGAGCTGAAAACCTATGAGCAGCAGCTGCAATCAAGCGGCCTGGTGCCAGATTCGATTAACCTGGCGCTGAATCTACCGCCGGATCTATACCTGCTTCGCGCCAACGGCATCGATATGGATCTGAAATATCGCTATACCATGCCGCCTATCAAAGACAGCTCGCGGATGGATATCAGCCTTAACGATCAGTTCCTGCAGTCGTTTAGCCTCAATAGCTCGCAGGATGTGAATAAGCTAATTTTACGCCTGCCGGTGCTGCAGGGGCTGTTGGATGGCCAGAACCAGGTGACCATACCCGCGCTGCGTCTTGGCGCGATGAACCAGCTGCGCTTCGATTTTCAGTACATGAACCCGATGCCCGGCGGCAACATCGATAACTGTATTACCTTCCAGCCGGTGCAGAACCACGTGGTGATCGGCGATGACTCCACCATCGACTTTTCGAAGTATTACCACTTCCTGGCGATGCCGGATCTGCGCGTCTTCGCTAATGCCGGTTTCCCGTATACCCGCATGGCCGATCTTTCTCAGACGCTAATCGTGGTGCCGAAAACGCCTGATGCGGGTCAGGTTGAGACGCTGCTGCAGGCGGTAGGCGGCATCGGCGCACAGACCGGGCTGGCGGCTATCAACGTGCAGATGACCGACGACGGCAACCAGATTAAGGGCAAAGATGCCGATCTGATGCTGATTGGCGCTATTCCGCCGTCGCTGAAAGACGATACCAAAATCAATCTACTGGTCGAGGCGACCAAAAGCTGGGTGAAAACGCCGATGCGTCATTATGACCTGGCGAGCATCTATCCGGATGATGACGCGCGCACGCCGCATACGCGAACCGACATCACCTCTTCCGGGCCGATGGCGGCCATTATTGGCTTCCAGTCGCCCTACAACGACCAACGCAGCGTGATCGCCCTGATGGCCGATAGCCCACGCGGTAACGAGCTGCTCACAAACGCCTTAAATGACAGCGGTAAACGGGCGGCGATGTTCGGTTCGGTGGCGGTGATTCGTGAATCCGGCGTCAATAGCCTGCGGGTTGGCGATATCTATTATGTCGGCCACCTGCCGTGGTTCGAGCGCATCTGGTTTGCGCTCTCCAGCCATCCGATACTGTTGGCGATTCTGGCGGCCGTCAGCATTGTGCTGCTGGCGTGGGTGCTGTGGCGTATGCTGCGTATTCTCAGCCGTCGCCGTCTTGATCCTGATGATGAGTAATTGCTGATGAACGCATTTCGTGGGGTACTTCTCTCGGTTTTAATGCTGGCGGCGGGGCAGGTGAGCGCCGCCTGCCAGTGGCCCGCCTGGGAGCAGTTTAAAAAAGCGTATGTCAGCGCCGAAGGACGAGTCATCGACCCCAGCGATGCGCGCAAAATCACTACCTCCGAAGGGCAAAGCTACGCGTTGTTCTTCGCCCTGGCGGCCAACGATCGTCAGGGCTTCGATAAGCTATTTCAGTGGACGCAGAACAACCTGGCGCAGGGCGATCTGCGCGCCCATCTGCCGGGATGGCTATGGGGGAAAAAGAGCGAGGATGAATGGACGGTGCTGGACACCAATTCGGCATCGGATTCTGATTTGTGGATTGCCTGGGCGCTGCTGGAAGCCGGACGCCTGTGGAAGGTTGATAACTATACTGAGGTAGGAAAAGCGCTGCTGGCGCGGATTGCCGATGAAGAAGTCGCTGATGTTCCGGGACTGGGGCCGTCGGTACTGCCGGGGAAAGTCGGTTTCGCGGACGACAAGGGCTGGCGCTTTAATCCAAGCTATCTGCCGCCGCAGCTCGCCACCTACTTTACCCGCTTTGGCGCGCCGTGGCCGAAGATCCGCGACAGCAATCTGCGGCTGCTGCTGGAAACGGCGCCGAAAGGCTTCTCGCCGGACTGGGTGCGCTATGAGAAAGGCAGCGGCTGGCAGCTGAAAACCGATAAGCCGATTATTGGTAGCTATGACGCTATTCGCGTCTATCTGTGGGTCGGGATGCTCAATAACGCCGATAAACAAAAAGCGCCGCTGTTGGCGCGTTTCAAACCGATGGCGACTCAGACGATCAAACAGGGATTGCCGCCGGAAAAAACCAATATCGCCAGCGGGAAAACCACCGGTGAGGGTCCGGTTGGTTTCTCCGCTTCCATGTTGCCGTTTTTACAAGATGAGGACGCCCGCGCGCTACAGCGCCAACGGGTCGCCGATCATTATCCCGACGCGGATGCCTACTATAGCGCGGTGCTGACGCTGTTCGGCCAGGGGTGGGATCAACATCGTTTTCGTTTCGCCGCAGGTGGCGAATTACAACCTGACTGGAACCAGGAATGCGCAAGTTCTCACTAAGCTTCATCACGCTGTCTGTCGGTCTCGCACTACTGCCGCTGGCGCAGGCGGCGAATACCCCTGCGCAGCAGCATCTGCTGGAACAAGTGCGTCTCGGCGAGGCGAGCAGCCGTGAAGACCTGGTACGTCAGTCGCTTTATCGACTGGAATTGATCGACCCGAATAACCCAGATTATCTCGCCGCGCGGGCTCGCTACCTGCTGCGTCAGGGCGACACCGCCGGCGCGCAAAAGCAGCTCGATCTGCTGGCGAAACTGGCCCCTGACTCAGCGGCATTAAAAGCGACGCGCAGCGAGATCGATCTCAGCGGAGACAAAGGACAGCAAGAGCTGCAGCAGGCGCGCCTGCTCGGCGTGGCCGGAAAGGTCGATGAAGCCATCGCCGCCTATGAAAAGCTCTTCGGCGGCGTCCCGACGGATACCGAAGCGGCTATCGAATACTGGACGCTGGTGGCGCGATTGCCCGCTCGCCATAGTGAAGGCGTTAGCCAGCTAAAAAAACTCAATGCCAGTACCCCGGATAACGTCACTCTGCTGACCTCGCTGGCGAAGCAGATGTTTTCAGATAACAAGCAGCAGGAAGGCTTCGCCTATCTGGAACAGATGGCGCGTTCGGCTTCAGGTCGCGGCATCGCGGCAGATATGTGGCTCGGCGAAATTAAAACTATGTCGGTCAGCAGCGGCAGCGTTCAGGCATTACAGCGATTCCTGCTCTTGTTTCCCGCCGGATCCGCCGCCGCTAACGCCCGGCTGCTGCTGGCGCAGCAACAAACTCAACTGAAAGATCCGACCTTCCGCGCTAAAAGCGAAGGACTGGCGGCGGTGAAATCCGGCAATGCGGCGCAGGCGGTGGCCGATCTGCAGCAGGCGGTACGCGCCGATGCCCGCGATAGCGATGCCGTCGGCGCGCTGGGCGCCGCTTACTCACAGCGCGGCGACCGGGTGCGGGCGGTGGCGCAGCTCAATAAAGCGATCGCGATGGATCCGAAAAGCCCGAATCGCGATAAGTGGGACAGTCTGCTGAAGACCAACCGCTATTGGCTGTTGATTAAACAGGGTGATAACGCGCTGAAAGCAGGCCAACTGGCGCAGGCGCAAAATGCTTACGCCCAGGCGCAGCGGGTGGATAACACTGACAGCTACGCGGTACTGGGGTTAGGCGATGTCGCCGCGGCGCGCAAAGATGACGCCGCTGCCGAGCGCTACTATCGACAGGCGCTGCGGATGGATCGCGGCAATAACCTCGCGGTACGCGGTCTGGCGAATGTTTATCGCCGTGAGTCGCCTGAAAAAGCCAGCGCCTATATTGCCAGCCTATCCGCTAGTCAGCGGCGCAGTATTGATGATATCGAACGCAGTCTCACTAACGACCGACTGGAAAAACAGGCTGAAGCGCTGGAAAGCCAGGGCAGTTGGGCGCAGGCCGCGGAGGTGCAGCGGCGGCGTCTGGCGTTGGATCCCGAAAGCGTGTGGATAACCTATCGGCTGGCGAAAGATCTGGTCAGCGCCGGCCAGCGGCCGGAAGCGGACGCGCTGATGCGTAACATGGCCAACCGCAAGCCGGGCGATGCCGAACGGGTTTACGCCTACGGGCTCTATCTGTCCGGTAATAATCAGGATGATGCGGCGCTGGCGCAAATTAACGCGCTGCCGCGCGGACAGTGGACCGATAATATCCGTGAACTGGAAGGGCGTTTGCAAAGCGACAAAGTGATGCGCGAGGTCAACCAACTTCGCGATAGCGGGCAGGAAGCGCAGGCTATTGCCTTGATTAAACGGCAGCCGGAATCGGTACGCTACGATCTGGCATTGGCGGATTGGGCGCAGCAGCGCGGCGATAGCGCAGAGGCGATAGCCCAGTACCATCGGGTGCTGAGCCAGCAGGCTGATAATGGCGATGCGCGCCTGGGACTTGCGGAAGTCTATCTTGCCGAGGGCGATAAAAATGCCGCCCGCGCGCAGGTCGCGCAGTTGAAGGATGCGGATACGGAATCGATCAACATGCAGCGCCGGGTAGCGCTGGCCCGCGCCGGATTTGACGATACCGCGGGCGCGCAACAAATATTCGACCGCATCGTGCCGCAGGCGAAAAGCCAGCCGCCGTCGATGGAAAGCGCGCTGGTGCTGCGTGATGCCGCGCGCTTCCAGACGCAAAGCGATCAACCACAGCAGGCCCTGGAAAGCTATAAAGACGCGATGGTAGCCTCTGGCGTGACCCGCGTTCGCCCGCAGGATAATGACACCTTTACCCGCCTGACCCGCAACGATAGCCAGGATGACTGGCTGAAGCGCGGGATCCGCAGCGACGCCGCCGATCTTTATCGCCAGCAGGATCTTAACGTTACCCTTGAGCACGACTACTGGGGATCGAGCGGCACCGGCGGTTATTCAGACCTCAAAGCGCACACCACCATGCTGCAGGTGGACGCGCCGCTGTATGACGGACGGATGTTCTTCCGTACCGATGTGGTGAATATGAACGCCGGGACGTTTTCCACCAATAGCGACGGCGGCTACTCGCCGAGCTGGGGGACCTGCGGCGAAATTAGCTGCTATGGCGGCAGCAAAAATCAGAGCGACGGCGGCGCCAGCGTGGCGGTCGGCTGGAAGAACGATACCTGGAGCGGCGATATCGGCACCACGCCGATGGGCTTTAACGTGGTCGATGTCGTGGGGGGACTGAGTTATAGCGGCGATGCCGGGCCGGTCGGCTATACCGTCAACGTCCACCGGCGGCCCATTTCCAGCTCGCTGCTCTCCTTCGGCGGGCAAAAAGATAACCCTAACGACGGCCACACCGGTACCACCTGGGGCGGGGTACGCGCCGCCGGCGGCGGTATCAGCCTGAGCTACGATAAAGGCGAGGCGAACGGCATCTGGTCATCGTTGGGTGCGGACCAACTCACCGGCAAAAACGTCGAGGACAACTGGCGCGTGCGCTGGATGACCGGTTACTACTATAAAGCGATCAATGAAAATAATCGCCGGGTGACCGTCGGCCTGACCAATATGATCTGGCACTACGACAAAGACCTCAGCGGCTACACGCTGGGTCAGGGCGGTTACTACAGCCCGCAGGAGTATCTCTCTTTCTCGGTGCCGGTCATCTGGCGTCAGCGTACCGAAAACTGGTCATGGGAACTCGGCGGTTCGGTGTCATGGTCCCATTCGCGCACGCAAACTCAGGCGCGCTATCCGTTGCTGAATTTGATTCCGTCGCAGTATCGCTACGAGGCCAGCCAGCTAAAAGAAGAGGGCGGCAGCAGCCAGGGCTTCGGTTATACCGCACGGGCGCTGGTGGAACGGCGAGTTACCGGCAACTGGTTTGTCGGCGCGGCGGTGGATATTCAGCAGGCCAAAGATTACACGCCGAGCCACGCGCTGCTGTACGTGCGCTATTCCGCTTCCGGTTGGCAGGGTGACATGGATATGCCGCCGCAGCCGTTGGTGCCTTATGCGGATTGGTAGCAGATTAGCCTGATTTCTACGGCTAATCGCCAATCCACCCCGCTGTTCGCGTATACTCGCCGTACCTCGCCCGCCGCTTTCGGGAAGAACCCGTCTTGCGGGCGAGAGCGAACAATTTGCGTATATAATCAGCCTGAAAACGACCGGTAGTGATGGATCTCGCCGGATAGTCGTTCAGTTTCAGTGGAGAACACAGTTGCGCGTCAGCCGCTCACTTACAATTAAACAGATGGCGATGGTCGCGAGCGTGTCCATGGCGTTTGTCCTGGTCTTTTGTTCCATTTTACTGTTTCACTTTGTGCAACAGAGTCGCTATACCACGGCCACGCAATTAGAAAGTATCGCCCGTTCCGTTCGCGAACCGCTGTCGGCGGCAATTTTGAAAGCCGACATTCCCGAAGCGGAAGCCATTCTGGGCCGCATTCAGCCTGCTGGCATCGTCAGCCGGGCGGATGTGGTGCTACCGAATCAATTCCAGGCGCTGCGGATGCGCTTTATTCCCGAACGCCCGGTGCCGGTGATGATCACTCGCCTGTTTGAACTGCCGGTGCAGATATCTCTGCCAATCTACTCGCTGGAACGCCCGGCTAACCCGCAGCCGCTGGCTTATCTGGTGCTGCAGGCGGATTCCTATCGCATGTACAAATTCGTCATGAGCGCGCTTGCGACGTTAGTGACTACTTACTTACTTTTGGTGCTGGTTTTAACGGTAGCGCTCACCTGGTGCATCAACCGACTGATTGTTCGCCCACTGCGCGCCATCGCTCGCGAGCTCAACGATATTCCGCCTCAGGATCGTCTCGGGCATCAACTGAGCCTACCGCGACTGCACCAGGACGATGAAATCGGCATGCTGGTGCGCTGCTACAACCGCAATCAGCAGTCCTTGTTGCGCCAGTATGATGAGCTATCGCTGCAATCGACCCGTTTTCCGGTGTCTGAGCTCCCCAACAAAGCCTTTCTGATGGCGATGCTGGAGCAGACCGCGACCCGTCCGCAGCCTTCGGCGCTGCTGGTGGTGGCGTGTGAAACCCTGCAAGATGCCGCGGGCGTCCTGAAAGAGAGCCAGCGCGAGATGCTGCTCTTAACGCTGGTCGAGAAACTAAAAGCGGTTATCCCGGCCAATATGGTACTGGCGCAGGTGAGCGGTTACGATTTCGCCATTTACGCGCCCGGACTTAGCGAGCCTTGGGAAGCGGTGTCGCTAAGTAAGCGAGTGCTCACTTCTATTAGCGAGCGATTGCCGCTGCACGGTGTCCAGCTGCGCCCTTGCGCCAGCGTCGGCATCGCGATGTTTAATAGCGAGCTGAATGCCGAGCAGTTCTACCGCCGTGCGGTTTCCGCCGCGGTGACGGCGCGGCGTAAGGGTAAAAATCAGATCGAGTTCTTTGACCCTGAGCAGATGGAAAAAGCCCAGCGCCGGTTAATGGAAGAGCATGACATCCTCACCGCGCTCGATAATCAGCAGTTCGCCATCTGGTTCCAGCCGCAGGTGGATATTGCCAACGGCGATATTTGCGGTGCGGAAGTTCTGCTGCGTCAGCGACAGGCCGATGGCAGCTGGTCGCTACCGTGCGATCTGATCGAGCGTATTGAAAACTGCGGGTTGATGGTGCCGGTAGGTTATTGGGTAATGGAAGAAGCCTGCCGTCAACTGGCAGCCTGGCAGCAACAAGGGATCATGCTGCCGCTGTCGGTGAACGTCTCTCTCCTGCAACTGCTGCATCCCGAGCGCGGCGTTGAGCTACTGGCGCTCATTGAACGCTACCGTATCGCCCCGGGCACGCTGGTGCTGGAGGTGACGGAAAGCCGCCGTCTTGACGATCCGCAGGCGGTGATTGCCCTGCTGCGCCCGCTGCGCGACGCCGGTACGCGCATTGCGCTGGATGATTTCGGCATGGGTTATGCCGGGTTGCGCCAGCTGCAACATATGAAATCGCTGCCGGTGGATATCCTGAAAATCGACAAGGCGTTTATTGATATGGTGCCGGATGATACCAGCATGGTCCCGGCGATAATTCAGCTGGCACGCGGGCTCAAGCTGCGGATTGTCGCTGAGGGCGTCGAAAAAGAAGAACAGCTGAAATGGTTGCAAGCGGCGGGGGTGGACATCGCTCAGGGTTACCTGTTTGGTTGCGCCTTACCGCTGGAAAGCTTTATGCAGCGCTTCCTGCACGCTGAAAAGGATGATGCAAGTTTGTAACATTTTTAGTTGTTTGTGCGAGTCAGCTCAAATATTTTAACAATTCCGTTGCAACTTCGCGGTTACTTATTTCTGAAATGTTTCCAGGGTGTTATTTTTAAGCCACAGACACAGATAACCTTTCATTGTCTGTGGTTATTCCCAAAGGACACCCTATGAAACTCTCTCTCTTCAAAAGCCTCTATGTCCAGGTTTTATCGGCCATAGCCATCGGTATTTTGCTGGGCCATTTCTACCCGGAACTTGGCGCGCAGATGAAACCGTTCGGCGACGCCTTCGTAAAACTGATTAAAATGGTCATTGCTCCAGTTATCTTCTGTACCGTTGTGACAGGGATCGCCGGAATGGAAAGCATGAAGGCCGTCGGTCGTACCGGTGCGGTGGCGTTACTCTACTTTGAAGTGGTGAGTACCATTGCGTTGATTATCGGTCTTATCATTGTCAACGTGGTGCAACCCGGCGCGGGCATGAACGTCGATCCGGCGACGCTGGACGCGCACGCGGTGGCGGTCTACGCCGAGCAGGCTAAAGATCAGGGTGTTGTCGCCTTCTTACTCGATATTATCCCGGGCAGCGTAATTGGCGCTTTCGCCAGCGGTAATATTTTGCAGGTGCTGATGTTTGCCGTCCTGTTTGGCTTTGCGCTGCATCGTTTAGGTAGCAAAGGCCAGCTGATTTTCAACGTCATTGAAAGCTTCTCGCAGGTCATTTTCGGCATCATTAACATGATTATGCGCCTGGCGCCGATCGGTGCTTTCGGGGCGATGGCCTTCACTATCGGTAAATACGGCGTCGGTACTCTGGTACAGCTGGGCCAACTGATCATCTGCTTCTACATCACCTGTATTCTGTTCGTGGTGCTGGTACTGGGCTCAATCGCGCGGGCCACCGGCTTTAGCATCTTCAAGTTCATTCGCTATATCCGCGAAGAGCTGCTGATTGTGCTCGGTACCTCCTCTTCGGAGTCCGCGCTGCCGCGAATGCTGGATAAGATGGAGAAGTTGGGTTGCCGCAAATCGGTGGTGGGGCTGGTAATACCGACCGGCTACTCCTTTAACCTCGACGGCACCTCCATCTACCTGACGATGGCGGCAGTGTTCATCGCCCAGGCCACCAATAGCCATATGGATATCTTCCATCAGATCACCTTGCTGGTGGTGCTGCTGCTCTCTTCGAAAGGGGCGGCGGGCGTTACCGGTAGCGGATTTATCGTACTGGCGGCAACCATCTCCGCGGTGGGGCATCTGCCGGTGGCGGGTCTGGCGCTGATTCTCGGTATCGACCGCTTTATGTCGGAAGCGCGCGCGTTGACCAACCTGGTGGGTAACGGCGTGGCGACCGTGGTCGTCGCGAAATGGGTGAAAGAACTCGATGCCAAACAGCTCGATGATGTGTTGAATAACCGCGTTCCCGCGGACAAATCACAAGAATTATCCTCGTAATTCCTCATGTTATGCCCATGAACTATGGGCTCCTGCGCAAAATTAGGTATCATTCCCCTTCTGGGGGAATGATACCTCATGATTATTTTACGTCTTCATGCGACATTTTCGCCTTCGCGTGGTCTAACCGACGTATTTGATTCACCACCTTTTTCGGCAATCCGACGATGGGTTGCCTATGTAACCAGGAATGTTCATCAGGGGTTCACATGCAGGGCACAAAAATTCGACTCTTAACCGGTGGTTTGCTGATGATAGCGACGGCCGGTTCTGTGCAGGCAGAAGCGCTCCAGCCGGACCCGGCCTGGCAACAGGGGACTTTGGCGAACGGTTTTTCGTGGCAGGTACTGGCCACGCCGCAGCGTCCTAGCGATCGCGTCGAAGTCCGCCTGGCTGTGAATATTGGCTCGCTGAGCGAAAGCACTCAGCAGAGCGGCTTCAGTCATTTCATTCCGCGCCTGGCGCTGACCCAAAGCGGCAGCCTCCCGACGATGCAGGCGCGTTCGCTGTGGCAGCAGAGTATTGACCCGAAGCGTCCTCTGCCGCCGGCGATCGTTTCGTACGATTTCACCTTGTTTAATCTGAGCCTGCCGAACAACCGCAACGACCTGCTTAAAGAGGCGTTGAACTGGCTGGCGGATGCTAACGGTAAGTTGAGCATCACCCAGCAAGCGGTCAATCATGCGCTGCAGGGCAGCGATATGGTGGCGACCTGGCCGCTGGATACTCAGGAAGGCTGGTGGCGCTATCGCCTGAAGGGCTCGACGATGCTCGGCCACGATCCGGCGGCGCCGTTGAAACAACCGGTTGATATTAAACAGCTGAAAGAATTTTATCAGAAATGGTACACCCCGGACGCGATGACGCTGATTGTCGTCGGCAACGTCGATAGCCGCAGCGTCGCGGAGCAAATCAACAAAATCTTCGGCGAACTGAAAGGTAAACGCGAGACGCCGGCGGCGGTGCCAACGCTTTCACCTCTGCCGGCTACGCCGGTCAGCATCATGACCGATGCCGTGCGTCAGGATAAGCTGTCGATCATGTGGGATTCCCCATGGCAGCCGATCCGCGATTCCGCCGCGCTGCAGCGCTACTGGCGCGATGACCTGGCTCGGGAAGCGCTGTTCTGGCACGTGCAGCAGAACCTGAGCAAAAGCAACATAAAAGATATCGGCCTCGGTTTTGATTGCCGCGTGCTTTACCAGCGCGCCCAGTGCGCAATCAACATTGACTCGCCGGGCGAACGCCTGAACGCCAACCTGAGCGCGGTATCGCGCGAGCTGGCGAAGGTGCGCGACAACGGCCTGCCGCAGGAAGAGTTTGATGCGCTGATTGCGCAGAAAAACCTCGAACTGCAAAAGCTGTTCGCTACCTATGCGCGCACGGATACCGATATTCTGATTAGCCAACGCATGCGTTCGCTGCAAAATCAGGTGGTGGACATCGCGCCGGAGCAGTATCAAAAGCTGCGCCAGGAGTTCCTTAACTCACTGACGGTCGACATGTTGAACCAGTATCTGCGCCAGCAGTTATCGCAGGATATGGCGCTGGTGCTGCAGCAGCCGAAAGGCGAGCCGGAGTACAACATGAAGGATCTGAAAGCGACGTGGGAAAAACTGATGGCGCCAGCGCCCGCTGCGGCGGTGAGCGCCACGCCGGATGCGGCTGATGCGCATAATGAGGCGACGGATATTCCTCCAGCGCAGTAACACAGGAAGCGGGTGCGGATCCGCTTTTGCGCCGGATGGCGGCTACGCCTTATCCGGCCTACGGTTCGTGCCATTGCGAGCTGGAGTTGTTAACTCTACCTCTGTCCCCATGGCTACTGAAACTGCCGCGGTTGGTGGCCTCAAAATCCCCGGTGGCGCTACCGCTTACCGGGGCTACAGCACTGTTCGATTTGGTAGCCCTGCTAAGCGCAGCGCAAGCAGGGGGAATCGGAGCTCAGTCCGGCATCGCTTCGCGTGGGATAATCGCCCCGCGATACTGGATAACCGTGCTGGCGGTGAGGTGTCCGCGTTTCGCCGCGGATTCCGCGTCGCCGCCGGTCAGGCGCACCGCCAGATAGCCGGCGCTGAACGAATCGCCCGCCGCGGTGGTATCGACGACTTTCTCTTTCGCCAGCTTCACCGCGGGCACCTCCAGCAGCGGCTGGCCGGCAATCGCCACCAGACAGGAGTCGGCGCCGCGCTTCACCACCACCTCTTCGACGCCAGCGGCGTGGGTACGGGCGATAACCTCGGCAACCGGTACCGCTCCCCACAGCGCATCCTCATCATCCAGCGTCAGAAAAGCGATATCGGTACATTCCAGCATTTGCTGGTACACCTGGCGAGTCTCTTGCTGGCTGGCCCACAGGCGCGGACGGTAGTTGTTATCGAAAATCACTTTCCCGCCGTTAGCACGGCATTCGCGCAGCAGCGTGAGCAGCTTTTCCCGGCTGGACGGGCTGAGGATGGCGAGGCTGATACCGCTCAGATAGAGGTAATCAAAGGTCGCCAGCTCTTCACAGATGGCGTCCGCGCGCTCGCTTTCGAGCCAGAATTTGGCCGCCGCTTCGTTGCGCCAGTAGTAGAAGGTGCGCTCGCCGGTCTCGTCCGTTTCAATGTAGTAGAGGCCAGGCAGACGGTCAGCCATGCGCTGAATCAGATCGGTTTTTACCTGCTCGCCCTGCCAGGATTCCAGCATCTGCTGGCTGAAGGTGTCGGTGCCCAGCGCGGTCACGTAGTGCACGCTAAGGGCATCCGCGCTGGTCTGGCGCGCGATGTAGACCGATGTGTTTAAGGTATCGCCACCGAAACCGCGATTCACCGCCGCGTTTTTCTCTGACAGTTCAATCATGCATTCGCCAATCACGGCAATTTTCTTAGACATAGTGCTGACCTGAAATTGAATCGAAATTAGCGGTAGTTTGCGCTGGGCACCCGGCAGGGTCAATCATATTAAAACATCGTTCCATTATTTTTTGACCTGACGCGCAAAATGTGACGAAAAGCGCATTTGGCGGATGAATCTCCGCTCTTCAACTATAGTGAGGAGTGACGAGACGCAAAAGGAGCGGAGAGGGGATGACCAGAACCCGTAAAACGATTGCTATTATCTCGGGAACGATTGTGCTGTTAATCGTTCTTTTTTTCATCGTGTTGGCGACCTTTGACTGGAACCGGCTCAAGCCGACGATCAATCAGAAAGTCTCCGCCGAACTCAATCGGCCATTCGCCATTCGCGGCGACCTTGGCGTGGTGTGGGAGCGACAGCCCGAGGAGCGCGGCTGGCGCAGCTGGATCCCGTGGCCGCATGTGCATGCCGAAGATATCGTGTTGGGCAACCCGCCCGACATTCCGCAAGTGACGATGGTGCATCTGCCGCGCGTGGAAGCGACGCTGGCCCCGCTGGCGCTGCTGAGCAAAACGGTCTATTTGCCGTGGATTAAGCTCGAACAGCCTGACGTCCGGCTGATAAGGCTGACGGAAAACACCAATAACTGGACCTTTAAATTAGCTGCGGACCCGTCCTCCGAAAAAGCCAACCCGCCATCGGCCTGGTCTTTCCGCCTTGATAATATTCTCTTCGATCGCGGCAACATCGGTATTGACGATAAGGTAACCCGCAGCGATATCGCGATCGTGGTCGATCCGCTCGGCAAAGCGCTGCCGTTTAGCGAAGTTACCGGTGCGGGCGACAAAGCGCAGGCGAAAAAAGCCGGCGACTATATCTTTGGCCTGTCGGTGAAGGGGCGCTACAAAGGCCAGCCGCTGAGCGGCAGCGGAAAAATTGGCGGCATGCTGGCGCTGCGTAGCAATAGTACGCCGTTCCCGCTACAAGGGGATTTTCACTCTGGTAACACCCGGATTGCGTTTAGCGGCACAGTCAGCGATCCGCTTAACGTCGGCGGGCTCGATCTGCGGCTGAAATTCGCCGGCGACTCGCTGCGCGACCTCTACGATCTGACCGGCGTCCTGCTGCCGGAAACGCCGTCCTTTTCCACCGATGGCCGCCTGCGCGCCGACTTTAAGCACAAAAACGGCATGCGTTTTGCCTATCGCGATTTTAACGGCCGGATTGGCGACAGCGATATCCACGGTTCGTTGACCTATACTACCGGCAAACCGCGACCGAAGCTCACCGGCGATCTGGAGTCTAAACAGCTGCGGCTGGCGGACCTCGGCCCGCTGATTGGCGTTGATTCCGGCGGCGGGGCGAAGAAATCCTCATCACGTAAAGCGGGCGATGCCGTACAGCCGGCGGGGAAAGTCCTGCCGGCCGATCGCTTTGAGACGGATAAATGGCAGGTGATGGACGCCGATGTGCGCTTCAAGGGGCGGCGAATCGAACACGGCGGTACTCTGCCCATCAGCGACCTGGCGACCCATATTATTCTTGAACGCGGCGACCTGCGCCTGCAGCCGGTGCGTTTTGGCCTGGCTAACGGTTCGATTGCCGGCAGCGTGCATCTGCAGGGCGATAAAAAACCGCTACAGGGCGAGGCCAATCTGCAGGCGCGGCGGCTCAAGCTTAAGGCGTTGATGCCGAACGTCGAGATGATGCAGAAAACGCTCGGTGAGATGAGCGGCGATGTGCAACTGCGCGGCAGCGGTAACTCGGTGGCGGCGCTGCTTGGCAACAGCAACGGCAACCTTAAGCTGCTGATGAATGATGGTCTGATTAGCCGCAACCTGATGGAAATTCTCGGCTTAAACGTCGGTAATTTTATCATCGGGCAGATTTTCGGCGATGAGGAGGTTCGGGTGAACTGTGCGGCGGCTAATATCGATGTGGTCAACGGCGTGGCGCGACCGCAAATTTTCGCCTTCGATACCGAGAACGCGTTGATTAACGTGACCGGCACCGCCAGCTTTGCCTCTGAACAGCTGGATCTGACCGTTGACCCGGAAAGTAAGGGCCTGCGGGTGATTACTCTGCGCTCGCCGCTGTACGTGCGCGGCACATTTAAATCGCCGGATGCCGGGGTGAAAGCCGGGCCGCTGATTGCCCGCGGCGCGGTGGCGGCAGCGTTGGCGACGTTGGTTACGCCGGCGGCCGCTTTACTGGCGCTGATCTCGCCGGCGGAAGGCGAGGCGAATCAGTGCCGGACGATTTTGTCACAGATGAAAAAGTAAGGATGGGATGAGTGATGGCCCTGACGGCAACAGCGTCAGGGCCTGCAGCTTACAGCGATTGATGGCGGGTTTCGTGGGTCAACAGCAGGGCGATAAGCGTCAGCGCCGCCATCGCCGCCAGGTAGATACCGACAGCCGGCAGGCCGTAATTGCCCTGCAGCCAGGCGGCAATATACGGTGCGACCGACGCGCCAAGGATCGACGACACGTTATAGGAGAAAGAGGCGCCGGTATAACGTACTTCCGTCGGGAACAGCTCCGGCAGCAGCGCGCCCATCGGGCCGAAGGTCAGCCCCATCAGGCTGAGGCCCAGCAGCAGGAAGGCGAAGACCAGCAGCGGGTTGCCGGAACCGAGCAGCGGTTTAAAGGCGAACAGCGCGAACAGAATAATCATCGTGGTGATGATGATCATGCTCTTACGACGGCCAAAGGCATCCGCCAGCAGGCCCGCCACCGGCACCATCACGCCAAAACCAATGACCGCCATCATCAGCATCCACAGCACTTCGTTACGCGGCAAACCTAAACCAATCGGCGCGGCAGCGGTACTGAAGGTCATGGAGTAAACGGTCATGATATAGAACAGGGTATAGGTCGCCAGCATGATGAAGGTGCCGAGCACGGTTACGCGTACGTGCTTAGTCAGCAGCGTACCCAGCGGGATTTTGACCTGTTTTTTCGCCGCCGCCACTTTGGCGAACACCGGGGTTTCATGCAGCGACACGCGAACATACAGACCGATAATGACCAGTACCGCAGAGAAGATGAACGGCACGCGCCAGCCCCATTCCATAAACTGCTGGTCGCTCAACAGCCACGACAGCAGCAGGAAGGTGCCGTTGGCGAAGAAGAAGCCGATTGGCGCCCCCAGTTGCGGGAAGGAGCCATATAGCGCGCGTTTGCGCGGCGGAGCGTTTTCCGTCGCCAGCAGCGCCGCGCCGCCCCATTCGCCGCCCAGGCCGAGACCCTGACCAAAGCGCGCCAGCGCCAGCAGCATCGGCGCCAGAATGCCAATGCTTTCATAGCCCGGCAGCAGGCCGATGACCACGGTGGATATCCCCATGGTCAGCAGCGAGGCGACGAGTGTGACCTTCCGGCCTACACGGTCGCCGAAGTGGCCGAATAGCGCTGAGCCAATCGGGCGCGCGACAAAGGCGATGGCGAACGTCGCCAGCGACTGGAGCGTCGCGGCGGCGGCATCACCCTGTGGGAAAAAGATATGGGGGAAGACGATAACCGCGGCGGTGGCGTAAATATAGAAGTCGAAGAACTCAATGGCGGTGCCGATGAGCGAGGCGACGACGACTTTATTACGCGAGTTAACCGGCGTGGCGTCTTGCGCGTTGTCGATAGTAGTGGCTGTGGCTTGCATAGATCTTTCTTATTTTTGAGCGAACGAAAAGCCATATAGCCACAGCAAAAGAGACATTTCAATCTGTAACAAAACTCGCCATTGCGCAAAAAACAGGCAAAAAGCGGATAATTTTCGCCCTGAGAAAATATCTTCTATGAAATGCTTCACATAATTAAAATATTAGAGAATAAAACCAGTTTTAGGTTAAATAAAAGTTACGCACTGGATTTATCTGCTGAAATGATAGGTCGGGCTGAATTTTGCGTCTTTATTCAGCCCGATAATGACTTTAATCGTGGGTTTTCCCCGGCATCCGCTTATCGTCTTTATACTCTGCGGTCGCAATCCACGCGGCGCAGAAGAGGGTCAGACGGGCGAAGAAGTAGAAGAAGGCCATCAGCCCCAGTACCGAACCAAAGGCGGCGCCGGATGGGGATTTCACCAGCGCCGGCAGCGTCCAGGTCATCACGATTTTGATAATCTCAAAGCCAATCGCCGCAATTAGCGTACCGCGGAACAGCGCTTTGCGGCGTGGACGGTGGCGCGGCAATCGCCAGAAGATCCAGAAAAACAGCAGATAGTTAGCGAAGATGGAAATCGCCAGACCAATCAGGCGCCATGCGGGTTTAAGCCATTCAATATAATCGAGGTACAGCGCGGAGATGATCATCTGCTGCGCGGATCCGGCGACGGAGGTAATCGACAGGGTGATCACCAGCGCGACCAGCAGGCCAATCAGCGAGATCAGGTCGCGGAAGTATTTTACCCAGATTTTTTCCTGATCCTGCGGCGTACGTTCCCACACGTCGCGTGACTGGGCGCGAATCGCTTCACGCAGGTTGCCCATCCAGTTAATACCGGAGTAGAGCGCGACCAACAGGCCGACCAGCCCGACGGCGGTACGCTGCTGCACGGCGGTGTTGATGGTGTTTTTAAGCGTTGCCGCCAGCGTCGGGTCGCTGACGTTCTGCAGAATTTTATCGAAGATGTCCTGCAGCAGGGTCGGATGCCAGGCCAGCACGAAACCGGCGGCGGCGAACGAGACCATCAGAATCGGAATCATCGACAAGAATGAGAAGTAGGTAATGGCTGCGCCAAACTGATTGCCAAGCCTGTCATTGAAGCGCTCGGCGGCGCGCAGCAGGTGGGCTATCACCGGATTTCGTTGGACTTTCGCCGCTGTTCCGGTGACCGTTTTCAGCGCCTGGTTAGCTTTCTGCCCAACGGCGGAATCGTTGATGGCGGCGAGCGTACTTTTGTTTTTCTCCGGCAGCTGGTCCGTTTCCTGTGGCGGCTGGCGATCGTCGTTTTCCGGCGTCATAAGTGATTTCTTCCTTTCTTTACAGCGATATTCAGCCAAAAGTATACCTTAAACGACGCATCTTGCAGGCGCCCATCGGCCCGACGGGTGTTGACGACCCGCGCCGATTAATCGACATAACCTTTCATCAATCCGCCCAGCCACTCCATAAAGAGATGTACGCGGCGGGAGAGATTACGCCGATGTGGATAGATAATCGACACCGGCATCGGTTCGGCGCGGTACTGCGGCAGGATCTCAACCAGCTCGCCGGTACGCAGCGGTTCGCGTACCGCAATGCGCGGAACCTGAATAATGCCGAGCCCGGCCTGACAGGCGGCCTGGTAGGTTTCGGTGCTATTGACGGTCAACACGCCGCCGATTTTGACCCAGCGCACGACGCCGTCGCTGACGACCTCAAAACCTGACTGCCGCGCGCCGAAGTTGCTGGCATAGTGGATCAGGGCATGATCCGCCAGATCGTCGAGGCTTTCCGGGTAGCCGAAGCGCGCCAGATAATGTGGACTGGCACAGTTAATTTGCGTGAGCTTGCCGAGCGGGCGGGCGATGAGTCCCGAGTCTTTAAGCGTACCCACCCGGATCACGCAGTCGAAACCTTCGCGCACCACATCGACCAGCCGGTCACTACTGCTCAGTTCGACTTCAATACCGGGATACTGTTGTAAAAACGCGGGAAGTTTCGGGATAACCAGTTTTTTGGCGACGCTGATCGGCATATCGACACGCAGGCGGCCACTGATGCTCGACGGATCGCCCTGAAACATACCATCCAGCTCTTCGAGATTGCTTAACAGGTCTTTGGCGCGTTCGTAATAGACCATGCCGTCCTGAGTCAGCTGCACCCGGCGGGTGGTGCGGTGGAGCAGGCGGGCGCCAAGATGGCTTTCCAGTGCCTGGATCTGTCGCGATACGCTACCTTTGGGCAACCCAAGGGTATCGGCGGCGCGAGAGAAGCTCTCCAGCTCCGCGACGCGGATGAAGAGTTGCATTGCGTGAATTTTATCCATACTTACTGCCTATTGTTGTTAATACTGAAACAGTAAAACGTAATTTAGCCCATTTATTGTTACTGCGTCTGCTAATAAGCTCTTTATTCACACACACGTAATGACGAAGAGGTTTCTGATGACACAACGTATCGCTTTAGTGACCGGCGGCAGCCGCGGTCTGGGAAAAAACGCGGCGCTGAAGCTGGCGGCCAAGGGAACCGATATTATTCTGACCTACCACAGTAACCAGCAGGCGGCGCTGGAAGTGGTGGGCGAAATTGAGCAAACAGGCGCGAAAGCAGCAGCATTACCGCTGAACGTCGGTGATAGCGCCAGTTTTGCTGGCTTTGCGCAACAGTTGACGCAATGTCTGAAGGAGAAGTGGCAGCGCGATAGCTTCGATTATTTATTGAACAATGCCGGCATCGGGTTGACCGCGCCGTTTAGCGAGACCAGCGAAGCGCAGTTTGACGAGCTGATGAGCATCCACTTTAAGGGACCGTTCTTCCTTACCCAGCAGCTGCTGCCTTTGATTAAAGATGGCGGGCGCATTCTGAACGTCTCCAGCGGGCTGGCGCGTTTTGCGCTACCGGGCTATTCCGCTTATGCGGCGATGAAAGGCGCGATGGAGGTATTAACCCGTTATCAGGCCAAAGAGCTCGGCGCGCGCGGGGTATCGGTCAATATTATCGCTCCCGGGGCAATTGAAACCGACTTTGGCGGCGGTGCGGTGCGTGATAATGCCCAGCTTAACCAGCATATTGCCGCCCAGACGGCGCTGGGACGCGTCGGTCTGCCGGATGATATCGGCGATGCTATCGCCGCGTTGCTGAGCGACGAGCTTGGCTGGATGAACGCTCAGCGCATTGAGGTTTCCGGCGGCATGTTTTTGTAATGAGAACGCCCTGCGCATAATGGCGCAGGGCGTCACCATATTGTGCGTTTTATTATTCCGTAACACTCTTTTTCCTCATGCATATCGCTGATTTTTTGCGAGTGGATTACACTGGCGGAAATAATATTATTTTCCGCTTAGCTGTCCGTTTAATTAAGGAATTCCTTACATCAAATGTAATAAATATTATGAATGGGTAATCGTTCCGCGCTGGCGTGTAACTATTCATCTTCATGATATTTATATCATCTACTCCATCGGTAAAATGGCTTAGGTCATACGGCGAGTTCTTATTTTTGTCGGCTGATATTACCCTTCCCCCACTTTTTAAGGGGTATTTTTTCGATGGAGAGCAGTCCATGCAAGTAATCATGTTTGACAGGCAGTCAATATTTATTCATGGAATGAAGGTCGGCTTACAACAACGTATTCCTGAAATTAATATTCATAGCACCTGTCAGGCAGAACAGCTGTGGCAACTGCTCACGGCTCATCCGCAGGCGCTTCTTATCCTTGATGGCGACCTGAACAGCGAATTTTGTTGCTGGTTGCTCCAGGAGAAGCAGCAGCGTTTTCCGCATGCCAAAGTATTATTAGTGGTTTCGGATGATAATAAAAGCTGGCTGCAACGAGCGCTGGCGTGGAACGTGCGCGCCATTGCCCAACGTGAGGATAGCGCCGATATGTTTGCCCAGATCATTAATAGCATCATGTTGGGCATGATGTGTCTGCCTGGCACCTGGTTAATGACTTCGGCGGAGCGCGGGAAACACGCTGTGCATTTAAGTCGTCGCCAGCAGGAAATTTTAAAACTGCTGGCGGAAGGCAGCTCTAATAAGGAAATTAGCCGTACGTTAAATATCAGCGCCGGGACCGTGAAAGCGCATCTTGAGTCGTTATATCGGCGGCTGGATGTGAAAAATCGGACCCAGGCGGCGATGGCATTTAATAGCGTCGGTGAAAATTAACTGGTCTGAGAAAACCACTCGCACTCCTGCAGGCGGAAGGCGTTATCGCGGTCAATTTTCCGCCATATCGCCAGCGCCTGCGTTATGTTGTGGCTGTTAAGAGAACGCAAAATAGCCTCCAACTCCGGTTGGGCGCTGCCATCTAAACTGAATACCAGCGCCAGCAGGGCATCGCACTGCGGCTGAGTCAGTTCCACGACTAACCTTCGCTGTAATATCTGTTGGCAACGCAGCAGGTCTAGCGTCAATAGCATCATCGCCAGTTCGGCGGTGATGGGCGTCTCTTTCTCATCTTCACCGATAGCGTGGCCGTAGCCGACCCGCCATTGCCCAAATTTGTCCTGATACGGCAGTAGCGCCAGCCCTTGCGTCTGCTGGATAAAACGCAGCCCCGGCAGGCTTAACGTGGTGACGGTCATGATCTTTTCCTCTGTGGTTGGCGGCAGTGTAGAGGAAAAGCGGGGTCGCCCCCATTCGCCGGATGGCCCAGGGCCTTATTGGTAATCGTGGCGCATCAGGCCAAACAGCCAGTCATTGTGCCAACGGCCATGTAGCCAGTAGCTCTCGCGTAGCTCTCCTTCCTGAATAAATCCTGTTTTTAGCAGCAGTTGTTTTGAGGCCTGGTTCCCGGCGGTGACGCTGGCGGTCAGGCGACGGATGCCGCCTGTAGAAAACGCGTAATCACATAGCGCCCGCAGTGATTCATATCCGTAGCCCTGGCCCTGCGCCTGTGGGGCGAAGAGAAAGCCCACTTCGGCAATATCATCATCGTGGTGGCAATAGCCGGTCAGGCCGAGGGGCGTATGGCTTTGCCGATCGCGAACCACCAGACATAACCAGTGCGCGGCCTTAGGCGACCAGGCCGGCAGGCGCGCATCAAACGCGGCGCGGATATCGGCGATGGGCCGGTCATCCGCGACATAGAGCATCACCTGCGGATCCTGTTGCAGGCTGAGAAAAAAAGACCAGTCGTCAAGCTGCAGCGGCGAGCAGCGCAGCCGCGGCGTAAGCAGTTCGGGCATGTTGTCGGCTCTGGCAAGGGGAAAATAAAACCTTAGCAGCACAGCATGCCGACGGAAAGTGCCTCATGAAGACCTCGGCTCGCCGTACAGGCTGATGAGTCGCCGTACCACGCCGTTGGTCCAGCCGAAGCCATCCTGCAGCGGATACTCCCCGCCGCCGCCCTCATGTGGGACGCCGCTGGCGATATGATATTTCTCAATCAGCTTGTGGTGTTTGAGATAAAATTGATTCACCGTCTGCAGCCAGCTCTGGGCGATTTCATCGCCGAGCGGGTCGTGGCCGTACATTTTGAATCCCTGTACCGCCATCCACTGCAGCGGCGCCCAGCCGTTGGGTTTATCCCACTGTTCTCCGCTTTCATATTCCGTCGCCATGATGCCGCCAGGGGTGAGCAGACGCGCGCGTACGGCGTCCGCCAGCCGTTCGGCCTGGGCGTGAGTCGCCATCCCGACATATAGCGTGACGATACTGGCGGCGGAGAACAAGGCCAACTGTTCGCGGCGCCAGTCGTAATCGCGAAAACAGCCGCACTCTTCATCCCACAGATAGCGGGTCACCGCCTCCCGGCGCGCGTTGGCTTTACGGCGAAATTCGGCTTCAGCTTCGCGATCGCCCTTCAGGCCGGAGAGATTGGCGATGGTATTTTCCAGCTTAAACAGAAAAGCGTTGAGGTCGATGGGAATAAACTGGGTGGTGCGGATACTCGCCAGCCGGGTGATATCGCGCAGCCAGCGGCTGGAGTAGTCCCAGCCGGAAGCCGCGCCGGCGCGCAGGTCACGATAGACCTCGTTCGGCGGGCGGCCGGAATGTTTTGCCGTTTCTACATCTTCTCGCCAGGATTCATCGCGCGGCGTATCGCGGTCGTCCCAGTAGCGGTTAAGCAGCGAACCATCAGGCATACGCACCACGTGACGGTAGGCCTGGTTAGGGATCAGCGATTCCGCGCCGTCCATCCAGAAGGCGTGCTCTAATTTGAGATGGTCAAGATAGCGGCGCGCGCCGCGAACGCCATCTTCCTCAAACAGCTCAACCATCAGGGCGAACACCGGCGGCTGGGAGCGGCTGAGATAGTAGGTGCGATTGCCGTTGGGAATGTGGCCGTAGGTTTCAATCATCCAGGCGAAGTTGTCGGCCATACATTTGAGCAAATCTTCACGGCCGCTTTCCGCCAGCCCCAGCATGGTGAAGTAGGAATCCCAGTAGTAGGTTTCGCTAAACCGCCCGCCGGGGACGATATATGACTGCGGTAGCGCCAGCAGCGACGACCACGGAATATGATCCTGCGGTTCACGTGTGAGGACTGGCCAGAGCTTATCGATATGCTCTTTTAGCGTCAGTTTCGGATCAGAAGTGTAATCATCGGCGCGGTTATCCGGCAGCCAGAAGTTGTCTTCCACAAACTGACGCAAATCGAACTCCGGCGTACGCTTAACCCGTCGATAGTGCATCAGGATATCCAGCGGATCGTGTTTCGGCGCGCAGTCGGGAAAGGTTTTACTATCAAGAAAAATGCGCGACTTTTGGACGTTGGTAAACAACTCGAGATAGCGGTCGGCGGGGGTCAGCGCGTCGGACGCCGGTAGCCCTTCGATGATCTCCGGCTCCGGTTCGGCGTCGAACATTTCATCCAGTTTTAACTCATACGGATCGGCTTCGTAGCACGGATCGTTTTCGATCCTCAACTCGTCGTCATCAACGTTGCGTAGTTTCTGGCTGAACATAGCGATACAGGCCTCCGGATAGCGTGAGTTTAGGGGCCGGGCATGCCCGGGCTCTCTAATAAGCGTAGACACTCGCTTCGGTCTGCGGAAGACAAACTGTGCGTCAGGTCACGCTTTTCAGTGCATAAAAACGACAGGGAAGTAGAGCAGGTCTTTGAAATTAAAGGGTGAATATTTACCGGTATCGTGAATGCGCGAAAACGAAATTCGGAGCATTCATTATGCAACAAAATTTGAACCGCCCCGGGTAAACGCAGGCGGTTGGCTCATTTACTCCCAGGCGGCTTCCAGCATCTCCAGCAGTTGCTCTGAATCCAGCGTGACCGGATTGGCTTTCATCGACGATGAACTACTGGCCGCCAGCGCGGCGGGTTCCAGCGCTTCGCGCGACACGCCGAGGTCGCGTAAATTGCCGAGCCCCGAGCGCTGGCTCCATTCGCGCAGGCTTTGCCAGGCGTCATCCGGCGAGACGCCAAGCCCGGCGGCGATCCACTGGCGCACGTCGAGGAAACGCTGGCGCAGCGCCAGATTGGTTACCTGCGACTCATTGAGTTCCAGCCCAAAGGGCAGCAGGCAGCCGCAGAGCGCGCCGTGGGAGGCATCGCTTAGCCCGCCAAGCGGCCCCGCAAGACCGTGAACCACGCCCAGCCCGGCGTTGGCCAGCGCCAGCCCGCCGCACAGGCTGACCCAGGCCAGCTCGTCGCGGCTGTCGGCACACTCTTTTTCCATCAGCGTTTTTAACGCGGCGATGCCGCGGGGGATCGCCTCCCGGCACAGAGCATCGGTGAAGGGCGTCGCCCGGGTGCACAGCCAGGGTTCGATAACCTGAGTTAAGGCATCAAGGCCGGAGCCGAGGGTGACGGCGCGGGGGGCGTTATCCGTTAACGCCGGATCGACAATCGCCAGCTGCGGCAGCATGCGGTCGTCACGCAGGCTGACTTTGCGCTGCTGCTGCGGGACGTTGATGACCGCGTTTTTAGTGACCTCCGCGCCGGTGCCGGACGTTGTGGGAATAGCGGCAAACGGTAGCGGGCTGGCTTCCAGTATTCTC
Source organism: Klebsiella sp. PK01 (assembly GCF_057624675.1). Lineage (NCBI taxonomy): Bacteria > Pseudomonadati > Pseudomonadota > Gammaproteobacteria > Enterobacterales > Enterobacteriaceae > Klebsiella > Klebsiella sp. PK01. Next base: position 311,597 of record NZ_JBYEZM010000005.1, read on the forward strand.
CCCGTTCCGACGACTTCCAGATAGTCGATGGCAGGCCCGCTTGCCGGGACCAGCGCGGCAATGGCTTTACCGGCATCAATGACCGCGCCGCCGCCAAGGCTGACCACCGCGCCGACGCCGCGCTTGCGCGCCAGCCGTACGCCGCGTTCTATATCGTCCAGCGTGGGTTCATTGGCGATAGCAAACGTGCTGACCTGAAGATGCAATGCGGTCAGTTCACTCAATAAAAATTGGGCGCGGCTTTTGGTCGCGCCGTGAACCAGCAGCACCGGGGCATCATATTGCGCCAGCCACGGCGCGGCGCTGCGGGCCTGCCCGCGGCCAAAGCGGATATTGCCCGGCGTTAAAATGTTGAAGGGAGTGACCATGTGTAAGAGTACCTGTAGTGGATAATTATTCTGCAATCCACTATACACATTATCCGGCAAGCTTCATGTCTGCCATATTACGAAAAAGGGTTGCTGACGATGATAAGAATCTTGGGTAAACGCTCGTCTATTAACGTGCGTAAAGTCCTCTGGACCTGCGAAGAGGCGGGGATCGAGTATCAGCAGGAAGATTATGGCAGCGGCTGTAGCCCGCTTGATACGCCGGAATTTTTGGCGCTCAATCCGAATGCGTTAGTGCCGGTGCTGATGGATGACGATTTTGTCCTTTGGGAGTCGAACAGCATCTGCCGCTATCTGGCGCGTAAGGCCGGACGTGAGGATTTGCTACCCTCGGCGTTACGTGCCGCGGCGCAGGTAGAGCACTGGATGGACTGGCAGGCGACGGAGTTTAATAGCGCCTGGCGCTACGCTTTCACGGGACTGGTGCGTAAAGACCCGCGTTTCCAGGACCCCGCGGCGATTAAAGAGAGTATCGCCGCGTGGACGCGCTGCGTACAGATTGTCGACAACCAGCTACAGCGCACCGGCGCGTGGCTGACCGGCGAGACGTTTACGCTGGCGGATATCGTGCTGGGACTTTCGGTGCACCGCTGGAAAATGACGCCGTTCGCCCACCCGGAGATGGCAAACGTCGAACGCTGGTATATGGCCCTTAACCAGCGTCCGGCATTTATGCGCCATGGCAATAACGGCGTGGCGTAGCGTCCTAAGCCTGGAGCTTATTTATTTTTCAGCGTATTCGCTTTGCGCTGGCGGAGTAATACCGCTACGATCCGCGTCTATTTTTTATCTCATCCCAAAATGCGCGGCAGGTAGGTGAAGTTTGAACAGGCGGTTAGGCCTTGTGCTATTGGCATTACTGTTGGTTTCAGGCTGTTCCGGCACGCTGTCGCAAATGAGTCCGCCCAGCAATGAAACCAGCCTGGTGGGGAATGATGGGCAGCGGCTTTCCATCGACGCTTTCGTCAGCCATTACATGCGTGAAAAGCAGGTTAGCGGCGTGGTGGTGGCGGTTATTCATCACAACGGTCCGGCTGAATTTCACTGCTTCGGCGTGACGGATGATAAGCAGCGCTACCCGATAACCCCGCAAACGCTTTTTGCCCTCGGCTCGTTAAGTAAAGGCGTAACCGCTGAAGTGGTGACGATGCTGGTTAACAAGGGGCGTTTGCACTGGAACGACACCTTACAAACTCTGCTGCCGCCGGGTACGGCGCTGAGCGAAGATGCCCGTAAGATAACCTTGCTGCAGCTGGTCACCCATACCTCCGGGCTGCCGCGTCAGCCGATGAATATGCTGTCGCTTGAGCATCTATTGGCCTATCTTAACGACGGTGAAAACTTCTATCACGAGCTCGATGCCGATGGCGTGTTGAGCTATCTGAGCAACTTCAATGCGCCGCAGGAACGCGAGCCGGGCTACTCCAACCTTGGTTTTGCGATACTGGGATATATCCTCAAATACCAAACCGGCGAATCGATTGAGACGCTGGCTTCACGGATGATCTTCCGGCCGTTGGCGATGGGGAATACCAGCTTCCAGCCGCAAACGCTGCGCGAATACCCGTGGCGGGCGCTGGGACATGCAGGCGATCAGCCGAAATTTAAACCGCGCGGCGCGCTGACGCCGGACTGGCAGTTCACCAATAACATGGTTGGCGCGGCGAGTCTGTACAGCGACGCCGGCGATCTGATTAATTATGCCCGCGCTCACTTCGCGCCCACGGGGCAGACGGCGCTGGATAAGGCATTCAGGGACGTTAGCGTCGATTATTATCCGCGGCAAATTGAAGCAGCGAACATTGCCTGGGTGACCGATACGTTTGGTCAGCAGCAATTGACCTATCAGGTGGGTTACATCGGCGGCTATTCAAGCTATATCGGCTTCGATAAAGCGAATCAGAATGCGGTGGTGGTGCTGCAAAACAGCTTTAACTGGAGTAACTACATCGGCCATCAGATCCTGCGTAATCTGGTGACGGAGCAATAATGAAGCCCCGTCCTGAGACGGGGCTGTGCGGATTAACGCATGGTGACAAACTCTTCCGCTGCGGTCGGGTGAATGGCAACAGTGTTGTCGAAGTCTTTTTTGGTGGCGCCCATCTTCAGCGCTACCGCAAAGCCCTGCAGCATCTCATCCATTCCGAAGCCGATACCGTGAATACCGACAATCTTTTCTTCCGGACCGACGCAGACCAGCTTCATACGGCACGGCTGGCGGTGAGAGGTCACGGCGGTATACATCGCGGTGAAGGACGATTTGTACACCTTCACGGCGTCATCGCCGTACTGCTCGCGCGCCTGCGGCTCGGTTAAGCCGACGGTGCCGATTGGCGGGTGGCTGAAGACTACGGTCGGGATATTGCTGTAGTCGAGGTGCTCTTCCGGCTTGTTGTTAAACAGGCGTTCGGACAGACGACGGCCTGCGGCCACGGCGACCGGCGTCAGCTCGACGGCGCCAGTATTATCGCCCACCGCGTAGATGCCCGGTACGTTGGTGTTCTGGAACTTATCAACGATGATGTAGCCTTTATCGTTGGTTTTAACGCCCGTTGCCGCCAGGTTGAAGTTATCGGTCGCCGGTTCGCGGCCAATCGCCCAAATCAGGCAATCTACGGTCTGGCTGCGGCCATCTTCCAGCTCCAGAGTCAGGCTGCCGTCGGCATTCTTGACTACCGCCTTCGGAATTGCGTTGGTGTGCAGCTGCGGGCCTTCGGCGTTCATCACTTCCACCAGAGTCTCAACAATCAATGGATCGAAGCTACGCAGCGGCGCGTGTTTACGCACGAACAGGTGGGTTTCGGCGCCGAGGCCGTTAATCACGCCGGCCAGTTCAACGGCAATATAGCCCGCGCCGACTACCGCTACGCGCTTCGGCAACGCCGGCAGTTCGAAGAAACCGTCGGAATCAATACCGTATTCCACACCCGGAATGTTCGGATGGCTCGGTCGGCCGCCGGTGGCGATCAGGATATGATCGGCGGTAATGGTCTCGCCGTTGACTTCCACGGTGTGGGCATCGACAAAGCGCGCGAACCCTTTGATAACATCAACGTTATTCTTACCCAGTACGTTGTCGTAAGAGGTATGAATACGGTCAATATAGGCGCTGCGGCTGGCGACCAGCTTATCCCAGTCGAAATGATTGATGGTGGTATCGAAACCATAATCCGGGCCATACAGATGAATCGCTTCGCGGATCTGCGCCGCATGCCACATCACTTTTTTCGGCACGCAGCCGACGTTGACGCAGGTGCCGCCCAGCTCTTTGGCTTCAATCAGCGCGCACTTCTGGCCGTACATCGCCGCACGGTTAATCGAGGCGATACCGCCGCTGCCGCCGCCGATGGCGAGGTAATCATAATGTTTGCTCATGCCCATATGTCCTTAATCGTTAATTGCCGCGATTGTAGCGCGAGGCTTAAAAGGTTCCACCGATGGTTGCGATTACTCCGGTACGATCCAACTTACGGTCGCGTGACCGGTACCGGCTGGAACCAGTTTGCTGTGCAGCCACGGCAGCACGTTATTCATCTGCTGTTCCAGCTTCCACGGCGGGTTGATGACGATCATCCCGGAGGCGGTCATGCCGCGCTGGTCGCTGTCCGGACGCACCGCCAGCTCGATTTGCAGAATTTTGCGAATACCTGTGGCTTCTAAATCTTTAATCATGCGTTTGATTTGCGCGCGCAGCACCACCGGATACCACAGCGCGTAGGTGCCGGTGGCGAAGCGTTTATAACCTTCGTTAATCCCGGTGACCACCGCCTGATAATCGGTTTTAATTTCGTACGGCGGGTCGATAAGAATCAGACCGCGACGGGAAACCGGCGGCAGCTTGGCCTTCAGCTGCTGATAGCCATCGGCTTTGTCGACGCGCGCGCGGCTGTCTTTCTGGAACTCGGCGCGCAGCAGCGGGAAGTCGCTCGGGTGCAGTTCGGTCATCTGCAGGCTGTCCTGCTCGCGCAGCAGCTGGCGCGCGATAAGCGGCGAACCCGGGTAGTAACGCAGCTGGCCGCTGCGGTTGAAGTGCTCGACGACCGAAATATACGGCTCCAGCTCGGTCGGCAGATCGTCCTGCTGCCAGATACGGGCGATGCCTTCAAGGTATTCGCCAGTACGTTCGGCGTGCTCGCCGCTCAGCTGATAGCGGCCCGCGCCGGCGTGGGTGTCCAGGTAGAGAAACGGTTTTTCTTTCTCTTTCAGCGATTCAATGATCAAACTCTGAACGGTGTGTTTAAGGACGTCGGCGTGGTTGCCTGCGTGAAAGCTGTGGCGATAACTGAGCATGGATGCAGAGATTCCGGGAAGTAAACAAGTTAACCGACAGTTTACCGCAGTTCGCCCAGGATTGCCGCTGTCGCACCGCCTGTCATTGAAATTCCCGCAACTATCCCCCATTCTAGATCTCATGCAAAAGCGCCGGAACGCGCGCTTCATTCACCTTCTTCAACAGGACAGCGCATATGACCAATCCATTACTGACGCCTTTTTCATTGCCGCCTTTTTCTGCGATTAAACCAGAGCACGTGGTCCCTGCGGTCACCAAAGCGCTGGATGATTGCCGGGCCGCGGTGGAAAGCGCGGTGGCGCACGGCGCGCCGTATAGCTGGGAAAATCTTTGCCAGCCGCTGGCGGAAGTGGACGATGTGCTGGGACGCATCTTCTCGCCAATCAGCCATTTGAATTCGGTAAAAAACAGCCCGGAACTGCGTGAAGCCTACGAACAGACGCTGCCGCTGCTCTCCGAGTACAGCACCTGGGTCGGCCAGCATGAAGGCCTGTATAAAGCCTACCGCGATCTGCGCGACGGCGATAACTACGCCACCTTGAATACCGCGCAGAAAAAAGCGGTCGATAACGCCCTGCGCGATTTCGAATTATCCGGTATTGGCCTGCCGGCAGAAGCGCAGAAACGCTACGGCGAAATCGCCGCGCGCCTCTCTGAGCTTGGCAATCTGTACAGCAACAACGTGCTTGATGCCACCATGGGCTGGAACAAGCTGGTGACCGACGTCGCCGATCTCGCTGGCATGCCGGAAAGCGCGCTGGCCGCCGCTCAGGCCCAGGCGCAGGCGAAAGAGCAGGAAGGGTATCTGCTGACGCTGGATATCCCGAGCTATCTGCCGGTGATGACCTACTGCGACAATCAGGCGCTGCGCGAAGAGATGTATCGCGCCTATTCCACCCGCGCCTCCGATCAGGGCCCGAACGCTGGTAAATGGGATAACAGCCCGGTGATGGCGGAGATCCTCGCGCTGCGTCACGAACTGGCGCAACTGTTGGGCTTTGACAGCTACGCCTTTAAATCTCTGGCCACCAAAATGGCCGAAAACCCGCAGCAGGTGCTCGATTTCCTGACCGACCTCGCAAAACGCGCGCGTCCTCAGGGCGAGAAAGAGCTAGCTCAGCTGCGTGCTTTCGCCAAAGCCGAGTTTGGCGTCGATGAACTGCAACCGTGGGATATCGCTTACTACAGCGAAAAACAGAAACAGCATCTCTACAGCATCAGCGATGAGCAGCTGCGCCCGTATTTCCCGGAAAACAAAGCCGTTAACGGCCTGTTTGAAGTGGTTAAGCGCATTTATGGCATCACCGCCAAAGAGCGTACCGATGTCGATGTGTGGCATCCGGAAGTGCGTTTCTTCGAGCTGTATGACGAAAATAACGAGCTGCGCGGCAGCTTCTATCTCGACCTGTATGCTCGCGAACATAAACGCGGCGGGGCGTGGATGGACGACTGCGTCGGCCAGATGCGTAAACTGGATGGCTCCTTGCAAAAACCGGTCGCTTATCTGACCTGTAACTTCAACCGCCCGGTAAACGGCAAACCGGCGCTGTTCACGCACGATGAAGTAATTACCCTGTTCCACGAGTTCGGCCATGGTCTGCACCACATGCTGACCCGCATTGATACCGCTGGCGTTTCCGGCATCAGCGGGGTGCCGTGGGATGCGGTCGAGCTGCCGAGCCAGTTTATGGAAAACTGGTGCTGGGAGCCGGAAGCGCTGGCCTTTATCTCCGGTCATTACGAAACCGGTGAACCGCTGCCGCAGGAACTGCTGGAGAAAATGCTGGCGGCGAAAAACTACCAGGCGGCGATGTTTATTCTGCGCCAACTGGAGTTCGGTCTGTTCGATTTCCGTCTACACGCGGAATACTCGCCGGAGCAGGGGGCGAAAATCCTCGAGACGCTGGCCGAGATTAAAAAGCAGGTCGCCGTGGTGCCTGGCCCAACCTGGGGCCGCTTCCCGCATGCATTCAGCCACATCTTTGCGGGCGGCTACGCGGCGGGCTACTACAGCTACCTGTGGGCCGACGTGCTGGCGGCGGATGCCTTCTCGCGCTTCGAAGAAGAGGGGATTTTCAACCGCGAAACCGGTCAGTCATTCCTCGACAATATCCTGAGCCGCGGCGGTTCCGAAGAGCCGATGGTGCTGTTCAAACGCTTCCGCGGGCGCGAGCCGCAGCTGGACGCGATGCTTGAGCATTACGGGATCAAAGGCTGATTGCTACGTGAAGATCTGCTTAATTGATGAAACAGGCGCCGGTGACGGCGCCTTATCTGTTTTGGCCACCCGTTGGGAGCTGGAGCATGATGCTGAGAATCCGATGGCGCTGGTGTTGACGGCCGAGCATCTGGAACTGCGCAAGCGTGATGAGCCCAAACTTGGCGGCATCTTTGTCGATTTCGTCGGCGGGGCGATGGCCCATCGGCGCAAGTTTGGCGGCGGCCGCGGCGAAGCGGTAGCCAAAGCGGTGGGTATTAAAGGCGATTATCTGCCGGATGTTGTCGACGCCACCGCCGGCCTGGGGCGTGATGCCTTTGTGCTGGCGTCGGTCGGCTGCCGCGTGCGGATGCTGGAGCGTAATCCGGTGGTCGCCGCGCTGCTCGACGATGGTTTGAAACGTGGCTATGCCGATGCGGAGATCGGCGGCTGGCTGCAGGAGCGCCTGCAGCTGATTCATGCTTCCAGTCTGAATGCGCTGACCGATATCACCCCGCGCCCGCAGGTGGTGTATCTGGATCCAATGTTTCCCCATAAGCAGAAAAGCGCGCTGGTCAAAAAAGAGATGCGGGTATTTCAGTCGCTGGTAGGGCCGGATTTAGACGCCGATGGCCTGCTGGCGCCGGCGCGACAGCTGGCGACCAAACGAGTGGTGGTGAAGCGTCCGGATTATGCGCCGCCGCTGGCGGATGTCGCCACGCCGAACGCGGTGGTGACCAAAGGGCATCGGTTTGATATTTATGCCGGTACGCCGGAGTAATATTATGCCGTGATGGTATCTCCCGGATAGCGGCGCAACGCGCCTTATCCGGGCTACGGCTTAAGCCTTACCTGGGCTCGCTACTCGCGGTGTCGTTTTTTGTCGGGTGGCGGCTAACGCCTTACCCGACTTACGGTCCGCGCCATTGCGAGCTTAAGATCTCTACTTTGTCCCCATGGCTACTGAAACTGCCGGTGTTGGCGGCCAGAGCCCTCTGTGCGCTCCCTGCGCCATGAGAGACATAACGCAGAAGAAATATCGGGAGCGCAATCTGCTCTGAAATAATAAAAAACAACTCTTTTTCCCGGACTAAAAAAGTTGCCAACCGATAATAGTATCTACGGTCCGTGCGGCCTGCCTTTAATTAATTAATCATGATGGCTGACACTACTGGTGCTGGCGATCTCAAAATCCCCCGGTGGCGCTGCCGCTTACCGGGGCTACAGCACGATGCGATTTGGTAGCCCGGAGAAGGCGCAACGCGCCGCGTCCGGGAAAAACCCTTAAAAAGTTGCCAACCGATAACAGTATCTACTTAATAAGGCCTAATGAGGCCAACTATTCTGAAAGAAATCATTCTCTAATAGATAGCTTAAGTTTTCAGCCTGCCATGGGCAACCGAGGCATTTGCCGGGCATTTCAACTTCAATGGGCGCGATCGGATTGGTATATATGAGCGCGAACTTTCGCCAGAGAACGTTGCGCATTTTAATTTCGCGTATATCAGTATAAGGGATGCGCTGGTAATTATCTTTGTAATCATAAAACAATGAAAGATTGAGCTGGACTATTTGTGTATCGGCGAAGTACAGCACCGCTGGCTTCGAACGAATAAGACCATGAACATATTTCCGTTCATCAATGGTTTCATTTGGCAATAATTCGCTCAGTATCTGGAGCAAGTTATCCCTTTTAAACCCATTATTCATAATAATTCCTTTTATATTATTCGCCGCATGATTACGTATAAATATGAACGTAGTTTGCCATTTTTATGAGGTGAGGCCTGACGCGCTGTAATGTACTCTAGCATAATAAGGCGGGGAAAAAGTGTGGTGGGGAGAAAACTGAGAATTATGCTTGCTCTACTACAGACATATTATAAATATATATTAAAGCCAGCTTTTCATTTGTTCTCTAGATTAAAATAATGGCGGCCGTTGCCGCCTTTTATTCTCGCCCCGGCGGTTGTCGCCGGGGCGGCTAACGGGTTACTCGGCGCTGGCTGGGGTATTTATCATCCGGTTCAGCCACGGCACCATAAAGGCCATCACCACCGTCACCGCCAGGGTCACGAGGCCAATTTTACTGAACACGTTGGTGTAGATCGGTAGCGTCTGCAGGGGGTCGGTTATATTTTCCGGTACCGCGGTGAAGGTAGCGACATAGCCGCCCATCAGGAACGCGGCGGCCTGAGTCAGGAACCACATCCCCAGAATAAAGCCCATCAGCCGCTGCGGCACCAGCGCGGCAACCATCGCCAGTCCCAGGGCGCTAATCAGCAGTTCGCCGAGACTCTGGAACAGATAAACCAGCACGATAAACCACGGCGAGGTCAGTCCCTGCGGGTCGGCAAACCACATCCCGGCCGCCGCGGCGGTCAGAAAGCCCAGCGCGCACAGGAACATGCCGAGAGTGAATTTCATCGGCATGGTCAGGTCTTTGCCTTTGTTGCCAAGACGGGTGTAGATAGCCGCCAGTACCGGGCTGGCGACCACCACCCAGAACGGATTCAACGCCTGGAAACTCACCGGGTTAATCGTCATGCCGAGAATGTCGTGATGCACGTTATTGATGGCGAAGAAGTTGAGCGAGGTCGGCATCTGGGCGTACAGGATATAAAACACCACCGCTTCGAGCATCAGGATGAAGGCGACGAACATCTTGTTGCGGCCGGTTTTATCGAGGCGAAAAGCTTCGCGGAAGAAGAAAATCGTCACCACGATGGACAGCACAATCAGCACCAGGTTGGCGATTTTAACGTTATGCATCAGCCAGGCGCAGAGGAAAATCATCACCACGGTGCCGACCAGCACGTACAGCAGATTACGGAAACTCAGCGGCTGGTGATCCGGGGTGGAACCGATATCTTTCACCATTCCGCGGCAGGCGAAGTAGACCAGCAACGCGACGATAAGCCCGGCGCCGCACAGGTTGTAGGTTACCGCGTAGCCAAACTTATCGGCAATAACCGGCGCCAGCGACAGCGACAGCAGCGAACCGATGTTAATCGACATATAAAACAGGGTGAAGGCGCCGTCGAGACGGGCATCTTTAGGCGGATAGCATTTTGACAGTAGGCTCGCGGGATTGGCTTTAAACAGACCGTTGCCGACGGCGATCGTGCCAAGCGCGATAAAGATAAGATCGGGTTTGAGCAGCGACAGGCCGGTCATAAAGTAGCCGATAGCCAGCACGACGGCGCCGAGCACCAGCGTGCGTTTGGTTCCCAGCAGATGGTCACCGACATAGCCGCCAATGGAAATGAGGCCGTAGACCAGCGCCGCGAAGGCGCCAAAGGTGATAAATGCCTGTTCCTGAGAGAAACCAAGCTGTTTAACAAAGAACACCGCCAGGATGCCCTGGACGCCGTAATAGCCAAAACGCTCCCATAACTCTACAAAAAAGATCATGAAGAACGGACGGGGTTGCTGCAGCAAGCCCGTAGGTGCAGTTGTTTTCATATTCCTTCGCCTTTTAGTGCTATCCCAAAAAGTATGAACGCGTCTGCCAAAACGCGCCGAAAAAGTCTGATGACCCATCATGATGCGGTCATTGGCTGAATGTATAGATTATTATATAGATATTATTTCTGATAAATGGTTGATCACACTAACCGATATTAATTATCTGGATTGATATCCTGATGTGGTCGGTGCGCTTCAGGCGGGATACAGCATAAAAACAAAAACGCCCGCAGGTGCGGGCGTTGGCTGGCGAGGAGAAGCGGATTATTCGTCTTCTTCGTCGCGCAACGGTACGATCAGCATATCAACGTGAACGGTGTTGATCAGCTGACGCGCGGAGGACATCAGCTTGCTCCAGAAGTCCTGATGGTGACCGCAGACCACCAGGTCCATATCGTATTTTTTGATCGCGTCGACCAGCACCTGGCCAAGATCGCCGCTGCCGCTCAGGGTTTCGGTAATCGGGTAGCCGGCGTTAGTGGAAAGCTCGGTCAGCGCGTGGTGCGTCTCTTCAGAGATGCGTTTCTGCATGTCGCCCAGATTGACATCGATAAGACCGGTGTAGAGGTCGGAGTAATTCACATCCACGTGAATCAGGGAAACTTTCGCATTGTAGGGGCGCGCCATAGAAACCGCTTTCTCTACCAGCACTTTGCTTTCCGGTGATAGGTCTACTGCAATAAGAATGTGTTTGTAAGCCATAGTGTTACTCCTTCCATAAGTTGTCGATGACCGTTGGACCAGACAGCCTGTGCTGCCGATTCGCCCGCGTCCTGCAAGCTAGATTCGCGGGGGGCTAAGCCTTTAAGGACTTAATTGTAGAAGATAATTTCTACAATATAGCGCCCCTCGCACTCCGTCAATGCACCTGGTTCACCGTTAGTTAAACAAATTATTCCGTCTTACGTATTGATAACGATTAACCTTGTGGTAAAAAAATTAACTGATCTCCTACACTATTTAATGAGCCGGTTGGATAAATAAACGTGACCGGTATCGCACTCTTTTACTGTACGGTGGGTTGGATGATATTGGGGAGCGGTAGTCCCGGAGGGATCTCCGTGGATGGGTCGCCGGGGAGGAAGTATGATCAGCACTGTTGCGCTGTTTTGGGCCCTGTGTATCGTTTGTGTGGTGAATATGGCACGCTACTTCTCATCGTTGCGTGCATTATTGGTTGTGCTACGTGGTTGCGATCCCTTGCTCTATCAATATGTTGATGGCGGAGGTTTTTTCACCTCGCATGGGCAGCCCAGTAAACAAATGCGGCTGGTTTGGTATATCTATGCCCAACGATATCGCGATCATCATGATGACGAGTTTATTCGTCGCTGTGAGCGTGTTCGCCGGCAGTTCATCCTGACCAGCGCGCTATGTGGTCTGGTGCTGGTGAGTATGATTGCGCTGCTTATCTGGCATTGAGCTGCGCTGAATAGACGGCAAAAAAAATGGGCCAGTTTCCTGACCCATTTTTCGCATGACTACTGCTTAGATAAGCTTCAGAGCCAGCCAGTACAGCACGCCTGACAGCAAAATCGCTGCCGGCAGGGTGAGAACCCATGCCATCAGGATGCTGGTGACGGTTTTCTTCTGCAGGCCGCCGCCATCAACGAGCATCGTCCCCGCAACCGAGGAGGAGAGCACGTGGGTGGTAGAAACAGGCATCCCGGTGTAGCTTGCAAGGCCGATAGACACCGCAGCGGTCATCTGTGCGGACATACCTTGCGCGTAGGTCATACCCTTCTTACCAATCTTCTCGCCGATAGTGGTCGCCACGCGGCGCCAGCCGATCATGGTACCAATACCCAGCGCCAGCGCGACCGCCATAATGATCCAGATTGGCGCATACTCGATGGTGCTCAGCATATCGGTTTTCAGTTTCTTCAGCAGGCGCTGGTCGTCAGAGCTCACATCCGGCAGTTTGGCCACTTTGTCGGTGGTGTCGGAGATGCAGAGCATAATACGACGCAGCTGGCCGCGCTGATCCACTGACAGCGAATCGTAGCTTTCCGTTCCGGTGAGCATTGTCTTCACGCGGTCAAGCGCATTGATGGTGTTCGCCGGATGGCAGTGGAACTCGCCGTTGGCCGCGGTGTTGGTCTCCGGCGACGGAACCAGTTGATCAACGCCGGTGGCTTTCTTCAGCAGCTCAGGACGCTGTTGGAAGAAGGTTTCCACGTTGTTGACCGCATCGCGGGTACGAGTGATTTCGTAACCTGACGCGTTCATGTTGACCACGAAGCCCGCCGGCGCGACGCCAATCAGTACCAGCATGACCAGACCAATGCCTTTCTGCCCATCGTTGGCGCCGTGCGAGAACGACACGCCAATAGCGGACAGGATCAGCGCGATACGGGTCCAGAACGGCGGTTTTTTCTTACCGTCTTTCTTTTCGCGTTCCGCTGGGGTCAGGTGGATACGAGCACGTTTTTTGGTACCGCTCCAGTAACGACGCAGAATGAAAATCAGGCCGCCCGCTACCACCAGGCCAACGATCGGCGAGACGATAAGCGAGGCAAAAATGCCGATGACTTTCGGGATATTCAGCGCATCAACCACTGAAGTACCGGTCATCAGCGCATTGGTTAAACCAATACCGATGATGGCGCCAATCAGGGTGTGAGAACTGGAGGCCGGGAGGCCGAAATACCAGGTTCCGAGGTTCCAGATGATGGCCGCCAGCAGCATAGAGAACACCATGGCGAGGCCATGTGCGGAACCCATGTTAAGCAGCAGGTCCGTTGGCAGCATATGCACGATGGCATAGGCTACGCTGAGACCGCCCAGCAGAACGCCGAAAAAGTTGAAGAGTGCCGCCATCGCAACAGCAAGCTGCGACCGCATTGCGCGAGTGTAGATCACCGTTGCAACAGCGTTTGCGGTATCATGAAAACCGTTAATCGCTTCGTAAAACAGTACAAAAGCTAAAGCAAGCAATAATAATAGTCCGGTATGTAAATCCAGACCGGCAAATAAATGTAGCATAGGACGTTACGCCATTTTGAGGACATGAACGCGGCGCATTATCAGTGACTTTAGCGGCGCGGGCAAAGTGAAATATAGACTTTTTTTGATTTTCTTCCTGTTTGGGTTTTACCCGGTTGGGAGTAATCCTATATCTTTCAAAGACGTAACTGAATGTTGTTTTTTTCGTGCTGGTGTGACCAGAGTGAAATATTTACAATTCCCGACAATTCGGGAATGAGGAAAGTTGAGTGGAAAGGTTTGATGCCATTGTGATCGGCGCCGGTGCGGCGGGAATGTTTTGTGCGGCGCAGGCGGGGCAGTTGGGTTGCCGGGTGCTGCTGCTCGATAATGGCAAAAAGCCGGGGCGCAAAATCCTGATGTCCGGCGGCGGACGCTGCAACTTTACCAACATGTATGTCGAACCCGCGGCATATCTCAGCCAAAACCCGCATTTTTGCAAATCTGCGCTGGCGCGCTACACCCAGTGGGATTTTATAGAACTGGTCGGTAAATATGGCATTGCCTGGCATGAGAAAACGCTGGGCCAGCTGTTTTGTGATGATTCAGCGGAGCAAATCGTCAATCTGCTGCTGTCGGAATGTGAAAAGGGCGGCGTACAGATCCGTCTGCGCAGCGAAATTCTTAGCGTCGAGCGCGATGAACAAGGCTACCGGCTACAGGTTAACGGTGAAACGCTGGCGGCGAAGAAGCTGGTAATCGCCTCCGGCGGCCTGTCGATGCCGGGGCTCGGCGCGTCGCCGTTTGGCTACAAGGTAGCCGAGCAGTTTGGCCTGAAGGTATTGCCGACCCGCGCCGGGCTGGTGCCGTTTACCCTGCATAAACCGCTGCTTGAACAGCTGCAGGTGCTTTCCGGCGTTTCGGTTCCTGCTACCATTACCGCCGAGAACGGTACGCTGTTCCGCGAAAATTTGCTGTTTACCCATCGCGGCCTTTCCGGCCCGGCGGTGCTGCAGATTTCCAGCTACTGGCAGCCCGGCGAGTTTGTCACCGTCAACCTGCTGCCGGACTGCGATCTTGAGGCGTTCCTCAACGAGCAGCGAGGCGCTCATCCGAACCAAAGCCTGAAAAATACCCTCGCGATGCAGTTGCCGAAGCGGCTGGTCGAATGTTTACAGCAGCTTGGGCAAATTCCGGACGTGACGCTCAAGCAGTTGAACGTTCGCGATCAGCAGGCGCTGGTGGAGACGCTAACCGCGTGGCGCGTGCAGCCGAACGGCACTGAAGGTTATCGTACTGCGGAAGTGACGCTCGGCGGCGTGGATACCAATGAGCTTTCGTCACGCACCATGGAGGCGCGCAAAGCGCCGGGGCTTTACTTTATCGGTGAAGTGATGGACGTCACCGGTTGGCTCGGCGGCTATAACTTCCAGTGGGCGTGGTCAAGCGCCTGGGCCTGCGCGCAGGCATTGGCGGAAATTTAATCCGAGAGCCCGGGCACCCTGGCGCCCGGGCTGTTTCGATCAGTTCAGCCCAAGAAAATACTGGGCGATTTTGAAATAGATAATCAGCCCGGTGCCATCAATCAGCGTGGCGATAAACGGCGCGGAAACCACCGCCGGGTCGATACCGACCCGCTTAAGCAACATCGGAATAACCGAAGACACCACCGCGCTCCACAGAGTAATGCAGACCAGCGTCAGGCTGACGATCAGCGTGATTTCCATGCCAATCCCCATCATCCAGGCGCGCAGGCAGCCCGCCAGACCCAGGGTCAGGGCAATCAGAAACGAGGTCGACACCTCTTTGCGGATAACCCGTCCCATGTCACGTAAGCGGACTTCACCCAACGCCATCGAACGCACCAGCGTTGAGGTTATCTGAGTTCCGCTGTTGCCGCCGGTGCCGATCAGTAACGGGATGAAGAAGGCCAGCGCGATGGCAGATTCCAGCGCCTCTTCAAAATGCTGCAGCACGCTGCTGGTGTAGGCTTCGGCAACAAATAACAGTAGCAGCCAGACCGAGCGTTTCTTCCACAGCGTCCATGGACTGATTTCCAGATACGGTTTTTCCAGCGGTAGCGTCGCCCCTTGCAGCTGGGCGTCTTCGGTGACGTCATCCTCCAGCAGATGGGCAATTTCTTTTTCCATCAGGCAGCCGACCAGCTCCCCTTTATCGACAACCGGCACCAGATCGAGGCCGCGCTCGGTGAGTTCGGCAATGACCTGAGGGCGCTCATCGTCGGGTTTAACGCGGAACAGACAGCTGTCCATCAGGTAGCGAATAGACTGGCCTACCTCTACCTCCTGCAATAGTTTTTTGACTGATAAGCTGCCGCGCAACTTGTTACCGGCGACGACAAATACCTGGCCGGGGATATCGTCGCTGGCGAGCTGCGAGATAAAGTGTTCACGCGCCTCATGGACGCTGAAATGTTCCTGCAACGTAATAAAATCGGTACGCATGTACTGGGCGATCGCATCGCCGTCGAAGCCAGAGGTCGCCTGATGCGCGGCGCAGAGTTGAATGGAAGACATGATTAAAATCCCTATAAAAAATCACTCATAGGGGCGAACAAGACAGGGTTAGCGCAGGCAGATCCCTACGTCCTGGTTTTAGCACTGCATAACGTATCTGAACGGTTATGACCGCCAGAAGTTACCTTGGCAACACCTTGATTCGATGGAAGCCTGTATTTCCCTGAGTGGTCTCTCTCGATACCAACAGGGCGGTAACTTGTATTTATGCAGGAGCCTCGCCATAACGAGATCGTTAAGTGAGGCGCCATTATTGGCGAACAGGGATAATTCACATAGCGTATAGTTTATGTGGTTTATCAACTGTTGATAAACAAAGTTTGCCTGGTAAGAAGTTGACTTCACATTGTGCTATCAGAAAAATGATTTCAGTAGGTGAACTCATGCGGCAAGGAGGGGTAAAACCATGATCAAACCTAAAACGCCAAATTCAATGGAGATTGCCGGGCAGCCTGCTGTTATCAACTACGTGCCTGAACTCAATGCATTCCGCGGTAAGTTCCTGGGATTATCAGGATATTGCGATTTTGTTTCCGATAGCATTCAAGGGTTACAACAGGAGGGCGAGATATCATTACAGGAATATCTTGCTGATTGTCGTGAAGCGGGCATCGAGCCTTACGCTCAGCCGGAAAAGCTGAAAACCTTCACATTGCGCTATCCTGAATCATTTGGTGAGCGTCTTAGCTCCGCCGCTGCAGAGGAGCAGGTTTCCGTAAATACCTGGATCCTTGAGACGCTCAATGAACGTCTCAAACAGGCTTAAAACAGTCTGCATCAAATTGCCATCGTTTTAATTATCATCCGCTAAACACTGCAAATGCCCATGCCGCACGCCGCGCTGGGCAATAACCTCGTCGGCAAAATGCTGTACTTCGTCCATGTTGCCTTTTAGCACCGCGATCTCCAGACAGTCATCATGATTGATGTGGACATGTAACGTGGCGACCGAGAGATCGTGATGCTGATGCGAGGAGGCGACCAGCCGGCTCGCCAGTTCGCGTTTTTCATGCTCATACACGTACGACAGGACCGCATAGCCGCGCTGCGCCGCCTGCTGTAGCGGATTGTGGTGGAGCGCGTCACGCAGAATATCGCGCACCGCTTCCGAGCGGTTGTGATAGCCGCGGTGGGCGCTGTGCGCGTCGAGCGCGGCCAGCAGGTCATCATCCAGAGTCAGGGTTACGCGCTGCATGGCATGGCCTCGTTAAGCAGAGTGTGGGGAAAGGGCGGGAGCACCGCGCGCTGTAGCGCCTGTCCGGCAGCGGATGTAAGGCGCAGCGGCAGACTAACCGTTGCCGTTTCGACGATACGTCCGCTCTCCATCACCAGCACCCGCTGGCAAAAACGCTCCACCAGCCGCAGGTCGTGGGTGATAAACAGGCAGGCGGTGGCGAACTGCGCCTGCAGGCGTTTGAGCAGGGCGATAATTTCCGCCTGAAGCATCAGATCGAGATTCGATACCGCTTCGTCGAGAATTAATAGCTGCGGCCGGACCACCAGCGCCCGCGCCAGGCACACGCGCTGCAGCTGTCCGCCGCTGAGCTGCGCCGGACGCTTGTCGAGCAGCGCCGGGGCGAGGTCAACCGCCAGCAGCATCTCCTCCACCCGCTGCGTACGCTCATCGCGCGATAAACTAAACAGGTGCCGCAGCGGCTCGTTGATAATCTCGCGCACCGTTTTGCGCGGATTCACCGCGCTAATGGCATCCTGAAACACCAGCTGAATATCGCGGCGAAAGGCGCCGATCGCCTCCCCCTTCAGGGAGGTCAGCGACGCGCCGCGCCAGGCTACCTCGCCATACCGCGGCGTTTCGAGACCGACCAGCATCCGCGCCAGGGTACTTTTGCCGCAGCCGCTGCGCCCGAGCAGCGCCATCGTTTCACCGGGGGCGATGTCGAACTGGATATCGCGCAATACCGGGCCATGATGGGGGTAATCGTGGCTCACTGCGTTTACGCTGAGTAAATTCATGGTGTTTTCTCCAGGCCATACAGCGCCAGATGGGCGGCCAGCAGGCGCTGGCTGAGCGAGTGCTGCGGGGCGCTAAATAGCGTGTTAACGTCGCAGCGTTCAACAAGACGACCGTTTTCCATCACCGCCACGTCATGCGCCAGACGGGCGACAACGCCCATATCATGGGTCACCAGCAGCAGCCCCTGTCCGCGGTTGGCGACGATATCCGCCAGCAGGTCGAGAATGCGCGCCTGGGCGACGGCATCAAGGTCGGTGGTCGGCTCGTCGGCGATAATAAACGGCGCGCGGCTGAGCAGGGCCAGGGCCACCATCATCCGCTGCAGCATGCCGCCGCTCATCTCGAAGGGATAACGCTTAAGTAGCGAGAGCGGATTTTCCAGTCCCACTTCTTCCATCGTTGCCAGCAGGGCGGCGTTATTGACTTCGTAACCTGTCGCCCGACAGGTCTCCCGCGCATGCGCCGCCATGGTGTGCAGCGGATTAAAGGCGCTGCGCGGATTTTGCATAATGGTGGCGATGGTCGCGCCGCGCAGCTGTTCGCCATACACCGGGATACCGTCGAGCAGCACCCGGCCCGCGGTTTGCCTGACGCCAGGCGGTAAAATACCGAGCGTGGCGGCGCAGGTCAGCGATTTACCGCTGCCGCTACTGCCGAGCAGCGCCAGCACCTGACCGCGGCGCAGGGTAAGGGAAACGTCGCTGACCAGCGGACGGTCGGCGACGAGCGAAAGTTGTTCCAGTTGGATCTTTTGCGGCATCAGTGGTTATGCTCCGCGATCAGCTGAGGATCGAGACGATCGCGCAGCGCGTCGCCCACCAGATTAAAAGCCATCACGCTGATAAACAGCGCCAGTCCGGGCCAGACCATTTGCAGCGGCTGCGTCCAGATGTACTGGCGGGCGTCGTTGATCATCACCCCCCATTCCGCCGTTGGCGCGCTGACGCCGAGGCCGAGGAACGACATCCCGGCTACGTGGAGCATCATATGACCGATATCCAGCGAGGCGAGCACCAGCAGCGAAGGGAGCACCGCACCGGCCAGATGGTCACGGAACAATGGCCAATGGCCCGCGCCGCTCAGGCGCGCGGCGAGAATAAACTCGCGCTGGCGCAGAGAGACCACCAGGTTACGCACCATCCTTGCGTACCAGGCCCAGTGCGACAGCGCAATGGCGATAATCACGTTGCTAAGACCGGTACCGAGTACGCCGACCATAAAGAACGAAAGTATTGAGGTCGGGAAGGTCATAAATAGCTCGGCCAGGCGCATCAGGCCGCGATCGACGCGGCCGCCCACCATCCCGGCGCTGCCGCCGACCGTAAGGCCTATCAGCAGCACCAGCAGCAGGCAGGCCATCACCGCGCCCAGCGAGACGCGGGTGGCGGCCAGCAGGCGCGAGAAAATATCCCGGCCGAGGTGATCGGTACCGAGCCAGTGGGCGTCGCCTGGAGAGAGCAGACGTTGATGGAGATCGATGGCCGCCGGGTCATAGGGCAGCCACCAGCCGCTGCTCATGGCGATTGCCGCCAGCAGCGCAATAATGAGTAGCGCCAGTTTTACCGGCCAGCGGAAGGTCGCGAACAGCGTCATACGGCGGCCTCCTCATGGCGGCGCAGGCGCGGATCGAGCGCGGCGTTAAGCAGGTCGACCGCCAGATTGGCCAGCACGAACACTGCCACCATCATCAGGGTAAAGCATTGGATCACCGGGTAGTCGCGATTGAAAATCGCGGAAACCGCATAGCGACCGACGCCGGGCCAGGCGAAGATATTTTCGATGATCATCGTGCCGCCAATCAGCTCGCCGATGTGCATACCCAGTGCCGTCACCACCGGCAAGGTCGCGTTACGCAGCACGTGCCGCCGCTCAATCTGACCTTCGCTCAGCCCGCGCAGACGCGCCCAGACCACGTGGCGCTGGCTGGACACTTCCAGCATGCTGGCGCGCAGCAGACGGGCATTGATCGCCAGCGACATCAGGGCGATGGAAAACGCCGGCAGCAGCAGATGTCGCCAGCCGCCGTAGCCCATCGCCGGTAGCCAGCGCAGATGGACGGAAAAGAACATTACCAGCAAAAAGGCCAGCCAGAAGTTGGGCATTGAGACGCCGAGAAAGGCAATCAAACGTACGGCGAAATCGGGTAAGCGGTCGCGATGGCGCGCGGCCCAGATCCCCAGCGGCAGCGAGGTCAGCAGAATAATCACCAGCGCCGCGCCGGTGAGTTGCAGCGTCGCCGGCAGAAAATGCAGCAGGTCGTCCAGCACCGGGCGCTGGCTGGCGTAGGAGACGCCGAAATCGAGATGTAGCGCGCGCCACAGCCAGTGTAGATACTGCCGCGCCAGCGGCTGATTGAGCCCGAGCTGCTCGCGGGTAGCGGCAATCATTTCGCTGGTGGGCGGCACGTTGGAGAGACGCAGATAGTCCAGCGCCGGGTCGCCGGCGCCAAGACGTAACAACAGGAAGATGATCGCCGAGGCGGCAAGCAGCATCAACGGCAGCGGGAGCAGGCGGCGAAGAAGATATTTCAGCATCATGGCGCCACCGGCGTAATCAGCTCTAACGGCAGATCGGTGGTCACCGGCGCGAAGGGCACTTCGCCCAGCGTTTTGCGGGCGACGGACATCAGCGAGACGTAGCTTATCGGCAGATAGACCGCTTCGTTGTGCAGA
This sequence comes from Klebsiella sp. PK01, assembly GCF_057624675.1. Classification (NCBI taxonomy): domain Bacteria; kingdom Pseudomonadati; phylum Pseudomonadota; class Gammaproteobacteria; order Enterobacterales; family Enterobacteriaceae; genus Klebsiella; species Klebsiella sp. PK01. Next base: position 332,051 of record NZ_JBYEZM010000005.1, read on the forward strand.
CGGGTGAGGATATCGCGATACAGTTCGCGACGGCGGCTCTCGTCGGTGGTGGTCAGGACCTCTCCTATCTCTTGATCAATCATTGCCTTATCCGGCAGGCCACGCTGCGCCTGATAGTCGGCGTGCGAAGGGACGCGCATCGAACTCATAAACGCGTGCGGGTCGAATGGCGCTCCCCAGGTATGGTTGAAGATCATCGTGAAGCGGCCATCGTGCTGGCGGGCATAGATACTGCTCTCCTCTTCGCCGACCAGCCCGACATCGATACCTACCTGGCGCAGGTCGGCCTGGATGATTTCCGCCATCGACTTAGCCAGCGCATCGGTGCCGATAAAAGCCAGTTCAAGTCGCAACGGGCGCCCGTCTTTTTCACGAATATCCTTGCCGGGCGTTAGCGTCCAGCCGGCGTTTTCCAGTAGCGTACGGGCCTTATCCGGATTGAAGCGGCGCGCCAGCAGGTTATCCGGCGCGTAAGGTACCGAGGGCGCGAAAAGCGTATCGGCGACCTGCTGAGTGCCGTACAGCACGCCGTCAATGAGCGCCTGTTTATTGACGGCATAGTTAAGCGCCTCGCGTACCGCCAGTTCATTCGTTGGCGCTTGCAGCGTATTGAGCGCCAGCATCACGGTTTGCGTCGGGGCGGAAAGACGCGTGCGGTACGCGTCCTGCTGGCGAAAACGGGCGAACGTATCCAGCGGCAATAGCCCTTCATCACCATACAGCAGATCAACTTCACCGGTTTCAAAGGCGACCGCCCGGCTGGTAGCATCAGGGATAACTTTCACGGTGACTTTCTCAAGCGCCGGTTTTTTGCCCCAGTAGCGCGGGTTGCGTACCAGTACATCCTGCTGATTAAGCTGCGAGCTGGCCAGCATCCACGGACCGGTGCCGATGGGCGCCTTGATGCCTCGCTGGGTACTACCGTCAACAAACTGCGAGGGGGCGATAAAACGAAACGGGCGGGGAAGGGCGAGTTCCTGCAGGAACGGGTAGTAGGCGCTTTTCAGGGTGATTTGTAGTTCGTTATCGCTGAGCGCTTGAACGTCCGTTATCTGATTGGTCAACTCCAGCCAGGCGTGCCGCTGGCGGTTGGCCAGCACCGCCTGAAAATTGGCCACCGCGGCCTGGGCGTTAAAAGGTTCGCCGTTGGAGAAGTAGACATCATCACGTAGGGTGAAACGCCAGATTTTACCATCGGCTGAGTGGATCCAACGGGTAGCCAGCCAGGGGGTAACCCGGCCATTAGCCTGATATTTGACTAGCGGCTCATACACCATACTTTGGGCGAACATTTGGTTCGGCGTATACAGATGTGGATTGAGAGGACCGACGTTAACCGGCCAGGCGATGGCGATTTCATGCATGGCGGCGGGCGCGAGCAGAGGAATGCAGGCGCAGAGCGCCAGCAAGGTGGTGCGGAAAATAGACAAGGTTTACATCCAGAAGGAACGAAAAGTATGACGATTTTAATAATTTGTCATACTTAAGGAGTAACCTGGATCAATATGTTGGGAGAAAACCATAACAAAATCATATGTAGCATATGATTACGATTGTCTGAACAAATCCAGCAGGGTGGTGACCTGTTCATCGAGCGGCGCCAGATCCCGCTTGACTATCAAATGCAGCGGCGTGGCGCGGCGGGCGCCATGGCTCAGCGGCAGCGCTTTCAGCACGCCCTGTTCCAGGTGTGCGCGTATCCGCTCCTCCGGCAACCAGCCGAATCCCACCTGATACAGCACCGCATCTATAGCGGCATCAATAGTAGAAAAGGTCCAGGCATCGCGGGTGGATGAGGCGTCGCCGCTACGGTCGGCAATGCGGATCAGCGGCCAGGGGGCCAGCGCGTTGTCGTCAAGCAATTCATCCGATTGCGACAGCGGATGGTCGCGATGGGCGACCGCGATAAAGTCGATATTCATCAGCCATTCGCCGCGTCCGGTAATATCCTGGCGACGCGTTAAGACCATCACGTCGGCCTCGCTGCGGGCGGCGCTTGCCTCATCGACGTTTTCCAGCACTTCGGTCAGCCGAACCTGAGTTTGCGGGTAGCGTTGCTGAAACTGACGCAGAATGGCGAACAGCCGCTGGCGGGGGAAAATGCTGTCGACGACCAGATCCAGACGGGTGCGTACGCCGTTGCGCAGCGTCGCGGCGTGGGTCTCAACCCACGAAAAGGCCTTCAGTAACGGTTTCACCTGATTGAGCAGCAGTTCGCCAGCGGGCGTCAGCACCGCTCGCCGTCCGGACGGCGCCAGCAGCGCCACTCCTAAACGTTCCTGCAGCAGCGCCAGGTTATAGCTCACGGAAGACTGGCTGCGGTTGGTCTCTTCCGCGGCTTTGGCAAAGCTGCCCAGCTCAATCACTTTTTCCAATAGCGCCCATTGTTCCAGCGTGGTCTTGTGCATGATTCATCTAAAAATTAGATTATTTTCATCCAAACATAGCGTTATTCATTCAATTTTTAAAGCCGTATTCTTACCTCAACGAAACAGAGGAGAATAAATAATGAGCACTTTCGACAAACATGACCTCAGCGGCTTTATCGGTAAACATCTGGTTTATACCTACGACAACGGCTGGAACTACGAAATTTACGTTAAAAATGGCACCACTCTGGACTATCGTATTCACAGCGGCATCGTTGCCAACCGTTGGGTGAAAGACCAGCATGCGTACATCGTGCGGGTAGGCGAAAGCATTTATAAAATTTCCTGGACCGAACCAACCGGTACCGACGTCAGCCTGATCGTCAACCTGGGCGACAAACTGTTCCACGGCACTATATTCTTCCCCCGCTGGATCATGAATAACCCGGAAAAAACCGTCTGCTTCCAGAACGATCATATTCCGTTAATGAACGCCTATCGTGACGCCGGCCCGGCCTATCCGACCGAAGTGATTGATGAATTCGCGACTATCACCTTTGTTCGCGATTGCGGCGCGGATAATAACGATGTAATTAATTGCCCGGCTAATGAATTACCCGCAGATTTTCCTGCAAATTTGTAATACAGCAGAAATAATTCTGTGATCTAACGCTAATTTTTACCGATAGATTAAAACGTAAATAAAAATTTATTGCGGGCTGGTTGACGATTCGTTTACTTTTACCCGTTAAGCCCCAGTTTTCTCTATGAAACTGGGGCTTTTTGCTGCTGATTCCTGTCATAAGAAAATACTATCTATCTGATTCTAAATGAGATATTACTATTCTCGCGAAAAATATTAATTTCTTAATATTATCCTAAGCAACAGCGACTAGATTTATAACCGTCGAAATACCCTGGAATGAAATGTGGCGGTGAACCGACTTCATTTTCATTTTGTTTAAGTCCGCTGGCGCAGGATATTTCTTTCTACCGGCCCCCTTTTTTAGTGGGTTATTAATAGAACAGGAAAAAGATGAGCGAATTTCTGCCGTTTTCGCGCCCGTCGATGGGCGACGCAGAGCTGGCTGCGCTGCGTGAAGTTTTGCAATCAGGATGGATTACTACCGGTCCTAAAAACCAGGCGCTGGAAGAGGCATTTTGCCAACTGACCGGCAACCGCCACGCCATCGCCGTCAGCTCCGCTACCGGCGGTATGCACGTCACGCTAATGGCGATGGGCATTGGCCCTGGCGACGAAGTGATCACCCCTTCGCAAACCTGGGTGTCGACGCTGAATATGATCTGTCTGCTGGGCGCTACGCCGGTGATGATCGATGTCGATCACGACAATCTGATGATTACCCCCGAGGCGGTGGAAGCGGCGATCACCTCGCGGACGAAAGCGATTATTCCCGTCCACTACGCGGGCGCGCCTGCGGATATCGATGCGATCCGCGCCGTTGGCGAGCGCCACGGTATTCCGGTTATCGAAGATGCCGCGCATGCCGCGGGAACGCACTATAAGGGCCGCCACGTCGGCTGGCGCGGCACCGCGATTTTCTCGTTCCACGCGATCAAAAATATGACCTGCGCCGAAGGGGGGCTTATCGTCACCGATGATGACGAGCTGGCTTCCCGCATCCGCAGCCTCAAATTCCACGGCCTGGGCGTTGACGCCTACGACCGCCAGACCCACGGCCGCGCGCCGCAGGCGGAAGTGATTACCCCCGGCTTCAAATACAATCTGGCCGATATCAACGCCGCGCTGGCGCTGGTGCAGTTGGATAAGCTGGCGCAGGCGAATCAACGTCGCGCTGCAATCGCCCAGCGCTACCTGCGCGAGCTGGCTGATACCCCGTTTAAGCCGCTGACCGTTCCGGCATGGGATCACCAGCACGCCTGGCACCTGTTTATTATCCGCGTTGATGAAGCGGCCTGCGGCATCAGCCGCGATGCCCTGATGGAAAAACTCAAAGCCATGGGCATAGGCACCGGTCTGCACTTCCGCGCGGCCCATACGCAAAAGTATTACCGCGAGCGTTTTCCTGAAGTTTCGTTACCGAATACCGAATGGAACAGCGCGCGCATTTGTTCCATCCCGCTGTTCCCGGATATGACCGACGACGATGTCACCCGCGTCATTACCGCGCTACATCAGTTGTCAGGACGTTGATATGCTTACTTATCCTCCCGTAAAAAAAGTCTCGGTGGTTATTCCGGTTTATAACGAACAGGATAGTCTGCCGGAGCTGCTGCGTCGCACCGACGCCGCCTGTGCGACGCTAGGGCGCCAATATGAAATTCTGCTGATCGACGACGGCAGCAGCGACGATTCCGCGCGCATGCTGACCGAGGCCGCCGAAGCCGAAGGCAGCCACGTGGTGGCGGTGCTGTTGAACCGTAACTACGGCCAGCACTCGGCGATTATGGCCGGTTTCAGCCATGTCACCGGCGATCTGATCATCACCCTTGATGCCGACCTGCAAAACCCGCCGGAAGAGATCCCGCGGCTGGTGGAAAAAGCCGATGAAGGCTACGACGTGGTCGGTACCGTGCGCCAGAACCGTCAGGACAGCATCTTCCGTAAATCTGCCTCGAAGATGATTAACCGCCTGATCCAGCGTACCACCGGTAAAGCCATGGGCGATTACGGCTGCATGTTGCGCGCCTATCGCCGCCATATCATCGACGCCATGCTCAACTGCCATGAGCGCAGCACCTTTATCCCGATTCTGGCGAATACTTTCGCCCGCCGGGCGGTCGAGATCCCGGTGATGCACGCCGAGCGCGAATTCGGCGACTCCAAATACAGCTTCATGCGTCTGATTAACCTGATGTATGACCTGGTGACCTGTCTGACCACCACCCCGCTGCGTTTACTGAGCATTTTCGGCAGCGTGATAGCCCTGTTGGGCTTCGCCTTCGGCCTGCTGCTGGTAGTGCTGCGTCTGGCCTTCGGTCCACAGTGGGCGGCGGAAGGGGTGTTCATGCTCTTCGCCGTGCTGTTCATGTTTATCGGCGCCCAGTTTGTCGGTATGGGCCTGCTCGGGGAGTATATCGGCCGCATCTATAACGATGTCCGCGCCCGTCCCCGTTACTTTATTCAACGTGTTGTTCGTCAGCCGGAAACGGCGTCTCAAGAGGAAGATCGTTCATGAAAGCAGTAGTCTTCGCTTATCACGATATGGGTTGCGCAGGTATTCAGTCACTGCTGGATGCCGGTTATGAAATCGCCGCTATTTTTACCCATCCGGATAACCCTGGCGAAAACCATTTCTTTGGTTCCGTTGCCCGTATTGCCGCCGAGCAAGGTATTCCGGTATGGGCGCCGGAAGATGTTAACCATCCGCTGTGGATTGAACGTATTCGCGAGATGAAGCCGGATGTGCTGTTCTCGTTCTACTACCGCAACCTGCTGTGCGATGAGATCCTGAATATCGCGCCGAAGGGGGCTTTCAACCTGCATGGTTCTCTGCTGCCGAAATACCGCGGTCGCGCGCCGCTGAACTGGGTGCTGGTCAACGGCGAAAGTGAAACCGGCGTAACCCTGCATCGAATGGTTAACCGCGCCGACGCGGGCGATATCGTCGCCCAACAAGCTGTGGCTATCGGTCCGGATGAAGCGGCGCTGGCGCTGCACCGTAAACTGTGCGCCGCCGCCTCCGATCTGCTGGGCCAGGCGCTGCCGGCTATCCGTGAGGGTAAGACTCAGGAACGCGCGCAGGACCACAGCCAGGCGACCTACGTTGGCCGTCGTACCCCGGAAGATGGGCGTCTCGATTGGGACAAACCGGCGCAGACTCTGCACAATCTGGTGCGCGCGGTGTCCGATCCGTGGCCGGGCGCTTTCGCCTATGCCGGCGCGAACAAATTTATCGTCTGGAAATCCCGCGTGCGCGCCGACCTGCCGGCAGCCAAGCCCGGCACCGTGATCTCTGTCGCGCCGCTGGTGGTCGCCTGTCAGCAGGGGGCGCTGGAAATTGTCACCGGCCAGACCGAACGCGGCGTTTATATGCAGGGTACCCAACTGGCGCAGGCGCTGGGGCTGGTGACCAGCGCGGTGCTGAGCAGCAAACCGGTGGTGGCGATTAAGCGCCGTACCCGCGTGCTGATTCTCGGCGTTAATGGCTTTATCGGTAACCATCTGACCGAACGTCTGTTGCAGGACGACAACTATGAGATTTACGGCCTGGATATCGGCTCTGACGCCATCAGCCGTTTCCTCGATAACCCGCGTTTCCACTTCGTGGAAGGCGATATCAGTATCCACTCCGAGTGGATCGAATACCACATTAAGAAATGCGACGTGGTACTGCCGCTGGTCGCGATCGCCACGCCTATCGAATACACCCGTAACCCGCTGCGCGTGTTCGAGCTGGATTTCGAAGAGAACCTGAAAATTATCCGCGACTGCGTGAAATACAATAAGCGCATCATCTTCCCGTCGACCTCGGAAGTGTACGGCATGTGCACCGACAAAAACTTCGACGAAGATACCTCCAATCTGGTGGTCGGGCCGATCAACAAACAGCGTTGGATCTACTCGGTTTCTAAACAGCTGCTGGACCGCGTGATCTGGGCCTATGGCGATAAGAACGGCCTCAAGTTCACCCTGTTCCGTCCGTTCAACTGGATGGGACCGCGTCTGGATAACCTTAATGCCGCGCGCATCGGTAGCTCCCGCGCCATCACTCAGCTGATCCTTAATCTGGTGGAAGGTTCGCCGATTAAGCTTATCGAAGGCGGCAAGCAGAAGCGCTGCTTCACCGATATCAGCGACGGTATCGAAGCGCTGTTCCGCATCATTGAGAACAAAGACGGTCGCTGCGATGGTCAGATCATCAACATCGGTAACCCGGAAAACGAAGCGAGCATCAAAGAGCTGGCGGAAATGCTGCTTGCCTGCTTCGAGCGCCACCCGCTGCGCGATCGCTTCCCGCCGTTCGCCGGTTTCCGTGAAGTGGAAAGCAGCGATTACTACGGTAAAGGCTACCAGGACGTTGAGCATCGTAAGCCGAGCATTCGTAACGCAAAACGCTGCCTGAACTGGGAACCGACCGTCGAGATGGAAGAGACCGTTGAGCATACTCTGGACTTCTTCCTGCGCACCGTTGAGCTCACGGACGATAAAAACTCATGAAACAAGTCGGCTTACGCATAGATGTCGATACCTTTCGCGGGACGCGTGATGGCGTACCGCGGCTGCTGGCCCTGCTGGGCAAGCATGGAATTCAGGCAAGCTTCTTTTTCAGCGTCGGGCCGGACAATATGGGGCGCCATTTATGGCGCCTGGTAAAACCGAAGTTTCTGTGGAAAATGCTGCGCTCTAACGCGGCGTCGCTGTACGGCTGGGATATTCTGCTGGCCGGTACCGCGTGGCCGGGGCGCAGGATTGGCGCGGGTAACGAAGAGGTTATTCGCGCCGCCGCGCAGATCCATGAAGTGGGCCTGCATGCCTGGGACCACTACAGCTGGCAGGCATGGAGCGGCGTGTGGCCGCAGGAACGTCTGACGCTGGAAGTGGAACGCGGTCTGCTCGAACTGGAACGCATTATCGGTCGCCCGGTAACCTGCTCAGCCGTCGCCGGCTGGCGTGCCGACCAGCGGGTGGTAAAAGCGAAAGAATCCTTCGATTTCCTCTACAACAGCGATTGTCGCGGCACGCGGCCATTCCTACCGCAGCTTGGCGGCGGGGCCTCCGGCACCGTACAAATCCCGGTGACGCTTCCCACCTGGGATGAAGTGGTCGGTAGCGCCGTAGATAGCGCTGGCTTTAACCGCTATCTGCTGGACTGCATCCATCGCGACAAGGGAACGCCGGTCTATACCATCCACGCCGAAGTGGAAGGCATTGCCTACGCCGACCAGTTCGATGCGCTGCTGGCCATGGCGGAGGAAGAAGAAATACAATTTTGCCCACTGAGCCAGCTGTTGCCCGCTGACTTTAGCGAGCTGCCGTCAGGCAAAGTGGTCCGTGGTGAACTGGCTGGCCGGGAAGGTTGGCTTGGACGTGAACAATTACTGGGCTCGGGTGTATGAAAAGCATTCGTTATGGCGTCTCTCTGGTTGTACTCTTTGCGCTGTATTACTTATTGCCGCTGAATTTCCGTTTGCTGTGGCAGCCTGATGAAACCCGTTATGCCGAGATCAGCCGTGAAATGCTGGCCTCCGGCGACTGGGTTGTGCCTCATCTTCTGGGCTTGCGTTACTTTGAAAAGCCAATTGCCGGTTACTGGATTAACAGTATCGGCCAGTGGCTGTTCGGCCATAATAACTTTGGCGTGCGTTTCGGTTCGGTCTTCGCCATTACCGTCAGCGCGTTGCTGGTGGCGTGGCTGGCGTGGCGTATTTTCCGCGATAAACGCGTGGCGATTCTGTCGCCCATTATCTTCCTGACCGCGCTGCTGGTATACGGTATCGGAACCTACGCGGTGCTGGATCCGATGATCACCATGTGGCTGGCGCTGGCGATGTGCAGCTTCTGGGGTGCCTCCCAGGCGCAGAGCCGCGGCGGTAAGATTTTAGGTTATGTCCTGCTGGGCTTCGCCTGCGGTATGGGGGTGATGACCAAGGGCTTCCTGGCGCTGGCGGTACCGGTGATTGGCGTGCTGCCGTGGGTGATTGCGCGTAAGCGCTGGCGCGAGGTGCTAACCTACGGTTGGCTGGCGGTGGTGGTCTGTACGTTGGTGGTGCTGCCGTGGGGATTGGCTATCGCTAATCGCGAACCGGATTTCTGGCGCTATTTCTTCTGGGTCGAACATATCCAGCGTTTCGCCGAGAAAGACGCGCAGCATAAAGCGCCCTTCTGGTACTACATTCCGTTCCTGATAGCCGGCAGCCTGCCGTGGCTGGCGCTTCTGCCGGGCGCGCTCAAGCGCGGCTGGAGCGAACGCGATGATGCCCGCGGCGCGCTGTATCTGCTAGGCTGGGTGGCGATGCCGTTCCTGTTCTTCAGCATCGCCAAGGGAAAACTGCCGACCTACATTCTGCCGTGCTTTATGCCGCTGTCGATTTTGATGGCCCGCTACGCGCTGGATGCCGCGAAGGCGGGGGCGAAAGCGCTGCGCATCAACGGCATGATCAACCTCGGTTTTGGTCTGCTCGGCCTGGTCGCGGTGCTGGTGGTCTCACCGTGGGGTGTCATGCATAAACCGGTGTGGACGAAGATCGAGCTGTATAAATGTCTGCTGGCGGCGATCGCCTTTGCCGTATGGGCGCTAATGGGCTGGTTGGCAATCAAGGACAACGGTCGTCGCTGGACGCTGGCCGCCATCTGCCCGCTGGGGCTGGCGCTGCTGGTGGGCTTCGCTATTCCGGATCGGGTTATTGACAGTAAACAGCCGCAGTTCCTGGTGGATATCGTGAGTGAATCGTTGGCGCCAAGCCGCTATGTACTGACCAACAGTGTCGGTATCGGCGCGGGGCTGGCGTGGGAGCTCAAGCGTGATGACATCATCCTGTATGACAAGCAGGGGGAGCTAAAATATGGCCTCGGCTGGCCGGATGCGCAGAGCAAATTCCTGGCGACTCACGAATTTGCTGATTGGCTGGCGGCGCACCGCCAGCAGGGACCCATCTCTCTGGTGCTGCTGATGGATAAAGGTGAAACGATGAACGAACTGGCGTTACCGAAACCTGATAACTCCTACGTGCTGGGGCGCGTGGTATTTATTCAGTATCTGCCGCAATGAGTGTCTGGTTCTGTCTGGTACTCGCCAGCCTGCTTAGCTGCGCCGGTCAGTTGTGCCAGAAGCAGGCAACCCGGCCGTCCCGTAGCGGACGGCGCGGGCGGCATATCCTGGTCTGGTTGGGATTAGCCCTGCTGGCGCTCGGCGGCGGTATGCTGCTGTGGCTGGGGGTATTGCAGGCAATCCCGGTCGGTATTGCCTATCCGATGCTGAGCCTCAATTTTGTCTGGGTGACGCTGGCGGCATGGGGCATCTGGCGCGAGCCGGTGGCGCGCCGCCACTGGCTTGGCGTCGGACTGATCGTCGTCGGTATCGCCGTTCTGGGGAGTAGCGTCTGATGGGCTTAATCTGGGCGTTATTGAGCGTTGGCCTGGTCAGCGGCGCACAGCTGCTGTTGCGCAGCGCGATGGTCGAACTGCCGCCGTTGACCGATATCCTGACCTTCCTCAATCATCTGCTGCATTTTCGCACCGGTACCTTCAGCCTGGGTTTCGGCCTGGTTGGCTATCTGCTGTCGATGGTCTGCTGGTATTTCGCGCTACACCGCTTACCGCTGGCCAAAGCTTACGCGCTGCTAAGCCTGAGCTACATTCTGGTGTGGGCCGCCGCCATCTGGCTGCCCGGCTGGCATGAACCGTTTTACTGGCAATCGCTGCTGGGCGTGCTGATTATTATCGCCGGCGTGCTGACTATCTTCTGGCCGGTTAAGCCGCGCCGTTAAAACATTGAATGTGCGCCGCCGTCAGCTTAAACGGCGTTGGCGTACAGAGCGCAATACTTAACCCTTCATACTGAATCTGGCTTAATGACAGCGCGCCGTGAAAGGCGCTGTCAACAGAGGCCATCTGCCAGGCGCTGCCGCCGCGCTGTTTCACCAGGGCCTCTTTGCGCGTCCAGATACGCCAGAAGGCGACTAACCGCCGCTCCGGCGGTTCACGCTCCAGTTCCTGGTGCTCGCCTTCGCTGAACAGGGCGTTAGCCAGCCGCTGCCAGCCGTTGCGCGGGCGAATCACTTCAATGTCGCAGCCAACCTCGCCTTCATCGCTCAACAGCAGAGCAATATGGTCGCCGCTGTGGCTAAGGTTAAACCACCGCCCGCTACCGGGCGGGAAAGCCGGTTTACCCTCTTCGCCATACTGAATATCCATTAGCGGGGTAGTCGCATGCGCCAGCAGCGCGCGCCCGGCAAGCCAGCTGGCCCGCCGCGGGCCGTCCGGCGCCTGCGCCATCAGCACAGGCGGCAGCGGCAGGGCGCTAAGGGTTGAGATGTGGCCGAGGATAAGCTGATACATCTTACGGCCAGCGCTGAATAATGATTGAGGTGTTAATGCCGCCGAAGGCGAAGTTGTTGCTCTGCAGGAATTCACAATCAATCTTGCGCGATTCGCCCATGATGTAGTCAAGATTGCCGCAGTTAGCATCCGGATTATGCAGATTCAGCGTAGGCGCGAACCAGCCCTCGCGCATCATCTGCAGACTCATCCACGCCTCCAGCGCCCCGCAGGCGCCAAGGGTATGGCCGAAATAGCTTTTCAGCGAGGAGATCGGCACGCTGTCGCCGTAAATCGCCGCCGTCGCCTGGCTTTCGGCGACATCGCCGCGATCGGTTGCGGTGCCGTGGGCCGAAATGTAGCCAATATCCCGGGCGCTTAAGCCCGCCCTTTTTAACGATTGTTCCATGCAGATCTGCATGGTTTCACGCTGCGGTTGGGTGATATGCGCGGCATCGCAGTTGGTGGCGAAGCCGATGATTTCACCGTAGATAGTCGCGCCGCGCGCTTTGGCGTGTTCCAGCTCTTCCAGTATGAGAGTACCGGCGCCTTCGCCGATCACCAGCCCATCGCGCTGTTCATCGAACGGGGCGGGGGTGAGGTCGGGCTGTTCATTACGCTGGCTGGTGGCGAACAGGGTGTCGAATACCGCGGCTTCCGACGGGCATAGCTCTTCCGCGCCGCCGGCGACCATCACCGTTTGATAGCCGTGACGAATCGCTTCCCAGGCGTAACCGATCGCCTGGCTACCGGAGGTACAGGCGCTTGACGTTGGAATAACGCGGCCGCGCAGGCCGAAAAACAGCCCGGTATTAACGGCGGTGGTGTGGGGCATCATCTGCACGTAGGTGGTGCCGGTAATATTGTTGGTGTGCTTTTCCGTCAACATAGTGGCGAACTCGCTCACCGGGCCGGTACTGCCGGTTGACGAGCCGTAAGCGATGCCGGTTTCGCCGTTGCTCAGCACGGCATCATCGATAAGCCCGGCCTGCTCGAGCGCCAGTTCAGTGGCGCGGGTAGAAAGTAGCGACACGCGGCCCATCGCGCGAATACGCTTACGGGTATAGTGGGCCGGTAGGGTGAAATCATCGATTGGCGCGCCCAGTAGCGTATGCAGACCCTCGTAAATACGCCACTCCGGCATGGCGCGCACGGCGTTTTTATAACGCTGCAGCCCCGCCGAAACATCCTGCCAGTTGTCGCCAAAGGCGGTGATGCCGCCCATCCCGGTAATGACCACACGACGTGTCATAACATCCCTCCATTGATTGAAATGACCTGTCGGGTGACATATCCCGCAATATCCGACATTAAATAACTGGCAAGCCCTGCCACCTCGTCCGCCTGTCCCATGCGTTTCATCGGGATCATCGACATCGCCTCTTTTAGCGCAGTCTCTTCCATTTCGATCATCCCGGTGTCGATAAGCCCCGGGGCGATGCAGTTGACGGTGATTTTGCGCTTCGCCAGTTCAATGGCCAGCGCTTTGGTGGCGCCGATGATCCCCGCCTTCGCGGCGCTATAGTTGACCTGACCCCGGTTGCCCATGACGCCGGATACGGACGAGAGCGTGATGATACGCCCGCCCTGGCGCGCGCTAATCATCGGCATGATGCAGGGATGAATGACGTTATAGAAACTGTCGAGGTTGGTGTGGATCACCGCGTCCCAGTCCTCTTCGCCGAGCGCCGGGAAAGCGCCGTCGCGGGCGATGCCGGCGTTGCTGATAATGCCGTACCATGCGCCGTGTTCGGCCATATCCTGCTCAAGCACGTCGCGACACTGCGCGCGGTTGGCGACATCAAAGCTCAGCAGACGACCCGAGCCGCCAGCGGCGGTAATCGCCTCCAGCGTTTGCTGTGCGCCCGACGCATCGCGATGAAAGTGGATACCGACCACAAAGCCATCCGCCGCCAGCTGACGGGCGATAGCGCGACCGATGCCTTTACTGGCGCCGGTGACCAAAACTGAACGACTCATTCTGACGCTCCTTGTTGAAATAGGGTGTTAAGTTCTGTTGGCGTCGGCTGGAAAGTATTGACCCGTCCGCTTGCCAGTTCTTCATCGTCTGCCGTAATGGCACATTCGAAGCTGCCGAAACGCTCGTCCTGCATTAACAGCTTTACGGTGATGGACAGCGCCTTGCCGCCCGGCAGGTATCCTGCCGCGCAGACTAACTCGCGCGCGCCAAGCACCATGCCTAGTGAGATGGACGTTTGCCCCTGTTGTTGGCGGTGCCATCCGGACCAGACGCCAACGGTTTGCGCCATGAGTTCCAGGGCGAACCAGCCGGGGAGATTGCCCTCGGCATCAATAAACGGCGCCAGGACGCCATGGGTCGAGACCGTGACCCGGCAGGTAGCGGTTTCGTCGGTGACATTGACGACCTCTTCCAGCAGCAGCATTGGCGGCTTGTGCGGTAGATAAGCGCCGGGCGATAAGTAGTGGCTCATTAAATGCTCCCGAGCAGAATGCTGGCGTTATTACCGCCAAAGGCAAACGAGTTCGACAGGATAATCGGCCGCGGCAACGGTAGGGGACGTTCGATAATCCCGCACGGCGGAAGGGTCGCGTCGCGCGGCGACTGGCTGAAGTCCTGCGCCGGCAGCAGCAGATTGCGTTGCAGGATCAGCATGCCGATGGCGGCTTCGGTGATCCCCGCCGCGCCCAGCGTATGCCCGGTCAGATGTTTGGTGGAGCTGCATGGCACCTGCTCGCCAAATAGCGCGTTGACGACGTGAGACTCTATCCGATCGTTCAGCGGCGTGGCGGTGCCGTGCAGGTTGATATAGCCCACCTGTTCAGGGGCGATGCCCGCATCGTCCAGCGCCTGCTGGATAGCGCGAATTGCCCCTTCTCCCTCAGGATGCGGGGCGGAAATATGCCAGGCGTCGCTGGACTCGCCGATACCCAGCAGCGCGATAGGCTGCGGCTCGCGGGTCAGCAGCATCAGCGCCGCCCCTTCGCCGATAGTGATGCCGCAGCGATCGCGGCCAAACGGCTGGCACTGAGTCGTGGAGAGCGACTCCAGGCTGTGAAAGCCGTTGATCGGCATTCGGCTGAGGGTATCCGCGCCGCCGACAATCGCCACATCCGCCAGCCCGGCTTCAATCAGTCGGCGTCCGCTGATAATGGCTCTGGCGCTGGAGGAGCAGGCGGTTGATAGCGTAAATGCCGGGCCATCCAGCGCCAGCCAGTGGCTGAGAAAACGCGACGGGTCTCCCAGCTCCTGCTGCGGATATTGCCAGGCCGCGCTTTCCGCGCCGCTAAGGGTCAACGTGACGTGCGCGTCACCTTCGTCGAGCCCCGAGGTGCTGGTGCCAAGCACTACGGCAACGCGCTCACGCCCGTATTGGGCGATAGCGTCATCCACCTGCGGCTGAATTTGCGCCAGCGCCGCCAGCAGCAGTTGATTATTGCGCGAACGATGGGCGCTAAAGGTATCGGGAATGGCGGGTAATTCGCCGTCCACGCCCGCGAAAACCGCCTGCGGATGTCCCTGTAGCCACCCCTCGCGCGGGCGCATGCCGGGCGCGATACCGCGAGCCAGATTGGCGGCGACTTCATCATTATCGCGACCCAGCGCGTTAATCATGCCGACGGCAGAAATGTAGATCATCTCAGTCACCCAGGTATTGAATGGTGATGTGGTATTTAAAGACGTGCTGTTCGATGCTAATCGGCACGCGCTTGCCTTTGCGGTTGATATAGGTGATTTCCGTGACCAGCTTCCCGCGCGCGTTACGCAGTTCGCGTTTGTCGCCGCGGTCGGTTAGCGTCCAGCCTTTCGGCAACTGCGGCAGCCATGCGCTAACCGGCCAATGGCTGAGCATGACATCGGCCAGCACCTGGCTGGCTGGCGGCAGTTGCGGAACCACGATTGACTGTTCAGCGCGCAGCCCTTTTTCATCGTAGGTCACAAGAAACAGACGGATACCGACGGACGACAGGCCCGCCAGCGTGAGCTTTTTATCATCGGCATTGAGCATGACCAGCAGCGATTGGGTTTGGCCGCTGAAGCTGCCGGTGAGCAACTGTTGCGAGCTGATAGCCGGCGAGATACCAGGCGGCGGCAACGTGACGCGCGTACCCGGCTCAAGCCATGCCTGCGGGCGGCCTTGCGACTCCGGCTGCGAATGGCTGCAGCCGGCCAGTACTAAGGCGGCGAGTAGCGCGAAGGCGCGCCAGAATGATGGTCTTATCATCGTCTTTTTTTCTCTTTTTTGGTCGGCATCGCCAGCGGCGAAAGCAGGAAAGCGGTGAAAATGCCGCTCACCAGAACAATGCCAAAACTGCTAATGGCCTGAGTGGCGCTAAAGACCAGCATGCCAAGCGTTAATAAGGTGGTCATCATCGCCAGCGTGACCGCCAGCAGCGATGTCAGCGGCGTGCCGCGCGGGTTGCTGAAAAACAGCGTGTAGTTAATGCCGATGCCCAGTACCAGCACCAGCGCCAGCAAGGAGAACAGGTTAACCGGGTGGCCGCTAAGCGCCAGCGCCGCCAGCCCGCAGCCCAGCGACAGTACCGACGGCACCAGGCTTATTAGCCCTTTGCGCCAGCCAAGGCGGAGAACGGCGCCGCAGGCAATCACCGCCAGCGCAACGCACAACAGTCCGGTTAAAATATGGCGGTAGAGCGCGAAAAGCTGGTCGAAATCGCTTTTACGATCGACCCACGCAACGCCAGCCTGCTTTGCGCTGAGCGCCTTTAGCGCCGCGCTGTCTTTCACGCCGCTCACCGGGACCAGTACGCCGCTTTCGCCATCCTGCAACGTCAGCCATAGCAGCCGCCAGCCTTCGCTGGCCGGGCTGGCAAGCCAGTCGTCGACCGTTACCGGCATCGGGTTGAGATCGGGATTAACTTTTGCCAGCCCGGCGTGACTTAGCGCCTGGCCGACGACGGGCGCGGCGCGTTGCAGCAGGGTAAGATCCTGCTGCTGTCGGGCGAGCGAATTCAGCGGAATGGCGCGATATCCGCCGAGTATACCGTCGGTTTGCGCCTTAGCCAGCGCGGGCATAAATGCTTCCAGGCGTTCCAGCGTTTGCTGGGCGGATTCGCCGTACACCACAAACCACTTCTGGTCGACGCTTTGTCCGGTGAGCGCGGTAATCGCTTTTTCCTGAGCCAGAATATCCTGCGGCAGCGCCTGGAGCTGCGAAATATCATCATCCACCCGCAGCGTCACGAGTCCCGCCAGCGACAACAGCGCCAGCGCAACGGGGAGGCCGATGGACAGCTTTTTATTGCGCCGCCAGGCGGCGAGCCAGCGTAACAGTAGCAGCATTGCCGGTACCGGGCGCACGGGGAGCCCGCGGCACAGCCATGGATGCCAGAAAATCACCGTCAGGCATGAGGCGCTCAGGCCGACCGCCGCGAAGAGCGCCATCTGGCGAATCGCCGGGAAGGGGGCCAGCATCATAATCAGATACGCCACGACGGTGGTGAGCAGCGCCAGCAGCAGCGCATGACGCACTTTGGCGAGACTCTGCCACGGGGTTAATTCCGCGCCATGCACCATCCGTTCGGTCAGATAATAGAGCGTATAGTCGGCGGAGATGCCGATGATGCTCATGCTCATCACCAGGGTCATCAGATGCAGCTCGCCAAATAGCAGCAGCGTGACGACGGTGCCGGCCAGCGCGCCGATCGTGATAGAGAGCAGACATAGCAACAGCGGGCGGAGCGAGCGAAACGTTGCGACGATCAGCAGGATCACGCCGAACAGCGTCGCCGCGCCGAGCGTAGAAATATCGTGCTTCGCCTGCTGGCTGGCGTAATCGCTATAGAACACGGTGCCGCGTGACAATAGCTGCGCCTGCGGATACCGCGTTTTCCACTCCTTCTCCAGCTCGCCGAGGGTCGTGACCAGCCGGTGCGTCTGCTGCATATCGAATGACGATCCCGCCAGTTCGCCATGCAACAGATACCATACATTGCCCTGGGCGTCTTTGGTCACCAGCCAGCCGTCCTGCAGCTGCATCCGCTGGCCGCCTTTCGCCATCGCCAGCTGCGAACCGCGCATCAGCATCAGCGGATCGTTTTGCAGTTCTTTGCCGCTGACGCCGGAAAATGCCGAATAGAGCTGCGTGAGGATCCATTGCGCCTGCGCTTCGCCGCCGTTTTGCAGGCGCGCGCGGGTAGCGGGGTCAATTAAACCGTTGCGATGTTGCCAGAAAAACGCGCCCCAGGCCTGCTGGCTATCGGCATCCATTGGGCCTTTTACCTCGGCCAACGCCTGCGATTGTTGCAGCCGCTGCAGCCAGTCGCGGGCCGCCTGCGGATCGGCCTGTTTACCGGGGCTGACCAGCCACACCAGCTGGCGGTCCAGCCGCTGCATAAAACCGTCGTTCAGGCTGGGCGGGATCGCGCCAAGCGTCTGTTTCGGCAGCATAGCCAGTACGCTGCTGTTAAGCCGGGCCTGCGGCAGCAGCGACAGCAGCGCGCCCGCCAGGATCAGGCAGACGACGGCCCATAACAGCGCAGGGCGTTTACTGGGCGGCAAAGCGTTGGCGTTCGTCATCGGTCAGTTGCGCTGGCGTCAGTTGATGTTGGGAAAGCGTAATATCGGTGCGATCGCCCTGTTTGTCGTTGAGCTGAATATGCTCCAGATAGGTTTTTCCGGCTAAATCGATGCGGGCAAAAATCTTATCCAGCGGCGTAGTGATGGGCGTCAGGCGCAGCGTCCACTGGCCGTTGCCTTTATCGGCAAATTCCACGCGGAAGTTTTCTTCCAGGACTTTACGATCCGCCTGGAACAGCGCGCGCAGTAAATGGTTGAACTGGAACATCTGCGGGTTGTTTTCGGCGGTGATGGTCTGCGGCGGCTGGCCGTTAATCGCCTGCACCATCCGTTTGTCATCCAGCAACAGCTGCATTGGGAACGGCGAGGTTTGATCCCACAGCAATCCCTTGTCGCGGGCGATCAACATCTTCCCCTGGGATCGCAGCGGCTGCGGCAGATCCTTAATCGTGCGAACTTGATCGAAGTGGGCGCGTACCACCGGCTGTTCGGTAAAACGTTGTTGCAGGGTATCAAGCGTCAGGGCGCTGACCAGCGGGCTGATAAACAGCCCTAACAGCAGCAGTAATCTCATGGCGTGACCCCCATGCGTTCAAACAGGATATCCGGGCTGACGAAACACATCTCGCGGCTATTTTCATCTACCGCGACCTGGATGGTGTACCCGGTGGTGGTGCGCTTGCCGCTGACGGCATCAAAAATTTCGTAGCCGATGCGCAAGCGGTTCTCAAACTCTTCTATCCGCGCGCGGACGAGAATGCGCTGTTCGAAGGTAATGACGTCGCGGTATTTCACGCGGGTATCCACCACCGGCCACAAATAACCCGAGGCTTTCATCTGCCGGTAGCCGTAGTTGAACTGGTTAAGCAGCGCCTCACGGGCAATTTCGAAGTAGCGAAAATAGTTGCCATGCCACACGACGCCCATCATATCGATGTCATGAAACGGGATAGTCAGCTCTACTTCAGCAGTAAAACGGGGATCGTTAAGCACCCTTTACTCCTTATCTTTGGGATCCGGCAAACGCCAGAAATCGAAAAAGTTAAACCAGTCGAGCGGCGACTGCAGCGCGTAGTGTTCCAGCCGTTCGGCGTAGCGGTCGATGCATTGCTGGAGCGCCTGTTGGCGATCGGCGCGCGGCAGCAGCAGCGGATCGGCGAACGGCTCGCAGTAAATGCGCAGTTTGTCCTGCTGGCGGAGAGCGAAAATCAAATTCACCGGGCAGCGCAAAATAGCCGCGAGAATGAACGGCCCCTGCGGGAAGGGGGCGTCTTGTCCCATAAAACGGCTCCAGCAGACGCGCCATTCGCCGCCGCGCTGCGGGTTAACCGCAATACGGTCGCCGACAATAGCGATCCATTCGCCGCGATCCAGCTTTTCTTGCAACAGCATGGCGGTTTCCGGGCCGATATCGGTCACCGGCATCAGGTTGAGTCCGGCCTGAGGCGCCATCTCCGCCATAATTTGTTTAAAACGTTGCGCGTTTTCGCTGAATACCAGGGCGTTGATGGTTTTGCTGCCCTGCAGTTGCGCCAGCGCGCGGCAGGCCTCGACATCGCCGAGATGCGAGGCCAGCAGTAGTTTTCCTCGCGGATCGCTGATATTCAGCATCTCCTCGGCGCCTGCGGCAAAGACCACGTCGCGACCAAACTGTAGCTCGCCGCGCCAGCTGGCGATTTTATCCAGCATCGCCTCGCCAAAGCGCA
The DNA here is from genome assembly GCF_057624675.1 of Klebsiella sp. PK01. Taxonomy (NCBI): domain Bacteria; kingdom Pseudomonadati; phylum Pseudomonadota; class Gammaproteobacteria; order Enterobacterales; family Enterobacteriaceae; genus Klebsiella; species Klebsiella sp. PK01. The sequence goes on from NZ_JBYEZM010000005.1 coordinate 351,608, forward strand.
GGAAGTGCCGGTAGCTGGTCAGGGTTGGCGGTATCGGCATCTGGCGCGCGGCGAGCTGTTCGCGCGCGCGGGTGATCCATTGTTGCGACGCGCGGCGCGCCGTCGCTGCCGTCAGCCAGTACACGCCGACTACCGGATAAAGCAGCAGCGTGAACGCCTTGCGCCCCAGCAGCCGCCACACCAGCAGCATCAGGCGCATTCCCCATAATCCTTTTACCTCCTGCTGGCGCGCCCAGTGCGGCGAGGCGCGGCGAAACAGCAGCGACGGCATCCGCGGCAGCATGCCGAGGAACAGACGCGTGTGCATCAGCGAGATGCGGCAGTTATCTTTGAAGGCATCAAAATGCGACAAACCGTCCGGTGGATAGGTCACGCGGGTCGGAACAAAGTAGCTGGTATTCCCCTGCCAGTAGAGGCGCACCATCACTTCGGTATCGAAATCCATACGCTGGCCGAGCGTCACGCGCTGCGCCAGCCGTAGCGTTGGCGTTATCGGATAGACGCGAAAGCCGCACATGCTGTCTTTCAACTGCAGCGACAGCGTTTCAATCCATACCCAGACGTGGGTTATCCAGCGCCCGTACAGGCGCGAACGCGGGATAGAGTCGTCGTAAATCGGCTGCCCGGAAATCAGCGCTTCAGGATGCGTCTGCGCCAGCGCCAGCAGTTGCGGAATATCTTCGATGGCGTGCTGACCATCGGCATCGACCTGCACCGCATGGCTGAACCCGGCTTCCGCCGCGGCCTGTAGCCCACGGATCACCGCTGCGCCTTTGCCCGCGTTCTGTGGTAAGCGGATTAGGGTCAGGCTGGCGGTTTCCGCCGCCAGCCGCTCCAGCTGCTGCCGCGTACTGGTATCGCTGCCGTCGTCCACCACGATGCACGGCAGGCCAAAGGGCTGCAGGCGCGCCAGCACCCGCGGCATCATTGCGCCGTGGTTATAGCAGGGGATCAGAACGCAGGGAGAGAAATCTAGCGGCATAAGCGAATTTTCCCGCTGCTGGCGGTGTGTCGCGCTTCGCCGTCGTGGCGCAGATAGCTAAACGTCAGAGTCTGGCGCGCCTCCTGCCAGTTGAGGGCGAGCGTAACGGTCGTGTCCGGCAATAGCGGCGACTGAAACTTCACATTCTGAACGCTGTGAAAACGCCAGCCGGGGGCCAGCAGCATGGTGGCGTAATGCATCGCCCAGTCCATCTGCGCGACGCCGGGGAGCAGCGGCTGCACGGCAAAATGGCCGCGAAACCAGAATAGAGCCGGGTCGAGAGAGAGTACGATTTCAACCCGATCGGCTTGCGGCTGACGGCGCCCAATTTCATGGGGCTTCATGAAATAACTCCTGTAATTGCGCGTAGACACGCTTGTTCATGCTGTTAACGGGGATCTCGTCAATCACCCGCCAGTAGCGAGGGATGGCCACAGGTTCCAGCAAGGCGCGCAGCGCTTTTCGCCACTGTAATTCCTGACTTTTTCCCCAGCGGCGACGGGCGTCTGGGTGCAGAACTAACAACGCGCCAACGCTCTGGCGACTGCCGCGGGTAATAGGCAGGGCGGCGGCATCAAGAATGCCATCCAGTTCCAGTAATCGATGTTCCACTTCGCTTAGTGAAATGCGTTTCTCTTCAATTTTCACCACCCGGTCGCGACGACCTGCCAGATGGAATTGACCGCTTTCATTGAAATGCAAAATATCATCGATAACCAGGCCGTTATCGTCGGCGATAAGCGGCGAAAATAGACGAATTGTGTTGCCCTGCGGCTGAAAGCGAATGCCGGGGAACGGCTGCCACGGCGTATCATCCTGCAGGCGCTGGCGGCAGGCGATAACTCCGCTTTCCGTGCTGCCGTAAATTTCATCCGGCCAGACAGCAAACCAACTGGCGGTTTGCACCGCATCCTGCCACAGAAGCTTGCCGCCGGCGGACAAAATCATCGCGACCGGTGGCGGGGGCAACTGGCGATCGAGACGTTTGAGGAAAGCCGGACTGCTGATAAAAAGATAGCGATAGTCAGGGTTCAATGCCGTTAACTGCTCGGCGTACTCAATCATCGCCGCGTGGAGCGGCAAACCTAGCGCCATGGGCAGGAACAGGCGGAAAGTCAGGCCATATAAATGCTGTGGCGCGACCGATGCCACTACCCGGCTGTCTGCCAGGCGTCCGGCATAGTGCGCGGCTAACAGCGCCGCCTCGCGGTCGAGACTCTTGACGGGCTTACTAATTCGCTTCGGTTCACCGGTAGAACCGGAGGTAAAAAGCTCAATATCGGCGTCATCGTCGATTGCCGGGAATGCGTATTCGTGGGGGGCGGTCGTCATGGCGGAATGCACAACCTGTAACGGCCCGCGCCACGCCAGCGCCTTATCGCTCAATATGCCGTCGAAAAGCGTCCGCTGTTCGTTTAATAACGACGCGCGACTGTGGCCGGGAAGCACAGGCGTTTTTCCAGCATGCAGCGTGGCCAGCAGGGCGACCAGAAACAGATAGCTGTTATCAAAACAGAGCGCCCAGCGTTCGCCTTGCTGTTGCTGCAAACAGGCAAGCAGCTGGGCGACATCGTAGCGCAGATGCGCCAGCGTCCAGCGGTGTTCTTCCTGCCACGCAATCAGCGTGTCCGACGGACGCGCTGTGCTGAGCCACTGGGCCAGCATAAGGGGCTGCTTCATGGTTTATCTCGTTTAATCATCTGCTGGCGGGTCAGCCACTCGCCGGCCATCAGAGTTCCCATCAGAAGATAGGAAATCATGCCGTTCCACGCCGTCCACAGGGACATATCGCCGTATAGCGCAGTAAACAGCGCAACGCCGCCGTTGAGGATGAAAAAGGCGCACCAGATTTGGGTAACCCGGCGGGTGTAACGCACGGCGCGCTCGGGAAGAACCGGTTCCCGCAGCCGCGCCAGGCGCTCGACTATCGGCATGCTTGACCACAGCGAACCGCCAAACACTGCCAGCATGACGCTATTTACTACTACCGGATAAAACAGCAGCAGCTGATGGGTTTTTAGCAGATAGCTGGCAATGCACAGCGTCATGCCAGCTGCCGCTACGACCTGAGTAACCACGCTCAGTGGTCCCGCCTGTCGCCGGGTCTGGCGAAAGCGTAAAAACAGCAGCAGCGCCATTAACGGTAGTAGCCATTGCAGACTATTATGCGCGAGGCCAAACCAGACTAAGAACGGCCAGGCCAGCAGCAATACCCCTGTCATTAACGGAACGACCGGCAGCGAGCGTATGCCCGACACGGTGAATTACGCTTCTTTCAGTAAGTGTTCTACCGCATCGACGACATCCTGCACGGTGCGTACGGTTTTAAACTCTTCTGGCTTGATTTTCTTGCCGATTTTCTTTTGCAGATGGACGATCATGTCGATGGCGTCGATGCTGTCCAGTTCGAGATCTTCGTACAGGCGGGCCTCAGGTTTAATATCCCGCGGATCGATTTCAAATACCTTCACCAGCAGCGAGGAGACTTCTTCGTAAATGGCTTGTTGTTCGGTCATGACGGTTCTCCTCAGGCACGCTGCGCTTGAATAAATGATGCCAGCGTGGCGACGGAGAAGAAGTGCTGACGCATCTCTTCGCTCTCAGCCGACAGCACCACGCCGTACTGATTTTTCACCGCCAGGCCCAGCTCCAGCGCATCGATGGAGTCCAGACCCAGGCCATCGCCAAACAGGGCGGCATCGGTGTCGATATCATCAGCGGACAACTCGTCCAGGTTCAATGTACTGATTATCAGATTCTTAATTTCAAGATAAAGCGCTTGCATCATTAATTCCTGTTTCAGGTGTAGTGCCTGATTCTAATTTAAGCAAAATATGCCGGTTTAACTGCCGTGCGGCCAGCGCCGGTTCTTGTTTATTTGCCTCGTAAAACTGGTCTATTCGCAGCCGTTCTCCGACTTCGACGGTAAATAACGGCTTCGTTCGCGGCGCGTCGTACCATTTGCTCTGTTTACCCAGCATATGCTCGGTGCAGCGGATGATGACGACGCGCAAGTCGCTGCCGCAGCGCACGGCGATATTGGCCGCGCCGCGCTGCAGCTGCATTTTTTCTCCCGGCACCGTTCGGGTTCCTTCCGGGAAAATCAAAATGGTATCGCCCTGCTGTAAGCGCTGCCGGCTGGCCGGGAGCAGGGCATCGGCGCGATCGTTAATCAAATAATCCGCCGCGCGGATCACGCCGCTGACAAATGGGTTTTTCAGCAACGCGCTTTTCACCAGGCAGTCGGTCTCCGGCATCACCGAGGCCAGCATAACGTAGTCGATAAGGCTGGGATGGTTGGCGACCACCAGGCAACCGCGCTCCTGACGTAAAATATCGCGCCCTTCAATCTGGTAATCGAGTACGCCGACGCCTTTCACCACGATGAGAAAACAGCGGAAACTGAGCGAAATACTGCGCCGTGCGATGCGGCGACGGCGGGCCTTATCGCGCACCAGAATCAGCAATAGATTGAACCAAACAACAGAGAGCAGCAGCCCGCCAAGGCCAAACAGCGCGAAACAAAAACCGGTCATCGCCGCGCGCCAGAGCCGATTAAGGCGACACAGAAGAGTGTTCATGAACAGCTCCACTGCCATTGCACGCGTTCGCCGGGCAGCGTGAATGCGCGCGCATTCTGCAAATAATACTGTAAAAACAACAGGCTTTGCGGCAGCGTGCTCTCTTCGACTGCGTCATGACGTTGCGCTTTGCAGCGCCATTGGCTTCCCGCTTCAATGACCCACGCCACCGCGTAGGGCCAGGTTGGCATCGCCGGTGGTAGCTGCGAGTGATAAAATTCTGGCAGAAAACCATCGAAATCCACCATCAAGACGCGCTGATAGCCCGCCTGTAGTAGAGCCATCACTTCATATAAACCCTGTTGGAAAGTATCGCGCCCAGCGGAAAGCGATGACGATGCAATGGGCTTTTTCGCTGCAATCGTCAGATTGCCGACGGCGGAGTTATGTACCGATAGGGCGAAATCGGTAGGCGAGAGCGCCTGCTCCAGCGCCAGGGCGTGCAGGATGCGATAGTTGCGCTCGAGTTCGCCGTGACGGCTGGTATAGAGAACGGCGTCGATCTCATGGCGGCGCAGCATCGCCAGCCCGCACTCCACGGCCAGCCTGCTGCCTGAACTGAGTCGACGGGCGGTCATCATCGGTAATTCGCTAAGTTTGGCCGGCGCCGCGGTTGGATCGATGGCGTGCAAATGCTGTGACCACCGTTGCCACTGCTTGGTGTCACTGACTCCAGGCGCGAAGGCCTGCCAATCAACTATGTTAAATGCAAATGTCATCTACACGCGTCCGCGAAAAATCAATTATTCTTCTGACATATCAACAAGGTATGCCCAACGCCTAAATTATCGTGGCGTTGTTCTACCCGGAAACCCGCCATTTCCAGATAGCGATAAAACTTCTCTACGCTGTAGAAACGACTGTTGCCGTTGGCCATACAGGTAAAGTAGAGCGAAGACGCATTCAGACTAAATGATGCTGCTTCAAACTTCTGCGCATCCCAGAACAGCTCCAGAATACACAGGCGCGCGCCGGGTTTCATGACCTGCGCGACGTTACTGAGTAGGGTGATAATTTGTTCCGGGGAAAAACAGTCAAGGAACTGGCTCATCCACCAGATATCCGCCTCTCCTGGTAAGGGGGCGTCACTCAGCATATCCACAGCATGACAGTCAATGCGATGGGTAAGGCCCGCATTTTCTATATTTTCGCGGGCCAGCGCAATTTGTTGTGGCAAATCTAATAACGTAATCGCGATATTTTCATCATACTCACAGCAGCGCAGCGCCCACTTACCGGTATTTCCGCCGACATCGTACAGGGTTGCGGGCCGACTGGCGAATACATGTGGCAGCGCGGCGCTGAACGCACCGTCGGAATAGTAATGATCGAAAGCAAACCAGCTTTTACGCGCCGCTTGCGGAAGTTGCGATAATGCCGGGTAAATTGTTGGCCACTCACCAAAAACTTTTAAACCAGATGGTTTACCTTCCTGTAACGCATTTTCCAGAAAGAATAATCCCTGATAACAAACGTCCTGAGTAAAATCCATATTTACACGGGTCATCGTATCATGGAGTAAGAAATGTCCCACTTTAGCGAGGTAATAGCGTTCTTCTTTATAGGTAACAATACGGCCGCTTAATCCCATATCCAGCAAAACGCCTACAGCATATTCATTTCCCTCACAATTTTCGCTAATTGCTTCAAGGGTCGCGCCGCGTTTACCTTGCCGATCGAGATAACCGAGGATACCTGAGTTACGCAGACATAACGCGGTTTGAAAGAGCATGGGGGCGAAAGCGATGCGTTGCGCTTCCGTGATGGCATCCAGCGCGCTAAGAGAGTCCTGTTGATACACGTTCGGCACAACCTTTTATATCAATGTGAGGGGAACGGGCCAATACTGGCCCGTTGGGGAGTTACTTCTGTAACGCCGTATTAGCGGCGAGGGCGACCTGAATATCTTTATCGAGATTGTGCACCCAGCGATTATAGTTTCTATGAATCTTTCCGCCGGAAGCCATCAGGTTAAGGCTACTCACGTAATTAATAGAATAACCTGTTGCAGAGTAGTTGATTTTAATATCCGCGGAGTGGGCCCGGTTTTGTAAATGTCCTTTGATAACGCCAGGGCCTGCATCGGACATAATCCATTCACGCTGGACACCAGCCTGGAGAATAGCGCTTTTGACCTGAGCTTCAGTATGACCCGCGCTAACCGTAGTTTGGACCTGTTCGATCGGCGCGGTGCGCGCGCAACCCGCCAGCGCGCCAACAACCGTGGCGGCAACAATCCAGTGAATAACCTTTTTCATGAATACTCCCTATCAATATATTGGTTGAGAAAATACTTAGGTCAATGGCAAAAATAATAATGTCGTCATGATGTCGTGTTTTTTATTCAGGTTGTTTATTAAATTTGCTTTACTTTAAAAATGTGACAGATAAATATCCTAATGTTATAGGAATGCTGATTTTAGGATAAAACGACGGCGCAGGTACGCTGCGGGGCGAAGTATAAGTAAATTAACTCTGCTTAATCAATGAATATCATCGGTAAGTTATGTCGTAATTTTACGACTTTTAAATTGCAAATCGCCGTTTAATTATTGGCAGGGTAATATTGCAGATAAAGGGCTGCTTTTTTGTACACGCCGTGATAATAGTGAAGCGTGTCGTATCAATTTGGTGGACCCCGATGCCTGAACCCGTCGCCGAACCCGTGCTCAGTGGATTGCGCCTCAATCTGCGGATTGTCTCCGTCGTTATTTTCAACTTTGCCAGCTATCTCACTATCGGCCTGCCGTTGGCGGTTTTGCCGGGCTACGTTCACGATGTGATGGGATTTAGCGCCTTCTGGGCCGGGCTGGTGATTAGCCTGCAGTATTTCGCCACGCTACTGAGCCGACCGCAGGCCGGGCGCTATGCCGACCTGCTAGGGCCGAAAAAAATTGTCGTTTTCGGCCTGTGCGGCTGTTTTCTGAGCGGCTTGAGTTACCTGCTGGCAGCCTGGAGTAGCGGTTGGCCGTTGCTGAGTCTGCTGCTGTTATGTCTGGGACGAGCGATCCTCGGCATTGGCCAGAGCTTCGCCGGCACGGGGTCGACGCTATGGGGCGTAGGCGTTGTCGGCTCGCTGCATATCGGGCGGGTGATTTCGTGGAACGGCATTGTGACCTACGGCGCGATGGCGATGGGCGCGCCGCTGGGCGTGCTGTGCTATTCATACATTGGCCTCAGCGGCCTGGCGATGGTCATTATGGCGGTTGCTCTGGTGGCTATCATTTGCGCGCTACCGCGAACGGCGGTGAAGGCAACGAAAGGGAAAGCGATGTCATTTCGTGCGGTGCTCGGCCGGGTTTGGCCTTACGGCATGGCGCTGGCGTTGGCTTCTGCCGGCTTCGGGGTTATCGCGACCTTTATTACCCTGTTTTATGACGCGAAAGGCTGGGACGGCGCGGCCTTTGCGTTAACGCTGTTCAGCTGCGCGTTTGTCGGCACGCGGCTGCTTTTTCCCAACGGTATTAACCGCCTCGGCGGCCTGAACGTGGCGATGCTCTGTTTTAGCGTGGAGGTTATTGGCCTGCTGCTGGTGGGCTTTGCACAGACGCCGCTGATGGCGAAAGTCGGGACTTTCCTCACCGGCGCGGGGTTCTCGCTGGTCTTCCCGGCGCTGGGTGTGGTGGCGGTAAAAGCCGTACCGCAGCACAATCAGGGCTCGGCGCTGGCGACCTATACCGTCTTTATGGATTTGTCGTTGGGGATAACCGGGCCGCTGGCCGGGCTTTTGATGGCGTGGACCGGGATACCGACGATTTATCTGGCGGCGGCAGGGCTGGTGATGGCCGCGCTACTGCTGGGCTGGCGGTTAAAAAAACGGCCCCCGGTCGTTGAACCGGAGGCCGCTGCATCAGGGCAATAAAATTAGTTAATGACCAGCGTGTTGACGATGCTTTCCGCTTCGGTTTGCGCCTGCTGCTGGTTGTCCGCTGGCAGTGTGACCTGCAGGGTCAGCAGTTTGTCATCGACCTTACCGAGCAGCACGGAAGACCATGCGGTCTGCCCCTTGGCGGAGATGATGCTGTCCAGTTGCTGTAAGGTGTGCCCTTTAATCTCAATAGATTTGTTAGACACAACCTGCAGCTGCGGGTCGCGGCTGCGCTGCTGATCTTCCAGACGTTTGGACAGCACCGCCAGATCTTCATTAGTGCTGTCGCCAACAATCACGATCACCGCTTTCTGGCCGGTGGCGTCGGAATAGACGTGCATATTGTTGGCCTGGGTACCGAGCTTACCGCTCTGATCTGCCATACCCGCAGGCAGGGTGAAGCTCAGTTTACCATCCAGCAGGCTAATCGCCTGGCCGCTGGTGTTGCTCTCTGCTGCTGCCCCGACGGTCGGCGCTTTTGAATCGCTGTTATCACAGGCCGCAAGCCCCATAACCAGCAGGCCAATACCGACATATTTAACCAAATTGCGCATTGACATCTTCCTTTCGATAAACGGCCATTAACGGCTCATCCGGTTATCTTATCACAACCGTTAGCGAGTACCTTTAACCTGGCTGCAATGCCGACAAATCAGATTTATCCGCCAGTCTTTTCAACAGCATATTCAACAGCACGCCGTACATCGGCAGGAAGAAGACGATGCTGATGAGCACTTTAAAGCAGTAGTCGACGGTGGCGATTTCCCCCCAGTGGGCGGCCATAAACGGATCCGGGCTGCGCCAGAAGGCGATGAAGAAGAAAGCCAGGGTATCGCTGACGTTGCCAAACAGGGTCGACGCGGTCGGCGCCAGCCACCAGCGGCGATTCTGACGCAGGCGGTTGAAGACGTGGACATCGAGAATTTGCCCCAGCGCATAGGCCATAAAGCTGGCGGCGGCGATACGGGCAACGAACAGATTAAAGGTGCCCAGCGCGGCAAAGCCCTGCCACTCGCCCATGTAAAACAGCGCCGAAATGCCATAGGAAATAATCAGCGCCGGGATCATCACCGCGAAGATGATGCGTCGCGCCAGCGGGGCGCCAAAAATGCGTACCGTCAGATCGGTGGCGAGAAAAATAAAGGGAAAACTGAACGCGCCCCAGGTGGTATGAAAACCAAAAATGGAGATCGGCAGCTGGACCAGATAGTTGCTGGAGGTGATCACCAGCAGATGAAATAGCGAAAGCCAGACGAGCGCTTTCTTACGCTGTACGGTAGTAAAGGGATTCATATTGTGACCTTTTTATGCCCGTCATGCTTCACATCAATGAAGGAATCGGGAGCGGAACGTTGGGGTGAGGGAACCCAATTAAAAACGGCTGCATGATACTGCGTTGCGAGCGTAATGCAATGGTTGTTTTTCGCGCAAACGTTAACCTGGCTTGCGTACTGGCGAAGTGGGGGTAAACTAGGGCCGTTTTGTTGAAGTGAGATAAAAATGAGCGAACTTTTCTCCAGTCCTGACCATACGCTGGACGCCCTGGGGCTCCGCTGCCCGGAGCCGGTGATGATGGTGCGTAAAACCGTACGCACCATGCCGGTGGGCGAGACCCTGCTGATTATTGCCGACGACCCGGCCACCACCCGTGATATCCCCGGTTTTTGCCTCTTTATGGAGCATGAATTGGTGGCGCAGGAAACCGAAGCCCTGCCGTACCGTTATCTGATCCGTAAAAGCCACTGAGCCCATCCCGGATGGCGGCGCGTTGCGCCTTATCCGGGCTACCCAACGGTCTGGAACCGTAGCCCTGCTAAGCGTAGCGCGAGCAGGGAATACCCCCGGATGGCGGCGTGTTGCGCCTTATCCGGGCTACCCAAAGGCCTGGAATCGTAGCCCTGCTAAGCGCAGCGCGAGCAGGGAATATCCCCGGATAGCGGCGCGTTGCGCCTTATCCGGGCTACTCAATGGTCTGGAATCGTAGCCCTGCTAAGCGCAGCGCGAGCAGGGAATATCCCCGGATGGCGGCGCGTTGCGCCTTATCCGGGCTACCCTACGGTCCGCAACCGTAGCCCTGCTAAGCGCAGCGCGAGCAGGGAATACCCCCGGATGGCGGCGCGTTGCGCCTTATCCGGGCTACCCTACGGTCCGCAACCGTAGCCCTGCCAGGTGCAGTGCGAGCAGGGAATATCCCCGGATGGCGGCGCGTTGCGCCTTATCCGGGCTACCCAAAGGCTGGAACCGTAGCCCTGCTAAGCGCAGCGCGAGCAGGGAATCCCCCCGGATGGCGGCGCGTTGCGCCTTATCCGGGCTACCCTACGGTCCGCAACCGTAGCCCTGCCAGGTGCAGTGCGAGCAGGGAATATCGCTTCAACATTACTTTTTACGCAATAACCGCAGTGCGTTAGCCGTTACCAGCACCGTCGCGCCGGTATCCGCCAGCACCGCCAGCCACAACCCGGTCAGGCCGAGAAGGGTCGTGACGAGGAAAATCCCCTTCAACCCTAAAGCGATGGCGATATTCTGGCGAATATTGGCATGGGTGGCGCGAGCCAGCGAAATCATCTGCGCCAGGCCGGTGAGGCGGTTATGGGTTAGCGCCGCGTCGGCGGTCTCCAGCGCTACATCGGTGCCGCTGCCCATCGCAATACCGATGGTTGCCGCTTTCATCGCCGGGGCATCGTTGATACCGTCGCCGACCATAGCCAGCGGCGCATTGGCGTTAAGCGCCATCACCGCTTGCACTTTGTCTGCCGGCAGCAATCCGGCGCGGAACTCCAGACCCAGTTCATTGGCGATAGCCGCCGCAGCGCGCGGGTTATCCCCGGTAAGAATCACTCCTTGCACACCCAATTGATGCAGCTCATCCACCGCCTGACGCGCATCGTCGCGCAGGGTATCGCGCAGCGCCAGAATGCCGAGCAGCGTATCATCGCGCATCACCAGCACCACCGTCTGTCCGGCGCTCTCCAGTTGCTGGATCTGCGCCTCATGCTCAGCAGATGCAGCCTTACTGGCCGCGCAGATTAAGATGCGGCTGCCGTTGACCTCGGCCTCTATCCCGGAACCGGCCAGCGCCCGCTGGTTGTGCGCAACGGGAATAGTCAGCTTACGCTGCTGCGCTTCGCGGATGATAGCCTGCGCCAGCGGGTGGCTGGAGCCTTGTTCAACCGCTGCCGCCAGCGCCAGCAGGCCGTTTTCATCAACGTTGGCGGCGGCGATAACGCGGGTGACCTGCGGTTGGCCGATGGTCAGAGTACCGGTTTTATCGAACGCCACCTGGCGCACCTGGCCCAATTGTTCCAGCGCCGCGCCGCCTTTAATCAGCGCCCCGCGCCGCGCGGCGACCGCCAGACCGGAGGTAATCGCCGCCGGGGTAGAGATGACCAGCGCGCAAGGGCAGCCGATTAACAGCAGCGTTAAGCCTTTATAGATCCACGGGAGCCAGGCGCTGGCGAAGAACAGCGGCGGTACGATGGCAACCAGCAGGGCGACCACCATAATGGCCGGGGTGTAGATCCGGCTGAAGCGATCGATGAAGCGCTCAATCGGCGCCCGGCGCTCCTCGGCTTCTTCAATCAGTTTGAGGATCCGGTCAATGGCGCTATCGCCCGGTTCGGAGATAACGGTCAACTGTACCAGGCGATCGACGCTGGTGGCGCCGGCGGCTACGCGCTCGCCGGCTTTACGCTCCACCGGTACCGATTCGCCGGTCAGCGCGCTTTCGTCAAAACTGGCAAACGGCGATAGCAGCTCGCCATCGGCCGGCAGACGCCCGCCGGCGGCGACCTCAATCACATCGCCGGGGCGAAGGTCACGTTGGGCGACGGTCTCACGCTCGCCGTTGCGCAGGCGAACGGCGGTATCAGGTTTGAGCGCCATCAGGGCGCTCACGCCTTGGCGCGCGCGGCTGGCGGCCCAGCCTTCAAGCCGTTCGCCGATCAGAAACAGCAGCAGAACCATTGCCGCTTCGGCGGTGGCGCCGATAAACAACGCGCCGATAGCGGCAACGCTCATCAGCGTTTCAATGGCAAACCAGCTGCCGCTTTTAATCAACCGCAGCGCCTGGCGGGCAACCGGCCACAGGCCGACGAGGGTAGTGGCGACAAACGCCAGCTTGCCGAACGGGTGGTTAAACTGCTCGAGCCCCCAGCTGAGCGCCATCATCACTACCAGACTCAATAACGCCAGGTTTTCCTGCAGCCATGAACGTTGCGGTTTCTCTTCCTGCGGCGCGTCAGCATCGCGCAGGGTATAACCCGCGGCGCGTACCGCGTTTTCGACCTGCGAACGGATATCGCTTTCGGCATTGACCAGCAGCTTCTCGGTGGCGAACAGCACCTGCACCTGGCTGACGCCGTCGATTTGGCGCACGGCGGTTTCCACCTTACGAGCGCAGGCCGCGCAGTCCATGCCGTCTACCTGCCAGCTATAACGGGCGCCGTTGAGCGGCTGTTCAGCGGCGGCGGTTTCCCCGGCGCAGGCGCGATCGGTACAGCAGCTTTCAGCGGGCTCTGTCGCCGGGGTAAATTTGAATGACGAGAACTGGGGGACTTTTTTGTCCTGAGATTCTGGTGTCGACATGGCACCCTCCGGGTAATGATAATTTTCTCATTACCCGCAGGATACACTCTGGAGTCGACTCCAGAGTCAAGCAGTAAATTACAGATATAGCGCGCGAACGATCAGGAAGTGCCCGGCAAAGTAGAAGGCCGCGGAAATGGCGTTATCGGCGCGGAAGCGACGGCGATAGTGGCTAATCAGCCAGACGGCGTTACCCAACAGCAGCGAAGCGGCGCCAAGGAATCCGGAGAGCGCGGTATCGGTCGGCCGCACGAACCACAGTTCGCCCGCCAGCCACACCATCACCAGCGTCATACCGATAAAGGTTAATACCGGCATGCGCATCTCTTCCAGACGCGTCCAGATAATCGCCAGCAGCAGCGCGCCGAGCACCAACAGGACCAGCGGCAGCGGCCAGAAGAACGATAGCGTCATCTGGCTGGCGAACCAGATCGTATACAGCAGATGAGAGAGGAAGAATGCGCCGACCGCGTACATCACCCGCTGGCGCGGCAGCAGGGTTAACGCATCGCCGAGCAGCGAAGCGCACAGGCCCGCCAGCACCAGGTAGCTAATGGCGTTGAACATCGGCGCCTGCCAGGCTAACAGCAGCAACAGAAGCAGGGTGACCGGTTTAAAGACCCAGCGCTGCCAGGCTGGCCCACGATAGGACGCATCGACGTACAGCCATGCGGAGAAACAGACAGCAATAAACGACCAAAGCATAGTAAGTCCCTGTATCTGTTATCATTAAATAAGCGATTACGCTTACGGTACCGGATCTCAGTGTAGTGGTTTGGGCCAGAAGATGACAACGTTATTCAATGCGCGTTATCCTTATTCCTGATAATTCTTATGGGTACGCAAATGAGTAAAGTTCCGCTATTTTTTGTGCTGGTGGTCGCGGTGATTGTGGTGGCGGCCTCGTTTCGCTACGTGCAGCAGCGCCGGGAGAAAATGGATAACGACGCCGCGCCGCTGCTGCAGAAGCGGGTGGTGGTCAGCAATAAGCGGGAAAAGGTGATTAACGATCGTCGCTCGCGCCAGCAGACGGTGACGCCAGCCGGAAGCGAGATGCGTTATGAAGCGAGCTTCCGCCCGGAAAATGGCGGACTGGAAGTGGTGTTCCGCCTTGATGCGCCGCAATACCACGCGCTGAGCGTTGGCGACCGGGGAATGCTGAGCTATAAGGGCTCTAAATTCGTCGACTTTGTTGCCGATAACTGAGCCCTCGATTAACCGTTACTTCTTCTTCAGCGTGGCCTTCAGCTTTTTCTGCCAGGCCACCAGTTCAAATACGCCGAAGATGAAAATACGAATCTGCTCAAAACGGCTCAGCGGCGGCGCATCTTTCGTTTGCGTCGCTTTCAACAGCGTCAGCTGCAGGCCATGCATCAGAATCATAAAAATCAGCGCCACGTTAACGAAGATATTCAGCGGTTTTGGGAAAGGTTGAAACAGGTTCAACAGCAAAAACGCCCAAACGCATAGCATCAGCAGGCGGCCTAAATTAATCAGCATGGTTTTCTCCTTGTGCCTCGCGTTGATACAGGCGGTAGGCGACCTGTCCGGCGACTTTTTCGCGATACAGCTGCCAGTTTGCCGGAACCGGCGGTAGTCCGTTTTCTACTTCGCTCTCGACATAAATCAGCGCTTCATCAGCGAGCCAGTGGTTTTTTTCCAGCAGGCTGAGCGTTTCTTCCAGCAGCCCTTTGCGGAAGGGGGGATCGACGAAGACAATGTGGTGCGGCGTGCCCGGCTGGCTGAGAAACGCCAGCGTGTTGGTGTTGACCACCTTGCCGTTGCTGGCTTTCAGCGTCGCGAGATTTTTTTGTAGCTGCTGCGCGACGCCGCGCTCCATTTCCAGTAGCGTGGTGCTGGCGGCATAGCGTGATAGCGCTTCCAGCCCCAGCGCGCCGCTGCCGGCGAAGCAGTCAAGGCAGTGGGCGTCGACCATCGACGGCGCCAGCCAGTTAAAAAGCGTTTCCCGAACCCGGTCGGTGGTCGGGCGCAGACCCGGGCTCTCCGGCACCGGTAATTTACGGCCCCGCCACTGTCCGCCAATAATGCGGATCTGGCCGCTGCCTGCGTGATTTGGTTTCTTCATCTCTTTGCTCAAGTCTCAACTTCCAGCCTGCTATTCTAACGATCGAAGACCATTGACGAAACCTTAATCCGGGGGCGGTGATGCGAGTTAAGTTAAGTGATAGACTATCCAACTAATTTCATCATTTTTTCAGCTTCTGAATCGGTTGTATCGAAGCTGCGCCATGAATAAACAGCGAGGAGTGTGGTCGCAAATGGCAAAAGAGAAAAAACGTGGCTTCTTTTCCTGGCTGGGCTTTGGGCAAAAAGAACAGGCTCAGGAAAGCGAAACAGAACAAAAAGTAGAAGAACAACAAGAGGTTGCGGAACAGACTCCGGCGGCGGAAACGCCTGCGGAAACCGTACCCGCGGCGGAAACGGTAAAAGAAGACCCGGAGGCCTTTGCTGCCGAGGTCGTAGAAGTTACCGAACAAGTTGTTGAGAGCGAACTGCCGCATCCGGTGGCGACCGAAGCCGTTTCGCAAGAAAACGTGGCTGAATCGCCAGTGGCGGAAGAAATTTCTGTCCCAGAGACCGCAGTTGAAGAAGAGCCGGTTGTTCCTGCGGTAGAAGAAAAAGTCGCTGAACCGCTGGTTGAAGAGGTGATTGCCGAGCCGGTTATCGCCGAAGCGGTCGCTGAACAGACGCCGGAAGAGGTTATCGTCGCGGAGCCTGAAGTCATCGAAGATGAGGTCCTCCCGGAAGAGTCTGAAGCCGAATTAAGCGATGAAGAGCTTGAAGCGCAGGCGCTGGCGGCGCAAGACGTCGAAGAGGCGCCGGAAGAGCTGGCGGAAGAAGACGCGGAAACTCAGGAAGCGCCGCAGCAGGAGCAGGAAAAACCGACTAAAGAAGGTTTCTTCGCCCGCTTAAAACGCAGCCTGGTGAAAACCAAACAGAATCTGGGTTCCGGGTTTATCAGCCTGTTCCGCGGTAAAAAAATCGACGACGATCTGTTTGAAGAGCTGGAAGAACAGCTGCTGATTGCCGACGTTGGGGTGGAAACCACGCGTAAGATTATTACCAATCTTACCGAGGGGGCCAGCCGTAAGCAGCTGCGCGACGCCGAGGCGTTATACGGTCTGCTGAAAGAAGAGATGAGCGAGATCCTGACGAAAGTTGAGGAACCGCTGAATGTTGAAGGGAAAACGCCATTTGTTATTCTGATGGTCGGCGTTAATGGCGTGGGTAAAACCACCACCATCGGTAAGCTGGCGCGTCAGTTCGAGCAGCAGGGTAAATCAGTGATGCTGGCGGCGGGGGATACCTTCCGCGCGGCGGCGGTGGAACAGCTGCAGGTCTGGGGCCAGCGTAACGAGATCCCGGTGATTGCCCAGCATACCGGCGCTGATTCAGCCTCGGTTATTTTTGACGCCATTCAGGCGGCGAAAGCGCGCAATATTGATGTGCTGATTGCCGATACCGCGGGTCGTCTGCAGAATAAATCGCACCTGATGGAAGAACTGAAGAAGATTGTCCGCGTAATGAAGAAACTGGATGTCGACGCGCCGCATGAAGTCATGCTGACCATCGACGCCAGCACCGGGCAGAACGCGATAAGCCAGGCCAAACTGTTCCACGAAGCGGTGGGGCTGACCGGCATTACGTTGACTAAGCTTGACGGAACCGCGAAGGGCGGGGTTATCTTCTCAGTGGCTGACCAGTTCAGTATTCCGATTCGCTATATTGGCGTCGGCGAACGTATTGAAGATCTGCGTCCGTTTAATGCGGGCGACTTTATTGAGGCACTTTTTGCCCGAGAGGATTAAGAATGATTCGCTTTGAACAAGTCAGCAAAGCCTATCTCGGTGGGAGACAAGCGCTGCAGGGGGTGACGTTCCACCTGCAGCAGGGCGAGATGGCGTTCCTGACCGGCCATTCCGGCGCGGGGAAAAGTACCTTGCTGAAGCTTATCTGTGGTATCGAACGGCCGAGCGCCGGGAAAATTCTGTTCAGCGGCCATGATATCAGCCGCCTGAAGAGCCGCGAGGTGCCGTTCCTGCGCCGCCAAATCGGCATGATTTTCCAGGACCACCACCTGCTGATGGATCGCACCGTGTTCGATAATGTGGCGATCCCGCTGATTATCGCCGGCGCCAGCGGCGATGATATTCGCCGTCGCGTATCCGCAGCGCTGGATAAAGTCGGGCTGCTGGACAAAGCGAAAAATTTCCCCATCCAACTCTCCGGCGGTGAGCAACAGCGCGTGGGCATTGCCCGCGCGGTGGTCAACAAGCCGGCGGTGCTGCTGGCGGATGAACCGACCGGTAACCTCGATGAGGCGCTCTCGGAAGGGATTTTACGTCTGTTTGAAGAGTTTAACCGCGTAGGTGTAACGGTACTGATGGCGACGCACGACCTGGGGCTTATTTCCAGCCGTCCGTACCGCGTCCTGACGCTGAGCGACGGTCATATGCATGGAGGCCATCGGGGTGAATAAGCGCGACGCAGTGAACCAGATTCGCCAGTTCGGCAGCAAGTTCGATCGTCTCCGTAACGCCACGGGCGGCGGCAACGGCGGACGCAATGCGCCAAAACGGCCAAAAGCGGCGCCGAACCCGGCATCGCGGAAGAGTAACGTCTTTAACGAGCAGGTGCGCTACGCCTGGCACGGCGCGTTACAGGATTTAAAAAGCACGCCGCTGGCGACCTTCCTCACCATCATGGTAATCGCCATTTCGCTGACGCTGCCGAGCGTCTGCTATATGGTCTACAAAAACGTCAATAGCGCGGCGTCGCAGTATTATCCGTCACCGCAGATCACCGTCTACCTGGAAAAAACGCTGGATGACGATGCGGCGGCGCGGGTGGTTGGCCAGCTGCAGGCGGAGCAGGGCGTTGAGAAGGTAAATTATCTGTCGCGCGATGAGGCGCTGGGCGAGTTCCGCAACTGGTCCGGGTTCGGCGGCGCGCTGGATATGCTGGAAGAGAACCCGCTGCCGGCGGTAGCGATTGTGGTGCCGAAGCTCGATTTCCAGAATACCGATTCGCTTAACACCCTGCGCGATCGCGTCTCCCGTATTCAGGGGGTCGACGAAGTGCGTATGGACGATAGCTGGTTTGCGCGCCTGGCGTCGCTGACCGGTCTGGTTGGCCGGGTGTCGGCGATGATCGGCGTGCTGATGATTGCCGCGGTGTTCCTGGTGATTGGCAACAGCGTGCGCCTGAGCATCTTCGCCCGTCGCGATACCATTAACGTCCAGAAGCTGATCGGCGCTACCGACGGTTTCATCCTGCGTCCGTTCCTTTATGGCGGCGCGCTGCTGGGTTTCGCCGGGGCGTTTTTGTCGCTGATCCTGTCGGAGATTCTGGTGATGCGCCTCTCCTCGGCGGTGACCGAAGTGGCGAAAGTGTTCGGCACCAAATTCGAACTCAGCGGTTTAGGCTTCGATGAGTGTTTGCTGATGCTAATCGTCTGCTCGATGATTGGCTGGGTCGCAGCCTGGCTGGCGACGGTGCAACATTTACGTCACTTTACCCCCGACTAAAAATTTTCTGGTATAATCTTTCCCTGCACTGAATATCTCTCTGCAGGGAAAGAGTCCCTGTTCGCCTCTTCCCTAATCTTTCATCTCCATGTCACATTTTGTGCGTAATTTACTCACAACGTTGCATGGAACTTGTGGATAAAATCACTGTCTGATACTACTGTGGGTGATATTCTCGTTGCTCATAAATGCTGGCATGTTTGTTGCCTGATGGGGACAAGATCATGTCAGACACTATCGATTGAGAGGATTTGAATGACCAAAGAAATGCAAACTTTAGCTTTAGCCCCCGTTGGTAACCTGGAATCGTACATCCGGGCCGCTAACACTTGGCCGATGTTATCGGCTGATGAAGAGCGGGAGCTTGCTGAAAAGCTGCATTACCAGGGCGATCTGGAAGCAGCGAAAAAGCTGATTCTGTCTCACCTGCGCTTTGTTGTTCATATTGCTCGTAACTACTCGGGCTATGGCCTGCCGCAGGCGGACCTGATTCAGGAAGGCAACATCGGTCTGATGAAAGCCGTACGTCGTTTCAACCCGGAAGTGGGTGTGCGACTGGTTTCCTTCGCCGTGCACTGGATTAAAGCGGAAATCCACGAATACGTGCTGCGTAACTGGCGTATCGTTAAAGTCGCAACCACCAAAGCGCAGCGTAAGCTGTTCTTCAACCTGCGTAAAACCAAGCAGCGTCTGGGCTGGTTTAACCAGGACGAAGTAGAGATGGTTGCCCGCGAGCTGGGTGTGTCGAGCAAAGACGTGCGTGAGATGGAATCACGTATGGCAGCGCAGGACATGACCTTTGATATGTCGTCCGATGACGAATCCGACAGCCAGCCGATGGCGCCGGTGCTCTATCTGCAGGACAAAACGTCTAACTTTGCCGACGGCATCGAAGACGATAACTGGGAAGAGCAGGCTGCTAATAAACTGACTGACGCGATGCAGGGCCTGGACGAGCGTAGCCAGGACATCATCCGCGCTCGCTGGCTGGACGAGGACAACAAGTCCACGCTGCAGGAGCTGGCGGATCGTTATGGCGTCTCGGCTGAACGTGTTCGTCAGCTGGAAAAGAACGCGATGAAAAAACTGCGCGCCGCTATCGAAGCCTAATCTTCGTCTTTCAGCGCCGTAGTGAATTGAGCCTCTGCTGTTTCAGCGGGGGCTTTTTGTTTTATATCCCCGTCATACCCGTTTCCCCTCTCCGCGCGAATTGCCGCGACGTTTTACTTCAGTCACATAACTTTTACATCTCCTGCAAATTGTTGTTTCAAATTCTGAAAAATGGGGTATGTTTTGGCATAGTGTGCTGCAAAAGCGCAGGCGGCAGACCCAAATACAGCCATACTATTCTTGGTATGGACTAAAAATCAGAATAATGCGCTAACAAACAACATCACAACAAATGCAAAAACCATAATAATGGGGAGCCTCAGGATGAATATGAAGGGTAAAGCGTTACTGGCAGGATGTATTGCTTTAATTATGAGCGGTTCCGCGCTGGCGGAAGACATTAAAATTGCCGTCGTGGGAGCGATGTCCGGCCCGGTTGCCCAGTATGGCGACCAGGAATTTACCGGCGCGGAGCAGGCGGTAGCTGATATCAACGCCAAGGGCGGTATCAAAGGCAATAAATTGCAGATCGTAAAATATGACGATGCCTGCGACCCGAAACAAGCGGTGGCGGTTGCGAACAAAGTGGTGAATGACGGCATTAAATACGTTATCGGTCACCTGTGTTCCTCATCCACTCAGCCGGCGTCTGACATCTATGAAGATGAAGGCATCCTGATGATTACCCCGGCGGCAACCGCGCCGGAACTGACGGCGCGCGGCTATAAGCTGATTCTGCGCACCACCGGTCTCGATTCCGATCAGGGGCCGACGGCGGCGAAATATATTCTCGGCACGGTGAAGCCGCAGCGCATTGCCGTCGTTCATGACAAACAGCAATATGGCGAAGGGCTGGCGCGCTCGGTTCAGGAAAACCTGAAGAAAGGCGGCGCCAACGTGGTGTTCTTTGACGGAATCACCGCCGGTGAGAAAGATTTCTCTACCCTGGTGGCGCGCCTTAAGAAAGAAAATATCGACTTCGTCTACTACGGCGGTTATCACCCGGAAATGGGGCAGATCCTGCGCCAGGCACGGGCTGCCGGCCTGAAAACCCAGTTTATGGGTCCGGAAGGCGTGGCTAACGTTTCCCTGTCTAATATCGCCGGCGAGTCGGCAGAAGGCCTGCTGGTCACCAAACCGAAAAACTACGATCAGGTTCCGGCGAACAAACCGATTGTGGATGCTATCAAAGCGAAGAAACAGGATCCGAGCGGCGCCTTCGTGTGGACCACCTATGCGGCACTGCAGTCGCTGCAGGCGGGGTTAAATCAGTCTGAAGATCCGGCGGAAATCGCGAAATACCTGAAAGGGGCGAAGGTGGATACCGTTATGGGGCCGCTGTCGTGGGATGAGAAAGGCGACCTGAAAGGGTTCGAGTTCGGCGTGTTTACCTGGCATGCTAACGGTACAGCGACCGACGCCAAATAATTTAACCGGCGCCTTTCACGCCGCAGATGCGTTGTCTGCGGCCCTCAACCCCGGTCACTTACTGATGTAAGCTCCCGGGGATTTCGGGTCTTGACGCCTTGCTGCAACGCGAAATGCTGGGTTAAATGTGGGGGAGCCTTTCACGCCGCAGATGCATTGTCTGCGGCCCTCAACCCCGGTCACTTACTGATGTAAGCTCCCGGGGATTTCGGGTCTTGACGCCTTGCTGCGACGCGAAATGCTGGGTTAAATGTGGAGGAGCCTTTCACGCCGTAGATGCGTTGTCTGACCCCGGTTGCGCTGCGCTTACCGGGGCTACAATTTGCAGGTAGCCCGGCTAAGCGAAGCGCCGCCGGGTTCTTCCTTGGTCACGCTGCGTTTATTAGGGCTACGGCCTAATGCTTTTCCCAACCATTCTGCTGGGCGCTGAAACCGAGCGCCTGCATAAATGCCGCCATCACGCCGCGGTCTTCCACCCCCCTATCGGCAACGCGCCAGCTATTGATATTCGGGTTATCGCTTAACGTCTCTTCCACTAAATATTGCCCCACGCCGCGGCGGCGGGTGACTTCACGCACGCACAGATCGCTGAGCTCGCCTTCGACGCCGCGCAGGGTAACGCGTACGGCGCCGAGCAGACGTTCGTTAAAGCGGGCGGCGTAAATACGATGGTTTTCATCCAGCATCAGCGCCGCAGGATCCTGCGACGGCCAGATTTTGCCTAAATCAATGCGATCCTGATCGCTGAAGTGCTGTAAACGGATAATGGTGAGCTTCATACGCGGCAGTTCCAGTCAAAACAGATGCGACAGTGTACTCAAATTTCTTGTTTGGCGGGGCGCTGTTTTGCACTCATTCATTAGGGGATTCGTTTTCCTGGTTGCGTGGGGGTAGCGCAATACATTATGGATCGAAAAATAAGCAGAATTTTAACCTGATATGTAGCGTTTTATTCCGCCTTATATGCCGTTATTTTATGCTGTGAACTGGACTTTTTTTTGTTTATCTTCGCCTTAAACCAGAATATTATCTTTTCTTAATCACCTGAAAAATAGAGATTTTAATCATAATTCAGGTAAAAAACTGCGCTAAACCATTAAACTTCATGGTAAAAATGGCGTTGTTTAATAAAAGCACAGAATGCTTTTTAACCATAAAAATACAAAACATTTACACCACATCACGAACGGGGTTCTGAAGCATGAAAAGGAACGCGAAAACGATCGTCGCGGGAGTCGTTGCATTAGCGATTTCCCACGCGGCGATGGCAAAGGATATTAAAGTCGCCGTCGTCGGCGCGATGTCTGGCCCGGTTGCCCAGTGGGGCGATATGGAATTCAACGGCGCGCGCCAGGCGATTAAAGACATTAACGCCAGCGGCGGCATTAAAGGCGACAAACTGGTTGGCGTTGAGTATGACGACGCCTGCGACCCGAAACAGGCGGTCGCGGTCGCTAACAAAATCGTCAATGACGGCATTCAGTACGTTATTGGTCACCTGTGTTCCTCTTCTACCCAGCCGGCTTCGGATATCTATGAAGACGAAGGTATCCTGATGATCTCCCCGGGGGCGACCAACCCTGAGCTGACCCAGCGTGGCTACCAGTACATCATGCGGACCGCCGGGCTTGACTCTTCCCAGGGGCCGACCGCCGCGAAATATATCCTCGAACACGTGAAGCCGCAGCGTATTGCGATTATTCATGACAAGCAGCAGTACGGCGAAGGGCTGGCGCGTTCCGTGCAGGACAACCTGAAGAAAGCCGGCGCCAATATCGTCTTCTTTGATGGCATCACCGCCGGTGAGAAAGACTTCTCCGCGCTGCTGGCGCGCCTGAAGAAAGAGAACATCGACTTCGTCTACTACGGCGGCTACTACCCGGAAATGGGGCAGATGCTGCGCCAGGCGCGCTCCGTCGGCCTGAAAACGCAGTTTATGGGGCCGGAAGGCGTCGGTAACGCCTCGCTGTCCAACATCGCCGGCGCGGCGGCGGAAGGTATGCTGGTGACGATGCCAAAACGCTATGACCAGGATCCGGCCAACAGCGCTATTGTTGATGCGCTGAAATCGGATAAAAAAGATCCGAGCGGCCCGTACGTCTGGATCACCTATGCCGCCGTTCAGTCGCTGGCGCAGGCGATGGACAGAACCGGCAGCCAGCAGCCGCTGGATTTAATTAAAGATTTGAAAGCTCACGGCGCGAAGACCGTGATTGGGCCGCTGAATTGGGATGAAAAAGGCGATCTGAAGGGATTTGAATTTGGTGTCTTCCAGTGGCACGCGGATGGTTCATCCACCGTCGCTAAGTAAGACGCGTTATCCCACCGCCCGCACCGCGCGGGCGGCATGAAAAAGGTTACCTTATGTCCGAGCAGTTTCTCTATTTTCTGCAGCAGATGTTTAACGGCGTCACGCTGGGCAGTACCTATGCGCTGATCGCCATCGGCTATACGATGGTGTACGGCATTATCGGCATGATTAACTTCGCCCACGGCGAGGTCTACATGATCGGCAGCTACGTCTCGTTCATGATTATCGCCGCCCTGATGATGCTGGGTATCGATACCGGCTGGCTGCTGGTCGCCGCAGGCTTTGTTGGCGCTATCATTATCGCCAGCGCCTACGGCTGGAGTATCGAACGCGTGGCCTATCGTCCGGTACGTAGCTCCAAGCGCCTGATCGCGCTGATTTCCGCCATCGGGATGTCGATATTCCTGCAGAACTTCGTCAGCCTGACCGAAGGTTCGCGCGATGTCGCGCTGCCGAGTCTCTTTAACGGCCAGTGGATTGTCGGCCACAGCGATAATTTCTCCGCCACTATCACTACCATGCAGCTGGTGATCTGGGTGGTCACCTTTATTGCCATGCTGGCGCTGACGCTGTTTATTCGCTATTCGCGAATGGGCCGCGCCTGTCGCGCCTGTGCGGAAGATCTTAAAATGGCGAGCCTGCTGGGCATCAATACCGACCGCGTTATTGCGCTGACCTTCGTCATTGGCGCGGCGATGGCGGCGGTCGCTGGCGTCCTGCTGGGGCAGTTCTACGGCGTTATTAATCCCTACATCGGCTTTATGGCCGGGATGAAGGCCTTTACCGCGGCTGTGCTCGGCGGTATCGGTAGTATCCCTGGCGCGATGATCGGCGGCCTGATTCTGGGTATCGCCGAGGCGCTCTCTTCTGCCTATCTCAGCACCGAATATAAGGACGTCGTCTCCTTCGCGCTGCTGATTCTGGTGCTGTTAGTGATGCCGACCGGCATTCTGGGCCGCCCGGAGGTAGAAAAAGTATGAAACCGATGCAAATTGCGATGGCGCTGCTTTCCGCCGCGATGTTCTTTGTTCTGGCGGGCGTCTTTATGGGCGTGCAGCTGGAGCTGAATGGCACCAAACTGGTGGTCGACACCGCCGCCGATATTCGTTGGCAGTGGATCTTCATCGGCACCGCGGTGGTCTTTTTCTTCCAGCTGCTGCGCCCGCTGTTCCAGAAAGCGGTTAAGAACGTCTCCGGGCCGAAATTTATTATGCCGGCGATTGACGGGTCGACGGTCAAGCAGAAGCTGTTCCTGATAGCCCTGCTGGTGATTGCCGTGGCCTGGCCGTTTATGGTGTCGCGCGGCACGGTGGATATCGCGACTCTGACGATGATTTATATCATCCTTGGTCTCGGGTTGAACGTGGTGGTTGGGCTTTCCGGTCTGCTGGTATTGGGCTACGGCGGGTTTTACGCCATCGGCGCCTATACCTTTGCGCTGCTTAACCACTATTACGGTCTCGGTTTCTGGACCTGCCTGCCGCTGGCCGGCCTGGTCTCCGCGGCGGCTGGCTTCCTGCTTGGCTTCCCGGTGCTGCGTCTGCGCGGCGACTACCTGGCGATTGTGACCTTAGGCTTCGGCGAGATCGTGCGCATTCTGCTGCTCAACAATACCGAGATCACCGGCGGGCCGAACGGTATCAGCCAGATCCCGAAACCGACCTTCTTTGGTCTTGAATTTAGCCGTACCGCCCGCGAAGGCGGCTGGGATACCTTCAGCAACTTCTTCGGCCTGAAGTACGATCCCAGCGACCGGGTGATTTTCCTCTATCTGGTGGCGTTGTTGCTGGTGGTGCTCAGCCTGTTCGTTATTAACCGTCTGCTGCGGATGCCGCTTGGGCGGGCATGGGAAGCGCTGCGTGAAGATGAAATCGCCTGCCGTTCTCTGGGCCTGAGCCCGACGCGCATCAAGCTGACCGCCTTTACTATCAGCGCCGCGTTTGCCGGCTTCGCCGGCACGCTGTTCGCCGCGCGCCAGGGCTTCGTGAGCCCGGAGTCCTTTACCTTCGCCGAGTCGGCCTTTGTGCTGGCGATCGTCGTGCTGGGTGGGATGGGCTCGCAGTTTGCGGTGATCCTGGCGGCTATTCTGCTGGTGGTATCGCGCGAGCTGATGCGTGATTTCAACGAATACAGCATGTTAATGCTCGGTGGGTTGATGGTGCTGATGATGATCTGGCGTCCGCAGGGGCTGCTGCCGATGACGCGCCCGCAGCTGAAGCTGAAAAACGGTCAGGCGAAAGGAGAGCAGGCATGAGTCAGCCAATATTATCCGTGAACGGCCTGATGATGCGTTTTGGCGGCCTGCTGGCGGTCAATAACGTCTCTCTTGAGCTACGTCCGCAGGAAATCGTTTCCTTAATCGGCCCGAACGGCGCGGGTAAGACCACCGTTTTTAACTGTCTGACCGGTTTCTATAAACCTACCGGCGGCACCATTATGCTGCGCGACCAGCACCTGGAAGGGTTACCGGGCCAGCAGATTGCGCGGATGGGGGTGGTGCGAACCTTCCAGCACGTGCGTCTGTTCCGCGAAATGACGGTGATTGAAAACCTACTGGTGGCGCAGCATCAACAGCTGAAAACCGGCGTCTTCTCCGGCCTGCTGAAAACGCCAGCCTTCCGTCGCGCGCAGAGCGAAGCCCTGGATCGGGCCGCCACCTGGCTTGAGCGTATCGGCCTGCTGGAGCATGCCAACCGTCAGGCCAGTAACCTGGCCTACGGCGACCAGCGCCGGCTGGAGATCGCCCGCTGTATGGTGACGCAGCCGGAGATCCTGATGCTTGATGAACCGGCGGCGGGGCTTAACCCGAAAGAGACCAAAGAGCTGGATGAGCTTATCGCCGAGCTGCGTAGCCATCACAACACCACCATCCTGCTTATCGAACATGATATGAAGCTGGTGATGGGCATTTCCGATCGCATCTACGTCGTGAATCAGGGGACGCCGCTGGCCAACGGGACGCCGGAAGAGATTCGTAATAACCCGGACGTGATCCGCGCCTATTTAGGTGAAGCATAATGGTGGTGACGCATAAGATGGAAAAAGCGATGTTAACTTTTGACAATGTCAGCGCCCACTACGGCAAGATTCAGGCGCTGCACAACGTCAGCCTGCATATCAAACAGGGTGAGATCGTCACGCTTATCGGCGCTAACGGCGCGGGGAAAACTACCCTGCTCGGCACGCTGTGCGGCGATCCGCGGGCCTCCAGCGGGCGCATTGTCTTTGACGGTAAGGATATTACCGACTGGCAGACGGCGAAAATCATGCGTGAAGCGGTGGCGATCGTGCCGGAAGGGCGACGCGTCTTTTCGCGCATGACGGTGGAAGAGAACCTGGCGATGGGCGGTTTTTTTGCCGACCGCGACCAGTTTCATACCCGCATCAAATGGGTGTATGAGTTGTTCCCGCGTCTGCATGAACGCCGTATTCAGCGCGCCGGCACCATGTCCGGCGGCGAGCAGCAGATGCTGGCGATCGGTCGCGCTCTGATGAGCCAGCCGCGCCTGCTGCTGCTTGATGAGCCTTCATTAGGGCTGGCGCCGATTATCATTCAGCAGATTTTCGACACCATCGAGCAGCTGCGTGAACAGGGGATGACTATCTTCCTGGTTGAGCAGAACGCCAACCAGGCGCTGAAGCTGGCCGATCGCGGCTACGTACTTGAAAACGGTCACGTGGTGCTTGAGGATACCGGCGATGCGCTGTTAGCCAACGAGGCGGTGCGCAGCGCCTATCTCGGCGGTTAGTTTATCGTAACCCGGCGTCGTTCGCTTCGCCGGTTTGTAGCCCGGGCGAGGCGCTTGCGCCGACCCCGGGAGCCGATCGCACAAATATTATCCGTGTCTCAGCTCCCACTTTACTTCCCCCATCCTTTCATCGGCTTGTCATCTCTCTGACCCGTTACTATCTTTTTTTTGTAATAAAAAAGTTATTTTTCTGTAATTCGAACATGTCATGTTACCCCGCGAACATAAAACGCGTGAAATCGCGCATCCGGAACAACAAGAGAGATAACCGATGATATCGTTACGACATACAGCTTTAGGACTGGCGCTGAGCCTGGCATTTGCTGGTCAGGCACTGGCAGTAACCACCATCCCTTTCTGGCATTCAATGGAAGGGGAGCTGGGTAAAGAAGTTGATTCTCTGGCGCAACGTTTCAACGCGGCCAATCCTGATTACAAAATTGTTCCGGTGTACAAAGGCAACTACGAACAGAGCCTGAGCGCCGGTATCGCTGCCTTCCGTACCGGCAACGCGCCGGCGATTCTGCAGGTGTATGAAGTTGGTACCGCCACCATGATGGCGTCAAAAGCCATTAAGCCGGTATACCAGGTCTTTAGCGATGCGGGTATTAAGTTCGATGAATCGCAGTTCGTGCCGACGGTGTCCGGTTATTACACCGATTCAAAAACCGGTCATCTGCTCTCCCAGCCGTTTAACAGCTCCACGCCGGTGCTGTACTACAACAAAGACGCCTTCAAGAAAGCGGGCTTAGACCCTGAGCAGCCGCCGAAAACCTGGCAGGATCTGGCGGCCTACACCGCGAAGCTGAAAGCGTCCGGGATGAAGTGCGGCTACGCCAGCGGCTGGCAGGGCTGGATCCAGATTGAAAACTTCAGCGCCTGGCACGGCCTGCCGGTCGCCACGAAAAATAACGGTTTTGACGGCACCGACGCGGTGCTTGAGTTCAACAAGCCGGAGCAGGTGAAACATATCGCCCTGCTCGAAGAGATGAACAAGAAGGGCGATTTCAGCTATTTCGGGCGTAAGGATGAATCCACCGAGAAGTTCTATAACGGCGACTGCGCGATCACTACCGCGTCATCCGGCTCGCTGGCGGATATTCGTCAGTACGCGAAATTCAACTACGGCGTCGGCATGATGCCTTACGACGCCGATGTTAAAGGCGCGCCGCAGAACGCCATTATCGGCGGGGCCAGCCTGTGGGTGATGCAGGGCAAGGACAAAGAGACCTACACCGGCGTGGCGAAGTTCCTCGACTTCCTGACCAAACCGGAAAACGCCGCCGAGTGGCACCAGAAAACCGGCTATCTGCCGATTACCACCGCGGCCTACGATCTGACGCGCCAGCAGGGCTTCTATGATAAGAACCCGGGCGCTGATATCGCCACCCGCCAGATGCTGAATAAGCCGCCGTTGCCGTTCACCAAAGGCCTGCGCCTGGGCAACATGCCGCAAATTCGCACCATCGTCGATGAAGAGCTGGAGAGCGTGTGGACCGGCAAGAAAACCCCGCAACAGGCGCTGGACTCCGCCGTTCAGCGCGGGAATCAACTGCTGCGCCGTTTCGAGCAAGCCACCAAATCGTAATCTGTAACTTGCCCGGTGGCGCTGCGCTTACCGGGCCTACGATGTGCCCTATGTAGGCCGGGTAAGGCGTAGCCGCCACCCGGCATTGTTCAGGAACCAAATCTCAATGTCATCATCCCGTCCGGTATTCCGCTCGCGCTGGCTGCCCTATGTGCTGGTCGCGCCGCAGCTGATTATCACGCTGATTTTCTTTATCTGGCCCGCGGGCGAAGCGCTGTGGTACTCGCTGCAGAGCGTCGATCCGTTTGGCCTTTCCAGCCAGTTTGTCGGCCTGGATAACTTCGTCACGCTGTTCCACGACCCGTACTATCTGGACTCGTTCTGGACGACCATAAAATTCAGCACCCTGGTAACCGTCAGCGGCCTGCTTATTTCGCTGTTTTTTGCCGCGCTGGTCGACTATGTGGTGCGCGGCAGCCGCTTTTATCAAACGCTGATGCTGCTGCCGTATGCCGTGGCCCCCGCTGTCGCGGCGGTGCTGTGGATCTTCCTCTTCAATCCCGGACGCGGGCTGATCACGCATTTTCTTGGCGAATTGGGTTACGACTGGAACCACGCGCAAAACAGCGGCCAGGCGATGTTCCTGGTGGTCTTCGCCTCGGTCTGGAAGCAGATAAGCTACAACTTCCTGTTCTTCTTCGCCGCGCTGCAGTCGATCCCGCGTTCGCTGGTTGAGGCCGCCGCCATCGACGGCGCCGGGCCGATTCGCCGCTTCTTCAAGCTGGCGCTGCCGCTGATTGCGCCGGTGAGCTTCTTCCTGCTGGTGGTCAACCTGGTTTACGCCTTCTTCGATACCTTCCCGGTGATCGATGCCGCCACCGCCGGCGGCCCGGTGCAGGCGACCACCACCCTAATCTACAAAATTTATCGCGAAGGTTTCGCCGGGCTCGATCTTTCCGCTTCCGCCGCGCAGTCGGTGGTGCTGATGTTCCTCGTCATTATCCTGACGGTGGTGCAGTTCCGTTACGTTGAAAGTAAGGTGCGTTACCAATGATTGAGAACCGTCGCGGGCTGACGATTTTCAGCCACACCATGCTGATTCTGGGCATTGCCGTCATTTTATTCCCGCTGTACGTCGCCTTCGTGGCGGCGACGCTGGATAACAAATCGGTATTTGAAACGCCGATGACGCTGATCCCCGGCGGGCATCTGCTGGAGAACATGAAGACCATCTGGGTGAACGGCGTCGGCGTCAACAGCGCGCCGTTCTGGCTGATGATGCTCAACAGCTTCATCATGGCGTTCGCCATTACGGTCGGCAAAATCGTGGTGTCGATGCTTTCGGCGTTCGCCATCGTGTGGTTCCGCTTTCCGCTGCGTAACCTGTTCTTCTGGATGATCTTTATCACCCTGATGCTGCCGGTCGAGGTGCGTATTTTCCCGACGGTGGAAGTGATCGCCAACCTCAAAATGCTCGACAGTTATGCCGGGTTAACGCTGCCGTTAATGGCTTCGGCTACCGCCACCTTCTTGTTCCGCCAGTTCTTTATGACCCTGCCGGACGAGCTGATTGAAGCGGCGCGTATCGATGGCGCTTCGCCGATGCGCTTCTTCCGCGACATCGTGCTGCCGCTGTCGAAAACCAACCTCGCCGCGCTGTTCGTTATCACCTTTATCTACGGCTGGAACCAGTATCTGTGGCCGTTGCTGATTATTCAGGATGTGAATCTTGGCACCGCCGTCGCCGGTATTAAAGGCATGATCGCCACCGGCGAAGGTACTACCCAGTGGAATCAGGTGATGGCGGCGATGCTGCTGACCCTGATCCCGCCGGTCGTCATCGTTTTAGCCATGCAGCGCGCGTTTGTGCGCGGCCTGGTCGATAGTGAGAAATAAAATGGCTGGTTTAAAACTACAGGCAGTAAGCAAAAGCTGGGATGGCAAAACCCAGGTGATTCAACCGCTGACGCTGGACGTGGCGGACGGGGAGTTTATCGTTATGGTCGGCCCGTCAGGCTGCGGGAAATCAACGCTGCTGCGGATGGTCGCCGGACTTGAACGGGTGACCAGCGGCGATATCTGGATTGACCGTAAACGGGTGACCGAGATGGAGCCGAAAGATCGCGGCATCGCGATGGTGTTCCAGAACTATGCGCTTTATCCGCATATGAGCGTGGAAGAGAACATGGCGTGGGGGCTGAAGATTCGCGGCATGGGTAAGGGATTGATCGCCGAGCGCGTGCAGGAGGCGGCGCGTATTCTTGAGCTGGATGGCCTGCTCAAGCGCCGCCCGCGGGAACTGTCCGGCGGTCAGCGCCAGCGCGTGGCGATGGGCCGCGCTATCGTGCGTGACCCGGCGGTTTTCCTGTTCGACGAACCGTTGTCAAACCTCGACGCCAAGCTGCGCGTGCAGATGCGTCTGGAACTGCAGCAGCTGCATCGGCGCCTGAAAACGACTTCGCTGTATGTCACCCACGATCAGGTCGAAGCGATGACCCTCGCCCAGCGGGTGATGGTGATGAATAAAGGCATTGCCGAGCAGATCGGCACGCCGGTTGAGGTGTATGAAAAGCCAGCCAGCCGCTTTGTGGCGAGCTTTATCGGCAGCCCGGCCATGAATCTACTGGAGGGGCGGGTGAGCGATGACGGCGGCCGCTTTGAGCTGGAAGGCGGCATACAGCTGCCGATGAATCACGAGCATCGGCGCCACGCCGGGCGTAAAATGACTCTCGGTATTCGCCCGGAGCACTTTATTTTAAGCTCGCAGGCGCAAGGCGGCATCCCGCTGCTGATGGATACGCTGGAAATTTTAGGTGCCGATAACCTCGCTCACGGGCGCTGGGGCGAGCAGAAGCTGGTGGTCAGATTGCCGCATCAGCAGCGCCCGGCGGGCGGCAGTACGCTATGGCTGCATCTGCCATTGGAACATCTGCACCTCTTTGATGGTGAAACAGGACAACGCGCATGAGTAACTGGCCTTATCCCCGCATCGTCGCCCATCGCGGCGGCGGTAAACTGGCGCCGGAGAACACCCTGGCGGCTATCGACGTCGGCGCCCGCTACGGGCACACGATGATTGAATTTGACGCCAAGCTGTCGAAGGACGGGCAGATCTTTCTGCTGCATGACGATAATCTCGAACGCACGAGCAATGGCTGGGGCGTGGCGGGCGAGCTGGCGTGGGACGATCTGCTGAAGGTCGATGCCGGCAGCTGGTACAGCCGCGAGTTTAAGGGCGAACCGCTGCCGCTGCTCTCCCAGGTGGCGGAGCGCTGCCGCCGTCACGGCATGATGGCGAATATCGAAATTAAGCCGACTACCGGGCAGGGGCCGCAGACCGGAAAAGTGGTGGCGCTGGCCGCGCGCGATCTGTGGGCCGATATGACCGCGCCGCTGCTCTCATCCTTTGAAATTGATGCGCTGGAAGCGGCGCAGGAAGCCGCGCCCGAGCTGCCGCGCGGGCTGCTTCTGGATGAGTGGCGCGATGACTGGCGCGAATTGACCGCCCGGCTGGGCTGCGTCTCAATTCATCTCAATCACAAGCTGCTGGATGCGGCGCGGGTGGCGAGCCTGAAACAGGCCGGCCTGCATATTCTGGTGTATACGGTCAATAAACCCCAGCGCGCCGCCGAGCTGCTGCGCTGGGGCGTAGATTGCATCTGCACCGATGCTATTGACGTCATCGGGCCGAATTTCCAGCCTTAAGACTGATTTGCGGCGGACGATCTTTACGGGTTAGTCTGCCGCAGCATTCCGCCGTTGTTGTTCGGCAGTACCTGCGGCTGCGAATTGAGATTGCCGCCCTGCGCCGCGCGCTGCTGATTGGTCTGCAGCTGATTTTGCAAATGCTGCTGCTGCGTGCGGGTCTGGTTGTTCAGATTCTGCTTCAACATGCTTTGCTGCTGCTGTTGCTGCACCTTCATCTCATTTTGCATACGCTGCTGGCTGGGCACCACATAACCCGGCTGGTTAGGGTTGTTATCGATGTTGATCGGCTGTGCTAAAACGCCGAGCGGCATCAGCGCCGCCAGGAATAAAATCGCTTTCATTGTTTTCTCCTCCCGTGCG
Organism: Klebsiella sp. PK01; assembly: GCF_057624675.1. Lineage (NCBI taxonomy): Bacteria > Pseudomonadati > Pseudomonadota > Gammaproteobacteria > Enterobacterales > Enterobacteriaceae > Klebsiella > Klebsiella sp. PK01. The sequence goes on from NZ_JBYEZM010000005.1 coordinate 384,366, forward strand.
TGGGATCATTTAGTGTACCTCGAATTCGCCATAACAATGATTTTTTAGGAGTTATCAACCAGGCTTAAGCCGGGATATAAAACCTACCTTTCAGGAGTAAGACAATGATAAAAACAACAATATGGCGTCAGGTGGTCATCGCAGCGTTACTGGCGGGGGGCAGCTTTACCGTCGCCGCCAATCCGCCGCCCCCGCCGCCGGTCTCGTATGGCGTTGAGGAAGATGTGTTTCACCCGGTGCGCGCCCAGCAGGGGATGGTGGCCTCGGTGGATGCGCTGGCGACCCGCGTCGGCGTAGATATTCTGCGTCAGGGCGGCAACGCCGTCGATGCAGCGGTGGCTGTCGGCTACGCGCTGGCGGTCACGCATCCGCAGGCCGGTAATATCGGCGGCGGCGGGTTTATGATGCTGCGTACTAAAGACGGTAAAACCACGGCGATCGATTTCCGCGAGATGGCCCCGGAACAGGCCACCCGCGATATGTTCCTTGATGAACATGGCAATCCTGACAGTAAAAAATCGCTGACTTCGCATCTCGCTTCCGGCACGCCAGGCAGCGTCGCGGGTTTCTCACTCGCGCTGGAAAAATACGGCACCATGTCGCTAAACAAAGTGATCCGCCCGGCAATTAAGCTGGCGGAAGAGGGGTTTATCGTTAATGATGCGCTGGCTGACGATTTAAAAACCTACGGCAGCGAAGTGATCCCGCAGCATGAAAACAGCAAAGCGATCTTCTGGAAGAACGGCGAGCCGCTGAAAAAAGGCGACCGGCTGGTGCAAAAGAATCTGGGGAAAAGCCTGGAGCTGATTGCCGAGCACGGCCCGGACGCTTTCTATAAAGGGGCTATCGCCGACCAGATTGCCGGCGAGATGAAAAAACACGGCGGGCTTATCACCAAAGCCGACCTCGCCAACTACAAGGCCGTGGAGCGTACGCCGATTAGCGGTGAATATCGCGGCTATGAGGTCTACTCCATGCCGCCGCCGTCCTCCGGCGGGATCCACATCGTGCAGATCCTCAATATCCTCGAAAACTTCGATATGCAGAAATATGGCTTTGGCAGCGCCGACGCCATGCAGGTAATGGCGGAAGCGGAGAAACACGCCTACGCCGACCGTTCTGAATATCTCGGCGATCCTGACTTCGTCAAAGTGCCGTGGCAGGCGTTGACCAGCAAGGCTTACGCCAAAGCGATAGCCGCCGAGATTGACGTAAACAAGGCGAAGCCTTCCAGCCAGATCCGTCCAGGCAAGCTGGCGCCGTATGAAAGCAACCAGACCACCCACTTCTCGGTGGTCGATAAAGACGGCAATGCGGTGGCGGTCACCTATACGTTGAATACCACCTTTGGCACCGGCATCGTGGCCGGCGACTCCGGAATTATACTCAACAACCAGATGGATGATTTCTCGGCGAAGCCCGGCGTGCCTAACGTTTATGGTTTAGTTGGCGGCGACGCCAATGCGGTAGGGCCGAAAAAGCGCCCTCTGTCGTCGATGTCGCCGACGATTGTGGTGAAAGACGGGAAAACCTGGCTGGTGACCGGTAGCCCGGGCGGTAGCCGTATTATTACCACCGTGCTGCAAATGGTGGTCAACACCATTGATTTCGGGATGAACGTCGCGGAAGCCACCAACGCGCCGCGCTTCCACCACCAGTGGCTGCCGGACGAGCTGCGGGTGGAGAAAGGTTTTAGCCCGGATACCGTGAAATTGCTGGAAGCGAAAGGGCAGAAAGTCGCGCTGAAAGAGGCGATGGGTAGTACCCAGAGCATTATGGTAGGGCCGGATGGTACGCTGTATGGCGCTTCCGATCCGCGTTCGCCCGGTGATTTGACCGCGGGGTATTAAGGTGTTGCCCAGTGGCGCTGCGCTTACCGGGCCTACAATTGTGCGAACGTAGGCCGGGTAAGGCGAAGCCGCCACCCGGCAACACGCTACTTCATTCTCGCCATATAATACGCATCCACATACTCGCCGTTGCGCAATGCGTAACCCTTGGCGGTGCCTTCGATCTCAAAGCCGTACTTCTTATACACCGCGACCGCCGGGGCGTTATCGGCAAAGACGGTGAGTTCGATGCGATCGACCCGCAGCCAGTTGTCGCACATATCAATCATGGTGCGCATCAGGGCGCTGGCGACGCCTCGGTTATGCCAACGCGAATCTACGCTGATACCAAAATCGGCGACGTGGCTACGGCGGGGGCGTTGGACGACGGCAATGCTTAAATGGCCGACGACTTGCCCATCGATACAGGCCACCAGCTGCTTCACGCCGGGAGTATCGGTTAGCCGCTCCCGCCACATATGCTCGGATGGATGAGGAACCTGTAGCGTGTTGTGATACACCTCCGGCTGGGCGTGAATTTGACGAATCGCGTCAACATCTTTCGGTTCAGCATGGCGTATCACGATGTCACTCATTCCTTGTTCCTCATTCAGGTGAAAAGTCCCATTAAACATCACTGACTACGGCGTTTGAGTCAACACGCATTATTTGCAAAAAAAATGTAGACAAGTGCGAATGAGAATGATTATTATTGTCCTGCATTCAGGGGGACCCGTGCGGAAAGCCTGAAAGCACGACATTGCTCACATTGCTTCCAGTATTACTTTAGCCAGCCGGGTGCTGGCTTTTTTTTTGCGTCAATTCAGGCGTGTTGCGATTTGGCGGATTTCACCGCTTCTTCTGCGATCAGGCCGACGATATTGTTTTTATTTTTGCTCTCCGCGGTGGCCAATACCTCCGCGCTGCCGGTAAACAGGCCTCCCTTTTTAATCGCCAGCGTGCGATAGGCAAGGGTGCCGTCGAGGTTGCCATGTTCCTCAATAGCGATGCTATCGCCACGGCACTGGCCGTGTACCTTGCCGTCGACGATCAGCTCCCGGCAGCTGATATTGCCCTCCACGTGACCCTCGCGCATCACCTTAATCAGATGTTCTTTGGCCTCAATGTTGCCGGTGACCTGGCCATGGATATAGACATGACCGCAGGCGACGATATTGCCGACAAAATGCACCCCGCTGGCGATCACGGTGGTTTCCTGTTTTTTGACGCTCGCCGTTTCCGGTTCTGCTGCCGCCACGGTTGGCGCAGCGACTTCAGCAGCCTGCGCTTCGGTTTTATTTTTCTTCATAAACATAGCGTTAATTTTTTCCCGTTGGGTATGAGTAAGGAAAGCGAAGAGGGTACAGGCGGCCGCCAGGCGCGCCAGCGCGGTCTCATCGCTAAACCAGGCGATCAGGGCGAGAAGCCAGAAAAAAATGGCGCAGTTTATGGCGAGATACTTTTTTTCCATCAGCAGCGGCTGGCTACTCCGTTAGTCTTTAGCAACGTCCTGGTTTTGCCCTTCACTTATCCGCAGTTTCGTCATTGGAATCAAGACTTTCTGTTGAAAAATAGCGTTTTAATGACTTATTAATCAATCTCTTATTAAAAATTACGTATGAGTGATAACCGAAATATTTTGCCGGTGAATTTTCCTGCTCAGAGGAAAAGGAGGATGAAGTGAGCCGCCTGCTTGCGCTATGGTTAAAGGCAGCACATCAACTAAGGACAGCGTTATGATTCTGCACTGCGCATTTATTGGCTTTGGTAAAAGCACGACCCGCTACCATCTTCCTTACGTCCTGCATCGCAAAGACAGCTGGCACGTCGCGCATATTTATCGCCGCAGCGCCAGGCCGGAAGAACAGGCGCCGGCGTATTCCCATATCCACTTCACCAGCGACCTCGATGAAGTGCTGAATGACCCGCAGGTCAAGCTGGTAGTGGTCTGCACCCATGCTGATAGCCACTTCGAATACGCGAAGCGGGCGCTGGAAGCCGGGAAAAACGTACTGGTTGAAAAACCCTTCACCCCGACGCTTGCAGAGGCGAAGACCCTGTTCGCGCTGGCGAAAAGCAAAGGGTTGACGGTGACGCCTTACCAGAACCGCCGCTTCGATTCCTGTTTCCTGACCACCAAAAAGGTGATTGAAAGCGGGAAGCTCGGCGAACTGGTGGAAATTGAAAGTCATTTTGATAACTACCGACCGGTGGCGGAAACCATCCAGGGGGGACCGCAAAGTGGCGATTTCTACGGTCTCGGCGTACATACCATGGATCAGATCATTTCGCTGTTTGGTCGCCCGGATCATGTTGCCTACGATCTGCGCTCACTACGTAATAAAGCCAATCCCGATGACACGTTTGAAGCTCAACTGTTTTATGGCGACCTGAAAGCGATCGTCAAAACCAGCCACCTGGTGCAGATTGACTACCCGAAATTTATCGTTCATGGGCATAAAGGCTCGTTTGTGAAATACGGTATTGACCAGCAGGAGACCAGCCTGAAGGCCAACATTATGCCGGGCGATGCGGGGTTCGGCGCCGATGACAGCGTGGGGCAACTGGTTTACATCAACGAGGCGGGCGTGGCGGTACGTGAAGAGGTGCCGCTGGAAACCGGCGACTACGGACGAGTGTATGACGCGCTGTATGACACCCTCGTTAACGGCCAGCCGAATTACGTCAAGGAATCTGAAGTTCTCACCAATATGGAGATTCTGCAGCGCGGCTTTGAACAGCCTTCTCCGGCCACCATTACCCTCGCGAAATAAGAAACGCTGGCTCCTCGACGCTTGTTCATATTTTTTGAACAGAGGAGTCAATTTTCACCCTCTATGATCGCCGGCGGAATGGGTCCACACTTACTCCATCGAAAACATACGGGGGTGCAACATGATCTACTTACGCAAAGCTAACGAACGTGGCCACGCTAACCATGGCTGGCTGGATTCCTGGCATACTTTCTCTTTCGCCAACTACTACGACCCGAACTTTATGGGTTTCTCCGCGCTGCGCGTGATTAACGATGACGTAATCGACGCCGGCCAGGGGTTTGGCACCCATCCGCACAAAGACATGGAAATCCTGACTTATGTGCTGGAAGGGGCGGTTGAGCACCAGGACAGCATGGGTAACAAAGAGCAGGTTCCGGCCGGCGAGTTCCAGATCATGAGCGCGGGTACCGGCGTGCGTCACTCTGAGTACAACCCGAGCAGCACCGACCGCCTGCGTTTGTATCAGATCTGGATTATTCCAGAAGAAACCGGCATTACGCCGCGCTACGAGCAGCGCCGCTTTGATGCCGCGCAGGGCAAACAGCTGGTGCTGTCGCCAGATGCGCGCGAGGGTTCGCTGAAAGTGTACCAGGATATGGAGCTGTATCGCTGGGCGCTGCTGAAAGATGAGCAGTCGGTTCACCAGATTGCCGCGGAACGTCGCGTGTGGATCCAGGTAGTGAAAGGCGAAGTGACGATTAACGGCACCAAAGCCACCACCAGCGATGGTCTGGCGATTTGGGACGAGCAGGCGATTTCGGTTCACGCCGACAGCGATAGCGAAATATTGCTGTTCGATCTGCCGCCGGTTTGATACGCGTCATCCTTCAAGCCGCATTTTTGTTGGCTCTCCTCACTCACCCCGGTCGCGTACCCTTTGTACGCTTCCGGGGATTAAATGAGGGACATCCCAGTCCCTCACCGAAGGCAGCCTTTGGCTGTTCAAATTCGTTACTGCGAATTTGTCGTGCGTTGCCGCCTCAATGCAACTTGAATGATTTTGCGTATTAACTCTAAATAAATCTTTTGGCCCTTTTTTCTCCGGGAAGGTTGCGCTTTGTCCGTGATAAACTGAGAAAATGTTTCCCAGCCGATCACAGTCAGGACGATGAAAAAGAAAAGACCCGTACTTCAGGATGTAGCCGATCTTGTCGGCGTGACCAAAATGACGGTCAGTCGCTATTTACGTAACCCGGAACAGGTTTCTGAGGCCCTGCGTGGCAAGATTGCCGTTGCACTCGATGAGCTGGGTTATATTCCCAATCGTGCTCCTGATATTCTCTCCAACGCCACCAGCCGCGCCATCGGCGTGCTGCTGCCATCGTTAACCAACCAGGTCTTCTCGGAAGTGCTGCGCGGCATCGAAAGCGTCACCGACGCCTTCGGTTATCAAACCATGCTGGCGCACTACGGCTATAAGCCGGAGATGGAAGAGAAGCGTCTCGAATCGATGCTCTCCTGGAATATTGACGGCCTGATCCTCACCGAACGTACCCACACGCCGCGCACGCTGAAAATGATCGAAGTCGCCGGCATCCCGGTGGTTGAGCTGATGGACAGCCAGTCGCCGTGCCTCGACATTGCCGTCGGTTTCGATAACTTCGAAGCGGCGCGGCAGATGACGGCGGCGATTATCGCCCGCGGCCACCGCCACGTTGCTTATCTCGGCGCGCGTCTTGATGAACGTACTATCATCAAACAGAAGGGGTACGAGCAGGCGATGCTCGATGCCGGCATGACGCCCTACAGCGTGATGGTGGAGCAATCTTCTTCTTACTCGTCGGGGATTGAGCTGATGCGTCAGGCGCGCCGCGAATATCCGCAGCTCGACGGTATCTTCTGTACCAACGATGACCTCGCGGTCGGCGCGGCGTTCGAGTGCCAGCGTCTGGGGCTGAAAATCCCGGACGACATGGCGATAGCCGGTTTCCACGGTCACGATATCGGTCAGGTGATGGAGCCGCGTCTCGCCAGCGTACTGACCCCGCGCGAGCGCATGGGCCGCATCGGCGCCGAGCGTCTGCTGGCGCGCATCCGTGGTGAGACGATTACCCCTAAGATGTTAGATTTAGGTTTCACATTGTCACCGGGTGGATCTATTTAAACCGACAAGTTTGAAGTAGATCACACATATTCACATCTGGCACGAATGGTTATTGCTTCTCCCAGGGTCCGGCATGACAATGTTACCGATAACAGTTACCCGTAACACTCGCCCGTAATCATTAACCAGTACGCCGCTTTCGCGCTGTATCAGTCAGCCCCGGCGCGGCGTACCAGTCCAGTGGGAGGACGCTTTGAGCACGACTAACCATGATCACCACGTCTATGTCCTGATGGGCGTTTCCGGCAGTGGTAAATCCGCCGTCGCCAGCGAAGTGGCGCATCAACTGAAAGCCGCGTTTCTCGATGGCGATTTTCTGCATCCGCGCAGCAACATCACCAAGATGGCTTCCGGCGAGCCGCTGAACGACGATGACCGTACCCCGTGGCTGCAGGCGTTGAATGACGCGGCATTTGCCATGCAGCGTACCAACAAAGTTTCGCTGATCGTCTGCTCGGCGCTGAAAAAAAGCTACCGCGACATTCTGCGCAAAGGCAACCCGAACCTCTCCTTTATCTACCTGAAAGGCGACTTCGACGTGATTGAAAGCCGTCTGAAGGCGCGTAAAGGGCACTTCTTCAAAACCCAAATGTTGGTGACGCAGTTTGAAACACTGCAGGAACCAGGCGCTGACGAAAGCGATGTGCTTATCGTCGATATCGACCAGTCACTGGAAGGCGTGGTCGCCAGCACCATTGAGGTGATTAACAAAGGCAGTAACTAGTGAGTACTTTAACGCTTGTTTTAACAGCAGTCGGCTCGGTATTGCTGCTGCTGTTTTTAGTCATGAAGGCGCGTATGCACGCCTTCGTGGCTTTGATGGTGGTTTCTATTGGCGCAGGTCTCTTTTCCGGTATGCCGCTGGATAAAATCGCGGCGACGATGGAAAAAGGGATGGGCGGCACGCTGGGCTTCCTGGCGATAGTCGTCGCGCTGGGCGCGATGTTCGGTAAAATTTTGCATGAAACCGGCGCGGTCGACCAGATTGCGGTGAAAATGCTGAAGTCCTTCGGCCATAACCGCGCGCACTATGCGATTGGTCTTGCCGGTCTTATCTGCGCGCTGCCGTTGTTCTTTGAAGTGGCGATCGTGCTGCTGATTAGCGTCGCGTTTTCCATGGCGCGCCATACCGGCACTAACCTTGTGAAGCTGGTGATCCCGCTGTTCGCCGGCGTAGCCGCCGCCGCGGCATTCCTGCTGCCGGGGCCTGCGCCGATGCTGCTGGCTTCGCAGATGCACGCCGATTTCGGCTGGATGATCCTGATTGGCCTCTGCGCCGCTATTCCGGGGATGATTATCGCCGGTCCGCTATGGGGTAACTTCATCAGCCGCTACGTTGAGCTGCATATTCCTGACGATATCAGCGAACCGCATCTCGGCGAAGGTAAAATGCCGTCCTTCGGCTTTAGCCTCTCGCTGATCCTGCTGCCGCTGGTGCTGGTCGGCCTGAAAACCATCGCCGCGCGCTTTGTGCCGGTGGGATCCACCGCCTATGAATGGTTCGAGTTTATCGGCCACCCATTCACCGCGATTCTGGTTGCCTGCCTGGTAGCGATTTACGGCCTGGCGGTACGTCAGGGGATGGCGAAAGATCGCGTGATGGAGATCTGCGGCGCGGCGCTGCAGCCGGCGGGGATTATTCTGCTGGTGATTGGCGCAGGCGGCGTCTTCAAGCAGGTGCTGGTGGACTCCGGCGTCGGCCCGGCGCTCGGCGAAGCGCTGACTGGCCTGGGTCTGCCGATTGCGATTACCTGCTTCGTGCTGGCGGCTGCCGTGCGTATTATTCAGGGCTCCGCGACCGTGGCGTGCCTGACGGCGGTCGGCCTGGTGATGCCGGTCATTGAGCAACTGAACTACAGCGGCGCGCAAATGGCGGCTCTCTCCATCTGTATCGCGGGTGGTTCGATTGTGGTAAGTCACGTCAACGATGCCGGCTTCTGGCTGTTCGGTAAGTTCACCGGCGCCAGCGAAGCGCAGACGCTGAAAACCTGGACGATGATGGAAACCATCCTTGGCACCACCGGCGCCATTGTCGGGATGATTGCTTTCCAGCTGCTGAGCTAAGTAAAAATAATTTCCCCGGACACCACCACGGTATCCGGGGGAAAAACCAGGGTAATACCGCTTACCCTGGATTCTCTTCGGTAACACGCTTTTTTCCCCTCTTTTCCACTTCCTTTTGCCGTAAATATCAGCTCTACGACAATGATCGTATTGCTCGTCAGGCCTTGCGGCGCAAGGCTTTGTCCGTTTTTTTTCGCAAGCGTGAAAGCGATATTTTTCGCGCTGAATCCATAATCAGGATCAATAAAATAGCGACGGAAAATATTCCATTACGCGGGTTATTTGCCCGATAATCTTTACGCTTTTTATGACTACCAGCGACGGTAGGCGGAGTGCGGGATAAGTTGCTTTTCTGATTGGCGCGCAATCATTGATTAATTTCACTTGCGACTTTAGCTGCATTTTGTAATGTGAAGGACATCCCAGTTGGAAACTGGCCTGGCACTAACAGCACACACCTCGCAGGAATACGTTATGAAAAATGTTGGTTTTATCGGTTGGCGTGGAATGGTCGGCTCTGTTCTCATGCAACGCATGGTGGAAGAGCGTGATTTCGACGCCATTCGCCCTGTTTTCTTCTCCACCTCTCAGCTGGGTCAGCCCGCGCCGTCATTCGGCGGCAGTACCGGGGGGACGCTTCAGGATGCATTCGATCTGGAAGCGCTGAAGGCGCTGGACATTATTGTTACCTGCCAGGGCGGCGATTACACCAACGAGATTTACCCGAAGCTGCGCGAAAGCGGCTGGCAGGGGTACTGGATTGACGCGGCGTCTTCGCTGCGCATGAAAGACGATGCGATCATTATTCTCGACCCGGTTAACCAGGATGTGATTACCGCTGGCCTGAATAACGGCATTAAAACCTTCGTCGGCGGCAACTGTACGGTGAGCCTGATGCTGATGTCCCTCGGCGGCCTGTTTGCCCATGACCTGGTGGAGTGGGTCAGCGTGGCGACCTACCAGGCGGCTTCCGGCGGCGGCGCGCGCCATATGCGCGAACTGCTGAGCCAGATGGGCCAACTGCATGGCCACGTGGCGAGCGAGCTGGCGAACCCGGCGTCCGCGATTCTCGATATCGAGCGCAAAGTGACGTCGCTGACCCGCAGCGGCGATCTGCCGGTCGATAACTTTGGCGTGCCGCTGGCGGGCAGCCTGATCCCATGGATCGACAAACAGCTTGATAACGGCCAGAGCCGCGAAGAGTGGAAAGGCCAGGCGGAGACGAACAAAATTCTCGCCACCGCGTCGCCGATCCCGGTCGATGGTCTGTGCGTGCGCGTCGGCGCGCTGCGCTGCCACAGCCAGGCGTTTACCATCAAGCTGAAGAAAGATGTTTCTATCCCGACCGTTGAGGAACTGCTGGCCGCGCATAACCCGTGGGCCAAAGTGGTGCCAAACGATCGCGACATCACCATGCGCGAGCTGACCCCAGCCGCGGTGACCGGCACCCTGACCACCCCGGTAGGGCGCCTGCGTAAACTGAACATGGGTCCTGAGTACCTGTCGGCCTTTACCGTCGGCGACCAGCTGCTGTGGGGCGCCGCCGAACCGTTGCGCCGCATGCTACGACAGCTGGCGTAAACGCAGGACAAACGATAAGGGGTGTGGATACACCCCTTTTTTTTGCGTAATACAAGGAGTAAACGCGGATGTTGGATTTTTCCCCACGGAGGTAACGCAGCCTTGGCTATGCTTTAAGTAAGGAGTTCCTTACCTGAAGGTGGGACGGAGCAGGAGGATGCACGTTGGTGCTGCGCCGTTCAGGTCAAAAAAGTCGCCGGGTACAGGAAAGGGCGACACTTACAACAGGATGAAAGCATGTCGAATCGAATCGATAGAGACGTGATTAATGCGCTTATTGCAGGTCATTTCGCGGATCCCTTTTCCGTGCTTGGCATGCACCGCACCGAGGCGGGGCTGGAAGTTCGCGCATTATTACCAGATGCCACCGAAGTGTGGGTTATTGAACCGAAAACCGGGCGTAAAGTCGGCAAACTCGAATGCCTCGACTCGCGCGGATTCTTTAGCGGCCTCCTGCCGCGGCGTAAAAACGCTTTTCGCTACCAGCTGGCCGTCACCTGGCACGGACAGCAAAACCTGATTGACGACCCTTACCGTTTCGGCCCGCTGCTGCAGGATGTTGATGCCTGGCTGTTGTCCGAGGGGACGCACCTGCGCCCTTACGAAACTCTGGGCGCGCACGCCGACACCATGGATGGCGTCACCGGTACGCGCTTTTCGGTTTGGGCGCCAAACGCCCGCCGGGTCTCGGTGGTGGGGCAATTTAACTACTGGGATGGCCGACGCCATCCGATGCGCCTGCGCAAAGAGTCCGGTATCTGGGAACTCTTCATTCCCGGCGCGCTTAATGGCCAGCTGTATAAATTCGAGCTGATCGATGCTCATGGCAATCTACGGGTCAAAGCCGATCCTTACGCCTTCGAGTCGCAGATGCGCCCGGAAAGCGCGTCGCTTATCTGCGATTTGCCGCCCAAAGTCGAGCAGCCGGCGGCGCGCAAAGCCGCGAACCAGTTTGATGCGCCGATCTCTATCTATGAAGTGCACCTCGGGTCCTGGCGCCGCCATACCGACAATAACTTCTGGCTTAGCTACCGCGAACTGGCAGACCAACTGGTGCCATATGCAAAATGGATGGGTTTCACCCACCTCGAACTGCTGCCGGTGAACGAACACCCGTTCGACGGCAGCTGGGGCTACCAGCCGACCGGCCTCTACGCGCCGACACGCCGCTTCGGCACCCGTGAAGATTTCCGCTATTTCATCGATGCCGCCCACGCCGCGGGCCTTAACGTGATCCTCGATTGGGTTCCGGGTCATTTTCCGGCGGATGATTTTGCGCTGGCCTCATTTGACGGCACCTCGCTGTATGAACACAGCGATCCGCGCGAAGGTTATCACCAGGACTGGAATACCCTTATCTATAACTACGGCCGCCGCGAAGTCAGCAATTACCTGGTGGGTAACGCGCTGTACTGGATCGAGCGCTTCGGCATTGATGCGCTGCGCGTCGACGCGGTGGCGTCGATGATCTACCGCGACTATAGCCGTAAAGCGGGCGAGTGGATCCCCAACGAATACGGCGGGCGGGAAAATCTCGAAGCGATCGAGTTTCTGCGTAACACCAACCGTATTCTCGGCGAGCAGACGCCAGGGGCGGTAACGATGGCGGAAGAGTCCACCGATTTTGCCGGCGTGACGCGCCCGCCCGCCGACGGCGGCCTCGGCTTCTGGTTCAAATGGAATCTCGGCTGGATGCACGACACGCTGGACTATATGAAGCTCGATCCTGTCCATCGTCGCTACCATCACGACAAAATGACCTTCGGCATGCTCTACAACTACACCGAGAACTTCGTGCTGCCGCTCTCCCACGATGAAGTGGTGCACGGCAAAAAATCGATTCTCGACCGCATGCCGGGCGACGCATGGCAGCGCTTTGCCAACCTGCGCGCCTATTACGGCTGGCTGTTCGCCTTCCCGGGCAAAAAGCTGCTGTTTATGGGCAATGAATTCGCCCAGGGCCGCGAGTGGAACCACGACGCCAGTCTCGACTGGCATCTGCTGGAGGGTGGCGACAACTGGCACCACGGCGTCCAGCGGCTGGTGCGCGACCTGAACCATACCTACCGCCACCATAAAGCGCTGCACGAGCTTGATTTCGATCCCTACGGCTTCGAATGGCTGGTGGTCGACGATCATGAGCGTTCGGTATTTATCTTTGTGCGCCGCGATAAAGCCGGCAATGAGATTATCGTCGCCAGCAACTTCACGCCGGTGCCGCGGCACAACTACCGTTTCGGCATCAACCAGCCGGGACGCTGGCGCGAGGAGCTGAATACCGACTCGATGCATTATCACGGTAGTAACGCCGGAAATGGCGGAGTGGTTGAGAGCGAGTCCGTCGCCAGTCACGGTCGTCAGCATTCGTTGTCGATTACCCTGCCGCCGCTGGCGACCATCTGGCTGGTACGGGAGGCCTGATGACGACGCTTGCCGCGGGAAAACCGATGCCTTTGGGCGCCAGCTATGACGGCAAAGGGGTGAACTTCACCCTGTTTTCCGCCCACGCCGAGCGGGTGGAGCTCTGCGTGTTCGACCAGCAGGGTAACGAGCGGCGCTACGACCTACCGGCGCGCAGCGGCGACATCTGGCACGGCTGGCTGGCCGATGCGCGTCCGGGGCTACGCTACGGTTATCGGGTGCACGGGCCGTGGGATCCGGCGCAGGGGCATCGCTTCAATCCGGCCAAGCTGCTGCTCGACCCCTGCGCGCATCAGGTGGCGGGCGAACTGCTGGACGACGAGCGTTTACATGGCGGGATGCATGAACCGGATGCCCGCGATAGCGCAGCCATTGCGCCAAAGTCGCAGGTAGTCGATCTGCATTACGACTGGCTCGGCGATAAACCGCCGCGCACGCCGTGGGGCGAAACGGTCATTTATGAAGCCCACGTCAAAGGGTTGACCTGGCTGCATCCGGAGCTGCCGGAGGCCATCCGCGGCACCTATCAGGCGCTGGGCCACCCGCTGATGATCGACTATTTCCGCCGCCTGGGTATTACCGCGCTGGAGCTAATGCCGGTAGCGCAGTTCGCCAGCGAACCTCGCCTGCAGCGGATGGGGCTGAGCAACTACTGGGGCTATAACCCGCTGGCGCTGTTTGCGCTGGAGCCGCGCTACGCCAGCCAGCCGCAGCGGGCGCTCGATGAGTTCCGCGATGCGGTGAAAGCGCTGCACGCGGCGGGCATCGAGGTGATCCTCGATATCGTGCTGAACCATAGCGCGGAAATCGATCTTGAAGGGCCGACCATCTCCCTGCGCGGTATCGATAACCGCAGCTATTATTGGATCAGGGACGACGGCGATTATCACAACTGGACCGGCTGCGGTAACACGCTCAACCTCAGTCATCCCGGCGTGGTGGAGTATGCCCTGCAGTGCCTGCGCTTTTGGGTTGATGAGTGCCACGTTGACGGCTTTCGCTTCGATCTGGCGTCGGTGATGGGGCGCACGCCGGAATTTCGTCAGGACGCGCCGCTGTTTGAGGCCATTCGCCGCGACCCGGTATTGTCGGCGATCAAGCTGATTGCCGAACCCTGGGATATTGGCCAGGGCGGTTATCAGGTGGGGAACTTCCCGCCGCTGTTTGCCGAATGGAACGACCATTTTCGCGATACCGCGCGCCGTTTCTGGCTGCAACAAAACGTATCGTTGGGTGACTTCGCCCAGCGCTTCGCCGCCTCCAGCGATCTCTTTGCCCGCGATGGCAAACGGCCTGCGGCGACGATCAATCTGATCACGGCGCATGATGGATTCACCCTACGTGATTGTGTTTGTTTCAATCAGAAACACAATCAGGCGAACGGCGAAGAGAATCGCGATGGGACTAACAATAACTACAGCAACAATCATGGTATAGAGGGATTAGAAGCCAATCTTGCCGTGATTGAGCGGCGGCGCGATAGCGTACATGCGCTCTTGACCACGCTGCTGCTGTCGCAAGGCACGCCGATGCTGCTGGCGGGCGATGAGCATGGCCATAGCCAGCACGGCAACAATAATGCGTACTGTCAGGACAATGCTTTGACCTGGCTGGACTGGCGGCGGGCAAATCACGGGTTAACCGCGTTTGTCGCCGCGCTTATCCACCTGCGTCGGCGCATTCCGGCGTTAACCCGTAATCAGTGGTGGCAGGAGCATGACGGCAATGTGAGCTGGCTCAATCAGCGCGGAGAACCGTTAAACGCCGACGAGTGGCAGCATGGCGCCGCGCGGCTGCAAATCCTGTTATCCGATCGCTGGCTGATCGCGCTGAATGCCACCGCTGAGGTGGCGGATATGGTTTTACCCGCGGGGGAATGGCGCGCCGTTCCTCCATTCGCCGGAGAGGATAATCCGGTCATCATGGCTGTCTGGCATGGGCCCGCGCACGGAGTTTGCGTATTTCAAAGGTCATAGTCCCTGGGGGTTTTCGGCGCGTTCATGATGAATGGGCCGTGAAGCAGGGGAATCAAAAGGAGTTAATCATGGTTGGGCTTGAAAAGAACGATCCGTTGATGCTGGCGCGTCAACTTCCTCTCAAATCGGTGGCGCTGATCCTTGCTGGCGGGCGTGGTACCCGGCTTAAGGATTTAACCATTAAGCGCGCGAAGCCTGCCGTCCACTTTGGCGGTAAGTTCCGTATTATCGACTTCGCGTTATCTAACTGTCTTAACTCAGGTATTCGCCGCATCGGCGTAATTACCCAGTATCAGTCGCACACCCTGGTGCAGCATATCCAGCGCGGCTGGTCTTTCTTCAGCGAAGAGATGAATGAGTTTGTCGATCTGCTGCCGGCGCAGCAGCGGGTACACGGTGAAAACTGGTATCGCGGTACGGCCGATGCGGTGACTCAGAACCTCGACATTATTCGTCGCTATAAAGCCGAATATGTGGTGATCCTCGCCGGCGACCACATCTACAAACAAGACTACTCGCGCATGCTGATCGACCATGTCGAAAAAGGCGCGCGCTGCACCGTCGCCTGTATGCCGGTGCCCATCGAAGAAGCATCCGCCTTTGGCGTGATGGCGGTCGACGAAAGCGAGAAGATCATCGAGTTCGTCGAGAAACCGGCCAACCCGCCGGCGATGCCGAACGACGCTACCCGCTCGCTTGCCAGTATGGGCATCTATGTCTTTGATGCGGATTACCTTTATGAACTGCTGGCCGCCGACGATCTCGACGAAAACTCCAGCCACGACTTCGGCAAAGATATCATCCCGAAAATTACCGAAGCTGGCATGGCTTATGCACATCCTTTCCCGCTCTCCTGCGTGCAGTCCGACCCGCAAGCCGAGCCGTACTGGCGCGATGTCGGGACGCTGGAGGCCTACTGGAAGGCCAACCTCGACCTGGCCTCGGTGACGCCGGAGCTGGATATGTACGACCAGCACTGGCCTATCCGTACCCATATGGAATCGCTGCCGCCGGCGAAGTTCGTGCAGGACCGCTCCGGCAGTCACGGCATGACGCTGAACTCGCTGGTTTCCGGCGGCTGCATTATCTCGGGCTCGGTGGTGGTGCAGTCGGTGCTGTTCCCGCGGGTGCGGGTGAATTCGTTTTGTAACATTGATTCGGCAGTCTTATTGCCGGATGTCTGGGTCGGGCGCTCGTGCCGCCTGCGCCGCTGCGTGATAGATCGCGCCTGCGTCATCCCGGAAGGGATGGTCATTGGGGAGAATGCGGAAGAAGATGCCAGCCGCTTCTATCGTTCAGAAGAAGGGATCGTGCTGGTTACGCGCGACATGCTGCGGAAACTGGGGCACAAACAGGAGCGATAATGCAGGTTTTACACGTATGTTCAGAGATGTTCCCGTTGTTAAAAACCGGCGGTCTGGCTGATGTTATCGGCGCGCTGCCTGCGGCGCAGATCGCAGACGGCGTGGATACCCGCGTGCTGCTGCCGGGGTATCCGGATATCCGCCGCGGGATTACCGACGCGCAGGTCGTCACCCGTCGGGATACCTTTGCCGGGCGCATCACCCTGCTGTTCGGCCATTTTAACGGCGTCGGTATCTATCTGATCGACGCTCCGCATCTCTACGATCGCCCGGGGAGCCCGTATCACGACGCCAACATGAACGCCTATACCGATAACGTGCTGCGCTTTGCGCTGCTTGGCTGGGTAGGTAGCGAAATGGCCTGCGGGCTGGATCCATTCTGGCGCCCGGAGGTGGTACACGCCCATGACTGGCATGCGGGCCTGACGCCGGCCTACCTGGCGGCGCGTGGGCGTCCGGCGAAATCGGTGTTTACGGTGCACAATCTCGCCTACCAGGGGATGTTTTACTCCTGGCATATGAATGAGATAGAGCTGCCGTGGTCGTTCTATAACATGCACGGCCTCGAATTTAACGGCCAGATCTCGTTCCTCAAAGCCGGGCTGTATTATGCCGACCATATCACGGCGGTGAGCCCAACCTACGCGCGGGAAATCACCGAACCGCAATATGCCTACGGCATGGAAGGGCTGCTGCGCCAGCGCCAGCACGAGGGCCGCTTGTCCGGCATCCTTAACGGCGTCGATGATGGTATCTGGAATCCGCAAAGCGATCTGCTGCTGGCGGCGCGCTATGACCGCGACTGCCTGGAGGAGAAAGCCGAGAATAAACGGCAGCTGCAAATCGCCATGGGGCTGAAGGTGGATGACAAAGCGCCGCTGTTCGCCGTGGTGAGCCGCCTGACCAGCCAAAAAGGGCTGGATCTGGTGCTGGAGGCACTGCCGGGCCTGCTGGAGCAGGGCGGGCAACTGGCGCTGTTGGGCGCCGGCGATCCGGTCCTGCAGGAGGGCTTCCTCGCCGCCGCCGCCGAACATCCGGGCCAGGTCGGCGTGCAGATTGGCTATCACGAGGCGTTTTCGCACCGCATCATGGGCGGCGCCGATGTGATTCTGGTTCCCAGCCGCTTTGAACCGTGCGGTCTGACTCAGCTGTATGGCCTGAAATACGGCACTCTGCCGCTGGTGCGCCGCACCGGCGGTCTCGCCGATACCGTGGCCGACTGTTCGCTGGAAAACCTCGCCGACGGCGTCGCCAGCGGCTTTGTCTTTGAGGACAGTAACGCGGTGTCGTTGCTGCGGGCCATCCGGCGCACCTTTGTGTTGTGGTCGCGGCCATCGCTGTGGCGCTACGTTCAGCGTCAGGCGATGAATATGGACTTTAGCTGGCAGGTGGCGGCGAAATCCTATCGTGAACTCTATCAACGCTTGATGTAACCACAGGAGCTATGGCTATGAATGCACCCTTTAGTTATGCATCACCCACGCTGAGCGTTGAGGCGTTAAAGCATTCTATCGCGTATAAGCTGATGTTTATCATCGGCAAAGATCCGGCGATCGCCAACAAACACGAATGGCTGAACGCCACCCTGTTCGCCGTTCGCGACCGCATGGTCGAGCGCTGGCTGCGTTCAAACCGCGCCCAGCTGTCGCAGGAAGTGCGGCAGGTTTACTATCTGTCGATGGAGTTTTTGATTGGCCGCACCCTCTCTAACGCGCTGTTGTCGTTAGGGATTTATGAAGATGTGAATAATGCGCTGGCCGATATGGGGCTCGATCTGGAAGAGCTTATTGATGAAGAAAACGACCCCGGTTTAGGCAACGGCGGTTTAGGGCGCCTGGCCGCCTGCTTCCTCGATTCGCTGGCGACGCTGGGTCTGCCGGGCCGCGGCTACGGTATCCGCTACGACTATGGGATGTTCAAGCAGAACATCGTCGACGGACGACAGAAAGAGTCGCCGGATTACTGGCTGGAGTACGGCAACCCGTGGGAGTTCGAACGGCACAATACGCGCTATAAAGTGCGTTTCGGCGGCCGCGTGCAGCAGGAAGGAAAAAATACCCGCTGGATAGAGACCGAAGAGATTATCGCCGAAGCCTACGATCAGATTATCCCCGGTTTCGATACCGATGCCACCAACACCCTGCGGTTGTGGAGCGCGCAGGCCAGTAGCGAAATCAACCTCGGTAAATTCAACCAGGGCGACTACTTCGCGGCGGTGGAAGATAAGAACCACTCCGAGAACGTTTCGCGGGTACTTTATCCGGACGATTCCACCTATTCCGGGCGCGAGCTGCGCCTGCGTCAGGAGTATTTCCTGGTCTCGGCGACGGTACAGGATATCCTCAGCCGCCACTACCAGCTGCACCGCACCTACGACAATCTGGCGGCGAAAATCGCCATTCACCTCAATGACACCCACCCGGTGCTGTCGATCCCTGAGCTGATGCGTCTGCTGATCGATGAGCACAAATTTAGCTGGGATGAAGCCTTCGAGGTGACCTGCCAGGTCTTCTCCTATACCAACCATACGTTGATGAGCGAAGCGCTGGAGACCTGGCCGGTCGATATGCTGGGGAAAATCCTGCCGCGCCATCTGCAGATTATCTTCGAGATTAACGATTACTTCCTCAAGACGCTGCAGGAGCAGTATCCCAACGATACCGCGCTGCTCAGCCGTACCTCCATCATTGATGAATCCAATGGGCGCCGGGTACGTATGGCATGGCTGGCGGTTGTCGTCAGCCATAAAGTCAACGGCGTGTCCGAGCTGCATTCGCGCTTAATGGTCGAGTCGCTGTTTGCCGAGTTTGCAAAGATTTTCCCGATGCGCTTTACCAACGTCACCAACGGCGTCACGCCGCGGCGCTGGCTGGCGTTGGCGAACCCGCCGCTGTCGCAGGTGCTGGATGAGAATATCGGCCACACCTGGCGCACCGACTTAAGCCAACTAAGCGATCTGCAGCAGCATATTGATTACCCGACGGTGAACCAGGCGGTGCGCCGCGCCAAGCTTGAGAATAAGCAGCGGCTGGCGAACTATATCGCCCAGCAGTTGAACGTGGTGGTCAATCCTAAGGCGCTGTTTGATGTGCAGATCAAACGCATCCACGAATATAAACGCCAGCTGATGAATATCCTGCACGTCATCACCCGCTACAACCGGATCAAAGCCGATCCTCAGGCGGAGTGGGTGCCGCGAGTGAATATCTTCGCCGGTAAGGCCGCGTCGGCCTACTATATGGCGAAGCATATTATTCATCTGATCAACGATGTGGCGGCGGTGGTGAACAACGATCCGCAGATTGGCGATAAGCTGAAAGTGGTGTTTATCCCCAACTACAGCGTGAGCCTGGCGCAGCTGATTATCCCGGCGGCGGATCTCTCCGAGCAGATCTCGCTGGCGGGGACGGAAGCCTCCGGTACCAGTAATATGAAGTTTGCGCTCAACGGCGCGCTGACCATTGGTACGCTGGATGGCGCTAACGTCGAGATGCTGGAGCACGTCGGCGAGGACAATATCTTTATCTTCGGTAATACCGCGGAACAGGTAGAAGCCCTGCGCAGTAACGGCTATAAACCTCGCGATTACTATGAGCAGGATGAGGAGCTGCATCAGGCGTTGACGCAGATTGGCACCGGCCTGTTCAGCCCGTCGGAACCTGGTCGCTACCGCGACCTGCTGGATTCGCTGATCAACTTCGGCGACCACTATCAGGTACTGGCGGACTACCGCAGCTACGTTGATTGCCAGGATAAGGTGGACGAGCTGTACCGCCATCCGGAGGAGTGGGCCAATAAAGCGATGATGAACATCGCCAACATGGGCTATTTCTCATCCGACCGCACGATCCAGGAGTACGCCAAACATATCTGGCATATCGACCCGGTTCGTTTGTAATCGGTTAAGCATCAGCAAAACGGGGCCAAAACTGGCCCCGTTTCTGTTTGTGTAGCGAACGTTTTATTCGGAAAAGTGCCGGGAGGGATTCAGGCTATTGCGGGAATATACTATTGACGTGAATTTGCCAGCAGTACGATAAATGCTCAAATAGTTTACGTTCATAGCCTAATAGCTATAATGTTGATGATAGCCTTTAGGCTATGAGGGATCGTCTATGTGGGATGTAGAAACGACGGATACGTTTGATACCTGGTTCGAATTACAAAGCAGAGCTTTAAAAGAGGATATGTTGGCCACGATGCTTATCCTGTCTGAGTTTGGTCCGCAGCTTGGGCGTCCGTATGTTGATACGGTTAAAGGTTCAAAGTTTCAGAATATGAAAGAACTTCGGGTTCAGCATCATGGGCTCCCAGTCCGCGCCTTTTTTGCTTTTGATCCTCTTCGGAAAGCTATCGTTTTATGTGCGGGCAATAAGGATGGCATGAATGAGAAACGTTTTTACAAAGAGATGATTACCCTGGCTGATAGAGAATTCAGCCAGCACCTGACTAAGGAGCGATAATGGGCACGCTAAAAGAACTCATGGCGAAACAGAGTCCTGAAAGCCAGCAGCGTATTGCAGCGAAAGCGGCAGAGATACGTCAGTCTGTCGCTTTAAACTTGCTTCGCGAAGAGTTACAAATTTCACAAACGGAGATGGCTGCGGCTATGGGGGTTAAGCAGCCAACGATCGCTAAAATGGAACAGGCTGATAACGACCCGAGGCTTTCGACCCTAAAGCGCTACATTGCGGCCTTGGGTGGGGAACTAAGTATAAATGTCACGTTGCCGACTGGAAAAAAAGTCTCGTTTAATTTGTGAATCGGTAACCCGGGTCAGGCGCAAGCCGTAGATACGGTTATCGGTTGGCAACTGTTTTGGTTCGGGAAAACGTGTGTTTTGTGTTAATTCAGAGCACATTGCGCTCCCAGTCTTCCGGGAACGTCTCAGCGATTTTGAGGCCACCAACACCGGTGGTTTTAGTGGCCATGGGTACAAGATAGAGATCTTAAGCTCACCTTGGCACTGTCCGTAGGCCGGATAAGGCGCAGCCGCTATCCGGCGCAAAAGCGGCGCTTTACCCGTGGTTATTGCCCCGCTCGCGGGGCTACAGATTTGCGCTGTGATGTAGCCCGGGCCAGGCGTAAGCCGCCGCCCGGGGTATGTCAGGACGCTAACGACAGTTCAGACTTTCCCGTATGTTGCGCCAGCCACTCGCTGATACGCGCCTGCTGCTCGGCATTCAGCCACATCCCCTGTTTGGTACGGCGCCAGATAGCGTCATCCAGGCTGCGAACCCACTCGTGTTCGACCAGGTACTTCAGCTCGGCTTCATAAAACTCGTGGCCAAAATCTTCTCCCAGATCGACAAGCGAAGTCGCTTCGCCAAGGATCCACTCGCTGTTGCTGCCGTAGGTGCGGGCGTAGTGGCGGGCCATTGATTCGCTGATAAACGCGAAGCGACGGCGCAGTTTCGCCGCGTAGTCGTCGCGGTCGCCGCCGATATCGCCGCCGGGCAGAACGGCGGTTTTGGTCCACGCCGGGCCAATCCCCTGATAATACGGCGTCAGTTTTTCCAGCGCATGTTCCGCCAGTTTACGGTAGGTGGTGAGCTTGCCGCCGAATACCGACAGCAGCGGCGCCTGACCGTTCTCATCGTGAATATCGAGCGTATAGTCGCGGGTAATCGCCTGCGGTGAGTCGGATTCATCGTCGCACAGCGGACGCACGCCGGAGTAAGTCCAGACGATATCGTCGCGCGACAGCGTCTTTTTAAAGTGCGCGTTGTAGACGTTCAGCAGGTAGTTGATTTCTTTATCATCGATCGCCACCTCTTTCGGATCGCCGTTGTACTCGACGTCGGTGGTGCCGATAATCGAGAACTCATCCATCCACGGGATAACAAACACGATACGTTTATCTTCGTTTTGCAGGATATAGGCCTGCTTCTGGGTGTGCACGCGCGGCACCACGATATGGCTGCCTTTGATCAGGCGGATGCCATACGGCGAGCGCAGATGCATGCCTTCGTCGAAGAAATGTTTCACCCACGGGCCGGTAGCGTTAACCAGACCGCGCGCGTGCCAGGTGAATTTTTCGCCGCTATCGATATCTTCCGCTTCCACCACCCACAGGCCGTTTTCGCGTTTTGCCGAGATAGCGCGGGTGCGGGTGCGAACTTCGCCTCCTTTACGTACCACCATCTGGGCGTTGGCAAGAACCAGACGCGCATCGTCGACCCAGCAGTCGGAATATTCGAAACCGCGCACGATTTCCGGCTTAAGTACCGATTCCGCGCCAAAGCGCAAACCGGTCGAGCCCGGCAGGCTGGTGCGTTTGCCGAGGTGATCGTATAAAAACAGACCGATACGAATCATCCACGCCGGGCGCAGATGCGGGCGATGCGGTAAGCGGAAGCGCATCGGGAAGGCCAAATGCGGCGCCATTTTTAATAACACCTCGCGCTCCGCCAGCGCTTCGCTGACCAGGCGGAATTCGTAGTGTTCCAGATAGCGCAGGCCGCCGTGAATCAGTTTCGAGCTGGCGCTTGAGGTGGCGCAGGCAAGGTCTCTCGCTTCCAGCATCAGCACGGATAAACCGCGCCCGGCGGCGTCTGCCGCGATACCGGCACCGTTGATGCCTCCGCCTATCACAATCAGATCTTTGATTTCCACGCTCGCACCTCGTTCGCTTTCGTTTAAGCTCATAAATGTTCGATATCGCTCACTATAGCAAACAAACGCGCTTTTGGTAACATCAAAAAAACATTTCAGAGTGATGCATGTAACATATTGGCGTTTATTTACCGCCTGACGGTACACTAGCGGGTAAAATCAGGGTCGGTCACCGCCCGTCATGAAGTGCAATAGAGAAGAGAATCATGGAACAATTTGAATGTATCAATGTAGAAGAAGCGCATCAGAAACTGCATCAGCAGAAGGCGGTGCTGGTCGATATCCGTGACCCGCAAAGCTATGCCATGGGGCACACGCCGGGCGCGTTTCATCTGACCAACGATACCCTGGGCGCTTTTATGCGCGATAACGATTTTGAGACGCCGGTGATGGTGATGTGCTACCACGGCAACAGCAGTAAAGGCGCCGCGCAGTATCTGCTGCAGCAGGGCTTCGAGAACGTCTACAGCGTCGATGGCGGTTTTGACGCCTGGCATCGTCATTTCCCGGCGGAAGTCGCGCACGGCTCGCTATAAGCGCGGTACGGTATATACTAGCCCCCTTTGTGTGGAATAAGCGATCCGCTGTATGTTAATGATTACCTCTTTTGCCAACCCGCGCGTGGCCCAGGCGTTTGTCGACTATATGGCGACGCAGGGGGTCATCCTGACTATCCAACAGCACACGCAGAGCGATGTCTGGCTGGCAGATGAAAGCCAGGCCGCGCGGGTGCAGGCCGAGCTGGCCCGTTTTCTCGAAAACCCGGCCGACCCGCGCTATCTCGCCGCCAGCTGGCAATCGGGGCATACCAATAGCGGATTGCATTATCAACGCTTCCCGTTTTTAGCTACCCTGCGTAACAACGCCGGGCCGTTTACGTGGGCGATTTTGCTGGCCTGTATCCTGGTCTTCATACTGCAAAACGTTCTGGGCGATCAGACGATGATGATCTGGCTTGCCTGGCCTTACGATCCTTCGCTGAAATTCGAAGCCTGGCGCTATCTTACCCACGCTTTCATGCACTTCTCGCTGATGCATATTCTGTTTAACCTGCTATGGTGGTGGTACCTCGGCGGTGCGGTGGAGAAGCGCATCGGTAGCGGTAAGCTGGTGGTGATTACCATTATCAGCGCTCTGCTGAGCGGATTCGTCCAGCATCAGGTTAGCGGCCCGTGGTTCGGCGGTTTGTCGGGGGTAGTCTATGCATTAATGGGCTATGTCTGGCTGCGCGGCGAGCGCGACCCGCAGAGCGGTATTTATCTGCAGCGTGGTCTGATCCTCTTCTCTTTAGTGTGGTTAGTGGCAGGATGGTTTGATGTTTTCGGCATGTCGATCGCCAATGGCGCGCACGTGGCGGGCCTGGCAGTCGGGCTGGCGATGGCGTTTGTCGATACGCTAAATGTGCGAAAACGAACGTAGAGATTCCCAGGGATATTTCATGAAACAAACACAACGTCATGACGCGATTATCGAGCTGGTAAAAAAACAGGGATACGTCAGTACCGAAGAACTGGTGGAGCAGTTTGCCGTCAGCCCGCAGACTATTCGTCGCGACCTGAATGATTTAGCGGAACAAAAAATGATCCTGCGCCACCACGGCGGCGCGGCGATGCCTTCCAGCTCGGTCAACACCTCGTGGCACGACAGGAAAGCGACCCAGACGGCGGAAAAAGAGCGTATCGCGCGGAAAGTGGCGAGCGAAATCCCCGACGGCGCAACCCTGTTTATCGATATCGGCACAACGCCGGAAGCGGTGGCCCACGCGTTGCTCGACCATAATGACCTGCGGATTGTGACCAACAATCTCAACGTCGCAAATACGCTGATGGTGAAAGATGATTTTCGCATTATCCTTGCCGGCGGCGAGCTACGCAGCCGCGACGGCGGGATCATCGGCGAAGCGACGCTCGATTTTATCTCCCAGTTCCGCCTCGACTTCGGCATTCTCGGTATTAGCGGTATTGATAGCGACGGTTCGCTGCTGGAGTTTGATTACCATGAAGTGCGCACCAAGCGGGCGATTATCGAAAACTCGCGCCACGTGATGCTGGTGGTGGATCACTCGAAGTTTGGGCGTAATGCGATGGTGAACATGGGCAGCATTAGTATGGTCGATGCGGTTTATACCGATATCATGCCGCCCGCAGGCGTGCTGAAGGTGATTAAAGACAACAACCTGCAGCTGGAGCTTTGCTAAACGGCGTTATACGCCGTATCCCATCATTTTGAGCAACCGCTGGGCATGCTGAACGGCATCCTGGCGGTGCGCGACGCCCAGTTTCTGATACAGATTGCGAATATGCGTTTTAATCGTGGTGGCCGCGACATCGAGTTCGCCGGCGATCTGCTCGTTGCTGTAACCGGAATAGATTAACCCTAACACCTGCCACTCGCGCTGGGTCAGCGGGCTGGTGCGGATAAGCTCCGGCACTTCCGGGTGGTTTAACAGCCGTTCGACGAAGCTCTCGTCAAAGTGGGCGAATTTATGCCGATGATGCTGGTTAATATCGCGCAGGATGCGCTGCGCGCGGTGCTGCTCAAGCTCCGGCAGCGTATTCAGTTGAATCAGCTGGCGCAGCTGCTGGGCCATGGCTTCCCCTTCAATCACGAAGTGGTTAATAAAGCCGGTGCGGTTAGCGAGGGTTAAGGCTTCCATTAACACTTTTTGCGCCTCACCCTTGCGATCCGCCTGCCAGTACAGCTGGTTCAACAGCAGCAGGTTACGGTTGATATCGCTCATCAGCCGCAGCGAGCGGGCGTTTTCATTTAACTCTTCCAGCACCATTTCGGCGGAATCAAAATCACCGAGCAGGATCTGCGCGCGGGCAATGTTGCGCCACTGGCTTTGCAGGAAGTGGTTATTGGCGAATTCAGGTTTCGGCGTCTGGCGCAGCCAGTTGGCCGCTGCGGTTTTATCGCCGGTCATCTGCCAGTAGATCACCCGTACTTTGTCGGCGTTGGAAACCCAGTCGCTGTGATAGTGGCCGTTGCCCAGCAGATTCTCCAGTCGGTTTAATAAGCTGCGGGCGTTATCGAGATCGCCGCGCGCCAGCGAGCACTGCACCATCAGCGCCAGGCACTGCAGCTGCTGTTGCGGCTGGTAGTTTGCCAGCACCGCGATGCCGCTGCGGGCGCTCTCTTCTGCTTCATCAAGACGCGCCCATGCCCACAGCAGCTGCGCGCGGATGCGCAACAGGAACTCATGCATCGGCAGCTGTTCAAGATGCTGATCGCGGATAAGCTGGAAAGCTTTATCCTGAATCTCCCATGCCGCCTGCAGGAAGCCCTGAGCAAACAGAATCTCGCTCTGCTGGATCATGCTCCACAGGGCGTAGTGCCAGACGTCATGACGGCGAGCCATCTGTTCTGTTTGCTGCATCACCGCCAGCGATTTACTCAGGTGGCCTTTGCAGTGCAGCACTTCGCCGTGGACGGAAGTGGCAACGATACGGCTGTAATAGCTCGCCAGCGGCAGTTCATCCAGCGCCACCATTGCCAGACGTTCGGCTTCGTCCTGATCGCCGGCGTTGATAGCGACCTGCGCGCGCAGGGCGTTGAAATCGCCGTGCATCGCGGTATCCATTTCGACATCCATCTCCTGCTCGGCGCGTGCCAGCAGGGTATTCACTTCGCTATAGCGATGCTGGCTCTGCATCAGCCAGGCCTGCAGCAGGATCAGCCGCGGGTTTTCCAGCAGGTTCGACCACGGCAGCGCCGCCAGCGATTGTTCCAGCAGACCCAGCTCGCTGTGGTTGAACATGCCCCAGGCGTGGTTGAGCAAAATATCGCGCAGCATGGCGGCATCGCCAGCGGCAAGCGCATGATGGATGGCTTCGGTGGGGAATCCCTGCGCCATCCACGCTTCGGCGGCGGCGCGGTGAATTTCCGGTAGCTCGGTGGCCATTTCCCACTGACAGCGCTGGCGCAGGAAGTTGCCGAATAGCGGGTGATAGCGGAACCACTCGCCGGAGTCATCCATTCGGTGCAGGAACAGCCCCTGACGTTCGATCTCTTCCAGCTGCATCTGGCCGTTCTCTTCGCCGGTGACGCGGACGATAAGCGCGTCATTCATCGAGCGCAGCAGCGAGCTTTTTAACAAGAAGCTGCGGGTACGGGCATCGACGTTATCCAGCACTTCATCGACCAGATAGTCGGAAAGGTGGCTGGCGTTAATCCCGGCGAGACGACGGGCGGAGTGCTGGGCTGAGGTGTTTTTCTGCCGGGCGGAGAGGGCGATGAGCTGCAGGGCGGTGGCCCAGCCGGCGACGTCATCGCACAGGCGACTGCTGTCATCGGCTTCAATGGGGGAGGCGAGGCGGCAGTCAAAGAACTGTTTCGCCTCCTGATGAGTAAAAGCCAGCTGTTGGCTGCCGATTTCCAGTAACTGCTCGCGCACCCGCAGATTGGCGATCCCCAACTGCGGCAGGTTGCGCGACAGCACTACCAGCGTCATGGTCTCTGGCTGATGGCGCAAGAAGAAGCGCATGGCGTCGTGGATCACCGGATTGGTAATCAGGTGATAATCATCAATGACCAGGTACAGCGGACGCTGCCAGTCGGCAAGCTCAATAAACAGTTGCGCAAACAGCGACGGCAGGCTGGCGTACTGGCGCTTTTGCACCATGGCTTCGCTGGCGGCGCAGTGGCCGCCTGTCGCCTGTTGAATCGCCGCAATCAGATAGCTGGCGAAGCGCTCTTGTTGATTGTCGCCCTCATCCAGCGAAAACCAGCCAAGGTCATGCTTACCCGAAGCCCACTGCGAAACGAGCGTGGTTTTGCCGTAACCTGCCGGGCTGGTCACCAACGCGAGACGATAATTGTTCGCGCCGGAAAGTTTCGCCAGCAACCGTTCGCGAACCACAGTGTGTTCAAGACGGGATGGACGACTTAATTTTGACGGAATCAACATAGTTCACTTTTTCGCTGTGCAAGAAAGGGATGGGGATTTTTTTTGCGCTTCGTAATTAATGACTCCTAAGGTCGGCGATAATGAAAGTTATTGCAAGTTATGTCCAAAATTGATGCTCTTGAATTTGCTCTCGGTCACAATTTCTCGCTTCGGTTTTTAATTAGCTTTAAACCGGTACCAGAACGCGTCATGCCTCGGTTTACGACGATTTCGTCCGGGACGAAATTACTTTACCCGGCATTTTTTGTAGTTGATTGTTTTTATTAAATTATCGTCAGTGGATTCTTAGGGTTAATCTATTTCACGTATTTTTGTCATGGCATCTTTTTATTCTGTCAGTTGTTTGTTTTTTATTTCACGATAATGGTACGAGCGAATTTTGCCTGGCGATATGAATTGCGCTGTAACAAATTTGCCGTTCGTCGCGCTGGCGAAATTATTGTTCTACACGCGCAATAAGGCGGCGAATTCCCGACGACGAGCTAACGTTAAAGTGGCCGCGATCACAATTTTCGCTCATCCCCGCTACTCCTCCCTGTCTAATCCCCCTCGGGAGGAGGCAGCGGCATCAGGAGGTCGGCACACTAAGGCTAACGTTTTAGTAAAGGACCAGGATTTCTTATGTCACAGACTTCTTTTAACCAGGCTCAGTTTCAGGCTGCACTGACGCGTCAGTGGCAGCGTTTCGGTTTATCGTCAGCCGCAGAGATGACTCAACGCCAGTGGTGGCGCGCGGTCAGCGGCGCGCTGGCGGAGCTTTTGGCGGCGCAACCGGCGGCGGAAGCCGTTAAAGGACAGCGCCACGTTAACTACATTTCGATGGAGTTCCTGATCGGTCGCCTGACCGGTAATAACCTGCTCAACCTGGGCTGGTATGAAGGAGTGAGCGAGACGCTGAAGGCGTATGACATTCAGCTGACCGACCTGCTGGAAGAAGAGACCGATCCGGCGCTGGGCAACGGCGGCCTGGGCCGTCTGGCGGCCTGCTTCCTGGATTCTATGGCCACCGTTGGCCAGTCGGCGACCGGTTACGGCCTGAACTACCAATACGGTCTGTTCCGTCAATCCTTCGCTGACGGCCAGCAGATGGAAGCGCCGGATGACTGGGGACGCGGCAGCTATCCGTGGTTCCGCCACAACGAAGCGCTGGATGTGCAGGTGGGCATCGGCGGTAAAGTCAGCAAAAGCGGCGAATGGCAACCGGCTTTCGTGATTACCGGCGAAGCCTGGGATTTACCGGTGCTTGGCTATCGCAATAACGTCGCGCAACCGCTGCGCCTGTGGCAGGCGAAACATGCCCATCCGTTCAACCTGACCAAATTCAACGACGGCGATTTCCTGCGCGCGGAGCAACAGGGTATCGACGCCGAAAAATTGACCAAGGTGCTGTATCCGAATGACAACCACCTGGCGGGGAAAAAACTGCGCCTGATGCAGCAGTACTTCCAGTGCGCCTGCTCGGTGGCGGACATTCTGCGTCGCCACCATCTGGCTGGCCGCAAGCTGCATCAGCTGGCGGATTATGAAGTGATCCAGTTGAACGACACCCACCCGACCATCGCCATCCCGGAACTGCTGCGCGTGCTGATTGATGAGCACCAGATGAGCTGGGACGATGCGTGGGCCATCACCAGCAAAACCTTCGCTTACACCAACCATACCCTGATGCCGGAAGCGCTGGAGTGCTGGGATGAGAAGCTGGTGAAGGCGCTGCTGCCGCGTCATATGCAGATAATCAAAGAGATTAACGACAGATTTAAACTGCTGGTGGAGAAAACCTGGCCGGGCGATAAGCAGGTGTGGGCGAAGCTGGCGGTGGTCCATGATAAACAGGTTCGCATGGCCAACATGTGCGTGGTGAGCGGCTTTGCGGTCAACGGCGTCGCGGCGCTGCACTCCGATCTGGTGGTGAAGGATCTGTTCCCGGAATATCACCAGCTGTGGCCGAACAAATTCCATAACGTGACCAACGGCATTACGCCGCGTCGCTGGATTAAACAGTGTAATCCGGCGCTCGCTGCCCTGCTCGATAAGACGCTGAAGAAAGAGTGGGCCAACGATCTCGACCAGCTGATCAAGCTGGAGAAGTACGCCGACGATGCCAAATTCCGTCAGGTTTATCGCGACATTAAGCAGGCGAATAAAGTGCGTCTCGCTGAGTTCGTGAAGCGGCGTACCGGTATCGACATCAACCCGCAGGCGATTTTCGATATCCAGATTAAGCGTCTGCACGAGTACAAACGCCAGCACCTCAACCTGCTGAATATTCTGGCGCAGTATAAAGAGATCCGCGAAAACCCGCAGGCCGACCGCGTACCGCGCGTCTTCCTGTTTGGCGCCAAAGCCGCGCCGGGCTACTACCTGGCGAAGAATATTATTCTGGCGATCAACAAGGTGGCCGAGGCGATCAACAACGATCCGCTGGTGGGCGATAAGCTAAAAGTGGTCTTCCTGCCGGATTACTGCGTATCGGCGGCGGAAATGCTGATCCCGGCGGCGGACGTCTCCGAGCAGATTTCTACGGCGGGTAAAGAGGCCTCCGGTACCGGCAACATGAAGCTGGCGCTGAATGGCGCGCTGACCGTCGGCACCCTTGACGGCGCCAACGTTGAAATCGCCGAGCAGGTTGGCGAGGACAATATCTTTATCTTCGGCCATACCGTGGAAGAAGTTAAGGCGCTGAAAGCGAAAGGCTACGATCCGCTCAAATGGCGCAAAAAAGACAAACTGCTGGACGCGGTGCTGAAAGAGCTGGAGAGCGGAAAATATAGCGGCGGCGACAAACACGCCTTTGATCAGATGCTGCATAGCCTGCTGCAAGGCGGCGATCCGTACCTGGTGCTGGCTGACTTTAGCGCTTACGTCGCGGCGCAGAAGCAGGTGGATGAACTGTATCGCGACCAGGAAGCCTGGACCCGTGCGGCGATCCTCAACACCGCGCGCTGCGGCATGTTCAGCTCCGACCGTTCTATCCGTGATTATCAGCAACGTATCTGGCAGGCAAAACGCTAAGGACAGGCCTATGGAGAATAAACGCCTTGATAACGCCGCGCTGGCGGCGGGGATCAGCCCCAGCTATATCAACGCGCACGGGCAGCCGCAGTCGATCGCGGCGGCCACCAAACAACGTTTGCTGGATGCTATGCATCGTACGTCTACTGCCGCGAAAGCGGCGGTAGAACCGCTGCCCAGCGTCAAGGTTTTTACCCACGGTAAAAAAATGCAGCTGTCGGTCGCGGGAAGCGGCGCGTTTCATTGGCTGCTGACGACCGAAGATGGTAAGCAGTATCAGGGCGAGACGCGCGGCGGCGAAGCGCTCACCCTGCCTGGGCGATTGCCGACGGGCTATCACACCCTGACCCTCACGCGGGACGGCGAACGCTGGCACTGCCGGGCGATCGTCGCCCCGGCGCGTTGCTACGAACCGCAGGCGCTCAAAGAGGGCAAAAAGCTTTGGGGCGCCTGCGTCCAGCTCTACACCCTGCGTTCTGAGAATAACTGGGGCATCGGTGACTTCGGCGATCTACGCGCCATGCTGCCGGAAATCGCCCGTCGCGGCGGCGCGTTTATCGGTCTCAACCCGATTCACGCGCTCTATCCGGCGAACCCGGAGAGCGCCAGTCCGTACAGTCCGTCATCGCGCCGCTGGCTCAACGTTATCTATATCGACGTCAACGTGGTGGAAGATTTCCAGCGTAGCCCTGCCGCGCAGGCATGGTGGCAGCTTGCGGAAACCCAGCAGGCCTTGCAGGCCGCGCGGCAGACCGCTGATGTCGACTATACCGCTGTCACCGCGCTGAAGCTGACCGCGCTGCGTCTGGCGTGGGCCGAGTTTTCTACGCGTGAAGATGAGCAGATGGCGGAGTTCCGTCAGTTCGTGCTGCGCGAGGGCGAAAGTCTCTACTGGCAGGCGGCGTTTGATGCGCTGCATGCCTGGCAAAGCCGTCAGGATCCGATGCGCTGGGGCTGGCCGGCATGGCCGGAAGCGTATCAAAGTACGAGCAGCCCGCAGGTGAAAACCTTCTGTACTGAGCATGCCGATGAGGTGAGTTTCTATCTATGGCTGCAGTGGCTGGCTTATACGCAGTTCGCCGCCTGCTGGCACACCAGTCAGCAGGACGGGATGCCGATTGGCCTGTATCGCGATCTGGCGGTCGGCGTCGCCGAAGGCGGATCGGAGACGTGGTGCGATCGCGAGCTGTATTGCCTGAAGGCTTCCGTCGGCGCGCCGCCGGACATCCTCGGCCCGCTGGGACAAAACTGGGGCCTGCCGCCGATGGATCCGCACGTGATGGTCGCCCGCGCCTACGAGCCGTTTATCGAACTGCTGCGGGCGAATATGCAAAACTGCGGCGCATTACGTATTGACCACGTGATGTCGGTGCTGCGTTTGTGGTGGATACCGTATGGCGAAACCGCCGACCACGGCGCCTATGTGCAGTATCCCGTGGATGACCTGCTGGCGATCCTGGCGCTGGAGAGCCAGCGGCACCGCTGCATGGTGATCGGCGAAGACCTCGGTACCGTACCGGTCGAAATCGTCGGCAAGCTGCGCAAAAGCGGGGTCTACTCGTACAAAGTGCTCTACTTCGAGAATGGCCCTGATAAAACGTTCCGCGCGCCGAAGGCTTATCCGCAACAGTCGATGGCGGTCGCGACGACCCACGATCTACCGACGCTGCGCGGTTATTGGGAGAGCGGCGATTTGACGCTTGGGAAGACGCTGGGCCTGTATCCGGATGAAGTGGTGCTGCGCGGCTTATATGCCGATCGCGAACAAGCGAAGCAGGGGTTGCTGGATGCGCTGCATCGGCACGGCTGTTTGCCGAAGCGCGCCGGGCATAAAGCCTCGCTGATGGCGATGACCTCAACGCTCAATCGCGGGATGCAGCGCTATATCGCCGACAGCAACAGCGCCCTGCTTGGGCTGCAGCCGGAAGATTGGCTGGAGATGGCTTCACCGGTCAACATCCCGGGCACCAGTACCGAGTATCCCAACTGGCGGCGTAAGCTTACCGTGACGCTCGAGCAGATGTTTGCCGATGCGCAGGTGAATAAGCTGATTAAAGACCTGGATAAGCGCCGCAAGGCCCGCTAATCCAGAGAGAATTCCCCGGTGGCGCTGCGCTTACCGGGGCTACTGGTAGATACTGTTATCGGTTTGCAACGGTTTTGGTCGGGGAAAACATGTGCTTTGTGTTAATTCCGGGCACATTGCGCTCCCGATATTTCTTCTGCGTTATGTCTCTCATGGCGCAGGGAGCGCGCAGCGGGCGACCAGTCGCCACCGCCCCCTGTACCCCCGGCCTTCCGGGAACGTCTCATCGATTTTGAGGCCGCCAACACCGGTAGTTTCAGCCAGCATGGTGAATAAATTAAATGCAGGCCGCGCGGACCGTAGGTCGGGTAAGCGCAGCGCCACCCGACAAAAACGGCACCGCGGGTAGCCCGGATAAGGCGTTAGCCGCTATCCGGGAAACGAATAATAAAAAGGCCGGGGCGTACGATGCGCACCCGGCCTTTTTTTTTCAGGGAGGGAGGGTTACACCACCATCCCCAGCAGCAGACAACCAACCAGGCCGCACACGGAAATGATGGTTTCCAGTACCGACCAGGACTTGATGGTCTCGCCAATGGTCAGGTTGAAATACTCTTTGAACAGCCAGAAACCTGGGTCGTTCACGTGCGAGAAGATGACGCTACCGGAACCCACGGCGATAACCATCAGCTCCGGGCTGACGCCGGTGGTGGCAATCAGCGGCGCGGCGATACCACCCGCGGTGATAGCGGCAACGGTAGCTGAACCCAGCGCAATACGCAGCACCGCAGCAATAGACCACGCCATAAACAGCGGTGACATATTGGATTCGTGCATGATAGAGGCGATGTACTTATCCATGCCGCTATCCACCAGCACCTGCTTAAAGGCGCCACCGCCGCCGATGATCAACAGCATCATGGCAATGATTTTGATAGAGGAGGTCAGCGTATCGTTGATCTGCTCCATGGAGCGGCCGCGGTTCAGGCCGAAAGTGAACAGCGCGATCAGCACCGCAATCAGGGTCGCCATCACCGGGTCGCCGAAGAACTCGGCAACGGGCAGGAAGGCGTGGCCCTTCGGCAGAACCATCTCGGCGACGGCGCGCATCGCCATCAGGATCACCGGTACCAGAGAGGTCCAGACGCTGACGCCAAAGCCCGGCATCTCTTCTTCGGTGAAGGTTTTTGGGTTGTGCAGGCCTTCCGGGATCGGCTTATCAATACCTTTCAGGAAACGGGCGAAAACCGGACCGGCGAGAATAACCGTCGGGATAGCCAGAATCGTACCGTAGAGCAGCGTTTTGCCCATATCGGCGTGGAAAATTGTCGCGATAGCGGTCGGGCCAGGGTGCGGCGGCAGGAAACCGTGGGTGACGGAGAGCGCCGCGGCCATCGGTACGCCAACGTACAGCAGCGGGATACGCGCGGAGGCGGCGATGGTAAAGACCAGCGGCAGCATCAGCACGAAACCGACTTCATAGAACAGGGCGAAACCGACGGTGAAACCGGTCAGTACAACGGCCCATTGAATATGTTTTTTACCGAATTTATCAATCAGGGTGGTGGCGATACGCTGCGCGCCGCCGCAGTCCGCCAGCATTTTACCGAGCATGGCGCCGAAGCCCATGATCAGCGCGAGGCTGCCGAGCGTGCCCCCGACGCCGTTTTTGATGGATACGATGACTTTATCCAGAGGCATACCCTGCATTAATCCGACGGCGAGCGCCACCAGAACCAGAGCGATGAAGCCGTTCATTTTGAAACGGATCATCAGCAACAATAACAGGGCAACCCCGATAGCTACGATGACTAATGGCATGATTTACCTGGCCTTAACTTGTTATGGGTAACGTTAAAGTCTGAACATCTACAGTATCCGTTCCGCAGAGGAACAAGGATGTCTGGCACCGTAAAGCTGGCTTATACCTGACCCAGAGAAAGGATAGCTGGCTATTTTTTTGTCGGTGGTGCTTGTCGTGGATGATACGGGTAACATGTGAGCTTTGAGAATGCCCTGAACGGGGTAAATTTTAAATATGAGACTTAAGTCATACTCTCTGCCGGGTTTTTGACGTGTCGACTAGTCAGAAATGTTGCGCGGTAACATGCTGGAGGGGAAATTCACCCGGCAAATGGTTGTTGCCGGGCGAGAAGGCGAAAGCTTAGTAGTAGGAGTGCTCGCCGCGCTGGTGTTCGGTCAGGTCGCGCACGCCTTTCAGCTCCGGGAATTCGTTCAGCAGTTGCTTTTCGATCCCTTCTTTCAGGGTCACGTCGACCATTGAGCAGCCGTTGCAACCGCCGCCGAACTGCAGGATAGCCAGCCCGTCTTCGGTGATTTCCATCAGCGAAACGCGGCCGCCGTGGCCTGCCAGCTGTGGGTTGATCTGCGACTGCAGCAGATACTCGACGCGCTCCATCAGCGGGGCATCGTCGGAAACCTTACGCATTTTGGCGTTCGGCGCTTTCAGCGTCAGCTGGGAACCGAGCTGGTCAGTGACGAAGTCGATTTCAGCATCTTCCAGATAAGGGGCGCTGAGTTCATCAACATACGCGGTCAGCTGTTCAAATTTCAGCGCCGTGTCGGTGTCTTCCACCGCATCCGGTGGGCAGTAGGATACGCCGCACTCAGCGTTTGGGGTGCCGGGATTAATCACAAATACGCGAATTTGCGTCCCTTCTTCCTGATTTGCCAGCAGTTTGGCAAAGTGCGCTTGTGCAGCATCGGAAATACGGATCATAGCGTTGGCCTAATAGTTGACTATTTTACTGGGTTATAATACGCCCATCAGCGGGGGTCTACAAGGTACGGCACACACACCATACCTGAACCGTCGCGGCGCCGTTTCGCAAAAGCAGGCGGGAAATCTCGGCGACGGTGCTTCCGGTTGTGACGACATCATCCACAATGGCGATATGGTGGCCCCGAACGGATAATTCAACCTGGAAAGCATTTTTCAGGTTCTGCTTACGTAATCTGGCGCTTAACTGATGCTGTGTTGCGGTACGCCGGATTCGCGTCAGCGCATCACCGCGCCAGGCGCAGTCCATCCACCGCGCCAGCGGGCGGCATAGGGCCTCGCTTTGGTTAAATCCCCGATGCCAGTGGCGGCGCTGCCAGAGAGGCACGCTGATAATCCGGTCTACCGGCGGCAGCGCGCGGTAAAGGCGCAGGCGTAAAAGAAGCAGTCGCGCCAGCGCGGGTCCCAACTCCGGATGAGAGGCAAACTTGAACTGATGTACCAGTCCGCTTAGCGGCGGGGCATAGCTATTCACCGTCACCAGCCGCTGCCAGGGCGGCGGTTTTTGCAGGCAGCGTCCACAGGGCAAGGCGGGCGCCAATGCCGGTAAACCGCACTGTGGACAGAGCGATGGCGTGGCGAGCAGCGAGGCGGTGCAGCGCGAGCACATCCCCCAGTGAGCGATGGCCAGCGGCATTTGGCATAGCCAGCATAAGCTGTGTGCTGTTAGCATAATTCCCCTCATAGTGATGGAAAGAGAACAGTAACTGATGAATGACATCTGGTGGCAAACCACGGGCGAAGGAAATTGTCATCTTGTGCTGCTGCACGGCTGGGGGCTGAATGCCAACGTATGGGATTGCATTACGCCGGAACTGGCTACGCATTTTACCCTTCACCTGGTGGATCTACCGGGCTATGGCCGCAGCGGTGGTTTTGGCGCCTTAACGCTTGAAGAGATGGCGCAGCAGGTCGTTGAAAAAGCGCCGGAGCAGGCTATCTGGCTTGGCTGGAGCCTGGGCGGGTTGGTAGCGAGCCTGGTGGCGCTGCAGCACCCGCAACGCGTGCAGGCGCTGGTGACCGTCGCTTCTTCGCCGTGTTTTGGCGCGCGCGACCAGTGGCCGGGGATTAAACCGGAAGTGCTGAGCGGCTTCCAGCAACAGCTGAGTGAAGATTTCCAGCGTACCGTCGAGCGTTTTCTCGCCCTGCAAACCATGGGCACCGAAAGCGCGCGCCAGGACGCCCGGGCGCTGAAAAGCACCGTTCTGTCTCTGCCGATGCCGCCTGCCGAGGTGCTCAATGGCGGGCTGGAAATCCTCAAAACCACCGATTTGCGTCAACCGCTCGCCGCGCTGACCATGCCGTTTTTGCGCCTCTATGGCCGACTGGATGGGCTGGTGCCGCGTAAAATCGTTCCTCTGTTGGATGAGCTGTGGCCGCAAAGTGAGTCTGTTGTCTTCGAAAAGGCGGCCCATGCGCCGTTTATTTCGCATCCCCAGCCATTCTGTGAGCCTCTCATCGCGCTGAAAAACCGGCTGAATAATTATTTTTAGCGCCGCGTGGTAAATCATCAGGATCGGGCAATACTTAGGTTGTTGCGGTGGTTGATTATTTCGTTTTTGCCGCCGCAAACTAAAAATAACAACCTTATGGAGAGTAAAGGCTATGAAACTTGTTACAGGTATTGTTGCATCTCTGGTGATAGGCTCCCTCTCTTTTGGCGCGTTCGCGGCGAAAGAGATTCAAAAAGATGAAGTCGCGAAGATGAATCTGACCAAGGTCGGTAGCATCACGACTTCCCGTACCACGTCGCCGATGGACGCGAAGCGCGATCTGTCGAAGAAAGCGGATGAGTTGGGTGGTAAGTACTTCGTAGTGATTGCCGGCGAGAAGAACGAGAAGACGGTTCACGCGAACGCCGACGTGTATAAGTAAGCCTAATTTTCCCTGCCAGCGCTGCGCCTGGCAGGGCTTCAGGTAGCCCGGATAAGGCGCTACGCGCCGCCAGCCGGGATGTCTATTCAGCGCAAAGACCACCATTCCCGCAGGCAGGCTTTCCCTTCCGGGCAGCTTTTACAGCTGCCGGAAAGGCAGCCATCGGCATCTTCGGTCATCTTGACCGCTTTCCCCATCGCTTCCAGGCGGCTTAACATGGCGTCGATCAGCGGCCGCGGCGTATGCAGGCGGGCACTCAGCTGTGCAGCTTCCATTCGCCCTTGCAGGGCCAGCATATCGCGGACTTCTATTAACGATGCCATGATGAGAACTCCTTAGTGGCAGTCGCCGGCCGGACTCTGGCAGCAGGACGTCGGGGTTTTACGCGTCGCCAGCAGGGAAACATCCACCCGGCTACGCGCCCGACGCAACAGGCCAAAGACCACGACGTTAAACAGAATTACCGCCAGAATGCATACCAGGCTGTAGCGCGGGTGTTGGCTAAAGCTCACGGTCTGGTAGTACAGCGTCGACAGCGAGTAGGCGATATTCAATCCCCACAACACCGAGAACATCATCCAACCGCGGCTGGACTCACGGGCAATCGCCCCCATCACGGAAATGCATGGAATATAGAGCAGGACGAAGATCAGGTAGCTGTACGCGGCGGCGGCGCTGCCGAATTTACTGCCCATCACCCCCATGGCGCCGGTTTCCATTTCGCCATCGCCTTTGCTTGCTTCAATCGGGTTCGCCAGCACGCTCAGGCTAAAGGTGTCTTTCAGCCCCTGCCAGGTTTCATCGACGGCAGCTAACAGCTCGTCGCCAAGGCTAAACTCCTGTGGGTTAAACTCTTCATTCTGGATATCTTCCGCGGTGTAGAGGGTGTTCAACGTACCGACCACCACTTCTTTCGCCATCGCGCCGGTAAACAGGCCGACGGTTGCCTGCCAGTTATCTTCGTGCACGCCAATGGGCTTAAACACCGGGGTAATCACCCGACTGACCGAAGCCAGCGCCGAGTCGTTGATGTTATCGACCACTTTGCCGCTAAGCGAGAAGCTGTTCAGTGCGCTGAGGAAAATACTGACGATCACAATGACCTTACCGGCGCGCAGGACGAAGCCTTTCAGGCGCTGCCAGGTCTGGATAACCAGGCTCTTGATGTGCGGTACGTGATACACCGGCAGCTCCATCACGAACGGCGAGGCTTCGCCGCGCATAATGGTGTATTTGAGCATCAGGCCGGTAAGAATCGCCATCACGATGCCCAGTACGTACAGTGAGAAGACCGCCAGCGCGCCGTTCTGCCCGAAGAAGGCGGCGGCGAAGACCGCAAAAATCGCCAGTCGGGCGCCGCAGGACATAAACGGCGCCATCATGATGGTCATCAGCCGTTCACGCGGCGCATCCAGCGTACGGGCGCCCATAACGGAAGGCACGTTACAGCCGAAACCAACGATCAGCGGCACGAAGGATTTCCCCGGCAAACCTAACGCCTGCATCAGGCGGTCCATCACGAAGGCCGCGCGCGCCATATACCCGGAGTCCTCAAGGAAGGAGAGGAACAGGTACATCATGCCGATTTGCGGCACCAGCGGCAGCACGGTATTGATACCGCCGCCCAGCCCTTGCGCGAGGAACACGGTCAGCCAGTCCGGGAAGTGCAGGGTGTAGCCCAGCCACTGGATGCCGTGAATGAAGATAGCCACCGAACCGGCGTCGAAAATCGGCTGCAGGGCGCCGCCGATGTTGATAGCCAGCAGGAACATCAGGTACATCACGAACAGGAAGATCGGTAAGCCGAGGAAGCGGTTAAGGATAATTTTATCCATCGCCGTGGTGAAGCGGCTCGGCTCGGCGGTCAGGGTGTTACTGACGGCATCGCATACCGCGGCAATGCTTTGATAGCGGGCATCGGCGATATACAGCGCCGGATCGTCCATCTCGCCGCTCAGGTTGGCCAGCGCCAGATCGAGTTTGTCGGCGGCGTTGCCGGCGAAGGCGCGGCTATAAATATCGCCTTCCAGCATCTGCAGCCCCAGCCAGCGGCGTTGACGCAGCGGCATATCATCAGGCATCGCCTGCGCCAGCATATCGGCTTCGCGCTGCAGGGATTGCGGATAGTGCACCAGTTCCAGCGGCTGATTGTGTTCATGGCGGTCAAGCGCCATTTTCAGCGCTTCGATGCCGCGGCCGCGGGTGGAGACCAGCGGGATAACCGGGCAGCCGAGACGGGCCGCCAGCGCGTCGACGTCGATGCGGATTTGCTGTTTTTCGGCAATATCGAGCATGTTTAACGCGACGACGCAGGGAATACCCAGCTCCAGCAGCTGCAGGGTCAGATAGAGGTTACGTTCCAGGTTCGAGGCGTCGATGACGTTAATCAGCAGATCGGCATCGCCGCTAAGAATATAGTGACAGGCAATCTGTTCATCGAGCGACGTTTGCGAGGAGATGGTGGTCAGCGAATAGGTGCCCGGTAGGTCGACCAGGGTGACCTGGTGGTCGGTAGTGGCGAAGGCGCCTTCTTTGCGCTCAACGGTGACCCCCGCCCAGTTCCCCACCCGCTGGCGCGCGCCGGTTAGCTGATTGAATAACGTTGTTTTGCCGGAATTAGGATTACCAATTAAACCAACGGTTAATTTTTTCATTTTTCAGACTCTTAGTGCCGGGTCAGGTGTTATTGCGCAACCGCTTCCAGTTCAATTAACGCGAGGTCTTTTTTACGTAATACCAGGCTCACCCGCCGGGTCTCAATATGAATAGGATCGCCCAACGGCGCCACGCGCACGACATGAAACGAAGAGCCGGGCAACATTCCCAGGGAGAGCAGTTTCTGCCGATAAGCCGGGCTAATATCGCGGGAAAAACCGGTGATTTTCCACGCACTATCAGGAGTGAATTGCATAGGGCCTACTTGTTATCGCTAACCGAAAAGAGAATTTCCAGGCGCGGCTATAAAAGCGGCGCTGGGGACTATAGCCAACGAAGAAGAATAAAACTTAACTGATAACGATGATAATGAGAATGGTTTGTATCATCAATACATGACATG
Source organism: Klebsiella sp. PK01 (assembly GCF_057624675.1). NCBI lineage: Bacteria > Pseudomonadati > Pseudomonadota > Gammaproteobacteria > Enterobacterales > Enterobacteriaceae > Klebsiella > Klebsiella sp. PK01. The sequence goes on from NZ_JBYEZM010000005.1 coordinate 424,777, forward strand.
GATAATAAATGCGGTTTTCCGGGGAATTTGCTTATTTTTTGATATGACGCAAGAACGTTGCTGTAGCTAAAAATAAGGGAAAAATTAATTTATTCACTTAATGTTTAATAAAGGTTTCATTGGTTAACAGAATGAAACTTTATAAAGTTCGAACTTATTGAAAGGTTACTGGAATATATTAATCGAGGTTCAGGCATTAAAAAGCGGAAAATTGCCCCTCGTATTGAGGGGCAGGGAAAGATTAGCGTTTTTTGCCCATCGCGGCGGCCAGCGCATCCATCATCGCGCTGTTGCCGGCTGGCTGAGCATCGCGACCGCGCGGCTTCGCTGCTTTTGCCGCCGGGCGGTTACCCTGCGGGCGATCGTTGCCGCCGCCGCGGCGCGCGTTGCTGTCGCCCGGCTGTTCATCGAGTCGCATCGTTAACGCGATGCGTTTACGCGGCAGGTCGACTTCCATCACCTTCACTTTGACGATATCGCCCGCTTTGACCACGGTATGCGGGTCTTCAACGAACTTATTCGACAGCGAAGAGATATGGACCAGGCCATCCTGGTGCACGCCGATATCGACGAAGGCGCCAAAGTTGGTGACGTTGGTGACCGCGCCTTCCAGAATCATCCCCGGCAGCAGGTCGTTCATCGTCTCAACGCCGTCGGCGAACTGGGCGGTTTTAAACTCAGGGCGCGGATCGCGGCCCGGTTTTTCCAGCTCTTTGATGATATCGGATACCGTCGGCACGCCGAACTTATCATCGGTAAAATCAGAGGCTTTCAGGTTGCGCAGCTCGCTGCTGTTGCCCATCAGATCTTTCAGCGCCTGCTGGGTAGCGGCCAGAATACGCTCGACCACCGGGTAGGCTTCCGGGTGAACGGTTGAGGCGTCCAGCGGGTTGTCGCCGTGGTTAATGCGCAGGAAGCCGGCGCACTGTTCAAAGGCTTTTGGCCCCAGACGGCTAACCTTCAGCAACTGCTGGCGGTTATGGAACTGGCCGTTCTCGTCGCGCCAGGCGACGATATTCTGCGCCATCATGCGGGTCAGGCCGGCGACGCGGGTCAACAGCGCTACCGAGGCGGTGTTAAGGTCAACGCCGACGGCGTTAACGCAGTCTTCCACCACCGCATCCAGCTTACGCGCCAGCTGCGTCTGACTAACGTCATGCTGATACTGACCGACGCCGATTGATTTCGGATCGATTTTCACCAGCTCGGCCAGCGGATCCTGCAGACGGCGGGCGATAGAGACCGCGCCGCGTAGGGAAACGTCGAGGTCCGGGAACTCCTGCGCCGCCAGTTCGGAAGCCGAGTAGACCGACGCGCCGGCTTCGCTGACGATCACCTTCTGGGCGGTCACTTTCGGGAACTGCTTTTGCACGTCGAGGAAGAAACGCTCGGTCTCGCGGGAAGCGGTACCGTTGCCGATAGCCACCAGCTCAACGTTATGTTTCTCGCACAGCGCCGCCACGACGACGGCGGCTTTAGCCGCCTGTCCGGTATGCGGGTAGATGGTATCGGTGGCCACCAGTTTGCCGGTGCCATCGACTACCGCCACTTTGACGCCGGTACGCAGGCCCGGATCGAGGCCCATGGTGGCGCGCAGGCCGGCAGGCGCGGCCATCAGCAGGTCATGGAGGTTACGGGCGAATACGTTAATCGCTTCGTCTTCCGCGCGTTCGCGCACGGTGCCCATTAATTCGGTTTCGAGGTGCATCAGCACCTTGATGCGCCAGGTCCAACTGACGACGCCTTTGCGCCAGCTGTCCGCCGGGGCGTTGTTCAGGCGCAGGCCGAGATGATCGATAATGATCTGCTCGCAGTGGCTCTCTTTCGGCGGCTCGTCAAACTGCGGGTCGGCGTTGAGCGACAGCTGCAGCACGCCCTCATTGCGCCCGCGGAACATCGCCAGCGCGCGGTGCGACGGCACGGAAGCGATCGGTTCATGGTGGTCGAAGTAATCGCGGAATTTAGCGCCTTCTTCTTCCTTGCCGCTGACGACGCTGGCCACCAGATGGGCGTTTTTCCACAGATAATCACGTACTTTCGCCAGCAGGGCGGCGTCTTCCGCGAAGCGTTCCATCAGGATATAGCGCGCGCCGTCGAGAGCGGCTTTGCTATCCGCCACGCCTTTATCGGCATCGATATAGTTTGCCGCTTCGGTTTCCGGATCGTGGGAGGGCTCATTCCACAGCAGATCGGCCAGCGGTTCGAGACCGGCTTCAATGGCGATTTGCCCGCGGGTGCGGCGTTTGGGTTTGTACGGCAGGTAGAGATCTTCGAGCTCGGTTTTGCTGAGGGTGGCGTTGATGGCTTTTTCCAGCGCTTCGCTGAGCTTGCCCTGTTCGCCGATCGATTTGAGGATCGCCTGGCGGCGGTCTTCCAGTTCGCGCAGATACCCGAGGCGAGTTTCCAGATTACGCAGCTGCGTGTCATCCAGACCGCCGGTGACTTCCTTACGATAACGTGCAATAAACGGCACGGTGTTCCCTTCATCAAGCAGGCGAACGGCAGCTTCTACCTGTTCGGCTCTGGCCTGAAGTTCACCCGCAATAATGCGGCAGAGCGAATCATTCATCATCGGTTTTATTCATCATTAGGGTCAAAAATCAGGGGATAGTTATACGGGCTGCCAGGCTAAAATGCCAGCCGCGACCGGGTTCTCTCGGAATGTTCCGGCGCTATTTCACGTATTCAATTTCATTGACGTACCAGCTGGCTTCGCCCGCCGGGGTGTTAACGATAGCCAGGTCGCCCACCTCTTTCTTCAGTAAAGCGCGCGCCATTGGCGAATCGATAGAGATATAGTCTTTGCGGCCGAAGATTTCATCGTAGCCGACAATGCGAAAGCGCTTGGTATCACCATCGTCGTTCTCGATTTCCACCCACGCGCCGAAGAACACTTTGCCTTCCTGCTGCGGGGAATAATCGACGATTTTTAGATTTTCCAGACACTTGGTGAGATAACGCACCCGGCGGTCGATTTCGCGCAGGCGCTTTTTATTGTACTGATAATCGGCGTTTTCGCTGCGGTCGCCAAGACTCGCCGCCCAGGTCACTTTCTTGGTGACTTCCGGGCGCTCTGTACGCCACAAGTAATCCATCTCTTGCTTCAGTTTTTCATACCCTTCACGGGTGATCAGCGGCGTTTTCATCTGTGGTTCATCCAAAATAATCTCGTCCCGCCGTACCTTAACCAGCCGTTTCGGCAAGGTAAAGCGCCAGGCGCAGAAATCGCGGCTACTGGCTGCGGGTAAAAATGGTAATCACCTGATCAATATGATTTTTCATTGCTTTTTTTGCCGCACGTACGTCGTGGGCCTCAATGGCTTCAAGGATCGCGCGATGCTCCTGTTCCGAGCGATGTGGCATATCGTCCGGGGTGTAATGGCGCTGCAGCATGCGGAACATACTGCCGTAGCGGTGGCCGAGCAGGTGGCCGATGATAAACGCGTACGCCGGGTTGCCGCTGGCCTGAGCGATACGGATATGGAACAGGCGGTCGCCGGGATGGGTGGTTGAACCGGCACGGTTATCGCGACAGTTCTGTTCAAAGGCCTCGCGGATAGCGACCAGCTCCTCGGGGCTGGCATGGCGCGCCGCCAGCGCGGCGGTTTCCGGTTCGATTAACAGGCGCGCCTGCAGCAGGGAAAAGGGCGGAAGTTCGGCGTTAAAATCGAGGTCTATGTTGAGTTCGTCGTCGATCTCCGTCCACTGGTCGCGACCGGCCTGCGCCATCACCGGTTCTTTGGTGGCGGCGAGCGGCGTCTGCGATTTGACGATTACCCCGTTGCCGACGCGCACGTCCACCAGGCCAATCACCTCCAGCGCAATCAGCGCTTCGCGTACCGATGCGCGGCTGACGTTCAACTGCTGGGCTAAATCTCGCTCAGACGGGAGACGACTGCCGGGTGGAAATTCGTTGTTCTCAATTAATCGCTTGAGTTGGTCTGCTATCTGTCTGTAAATCCTTGGGTTTTCCAGTCTGGTAATCGGCATGTTTCACCTTTGCTCATGCGATAGACAGTGATAAAGCGCACAAATATTGGCCAGCACACTTGAGTGTTTGTTAGTCGAGTGTAATTAATTGGTTAACCAATGTGCCGTTTGTGGCCGTTTTTGCAACATCTAAGCTTCACGATAGCGGGTTATGCCTGACTTGTCATGCGAAAGGTCAGGCCTTTGACTACCACCAATGGCCTGACCATTAGTCCTTTAGACCAGGGGAGAGAAATGGAACTAACCGGAAAACGCGTTCTGATTACCGCCGCAGGGCAGGGGATTGGCAATAGCTGCGCGCGGCTATTTGCCGCCGCTGGCGCGGAAGTGATTGCCAGCGATATCAACATTGCCGGATTGAGCGATATCCCCGGCGTGCAGCCGCTGCAGCTGGATGTCACTCGCGCCGACGCTATTGCCGCCGCCGCGGAAACGCTGGGCCCGCTGGATGTCTTGTTCAACTGTGCCGGGGTGGTGCATAGCGGCAGCATTCTTGAATGTAGCGAGCGGGAGTGGCAGTTCGCTCTCGATCTGAATGTCACCGCCATGTTCCACACGATTCGCGCCTTTTTGCCGGCGATGATCGCCCGCGGCGGCGGCTCGATTATCAACATGTCATCGGTGGCTTCCAGCGTGAAAGGGGTACCAAACCGCTTCGCCTACAGCGCCAGTAAAGCGGCGGTCATTGGCCTGACCCGCTCGGTGGCGGCGGATTTCGTCACCCAGGGCATTCGTTGTAATGCGATTTGTCCGGGCACCGTCGATTCACCTTCGCTGCGCGGACGTATTGCCGAGCAGGCGCGTGAACAAGGGTTGAGCGAAGAGGCGGTTTATGAGGCGTTTGTCGCCCGCCAGCCTATTGGCCGCATCGGCAAGCCGGAAGAGATCGCCCAGCTGGCGCTGTATCTGGCTTCCGACGCCAGCGCCTACACCACCGGTACGGTACAGATTATTGACGGCGGCTGGAGCAACTAACCGCACGGCGCTTTATTTCACTATCAGGAAAACGCATGAAATTACTTCGTTTTGGCAATCCCGGCAGCGAGCGTCCGGGCGTACTCGATAACGACGGCCGCCTGCGCGACCTGTCGCAATATATTAACGATCTGCGCGGCGACGCGCTGCTGCCGGAGAGTCTGGCGCGTCTGCGCCAGCTGGATCTCTACAGCCTGCCGCTGGTTGAAGGCAATCCGCGTATTGGCGCCTGCGTCGGCAGTATCGGTAAGTTTATCTGTATTGGCCTGAACTATGCCGATCACGCCGCAGAGACCGGCGCCGACATTCCGCAGGAACCGGTGGTATTCAGCAAGTGGACCAGCGCGGTGGTCGGGCCTAATGACAACGTGATTATCCCGCGCGGTTCGCAAAAGACCGACTGGGAAGTTGAATTAGGGATAGTGATTGGCAAAGGCGGGCGCTATATCGACGAGCGCGACGCCATGCAGCACGTTGCTGGCTACTGCGTGATTAATGACGTCTCCGAGCGCGAGTATCAAATCGAGCGCGGCGGCACCTGGGATAAGGGCAAAGGCTGCGACACGTTCGGGCCGACGGGCCCCTGGCTGGTGACTGCCGATGAAATCCCCGATCCCAATGCGCTTAACCTGTGGCTGGAGGTCGACGGCAAGCGCTATCAGGACGGCAACACCCGCACCATGATTTTCAAAGTGCCCTATATCATCAGCTACCTGAGCCGCTTTATGAGCCTGCAGCCGGGCGATGTCATCTCCACCGGCACGCCGCCAGGGGTGGGTATGGGCCAGAAACCGCAGCCGGTTTATTTACGCGCCGGCCAGACTATTCGTTTGGGCATTGAAGGGTTGGGCGAACAGCAGCAGCTGACCGTGGAGGACAAACAATGACGCAAATTACCGCCCTGCGGGTAGAGGATATTCGCTTCCCCACTTCGCAGCAGTTGGACGGCTCCGACGCGATGAATCCCGATCCGGATTACTCCGCCGCCTACGTGATCCTCGAAACCGACAATCCTAAGCTCACCGGTCACGGGCTGACCTTCACCATTGGCCGCGGCAACGAAATTTGCTGCGCGGCGATTAAGGCGCTGGAGCATTTAATCGTCGGCGAGCAACTCGAGGCGATCGCCGACGATATGGGCGCCTTCTGGCGGCGCTTTACCAGCGATAGCCAGCTGCGCTGGATTGGCCCGGACAAAGGCGCGATTCACCTGGCGACCGGCGCGGTGGTCAATGCGGTGTGGGATTTGTGGGCGAAGGCCGAAGGCAAACCGGTCTGGCGACTGGTCGCCGATATGAGCCCGGCCGAGCTGGTGCGCTGCATCGATTTTCGCTACATCACCGACTGCATTACCCCGGAGGAGGCGTTGCGCCTGCTGGAAAGCCGTGAAGAGGGCAAAGCCCAGCGGCTTGAACAACTGCAGACGCATGGTTATCCGTGTTACACCACCTCAGCGGGCTGGTTGGGTTACGGTGATGACAAACTGCGTCGTCTTTGTCAGCAGGCGGTGGACGCCGGTTTCTCGCATATCAAGCTGAAGGTCGGGCGCGACATTGAAGACGATATCCGCCGCGTGCGCATTGCCCGTGAAGTGATTGGCCCCGAGCGGAAACTGATGATTGACGCCAACCAGGTATGGGAAGTGGATGCCGCGATTCCGTGGGTCAAAGCGCTGGCCTTCGCCAACCCGTGGTTTATCGAAGAGCCGACCAGCCCGGATGATATCGAAGGTCACCGCAAGATCCGCGAGAACATCGGCGCGGTGAAGGTCGCCACCGGCGAGATGTGCCAGAACCGGATTATGTTCAAACAGTTCATTATGCGCGGCGCGATTGACGTGGTGCAGATCGATGCCTGCCGGTTAGGCGGCGTCAACGAAGTGCTGGCGGTGATGCTGATGGCGGCGAAGTACAACCTGCCGGTTTGCCCGCACGCCGGCGGCGTCGGACTGTGCGAATACGTCCAGCACCTGTCGATGATTGACTACCTGTGCATCGCCGGTACCCATGAAGGGCGGGTGATTGAGTTTGTCGACCATCTGCACGAGCACTTCCTGCACCCTTGCGAAATCCGCGGCGCAGCTTATATGCCGCCGCAGGCGCCGGGCTACTCGATTGAAATGCATCAGGCTTCTATCGAGCAGTACCGCTACCGTGGAGAAGCGCATGTTGCGCATTGACGCCCACCACCACTACTGGCGCTATCAGCCACAGGATTACCCGTGGATTGATGACGACATGCCGCAACTGCGCCGGGATTTTTACCCCCCGCAGCTCCAGCCGCTGCTGGCGCAGCACCGGCTCGATGGCGCGGTGGTAGTGCAGGCGCGTCATGATGAAAACGAAACCGCCTGGCTGGTGGCGCAGGTTTCTCAAGCAGCAGGCGTATGCGGCGTGGTGGGCTGGCTGGATATTACCGCCGCGGATCTCGAAGACAAGCTGACGCAGTGGCGCGGCCAGCTGTGCGGGTTGCGCCATCAGGTGCAGGATGAAGCCGACCCGGCAGCGTGGCTTGAGCGCGAGGCGGTCTCGCGAGGAATGCAGCAGTTGCAGCGCCAGGGCTATAGCTGGGATCTGTTGGTTACCCATCGTCATCTCGCGGCGGCGGCGCGCTTTGCCGCCCGCCACGATGACCACTGGCTGGTGCTCGATCATTTCGGCAAGCCGGATATCGCGCGCGGCGCGGCCCACTGGGCCGAACAGGCGCGGCCGCTGGCGGCATTACCGCATGTGGTGGGCAAACTTTCCGGCCTGGTGACCGAAGCCGGGCGCGGATGCTGGACTGAGGAACAGCTGCTGCCTTTCTTCGACGCCGCGCTGGAGCTGTTTGGCCCGCAGCGGCTAATGTTTGGTTCCGACTGGCCGGTATGCCTGCTGGCGGCGGAGTACCGCCAGGTTTACCAGCTGTGCGAAACGGCGCTGGCTCCGCTGACGGAAACGCAGCGGTCAGCTATTTGGGGCGGCACTGCCTGTCGGGTTTATGGTTTAACGGAGGCGAAGCGTGGATCTATTTCTTAAAGACAAAGTGGTTATCGTCACCGGCGGCGGCTCGGGGATCGGCGCGGCCGTGACGCAACTGCTGGCGGAAGAGGGGGCGGTGCCGGTCATCGTCACTAACGCCCTGCCAGAGCAGGGGTTTATGGATAGGTTGAAGCAAATCGCGCCGCAAAGTGAGCTCATTATCGCCGACCTGTGCCAGGAGGCTGAATGCGCCGGGGCGGTAGGTCAGGTGCTGGCGCGATTTGGCCGCATTGATGCGCTGGTGAATAACGCCGGAGTGAACGATGGCGTAGGGCTCGAGGCCGGGCGTGAGGCGTTTCTCGGATCGCTTGAGAAAAACCTGATCCACTACTATCAGATGGCCCACCTGTGCCGCGAAGCGTTAGAGGTGGCGCGGGGCGCTATCGTCAATATCGCCTCGAAAACCGCGCTCAGCGGCCAGGGCGGCACCAGCGGCTATACCGCGGCGAAAGGGGCGGTGCTGGCATTAACCCGTGAATGGGCGGTATCGCTGCGCGAGAGCGGCGTGCGCGTCAACGCGGTGGTTCCGGCGGAAGTGCTGACGCCGCAGTACCAGCGCTGGATAAATACCTTCCCCGATCCGCAGCGGCAGATGGCGGCGATTAACCAACGCATTCCGCTGGGCAAACGCATGACCACGCCGGAAGAGATCGCCAACACCGTGGTGTTTCTTATCTCCTCGCGCGCGTCGCACACTACCGGGCAGTGGCTATCGGTGGACGGCGGATATTTGCATCTCGACAGGGCGCTGTCATGAGCGTTACCGCCGCGCGGCGGCGACTGTGTCAGGCGTTGGATTTGGTCGATTCGGCAGAGAAAATTGCCGAATACCAGCGTCTGCATGAACGTATCTGGCCGGAAGTCGCCGGGCATCTGCGCGCCCATGGCGTGCTGGATATGGAGATTTACCGGCTTGGCACGCGGCTGTTTATGGTGATGGAGGTCGCCGGGGATTTCGATGGCGAACGCTTTGCTCAGCACAGCCTGAACCACCCGGTCATTCAGCGCTGGGAAGCGCTGATGTGGCAATACCAGGTTCCCACCCCCTGGACGCCGGCAGGCGAAAAATGGGTGTCGATGGAGCGCATATTCTCTTTGCAGGATCAATAAAACAACTCTGTACTCTACTGAGGATCTCACCATGCTAGTGAATAAAACGGCGGAGCCGCTGGCGGCCCGCGCCGGGGCGACCCCTAATCTGCGCTGGGCATTTATGCTGGTCACCAGCCTGTTCTTTATGTGGGGGCTCTCTTACGGCCTGCTCGATGTTCTCAATAAACACTTTCAGGAGACCCTGCACGTCACCAAAGCGCAGTCCGGTTTACTGCAGGCGGCCTATTTTGGCGCCTACTTCCTGGTGGCGCTGCCCGCCGGCTATTTTATGGATAAACGCGGTTATAAAGCGGGGATCCTGGTCGGTTTGTGCCTGTATGCACTTGGCGCGCTGCTGTTTGTGCCGGCGGCGAGCGTGAATAGCTTTGCGCTATTCCTCTTCGCGCTGTTTGTGATTGCCTGTGGATTAGGCTGCCTTGAGACCGCGGCGAACCCTTATGCGACGGTACTTGGCGACAGTAAAGGCGCCGAGCGGCGGTTGAATCTGGCGCAGTCGTTTAACGGACTGGGGCAGTTTATTGGCCCGCTGATCGGCGGCACGCTGTTCTTTTCAGCCACTCAGAGCGATACCGGCGATCAGAGCTCGGTAAAAATCACCTATGTCGCTATCGCCGTGCTGGTGCTGGCCATCGCGCTGCTGTTCCGCCGCACGCCGATGCCGGATATTCGCGAAGATGAGGGCAATCAGCAAGAAGCGGCGCAAGGGCTGTGGCAGCATCGCCACTTTACCGGCGGGGTCATCGCCCAGTTCTTTTACGTTGCCGCGCAGGTCGGTGTGGGGGCGTTCTTTATCAACTATGCGACCGAGCACTGGCATGGCGTGACAAACCAGCACGCTTCCTATCTGCTGTCGATTGCGATGATTAGCTTTATGGTCGGTCGTTTCTTCAGTACCTGGCTGATGGGGCGGGTGCAGGCGGCGACCCTGCTGATGGTTTACTCGCTGGTCAATATCGTGCTCTGCGGTCTGGTGATGATGAGCATTGATGGCGTGTCGGTGGTGGCGCTGATTGCGGTCTTCTTTTTTATGTCGATTATGTTCCCGACCATTTTCGCGCTGGGCGTTAAAAATATGGGCAGCCATACCAAACGCGCCAGCTCGTTTATGATTATGGCCATCGTCGGCGGGGCGATTATGCCTTACTTCATGGGGGCGCTGGCCGACCGCTACAGTACCGCGTTGGCCTATGGGTTGCCGCTGCTATGCTTCCTGGTGGTGCTGTGGTACGGCATGAGCCAACGACGCGCGTAAGCGGCAAAATTAGCTAAAAAGGCGGAGGAGACCCTCCGCCTTTTTCTTTTTTGTCGCGCCGGTGGTAAATTTTGCTCAGAATGACGGGTTTACCCTAAATAATTCGAGTTGCAGGAAGGCGGCAAGTGTGTGAATCCCCAGGAGCATAGATAACTATGTGACTGGGGTGAGCGCACGCAGCCAACGCACGTGCAACTTGAAGAATGACGGGTATAAACTGCTGTTTAATATGCTTTGTAACAATTTCGACTAGAATATATACCAGATTTGGCTGGTCGTATTAGCGTGGGTTTTTAAGAATACGCACTAACGATTGCAGTGAACCTTTGGGAGTACAAACAATGCAAGAGAATTATAAGATTCTGGTTGTGGATGACGACATGCGCCTGCGCGCGCTGCTGGAACGTTATCTGACCGAGCAGGGCTTCCAGGTTCGTAGCGTGGCGAACGCCGAACAGATGGATCGCCTGCTGACCCGTGAATCCTTCCACCTGATGGTGCTGGATCTGATGCTGCCGGGCGAAGATGGTTTATCTATCTGCCGCCGTCTGCGTAGCCAGAGCAACCCGATGCCGATCATTATGGTGACGGCGAAAGGGGAAGAAGTGGACCGTATCGTGGGCCTGGAAATCGGCGCCGATGATTACATTCCTAAACCGTTTAACCCGCGCGAACTGCTGGCCCGTATCCGCGCCGTGCTGCGCCGCCAGGCGAACGAGCTGCCGGGCGCGCCATCGCAAGAAGAAGCGGTGATTGCTTTTGGCAAGTTCAAACTGAACCTCGGCACCCGCGAGATGTTCCGTGAAGATGAGCCGATGCCGCTCACCAGCGGTGAGTTCGCGGTATTAAAAGCGCTGGTTAGCCATCCGCGCGAGCCGCTGTCCCGCGATAAGCTGATGAACCTTGCCCGCGGCCGCGAATACTCGGCGATGGAGCGCTCCATCGACGTACAAATCTCCCGCCTGCGCCGCATGGTGGAAGAAGATCCGGCGCACCCGCGCTACATCCAGACCGTTTGGGGACTGGGCTACGTCTTCGTACCGGACGGTTCTAAGGCATGAAGCGCGTGCGTTTTTCGCCGCGAAGCTCATTTGCCCGCACCCTGTTACTGATCGTCACCCTGCTGTTCGTCAGCCTGGTGACGACCTATCTGGTGGTGCTGAATTTCGCGATCCTGCCCAGCCTGCAGCAGTTTAACAAGGTGTTGGCATACGAAGTCCGTATGCTGATGACCGATAAACTGCAGCTGGAAGACGGCACTCAACTGGTGGTACCGCCGGCGTTTCGCCGCGAAATTTACCGCGAGCTGGGGATTTCGCTCTATTCCAATGAGGCGGCGGAAGACGCAGGCCTGCGCTGGGCGCAGCATTATGAATTCTTAAGCCAGCAGATGGCGCACCAGCTTGGCGGGCCGACCGAAGTGCGGGTTGAGGTCAACAAAAGCTCGCCGGTGGTGTGGCTGAAGACCTGGCTGTCGCCGAATATCTGGGTGCGGGTACCGCTGACTGAAATCCATCAGGGCGATTTCTCGCCGCTATTCCGCTATACGCTGGCGATAATGCTGCTGGCCATTGGCGGCGCGTGGCTATTTATCCGCATTCAGAACCGGCCGCTTGTCGACCTTGAACATGCCGCGCTGCAGGTCGGGCGCGGGATTATTCCGCCGCCGCTGCGCGAATACGGCGCGTCAGAAGTGCGTTCGGTGACCCGCGCCTTCAACCATATGGCCGCCGGGGTCAAACAGCTGGCGGACGACCGTACGCTGCTGATGGCCGGGGTCAGCCACGATTTGCGCACGCCGCTGACGCGGATCCGGCTGGCGACGGAGATGATGGGCGAGCAGGACGGCTATCTCGCCGAGTCGATCAATAAAGATATCGAAGAGTGCAACGCCATCATCGAGCAGTTTATTGATTACCTGCGCACCGGCCAGGAGATGCCGATGGAGCTTGCGGATCTCAACGCCGTGTTAGGCGAAGTGATCGCCGCCGAAAGCGGCTACGAGCGGGAAATCGCCACCGATCTGCAGGCCGGAGAAATTCCGCTGCGCCTGCATCCGCTGTCGATCAAACGCGCGTTAGCCAATATGGTGGTGAACGCCGCTCGTTACGGTAAGGGCTGGATTAAAGTCAGCAGCGGCAGCGAAGCCAGCCGCGCCTGGTTCCAGGTGGAAGATGACGGCCCGGGGATTAAACCGGAACAGCGCGAACATCTGTTCCAGCCGTTTGTGCGCGGCGATAGCGCCCGTAGCACCAGCGGCACCGGGCTGGGGCTGGCGATAGTGCAGCGTATTATCGACAATCATAACGGCCGACTGGAGATTGGCACCAGCGAACGCGGCGGCCTGCTGATCCGCGCCTGGCTACCGATTCCGGTGCATCGCGCGTTGTCGCCGGCGAAGCCCGCGAAAGAGAGTTGATTAGCGTATAAATATAAAAAAGCCGGGCATCGCCCGGCTTCAGACTGCTGACAAAGAAGGAAAAAGCGTGGTTTTTCCTTCTTTGTGGTTATCAGCCGAAAATCAATAAATTGATTTTCCTTGTTATTTGTCTCTTGCAATCTGTAAGTCCAATGGTTGCATGAGGTTTGTCATCAATCTCAAGCCGGGCATCGCCCGGCTTTGTTGTTTCTGCGATCTGATTAACGCTTCGGACCGGCCGCAACCAGCGCAGCGCCGGCCGGGGTATCGGTATACTTCTCGAAGTTCTCAATAAACAGTTTCGCCAGCTGATCGGCTTTCTCCTGCCACTGCTCCGGAGAACCGTAGGTATTACGCGGGTCGAGGATATGGGTATCGACACCCGGCAGCTCGGTTGGGATCTGCAGGTTGAACATCGGCAGAGTGAAGGTTTCGGCGTTATCCAGCGAACCGTCGAGGATGGCGTCGATAATCGCGCGGGTATCTTTAATTGAGATACGTTTGCCGGTACCGTTCCAGCCGGTGTTGACCAGGTAGGCCTGGGCGCCGGAAGCCTGCATGCGTTTTACCAGCACTTCAGCGTACTGCGTCGGGTGCAGCGACAGGAACGCGGCGCCGAAGCAGGCGGAGAAGGTTGGGGTTGGCTCGGTGACGCCGCGCTCGGTACCGGCCAGCTTGGCGGTAAAGCCAGACAGGAAGTGGTACTGGGTCTGGTCAGCGGTCAGGCGTGAAACCGGCGGCAATACGCCAAAGGCATCGGCGGTCAGGAAGATGACCTTGGTAGCGTGACCGGCTTTCGACACCGGCTTAACGATATTTTCGATATGGTCGATCGGGTAGGAGACGCGGGTGTTCTCGGTCTTCGAACCGTCATCAAAATCGATGGTGCCGTCAGCCAGTACCACGACGTTTTCCAGCAGCGCATCGCGGCGGATCGCGTGATAGATATCCGGCTCGTTGGCTTCCGACAGCTTAATGGTCTTCGCGTAGCAGCCGCCTTCGAAGTTAAACACGCCGTCATCATCCCAACCGTGCTCGTCATCGCCAATCAGGCGGCGTTTCGGGTCGGTGGAGAGGGTGGTTTTACCGGTGCCGGACAGGCCGAAGAACACGGCGACATCGCCTTTTTCGCCGACGTTAGCGGAGCAGTGCATCGAAGCGATGCCCTGCAGCGGCAGCAGGTAGTTCATGATCGAGAACATCCCTTTCTTCATTTCGCCGCCGTACCAGGTGCCGCCGATAAGCTGGATGCGCTCGGTCAGGTTGAAAGCCACGAAGTTTTCGGAGTTCAGACCCTGCTCTTTCCACTGCGGGTTGGTGCACTTAGCGCCATTCATGACGATAAAGTCCGGCTCGAAGGCTGCCAGCTCTTCTTCGCTCGGGCGAATGAACATGTTCTTAACAAAGTGTGCCTGCCAGGCGACTTCAGTAATGAAGCGCACGCTGAGGCGGGTGTCGGCGTTGGCGCCGCAGAAGGCGTCGACGATAAACAGGCGTTTGCCCGACAGCTGGTGAGTCACCAGGCCTTTCAGGTGCTGCCAGGTTTCCTGGGAGAGCGGCTTGTTGTCGTTCTTGCCATTGCCTTTATCAGACCACCACACGGTATCGCGAGTGGTATCGTCACGGACGATATATTTATCTTTCGGCGAACGGCCGGTGAAAATGCCGGTATCGACGGCGATGGCGCCAAGATTGGTTAATACGCCACGCTCATAACCTTCCAGTTTCGGGTCGAGCTCTTCCTGATACAGCGTATCGAAGCTCGGGTTGTGGACAATTTCCTGGACGTCATTGATACCGTAAGCCTTGAGATCCTGCGGGGTTAAACTATTAACGCGCATGTCACTGCTCCTTAGCCAATATGTACTGCTTTAAATTGTAGGGTTTCTTTCAGGGAATAGACCGCGACCAGGCTCATAGATTTACGTATCTCGACAAACGCCTTTCTTACGAAAAACACAGTGACTCCTGTCACGAAGTGCGCGTGATTATCTCAGGAAAACGGCCGCAGGTGGCGATAGATGTTTCCGAATGGTTAAAAAGTAATTAAAAAAACTGCTGAAATGTGAATGTAATCGCTTTCTTGAAAGAAAGTTACGTAACTCTTTCAGTGAAAATCGATTCAACACGCGGTCGAAATAGTTGACGCCAGGCGCGGCGGGTTAGAAAAACCCGGCAACGCCCGGCGAGAGGGGCGATTAGTGTACCTGCGGATCCGCCGGCGAGGCGTTATTGCGGATCTCGGCGATGTCCATCGCGTTGAACAGATAATGATTACCGCAGTAGTCGCAATGCATATCAATTTCGCCTTCGTCGGCGAGGATGCTGTCGACTTCTTCATCCGGCAGCGTCTTCAGCGCATCGGCGCAGCGCTGGCGAGAACAGGTGCATTTGAACTCGACGTCTTGCGGGTCGTATACCGTCACCTCTTCCTCATGGTACAGGCGCCATAATACATCGGTCGCCGGCAGGGTGAACAGCTCTTCCGCCTTGATGGTCTCGGTCAGGGTCGCCAGATGCTCGAAGTCGTTAAGCTGCGCGTCCTGAGCCGGCATCACCTGCAGCAGCATGCCGCCGGCCACCGCTTTACCGTCGTGCTCGCCGGTACGAATAAACAGACGGGTCGGCAGCTGTTCGGAACGCTGGAAGTAATCTTCCAGGCATGCCGCCAGGGTATCACCTTCCAGGCCAACAACGCCCTGATAGCGCTCGCCTTCCTGTGGAGAGATGGTAATGACCAGATAGCCGTTGCCGACCAGCGTTTTCAGGTCCGCGCCTTCCGGGATTTCACCCTGAACGCGAGCGACGCCGCGCAGCTGCTGCTGGTTATTGCCGTTGATCACCGCCAGCGAGAGCGGGCCGTCGCCCTGCAGCTGAACGGTAATATCGCCGGCGAACTTCAGCGTGGCGGTCAGCAGGCTGGTGGCGACCAGCAGCTCCGACAGCACGGTTTTCACCGGCTGCGGGTAGCTATGGTTGGCCAGGATCTGTTCCAACGTGTCCGATACGGTGACCAGTTCACCGCGCACGGCATAGTTTTCAAACAGATAACGATGTAATTGATCGTGTTGAGTCATAATCATCTCTCTTGCTGGCGGCAGCGTTATTCGCTGTCGCCGTGTTTAAATCTCATCAGGTCGCGGCGCTCTTTTTTGTCCGGACGTCTGTCTGGGTGCGGCATCGTGAGCGCATTCAGCTTACGCGCCAGCGCCACTTTTTCGCGTTTCTCGATACTCTCCGCCGTCTCTTCGTACAGCATAACGGCTTCGCTGGCTGGCCTGCGCTGTTCGGTAACGCTTTTGACGATAACGGTGCGCTCGTCGTTGCCCTGGCGCAGGGTCAGGGTGGCATTCAGCTCGACGATTTTGCTCGGCTTACTACGTTGTCCGTTGTAGTGCACCTTGCCGCCTTCAACCATTTCGCGCGCAATGGCGCGAGTTTTATAAAAGCGGGCTGCCCAGAGCCATTTGTCCAGCCTGACGCTTTCTGCGGGCTTATCTTTCATGGCCTCTCCTCCGGAGTCAGGGAAGGGATCAGCCGCCGGTAATCGTTCACGCCGGGATGGCGGGTATACTGTTTTTCCGCCAGGCCGGAATCCGGATTGGTGACGCCCAGGCAATAACGAATACCGAACTGCGCCGCCGCGTCCAGGATAGCCTCGCTGTCATCGACAAACAGCGTTTTGCGCGCATCAAGGCCGGTTTCATCCGCCACCGCGCGCCACAGGCGCTGATCCTCTTTCGGATAACCAAATGTGTGGGTGGAAAGTAATAAATCAAGGTGCGCGTCCAGACCGGTGTGCTTGAGCTTCACCGCCAGATTATGCGGGTGCGCGTTGGTCAGCAGGATGCGGCGCTTGCCGCTGGCCCGCAGCGCATCAAGGAATGGCACGGTATCTTCCCGCAGTTTTGCCCGCGGTCCCTGCTCGCTGGTCATCGCACAAATATCCAAACCCAGTCGCTCGCTCCAGTAATCAAGACAGTACCAGTTTAGCGTATGCTGCACGGCGTGATACTCCTGGTGCATTGCCGCTTTGGCTTCCTGCAGGTTGAGTCCGCGCGCGGCGCCCCAGGTTTCCGGGACCAATTTTTGCCAGAAGTAGTTGTCGAAGGCGAGGTCGAGCAGCGTACCATCCATATCCAGCAGAACGGTATCAACCTCCTGCCACGCGATATTGATTTGCATGGTGAGTCTCCAGCGAGGGGGAAATGCGCGACAGGGTATCACACCCTGTCGCGCAGGAATTAATCTTGATGATCCGGGGAAGGGATAAGAACCGGATTCAGGCAGCTTTCATAATATTTTTGAATTTCTTCCATGCGCAGGCGCTGGCGCTGATAGCGACGGATCGCCTGCACGCCGTGCCACGCCATACAACCAAGCATCGCCAGCAGCAGCAGAGTGGTGCCAAGATAGCGCCACAGTCCGCTGCGATCGGGAATGCGGTGCAGGTTGATATGCTGGGTGCCATTGGCATCGGTATAAAGATTAGTGACAATCCCCTCCGCATGGAATGGCGTGTGCATCAACATGCCCGCCAGGCGCTGCAGCTCGCCCCACTGCTCGTGGGCGGGATAATCGTACAGGCTGATAGCCGGCCACGGCTGATTGACCAGTTCGCTGCCTTCATCGCTGGCGATCAGGAATCCGCCAGGGGCCGGGCTATTTAGCGCCTGCGCCGCACGGGAGGTTTCACGCATCACAAACGGCGCGGTGGAAGTGGTCACCAGATTCTCCAGCGATTCGGCGCTTACCGGGCGCAGCAATACGTTCACCCCATCGAGCTTACCGGCGGTGGCGCGTTTGGTTAGCGCTTCCCAGTTGCGGGTATTGCCAAGGTTGACCAGCGCGTTCTTCAGACGCACGCAGTCATCTTTCGCCGAGCAGAGATCGTTGGTTTTCAGCACGATATCGCCGAAGTCATCCAGCAGCACCATTCCTGATTTCTGAATTGCCGAACGTAATGCCGGGCTAACGTGCGAATCGTCGTCCGGGTCAGGATGCAACTGGCGCTGTACCGCCTGGACCAGCGCCGTGGCCTTCCCGACGATATCGGACTCCGGCAGCGGCAGGGGAGGCGCGTCGTTCCAGATAATCTGCGAACAATCGAATGGCGTAAACGGTGACGCGTCTTTCGCGCTCCAGGCGCCCGGCGTACGGATGTTGCACATCCCGGTACCTTTTAATTGCAGCGTGTCGCCGATTCGTACTTTCGCCTTCTCAAGCTGGCCGACGGTGGTGGCTTCGATGGTCTGCGCCCCCTTAAGCCAGGAGAGGGTGAATTTAAAGGGCATATTCAGCGGTACGCTAATCCACAGCATGATGACGACCAGCAGCGCGCCGGCGGCGATAATCGCGCTGCGCAGCCAGTACTGCAGCGGGAAGTGTTTCACTTCATCGTGCAGCGACAGGAATCGCCCCTGGCGAACAACATGGCGGTTAAGATAAATATCAATATCGGTTTGCTGCCCCAGATCCTGGGCGATCCACGGTTGCCAGTGACGCGGATAGATAAGGTCGATAATCCCCAGCGAAATATTATTAACGTGTTCCTGGTCGTTCTCGCCAAACAGTCCCCAGCGTTTCGGCATCCCGCGCAGGCAGTGGATTTCGCGTAGCGAACCGGCCAGCGGCGGCGCGTAAATGCCCCATACGCCCGCGGCCAACAGCAGCACGCCGCCGCCGAGCAGCCACGGCGCGAAGACATCCGGGGAGATCAGACAGCAATAGAACAGCAGGAAGGCTGCGACGATCATAATCCCTTCGCGCAGGCTGTCAGGACGGCTGAGAGCATGCTCTTCCTGAGTTTCCTGGCGGATGTTCAGCAGCTCGACCTGCTCGCTCTCCTCACCGCGAATCGACGCCTGGGTAGCCGATGCGCGTTCAAGCGCGTAGCTGCGGGCTTCCTGCGGATAGTCGCGCAAGGTGTGGTCATTGAGAACAATCACCAGCGGCAGGCTGTCGGTTGGGATCAGCGAGACGCTGTTCTCGTCGTTGATATGCTGTTCCCAGAACGGCGGCAGGTGAACCTCCACCGAGTCGAGGAAGTATCGCCATTTGTTGGGCTCATCAGACGAAATGCCATAGCGGGTGACGGCGCGGGTGACGGTATAAACGGTGTCGCTCTGCTCATTCAGTTTCAGGGCGACAGGCGCGACGCTGGCGCCGGTCGCCGGTACCTGTTGCGACTGGCTGAGGCCATCGAGATACTTTTCGACCGCCTGGCGTTCATCATCAGAAAGCTTGCGGGTCGTCGCGTCGCTAAAGGCTTGCAGTAAGGGGAGGCGACGACGTCTGGCATGAGATCGATACCACCACCCGATAAGCAAGACACAGAGTAGCAGAGCTGTGAAAAAGGTCAGAAAGGTGCCCATGCCCATCCCATCGTCATAGTAATTTTAATTGTTTATCGGCACATGTTGTCTAATGCAGGAAATTTTATTGTGCAATGCAGCAGCATGTAAGCTTATCAAAAACGGGAAAACTCAGGAATCGGTAAATTCTCAAAACAAATTCAACCTATTGACTTTTTTATCTTTATGAATCTTTGCATCGCAAGCAAAACGTTGCAACTATGTAAATTAGTGGCAATTTGGATTGCCGAAACCGTGCTGCGTATCGCACAATGACTTCTGTAATCACAGCATAGACCGATGACAATGAGCAAATCATTACAAAAACCCACCATTCTCAACGTTGAAACGGTAGCGCGTTCGCGTCTTTTTAATGTTGAAAGCGTGGACCTGGAGTTCAGCAACGGCGTGCGTCGCGTTTATGAACGCATGCGGCCCACCGCGCGTGAAGCCGTAATGATTGTGCCGATTGTTGACGACCACATTATTTTAATCCGCGAATATGCGGTCGGCACCGAATCCTACGAGCTGGGTTTCTCCAAAGGGCTTATCGACCCCGGCGAAACCGCCGTGGAAGCCGCCAACCGCGAGCTGAAAGAAGAGGTGGGCTTCGGCGCGCGTCAATTGACCTTCCTGAAGAAGCTCAGCATGGCGCCATCTTATTTCTCCAGCAAAATGAACATTATGGTGGCGGAAGATCTCTATCCGGAATCGCTGCCGGGCGATGAGCCGGAACCGCTGCCGCAGGTGCGCTGGCCGCTGTCGCAGCTGATGTCTCTACTGGAAGAAGAAGACTTCAATGAAGCGCGTAACGTCAGCGCGCTGTTTCTGGTGCGTGAATGGCTACAGGCGCAGGGGCGTTTGTAGTTATAAGCGTCTCATCCGGACATAAAAAAAGCGCCTGCAGGCGCTTTTTTTATTAGAACAATTCGTGGGTTTCGCCACCGCTATCGGTAATGGTGGTGCCGACTTCGCGCACTGCCTGATGGGTAGGCTGCGTGCCCTCGATGAAGTACTCGGCGCGGCTGTTGCCGCCGTTAGCCAGTTGACCTGTACTGCGGTCGATATTCACCGTCACAATACCCGGCGGCGGCGTTAACGGCTCTTCCGGCACGCCTTCCAGCACCCGTTTCATAAAATCATCCCAGGCCGGTTGGGCGCTTTTAGCGCCGCCTTCATAACCCGAAATCTGATCTTTAATCGCGCCGGAAGCGGTGGTACGGCCCAAATCGCGACGGTGGTCATCGAAACCAATCCACACCGACGTCACGACGCCCGGACCGTATCCGGAGAACCACGCATCTTTCGAACTGTTGGTGGTACCGGTTTTGCCGCCGATATCATGACGCTGCAGATCGCGGCCCGCACGCCAGCCGGTGCCCATCCAGCCCGGTTCGCCGAAAATATTGGTATTCAGCGCGCTCTTAATCAAGAAGGCCAGCGGCGTGTTGATAACATGCGGGGCATACTCCGGCGCGCCGCTTTGCGCGACCAGCGACTGATTAGCCTGCTCAAGCTGCGGTTGCGGCGGGACGTCGCCGTTTTGCGGCTCCTGAGAGGTGGCGACCTCTTCGACATCCTGGTTTTCCAGCACGTTGGATTTCGGCGTATCGCCGTAGATCACCGGCGAATTACATTGCGGACAGGCGACCTTAGGCCGCTCTTCAAACAGCACGCCGCCCTGGTCGTTCTCGATCTTGCTAATGAAGTACGGGTTAATCAGGAAGCCGCCGTTAGCCATTACCGAGTAGCCGCGGGCGACCTGTAGCGGGGTAAAGGAAGCGGAACCCAGCGCCAGTGATTCGGTATGGACGATGTTCTGCGCCGGGAAGCCGAAACGCTGCAGATACTCTGCCGCATAATCGACGCCCATTGCGCGCATCGCGCGCACCATCACCACGTTCTTCGACTGACCTAATCCCTGACGCAAACGAATAGGGCCGGCGTACTGCGGCGGCGAGTTTTTTGGCCGCCAGTCGGAGCCCGCGCCGGCATCCCAGCGGGAGATCGGCACATCGTTAAGCATACTGGCGAGGGTTAAGCCTTTGTCCATCGCCGCGGTATAAAGGAACGGCTTGATATTGGAGCCAACCTGACGTAGCGCCTGGGTAGCGCGGTTGAATTTACTCTGATTGAAGTCAAAGCCGCCGACCAGAGCGATAATCGCGCCATTTTGCGGGTTGATAGAGACCAGCGCGGAGTTCACTTCCGGCACCTGCGACAGCCACCATTTGTCGCCCTCTTTGCGCACCCAAATTTGCTGCCCGGTCTGAATGACGTCGGTCACTTTGCGTGGCGTCGAGCCTTGTTGCGTATCGGAAACGTAGCGACGCGCCCAGCGGACGCCATCCATCGTTAACGCCACCGACGTGCCGTTGCCCAGCAACGCGACGGCTTCCTGCGGGTTCGCGGAGGTGACTACCGCCGGCGCCAGCGGGCCGACGCCCGGCAGTTTTTTCAGCGTATCGAGGATTTTTTTGTTATCCCACGGGGTCTCGCCAACTTTCCACAGCACGTTGGCCGGGCCGCGATAGCCGTGGCGCATGTCGTAATCGAGCACGTTTTTACGCACCGATTGCTGTGCGGCCTGCTGGTTTTTACGCGTGATGGTGGTGTAGACGCGATAGCCGTCTTCGTAGGCCTGCTCGCCGTAGCGGTTGACCATCTCCTGACGCACCATTTCGCTCAAATACGGGGCGGAGAAGGCGATTTCCGGCGTGTGATAGCTGGCGTCAATCGCCTCGCTGCGCGCCTGATCGTACTGTGCCTGGGTGATATAGCCTTCGCCCAGCATACGCGACAGCACCACGTTGCGACGCGAGGTCGCGCGATCCAGCGAATAGAGCGGGTTAAAGGTGGAAGGCGCTTTTGGTAGACCGGCGATGACCGCCATTTCGCTCAGCGTCAGCTGATCGACCGTTTTACCGAAGTAAACCTGCGCGGCGGCGCCGACGCCATAGGCGCGGTAGCCGAGGTAAATTTTATTGAGGTAAAGATCGAGAATTTCGTCTTTATTCAGCAGCTGTTCGATGCGGATCGCGAGGAAAACCTCTTTGATCTTACGCGTTATCGTTTTTTCCGGGCTGAGGAAGAAGTTACGCGCAAGCTGCTGAGTAATAGTACTGGCGCCCTGCGAAGCATGGCCTGAGAACATCGCCACGCTGGCGGCGCGGAAAATCCCCACCGGATCGACGCCATGATGCTCATAGAAGCGGCTATCTTCAGTCGCGATAAACGCTTTTATCAGCTCCGGCGGCATCTGCTGCAGAGTGACGGGGATGCGGCGCTTTTCGCCATATTGCGCAATGAGCTCGCCGTCCGCGCTATAAACCTGCATCGGGATCTGCAAGCGCACATCCTTTAAGGTCGCGACGTCGGGGAGTTGCGGCTCTATAAATTTGTAGAGGCCATAAATCGAGCCTGCTCCCAGCAGAACGCAACAAACTGCAAGGATAAAAAGATACTTTACGAACTTCACCGGAGAATTCCCATTTAGTTTTATTTGGGCAGTTTATAAACAAACGCGCGGTAGTATAAAGGCAAGCCAGGAGCATTGATATACCCCCACGGGGCGGCTTGCTGGCGCTATGCCTTCCAGACGGCGTGTCGATCGACGCTAAAAGCCCCCATTTCGCCACATGGTATATCCAGGCTGCTCCTTGAATCGCAATCGCGGATAAGGAGATCTAAGCATGACTTTCAGAAATTGGCGTATAGGAATTCACATTCAACAGGATAGCGTCGCCATAGTGGCGCTATTGTACGAACGTGGACGCTGGGCGTTGCGTCGCTGGTGGCGAATTCCGCTGCCGCCCGGCCTGGTGGCGCAGGGCAGCATCGTTGACATCAATGAGGTGGTGAAGCGGTTACGTGATTGGCGCCGCGAGCTGCCGTTACAGCATCAGGTGTGCATTGCGCTTCCTGCCAGCCGTACTCTGCAAAAGCAGTTGCCGGCGCCACAGGTGTCGCTGCGGGAAAACGAAAGAGCAATGTGGATAGCGGGTACGATGGCGCGTCAGCTGGAAATGCCTGCCTCTTCGCTGTGTATCGATTACACCGCCCGCGCGGCTAACGATGGCTGGCAGGCGACGGCGGCTCAGCGTTTGGATATCGACGCGCTGCGTCAACTGGCTCGGCGGCTGAAGCTGCGCCTGGCGGCGATCGTGCCGGATGCGGCTGCTCTCACTTCTTTTTTTCCCTGGCTTACTGACGCGACTCAGGGATTGGTCTGGCAGGGGGACGCGCAGTGGTTATGGGCGACCCAGGAGCGCTGGGGCTATTGTCCATGCGCTGAAGCCCCCTCTTTCTCGCACTTAACCTCGCGCCTCAACGATGAACAGTTCCAGCTCTGTAGCAGCCTGCCGTTGGCGGAAAATAGCTTTGATTGCTGGAGCGTGATCCACCGCCTGCAGCCGCCGCTTCCCGCCTGCGGCGATCGCTTTGCTATCGCGCTTGGTTTGGCGCTGGGAGGTAAATAACCATGGCGCAGCCGATTAATCTTCTGCCGTGGCGCGAGACGCGACGGCGGCAACGCTTGCGTCTGGGCGGGCTGCTGGTGGTGGCGATGGCGCTAAACATCGCCGCCCTGACGATAGCGACGCGCGCGTTGCGTCAGATGGACGCGGCGCAGCAGGCGATGCGCGCCCAGGCCGACAATCTGCTTTATTCCGCGCTGTTGCAACGCGAGCGGGAGATGCGCGAAGAAATACAGCGCAGTGAGCGACAGGTACGGCAAGCGCAGCGGCGAGCCGAAATGCAGGCCTGGCAGACACGATTGCTCACGTTAGCGTCGCTGTTGCCGGAGCCGCTGTGGTTAACCAGACTGGACTACCAACCGCAGGGCATCACCCTCAGCGGCCTGGCGCTGAACCTCAAGGCGGTGGCGGCGCTGGAAAAGGCGCTTGGCAAGCTGGAGGGGTTTCAACCGGCGATGGCAGGAGGAACGCATCGCGATACACAGGGACGCTGGTCATTTAGCTTTTTTCTACCTGGGGACACTGCCGATGCGGACAGCGATTGAACGCCTGCAGGCGCTGCGCGGATGGCCGTTAGCGTTACTTTGCGCCACAGTTTTGGCTGCGGCAGTGTATCTGGCGTTTTCGCTTGTTGTTGTCAGCGCTTCGCAGCCTGCGCCGCCGCCCCTACAGACGCAATGGCGGCGAGTAATGCCGCTGCGGGCCACGCTGCAGCAGCGCGTGGTTGATGATTGGACGGCCCGGCGTTTTTCACCGCTGGAGCCACCCGTGGCCGGTATCTTGTTACAGGCCTGGCAACCGCGAGGGCGCGGCGGTGAGATGCTGGCGGCGGTTAACTGGCAGTCGGTGCCGCCGCTGTTCGCCTGGCTTGCCGATTGCGGGGTACACGCTAGCGCTTTTTCACTAAATGATGAAAAAGGGGTACTACAGATGTCGTTGCAACTGGAGCGCGACGATGAAATATAAAGGATACATGCTGCTGCTGGTTTGCCCGCTGCTGGCAGGAGCGCGCGATCCTTTTTTACCGGTCGAGGACCACTGCCAGACCGCGCAGCTGACGCAGTGGCGTTACGGCGGCGGGGTTGGCCGCCCGGCCCAGTGGCTGGGTCTTGTTCAGGATCATACCGGTCAGTGGCGGCGTGTACGAATTAACGACGTTTTGCCTGGCGGCTGGCGAATTCGACAGCTAACGGCAGAAACATTAACTCTGGAGGCCAATACCGGGTGTGAACCCGCACGCTGGGTCTGGTCACGTAAGGAAAGCCAACATGATGCGAAGGATAAGCCTGCTACTTCTGCTGCTGCCGCTGCTGGCCGCGGCGGCGAAAAAAGAACCGCCGGTATCGCTGGTGATTGATG
Source organism: Klebsiella sp. PK01 (assembly GCF_057624675.1). Taxonomy (NCBI): domain Bacteria; kingdom Pseudomonadati; phylum Pseudomonadota; class Gammaproteobacteria; order Enterobacterales; family Enterobacteriaceae; genus Klebsiella; species Klebsiella sp. PK01. The sequence continues at coordinate 449,733 of NZ_JBYEZM010000005.1, forward strand.
ATGTACCGGTGGCCCAGGTACTGCAAAGCCTGGCGGAAATGCAACATCTTAATTTAATCGTGGCGCCGGAGGTCAGCGGCACGCTGTCGCTCCACTTAAATAGCGTCCCCTGGCAACAGGCGCTCCAGTCGGTTCTCGATAGCGCCGGACTGACAATGGCCCGTCAGGGCACGGTGTTGTACATCCACACGCTGGCGTGGCAGCAAGCGAAACGGACGCAGCAGGAAGCCGAGCAGGCTAAACGCTGGCAGAATCTGCCATTACGTAACCACAGTATCCCGCTTCGCTATGCCGACGCAGACGAACTGGCGAAATCCGGGGGCAAGCTGTTGAGCGCCCGCGGCACGATGACCGTCGATCGGCGAACTAATCGTCTGTTAATCCGCGACGACGATCGGCATCTGCCGGCGCTGAAGGCGTGGGCTGAAGAGATGGATCTGCCGGTCGGGCAGGTGGAGCTGGCGGCGCACATTGTGTCAATGAGCGCGACCAGCCTGCGTGAGCTTGGCGTGAAGTGGAGCCTGGCGGAGGCCAGCAGCACGCCGGGGATGGGGAAAATGACCAACCTGGGCAGTAATCTGGCGGTATCAGACGCGACCACCCGCGGCGGGTTTAATATCGGCCGGATTAACGGGCGGCTACTGGAGCTTGAGCTTTCCGCGTTGGAGCAAAAGCAGCAGGTGGACATCATCGCCAGTCCGCGCCTGCTGGCGTCGCATATGCAACCCGCTAGTATCAAACAGGGCAGCGAGATCCCCTATCAGGTCTCCAGCGGAGAAAGCGGCGCCACCTCGGTTGAGTTTAAAGAGGCGGTCCTGGGTATGGAGGTGACGCCGACGGTGCTACAGCAGGATCGCGTGCGCCTGAAACTGCGCATTAGCGAAAATACGCCAGGCCAGGTACTGCAGCAGGAAAACGGCGAAGCGCTGGCAATTGATAAGCAAGAGATTGAAACCTTAGTCGAGGTGAAAAGTGGCGAGACCCTGGCGCTGGGCGGTATTTTTTCGCAGAAGAATAAGTCGGCGCGCGACAGCGTGCCGTTGCTTGGCGAAATCCCCTTACTCGGGCAGCTGTTTCGCCATGATGGTAAAGATAATGAACGACGTGAACTGGTTGTCTTCATCACGCCGCGTATTCTGGCAGTACATTAAGCGGGTTTTTCATGCTAAACACGTTTCAGGTGTTTGACGCGGGGACGGATTTAGCATACAAGGGGTACCGATTTGAGAGTCGGGTACGACATCAATCCTCCCTTTATGTCCGGTGATTTTATTCTGTTGCCAAACCAGCCGGAGTATTGAGATAATTTTTAGTCTGACTCTCGCTCTATTGCATATGAGGTTTCAGTTCATGTCCTGCTGCGCTGGGTGTCTGCGAAGCGGGTTTATCATTAACGAATAGTCTTAGTAGTACCGAAAAAATGGCAGAGAAACGCAATATCTTTCTGGTTGGGCCTATGGGTGCCGGCAAAAGCACTATTGGGCGCCAGTTAGCCCAACAGCTCAACATGGAATTTTACGATTCTGATCAAGAGATTGAGAAACGCACTGGCGCAGACGTCGGCTGGGTCTTCGATGTCGAAGGCGAAGAAGGCTTCCGCGATCGTGAAGAAAAAATCATCAATGAGTTGACGGAAAAACAGGGAATCGTACTCGCCACTGGCGGCGGCTCAGTAAAATCCCGTGAAACGCGTAACCGTCTCTCCGCCCGCGGCGTGGTGGTCTACCTGGAAACAACGATCGAAAAACAACTTGCTCGTACGCAGCGCGATAAAAAGCGTCCTTTATTACAAGTAGATGCGCCGCCACGTGAAGTTCTTGAAGCGTTGGCAGATGAGCGTAATCCGCTGTATGAAGAGATTGCCGATGTGACTATCCGCACCGACGATCAAAGCGCGAAAGTCGTTGCAAACCAGATTATTCATATGCTGGAAAGCAACTGATTCTGGCTTAATAAAGTGCGTCAGAGTAAAGCAACTGAGGTGGACGTCGCGTTATGGAGAAGCTGACTGTAACTCTCGGGGAACGTAGTTACCCGATTACCATCGCGGCTGGTTTGTTTAACGATCCAGCTTCTTTTCTGCCACTGAAATCAGGCGACCAGGTTATGCTGGTCACCAATGAAACGCTGGCGCCGCTTTATCTTGATACCGTTCGCTCCGTACTGGAGCAAGCGGGTGTCAATGTCGACAGCGTGATCCTGCCGGATGGCGAGCAGTATAAAAGCCTGGCGGTGATGGATACGGTATTTACCGCGCTGTTGCAAAAACCACATGGCCGCGACACCACACTCGTGGCGCTCGGCGGCGGCGTGGTTGGCGATTTAACCGGTTTTGCCGCGGCGAGCTATCAGCGCGGCGTACGTTTTATTCAAGTTCCCACCACGCTGCTTTCGCAGGTGGACTCTTCGGTTGGCGGCAAAACGGCCGTAAACCATCCCCTCGGTAAAAATATGATTGGCGCCTTCTGGCAGCCGGTTTCCGTGGTCGTCGACCTTAATTGTCTCAAAACATTGCCGAAGCGCGAGCTCTCCTCCGGCCTGGCTGAGGTCATTAAGTACGGCATTATCCTCGACGGCGAGTTCTTCTGCTGGCTTGAAGACAACATCGATGCGCTGATGGCGCTGGATGAATCAGCGATGGCGTACTGTATTCGCCGTTGTTGTGAGCTAAAAGCCGAAGTTGTCGCTGCCGACGAGCGCGAAACCGGGTTACGTGCTTTACTGAATCTGGGACATACATTTGGTCATGCTATCGAAGCTGAAATGGGCTACGGTAACTGGCTACATGGCGAAGCTGTGGCGGCAGGAATGGTCATGGCGGCGCATACGTCCGAGCGTTTAGGGCAGTTTAGCGCGCAGGATACGCAGCGTATGATTGCGCTGTTGCAACGTGCAGGGTTGCCGGTACGCGGGCCGCAGGAAATGTCTGCAGAAGCGTACTTGCCTCACATGATGCGTGATAAAAAGGTACTGGCAGGCGAAATGCGCCTGGTATTGCCGCTCGCTATAGGAAAGAGCGAGGTCCGCGGCGGAGTGTCGCACGATGTAGTTCTTGGCGCGATTGCTGATACTCAGCAGGCGCAACAATAAGAAGGTCTAGCCGCGTCCGCGCGGCGTTATCATTTCGGGCAACATGCAATAATCGTGAGCATAAGCCTTTTAGTGGGGTGTTAAATGGATGATTTCAAACCAGAAGACGATATGAAAGCCGATCGCAACGATCGTCGTACTGGTCGTTCCCGTCAGTCTTCCGAGCGTGACGCCGATCCGCAGATCAATTTCGACGATCTCGATCTCGAGGCTGATGAAAGCCGTCCGACGCGCGCGAACAAAGCCCGTCGTGAACGCGATGAAGAAGAGTATGAAGAGGACCTTGAGTCCGAAGAAGAAGCAGAAGAAGAGCAGCAGGTTGAACGCCGTCCGCGTAAACGCAAAAAGGCCCCTGCTAAACCGGCTTCCCGCCAGTATGTCATGATGGGCGTCGGGGTGCTGGTACTCCTGCTGCTGATTGTCGGCGTGGGTTCGGCGCTGAAATCGCCATCTTCTTCCAATGAATCCGCTTCTGGTGAGAAGAGCGTTAACCTGTCAGGCGATCAAAGCATGACCGCTGACCAGAACAACAATGCCGCGCAGCCGGTCGATCAAACTGCGGGCAACACCAACCAGCAGCAGCCGCAGGACGTTTCTCTGCCGCCGATCGCCTCTAATCCGACTCAGGGTCAACCCGCCTCTGAGCCGCAGAGCCAGCAGCGTGTGGAAGTTCAGGGCGACCTGAACAACGCACTGACTCAGCAGCAGGGTCAACTGGATAGCGCCGTTGCTAACTCCACCTTACCGACCGAACCTGCGACCGTTGCGCCAATGCGTAATGGCGCCGCGCCGCGTCAAACGACCGAACGCCAGACGGCTGCCGCGCCGCGTCCTGCCGAGCGTAAACAGGTGGTGATTGAACCGAAACCGCAAAGCAAGCCGCAGGCTACCGCCAAAGCGCCGGTTGAAACCAAACCTAAGCGCGTAGAGAGCGCGCCGGCGGCTACCGCCAGCAAGCCTGTCGCCACTGCGCAGACTAAACCGGCTGCGACAACCGCGCCAACGGCTACCGCGACTGCGCCTGCCGCAACGACCTCCACCCCGGCGGCCACTGCGCCTGCGGCGACCGCAGCGGCTGGTAGCAAAACGGCTGGCGATGTTGGTTCGATGAAGTCTGCGCCGTCAGGTAACTATACGTTGCAGCTCAGCAGCTCCTCTAACTACAACAACCTGAACAACTGGGCGAAGAAAGAGAAGCTGGAAAAATATGTTGTCTATGAGACGACTCGCAACGGTCAACCGTGGTATGTGCTGGTCAGCGGCATCTACGCTTCGAAAGATGAAGCGAAACGTGCCGTCGCCACGCTCCCTGCGGATGTTCAGGCGAAAAATCCATGGGCAAAACCGCTGCATCAGGTACAAGCTGACCTGAAGTAATGCCGCGAGTAGTCTTAAGCGCAGGATGCTGTCGGAGCGATTTCTCCACAGCCGGAGAAAGTGTAATTAGTTAGGCAGCATGAAAAAGAATCGCGCTTTTCTGAAGTGGGCAGGGGGGAAATACCCCCTGCTTGACGATATTAAAAAGCATTTGCCGGAAGGTGAATGCTTAATTGAGCCCTTTGTGGGCGCCGGGTCGGTATTCCTGAATACCGACTTTTCTCGTTATATCCTCGCGGATATCAATAGCGATCTGATCGGTCTGTATAACATCGTCAAATTGCGCACTGACGAATACGTCAGCGCCGCACGCGAGATGTTTACGCCGGAAAACAACGCCGCGGAGCGCTACTACCAGTACCGTGATGAATTCAACCAGAGTCAGGATCCCCTGCGTCGCGCGGTGCTGTTCCTGTATCTGAATCGCCATGGCTACAACGGATTGTGCCGCTACAACCTGCGCGGCGAGTTCAACGTGCCGTTTGGCCGCTACAAAAAGCCCTATTTCCCCGAGGCTGAGCTCTATCACTTCGCCGCCAAGGCGCAGAACGCCGAGTTTTACTGCGAATCTTATGAAGAGTGCATGAAGCGAGCCGATAGCCGGGCGGTGGTCTATTGCGACCCGCCGTACGCGCCGCTGACGGCGACGGCGAATTTTACCGCCTACCACACCAACAGTTTCAACCTTGATCAGCAGGTAATGCTGGCGAAAAAGGCGGAATCGTTGATGAAAAAGCGGATCCCGGTGCTTATCTCAAACCACCGCACGCCGCTGACGCAGGAGTGGTATAAAAACGCGGCGGAAACGCATATTGTGAAGGTTCGGCGCAGCATCAGCAGCAACGGTGGTACGCGTAAAAAGGTGGACGAGCTCTTAGCGCTGTACCGTCCGCCGAAGACCAAATAAATTTCAAGGAGATGCGGATGAAGCAGTATTTGATTGCCCCTTCGATTCTGTCGGCTGATTTTGCCCGTTTGGGCGAGGATACCGCTAAGGCACTGGCGGCGGGCGCGGATGTCGTACACTTCGACGTCATGGACAACCACTACGTGCCGAATCTGACGATTGGCCCGATGGTGCTGAAGTCGCTGCGCAACTACGGCATTACCGCGCCGATCGATGTGCACCTGATGGTAAAGCCGGTCGACCGCATCATTCCTGATTTTGCCGAAGCCGGCGCCAGCATTATCACTTTCCACCCGGAAGCCTCTGAACACGTCGACCGCAGCCTGCAGCTTATCAAAGAGCACGGTTGTAAAGCAGGGCTGGTATTCAACCCGGCAACGCCGCTGAGCTATCTCGATTACGTTATGGATAAGCTGGATGTGATTCTGCTGATGTCGGTTAACCCAGGCTTTGGCGGCCAGTCCTTTATTCCGCACACTCTTGAAAAACTGCGTCAGGTGCGTCAGCTTATCGATCAATCCGGCTACGACATTCGCCTTGAAGTCGATGGCGGCGTGAAAGCCAGCAATATTGGTGAAATTGCCGCCGCCGGTGCGGATATGTTTGTCGCCGGTTCGGCGATTTTCGGCCAGCCGGACTACAAAAAAGTTATTGATCAAATGCGCAGTGAATTAGCGAAGGTTAGTCATGGATAAATTACAGGCCATCCGCGGCGTGGCATTTGACCTGGACGGTACGCTGGTCGATAGCGCGCCGGGTTTAACCGCCGCCGTTGATAGCGCGCTTTACGCGCTGGAACTGCCAGTGGCAGGTGAAGAGCGCGTCGTGACCTGGATTGGCAACGGCGCAGACGTCCTGATGGAGCGGGCGCTGAATTGGGCTCGCCAGGAGCGTGCCACGTTACGCGCGGCGATGGGGAAACCTTCCGTCGACGATCATGATATACCGCAAGACGAACAGCTACGCGTTTTGCGTAAACTGTTCGACCGCTATTACGCCGAAGCGGCGGAAGAAGGCAGTTTCTTGTTCCCGGCAGTGGCCGATACGCTCGGCGCGCTGCACGCAAAAGGCCTGCCGCTGGCGCTGGTTACCAACAAACCGACACCGTTCGTGGCGCCCTTGCTCGAGGCCCTCGATATCGCGAAATACTTTAGCGTGGTGATCGGCGGCGACGATGTGAAGAATAAAAAGCCGCATCCGGATCCGCTGCTGCTGGTGGCGCAAAAGCTCTCTCTGACGCCAGCCGAACTCCTGTTCGTCGGGGATTCGCGCAACGATATTCAGGCGGCGAAAGCGGCGGGCTGTTGCTCTATCGGTCTGACTTACGGCTACAACTACGGCGAGCCGATTGCGTTGAGCGAGCCGGATTTTATCTTTGACCAATTTAATGAACTCTTGCCCGCTCTTGGGCTACCGTACAGTGAAACTCAGGAATTAAAAAATGACTAAGCCCATCGTTTTTAGTGGCGCACAGCCCTCAGGTGAATTGACCATTGGCAACTATATGGGTGCGCTGCGTCAATGGGTAAACATGCAGGATGACTATCACTGTATTTACTGCATCGTTGACCAGCACGCGATCACCGTGCGTCAGGATCCGCAGAACCTGCGTAAAGCGACGCTGGATACGCTGGCGCTGTACCTGGCCTGTGGTATCGATCCGCAAAAGAGCACCATTTTCGTCCAGTCTCACGTGCCGGAACACGCCCAACTGGGCTGGGCGCTGAACTGCTACACCTATTTCGGCGAGCTGAGCCGCATGACCCAGTTTAAGGACAAGTCCGCGCGCTACGCCGAGAACATCAACGCCGGTCTGTTTGACTACCCGGTACTGATGGCCGCTGATATTCTGCTGTACCAGACCAACCAGGTACCGGTAGGCGAAGATCAGAAACAGCATCTTGAGCTGAGCCGCGACGTCGCGCAGCGCTTTAACGCTATCTATGGCGATATCTTTAAAGTGCCGGAGCCGTTTATTCCTAAGTCCGGCGCGCGCGTGATGTCCCTGCTGGAGCCGACCAAGAAGATGTCCAAGTCCGATGACAACCGCAACAACGTCATTGGTCTGCTGGAAGACCCGAAATCGGTAGTTAAGAAGATTAAACGCGCGGTGACCGACTCCGACGAGCCGCCGGTTGTCCGTTACGATGTGCAAAACAAAGCGGGCGTTTCCAACCTGCTGGATATCCTCTCCGCCGTGACCGGCCAGAGCATTCCGGAACTGGAACAGCACTTTGAAGGTAAAATGTACGGCCACCTGAAAGGCGAAGTCGCCGAAGCGGTTTCCGGGATGCTGACCGAGCTGCAGGAGCGCTATCACCGTTTCCGCAACGACGAAGCGTTCCTTAATCAGGTGATGAAAGAGGGGGCGGAAAAAGCCAGCGCGCACGCTTCTAAGACCCTGAAAGCGGTATATGACGCGATTGGCTTTGTCGCTAAGCCGTAACAAGGCTCGCTGAAGGTAAAAAAACCGGGATAATCCCGGTTTTTTTGTGTCTGTTAGAGCGCATTAGCTTAATGGTGAGAAAACCAGTTCAGCTTGTCGCGTAGCGCCACCACGCGGCCCACGATAATCAACGCCGGGCTGGCCATCTGCTGCGCCAGAATATCCAACCGATCCAGAGTGCCGGCGACAACCTTCTGGTTGACCGCGGTGCCGTTCTCGACGATGGCGGCCGGCATATCCGCCGCCATGCCGTGGGCGATCAGCTTTTCACGGATCGCCGGCGCCTGGTTTAGCCCCATATAGAACACCAGCGTCTGTTTTTCCGCCGCCAGGTTTTGCCAGTCGAGATCGCTACCGGTTTTCAGATGGCCGGTAATTAGACGTACGCCCTGGGCGAAATCACGGTGGGTAAGCGGAATGCCTGAGTAGGCCGAGCAGCCGGATGCGGCGGTGATCCCTGGCACCACCGAGAACGGAATACCTGCCGCGCAGAGAGTCTCCAGCTCTTCGCCGCCGCGGCCAAAAATAAACGGATCGCCGCCTTTCAGGCGCACGACACGCTTGCCGCTTTGCGCTTCGCGCAGCAGGATTTGGTTAATTTCCTCCTGCGGCACGCAGTGATAGCCTGCGCGTTTGCCGACAAATACCCGATCGGCGTCGCGGCGCACCAGATTCATAATATCGTCGGAGACCAGCCGGTCGTAGACCACCACATCGGCCTGCTGGATCTGCTGCAGCCCTTTGAGGGTGAGCAGACCGGCATCGCCCGGACCGGCGCCAACCAGCACCACTTCGCCGCGATGTTCCAGTGGTTCATTCAGTAACCGTTCCGTGGTATCGGCGACGGCCTGACGATCATCGTTCGCCAGCGATTGGGCGAGGCCATCGTTAACAAATAGCTTTTCCCAGAAGCGGCGGCGTTCGCCGACGGTAGCGAACTGCTTTTTCACCCTTGAGCGCAGCTGCCCGGCATAGCGGGCGATTTGTCCGAGATGCAGCGGCAGCAGCGATTCGAGCTTTTCACGCAGCAGGCGCGCCAACACCGGCGAGGTACCACCGGAAGACACGGCGACCATCAGCGGCGAGCGGTCGATAATTGACGGCATGATAAAGCTAGCCTGACGGGGCGCATCCACCACGTTACAGAAAATACGCCGTGATTCGGCTGCCTCGCTGACCTGCTGATTAACGACATCATCGTCGGTGGCGGCGATCGCCAGCCAGCAGTTATCGAGCAGCGCAGGATTGAAATCGCCCTGCGCCAGCGTCAGCATCTGCGCCTCGGCCCACACCTGAAACTGCGGAGTAAACTGGCGTGAGTTCACCGTTAACCGGGCGCCGGCGTCGAGCAACAGACGCGCCTTGCGTTCAGCGACATCGCCGCCGCCGACCAGCAAGCAGTCGCGATCGCGTAGTTGGCAAAAAATAGGTAAGTGGTCCACGGCAGATCCTCACGGCAAGGGGGGAAAGGGAGTGCGGTCGTAGCATAGCAGCAGAGGGAATCACGGAGATATGAATTTTGCCGCCTCTACTTAGTAGTGGTTATAAGCCGATGATATGGTTCCCCCCGCGGCGCGGAGGGAACCTTGCGGCATCAGGCTTTCAGCTGCACTTTGCCATCTTTAACACGGGCTTCGTAATGGGCGATGGAGTGGCTCTCATCTTCCATGCACAACCCGTCGCTGAGGCGGAAGCGCTGCTTTTTCAGCGGGCTGGCAACCCACAGCGCGCCGTCATGCTCAGCGATGATCCCGCGGGACAGCACGCTGGCATTGAAGAACGGATCGATATTGCTGATGGCGAACACTCTGTCGTCATGGTACGGACGGAAGATAGCCACCTGCTGTTGCCCCAGCAGCGCGCAGACGCCGGTCGCCGGCAGGATGTCGTCAATTTTGCAGATGTTTACCCACTGGCTCATACGTTTTCCTCCACCAGCGTGACCGGGATGCGCTCATAGGGCGTGGCCGGGCGATGCTGGTCACGTTCCGGCACCACCTGAACGTTCGGGTCGCGCTGGTCGCTGTTGATAAAGTGTTTGAAGCGCGTCTGCGCCGCCGGGTTATTGACGGTCTCGGTCCATTCGCAGGCGAAAGCGGCGCGCAGGCGAGCCAGCTCTTCTTCAAGGTGATCGTTCAGGCCCAGCTTATCGTCGATGATGACGCTGCGCAGATAGTCGATGCCGCCTTCCATGTTGTCCAGCCACGGCGCGGTACGGGTCAGCTTATCGGCGGTGCGGATGTAGAACATCATAAAGCGGTCGAGATATTTGATGAGCGTATCGCGATCGAGGTCCGCGGCCAGCAGATCGGCGTGGCGTGGTTTCATCCCGCCGTTACCGCACACGTACAGGTTCCAGCCTTTCTCGGTGGCGATGATCCCAACGTCTTTACCCTGGGCTTCCGCGCATTCACGGGTGCAGCCGGAGACGCCGAACTTCATTTTGTGCGGGGTACGGATGCCTTTGTAGCGGTTTTCCAGTTCTACGCCGAAGCCGACGCTATCGCCGACGCCGTAGCGGCACCAGGTACTGCCGACGCAGGTTTTCGCCATACGTAGCGCTTTGGCGTACGCATGGCCGGTTTCGAAGCCGGCTTCAATCAGCTGACGCCAGATCTCCGGCAGGTCATCTTTTTGCGCGCCGAACAGGCCGATACGCTGGGAGCCGGTGATTTTGGTATACAGATTAAATTCGCGCGCGATGCGACCGACGGCAACCAGGCCTTCTGGCGTGATTTCGCCGCCTGCGGAGCGCGGGATCACCGAGTAGGTGCCATCTTTCTGGATATTGGCGAGGAAGTTATCGTTGGTGTCCTGCAGCGGCGTGTGCTGTGGTTTGAGGATGTACTCATTCCAGCAGGAGGCCAGCAGGGAACCGACGGTCGGCTTACAGACTTCACAGCCGTAGCCCTGACCGTGTTTTTCCAGCAGCTCGTCGAAGGTTTTGATGCCTTCCACGCGGATCAGGTGGAACAGTTCCTGGCGAGAGTAGGCGAAGTGCTCGCACAGATTGTTGTTCACTTCGATACCCTGTTTCGCCAGCTCGGCGTTGAGCACCTGCGTCACCAGCGGAATACAGCCGCCGCAGCCGGTTCCGGCTTTGGTTTCCGCTTTCAGCGCCGCTACGGTGTGACAGCCTTTATTGATAGCGGCGATCAGGTCGCCTTTGCTGACGTCGAAGCAGGAACAAATTTGCGCGCTGTCCGGCAGTTTATCCACGCCGATAGACGGCTTGCCGCTGCCGGCGTGGGCCGGGAGGATCAGCGAATCCGGGTTTTCCGGTAATTCGATGGCGTTCAGCACCAGCTGCAGCAGGTTGCCGTAATCGCTGGTGTCGCCGACCAGTACCGCGCCGAGCAGGGTTTTGTTATCTTCGCTGACGATGAGCCGTTTGTAGACTTCTTTGCTTTCGTCGAGATAGACGTAGCTACGCGCGCCCGGCGTGCGCCCGTGGGCGTCGCCGATACCGCCAACGTCAACGCCGAGCAGTTTCAGCTTGGCGCTGAGGTCGGCGCCGGTGAACAGATTGTCGTTGCCGAGGATATGGTCAACCGTCACCTGCGCCATTTTGTAGCCCGGGGCGACAAGACCATACACGCGGTTATTCCAGCTGGCGCATTCGCCGATAGCGTAGATATCCGGGTCGGAGGTCTGGCAGCTATCGTTGACCATGATGCCGCCGCGCTGGGCGACGGCGAGACCGCATTGAGTAGCCAGCTTGTCGCGCGGACGGATACCGGTAGAGAAGACGATGAAATCGACCTGCAGTTCGCTACCGTCGGCGAAGCGCATCGTTTTGCGCGCCTCGGTGCCCTGCTGAACGATCTCTTTGGTGTTTTTGCTGGTGTGAACCTTCACACCCATGCTTTCGATCTTACGCTTCAGCTGCTCGCCGCCCATCTGATCGAGCTGCTCGGCCATCAGCATCGGCGCAAACTCGATCACGTGGGTTTCCACCCCGAGATTTTTCAGCGCGCCGGCTGCTTCCAGACCGAGCAGACCGCCGCCGACCACCGCGCCGCGTTTGCTGCGACGGGCGCAGGATTCGATGGCGTTAAGATCTTCAATAGTACGATAGACGAAGCAATCCTGGGTTTCCGCGCCTTTAATCGGCGGGATCCACGGGTATGAGCCAGTCGCCATAATCAGCTTGTCGTAGAAAACGGTACGGCCAGCGCTGGAGTGGATAACCTTTTCCTGGCGGTTGATGGTAATCGCGCGTTCGCCGACCAGCACCTTGACGCCGTGTTTCTCATAGAAACCTTCGCGTACCAGCGACAGCTCTTCCGCAGTGTGATGGGAGAAGTAAGACGACAGGTGGACACGGTCATAGGCGATACGCGGCTCTTCACAGAACACGGTAATGTCGAATTGTCCGGCAGGCGCCTTATCAAGAAGCTCTTCGATAAAGCGATGGCCGACCATGCCGTTACCGATAATAGCGATTCTGACTTTGCTCATTTTTGCCTCGATTTCTTTTCTATTACCGCCTACCTTAACGATTCAGCTACTACACTCATTGATACAAATCAATTTAGAACTTACCTACCACTTAATGAGTATATTCATGATTTATAATGATTTTTATAAGTTATGGAAAAATCAGGCTTTTCCGTTCTGTTCTTTTTATGTACAAAGGCAGCGGAAGAAATGAGCAATATTCAGGGGAGCAAACTATGTCGACAACGCCGCTGTGGTTAATTCAGAACGTCCATCTGCCAAAGAGGGAAGGGTTGTGGCAGATTGCGATTGATAAAGGGCGATTCGGCGACATTACGCCGATGGGAGAGGCACGCAGCGAGAGCTACGAAGTGCTTAACGCCCGCGGCGGATTGGCCATCCCGCCGTTTATCGAACCGCATATTCATCTCGATACCACGCAAACGGCGGGAGAACCAAACTGGAACCAGTCCGGGACGCTGTTCGAGGGGATTGAGCGTTGGGCCGAGCGTAAAGCGCTGCTAAGCCATGAGGATGTGAAAGCCCGCGCGTGGAAAACCCTGCGCTGGCAAATCGCTAACGGCATCCAGTTTGTTCGCACCCATGTCGATGTTTCTGACCCATCGTTGACCGCGCTGAAAGCGATGCTGGAAGTCAAACAAGAGGTAGCGCCGTGGGTCGATTTGCAGATAGTCGCCTTCCCCCAGGAAGGGATTTTATCCTACCCCAATGGTGAGAGTTTGCTGGAGGAGGCATTACAGCTGGGCGCCGATGTGGTCGGGGCGATCCCGCATTTCGAATTTACTCGTGAATACGGAGTGGAATCGCTGCATATCGCCTTCCGTTTGGCGCAGAAATACCAGCGTCCGCTGGATATCCACTGCGATGAAATTGACGATGAACAGTCACGCTTTGTCGAAACGGTCGCCGCGCTGGCATTAAAAGAGGGAATCGGCCCCCGGGTGACCGCGAGTCATACGACCGCGATGCACTCCTACAATGGCGCTTATACCTCGCGGCTGTTCCGCCTGTTAAAACTCTCGGGCATTAACTTCGTCGCCAACCCGCTGGTCAATATTCATCTGCAGGGGCGCTTTGATGACTACCCGAAGCGGCGCGGCGTGACGCGGGTCAAGGAGCTGATGGCGGCCGGCATTAATGTTTGTTTTGGCCACGATGATGTGTTCGACCCATGGTATCCGTTGGGAACCGGCAACATGCTACAGGTGCTGCATATGGGGCTGCACGTTTGCCAACTGATGGGCTATCAGCAGATTAACGACAGTCTACAGCTGATTACCCACAACAGCGCCAGAACCTTTGGGCTCAATGATTACGGCATCGCTACCGGCAATCCGGCTAATCTGGTGATCTTGCCTGCTGAAAACGGTTTTGAAGCCGTACGCTGCCAGGTGCCGGTACGTTGGTCAATTCGTCAGGGAAGGGTCATTGCGACTACGCAGCTGGCGCAGACGTGGATACAGACCGATAAAGGCGGCGAGGAGTTGTTTTTTACCAAAAATAGCCCCTTTGCCGAAGCAAAGGGGCCTAAGGCTTAGTGCGTCGACGCGTTCTGACGGTGGCGGGAAACGAAGCCAAGGAGCAGACACATCACGAATACCACGGCATAGAGGCCGTTCGCGGTGTGCAGCGCGGCCAGCGGGCCGCTGGCCGCGACGATCGGCCCGGTCACCACGAAGGTCAGCATGGTGCCGATGGTGCCGCAGGTCAGAATGAAGTTCACCAGCTTCGGTGAAGCGACTTTGGTCTGCTGCGAGCCCAGGGTAATGATCGAGGTATAGATAGCGCTGGAGAAGAAGCCAAGGGTCAGGATGAACCACGGCATATGCTCCGGCGAACCGTTAATGAACAGATACATCAGGACTGTCGCCAGACCCGCCAGCACGGTCAGGATGCGCTGCAGGTCGAAGAAGCGCAGGATGAAGCTGAACGACCACATGCCGATCATATAGGACATCCAGAAATCGCTGACCAGCTTACCGGCGTCGCCGAGGCTCATGCCGAGGCCTTTGGCATACTCTGGTACCCAGGAGATAAAGCCCAACTGGCCGAGGATGTAGCATAGCGCGGCGATGGAAAGGAACAGCACGCCGATGCCCCATTTCTCTTTCACTACCGGCTGGCTGTTTTCCGCCAGCGCTTTATTGCCAAGCACCGGGAACTCACAGCCGAAAGTCAGCACGAAAATAGCGACGTAGACCAGGCCGATACAGGCGTAAACCCAGTACCACTCGATGCTGCGCGCCAGCAGAACGGCGGCGACCATCGGGAAGATCATCCCTGCCATGCTGAAGAAGGAGTCCGTGAACAGCAGACGCGCGCCGCGCTGGCGGCCTTCATACATGTGGGTAATCAGGAAAGTCCCGATCGACATGGTGATCCCGCTGACCAGACCGAGCACGAACATCGACGCGGAGAACAGCGTCAGGCTGTGGCCGAACATCAGCCCGGCGATGGCTAACAGCATCAGGATAAAGCCGAAGCGCAGCTGGGTTTTCAGCGGCACGATCTCCATCAGCCAGGCATTGAGGAAGATAGAAATCAGAATACCGGCATTGAGGAAGGTAAAGGTGTTACTCATACTGGACACCGGCAGATGGAAATAATCTGCGATGTTCCCCATCACCATCCCGGTGACGATCACCAACGCGCCGGTCAGGGCGTAGGAGAAAAAGCTGATCCATGTGAGCTTGATACGATTGCTGTTAGTCATGACAGGCCTGTGAATAGATAGGTAAAGCGCGTTGACGCTGCGCCGGGCGCACAGATTTTATTCATTCAAGTGATGAAGGCAAACGTTTATATTGAAATGTAGAATTTATTGCATGGATTTATGTGATCTCCATCACATTAGTGAACGGTGAGAGGATTGAGTCAGTTCGTAACAAGTGTTTCAGCTAAGTAAAATTAGGTAAAAGGCTAGCCCGCTATGCAAAGGCTCTTTAGAATCAAGGCACTTGCTTTTTACTCTGCTCCGTTAAGGAATTTCCATGCTCAAATCCACTCTGGCGGCGATGGCTGCCGTATTCGCCATTTCAGCATTCTCCCCCGCCATGGCGGCCAAGGGCGACCCGCACGTACTGCTGACCACTTCTGCTGGCAACATCGAGTTGGAGCTGAATAGCCAGAAGGCGCCGATTTCTGTCGATAACTTCCTGAAGTACGTGAACAGCGGTTTCTATAACAACACGACCTTCCACCGGGTGATCCCAGGCTTTATGGTGCAGGGCGGCGGCTTTAACGAGCAGATGCAGCAAAAGCAGCCTAACCCGCCGATTAAAAACGAAGCCGACAATGGCCTGCGTAATACCCGCGGGACGATCGCCATGGCGCGTACCGCCGATCAGGACAGCGCGACCAGCCAGTTCTTCATCAACGTGGCGGATAACGCCTTCCTCGACCACGGCCAGCGTGATTTTGGCTATGCGGTATTTGGTAAAGTGGTGAAGGGTATGGACGTCGCCGACAAAATCTCTCAGGTTCCGACCCACAACGTTGGCCCGTACCAAAATGTTCCGTCTAAACCGGTCGTTATTCTTTCGGCGAAAGTGCTGCCGTAACCCTCTTCTGGCGCGGGCGGTCCGCCTGCGCCTGGCTTGCCTCTCTGCGTAACCCGAAATTGCTGCTTATACTTGTGGCACACAGGGGACGATAAGGGAGGCGACCATGCGTTTACTCACCGATAAGCAAAAATCCCGGCTCTGGGAACAGACCCGCAACGCCAATTTTCAGGCCAGCAGACGCCTTGAAGGCGCGACGGTACCGCTGGTTAGCCTGACGGCTGAGGAAGCGCTGGCGCGTCTTGCCGAGCTGAGGAGGCGTCATGAGCGATAAATATGGCGACGGTCGCGACCCCTATCTCTATCCGGCGCTGGATGTGCTGCGTAACCGGCTGGGTATCCATCAGGCGCAACGGCTGGAACAAACTGCATGGGAATTCACTTCGCTGCGCGCGGCGACGATCCCGTTGGGCCCGCGCGGCCGCGGCTTACCGCATCTCTGCGCCATTCACCGGCAACTTTATCAGGATCTCTTTGACTGGGCGGGTAAACTGCGGGAAATCGATATCTACCAGGGCGATACGCCGTTTTGCCACTTCGCGTGGATAGAGAAAGAGGGTAACGCGCTGATGCGCAAGCTGGAAGAAGAGGACTATCTGCGTGAACTCCCCCGGGAGACCTTCGTCGAGCGCCTGAGCTGGTACTACGGCGAAATCAATGTCCTGCATCCTTTCCGCCTTGGCAACGGCCTGACGCAAAGGATCTTCTTCGAACAGTTGGCCATTCACGCCGGTTACCTGCTCGACTGGCGGGGCATCGATCCGGATGCGTGGAGCCAGGCTAACCAGCTGGGCGCGATGGGCGACCCGGAGCCGCTGGAGCGGATCTTTCGTAAAGTGGTGAGCGAAGCGCGGGAATCTGAGTAGAATAGCCCGGTTTTGTTTTTTCCGGAGCCGCTATGATCCTGCTAATCGATAACTATGACTCTTTCACCTGGAATCTGTACCAGTACTTTTGTGAACTGGGGGCGGAGGTGCTGGTTAAGCGTAACGATGAGTTAACGCTGGAAGAGATAGCGTCGCTGGCGCCGGAGAAAATCGTCATTTCGCCGGGCCCCTGCACGCCGGATGAGTCCGGTATTTCGCTGGACGTTATCCGCCGCTATGCCGGTAAAACACCGCTGCTCGGCGTGTGTCTGGGTCATCAGGCCATCGCCCAGGTCTTTGGCGCCACCATCGTACGCGCCGCGCAGGTCATGCATGGTAAAACGTCGCTGATTGAGCACAACGGCGAGGGCGTTTTTCAGGGACTAAACAACCCGCTTACCGTTACGCGCTACCATTCATTAGTTATCGACCCGCCGACCCTTCCCGCGGATTTTATCGTTACCGCCCGCAGCGCCAGCGGTGAAATCATGGGTATCCGCCATCGCCAGTGGGATCTCGAAGGCGTGCAGTTCCACCCGGAGAGCATTCTTAGCGAACAGGGACACCAGTTGCTGGAAAACTTCCTTAAACGCTGATTTGTAGTTGCCATGAGGTGATTTATTATGCATATTTTGTGATTAAAACTTCGCAATCATTGCACGTTACACAGAAGGATGGGCATCACATGGCAACAGAGCAACCGGCAATCACCCGCGCCACATTCGATGAAGTCATTCTGCCGATTTATGCACCGGCGGAGTTTATTCCGGTGAAGGGGAAAGGCAGCCGCGTTTGGGATCAGCAGGGCAAAGAGTACGTTGATTTTGCCGGCGGGATTGCGGTGACCGCGCTGGGCCACTGCCACCCGGCGCTGGTGGCGGCGCTGCGTGAGCAGGGCGAGACCCTGTGGCACACCAGCAACGTTTTTACCAACGAGCCGGCGCTGCGCCTGGGGCGCCAGCTGGTAGATGCCACTTTTGCCGAGCGCGTGGTGTTTATGAACTCCGGAACGGAAGCCAACGAAACGGCGTTCAAGCTGGCGCGTCATTACGCGATCACTCGCCATAGTCCGTACAAAACCAAAATCATCGCTTTCCATAATGCTTTCCACGGACGGTCGCTGTTCACCGTCTCGGTCGGCGGTCAGCCGAAATACTCTGACGGTTTCGGGCCGAAACCGGCAGATATCGTGCATGTTCCATTTAACGATCTCGAGGCGGTGAAAGCGGTGATCGATGACCATACCTGCGCGGTGGTGGTTGAGCCGATTCAGGGCGAGGGCGGGGTGATGGCGGCGACGCCAGCGTTCCTGCAGGGGCTGCGCGATCTGTGCGACCAGCATCAGGCGCTGCTGGTATTTGATGAAGTGCAGTGCGGTATGGGCCGTACCGGTTCATTGTTCGCCTATATGCATTACGGCGTGACGCCGGACATCCTGACCAGCGCGAAAGCGCTCGGCGGCGGTTTCCCGATTAGCGCGATGTTAACCACCAATGAAATCGCCAGCGCCTTCCATGCCGGTTCCCATGGCTCCACCTACGGCGGCAATCCGCTGGCCTGTGCGGTGGCGACCGCGGCTTTCAACCTGATTAACACGCCGCAGGTGCTGGCGGGCGTCAATGCCAAACGGGCGCTGTTTGTTGAACACCTGCAGCAGATCGATGCGCAGTTTGATCTGTTCAGCGACATCCGCGGCATGGGACTGTTAATCGGCGCCGCGCTTAAGCCGCAGCATCACGGACGCGCGCGCGATTTCCTCTATGCCGCGGCGGAGGCCGGGGTGATGGTGTTAAACGCCGGGCCGGACGTAATGCGCTTTGTGCCGTCGCTGGTGATTGATGATAGCGATATCGCCGAAGGGATGGCGCGCTTCGCGCAGGCGGTTAAAAACGTACTTAGCGCTTAGTCGTGCGTAGCCAGATGCCGTGATGCGGACGCTGACGCCATGCCACCGACGAAATGGTGTGCATGGTGTTCAGATGGCCGAGGATCCGCTGCAAATGCTGCTCAAGGGTGCTGAGCGGCCCACGCAACACTTCCCCGTCCTGGGATTCCATAATATTCACATCGCCCGCGCTGCCCGGCCCGTCTGAATCCAGACGCTGCTGACAGCGCTGCAGGGCAATTTCACACGATTCCAGATACCGCTGCGCCAGGTCAGGCGTTAGCATCGTATGCTCGCGCGCCAGCGTGGTCATGGCGTTGATATGCTCAACGATAAACTGGCTATGGGTTACCCACAGCTTCATATCTTCCAGATAGTGCGAGTTAAAGCCCGGTTCCTGCATCGCCTGGTTAAGCGAGTTATACAGGGCGTTGTGCGCCTGGTTGACGCGCATACGCTGGTAGGCCAACGCCGGGGCCTGCGGATCGGCGCTAAGGATCAGCCGAATAGCCTCCTGATCGGCCTCCAGGGCATCGTGGGCGTTTTTACGTAGCAGGCCGCTCTGCCATTGCGGCCATAGCCAGACCATCCCGCCAAAGGCGATCAGACAGCCAATGATGGTATCGATAAAGCGGGCGACGATGAACTGCTCGCCGTTAAGCGTTAGCAACTGCAGGGTATATACCGCGGTGACGGTAAAGCCCACCATCGCCCAGCCGTAGTGTTTACGGATGATGAGATAGCTCAGCAGCGTGATGAACAACATACCGCTTAACGTGTAGCTCTCCGGTACGTGGAAATGTAGGGTCAGCCAGGCGATCACCAGGCCCGCCAGGGTGCCTGCCGCCCGGTGGACAATCCGCACGCGGGTGGCGCCGTAACCGTTTTGCGTCACGAACAGCACGGTCATCAGGATCCAGTACGGCTTCGGCAGATGTAGGGCGCTGCCCATCAGGCTGGCGATGCTCAACATTACGCTGATGCGCGCGGCGTTGCGCAGCGCCGGGGATTTCAATGACAGGTAGTTCTTCAGCGCCGGTAGTAGCGGTAGGCGCCGTTCTTTATCCGCCATCAGGTTACGTGCGTACAGCGGGCGCTGGGTGCGCAGCACGCGGGCGATACGACTGAAGTGCCAGGCGCAGAACTGGCCTACCGGGTTATCGGGATGCTGATAAGCGATTTTTTCCAGCGCGCCGATTTGCTTATCCATCTGGAAGCGACGCGGGTAGCGGTGGTAGAGAATATCATCCGCCAGCACCCGCAGACGCGCGGCGACGGTCTGCGCGTTCCAGCGGATAACCGCTTCCGCATGGCTGCGCTCCACCAGTTTTTGTACCTCTTCCGGCTGGTGCAGGCTCACTGAAATATGTTCCTGCAGATCCAGCCCAACCTGGAACGCGCGCAGCAGGCGCTTATGATCGCTACGCTGGTTGGCGGCTAACATATGCATCTGCTGGTAGCATTGGGTAATTAAATCGACCACCTTCTGCTGGCGGGTAAGCAGCGGCGGCAGGGAGGTCGTCGGGTCAGTGTGCTGCGTCAGGAGGCTATATTTGGCCTCGCAATAATTAGCCAGTTCGCGGTAAAGCAGGCTTAACGACTCGCGCAGCGGCTGCTCCCGCCAGAGCCAAAACCAGAACCAGTTAAAGAGTCCGTACCACAAGGTTCCCAGCGCATAGATAAGCAGCGGCTCCCAGATGGGCATATTGCCGGCCAGGCTTAAGGTAAAAATGGCGGCGATAAGCGATGCCGGCAACAGGCGAGCGTGCAGCGAACTGATTTCCGCCGTCACGCCGAGAATCAGCGCCAGCGCGCTGAGGATAAGCGGCAACGGGATGTCCCGCGCCAGAAGCAATTGCACAATCAGGCTGCTGCCGGCAAACAGGCAGCCGCCAACGATCAGGCGTTTGAAAAAGCGTTTATGCGGGGTGTCGAGACCGGCGATATTGCAACAGGCGGGAACTAACGAGAACAGCAACCCTTGCTGCAGATGGCCGAGCAGAAGCCCGATGGCCACAGGTAGACACAGCACCAGCGTTTGCCGCAGTGCGTAGTTGACTTCCGGGTGGTAAATCAGCCTGCGCCACATGGGAGAAACAAAAACGGCGTACTGCGCGGAGCAATACGCCGTTTAGCGACTTAACGGGTACCGTAGACGACGATAGTTTTACCGTGTGCGGAGATCAGATTTTGATCTTCCAGCATCTTCAGAATACGGCCAACCGTCTCACGAGAACAGCCGACGATCTGGCCAATTTCCTGGCGGGTGATTTTGATCTGCATCCCGTCCGGGTGGGTCATGGCATCAGGCTGTTTCGCCAGATTCAGTAAGGTCTGAGCGATACGGCCCGTCACGTCGAGGAAAGCAAGGTTACCGACTTTCTCGGAAGTGACCTGCAGACGACGCGCCATCTGCGAAGAGAGGCGCATCAGGATGTCCGGGTTCACCTGGATTAACTGACGGAATTTTTTGTAAGAGATCTCGGCCACTTCACATGCGGTTTTCGCACGTACCCAGGCACTACGTTCCTGACCTTCTTCAAACAGGCCTAATTCACCGATGAAATCGCCCTGGTTGAGGTAAGAGAGGATCATCTCTTTACCTTCTTCATCCTTGATGAGTACAGCCACGGAGCCTTTTACGATGTAGTAAAGCGTTTCCGCTTTCTCACCCTGGTGAATCAGCGTGCTCTTTGATGGGTACTTATGAATGTGGCAATGAGACAAGAACCATTCAAGGGTAGGGTCTGTTTGCGGTTTGCCAAGCACCATGCGCGGTTATCCTCTGTTATAAGCTATCTCCGGACGCCGACACTACACGGCATCCGGGCATGCAATCGTATTTTTCCCTATGCCTGGGAAGCTGGCTGCTCAATTTATGCAGCCTGTAATGTGAACTCCTCAGCATACATGCGGTACATCAATGTATTACTGTAGCATCCAGACTGTTTTAGCATAGCTTTCACCGCATGTCTCCTGGTGTCTCGCTTCAGCATGACCCAGGTCGCCTTCCGTTGCGAGATTTGTTATGTGCGCGTAATCTGTCAGGAAAATTGCAACAGCGGAGTTAAATTTTATGCAAGCGCGTGTGAAATGGGTGGAAGGTCTAACCTTCATCGGTGAGTCGGCCTCCGGCCACCAGATTTTAATGGATGGCAACTCCGGGGACAAAGCGCCCAGCCCGATGGAAATGGTGCTGATGGCGGCGGGCGGCTGTAGCGCAATTGACGTGGTGTCTATCCTGCAAAAAGGGCGTCAAAACGTCACCAACTGCGAAGTGAAGCTGACCTCTGAACGCCGTGAAGAGGCGCCGCGCCTGTTCACCCATATCAATCTGCACTTTATCGTCACCGGTAAAGAGCTGAAGGATGCGGCGGTGTCCCGTGCGGTGGATTTATCCGCGGAGAAGTACTGCTCGGTGGCGCTGATGCTGGAAAAGGCCGTCAACATCACCCACTCTTACGAAGTGATCGAAGCCTGAGACGAATTGACGTAGCGGGACACTAACCCCGGCAGCACGGCGACCGGGGTTTTATTTTGCCCTTAACTAATGGTTTTGCCTTCCATCAAGCGCTCGACCAGCGGCGCCATAATGAGCTCCATCGCCAGCCCCATCTTACCGCCTGGCACCACCAGGGTGTTCATATGCGAGATAAACGACCCCTGTAGCATCGCCAACAGCCAGGGGTAATCAATCCCCTGCAAATTGCGAAAGTGAATCACCACGAAGCTTTCGTCGAGCGATGGAATGCCTTTGGCGGCAAACGGATTCGAGGTATCGACCGTCGGCACACGCTGGAAGTTGATATGGGTGCGTGAGAACTGCGGGGTGATGAAATTGATATAGTCTTCCATCGAACGCACCACCGAGTCCATCACCGCTTCGCGCGAATGGCCGCGTTCGCTGGTATCGCGAATGAGCTTCTGGATCCATTCAAGGTTGACGATCGGCACCACGCCGACCAGCAGGTCGACATGTTTCGCCACGTCATGCTGCGGCGTCACCACGCCGCCGTGCAGCCCTTCATAAAACAACACGTCGGTCGGTTCAGGCAGCGGTTGCCATGGGGTAAAGGTGCCGGGAACCTGATTCCAGGGAACCGCTTCATCGTAGGTATGGAGGTATTTGCGCGACTGGCCCTTGCCGAATTCGCCGTACTCTAAAAAGGTGCGTTCAAGCAGGCTGAAGTCATTGGCTTCCGGGCCAAAGTAGCTGATGTGTTTGCCCTGATCGCGCGCCTTGCGGATCGCCATGTCCATTTCCGGGCGAGTATAGCGATGGAAGCTATCCCCTTCGACCTCCGCGGCATGCAGGTTCAGTTGCGAGAAAATTTTGCGAAACGCGAGGCTGGTGGTGGTGGTGCCCGCGCCGCTGGAGCCCGTGACTGCGATCACTGGATGTTTGGCAGACATAACAACTCCCTGATTAAGTGATGGTGTGTCGCCGTATCGCGCCAGGCACTCGCGGTTAGAGGGGCATGGCGCTTAGCCGTTAAACATCTTGCGGGGCATGATGTTGACCGTCTCGTGCAGTTCTGACCACACCAGCACGGCCTCCCCGGTTTTAAGCTGCTGTTTTACATCGGCGACTTTATCGGCAAGCGAACGTTCATGTTCACCATAATCGGTGCCTTCGCGCAACACAAAGCTTTCAATCAGATTATCCAGCGTTTCGGGATCGAGATCCTGCCAGGGAATAATCATGCTTGTCCTCCCAGCCAGCGGGTTAACCAATCCGGAATACGTTGCTCCAGCCACATTTGCGGTTTTCGCAGCGTACCGCCGACAAAGCCAACGTGGCCGCCCTGTTCCGTGAGCTGATATTCGACGTTAGCCGGCAGTTGTTCCTGCGGCGGAATTGAATGATGGTCCATAAACGGATCGTCTTTCGCGTGAATGATCAGCGTCGGCTTGGTGATATCGCTTAAGCGCGGCATCGCGCTGCACTGTCGGTAATAGTCTAGCGCATCGGCGAAACCGTGGATTTTGGCGGTGATCATGTCGTCGAATTCGCGGATGCGGCGCATGCTTTTAAGCTGGCGAAGATCGACCGGCAGCGAGCCTGGATAGGCTTTCAGCTTGCGCGCGGCGTTGGCTTTCAGCAGGTTGAGCAGGTAACGCTGATAGACGCGCGAAAATCCTTTGTCCATATGGTAGCTGCAGGCTTCCAGCATAAAGGGCGCCGAGACAATGACGGCTGCATCGAGCGGAATATTGTCGCCTTCTTTCGCCAGCAGACAGCCCAGCATGTTGCCGCCAAGCGAATAGCCTACCGCCGCCGTCGGCGCGGCGCCGAACTCGCGCTGCAGCCAGTGCAGGAACCAGGTACCGTCTTCCGTTTCGCCAGAGTGATAAATACGACTGTTGCGATTCGGCTCGCCGCTGCAACCGCGAAAATGCATCACCACCCCGAGCCAGCCGCGCTGCATGGCGGCGTGAATCAAACCGTGGGCGTAAGGGCTGTGCAGGCTGCCTTCCAGACCGTGAAAGACCACCAGTCGCGGTTTGTGGCGCGCGCCGGCGGGGTCTTCGCTCCAGGCCAGATCGACGAAATCGCCATCCGGCAGCTCAAGGCGTTGCCAGTGCGGCGTAAATCGGAGCTTGCGGCGGATGATCCGCGGCAGCATGGTTTGCAGATGACGATTGCCCACGCCGCGCATCGGATGGAATTCACGCGAGTCGTTATCGGGGGGCGTCACTGCTGTCGGGGTTATTTCAACCATAGTACCAGGATTATTAAGAAACTTTTAGAACACTATACCGCGCATAAAAGTGGGCGGTTAGCCAATATGTGGTCTTGCGGGTAATCGGTATAGATTACATGAAAATGACTCAAGAGAATGGCTGAGCGATGAATTTCGGAAAGTCTCCCGGGATGCCTAAGCAGAAAGTCCCGACGATGAATTTTCTCTCACCGCCGGGCGGTTACTCATTAACTTTCCTGCAGCATCCGCTCCAGCTGTTCCTGCGCGTCGAGCCACGCCATCTCACACTCTTCGAGCCCTGATTTGGCGCTCGCCTGCTGCTGCAGGCATGCGGTTAATTCCGCTTTGCGCGAGGCGTCATACAACTCGCTGTCGCCCAGTTTCTCTTCCGCCTGCGCCAGCTGCGCGTTGAGTTTATCCATCTCTTTTTCCAGACGGGCAATCTCTTTACGCAGCGGTTGCGTTTGCGTACGCAGTTCGGCTTCGCGGCGTTTTTGATCCTTACGCGCCTGCGCGCTGTTGCCGTTATCCTTTGGCGCTTCAGAAGTCTGGTTTTCCTGCTTCTGCGAATCGCTCAGCCACTGCTGATAATCTTCCAGATCGCCATCAAAAGGTTCGACTTTACCGTCGTGCACGAGATACAGATCGTCAGTGGTGGAGCGGATCAGGTGGCGATCGTGCGAGACCACGACCAGCGCCCCTTCGAAGTCGATCAGCGCTTCGGTCAAGGCCTGGCGCATATCAAGATCAAGGTGGTTGGTCGGTTCATCGAGCAGCAGCAGGTTAGGGCGCTGCCAGACGATTAACGCCAGCACCAGACGCGCTTTTTCGCCGCCGGAGAAACGGCGGGTCTCTTCGCTGACTTTATCCCCCTGGAATCCAAAGCCGCCGAGGTAGTCGCGCAATTTTTGTTCCAGCTCCTGCGGCGCCAGGCGGGCCAGATGCTGTATCGGCGACTCATCGGCGCGCAGGAATTCGAGCTGATGCTGGGCGAAGTAACCGAGCTTAATGCCCTTAGCCAGGCCAATTTCACCGGACAGCGGCTGTAGTTCGCCGGCCAGCAGCTTAATCAGCGTTGATTTACCGGCGCCGTTGCGCCCCAGCAGACCGATACGCGAACCGGGTACCAGATTCAGCTTGATGGAGTCGAGAATAATTCGTTCGCCGTAGCCGGCGCTGACTTTCTCCATCTTGAGTAACGGGTTCGGTAGACTTTCCGGCGCGCGGAAGCTGAAGTGGAACGGGTTATCGACGTGCGCCGGGGCGATAAGCTCCATACGCTCAAGCATTTTGATACGGCTCTGCGCCTGCTTCGCTTTGGTGGCTTTGGCGCGGAAACGGTCGATGTAGCTCTGCAAGTGGGCTACGCGCTGCTGCTGGCTTTCATACATGGCCTGCTGCTGCGACAGACGGGTCGCGCGCTGGATTTCAAACGAGCTGTAGTTACCGGTGTATTCGAACATCGTTTGCTGTTCGATATGAATAATTTTATCGACGATCGGATCGAGGAAATCACGATCGTGGGAAATCAGGATCAGCGTACCGTTATAGCCCTTTAGCCACTTTTCCAGCCAGATCACCGCATCAAGATCGAGGTGGTTGGTCGGTTCGTCGAGCAGCAGCAGATCGGAACGGCAGATCAGCGCCTGCGCGAGGTTTAAGCGCATACGCCAGCCGCCGGAGAAATCACTGACCGGCCGATCGAGCTGTTCGTTACTGAATCCAAGGCCGTGCAGCAGGCTGGCGGCGCGGGAACGAATCGTCCAGGCGTCAATCGCATCCAGCTTACCGTGGACGGTGGCGATGGCATGGCCGTCGTCGCGCTCATTGGCCTGCTGTAAATCGGCTTCCAGCTTGCGGAACTCGCGATCGCCATCAATAACATAATCAATAGCCGGCTGCGGCAGGGCCGGCGTTTCCTGATTAACCCACGCCAGCTGCCAGTTGCTCGGGAAGGTCATGGAGCCGCCGTCGGCGCTTATCTCGTTTTTCAAAAGCGAAAGCAACGTAGATTTACCGCAGCCGTTTTTACCTACCAGACCGACCTTCTGGCCAGGATTGATGGTGGCGGTGGCGTTGTCCAGCAGGACGCGTACGCCGCGACGAATTTGTAACGAGGAGAAAACAATCATAAGGCGCCGTATGTTCAGACTATGTTAATTTGTCTTTATGATAATGTAGTGTGGAAGCGAAACGCTCCATTGGGCCGCAATGGTAGCCCAAAATGAAGACGATAGACAAAGTCATTCTGGTTGCGTCGAGACGCAGCCGCTTCGCAAGCCGCCAGATGACGTTCGGGAGGGGAATGATGTCTCAGACAGCGAAAGTGTTGCTGCTGTATGCCCACCCAGAATCTCAGGATTCCGTGGCCAACCGGGTGTTGCTTGAACCGGCTTTACAGTTGCCGAATGTCACCGTGCACGATCTTTATGCGCACTATCCAGATTTTTTTATTGATATCGCCCATGAGCAGGATCTCCTGCGTCAGCATCAGGTGATTGTGTTCCAACATCCGCTGTATACGTGGAGCTGCCCGGCATTGTTGAAAGAGTGGCTGGACCGGGTGCTGAGCCGCGGCTTCGCCAGCGGCGCGGGAGGAAATCAACTGGCGGGAAAGTACTGGCGTAGCGTGATCACCACCGGCGAGCCGGAGAGCGCTTACCGCCGCGATGCTAACCGCTATCCGATGAACGATATTCTGCGCCCTTTTGAGTTAACGGCCGGCATGTGCCGCATGCACTGGCTGAGTCCGATTATTGTCTACTGGGCGCGCCGACAGCGGCCGGAAGATTTGCAAAGCCACGCCCGCGCGTACCGCGATTGGCTCGCGAATCCTGTTGCAACAGGAGGCGCCAATGGCGGGAGCTGATTTGCTATTAGCAGGGGTACTGTTTTTGTTTGCCGCCGTGGTGGCGGTTCCGCTGGCGGCCCGGCTGGGTATTGGCGCCGTACTCGGTTACCTGCTGGCCGGGATTGCGATTGGCCCGTGGGGGCTCGGGTTTATTAGCGATGTGGATGAAATTCTTCACTTTTCCGAGCTGGGCGTCGTGTTTCTCATGTTTATCATCGGCCTTGAGCTCAACCCCGCCAAACTGTGGCAACTGCGCAACTCAATATTCGGGGTCGGCGCGGCGCAGGTGTTGTTTAGCGCGGCGATCCTCGGCGGATTGCTGGTGGTCACCGGGTTTTCGTGGCAGGCGGCCGTAGTGGGCGGTATTGGTCTGGCGATGTCCTCTACCGCGATGGCGCTGCAGCTGATGCGCGAGAAAGGAATGAGCCGTAACGAATCCGGCCAGCTGGGTTTTTCAGTTCTGTTATTTCAGGATTTAGCGGTGATCCCGGCGCTGGCGCTGGTCCCGCTGCTCGCCGGACACGGCGACGATAACTTCAACTGGATGTCGGTAGGGATGAAGGTGCTGGCATTCGCCGGCATGCTGATTGGCGGCCGTTTTCTGCTGCGCCCGGTATTCCGCTTTATCGCTGGTTCCGGCGTGCGTGAGGTCTTCACCGCCGCCACGCTGCTGCTGGTGCTGGGTTCCGCGCTGTTTATGGACGCCCTGGGGCTGTCGATGGCGCTGGGGACGTTTATCGCCGGCGTGCTGCTGGCGGAAAGCGAATATCGCCACGAGCTGGAAATCGCTATTGAGCCGTTTAAAGGCCTGCTGCTGGGGCTGTTTTTTATCTCCGTCGGTATGGCGCTGAATCTTGGCGTGCTATATACCCATCTGTTGTGGGTCGCGCTGAGCGTCGCCGCGCTGGTGGCGGTTAAAGCGTTGGTGCTTTATGTATTGGCCCGGCTATATGGTTTGCGCAGCTCCGAGCGCACGCAGTTCGCCGGCGTATTGAGCCAGGGCGGCGAGTTCGCCTTTGTTCTCTTTTCCATGCCGGCTTCGCAGAAGCTGTTCCATAACGATCAAATGGCGCTGCTGCTGGTTACCGTAACCTTATCGATGATGACCACGCCGCTCCTGATGAAGGTCATTGATAAAGTGTTGTCACGACGGCTTAACCCGGCGGAGGATACCGATGAGGCGCCGTGGGTCGAGGATGATAAGCCACAGGTGATTATCGTCGGCTTCGGGCGTTTTGGTCAGGTGATTGGGCGCCTGCTGATGGCCAATAAAATGCGTATTACCGTGCTTGAACGCGATATCAGCGCGGTCAACCTGATGCGCAAATATGGCTACAAAGTCTATTTCGGCGATGCGACGCAGCTTGAGCTGCTGCGCTCGGCGGGGGCGGAAGAGGCGCAGTCTATCGTGATTACCTGCAACGAGCCGGAAGATACCATGAAGCTGGTGGAGATGTGCCAACAGCATTTTCCCCACCTGCATATTCTGGCGCGAGCGCGGGGGCGCGTAGAGGCGCATGAGCTATTACAGGCCGGCGTGACGCAGTTCTCGCGTGAAACCTTCTCCAGCGCCCTGGAATTGGGGCGCAAGGCGCTGGTGACTCTGGGAATGCATCCGCATCAGGCGCAGCGCGCGCAGTTACACTTTCGACGCCTCGATATGCGAATGCTTCGCGAGTTAATGCCGGTGCATACTGATACCGTACAGATATCCCGCGTGCGGGAAGCCCGGCGCGAGCTGGAAGAGATTTTTGAGCGTGAGATGCAGAAAGAAAGCCGGCAGCTGGACGGCTGGGACGAGTTTGAATAAAAGGTAGAGCAAAATGGCGGTACGTAAACGTTTTATTGCCGGCGCAAAATGTCCGGCGTGCCAGGCACAGGATTCACTGGCGATGTGGCGCGAGAATAATGTCGATATTGTTGAGTGTGTTAAGTGCGGACATCAGATGCGCGAGGCCGATAAAGAGGTCCGCGAACACGTTCGCAAAGAAGAGCAAGTGATCGGCATTTTTCATCCGGACTAGCGTTATCTGTCGGCTTTTTTTAAGCTAGAGGGTACACGGCTGCAGAATTCCGCTACAATCTGCGCCACTATTCTTCCCATGCTCAGGAGATATCATGAAAGTAGCAAAAGACCTGGTGGTCAGCCTGGCCTATCAGGTACGTACAGAAGACGGTGTGTTGGTTGATGAGTCTCCGGTGAGTGCGCCGCTGGACTACCTGCATGGTCACGGTTCCCTGATTTCCGGCCTGGAAAACGCATTAAACGGCCACGAAGTGGGCGACAAATTTGATGTCGAAGTCGGCGCGAATGACGCGTACGGCCAGTATGACGAAAACCTGGTTCAGCGCGTTCCTAAAGACGTCTTCATGGGCGTTGACGAACTGCAGGTTGGCATGCGCTTCCTGGCTGAAACCGACCAGGGTCCGGTACCGGTAGAAATCACCGAAGTCGGCGACGATTTCGTGGTGGTTGACGGCAACCACATGCTGGCTGGCCAGAATCTGAAGTTCAACGTAGAAGTTGTCGCCCTGCGCGAAGCCACTGCAGAAGAGCTGGAGCACGGTCACGTACACGGCGCTCATGGCCACGATCACGATCATGACCACGGTCATGACGGTTGCTGCGGCGGCCACGGCCACGATCATGGTCACGACCATGAACACGGCAAAGGTGGTTGCGGTAACGGCGGTTGCGGTTGCCACTAATGGCGTCGCGTTCGCGCGAATAGCCAAAAAAAGCGGGGAGACCCGCTTT
The DNA here is from genome assembly GCF_057624675.1 of Klebsiella sp. PK01. Taxonomy (NCBI): domain Bacteria; kingdom Pseudomonadati; phylum Pseudomonadota; class Gammaproteobacteria; order Enterobacterales; family Enterobacteriaceae; genus Klebsiella; species Klebsiella sp. PK01. The sequence continues at coordinate 479,639 of NZ_JBYEZM010000005.1, forward strand.
TTTTACGTCTCAATAATGCGGAGGCGGTGTCTCTTCAGACTGTGACGCGATGTGCGACGGCTGCGTCGCTTTCAGTTTTTCGATCATCAAGCGCATATGTTCGCGCATTTTGGCCATTTCTATTTCATGCGCCGTGACGGTTTTGTTGAGGTCCTCGATGGTGATCTCCTGAAACGCCAGTCGGCTTTCCAGTTCCGCCAGACGCGTCTCCATTGTGCTATCGTTCATAGGTCGCCTCTTCTGTCTTGTTTGCGGGCGGATTCTACTCAAGTTTCCGCGTTAACGCAGCATCGTAACGTCAGAGAGGAAACTAATTCATACAAAAATAGTCTGAAATGAGGCGATATTCAGGTAGGTCCGTATGTAGATTTGTTCTGCAACGTTCTATAGTACGTTTTTTGCTTTTTATGATAACCCTGGGGTGAGATGCCCCGGCCCTGGAGAAATGGATGAAATCACTGTTTAAAGTAACGCTGCTGGCGACCACGATGGCCGTTGCCCTGAATGCACCGCTGACCTTTGCTGCCGATACCGCAGCAAAAGCCGCACCGGCGGCGGACAGCAAATCGGCATTTAAAAATGACGATCAAAAATCCGCTTATGCGCTGGGTGCATCCCTCGGCCGTTACATGGAAAACTCCCTGAAAGAACAAGAGAAGCTGGGTATCAAACTGGATAAAGACCAGCTGATCGCCGGCGTGCAGGATGCGTTTGCCGATAAGAGCAAACTGTCCGACAAAGAAATTGAAACCACTCTGCAGTCCTTTGAGACCCGCGTGAAAACCGCCGCTCAGCAGAAGATGGAAAAAGATGCGACCGAGAACGATGCCAAAGGCAAAGCGTTCCGTGACGCCTTCGCTAAAGAGAAGGACGTGAAAACTTCTAAATCCGGCCTGATGTATAAAGTCGAGAAAGCCGGTACCGGCGATGCGCCGAAAGACAGCGATACCGTCGTGGTGAACTACAAAGGTACGCTGATCGATGGTAAAGAGTTCGACAACTCTTACACCCGCGGCGAGCCGCTCTCTTTCCGTCTTGATGGCGTTATCCCGGGCTGGACCGAAGGCCTGAAAAACATCAAAAAAGGCGGCAAAATCAAGCTGGTCATCCCACCGGATCTGGCTTACGGCAAAACTGGCGTTCCGGGTATCCCGGCTAACTCTACGCTGGTATTCGATGTAGAACTGCTGGACATCAAACCGGCTCCGAAGGCTGATGCTAAGCCAGAAGCCGCTGCCGAAGCACCGGCTGCAGACGCTAAGAAGTAATCTGCCATAAGCCGCCGCCTTCAGGGGCGGCGGCTTTTTTATTGGCAGCAGATATAATTAAAACTGGAAAATTCCTCAGGCGCTGTATTACTTTAGATAGCTTAATAATGATGATGAGCCTGCCCTGACGATAACGACAGGCTCCTGAAAAGGAGTGCTTTTTTACATGTCCAGGTCGCTTTTAACCAACGAAACCAGCGAGCTTGACCTGCTGGATCAACGTCCTTTCGACCAGACCGACTTCGATATCCTAAAATCCTATGAAGCGGTGGTGGACGGGTTAGCGATGCTCATTGGCTCCCACTGTGAAATCGTGCTGCACTCACTGCAGGATTTAAAATGCTCCGCTATTCGTATCGCTAACGGTGAACACACCGGCCGCCAAATTGGCTCGCCGATTACCGATCTGGCGTTACGTATGCTGCACGATATGACGGGAGCGGATAGCAGCGTATCGAAGTGCTATTTTACCCGCGCGAAAAGCGGCGTGCTGATGAAATCGGTGACTATCGCCATACGTAACCGCGAACATCGGGTGATTGGTCTGCTTTGTATCAACATGAACCTCGATGTCCCGTTCTCGCAGATTATGAGCACTTTCATTCCGCCGGAAACGCCGGAAGTCAACTCGCAGGTCAACTTCGCCTCGTCGGTAGATGACCTGGTCGCACAAACGCTGGAGTTCACCATTGAAGAGGTGAATGCCGATCGCAACGTGTCGAATAACGCGAAAAACCGCCAAATCGTGTTGAATCTTTACGAGAAAGGCATCTTCGATATCAAAGATGCGATTAACCAGGTAGCCGATCGCCTGAATATCTCTAAACACACGGTGTACCTCTACATCCGCCAGTTTAAAAGCGGTGATTTCCAGGGACTCGATAAGTAATGCGTTTTGCCATCACGGTAACCGGGCCTGCCTACGGTACTCAGCAGGCCAGTAGCGCGTGGCAGTTTGCGCAGGCGGTTATTAACGCAGGGCATGAACTGGCCTGCGTGTTTTTCTATCGCGAAGGAGTCTACAACGCCAATCAGCTGACGGCCCCTGCCAGCGATGAGGTAGACCTGGTGCGTCACTGGCAGCGCCTGCATGATGAACATGCCGTTGCGCTGCACATTTGCGTGGCAGCCGCGCTACGCCGCGGCGTGACCGATGAATGCGAAGCGCAGCAGCTTGGTTTGCCGGCGCAGAATCTGCAGCCGGGATTCACCTTAAGCGGACTAGGCGCGCTGGCTGAAGCGTCGTTAACCTGCGATAGAATGGTGCAGTTCTGATGAAACGCGTGGCCTTCGTATTTTCTTCCGCGCCGCACGGCAGCGCAGCCGGCAGGGAAGGGCTGGACGCCTTACTGGCGACCTCGGCGCTTACCGATGATCTCGGCGTCTTCTTTGTCGGCGACGGCGTGTTTCAGATTATCCCTGGCCAGCAGCCGGGAAAAATCCTCGCCCGTGATTATATCGCCACCTTCAAGCTGTTATCGCTGTATGACATCGAACAGTGTTGGCTATGCGCGGCGTCTGCCCGCGAACGCGGTCTGGCCGCCGATACGCCGTGGGTGGTGGATGCAGAAAGCCTCGAGCCAGAAGCGCTGCGCGCCCGGCTTGACGAGTTCAACGTGATTCTACGATTCTGAGGCCCAGATGCTCCATACTCTAAGCGTCTCTCCCTGGCACGCCGATATCGATGCGATGCTGCGTCTGGTGAAGCCAGGTGACGATCTGCTGCTGCTCTCCGATGGCGTGGTCGCGGCGATTGACGGCGGCCGTTTCCTTGAAATCCTGCAATCCGCCCCCATAACCCTACATGCTCTGCAAGACGATATCGAAGCCCGCGGGCTGGCTGGTCAAATTGCGGACAGTGTCGTCAGGGTTGACTATACTGATTTCGTCAGTCTTACGGTCAAACATGAAGGTCAGTTGGCCTGGTAATGGCGGGATCGTTGTATATTTCTTGACACCTTTTCGGCACCGCCCTAAAATTCTGCGTCCTCATATTATATGAGGCGATTTATTACGTGTTTACGAAGCAAAAGCTAAAACCAGGAGCTATTTAATGGCAACAGTTAACCAGCTGGTACGCAAACCACGCGCGCGCAAAGTTGCAAAGAGCAACGTGCCGGCGCTGGAAGCCTGCCCGCAGAAACGTGGCGTATGTACTCGCGTATATACCACCACTCCTAAGAAACCGAACTCCGCACTGCGTAAAGTTTGCCGTGTGCGTCTGACTAACGGTTTCGAAGTCACCTCCTACATCGGTGGTGAAGGTCACAACCTGCAGGAGCACTCCGTGATCCTGATCCGTGGCGGTCGTGTTAAAGACCTTCCGGGTGTTCGTTACCACACCGTTCGTGGTGCGCTTGACTGCTCCGGCGTTAAAGACCGTAAGCAGGCTCGCTCCAAGTACGGCGTGAAGCGTCCTAAGGCTTAATGGTTCTCCGTTAAGTAAGGCCAAACGTTTTATATTAATGTCAAACTAAACTCTTTGAGTTTTGGACAATCCTGAATTAACAACGGAGTATTTCCATGCCACGTCGTCGCGTCATTGGTCAGCGTAAAATTCTGCCGGATCCGAAGTTCGGATCAGAACTGCTGGCTAAATTTGTAAATATCCTGATGGTAGATGGTAAAAAATCTACTGCAGAAACTATCGTATACAGCGCGCTGGAGACCCTGGCTCAGCGCTCTGGTAAAACTGAACTGGAAGCCTTCGAAGTTGCGCTCGAAAACGTGCGCCCGACTGTCGAAGTTAAGTCCCGCCGCGTAGGTGGTTCTACTTATCAGGTTCCAGTTGAAGTACGTCCGGTTCGTCGTAATGCCCTGGCAATGCGTTGGATCGTTGAAGCTGCTCGTAAACGCGGTGATAAATCCATGGCTCTGCGCCTGGCGAACGAACTCACTGACGCTGCAGACAACAAAGGTACTGCAGTTAAGAAACGTGAAGACGTTCACCGTATGGCCGAAGCCAACAAGGCGTTCGCACACTACCGTTGGTAATCCCTTCGGAGTCATAGTCACCAGGCGGGCGTTTCAGATGAGTCGCCCGCTCTGGATAACTTAACTGAACGCCTAAAGAAATAAACGAGGAATCAAATGGCTCGTACAACACCCATCGCACGCTACCGTAACATCGGTATCAGTGCGCACATCGACGCCGGTAAAACCACTACTACCGAACGTATTCTGTTCTACACCGGTGTAAACCACAAAATCGGTGAAGTTCATGACGGCGCCGCTACCATGGACTGGATGGAGCAGGAGCAGGAACGTGGTATCACCATCACTTCCGCTGCGACTACTGCATTCTGGTCTGGTATGGCTAAACAGTATGAACCGCACCGTGTAAACATCATCGACACCCCGGGGCACGTTGACTTCACTATCGAAGTAGAACGTTCCATGCGTGTTCTTGATGGTGCGGTAATGGTTTACTGCGCAGTTGGTGGTGTTCAGCCGCAGTCTGAAACCGTATGGCGTCAGGCAAACAAATATAAAGTTCCGCGCATTGCGTTCGTTAACAAAATGGACCGCATGGGTGCGAACTTCCTGAAAGTTGTTGGTCAGATCAAAACCCGTCTGGGCGCGAACCCGGTTCCGCTGCAGTTGGCAATTGGTGCTGAAGAAGGTTTCACCGGTGTTGTTGACTTGGTGAAAATGAAAGCCATCAACTGGAACGATGCAGACCAGGGCGTTACCTTCGAATACGAAGATATCCCGGCTGACATGCAGGACCTGGCTGACGAATGGCACCAGAACCTGATCGAGTCCGCTGCGGAAGCTTCCGAAGAGCTGATGGAAAAATACCTGGGTGGTGAAGAACTGACTGAAGAAGAGATCAAAAAAGCTCTGCGTCAGCGCGTTCTGAACAACGAAATCATCCTGGTAACCTGCGGTTCTGCGTTCAAGAACAAAGGTGTTCAGGCGATGCTGGATGCGGTAATTGATTACCTGCCATCCCCGGTTGATGTTCCGGCAATCAACGGCATCCTGGACGACGGTAAAGATACCCCGGCTGAGCGTCACGCAAGCGACGACGAGCCGTTCTCTGCACTGGCGTTCAAAATCGCTACCGACCCGTTTGTTGGTAACCTGACCTTCTTCCGTGTGTACTCCGGTGTGGTTAACTCTGGTGATACCGTACTGAACTCCGTGAAAGCTGCACGTGAGCGTTTCGGTCGTATCGTTCAGATGCACGCTAACAAACGTGAAGAGATCAAAGAAGTTCGCGCGGGCGATATCGCTGCCGCTATCGGTCTGAAAGACGTAACCACTGGTGACACCCTGTGTGACCCGGATGCGCCGATCATTCTGGAGCGTATGGAATTCCCTGAGCCGGTAATCTCCATCGCCGTTGAGCCGAAAACCAAAGCTGACCAGGAAAAAATGGGTCTGGCTCTGGGTCGTCTGGCTAAAGAAGACCCGTCATTCCGCGTATGGACTGACGAAGAGTCTAACCAGACCATCATCGCCGGTATGGGTGAGCTGCACCTCGACATCATCGTTGACCGTATGAAGCGTGAATTCAACGTTGAAGCGAACGTCGGTAAACCTCAGGTTGCTTACCGCGAAGCGATTCGCCAGAAAGTTACCGATGTTGAAGGTAAACACGCCAAGCAGTCTGGTGGTCGTGGTCAGTACGGTCACGTTGTGATCGACATGTACCCGCTGGAGCCGGGCTCTAACCCGAAAGGTTACGAGTTCATCAACGACATTAAAGGTGGTGTAATCCCTGGCGAATACATCCCGGCCGTTGATAAAGGCATCCAGGAACAGCTGAAAGCTGGTCCGCTGGCTGGTTACCCGGTAGTTGATATGGGTATCCGTCTGCACTTCGGTTCTTACCACGACGTTGACTCCTCTGAGCTGGCGTTTAAACTGGCCGCTTCTATCGCCTTTAAAGAAGGCTTTAAGAAAGCGAAACCAGTTCTGCTTGAGCCGATCATGAAGGTTGAAGTAGAAACTCCGGAAGAGAACACCGGTGACGTAATCGGTGACTTGAGCCGTCGTCGCGGCATGCTGCGCGGTCAAGAATCTGAAGTAACTGGCGTTAAGATCCACGCTGAAGTTCCGCTGTCTGAAATGTTCGGATATGCAACTCAGCTGCGTTCTCTGACCAAAGGTCGTGCATCATACACCATGGAATTCCTGAAGTATGATGATGCGCCGAACAACGTTGCTCAGGCCGTTATTGAAGCCCGTGGTAAATAATCCACAGGATTAAAACCTAAGTCCCGTGCTCTCTCCTGAGGGGAGAGCACTATAGTAAGGAATATAGCCGTGTCTAAAGAAAAATTTGAACGTACAAAACCGCACGTCAACGTTGGTACTATCGGCCACGTCGACCATGGTAAAACTACTCTGACCGCTGCAATCACCACCGTACTGGCTAAAACCTACGGCGGTGCTGCTCGCGCATTCGACCAGATCGATAACGCGCCGGAAGAAAAAGCTCGTGGTATCACCATCAACACTTCTCACGTTGAATATGACACCCCGACTCGCCACTACGCACACGTAGACTGCCCGGGCCACGCCGACTATGTTAAAAACATGATCACCGGTGCTGCTCAGATGGATGGCGCGATCCTGGTTGTTGCTGCGACTGACGGCCCGATGCCGCAGACTCGTGAGCACATCCTGCTGGGTCGTCAGGTAGGCGTTCCGTACATCATCGTGTTCCTGAACAAATGCGACATGGTTGATGACGAAGAGCTGCTGGAACTGGTTGAGATGGAAGTTCGTGAACTGCTGTCTCAGTACGATTTCCCGGGCGACGACACTCCGATCGTTCGTGGTTCTGCTCTGAAAGCGCTGGAAGGCGACGCAGAGTGGGAAGCGAAAATCATCGAACTGGCTGGCTTCCTGGATTCTTACATCCCGGAACCAGAGCGTGCGATTGACAAGCCGTTCCTGCTGCCGATCGAAGACGTATTCTCCATCTCCGGTCGTGGTACCGTTGTTACCGGTCGTGTAGAGCGCGGTATCATCAAAGTTGGTGAAGAAGTTGAAATCGTTGGTATCAAAGAAACCGCGAAAACCACCTGTACTGGCGTTGAAATGTTCCGCAAACTGCTGGACGAAGGCCGTGCTGGTGAGAACGTAGGTGTTCTGCTGCGTGGTATCAAACGTGAAGAAATCGAACGTGGTCAGGTACTGGCTAAGCCGGGCAGCATCAAGCCGCACACCAAGTTCGAATCTGAAGTGTACATCCTGTCCAAAGACGAAGGCGGCCGTCATACTCCGTTCTTCAAAGGCTACCGTCCGCAGTTCTACTTCCGTACTACTGACGTGACTGGTACCATCGAACTGCCGGAAGGCGTAGAGATGGTAATGCCGGGCGACAACATCAAAATGGTTGTTACCCTGATCCACCCGATCGCGATGGACGACGGTCTGCGTTTCGCAATCCGTGAAGGCGGCCGTACCGTTGGCGCGGGCGTTGTAGCTAAAGTTCTGGGCTAATTCGTTAGCTTTGAATTAAAAAGGGCGCTTCGGCGCCCTTTTTGCTGTCTGTGATTTGGTGATAAGCCAGGTTGGTTTAAATATTCATAAAGTGCGCCGCTACGGATAATTAATAAACAGTCTATTGTAATCATAACTATTCTCATTTAAACTTTGTGCATAAATTGAACGGGAGTTTATATGTACGTTTGTTTGTGCAATGGCGTTAGCGATAAAAAAATCCGCCAGGTTGTGCGTCAATTTCAACCGCAATCTTTTCAACAATTACGCAAGTTTATTCCCGTTGGAAATCAATGCGGTAAGTGCGTCCGCGCGGCACGCGAAGTGATGGAAGATGAATTAACCAGCATGCCGGAATTCAAAGAAATCGCCTGATCGCGACCCTTCTCTTTTTGACATCCTTATAGCCCGGACTACGCTTCAATAAGTGGAAGCGGAGGGACTTTATAATGAAAGGTGATGTCAAAATCATAAGTTATCTCAATAAATTATTGGGAAACGAACTGGTTGCTATTAACCAGTATTTTCTTCATGCAAGAATGTTCAAGAACTGGGGCCTGATGCGCCTCAACGATATTGAATATCATGAATCTATCGATGAGATGAAACACGCCGATAAGTACATCGAGCGTATTTTGTTTCTTGAAGGGCTGCCTAACCTGCAGGATCTTGGCAAACTTGGCATCGGTGAGGATGTCGAAGAGATGCTGCAGTCTGACTTACGGCTGGAGCTCGAAGGTGCGCAAAACCTGCGTGAGGCAATCGCCTATGCCGACAGCGTTCATGATTATGTCAGTCGCGATATGATGATTGAAATCCTTGCCGATGAGGAAGGCCATATTGACTGGCTGGAAACCGAGTTAGATCTGATCGGTAAAATCGGTCTGCAAAATTACCTTCAATCGCAGATCAAAGTGTCAGACTAGCGAACGTCTGCCACCCGCACCAAAAACCCGCTGCAGTCAGAAATGGCCCAAACGGCAGCGGGTTGTTCAAATCCCATCGTTGTTGCTTCCTCCTCCTGACCAACGCCAATGTCATCCATGTCATCCCGGCAAACAGCGAGGCGACCAATACCAGCTGTGGCAACTTTTGCCAACCGTGCCAGGCGCCGAGGGCGGCAAGATATTTAACGTCGCCGTATCCTAATCCCTCATAGCTGCGAAACATGCGATATAGCCAATAGAGCAGGGCAAAAAAAAGATAGCCGGCAATAGCCCCCCAGACGGCATCTTCTAGCCGCTGCGGCGCAAGACACAGGTAAAAAACTAAACCACTCCACAGCAGCGGGCAGGTGAGACTGTCGGGAAGAAGACCGTGAAGCAGGTCCTGCCAGCACAACGCCAGGGTTAATGCACAGTAGCAAACTAAGAAGGGGAGGACGGTAAGCATGGAACACTCCTGTTCGGGGATAATGCGCTCACTTTGCTTATCGTCGCGCGTTTGCGCAAAGCGCATTTGTGCAAGATGGAAGGCTTATTCCTGACTTATTTATCGTGTTATTGCATTGCTGAGCGCCTGCGCGAGAAGACGCGCAAATTGTGGTGATGATTTTCTAATCAGCACTTGCGTCGCGCCTGAATTTGCGTATAATGCGCGGGCCTGTCAAAATTGACGGCCGGTTCGATATGAGCCCTGGTAGCGCAGTTTGCTACCTAACAATGTTCCCAATCGGGGAACTCTGTAAGAACGGTTACACTCTCCCATCAATCGTAATGGGTATGAGGAGTAATCATTTCGTCTATAAAATAATTGGAGCTCTGGTCTCATGCAGAACCAAAGAATCCGTATCCGCCTTAAAGCGTTTGATCATCGTCTGATCGATCAATCAACCGCGGAAATCGTCGAGACTGCTAAGCGCACTGGTGCGCAAGTCCGTGGTCCGATCCCGCTGCCGACCCGCAAAGAGCGTTTCACCGTTCTGATCTCTCCGCACGTCAACAAAGATGCGCGTGATCAGTACGAGATTCGTACTCACAAGCGTCTGGTTGACATCGTTGAGCCAACTGAAAAAACCGTTGATGCTCTGATGCGTCTGGACCTGGCTGCCGGTGTAGACGTGCAGATCAGCCTGGGTTAATCAGGTCATCGAGCGATTGAGAGGTTGATACAATGATTGGTTTAGTCGGTAAAAAAGTGGGTATGACCCGCATCTTCACTGAAGATGGCGTCTCTATCCCAGTAACCGTTATCGAAGTTGAAGCAAACCGCGTTACTCAGGTCAAAGATCTGGCTAACGATGGCTATCGCGCTGTTCAGGTTACCACTGGTGCTAAAAAAGCTAACCGTGTAACTAAGCCGGAAGCTGGTCACTTTGCTAAAGCTGGCGTAGAAGCTGGCCGCGGCCTGTGGGAGTTCCGTCTGGCAGATGGTGAAGAATACACCGTTGGTCAGAACATTAGCGTTGAACTGTTTGCTGACGTTAAAAAAGTTGACGTAACCGGTACCTCTAAAGGTAAAGGTTTCGCTGGTACCGTTAAGCGCTGGAACTTCCGTACCCAGGACGCTACCCACGGTAACTCCTTGTCTCACCGCGTTCCGGGTTCTATCGGTCAGAACCAGACTCCGGGCAAAGTGTTCAAAGGCAAGAAAATGGCAGGTCAGCTGGGCAACGAACGCGTTACTGTTCAGAGCCTGGACGTAGTACGTGTTGACGCTGAGCGCAACCTGCTGCTGGTTAAAGGTGGTGTTCCGGGTGCAACCGGCTGCGACCTGATCGTTAAACCAGCTGTGAAGGCGTAAGGGGATAGCAATGGAATTAGTATTGAAAGACGCGCAGAGCGCGCTGACTGTTTCCGAAACTACCTTCGGTCGTGATTTCAACGAAGCGCTGGTTCACCAGGTTGTTGTTGCTTATGCAGCTGGTGCGCGTCAGGGTACTCGTGCTCAGAAGACTCGTGCTGAAGTAACTGGTTCAGGCAAAAAGCCATGGCGCCAGAAAGGTACCGGCCGTGCGCGTTCAGGTTCTATCAAGAGCCCGATCTGGCGTTCCGGTGGCGTAACCTTCGCTGCTCGTCCGCAGGACCACAGTCAAAAAGTTAACAAGAAGATGTACCGCGGCGCGCTGAAAAGCATTCTGTCCGAACTGGTACGTCAGGATCGTCTGATCGTTGTCGAGAAGTTCTCTGTAGAAGCGCCTAAAACTAAGCTGCTGGCTCAGAAACTGAAAGACATGGCTCTGGAAGATGTGCTGATCATCACCGGTGAGCTGGACGAGAACCTGTTCCTGGCCGCACGTAACCTGCACAAGGTTGACGTACGCGATGCGACTGGTATCGACCCGGTTAGCCTGATCGCCTTCGACAAAGTCGTAATGACTGCTGATGCTGTTAAGCAAGTTGAGGAGATGCTGGCATGATTCGTGAAGAACGTCTGCTGAAGGTGCTGCGCGCACCGCACGTTTCTGAAAAAGCGTCTACTGCGATGGAAAAAACCAACACCATCGTTCTCAAAGTTGCTAAAGACGCGACCAAAGCAGAAATCAAAGCTGCTGTGCAGAAACTGTTTGAAGTCGAAGTCGAAGTCGTTAACACCCTGGTAGTTAAAGGGAAAGTTAAACGTCACGGACAGCGTATCGGTCGTCGTAGCGACTGGAAAAAAGCTTACGTCACCCTGAAGGAAGGCCAGAATCTGGACTTCGTCGGCGGCGCTGAGTAAGTCGGAGGAGTAATACAATGGCAGTTGTTAAATGTAAACCGACATCTCCGGGTCGTCGCCACGTTGTTAAAGTGGTCAACCCAGAGCTGCACAAGGGCAAACCTTTTGCTCCGCTGGTTGAAAAAAACAGCAAATCCGGCGGTCGTAACAACAATGGCCGTATCACCACTCGTCATATCGGTGGTGGTCACAAGCAGGCTTACCGTATTGTTGACTTCAAACGCAACAAAGATGGTATCCCGGCAGTTGTTGAACGTCTTGAGTACGATCCGAACCGTTCCGCGAACATCGCGCTGGTTCTGTACAAAGACGGTGAGCGCCGTTACATTCTGGCCCCGAAAGGCCTGAAAGCTGGCGACCAGATTCAGTCTGGCGTTGATGCTGCAATCAAAGCAGGCAACACCCTGCCGATGCGCAATATCCCGGTTGGTTCTACCGTTCATAACGTAGAAATGAAACCAGGTAAAGGCGGTCAGCTGGCTCGTTCCGCTGGTACTTACGTTCAGATCGTTGCTCGTGACGGTGCTTATGTCACCCTGCGTCTGCGTTCTGGTGAAATGCGTAAAGTCGAAGCAGACTGCCGCGCTACTCTGGGCGAAGTTGGCAATGCTGAGCATATGCTGCGCGTTCTGGGTAAAGCAGGTGCTGCACGCTGGCGTGGTGTTCGTCCTACCGTTCGCGGTACTGCGATGAACCCAGTCGATCACCCACATGGTGGTGGTGAAGGTCGTAACTTTGGTAAGCACCCGGTATCCCCGTGGGGCCTGCAGACCAAAGGTAAGAAGACCCGCAGCAACAAGCGTACTGATAAATTCATCGTACGTCGCCGTAGCAAATAATTTTAGAGGATAAGCCATGCCACGTTCTCTCAAGAAAGGTCCTTTTATTGACCTGCACTTGCTGAAGAAGGTAGAGAAAGCGGTGGAAAGCGGAGACAAGAAGCCCCTGCGCACTTGGTCCCGTCGTTCAACGATCTTTCCTAACATGATCGGTTTGACCATCGCTGTCCATAATGGTCGTCAGCACGTTCCAGTCTTTGTTTCCGACGAAATGGTTGGTCACAAACTGGGTGAATTCGCACCGACTCGTACTTATCGCGGCCACGCTGCTGATAAAAAAGCGAAGAAGAAATAAGGTAGGAGGAAGAGATGGAAACTTTAGCTCAACATCGCCATGCTCGTTCTTCTGCTCAGAAGGTTCGCCTTGTAGCTGACCTGATTCGCGGTAAGAAAGTGTCGCAGGCCCTGGATATTCTGACCTACACCAACAAAAAAGCTGCTGTACTGGTCAAGAAGGTACTGGAATCTGCCATTGCTAACGCTGAACACAACGATGGCGCTGACATTGATGATCTGAAAGTTGCGAAAATTTTCGTAGACGAAGGCCCGAGCATGAAGCGCATTATGCCGCGTGCTAAAGGTCGTGCAGATCGCATCCTGAAGCGCACCAGCCACATCACTGTGGTTGTGTCCGATCGCTGAGACTCTGGAGACTAGCAATGGGTCAGAAAGTACATCCTAATGGTATTCGCCTGGGTATTGTCAAACCATGGAACTCTACCTGGTTCGCGAACACCAAAGAATTCGCTGACAACCTGGACAGCGATTTTAAAGTACGTCAGTTCTTAACTAAAGAGCTGGCTAAAGCGTCTGTATCTCGCATCGTTATCGAGCGTCCGGCTAAGAGCATCCGTGTGACCATTCACACTGCTCGCCCGGGTATCGTTATCGGTAAGAAAGGCGAAGACGTAGAAAAACTGCGCAAGGTCGTAGCGGATATCGCTGGCGTTCCTGCACAGATCAATATTGCCGAAGTTCGTAAGCCTGAACTGGACGCTAAATTGGTTGCTGACAGCATCACTTCTCAGCTGGAACGTCGCGTTATGTTCCGTCGTGCTATGAAGCGTGCTGTACAGAACGCAATGCGTCTGGGCGCTAAAGGTATCAAAGTTGAAGTTAGCGGCCGTCTGGGCGGCGCGGAAATCGCACGTACCGAATGGTACCGTGAAGGTCGCGTACCGCTGCACACTCTGCGTGCTGACATCGACTACAACACCTCTGAAGCGCACACCACTTACGGTGTAATCGGCGTTAAGGTATGGATCTTCAAAGGTGAGATCCTGGGTGGTATGGCTGCTGTTGAACAACCGGAACCGGCTGCTCAACCTAAAAAGCAGCAGCGTAAAGGCCGTAAATAAGGAGCGTCGCTGATGTTACAACCAAAGCGTACAAAATTCCGTAAAGTGCACAAAGGCCGCAACCGTGGTCTGGCGCAGGGTACGGATGTTAGCTTCGGCACTTTCGGTCTGAAAGCTGTTGGCCGTGGTCGTCTGACTGCACGTCAGATCGAAGCAGCACGTCGTGCTATGACCCGTGCAGTTAAGCGTCAAGGTAAGATCTGGATCCGTGTATTCCCGGACAAACCGATCACCGAGAAGCCGCTGGAAGTTCGTATGGGTAAAGGTAAAGGTAACGTGGAGTACTGGGTTGCCTTGATTCAGCCGGGTAAAGTCCTTTATGAAATGGACGGCGTACCGGAAGAGCTGGCCCGTGAAGCATTCGGCCTGGCAGCAGCGAAACTGCCGATCAAAACCACCTTTGTAACTAAGACGGTGATGTAATGAAAGCAAAAGAGCTGCGTGAAAAAAGCGTTGAAGAGCTGAACGCTGAGCTGCTGAACCTGCTGCGTGAGCAGTTCAACCTGCGTATGCAGGCTGCAAGTGGCCAGCTGCAACAGACTCATCTGCTGAAGCAAGTGCGTCGTGATGTTGCACGCGTTAAGACTTTACTGACTCAGAAGGCGGGTGCGTAATGACCGATAAAATCCGTACTCTGCAAGGTCGCGTAGTTAGCGACAAAATGGAGAAATCCATTGTTGTTGCTATCGAACGTTTTGTGAAACACCCGATCTACGGTAAATTCATCAAACGTACGACCAAACTGCACGTACATGACGAGAACAACGAATGTGGTATCGGCGACAAGGTTGAAATCCGTGAATGCCGTCCACTGTCCAAGACTAAGTCCTGGACGCTGGTTCGCGTTGTAGAGAAAGCGGTTCTGTAATAGAGTACGCATTCTCAATACGAATAAACGGCTCAGCGATGGGCCGTTTATTTTTTCTACCCATATTGCAGAAGCGGTGTTATAATGCCGCGCCCTCGATATGGGGCTTTTTAACGACCCAGCTTTTGGGTCCCAGTAGTAGTTGACATTAGCGGAGCACTAAAATGATCCAAGAACAGACTATGCTGAACGTCGCCGACAACTCCGGTGCACGTCGCGTAATGTGTATCAAGGTTCTGGGTGGCTCGCACCGTCGCTACGCAGGCGTAGGCGACATCATCAAGATCACCATCAAAGAAGCAATTCCGCGTGGTAAGGTCAAGAAAGGTGATGTGCTGAAGGCGGTAGTGGTGCGCACCAAGAAGGGTGTTCGTCGCCCGGACGGTTCTGTCATTCGCTTCGATGGTAATGCATGCGTTATTTTAAACAATAACAGCGAGCAACCTATCGGTACGCGTATTTTTGGGCCGGTAACTCGTGAACTTCGTAACGAGAAGTTCATGAAAATTATCTCTCTGGCACCAGAAGTACTCTAAGGAGCGAATCATGGCAGCGAAAATCCGTCGTGATGACGAAGTTATCGTGTTAACCGGTAAAGATAAAGGTAAACGCGGTAAAGTTAAAAATGTCCTGTCTTCCGGCAAGGTCATTGTTGAAGGTATCAACCTGGTTAAGAAACATCAGAAGCCGGTTCCGGCCCTGAACCAACCAGGCGGCATCGTAGAGAAAGAAGCAGCTATTCAAGTCTCTAACCTTGCTATCTTCAACGCGGCAACCGGCAAGGCTGACCGTGTAGGCTTTAGATTCGAAGACGGCAAAAAAGTCCGTTTCTTCAAATCTAATAGCGAAACTATCAAGTAATTTGGAGTAGTACGATGGCGAAACTGCATGATTACTACAAAGACGAAGTAGTCGCTAAACTCATGACTGAGTTTAACTACAATTCTGTCATGCAAGTCCCTCGGGTCGAGAAGATCACCCTGAACATGGGTGTTGGTGAAGCGATCGCTGACAAGAAACTGCTGGATAACGCAGCAGCTGACCTGACAGCAATCTCCGGTCAAAAACCGCTGATCACCAAAGCACGCAAATCAGTTGCAGGCTTCAAAATCCGTCAGGGCTATCCGATCGGCTGTAAAGTAACTCTGCGCGGCGAGCGCATGTGGGAGTTCTTTGAGCGCCTGATCACTATTGCTGTACCGCGTATCCGTGACTTCCGTGGCTTGTCCGCTAAGTCTTTCGACGGTCGTGGTAACTACAGCATGGGTGTCCGTGAGCAGATCATCTTCCCAGAAATCGACTACGATAAAGTCGACCGCGTTCGTGGTTTGGATATTACCATTACCACTACTGCGAAATCTGATGAAGAAGGCCGCGCTCTGCTGGCTGCCTTTGACTTCCCGTTCCGCAAGTAAGGTAGGGTTACTTAATGGCTAAGCAATCAATGAAAGCACGCGAAGTAAAGCGCGTGGCTTTAGCTGATAAATTCTTCGCTAAACGCGCTGAACTGAAAGCTATCATCTCTGATGTGAACGCAACCGACGAAGATCGTTGGAACGCTGTTCTCAAGCTGCAGACTCTGCCGCGTGATTCCAGCCCGTCTCGTCAGCGTAATCGCTGCCGTCAAACAGGTCGTCCGCATGGTTTCCTGCGGAAGTTCGGGTTGAGCCGTATCAAGGTCCGTGAAGCCGCTATGCGCGGTGAAATCCCGGGTCTGAAAAAGGCTAGCTGGTAATTGTCACCAATTGAATCACGGGAGTAAAGACAGATGAGCATGCAAGATCCGATCGCGGATATGCTGACCCGTATCCGTAACGGTCAGGCCGCGAATAAAGCTGCGGTCACCATGCCTTCCTCCAAGCTGAAAGTGGCAATTGCCAACGTGCTGAAGGAAGAAGGCTTTATTGAAGATTTTAAAGTTGAAGGCGACATCAAGCCGGAACTGGAACTGACTCTTAAGTATTTCCAGGGTAAAGCTGTTGTAGAAAGCATTCAGCGTGTCAGCCGCCCAGGTCTGCGCATCTACAAACGTAAAGATGAGCTGCCGAAAGTTATGGCGGGTCTGGGTATCGCAGTTGTTTCTACCTCTAAAGGTGTTATGACTGATCGTGCAGCGCGCCAAGCTGGTCTTGGTGGCGAAATTATCTGCTACGTAGCCTAATCGGAGGAAAAAATGTCTCGTGTTGCTAAAGCACCGGTCGTTGTTCCTGCCGGCGTTGACGTTAAAGTCAACGGTCAGGTTATTACGATCAAAGGTAAGAATGGCGAGCTGACTCGTACTCTCAACGATGCTGTTGAAGTTAAACATGCAGATAATGCTCTGACCTTCGGTCCGCGTGATGGTTACGTAGACGGATGGGCTCAGGCTGGTACCGCGCGTGCCCTGCTGAACTCAATGGTTATCGGTGTTACCGAAGGCTTCACTAAAAAGCTTCAGCTGGTTGGTGTAGGCTATCGTGCAGCGGTCAAAGGGGATGTAGTAAACCTGGCTTTAGGTTTCTCTCATCCTGTTGAACATAAGCTGCCGGCCGGTATCACTGCAGAATGCCCGACTCAAACTGAAATCGTGCTGAAAGGCGCTGATAAGCAGGTGATCGGTCAGGTTGCAGCAGATCTGCGCGCCTACCGTCGTCCTGAGCCTTACAAAGGCAAGGGTGTTCGTTACGCCGACGAAGTCGTGCGTACCAAAGAGGCTAAGAAGAAGTAAGGTAACACTATGGATAAGAAATCTGCTCGTATCCGTCGTGCGACCCGCGCACGCCGCAAGCTCCAGGAGCTGGGTGCAACTCGCCTGGTGGTACATCGTACCCCGCGTCATATTTACGCACAGGTAATTGCTCCGAATGGTTCTGAAGTTCTGGTAGCTGCTTCTACTGTAGAAAAAGCTATCTCTGAACAACTGAAGTACACCGGTAACAAAGACGCGGCTGCAGCTGTGGGTAAAGCTGTTGCTGAACGCGCTCTGGAAAAAGGCATCAAAGATGTTTCCTTTGACCGTTCCGGGTTCCAATATCATGGTCGTGTCCAGGCACTGGCAGATGCTGCCCGTGAAGCTGGCCTTCAGTTCTAAGGTAGAGGTGTAAGATGGCTCACATCGAAAAACAAGCTGGCGAACTGCAGGAAAAGCTGATCGCGGTTAACCGCGTATCTAAAACCGTTAAAGGTGGTCGTATTTTCTCCTTCACAGCTCTGACTGTAGTTGGTGACGGTAACGGTCGCGTAGGTTTTGGTTACGGTAAAGCGCGTGAAGTTCCAGCAGCGATCCAGAAAGCGATGGAAAAAGCCCGTCGCAATATGATTAACGTCGCGCTGAATACTGGCACCCTGCAGCACCCGGTTAAGGGTACTCACACGGGTTCTCGTGTATTCATGCAGCCGGCTTCCGAAGGTACCGGTATCATCGCCGGTGGTGCAATGCGCGCCGTTCTGGAAGTCGCTGGGGTTCGTAACGTTCTGGCTAAAGCATATGGTTCCACCAACCCGATCAACGTGGTTCGTGCAACTATTGATGGCCTGGAAAATATGAAGTCTCCAGATATGGTCGCTGCCAAGCGTGGTAAATCCGTTGAAGAAATTCTGGGGAAATAAACCATGGCAAAGACTATTAAAATTACTCAAACCCGCAGTGCAATCGGTCGTTTGCCGAAACACAAGGCAACGCTGCTTGGCCTGGGTCTGCGTCGTATTGGTCACACCGTAGAGCGCGAGGATACTCCTGCTGTTCGTGGTATGGTCAACGCGGTTTCCTTCATGGTTAAAGTTGAGGAGTAAGAGATGCGTTTAAATACTCTGTCTCCGGCCGAAGGCTCCAAAAAGGCGGGTAAACGCCTGGGTCGTGGTATCGGTTCTGGCCTCGGTAAAACCGGTGGTCGTGGTCACAAAGGTCAGAACTCTCGTTCTGGCGGTGGCGTACGTCGCGGTTTCGAGGGTGGTCAGATGCCACTGTACCGTCGTCTGCCGAAATTCGGCTTCACTTCTCGTAAAGCAATGATCACCGCAGAAGTTCGTCTGTCTGATCTGGCTCACGTAGAAGGCGATGTGGTAGACCTGAACACGCTGAAAGCGGCTAACATTATCGGTATCCAGATCGAGTTCGCGAAAGTGATCCTGTCTGGTGAGGTAACTCGTCCGGTAACTGTTCGTGGCCTGCGCGTGACTAAAGGCGCTCGTGCTGCTATCGAAGCTGCTGGCGGTAAAATTGAGGAATAAGTAGCAGATGGCTAAACAACCGGGATTAGATTTTCAAAGTGCCAAAGGTGGAATTGGCGAACTGAAACGCAGACTTTTGTTTGTTATCGGTGCGCTGATTGTGTTCCGTATTGGCTCTTTTATTCCGATCCCTGGTATTGATGCCACTGTACTTGCCAAACTGCTTGAGCAACAGCGAGGCACCATCATTGAAATGTTCAACATGTTCTCTGGTGGTGCTCTCAGCCGTGCTTCTATCTTTGCTCTGGGGATCATGCCGTATATTTCGGCGTCGATCATTGTCCAGCTGCTGACCGTTGTTTATCAACCGCTGGCAGAACTGAAGAAAGAAGGGGAGTCTGGTCGTCGTAAGATCAGCCAGTACACCCGCTACGGTACTCTGGTGCTGGCTATATTCCAGTCGATCGGTATTGCTACCGGTCTGCCGAATATGCCTGGTATGCAGGGCCTGGTGATTAATCCGGGCTTTGCATTCTATTTCACCGCTGTTGTTAGTCTGGTCACAGGGACTATGTTCCTGATGTGGCTCGGCGAACAGATCACCGAACGCGGTATCGGAAACGGTATCTCGATCCTGATCTTCGCCGGGATCGTTGCGGGACTCCCGCCGGCCATCGCCCATACTATCGAGCAAGCGCGTCAAGGCGACCTGCACTTCCTCCTGTTGCTGTTGGTTGCAGTATTAGTATTTGCAGTGACCTTCTTCGTTGTATTCGTTGAACGTGGTCAACGCCGCATTGTGGTAAACTACGCTAAGCGTCAACAGGGTCGTCGTGTCTATGCTGCACAGAGCACACATTTACCGCTGAAAGTGAATATGGCGGGGGTAATCCCGGCAATCTTCGCTTCCAGTATTATTCTGTTCCCGGCGACCATCACGTCATGGTTCGGGGGCGGTACTGGTTGGAACTGGCTGACAACAATTTCGCTGTATTTGCAGCCTGGGCAACCGCTTTATGTGTTACTCTATGCGTCTGCAATCATCTTCTTCTGTTTCTTCTACACGGCGTTGGTTTTCAACCCGCGTGAAACAGCAGATAACCTGAAGAAGTCCGGTGCATTTGTACCAGGAATTCGTCCGGGAGAACAAACGGCGAAGTATATCGATAAAGTAATGACCCGCCTGACTCTGGTCGGTGCGTTGTATATCACTTTTATCTGCCTGATCCCGGAGTTCATGCGTGATGCAATGAAAGTGCCGTTCTACTTCGGTGGAACCTCGCTGCTTATTGTTGTCGTCGTGATTATGGACTTTATGGCTCAAGTGCAAACTCTGATGATGTCTAGTCAGTATGAGTCTGCATTGAAGAAGGCGAACCTGAAAGGCTACGGCCGCTAACTGGTCGCCCGAGAAGTTACGGAGAGTAAAAATGAAAGTTCGTGCTTCCGTCAAGAAATTATGCCGTAACTGCAAAATCGTTAAGCGTGATGGTGTCATCCGTGTGATTTGCAGTGCCGAGCCAAAGCATAAACAGCGCCAAGGCTGATTTATTCGCATATTTTTCTTGCAAAGTTGGGTTGAGCTGGCTAGATTAGCCAGCCAATCTTTTGTATGTCTGTACGTTTCCATTTGAGTATCCTGAAAACGGGCTTTTCAGCATGGTACGTACATATTAAATAGTAGGAGTGCATAGTGGCCCGTATAGCAGGCATTAACATTCCTGATCAGAAACATACCGTAATTGCTTTAACCGCAATTTTTGGTATCGGCAAGACCCGCTCTAAAGCCATCTGCGCTGAAACGGGTATCGCTGAAAATGTTAAGATCAGTGAGCTGTCTGAAGAACAGATTGATTCTCTGCGTGAAGCAGTAGGTAAATTTGTCGTTGAAGGTGATCTGCGCCGTGAAATCACCCTTAGCATCAAGCGTCTGATGGACCTTGGTTGCTACCGTGGTTTACGCCATCGTCGTGGTCTTCCGGTTCGCGGTCAGCGTACTAAGACCAACGCACGTACCCGTAAGGGTCCGCGTAAACCGATCAAGAAATAATCGGGGTGATTGAATAATGGCAAAGGCACCAGTTCGTGCACGTAAGCGTGTAAGAAAACAAGTCTCTGATGGCGTGGCTCATATCCATGCTTCTTTTAACAACACCATCGTTACCATCACTGATCGTCAGGGTAACGCGCTGGGTTGGGCAACAGCCGGTGGTTCCGGTTTCCGTGGTTCTCGCAAATCCACTCCGTTTGCAGCTCAGGTTGCAGCAGAGCGTTGCGCAGAAGCCGTAAAAGAATACGGCATCAAGAATCTGGAAGTTATGGTTAAAGGTCCGGGTCCAGGTCGCGAATCTACTATTCGTGCACTGAACGCCGCTGGTTTCCGCATCACTAATATTACTGATGTGACTCCGATCCCTCATAACGGTTGTCGTCCGCCGAAAAAACGTCGCGTATAACGCCTCGTTTCTAGGATTGTTGGAGAAAGAAAATGGCAAGATATTTGGGTCCTAAGCTCAAGCTGAGCCGTCGTGAGGGCACTGACTTATTCCTTAAGTCTGGCGTTCGCGCGATCGATACCAAGTGTAAAATTGAACAAGCTCCTGGCCAGCACGGTGCGCGTAAGCCGCGTCTGTCTGACTATGGTGTGCAGTTGCGTGAAAAGCAAAAAGTTCGCCGTATGTACGGTGTGCTGGAGCGTCAGTTCCGTAACTACTATAAAGAAGCAGCACGTCTGAAAGGCAACACCGGTGAAAACCTGTTGGCTCTGCTGGAAGGTCGTCTGGACAACGTTGTATACCGTATGGGCTTCGGCGCCACTCGTGCTGAAGCACGCCAGCTGGTTAGCCACAAGGCTATCATGGTAAACGGTCGTGTTGTTAACATCGCTTCTTATCAGGTAAAAGCGAATGACGTTGTTAGCATCCGTGAGAAAGCGAAAAAGCAATCTCGCGTGAAAGCCGCTCTGGAGCTGGCTGAGCAGCGTGAAAAGCCAACCTGGCTGGAAGTTGATGCTGGCAAGATGGAAGGTACGTTCAAGCGTCAGCCGGAGCGTTCTGATCTGTCTGCGGACATTAACGAACACCTGATCGTCGAGCTTTACTCCAAGTAAAGCTTAGTACCAAAGAGAGGACACAATGCAGGGTTCTGTGACAGAGTTTCTAAAACCGCGCCTGGTCGATATCGAGCAAGTGAGTTCGACGCACGCCAAGGTGACCCTTGAGCCTTTAGAGCGTGGCTTCGGCCATACTCTGGGTAACGCACTGCGCCGTATTCTGCTCTCATCGATGCCGGGTTGCGCGGTGACCGAGGTTGAGATTGATGGTGTACTGCACGAGTACAGCACCAAAGAAGGCGTTCAGGAAGACATCCTTGAAATCCTGCTCAACCTGAAAGGGCTGGCGGTGAGAGTTCAGGGTAAAGATGAAGTCATCCTTACTTTGAATAAATCTGGCATTGGCCCTGTGACTGCAGCCGACATTACCCACGACGGTGATGTCGAAATCGTCAAGCCGCAGCACGTGATCTGCCACCTGACCGATGAGAACGCATCTATTAGCATGCGCATCAAAGTTCAGCGCGGTCGCGGTTATGTGCCGGCTTCTGCCCGAATTCATTCGGAAGAAGATGAGCGCCCAATCGGCCGTCTGCTGGTCGACGCCTGCTACAGCCCTGTAGAGCGTATTGCCTACAATGTTGAAGCCGCGCGTGTTGAGCAGCGTACCGACCTGGACAAGCTGGTCATCGAGATGGAAACCAACGGCACAATCGATCCTGAAGAGGCGATTCGTCGTGCGGCAACCATTCTGGCTGAACAACTGGAAGCTTTCGTTGACTTACGTGATGTACGTCAGCCGGAAGTGAAAGAAGAGAAACCAGAGTTCGATCCGATCCTGCTGCGCCCTGTTGACGATCTGGAATTGACTGTCCGCTCTGCTAACTGCCTCAAGGCAGAAGCTATCCACTATATCGGTGATCTGGTACAGCGTACCGAGGTTGAGTTGCTGAAAACGCCGAACCTGGGTAAAAAATCTCTTACCGAGATTAAAGACGTGCTGGCTTCACGTGGTCTGTCTCTGGGCATGCGCCTGGAAAACTGGCCGCCGGCAAGCATTGCTGACGAGTAACCGGATCACAGGTTAAGGTTTTACTGAGAAGGATAAGGTCATGCGCCATCGTAAGAGTGGTCGTCAACTGAACCGCAACAGCAGCCATCGCCAGGCTATGTTCCGTAACATGGCAGGTTCGCTGGTTCGTCATGAGATCATCAAGACGACCCTGCCGAAAGCGAAAGAACTGCGTCGCGTAGTTGAGCCGCTGATTACTCTTGCCAAGACTGATAGCGTTGCTAATCGTCGTCTGGCATTCGCCCGCACTCGTGATAACGAGATCGTGGCAAAACTGTTTAACGAGCTGGGCCCGCGTTTCGCGAGCCGCGCCGGTGGTTACACTCGCATTCTGAAGTGTGGCTTCCGTGCAGGCGACAACGCGCCGATGGCATACATCGAGCTGGTTGATCGTGCTGAGCTGAAAGCAGAAGCTGCTGCAGAGTAATCTGTAGTAACGTAAAAAAACCCGCCCCGGCGGGTTTTTTTATATCTACCGCCACCCCACTTCATTACACTATCTGTACTCTTTTTGTTCATCCCTGGGAGCCGTATAATGTGGTTACTGGACCAGTGGGCAGAACGCCACATCCTCGACGCACAATCTAAAGGCGAGTTTGATAATCTGACGGGCAGCGGCGAACCGCTGGCGCTGGATGATGATTCACATGTGCCGCCGGAACTACGCGCCGGTTACCGCTTATTAAAAAATGCCGGCTGTTTACCACCTGAACTCGAGTTACGTAGAGATGCCATGGCGTTGAGCGACCTACTCAAGACCGTTGAGCATGACGACCCGCGGTATGCCGAGTTAAACCGTCGCTTGACTCTGTTTGAGCTGAAATTACGTCAGGCAGGGATGAATACCGATTTTCTACGCGGTGATTATGCCGATAGACTGTGGCACAAAATTAACGAGGAGTAGCTATGTATCGTATTGGCGAGCTGGCCAAACTGGCTGATGTCACCCCGGATACCATCCGTTATTATGAAAAGCAGCAAATGATGGATCACGACATCCGCACTGAAGGCGGTTTTCGCCTCTATTCGGATAACGATCTGCAGCGACTGCGTTTTATCCGTTATGCCCGGCAATTAGGCTTCACTCTGGAGTCGATCCGCGAATTATTATCGATCCGTATCGATCCCGAACATCATACTTGCCAGGAGTCTAAAGGGATCGTCCAGGCCCGGCTAAGTGAAGTCGAAGCGCGTATTAAAGAACTGGAAACGATGCGGCGTTCTTTACAGCGGCTGAATGATGCCTGCTGCGGCACGGCGCACAGTAGCGTTTACTGCTCAATTCTCGAAGCTTTAGAGCAAGGCGCCAGCGGTAGCCATGCCGGGCGTTGATTTTTTCCGCGCGCGGATTTACACTCGCGCCGAATTCATACATTCACTGGAGTTACTATGAGTCGCTATCAGCATACCAAAGGGCAAATTAAAGATAATGCGATTGAGGCATTACTGCATGACCCATTATTCAGACAGCGCGTTGAGAAAAATAAGAAAGGGAAAGGAAGCTATCAACGTAAAGAAAAACATGCAGGACGTAATGACCGGGAGGCCAGTGGCAAGCAAGCGAATCGCTTTTTTACCACTGGCCTTCTGCTTTCTGTGTGCTGATTAAGAACGGTTATTTTGTTCTTTTAACAGATCGCGGATTTCACTCAGAAGTACTTCTTCTTTGCTCGGCGCCGGAGCGGCAGGCGCTTCTTCTTTCTTACGGTTCAGTTTATTCATCAGTTTGATCGCCATGAAAATCGCGAAGGCGACGATGATGAAATCGAAGACGTTCTGAATAAACACGCCATAATGCATGACAACGGCCGGGACATCTCCCTGCGCATCGCGTAGCGTAACGGCGAACTGTTTAAAGTCGATCCCGCCAATAAGCAAACCCAGTGGAGGCATAATAATATCGGCCACTAAAGACGATACAATTTTACCGAATGCTGCACCAATGATGACACCCACTGCCAAATCGACAACATTCCCGCGCATTGCGAATTCGCGGAATTCTTTTAACATACCCATTTTACTCTCCTTGAGCCAGCTGACATTGATAAGTTTATCAAATGTATTTCCATTTTCCATTGCTGTTGAATAATTGCCGGAAAATATTATCCATTGATAAATAAGGGATAATAAAAAGGCGTCTGAGCGACGCCCATTGTAATTACAGGAAGAACGGGCTCGGCTGGAATAGTCTCTCAACGTCGGAGATAAATTTCTTGTCGGTCAGGAACATAATTACGTGGTCGCCTTGCTCAATACGTAAATTATTATTGGCGATCATTACGTCATTACCGCGCACTACCGCGCCAATAATCGTTCCCGGCGGCAGCTTAATTTCATCAATTGAACGGCCAACTACCCGAGAGGTGCTTTCATCGCCATGCGCGACGGCCTCAATCGCTTCGGCAACGCCGCGGCGTAGCGACGAAACACCGACAATATCAGCTTTACGTACGTGGCTCAGCAGTGCAGAAATAGTGGCTTGCTGCGGCGATATCGCAATATCAATCACGCTTCCCTGAACCAGATCGACATAAGCGCGACGCTGGATCAGCACCATGACCTTCTTCGCGCCCATCCGCTTGGCCAGCATTGCCGACATGATATTGGCTTCGTCATCATTGGTGACGGCAATAAAGAGATCGACTTGATCGATATGCTCTTCCGCCAGTAACTCTTGATCCGACGCATCGCCATAAAAGACGATCGTATTCTGCAGCTTTTCGGCAAGCTCAGCGGCACGCTGTTGATCGCGCTCGATCAACTTCACGCTGTAGTCTTTCTCCAGGCGGTGCGCGAGACCCGCGCCGATGTTGCCGCCGCCGACCAGCATAATGCGCTTGTAGGGTTTCTCCAGACGTTGGAGTTCGCTCATTACGGCGCGAATATGTTGCGATGCGGCGATAAAGAAAACTTCGTCGCCAGCTTCAACGATGGTTGATCCCTGTGGGCGAATTGGTCGGTCGTGGCGGAAAATTGCCGCAACGCGCGTGTCGATGTGCGGCATATGTTCACGCATCGTTGATAGTGCATTACCGACCAGTGGTCCACCGTAATAAGCCTTCACAACGGCCAGGCTCACTTTCCCTTCAGCGAAGTTCACTACCTGAAGCGCGCCCGGATATTCAATCAGACGGTAGATGTTATCGATGACTAATTGCTCCGGAGCAATCAGATGGTCAATTGGTACCGCTTCTGAATGAAAAAGTTTATCGGCATCGCGAACGTAATCCGGTGAACGAATTCGGGCGATACGATTCGGCGTATTAAACAGCGAATAGGCGACCTGACAGGCCACCATGTTGGTCTCATCTGAGCTGGTCACGGCGACCAGCATATCGGCATCATCGGCGCCAGCTTCACGCAGCACGCGCGGATGAGAACCGTGGCCCTGAACGACGCGGAGATCGAACTTATCCTGCAGACCGCGCAAACGGTCGCCATTGGTATCGACCAGGGTAATATCGTTGTTTTCGCCGACGAGATTTTCCGCCAGCGTGCCGCCTACCTGTCCGGCGCCAAGAATAATAATCTTCATCAGCAGTGACCCATTAATTCCGCTTTTTGATTAGCTTAGCGTAAAAGAAGCCATCGCCTTCTTCCGCCCCTGGCAGATTTTGCTGACCCGGGTTTTCCGGCGTCCCTGTCTCATGGAGTTCGGCATCTCTGGTACGGGCCAGGAAGGCGGCGATCTGTTGGCTATTCTCTTCCGGCAAAATAGAGCATGTCGCATAGACCAGCGTACCGCCCGGTTTCAGATGAGCCCAGGTGGCATCGAGAATTTCTGCCTGTAATTGCGCCAGCTCGGCGATATCGCGATCCCGGCGCAGCCATTTAATATCCGGATGGCGACGGATAACGCCGGTGGCCGAACATGGCGCATCAAGCAAAATACGGTCGAACTGCTCATCGCCGCACCACTGTTCAGGATAGCGGCCATCGCCCTGTTTCACTTCCGCTTTCATACCCAGACGTTTCAGGTTGTCATAGACACGAGACAGACGCTGCTGGTCGATGTCGACCGCCATTAGATTTGCCTGCGGGGCGACTTCCAGAATATGCGTCGTCTTGCCGCCCGGCGCCGCACAGAGATCGAGAATGCGCTCGCCGTTTTCCGGTTGCAAGTAGCGCATGCAGCCCTGAGCTGAGGCGTCCTGAACGGTGACCCAGCCTTCTTCAAATCCCGGTAACGCATGGACCGGGGCCGGGGAGGCAAGACGGACGGCATCCGGATAGTCCGGGTGAGCGAAACCCTGTAAACCCGCGTCTTCCAGCAGAGAGAGCCATTCATCTCGCGAATGATGACTGCGATTCACACGCAGCCACATTGGCGGGCGTAAATTATTAGCTGACACAATATCCTGCCATTGTTCCGGCCAGGCCTGCTGCAGACGTTTAAGCAGCCATTTAGGATGGAGATAACGGTTCTCATGCTGGGCGAATTCTGCCAGCAGCTCTTCCTGTTGGCGCTGAAACTGGCGTAATACGCCATTGATAAGCCCTTTAAGCTGCGGACGCTTAATTGCCACCGCGCCTTCCACCGTTTCCGCCAGCGCGGCGTGCGGGGGAATTCGCGTATAAAGTAGCTGATACAGGCCGACCATGATCAGGAAATGTACGGTACGCTGTTTGCCGGTCATCGGACGCGCCATTAGTTTACCAATCAGCCACTCGAGTTGGCTTAAGGTACGCAAGACGCCGAAGCACAGCTCCTGCAGCAGCGCTTTGTCTTTTTCGCTCACTTTTTGCTGAAGCGGCGGCAGAACATTGCTTAAAGACTGGCCTTTCTCTACGACCTGCTCAATAGCCTGGGCTGCCAGGCTGCGTAAATTACTATTCTTTTTCATAAGCGCAAAAATAAAAATGCCCGGCGAACCCGGGCTTTAGAAGAGAAGTGCGTCAGGCAAGGCGGTTTCCGGGGATAAACCATTCCCGGCGAGAGTTCAGTAAATCCTGGGTACTCATCGCTTTTTTCCCTGCCGGCTGCAGTGATTCCAGATTCAGAATACCGTTGCCGGTGGCAACCTGGATCCCTTGCTTGGTTGCTGCAACGATAGTGCCTGGCTCTGCGTTGGCGGATTCTGCAATAACGGATGCACGCCACACCTTCACCGGTTGCTCATCGATTTCCAGCCAGCTCATTGGCCAGGGATTAAATGCGCGGATACAGCGTTCGAGCTGTTCTGCGGAAAGCGACCAATCAATACGGGCCTCTTCCTTACTCAGCTTCTCGGCGTAACTGACTAGCGATTCGTCCTGAACTTCAGGCTCTGCGCTACCATCGGCCAGCTGCGCTAAGGTCGCCAGTAGACCCTCTGGGCCAAGGTCGGCCAGCTTATCGTACAGGCTACCGCTGGTATCTTCCGCGGTAATCGGGCAGGAGAGCTTATACAGCATGTCGCCGGTATCAAGACCGACGTCCATCTGCATGATGGTGACACCGGTTTCGGCATCGCCAGCCCATAGCGAACGCTGAATCGGCGCTGCGCCGCGCCAGCGAGGAAGCAGGGAGCCGTGAACGTTAATGCAGCCCAAACGCGGCATTTCAAGAACCGCTTTCGGCAGGATCAGTCCATAAGCCACGACGACCATAACATCGGCGTTAAGATCGGCAACCAGTTGCTGATTTTCCTGCGGACGTAGGGAGGATGGCTGGAAGACCGGTAGATTGTTGGCTTCAGCCAGCACTTTTACCGGGCTCGGCATCAATTTTTTGCCGCGACCAGCAGGGCGGTCGGGCTGAGTAAATACGCCAACCACCTGATGTTCAGACGACAACAGCGCGTCAAGGTGACGCGCTGCAAAGTCGGGGGTTCCGGCGAAAATGATACGTAGTGTTTGTGACACGTTAATCCTTGTTATCAGGCACGGGCGCGTAAACGATCCAGTTTCTCAACTTTCTGGCGAATGCGCTGCTGTTTGAGCGGCGACAGATAGTCAATGAACAGCTTACCGACCAGGTGATCCATTTCATGCTGGATACAGATAGCCAACAAGCCATCAGCTTCCAGCTCGAAAGCGTTGCCTTCACGGTCCAACGCGCGGATTTTTACGGTTTCGGCACGTGGAACCAGCGCACGTTGTTCCGGAATCGACAGACAACCTTCTTCAATGCCGGTTTCGCCGTCCTTTTCGAGTAGCTCTGGGTTGATGAGCACCAGGCGCTCTTCACGGTTTTCCGAGACATCAATAACGATAATACGCTGATGGATATCCACCTGCGTGGCGGCCAGACCAATACCTTCTTCAGCGTACATCGTGTCGAACATATCATCGACGATACGCTGAATTTCTGCATTCACTTCTTTGACCGGCTCGGCGACTTTGCGAAGGCGCTCGTCCGGAATATGTAACACTTGCAAAACTGCCATAAAGATCCAGAGTCGTATTCAGTAGTTGATAAGATTATTACCTCTATTCTAGACAAAACCCCCTCTAATTGACAGTCTCGCTAACCAATCACAAGGATTGGCTGAGCCGCTAATGGCAGGGGGGAACGGATGACGCCCACGGAGATTTGGCTGCGTCTGATGCGGGTGAATAACCTGTACGGCGATAAAATGGTATTAGTTGCGCGACGGCTGGCTGGCGCAGGTCATGCGGATAATGAAACGTTGCATGAGGCCGGTTTAACTAAAGCGCAGGCAATACAGTTTCTTGCCTTTAAGCAACAGGAGATTGACGCCTCACTGCAATGGTTAGAGCAACCAGAACATCATTTGCTTTCAGCGGATCATGCACGCTACCCGCCGCAGCTACGCGCTATCGACGATTATCCCGGCGCGCTGCTGGTGTGCGGTAATGTTGATCTCTTGTGTAGCCGACAGTTGGCGATCATTGGGAGCCGCGCGCACTCGTGGTACGGCGCGCGGTGGGGAAAGGCATTCAGTGAAGCGCTGGCGCGGTATGGCTTGACCATTACTAGCGGTCTGGCGTTGGGGATTGACGGCATTGCCCATCGCGGGGCGTTGGCGGTAAAGGGAAAAACCATCGCCGTATTAGGCAATGGTTTATCTGATATCTATCCGCACCGGCATCGGGCTTTAGCAAAGCAGATCGAGGAAAGCGGCGGCGCGCTACTTTCCGAATTTCCTCTCTCTGCGCGACCGTTACCGGGGAATTTCCCACGCCGCAACCGGATTATCAGCGGGTTAAGCGCTGGGGTTCTGGTGATAGAGGCCGCCTTGAAAAGCGGTTCCCTGGTAACTGTCCGCTGCGCGCTGGAACAGGGTAGAGATGTATTTGCCCTGCCTGGGCCAATTGGCAATCCAGGCTCTGAAGGGCCGCACTGGCTGATAAAGCAGGGAGCGGTTCCCGTTACCGCGCCGGAAGAGATCCTTGAGTATTGGCAATATGAGCTGTCAGCGCGGGAAGAGACCGCTGATTTGCTAAATAATTACGCAGATCAGCCTCCTGTAGCATTGCCATTTCCAGAGCTCCTGGCTAACGTAGGAGATGAGGTAACACCTGTTGACGTTGTCGCTGAACGTGCCGGCCAATCTGTGCCAGTAACCGTAGCCCAGCTACTTGAACTGGAGTTAGCAGGCTGGATCGCAGCTGTACCCGGCGGCTATGTCCGATTAAGGAGGGCAAGCCATGTTCGACGTACTCATGTATTTGTTTGAGACTTATATCCATAACGAAGCAGAAATGCGCGTGGATCAGGACAAACTGACGCGGGATCTGACCGATGCGGGTTTTGAGCGGGAAGACATCTATAACGCGTTAATGTGGCTCGAGAAACTGGCTGATTATCAGGAAGGTCTCGTTGAACCCATGCAGCTCGCCTCCGACCCGCTCTCTCTTCGGGTATATACCGATGAAGAGTGCCAGCGTCTGGATGCCAGCTGTCGAGGATTTTTACTCTTCCTCGAGCAGATCCAGGTGTTGAACCTCGAAACGCGAGAAATGGTGATAGAGCGCGTACTGGCGCTGGATACGGCAGAGTTTGAACTGGAAGACCTGAAATGGGTGATCCTGATGGTTCTGTTTAATATTCCGGGCTGTGAAAACGCCTATCAGCAAATGGAAGAATTACTCTTCGAAGTAAATGAAGGTATGCTGCATTAATCTTATTGCAGCAACATCGAGTTGTTATGACCAAATCAGCACTGTTTTCGGTGCGTAAAAACGAGCCCTGCCCGCAGTGCGGGGCCGAACTGGTGATTCGTTCCGGGAAACATGGCCCGTTTCTCGGCTGTTCTCACTATCCGGACTGTGACTATGTCCGTCCCCTGAAAAGTCAGGCGGATGGACATATCGTCAAGGTACTGGAGGGGCAAGAGTGCCCATCTTGCGGCGCTGTTATGGTGTTACGCCAGGGGCGCTTTGGTATGTTCATCGGCTGCAGTCGTTATCCCGAATGCGAACATACCGAGCTGATTGATAAACCTGATGAGACCGCTATCGCGTGTCCGCAATGCGGAC
Source organism: Klebsiella sp. PK01 (assembly GCF_057624675.1). Classification (NCBI taxonomy): domain Bacteria; kingdom Pseudomonadati; phylum Pseudomonadota; class Gammaproteobacteria; order Enterobacterales; family Enterobacteriaceae; genus Klebsiella; species Klebsiella sp. PK01. The sequence continues at coordinate 510,785 of NZ_JBYEZM010000005.1, forward strand.
AGGGTCATCTGGTGCAGCGTCGCTCCCGTTTCGGTAAAACCTTTCACTCCTGCGATCGCTACCCTGATTGCCAGTTCGTTATTAATTTTAAACCGGTGGCGGGCGAATGCCCTGAATGCCATTACCCGCTATTAATAGAAAAGAAAACCGCGCAGGGCGTTAAACGCTTTTGCGCCAGTAAACAATGTGGAAAGCCGATCCCGGCGGAACAAATAAGTGAATAAAAACCTGCCCTCAGAAACCGTCGCACAGGCTGTGGCGGTACTGAATAATGAACATGTTATCGCCTATCCAACCGAAGCGGTATTTGGCGTTGGTTGCGATCCGGATAGCGAAACGGCCGTGATGCGTCTTCTGGCGTTAAAACAGCGCCCTGTTGAAAAGGGACTGATTCTTATCGCCGCTAGCTTTGAACAGTTGAAACCGTATATTGATGATTCCCGGTTAAGCGACGCCCAGCGTGAAGCTATCTTTTCCTGTTGGCCCGGCCCGGTGACGTTCGTGTTCCCGGCGCGTCCGGATACCCCACGCTGGCTGACGGGGCGCTTTGATTCGCTGGCCGTGCGCGTTACCGATCATCCACTGGTAATTGAATTATGTGAAGCCTACGGAAAGCCGCTGGTCTCAACGAGCGCCAACTTAACCGGTCAGCCGCCGTGCCGGACTACTGCTGAAGTACGTGCCCAGTTTGGCGATAGTTTCCCGGTGGTGGATGGCGCAACGGGCGGGCGGCAAAACCCATCTGAAATCCGTGATGCCCTGACGGGTGAACAGTTCCGCCAGGGGTAATTTATGGAAACTTATGCCGTTTTTGGTAACCCTATAGCGCATAGCAAGTCGCCTTCCATTCATCAGTTGTTTGCCGAACAGTTACATATTGCGCACCCCTACGGTCGGGTACTGGCGCCATTAGATGATTTTGTGAATACCCTGGACGCTTTTTTCAACACGGGCGGTAAGGGCGCTAACGTGACCGTTCCCTTTAAAGAGGAAGCTTTTGCCCGTGCCGATGAACTCACTGAACGCGCCGCGCTGGCTGGTGCAGTCAATACGTTGAAGCGCCTGGAAGATGGCCGTCTGCTTGGCGACAATACGGATGGCATAGGGTTATTAAGCGATTTAGAGCGCCTGGGGTTTATCAAACCTGGTATGAGGATTTTATTGATTGGCGCAGGCGGCGCATCGCGTGGTGTATTGTTACCGCTGCTCTCTTTAGATTGCGCGGTCACTATTGTTAACCGTACTTTTTCCCGCGCTCATGAGCTGGCAACGCTTTTTGCTCATACCGGCAGCGTTAGCGCGTTACCGCTGGATAAACTGGAAGGCCACCAGTTTGACCTCATTATTAACGCGACGTCCAGCGGTATAAGCGGCGATATCCCGGCAATACCTTCCTCGTTAATTCATGACGACGTTTACTGCTATGACATGTTTTATCAGAAAGGAAATACGCCATTTCTGCATTGGTGCCAGCAGTATGGCGCTAAAAAACTGGCGGATGGATTAGGTATGCTGGTGGCTCAGGCCGCACATGCCGTTCTGCTGTGGCACGGTACGCTACCGGAAATTGCTCCGGTAATTGCCGTTTTACATCAGGAACTGAATGCGTGAACCAGGCGATCCAATTTCCCGATAGAGAAGAGTGGGACGCTGAACGGCAATGCATCCTATTCCCGGCGCTGGTCAATGGTATGCAGTTAACCTGCGCTATTCGGGGTAAGACACTGCAGCAACGATTCAGTGGCGATGAGCCAGCGCAGTGGCTGGCTCTATTTAGTGAACATCGCTGGGATCTGGAAGATGAAGCGGAAGCGCTAATTCGCGATCGGCAAGAAGACCCTCAGGGTTGGGTCTGGTTTTCCTGATCCAGGTAGTCGTCTTTCCACTTCACATAGTTGTTGGCTGAATACTTCAGCCCTGCATATTCCGCCTCCGTCAGGGGGCGGATTTGTTTTACCGGATTGCCAAAGTAGAGGTATCCGCTTTCCAGACGCTTGTTTTGCGGAACCAGGCTGCCGGCGCCGATCATCACGTCATCCTCTACTACCACGCCATCCAGCAGAATTGACCCCATTCCGACAAGAATGCGATTGCCGATAGTGCAACCGTGCAGCATGACCTTATGCCCGACGGTAACGTCCTCACCGATGAGCAGCGGATTACCTTCAGGGTTATAAGAAGACTTGTGGGTGACATGCAGGACGCTGCCGTCCTGAATATTAGAACGTGCGCCGATTGACACATAGTTCACGTCGCCGCGGATGGCGACCAGTGGCCAAATGCTTACATCATCGGCAATTCTGACGTCGCCTATCACAACGCTGCTGGGATCCAGCATCACCCGCAGACCGATTTGGGGAAATAATTCTTTATAAGGACGTATATTACTGGACATGACTGCCTCAACATCAGGGTAGATAAGCAGACTTTGGTAGCTTTCAGGCGCTCCCGCAACCCCTTTTTCTGATAAAAATTGAGCTATTTGAGCAATAACAGCGCGAAAAGCGCGAAAAACCATCATTCAGAAAAAAAGATCGAAAAAAGGCTTGTGCAAAAAAATGGGATCCCTATAATGCGCACCCACTGACACGGCAGATGTGAATCACTTCACACAAACAGCCGGTTCGGTTGAAGAGAAAAATTCTGAAATTCAGGGTTGACTCTGAAAGAGGAAAGCGTAATATACGCCACCTCGCGACAGAGCGCTAAAGCGCGTCGCAACTGCTCTTTAACAATTTATCAGACAATCTGTGTGGGCACTCAAAGTGACATGGATTCTTAACGTCCTCGGACGAAAAATGAATACCAAGTCTCTGAGTGAACATACGTAATTCATTA